>NZ_NTGE01000101.1:0-110050 GCF_002291145.1 Streptomyces sp. SA15
TGGCGAGCCGGCCGGCCGCGATGCCCGCCGCGCCGGCCGCCAGGGCCGCGGAGAGGGCGGCGGCCGTTGCTTTGACAGTGCGCACGGCTCCAGTGTCCTGTCGGACCCGGCCGCCGGCCAGCGGGAGGACGGCTCGGTGTGACGCCGCCCGCCGGGATGAGTCAGCCGGTCGCGCCTCCCGCCCGGAGGGCGCGGCAGAGCCTCACCCCCGCTGCCCGTACCCCCGCAGCCGCTCCCCCACCTCCGCCAGCTGCGCCTCGGACAGCAGGGTCGGCGACCGTCCCGGTACCGCGGACGCCGTCAGCCACAGGCGGCACATCCACTCCAGCTGGGCGGTGCGGTCGTAGGCCTGGTCCAGGGTGGCGCCGTAGGTGAGGGTGCCGTGGTTCTGGAGGAGGCAGCCGGAGCGGTCGGCGAGGGCGTGGAGCATGTTCTCGGCCAACTCGTCGGTGCCGTATGTGGCATACGGGGCAACCCGGACGGGCCCGCCGAGCGCGACGGTCATGTAGTGGATCGCCGGGAGCTCGTGCACGAGCGTCGAGACGGCTGTCGCGTGTACGGCGTGGGTGTGGACCACGGCGCGGGCGTCGGTGCTGCGGTAGACGGCGAGATGCATGGGCAGTTCGCTCGTGGGGACGAGTGTGCCGAGGACCTGCCGGCCGTCGAGGTCGACTCCGGTGACGTCGTCCGCCGTGAGCCGGTCGTAGGGGACGCCCGACGGTGTGACCAGCACGGTGTCGCCGACGCGCACCGAGACGTTGCCGGAGGTGCCGACGACCAGTCCGTCGGACACGGTCCGGCGGGCCGTCGCGACGAGCGCCTCCCACGCGTTCGCCTCCTCGGCGCGCACACCCCTCATCCGCGACTCCGGCACATCCTGTGCGCCCTCCCGTACACCCCGTACGCCCCGGGGGTCCCGCTGCTGCTCAGCCATACGGCGATCCTGCCAGGCACGGCGTCAACCCGCCGCCGGGCGGGGGCACTTTAGGCCGGAATCAGGCCCTCCGAAAGAACGCATATACGCAAATATGACCTTCTTCGATCGCTTGGCCGGAGATCGCCGAAGATCCGATGATCTTCCAGTAATCTCTGGGAGATTTGTCGTGCACGTCGCCATTCCGGGGGGACATATGGCCCGTGATCGCAAACCGTTCCGCCGCCACAGCCGCGCCTTAGCGGCGTCCGTGGCGGCTCTCACCGTCGGGGGGGTCGCACTCGCCGAGACGCCGGTCTCGGCGGCGAGCCTGCCGAAAGGACACGACGTCTCTTCCCATCAGAAGAACGTCAACTGGCAGAAGGCCAAGTCCAAGGGCGCCAAGTTCGTCTACGTCAAGGCGACCGAATCCACCACCTACCGCAACCCGTACTTCAGCCAGCAGTACAACGGCGCCCGCAACGTGGGCATCATCCGCGGCGCGTACCACTTCGCGCTGCCCAACAAGTCGTCGGGCAAGGCACAGGCGGCGCACTTCGTGCGCAACGGCGGCAACTGGAGTGCGGACGGCTGGACGCTGCCGCCCGCGCTCGACATCGAGTACAACCCGTACGACAAGAAGCACAAGTGCTACGGCCTGAGCAAGGCGAAGATGGTCAGCTGGATCAAGTCGTTCAGCGACGAGGTCAAGCGGCGCACCGGCCGCCGTCCCGTGATCTACACCACCGCCCACTGGTGGAACACGTGCACCGGCCGCAGCGGCGCCTTCGCCTCGAACCACCCCTTATGGGTCGCCCGTTACAGCTCCGCGGGCGCGGGCGCGCTGCCGGCCGGATGGTCGGCCTGGACGATCTGGCAGTTCGACAACGGCGGCAGCCTGCCGGGTGACCAGAATCTCTTCAACGGGTCCCTGACCCAGCTGAGGAAGTTCGCCCGAGGCTACTAGCCGTGCGGCGTCTGGGCCGCACGGCACCGAGCAAGCTGGGCGGTGCGCGAACCGCCGACCTCGGACACCGTGCGGCCCCCCTCAGTTCATCTTCCGTTCATTCAGGTTACCTACGTTCGTCCGGCCGATGACCTCGAACGATTGCCTGGGTAAATGGAAAACTTCTCGCTGATCCTCGCGATTGTGGTGGTAACCGCACTCGCGTTCGATTTTACGAACGGTTTCCACGACACCGCCAACGCGATGGCCACCACCATCTCGACCGGTGCGCTCAAGCCCAAGGTCGCGGTGGCCATGTCCGCCGTACTGAACCTGGTGGGCGCCTTCCTCTCCGTGGAGGTCGCCAACACGATCTCCAAAGGTCTCGTCGACGAGACCGGCATCCGTCCCGAGGTCATCTTCGCCGCCCTGGTCGGTGCCATCCTCTGGAATCTGCTGACGTGGCTGGTGGGCCTGCCCTCCAGCTCCTCGCACGCCCTCATGGGCGGCCTGATCGGCGCCACCATCGCCTCGGCCGGCCTGGGCGCCGTCCATGGTGACGCGCTGGTCACCAAGGTCCTGATCCCGGCGATAGCGGCCCCGCTGGTCGCGGGTCTCGCGGCGATGTTCGCCACCCGCCTTTCCTACAGGCTGGGCAGGAAGGCCGACGGCAAGGCCGCCGAGAAGGGCTACCGGGCCGGCCAGATCGCCTCGGCCGGTCTCGTGTCCCTCGCACACGGCACGAACGACGCGCAGAAGACGATGGGCATCATCACCCTCGCCCTGGTCGCCGGCGGCGCCGTCGCCCCCGACTCCGACCCGCCCATGTGGGTCATCCTCTCCGCGGGCCTCGCCATCGCCCTCGGCACCTACCTCGGCGGCTGGCGCATCATCCGCACGATGGGCAAGGGCCTGACCGACCTCCAGCCGCAGCAGGGCTTCGCCGCCCAGACCAGCGCGGCCACGGTCATCCTGGCCTCCTCCCACCTCGGCTTCTCCCTCTCCACCACGCACTCCGTCTCCGGCGCGGTGATGGGCGCGGGCCTCGGCCGCAAGGGCGGGGTCGTCCGCTGGTCCACGGCGACGCGCATGTTCGTCGCCTGGGGCCTCACGCTCCCCGCCGCCGCCCTGGTCGGCGCGCTCGCCGAGTACGTGACGGGCTTCGGCGCCGGGGGCACGGCCGTCGTCGCCGTCTTCCTCGTCGCCTCCAGCGCCGCGATCTGGAAGCTCTCCCGCCGCGAGGTCGTCGACCACACGAACGTCAACTCCAGCGATATCAACGACCGCGAGGAGCCGGCCGGCGTGGTGACCACGGCGATGGCCGCGGTGACGCCGCCTCCGGCGGGCACGGTGACCGAGGACCTCACGGCCACCGTCCCCGCCTCGGCCTCCGAGCCGACGCGTTCGCAAGCCACTGTCTGACCCCACCCAGTTACTCAAGGACAGTTACTCAAGGAAGAAGAAGCATGAAGATCGACTGGGCGGCTCTCGGTTCCGTCTTCGGCGTCAGCCTCGTGGTCACCGTGGCCCTGGTGGGCCTGTTCACCCTCGGCATCGCGGGCCTGTCGCGCCGCGAGCGGGCGGACGTGCGGGGCGACTCGGCCACGCTCGCGGTCACGGGCGCGTACGCGTGCTTCGCGGCGTGTGCGGTGGCCGTGGGGTACGGGATCTATCTGATCATGGCCTGACGCACAGCGCGTGAGAACACGTGAGGTGCGGGACGGGTCACCGTCCCGCACCTCACGCATGTGTGGGCCTTCGCACACTCTCCCGTCGCAGGTCAACGGCAAGTTGACGGCCCTTCCAACCCCGTGGTGGACTGCCGGAGCCATGTACGGCGGCAGGAGAGGAAGCCGGTGAGAATCCGGCGCGGTCCCGCCACTGTCACCGGGGTAGGAAGCCCCGGGAGCCAGGAACTCTCACCGCCGGTCTCGTCGAACCAGGGCGTGGACACCCTGAGTGAGGACCTATCGCCATGCTCGGCTGCCGATTGAGGTTCAGTACCAGCGCGTTGTCTGACCCCGCGGTCGGCTGAGCCGATGCGGGCCGATCGCGTTTTCGCGTACGGCGCCGCCGCCGGCCTCCTCGGCGACCTGCTTCTCGGTGATCCGCGCCGTGGGCATCCGGTCGCCGTGTTCGGACGGGCCGCGGGTGCCGTGGAGCGGGTGTTGTGGCGGGACCATCGGGGATGGGGCGCGCTGCACGCCGTCGTGTGTGCCGGTGGCGCCGTCGCTCTCGGGGCCGTGGCCGCTCGTGCCGTACGTACGTCCCCTGCCGCGTCCGTCGCGCTGACCGGCGCGGCCACCTGGGCCGTCGTGGGCGGGACTTCGCTCGCCCGGGAGGCCCGGGTCATCGGGCGTGCCCTGGAGGCGGGGGACATCGAGGGTGCGCGGGCGCGTCTGCCGCATCTGTGCGGGCGGGATCCGCAGGCGCTCGACGCCGACGGGATCGCTCGGGCCGTGGTGGAGTCCGTCGCCGAGAACACATCCGATGCCGTGGTGGGAGCCCTGGTGTGGGGGGCCGTCGGTGGGGTGCCGGGGCTGGTCGGGTTTCGGGCCGTGAACACGCTTGATGCGATGGTCGGGCACAAGTCGCTGCGCTACCGGAGGTTCGGGTGGGCTTCCGCTCGGCTGGACGACCTTGTGGGGTGGCCGGGAGCTCGGGTGACTGCGGTTCTGGCCGCGGTTGCCGGGGGTGATGCCCGAAGTGCCATACGAGTCTGGCGTGCCGACGCCGCGAAGCACCCGAGTCCCAACGCCGGGCCTGTTGAGGCGTCGTTCGCGGGGGCGCTGGGTGTGCGGCTCGGGGGGACGTTGTCGTATGGGGGGCGCGTCGAGCATCGGCCAGTGCTGAACGACAGGGGGCGTTCTGTGGAAGTGGGAGACATCGAGCGGGCTGTTCGGCTGTCGCGGCGGGTGGGGTGGCTGGCGTTCGGGGTCGGTGCGGCTGGGGCGTTGCTGCGAGAGCGGGTCGCGAGGCGCCCGGCGCTGCGGGCTGTGCCCACCGGTTCCGCCCTGCGGAACGACTGCCCACAGCAGTACCGAACGGGGCGTGTCTCATGACCGGCGGTGGGCTTCTCGTCGCCGGAACCACCTCCGATGCCGGCAAGAGTGTCGTCACCGCCGGGATCTGTCGGTGGCTCGTGCGGCAGGGTGTGAAAGTGGCGCCCTTCAAGGCGCAGAACATGTCCCTCAATTCGTTCGTGACGCGGGAGGGCGCCGAGATCGGGCGGGCGCAGGCCATGCAGGCGCAGGCCTGTCGTGTCGAGCCGACCGCGCTGATGAATCCCGTGCTGCTCAAGCCAGGGGGCGAGCAGAGCAGTCAGGTCGTGCTGCTCGGTAAGCCGGTCGGCGAGCTGAGCGCGCGTGGGTATCACGGGGGGCGGCAGCAGAAGCTCCTCGGGACGGTGCTGGACTGTCTCGCCGAGTTGCGGGGCACGTATGACGCGGTGATCTGTGAGGGGGCCGGCAGCCCTGCCGAGATCAATCTGCGGCGGACCGACATCGTGAACATGGGGATCGCGCGGAACGCGCGACTGCCTGTGCTTGTCGTCGGGGACATCGACCGCGGTGGTGTGTTCGCATCCTTCTTCGGGACCGTAGCGCTCCTTTCGCTCGAGGATCAGGAACTCGTCGCCGGGTTTCTGGTCAACAAGTTCCGGGGGGACGTCTCCCTGCTGGAACCCGGGCTCGACATGTTGCACGGGCTCACCGGACGGCGGACCTACGGCGTCCTGCCCTTCCGGCACGGGCTCGGCATCGACGAGGAGGACGGGCTCAGGGTCTCCCTGAGGGGGACGGTCAGGGAGTCGGTCGTCGCCCCGCCCGTCGGGGCGGACGTGCTGCGCGTCGCCGTCTGTGCCGTCCCCCTGATGTCCAACTTCACCGACGTGGACGCGCTGGCCGCCGAGCCGGGTGTGGTCGTGCGGTTCGTGGACCGGCCGGAGGAGTTGGCCGACGCCGACCTCGTGGTGATTCCGGGGACCCGGGGGACCGTACGGGCGCTGGAGTGGCTGCGGGAGCGGGGGCTTGCCGATGCCCTCGTCCGCAGGGCCGCGGAAGGGCTGCCGATCCTCGGCATCTGTGGCGGTTTCCAGATCCTCGGCGAGCACATCGAGGACGACGTCGAGAGTCGGCAGGGGCATGTCGACGGGCTCGGGGTGCTTCCCGTACGGGTGCGGTTCGCGCGGGAGAAGACCCTCACCCGGCCGGAGGGCGAAGCCCTCGGGGAGCACGTCGCGGGGTACGAGATCCATCACGGGGTCGCCGATGTCGCAGGCGGGGAAGCGTTCATCTCTGATGACGAAGGACACAGCCTGGACGGCTGCCGGGTCGGCCAGACCTGGGGCACGCACTGGCACGGCTCGCTGGAGTCGGACGGTTTCCGGCGGGCCTTCCTGCGCGAGGTGGCGGCCGCCGCGGGCCGCCGGTTCGTGCCGGCCGCCGACACCTCGTTCGCCGCGCTGCGCGAGGAGCAACTCGACCGGCTCGGCGACCTGATCGAACAGCACGCGGACACGGACGCGCTGTGGCGGCTCATCGAGTCGGGCGCGCCGCAAGGACTGCCTTTCATTCCACCGGGAGCGCCCGCATGAGCACAGTGTTGTTGTTGTCGACCGCCGACACGGATCTGCTGGCGGCTCGGGCCGCTTCCGGTGCCTCCTACCGGATCGGCAACCCGACCCGCGTGGATGTCGAGGGCGAGCTGCCCTCCCTCGTCGCGGGCGCGGACATCGCCGTCGTACGACTGCTCGGCGGCAAGCGGGCCTGGGAGGACGGGCTCGCCGCGCTGAAGGCGTCCGGGATTCCGACCGTGCTGCTGGGCGGAGAGGCCGTGCCCGACGCTGAGTTGATGGCCGAGTCGTCCGTGCCGGCGGGGGTCGTGGCGGAGGCGCTGCGGTACCTCGTCGAGGGCGGGCCGGCCAACCTGACCGAGCTGGCGCGGTTCCTGTCGGACACCGTGCTGCTGACCGGTGAGGGGTTCGTCGAGCCGCAGAAGATGCCCGAGTACGGCGTCCATGGTGAGCGTCCCTTCGTCGAGGGGCGCCCGACCGTCGGCGTGCTCTTCTACCGAGCGCACGAGCTCAGCGGCAACACCGCCTTCGTGGACACCCTGTGCGACGCGATCGAAGCGCGGGGCGCCAACGCCCTTCCGGTGTACTGCGGTTCGCTGCGCGGTGCCGACCCCGGGCTCTACGAACTCCTCGGCAAGGCCGACGCCCTCGTCGCCACCGTCCTCGCCGCCGGCGGCACGCACGCCTCGCAGGCGTCGGCCGGTGGTGACGAGGAGGCGTGGGACATCGGGGCGCTCGCCGACCTCGACGTCCCTGTGCTGCAGGGGCTCTGCCTGACCTCGTCGCGGAGCGCCTGGGAGGAGTCGGACGCCGCCCTCTCCCCCATGGACGCGGCGATGCAGGTCGCCATCCCGGAGTTCGACGGGCGGCTGATCACCGTGCCGTTCTCCTTCAAGGAGCAGGGACCGGACGAGGTCCCGGTGTACGTCGCCGACCCGGAACGGGCCGCGCGGGTCGCCGGAATCGCCGTACGGCACGCGGAGTTGAAGCACAAGCCGAACTCCGAGAAGAAGCTCGCGCTCGTCTTCACCGCCTACCCGACCAAGCACTCGCGGGTCGGCAACGCGGTCGGCCTGGACACGCCCGCTTCGGCGGTGCGCGTGCTGGACGCGCTGCGGGACGCGGGATACGGGGTCACCGCATACCCGTCCGAGGGCGACGAGTTGATCCACCGGCTCATCGAGGCCGGCGGCCACGACGTCGAGTGGCTCACGGAGGAGCAGCTGGCCTCCGCACCCGCGCGCGTGCCGCTCGCCGACTACCGGGCGTGGTTCGACAAGCTGGACCCCGAGCTGCGGAACGCCATGCTGGAGGCATGGGGTGAGCCTCCGGGCGGCCTGTACGTCGACGGCGACGACATCGTGCTGGCCTCGCTCCAGTTCGGGAACGTCGTCGTGATGATCCAGCCGCCGCGCGGCTTCGGCGAGAACCCGATCGCGATCTACCACGACCCGGACATGCCGCCGTCCCACCACTACATGGCCGCGTACCGGTGGCTGGACAACAGCTTCGGCGCCGACGCGATCGTGCACATGGGCAAGCACGGCACGATGGAGTGGCTGCCGGGCAAGGGGCTCGGGCTGAGCGGCGGGTGCGCTCCGGACGCCGTCCTCGGGGACCTGCCGTTGATCTACCCGTTCATCGTCAACGACCCCGGCGAGGGCACCCAGGCCAAGCGGCGCGGGCACGCCACCGTCGTCGACCACCTGGTGCCGCCGATGGCGCGCGCCGACACCTACGGCGACCTGGCCAAGCTGGAGCAGCTCCTCGACGAGTACGCGCTCGTCTCCGACCTGGACCCGACGAAGGCGCCGGCCGTGCGCGCGCAGATCTGGACGCTGGTGAAGGCGGCCGAGCTGCACCATGACCTGCATGTCGACGAGCAGCCGGACGACGAGGCGTTCGACGAGTTCGTCATGCACATCGACGGCTATCTGTGCGAGATCAAGGACGTGCAGATCAGGGATGGCCTGCACATCCTGGGCGGCGGTCCGGTCGGCGAGCCTCGCGTGAATCTGGTCCTCGCCGTGCTGCGCGCCTCGCAGGTGTGGGGCGGGCAGGCGAACGCGCTGCCGGGGCTCAGGGCCTGTCTGGCGGCTCATTTCGGGCTGGTGGAGAAGGAGTTGCTGGCCGAGCCGGGGGCGCCGGTGAAGGTGCCGGTCGAGCTGTCGGATCTGGTGGAGGGGCCGGCGCGTACGGCGGCGGATGCGATCGATCTGCTGGAGCAGCTGTGCCGGCGGGTCGCGGAGGGCATGGAGGCGCGGGCGTGGGACGTCACGGCCGCACCGGCCCTCGTCCGAGAGGTCCTCGGTACCGAACTCCCCGACGCCGTCGCGGTGGTGGAGTTCGCGTGCCGGGAGGTCGTACCGCGGCTGGAGAGGACGACCGACGAGATCGGGCACATCCTCAAGGCGCTCGAGGGTGGTTACGTCCCGGCCGGTCCGTCCGGTTCCCCGACGCGTGGGCTGGTCAACGTGCTGCCGACCGGCCGGAACTTCTACTCCGTCGACCCCAAGGCCATTCCCTCCCGGCTGAGTTGGGAGGTCGGGCAGTCGCTCGCCGACTCGCTCGTGCAGCGGTACCTGGCCGACACCGGGGATTATCCGAAGTCGGTGGGCCTGACGGTGTGGGGTACGTCGGCCATGCGCACCCAGGGTGACGACATCGCCGAGATCCTGGCGCTGCTGGGATGCCGGCCGGTGTGGGACGACGCGTCGAGGCGGGTGACGGGCTTCGAGGTCGTCGGGCTGCAGGAGCTCGGGCGGCCGCGCATCGATGTCACGGTGCGTATCTCCGGATTCTTCCGGGACGCGTTCCCGCACGTGGTCGGGCTGATCGACGACGCGGTGCGGGCGGTGGCGGAGCTGGAGGAGCCCGCCGAGTCGAACTTCGTGCGGGCGCACGTGGACGAGGATGCCGCTGAGCATGGGGACCGGCGGCGGGCGACGGCTCGTATCTTCGGGTCCAAGCCCGGGGCTTACGGGGCCGGGTTGCTGCCGTTGATCGATGCGCGGAACTGGAGGTCGGACGCCGACCTCGCCGAGGTGTACGCGGTGTGGGGCGGGTACGCCTACGGGCGCGGGCTCGACGGGCGGGCGGCGCGCGGGGACATGGAGACGGCGTTCAAGCGGATCGCTGTGGCGGCGAAGAACGTCGACACGCGTGAGCACGATCTTGTCGACGCCGACGACTATTTCCAGTACCACGGCGGCATGGTCGCGATGGTGCGGCACCTGACGGGGGCGAGTCCGGAGGCGTACGTGGGCGACTCCGCCACGCCGGACCAGGTGAAGACGAGGACCCTCGGCGAGGAGACCCACCGCGTCTTCCGCGCCCGCGTGGTCAATCCGCGCTGGATGGCGGCGATGAGGAGGCACGGTTACAAGGGTGCCTTCGAGATGGCGGCGACCGTCGACTACCTCTTCGGATACGACGCCACGGCCGGGGTCGTGGACGACTGGATGTACGAGAAGCTCAGCGCGGAGTACGTCTTCGACCCGGAGAACCGGGACTTCATGAAGAAGTCCAACCCGTGGGCGCTGCGCGGCATCACCGAGCGGCTGCTCGAGGCCGCCGACCGCGGTCTGTGGGCCGAGCCGGACGCGGACACGTTGGAGCGGCTGCGGGCCACCTACCTGGAGCTGGAAGGCGACTTGGAGGGCGAGGACAAGTGAGTACCCCGTTTCCGTTCACGGCCGTCGTGGGCCAGGACGACCTGCGGCTCGCGCTGCTGCTGAACGCCGTGTCCCCGGCGGTCGGTGGTGTGCTGGTGCGGGGCGAGAAGGGCACCGCCAAGTCGACGGCCGTACGCGCGCTTTCGGCGCTCATGCCGGAGGTCCCTGTCCTGCCCGGGTGCCGTTTCTCGTGCGACCCCGACTCGCCCGACCCCGCGTGCCCGGACGGGCCGCACGAGCCGGGGGCCGGTGTCCAACGGCCCGCGCGGATGGTCGAGTTGCCGGTCGGCGCCTCCGAGGACCGGCTCGTGGGTGCGCTGGACATCGAGCGTGCCCTGTCCGAGGGCGTGAAGGCCTTCGAGCCAGGACTGTTGGCCGACGCGCACCGCGGGATCCTCTACGTCGACGAGGTGAACCTCCTCCACGACCACCTGGTCGACCTGCTGCTGGACGCGGCCGCGATGGGTGCGTCGTATGTGGAGCGCGAAGGTGTCTCCGTACGGCACGCCTCGAAGTTCCTCCTCGTCGGGACCATGAACCCCGAAGAGGGCGAGCTGCGGCCGCAGTTGCTCGACCGGTTCGGGCTGACCGTCGAGGTCGCGGCCTCACGGGAGCCCGACCAGCGGGTGGAGGTCGTACGGCGGCGGCTCGCCTACGACGACGATCCGGCGGGTTTCGCGGCGCGGTGGGCGGACGAGGAGGCCGCCGTACGGGCGCGGATCGTGGCGGCGCGGGAGCTGTTGCCGTCGGTGCGCCTGGGCGATGGGGCGCTGCGGCAGATCGCCGCGACCTGTGCGGCCTTCGAGGTGGACGGCATGCGGGCCGACATCGTGATGGCTCGGACTGCTACCGCGCTGGCGGCCTGGGCCGGGCGGAACGATGTGCTCGCCGAGGATGTGCGGCAGGCCGCGCTGCTCGCGCTGCCGCACCGCAGGCGTCGTAACCCGTTTGATGCGCCCGGGCTGGACGAGGACAAGCTGGACGAGACGCTGGAGGAGTTCGGGGGGCAGAGCGAGGACGACGATCCGGATCCGGACGGGCCCGGTGGGGGTGGTGGGCAGCCGCCTTCGGAGGGGCCTGAAGGGGGCGACACCGGTGCGCGGCCCGAGGCCGGGGAGGGTGGCGCGCCGCAGCCTTCCGGTGCCGGGTCGGGTGAGCAGCAGGCCGCGCGGGCCGCTGAGCCGTTCCGGACGAAGGTGCTGAGCGTGCCGGGGCTCGGTGAGGGTGCCGCCGGGCGGCGGTCGCGGGCGCGGACCGAGCACGGGCGGACTACCGGGGCGCGGCGGCCCCGAGGGGCACTCACCAAGCTGCACTTGGCGGCGACCGTGCAGGCGGCGGCGCCGCATCAGCGGGCGCGGGGGCGGTCGGGGCCGGGGCTCGTCGTACGGAGGGACGATCTGCGGCAGGCGATCAGGGAGGGGCGCGAGGGGAATCTCGTGCTGTTCGTCGTGGATGCCTCGGGCTCGATGGCTGCCCGGCAGCGGATGAGTGCGGTGAAGGGGGCCGTGTTGTCGCTGTTGCTGGACGCGTATCAGCGGCGGGACAAAGTGGGGTTGGTGACGTTTCGGGGGTCGGCCGCCGATGTGGCGCTGCCGCCGACCTCGTCCGTCGACGCGGCGGCCGCTCGGCTGGAGTCGTTGCCGACCGGTGGGCGGACGCCGCTGGCCGCCGGGCTGCTCAAGGCGCATGACGTGCTGCGGGTGGAGCGGCTGCGGGACCCGGCTCGGCGGGCGCTCGTCGTGGTCGTGACCGACGGGCGGGCCACGGGGGGCCCGGAGCCGGTCGCGCTGGCCGGACGGGCGGCTCGGTTGTTCGCGGCCGAGGGGGTCGCCTCAGTGGTCGTGGACTGCGAGTCCGGGCCCGTGCGGCTGGGGCTCGCCGGGCAGCTCGCGGGTGAGCTGGAGGGTACGGCGGTGACGTTGGACGAGTTGCGGGCGGACTCGATCGCCGGGCTGGTCAAGGATGTTCAGGGGACTTCGAGGAGGGTCGCGTAATGCCGCAGGGGCAGCCGAGTGTGATTCCGGACGATGGGCTGACGACTCGGCAGCGGAGGAATCGGCCTCTTGTCGTGGTGCACACGGGGGTCGGGAAGGGCAAGTCCACCGCCGCCTTCGGGCTCGCGCTGCGCGCCTGGAACCAGGGATGGCCGATCGGGGTGTTCCAGTTCGTCAAGTCGGCGAAGTGGAAGGTCGGCGAGGAGAACGCGCTGCGGGTGCTGGGGGCGTCCGGGCAGGGCGGCACCGTCGACTGGCACAAGATGGGCGAGGGCTGGTCGTGGGTGCAGCGCGACGATCAGATGGACAACGAGGAGAAGGCCCGCGAGGGCTGGGAGCAGGTCAAGCGGGATCTGGCCGCCGAGACGTATCAGCTGTACGTGCTGGACGAGTTCGCCTATCCGATGCACTGGGGGTGGGTCGACACCGATGAGGTCGTCTCCGTGTTGCGGGATCGGCCCGGGACCCAGCATGTCGTGATCACCGGGCGGAACGCGCCCGAGAAGCTGGTCGACTTCGCGGATCTCGTGACCGACATGTCCAAGGTCAAGCATCCGATGGACGTCGGGCAGAAGGGGCAGAGGGGCATCGAGTGGTGAGCTCTTCCGTCCCTCGGCTGGTCATTGCCGCGCCCTCGTCGGGCAGCGGCAAGACCACCGTTGCCACGGGGTTGATGGCCGCGTTCGCCGCGCGGGGGCTTGCCGTGTCTCCGCACAAGGTGGGGCCGGACTACATCGATCCCGGGTATCACGCGCTCGCCACCGGGCGGGTGGGGCGGAATCTCGACGCGTATCTCTGTGGGCCGGAGTTGGTCGGGCCGTTGTTTCTGCATGGGGCGCGTGGGTGTGACATCGCCGTCGTCGAGGGGGTGATGGGGCTGTACGACGGGGCTGCGGGGGAGGGTGAACTGGCGTCCACGGCTCATGTGGCGAAGTTGCTGCGGGCGCCGGTGGTTCTTGTCGTGGACGCCTCGTCGCAGTCTCGGTCGGTGGCGGCGCTGGTGCATGGGTTCGCGTCCTGGGATCCGGAGGTGCGGGTCGGGGGCGTGATTCTGAACAAGGTCGCCTCGGTTCGGCATGAGGAGTTGCTGCGGGAGGCGTTGGGGGCGGCCGGGGTGCCTGTGCTGGGGGTGTTGCGGCGGGCGGCTCAGGTGGATACGCCTTCGCGGCATCTGGGGTTGGTGCCGGTTGCCGAGCGGCGGGGCGAGGCCGTGGAGGCGGTTGCCGCGATGGCGGAGCAGGTGCGGTCGGGGTGTGACCTGGAGGCGCTGGTCGCGCTGGCGCGGAGTGCCGGTGCGTTGTCGTGTGCGGCTTGGGATGCGGCTGAGGTCTTGGGTCCCGCGGCGGAGCCGCTGATGGATGCAGCGCCCCCTCCGCCCCTTCCCGTCCCGTCCCTGGGGGCTGCGCCCCCAGACCCCCGCTTTCGGCCCGAAGGGCCTCGTCCTCAAACGCCGGACGGGCTGAGAGAAGCGGACCGGCGCTCGAAAGTGCCGGACAGGCTGGATGATGCGGACCAGCGCCCGAAAGTGCCGGCCGGGCCGGGCCTGGAAGCTCCCGTCATTGCCGTTGCCGGCGGTCCCGCCTTCACCTTCTCCTACGCCGAGCACACCGAGCTGCTCACCGCCGCCGGGGCCGAGGTCGTCACCTTCGATCCCCTCCGGGACGAGCAACTGCCCGACGGGACCGACGGGTTGGTCATCGGTGGCGGGTTCCCCGAGGTGTACGCCTCCGAGCTGTCGGCCAACGAGCCTCTCCGCAAGGCCGTTGCCGCCCTCGCGGAGGACGGCGCTCCCGTCGCCGCCGAATGTGCCGGGCTGCTGTACCTGTGCCGTGAGCTCGACGGGCGGCCCATGTGCGGCGTGCTCGACGCCACGGCCCGTATGGGCGAGCGGCTCACCCTCGGGTACCGGGACGCCGTGGCCGTGAGTGACAGTGTGCTCGCGGTGGCCGGAACGCGGATGCGGGGGCACGAGTTTCATCGGTCGGTCGTCGAGCCCGGCTCGGGGGCCGCTCCCGCCTGGGGCGTGCGCGCACCGCGGCGGCGGGTCGAAGGTTTCGTACAGCGAGGTGTGCACGCGAGTTATCTGCACACGCACTGGGCCTCGGAGCCCGGTGTCGCCCGTCGGTTCGTGGAGAGGTGCCGGACGTCATGAGCAGCAGGCTGATCGGAGTCGGGGTCGGGCCCGGTGATCCCGAGCTGGTGACCGTCAAGGGCGTGAATGCTCTGCGGGCGGCCGACGTGGTCGTCGTACCCGTGATGGACACAGGCGAACGCGGCCGGGCCGAAGCGACCGTGTTGCACTACGTGCCCGAGGAGAAGGTCGTCCGGGTCGTGTTCGCGCTCAACGAGCGCAGCGACCGGGCGCGGCGGGAGGCCGCGTGGGACGCGGCGGGTGAGCGGGTCGCCGGGCTGCTGAAGCAGTACGGCAGCGTCGCCTTCGCGACCATCGGCGATCCGAACGTGTACTCCACCTTCACCTACCTCGCGCAGACCATCGGCGAGGTGGTGCCCGGCGTCGTCGTGGAGACCGTGCCCGGGATCACCGCCATGCAGGACCTCGCGGCGCGGTCGGGGGCCGTGCTGACGGAGGGCACCGAGCCGCTGACCCTCGTTCCCGTCACTGCCGGGGCCGCCGTGCTCAAGGACGCCCTGAACGGGCCCGGGACCGTCGTCGCCTACAAGTTCGGGCGGCAGGCGCGGGAGGTGGCCGAGGCGTTGCGGGAGACCGGGCGGATCGACGATGCCGTATGGGGGTCGGCGCTCGGGTTGCCCGAGGAGTCCGTCCGGTCGGCCGCCGAGCTCGACGGTGCGCCTCTCCCCTACCTCTCGACGCTCATCGCGCCCGCGCGGCGGGACGGCGGGCGGGGCGGCAAGCTGTGACGACCCCCGGATCAACCCCCGGATCATTCGGCCACGGCCACGACCAGCCAGATGAACGCCGCGCCCGCGATCGTGCACAGCACGGTCGAGCGGGCGGGGTGTTCATGGTGGGCTTCCGGGAGGATCTCGGCCGCCGCCAGATACAGCAGCGCGCCGCCGAAGAGACCGAGATAGCCGCCGAGCATCGGCTCCGGGATCGTGAAGAGGAGCGTGGACGCCGCGCCCGCCACGGGGGCCAGGGCATCCGCGAACAGCATGGCGAGCGCCCGGCGCCGGGCGTTCCCGTACAGGCTCGTGATCGTGTACGTGTTGAAGCCGTCCGCGAAGTCGTGGGCGACGACGGCCAGCGCGACCGCGGTGCCCATGCCGCCGCCCACCTGGAAGGCCGCGCCGATCGCCACGCCGTCCATGGCGCTGTGGCCGACCATCGCGGCGGCCGCCGTCAGGCCGACTTCGGGCGTACGGCCGTCGCTCTCTTCGGCGCCGTGGGCCGCCTGCCTCACGGCCAGCAGGCGCTCCACCAGATGGGCCAGCAGGAAACCGGCCACGAACAGGAGCAGCGCCGCGGGTACGGCGAACACCTCGGTGTCCGCCGCCTCCAGCGCCTCCGGCAGCAGGTCCAGGCCGACCACGCCCAGCATCAGGCCGCCTGCCAGGCCCAGCACCAGATGGCGGCGGTCGGTCACGCGCAGTGCCGTCCAGCCGCCGGCCAGCGTCATCAGGAACGCGCCGAGCGCGACGAAGACCGCCATGTGCCCTTGGTATCCGATCAAGCCGCCCCGTTCACGCACATCCGGCGGCGCCGCATGGCGCTGAGCACACAGCGCGGCTCTGTCCGTAGTACTTCGTAGGAGAGGACCGATTCCCATGGCCGATGCCCCCACCGGCAAGGTGACCTTCGTCGGTGCCGGCCCCGGCGCCGCCGATCTGCTGACGTTCCGTGCCGCGCGTGCCATCGCGGAGGCCGACGTGGTGATCTGGGCGGCCAGCCTGGTCCAGGCGGAGGTCCTCCAGCACGCGCGCGAGGGCGCGCAGATCCTCGACTCGGCGACGATGTCGCTGGAGGACGTCGTCGCCGTGTACGAGCGGGCGCGTGAAGAAGGGCTGAAGGTGGCCCGGATTCACTCCGGCGACCCCGCCCTCTGGGGCGGTACGCAGGAGCAGCTCGACCGGTGTGCCCGGATCGGCGTCGAGACCGAGGTCGTTCCCGGTGTCTCCGCCTTCTCCGCCGTCGCCGCGCTCGCCCAGCGTGAGCTGACGATCCCCGAGGTCGCGCAGTCCGTCGTGCTGACCCGGCTCGGCGGCGGCAAGACGCCGATGCCGCCCGGGGAGGAGGTGCGGGAGTTCGCCAAGCACGGCACCACCATGGCGATCTTCCTGTCCGCCGCCCGCAGCGGGCAGCTCGTGCGGGAGCTGCTGGAGGGCGGCTATCCGACGACCACGCCGGTCGTCGTCGCCTACCAGGCGACCTGGCCGGAGGAGCTGGTGGTGAAGTGCACGATCGGCACGCTGGAGGAGACGGTCAAGGAGCACAAGCTCTGGAAGCACACGCTGTTCCTGGTCGGCCCGGCCCTCGACGCGCACGGCACCCGCTCGCACCTCTACCACCCCGGCCACTTCCACGGCTACCGCAAGGCCGACCCGGAGGCCCGGAAGGCGCTGCGCTCGCGGGGTGCGAGCACGTGATCACCGTTGTCGGCGCGGGGACTGGGGCGCCGGTCGCGGCTGACGTGCTGGCCGGTGCCCGGCTGGTCGTGGGCGGTCGGCGGCATCTGTCCGCCGCGCCGGTTCCGGAGGGCGCCGAGCAGGTCGTCCTCGGTGCGTTGGCTCCGGCGCTGGACGTCATCGAGCGGCACCTGGACGAGCAGGGCCGTGTCGTCGTGCTGGCCTCGGGGGATCCCGGGTTCTTCGGGATCGTGCGGGTCCTGGCCGAGCGGTTCGGTGCCCAGCGGCTCGATGTCCGGGCGGGGGTGTCGTCCGTCGCCGCCGCCTTCGCGCGGCTCGGGGTGCCGTGGGACGACGCCGTCGTCGTCAGCGCGCACGGGCGTGACCTGCGTACGGCGGTGCATGTGTGCCGGGCGCGGCCGAAGGTCGCCGTGCTGACGGGGCCGGGGGCGGGTCCGGCGGAGCTGGGGGCCGCGCTCAGGGGCGACTCGCGTGTTCTGGTCGTCGCCTCCGCGCTGGGCTCGGCGGACGAGCGTGTGGAGCGGGTGACTCCCGCCGAGGCCGCCGCCCGTGACTGGGGTCCGGCGGTGAGTGTGGTGCTGTGCCTGGACGAGGCGCGGGCGGTGGGCGGCGTGCGTTCGGTCGCCGGGCCGCCGCCCGGGCCTGCCCAATGGGCCCTGGACGAAGGCGAGTTCACCCACCGAGACTCGATGATCACCAAGTTCGAGGTGCGGGCGCTGGCGCTGGCCCGGCTCGGGCCGCGGCTGGGCGATCTGGTGTGGGACGTCGGCGCGGGCTCCGGGTCCGTGGCCGTGGAGTGCGCGCGGCTCGGCGCCGCCGTGACAGCGGTCGAGAAGAGCCTGGACGGGGTCGAGCGGATCGGCGCGAACGCCGCCGCGCACGGGGTCGACGTACGGGTGGTGCACGGGGCGGCGCCCGCGGTGCTGGCCGAGCTCGATGCTCCCGACGACCCCGACGCCGTGTTCGTCGGCGGTGGGGGGCGTGAACTGCCCGAGGTCGTCACGGTGTGCGCGCGGCGGGCCCGGCGGACCGTCGTCGTGGCGATGGCCGCGCTCGACCGGGTGCCGGCCGCGCGGGCGGCGCTCACCGGCGCCGGGTTCGACTGCGACGGGGTGCTGTTGCAGTCGTCCCGGCTCGCGCCGCTGCCGGGGGACGTGACCCGGCTCGCGGCGACCAACCCCGTTTTCCTGCTGTGGGGCGTCCGGTCTCCAGTACGTACCGAAGAAGGAGTTCCTCTGTGATCGGCCTCATTTCCGCCACCGCGGCGGGCGCGGCTGCGCGGGACCGGCTGGCCGCGGCGTGGCCCTCCCGGGCCCGGGTGTACGACGGGCCCGTCGGGGACGCCGTACGGCGGGCGTTCGCCGAGTGCGAGCAGCTCGTGTGTTTTCTGGCGACGGGGGCGGTCGTACGGCTGATCGCCCCGCTGTTGGGTGACAAGGCGTCCGACCCGGGTGTGGTGTGTGTCGACGAGGGCGGGCGGTTCGCTGTCTCGCTGGTCGGTGGGCATGGTGGGGGTGCCAATGAACTGGCCCGTGAGGTGGGTGAGTTGCTGGGGACCGAGCCCGTGGTGACCACGGCTACGGATGCGGTGGGGGTGCCTGGACTGGATACGCTCGGGTTTCCGGTCGAGGGGGATGTCGCCGGGGTTTCCCGGGCCGTGCTCGACGGTGAACCGGTGGCGCTGAAGGCGGACTTCGCCTGGCCCCTTCCGGCGCTCCGGGTCACCGAGGAAGGGGCGTACGTGATCCGGTTGACGGATCGTCTCGTCGAACCCGCCGAGCATGAGGTCGTTCTCCGCCCGCCGTCCCTCGTCGTGGGCGTCGGCGCCTCCAAGGGCGCCCCCGTCGGCGAAATCCTCGGGCTCATCGAGGACGCGCTGCGCGATGCGGGACTGTCCCCCCGCAGCATCGCCGAGCTCGCCACCGTCGACGCCAAAGCCGAGGAACCGGGGATCGTGCGGGCGGCCGACCGCCTGGGCGTTCCCCTCGTCACCTACTCCGCCGAGGAGTTGGCGGCCGTGGACGTGCCCAACCCCTCCGATGCCCCCCTCGCCGCCGTAGGCACCCCTTCCGTCGCCGAGGCCGCCGCCCTGGTGCGCGGTGGCGAACTCCTCGTACCCAAGCGGAAGTCGGACCGGGAGGACGGCCGACCGGCCATGGCGACCTGTGCCGTCGTACGGCGGCCCGCGCGCGGTCGGCTCGCGGTGGTCGGGCTCGGTCCCGGCGCCAGGGACCTTCTGACGCCCCGCGCGAAGGCGGAACTGCGGCGTGCTTCCGTGCTGGTCGGGCTCGACCAGTACGTCGACCAGATCCGCGACCTGCTGCGGCCCGCCACCCGGATCCTGGAGTCGGGGCTCGGCGCCGAGGAGGAGCGGGCGCGGACGGCCGTGGAGGAGGCCCGCAAGGGGCAGGCCGTCGCGCTGATCGGCAGCGGGGACGCCGGCGTGTACGCCATGGCCTCCCCCGCGCTCGCCGAGGCCTCCGACGACATCGACGTGATCGGCGTGCCCGGCGTGACGGCCGCTCTCGCCGCGGCCGCGATCCTCGGTGCGCCGCTGGGCCACGACCACGTGTCCATCAGCCTCTCCGATCTCCACACGCCCTGGGAGGTCATCGAGCGACGCGTGCGCGCGGCGGCCGAGGCGGACATCGTCGTGACCTTCTACAACCCGCGCAGCCGGGGCCGCGACTGGCAGTTGCCCAAGGCGCTGGCGATCCTCGCCGAGCACCGGGAGCCTGCGACGCCCGTCGGTGTCGTACGCAACGCGTCGCGGCCGGACGAGTCCGTCGTGCTGACGACGCTGGCCGCCCTCGACCCGGCGACGGTCGACATGATGACGGTCGTGACCGTGGGCAACACCGCGACCCGGCGGATCGCGGGCCGCATGGTGACCCCGCGCGGCTACCGCTGGCAGGAGAGCCGGCCGGAGAAGCAGGAGGAGGCCCGGTGAACCGCGTGGTGCATCCCATCGAGCAGGAGTCCTTCCGGCGGCTGCGCGCCCGCCTGGACACCTCGCACTTCCCGCCGCTGACCCGGGCGGTGGTGGAACGGGTCATCCACTCCGCGGCCGATCTTGAGTACGCGAGCGATCTCGTCATGGACGAGGGCGAGTTGGCGAAGGCGCACGCCGCGCTGCACGCCGGGGCGCCGGTGGTCGTGGACGTGGAGATGGTGGCCGCGGGGATCACCCGGCGGGAGACCGTCTGTCGCCTCAAGGACGCCGAGTCCGCGCCCGGGCTGACCCGTTCGGCCCACGCCGTACGACTCGCCCACGAGCAGGTCGGGCCCGGCGCCCTCTGGGTGATCGGCTGTGCCCCCACCGCGCTGGAGGAGTTGCTGACCCTGGACGCCTCGCCCGCGCTCGTCATCGGGCTGCCCGTCGGTTTCGTCGGGGCGGCCGAGTCCAAGGCCGCGTTGCGCGAGAGCGGGCTGCCCGCCGTGAGCAACGTGTCCGAAAAGGGCGGGTCGGCGGTGGCCGCCGCCGCGCTCAACGCCCTGCTGTACCACCCCCTTTCGACGTTCGAGGAGAAATCGTGACCACCCCGCCGCCCGCCCTGCTCATCGCCGGCCATGGCACCCGGGACGATGCCGGAGCCGAGGCGTTCCGCGACTTCGTACGGGAGTTGGGCGACCGCCATCCCGACCTGCCCGTCGCGGGCGGCTTCATCGAGCTGTCCCCGCCGCCGCTGGGCGACGCGGTCACCGAGCTGGTGGAGCGGGGCGTACGCCGTTTCGCCGCCGTACCGCTGATGCTGGTGTCCGCCGGGCACGCCAAGGGCGACATCCCGGCGGCGCTGGCCCGGGAGAAGGAGCGGCATCCCGGGATCTCGTACGCCTACGGCCGTCCGCTGGGCCCGCATCCCGCGCTGCTGTCGGTCCTGGAGCGGCGGCTGGACGAGGCCCTCGGCGGTGCGGCGCGCACGCCGGCCGACCGGGCCGACGTGACCGTGCTGCTGGTCGGGCGCGGCTCGACCGACCCGGACGCCAATGCCGAGGTGCACAAGGCGGCCCGGCTGCTGTGGGAGGGGCGCGGCTACGCGGGTGTGGAGACGGCGTTCGTGTCGCTGGCGGCGCCGGACGTGCCGAGCGGCCTGGACCGGTGCGTGAAGCTGGGGGCGCGGCGGATCGTCGTACTCCCGTACTTCCTGTTCACGGGCATCCTCCCGGAGCGGGTGCGGCAGCAGACGGAGGGCTGGGCGGAGGCCCATCCGGAGGTCGAGGTGCGTTCGGGCGATGTGATCGGGCCCGAGCCGGAGCTGCTCGATCTGGTGATGGAGCGGTACGAGGAGGCCGTGAAGGGCGATCTGCGGATGAACTGCGACTCGTGCGTGTACCGGATCGCGCTGCCCGGGTTCGAGGACAAGGTGGGGCTGCCGCAGCAGCCGCACTTCCACCCGGACGACGACGGCCACCATCACCACCACGGACACCACCACCATGGCGCACACACCCATGCCCGCTGAGGCGCACGATCTGCGGCATCACGGAGATGCCGAGGTGCGGGACGACGGGGCGGCCCTCGTCGACCTCGCCGTGAACGTCCGCGCGGACACGCCCCCGGCGTGGCTGCGGGAGCGGATCGCCGAGTCGCTCTCCGGGCTGGCCGCCTACCCGGACGGGCGGGACGCGCGGGCCGTGGTGGCGGCGCGACACGGGCTCCCGGCGGAGCGGGTGCTGTTGACGGCGGGTGCCGCCGAGGCGTTCGTGCTGCTCGCGCGTGCCCTGAAGGTGCGCCGGCCGGTCGTCGTGCACCCGCAGTTCACGGAGCCGGAGGCGGCGCTGCGGGACGCGGGCCACACGGTCGACCGGGTCCTGCTGCGTGAGGCGAACGGCTTCCGGCTGGAGCCGGCGGCGGTCCCGGAGGACGCGGACCTGGTGGTGATCGGCAACCCGACGAATCCCACCTCCGTCCTGCACCCGGCCGCCGCGATCGCCGAACTCGCCCGTCCGGGGCGGACGTTGGTCGTGGACGAGGCGTTCATGGACGCGGTGCCGGACGAGCGGGAGGCGCTGGCCGGGCGGACGGACGTGCCCAGGCTGGTCGTCCTGCGCAGCCTGACGAAGACCTGGGGGCTGGCCGGGCTGCGGATCGGGTACGTGCTGGCCGACCCCGAGACGATCGCCGCCCTGGAGCGGGCCCAGCCGCTGTGGCCGGTGTCCACGCCGGCGCTCACCGCCGCCGAGGCGTGCGTGGAGCCGCGGGCACTGGCTGAGGCGGCCGACGCGGCCCGCCGTATCGCCGCGGACCGGGCTCATCTCGTCGCCGGGCTGGAGGAGTTCGCCGCCGACGGACTGCGGGTGGTCCAGCCGGCCGAGGGCCCCTTCGTCCTCGTACGGCTGCCACGAGCGACCGCCGTGCGCCGGCATCTGCGCGACCTCGGTTTCGCGGTGCGGCGCGGGGACACGTTCCCGGGCCTTGGTGAGGAGTGGCTGCGGCTGGCGGTGCGGGACCGGGTGACGGTCAACTCCTTCCTTCAGGCGCTGGACCGGGCGCTGGCTCTGGCGCATCGCTGAGCCGGGGCGCCACCCGCTCCCGGGTGCCGTCCGGGAAGCGGATCTCCACGGTGCCGTCGGCGGCGACCGACGCGCTCGCTCCCGCGCGCAGCGCGTGCGGGTCGGCGCTGAGCACCACGAGGGTGACCAACAGGCGGGCGCCGTCGCCCAGTTCGAGGACGGGCGTGGCGGAGTGGTGTCCGACGGCGTTGGCGCCGAGGGCCGGTACGACCCTGCCCTCGGCGTCGCCCCAGCCGTAGAGGCCGATGATCGCGCTGGTCAGTCCGTCCGCGCCGCGGGCCCATGCCCGGCCCGGGCCGGTCCGGGCGACCGGCGGCGCGAGGTCGTCGGCGACGGCCCAGCCGCCTTCCCGCACACGGGTGCCGGGCGGTACGTCGAGGCGGTGCACTCGCACCTCCCAGGGCCCGCGCACCACGCTCACCGTCTCGATGCGATGCCCCAGCGCCCGGTGCCAGGAGGCGGCACGGCTGCCGGAGGCGCCGAGGGGGTGGATACGGCCGCGGGGGGACGGTGTGCCGTCGGGGGTGAGCAGGGCGATGTGGTTGTCGGGTCCCGGCGTCGTCTCGGGAGTTTCGGGGGCTGTGGCGCTGGAGTAGGCGAAGCGCGCGTAGTGCGGGCTGTCGTCAGCGGTCGCGGGTGGGGGCGGGAGGCGGTCGCTGCCGTGGTTGACCAGCCGTACGATCCCGTCGGCCGAGGTGGAGTGCAGCAGCCAGCCCGGCGCGGGCAGGGCCAGGCAGACGTCCTCCTTGTCCACGGGCGCGGGCTCCTCGGTTGCCGTCCAGACGGGGTGGTCGGCCGGCAGGAGCAGGCCCAGGAATGCCTTGCTCGCCCAGTAGGGGGAGGCGGGGCCCGAGTAGCGCTGGGTGACGGGGAGGAAGGGGCGGTACCAACCGAGCGTGAGCAGGCCCCGCTCGTCGGGCACGCCGTGCTCGGCGAAGTGCTTCAGGGCGCCCGAGGCCAGGCGGCGGGTGCGGCCGGGCGGCAGCGGGGTGGCGTCGGCGAGGACGCCCGCCCACAGCGGGGCGGTGGTCGCGAAGCGGTAGGTGAGGGAGCGGCCCTGGTGGACCGGGGCACCGTCGGAGCCGAAGAAGTGCTGGTGGACGGCGAGGAATTCGCGCAGTCGCGCCCGGTGCCGGGCCACGGTCGCCTCATCCGCACGAGGGCCCGCGATGCGCTGCCACAGCACCGGATACAGATGCAGCGCCCAGGCGTTGTAGTAGTCGAACTTCCGGCCGTCGCCGTCGGTGTACCAGCCCCCGCCCCGGTACCAGTCGTCCAGGCGGGCGAGCCCCGCGTCGATCTCGGTACGGCTGTGCGGGGCGCCGACGGAGGCCAGGAACTCCTCCGAGATCACCTGGAAAAGCCGCCAGTTGGAGTCGTTGACGTCCGCGCCGACGAACCCGCCCAGCCAGTCGGCGACCTGCCCGCGCACGCGGTCGTCGAGGTGGTCCCACAGCCACGGCCGTGACTCGTGCAGGGCGATGGCGATCGACGCGGCCTCCACCATGGGCTGGGCGCGGTCGGTGATGGGCGGCCAGTGTTCGGGGTGGCATGGGTCGGTACCGGCGGCGAGACCGGCGGCGTAGCGCTCGATGAGGGCGGGACCGACGCGACCGTCCGAGCCCGCGATGCGTAAGGCGGCGAGGAGGAAGGAGCGCGCGAAGCCTTCCAGGCCGTCGGACCAGGGGCCGGAGTGGCTGGGCGGGCCGGGGAGCCGGTACTGGGCGAAGCCCGGGGAGGCGTACGGCAGCAGTCCGTCGAGGAGCCGGTCGGCCAGCGCCTCCCAGTGGGCGCGGGCCCAGCCGGTGATCGGCGAGAGCACGGGGTCGGGTCCGGGCAGGCCGGGAAGGTGCGTCGGGTCGTCGGGGAGCGACACATGCGGCGCGGTCATACGGGACTGAGTCCTCCATGTCGGTCAAGGGGCGGTCGGGCAGCATGCTTCAGGGGCGCGGGCCGCATCGATATGCGGCTCTGCCGCGATGGGGGTCCCCCGCTCGAGCGAAGCCGAGAGTGGGGGAGCGACCGGCCACGAATCACCCGCCGTCGCCGGACGGCCTCGGCGGCGCGGCGACACTGCGACGAACAACGATGTGCGTGCCCAGCAGATGGTGGCTCCCGGCGGCGTTGTCGGGATCCCGCAAAGCGATCCGCACGGCCGCGCGACCAAGCTCCTCCGCGGGAGTCCGAACCGTGGTGAGCGGCGGATTGAAGTCCTCAGCGAGCGGAATGTCGTTGTACCCGACGACCGACACATCGTCAGGCACGCTCAGCCCAGCGTCGGCGACAGCGCGCAACGCGCCCGCAGCAACCATGTCGTCCCCGGCGAACACGGCAGTGAACTCCCGTGTCTCCTTGAGAAGTTCAGCCATCGCACGCAGACCCGCCGCACGACCGAGGCCGCAGTCGACAACCCGCGCAGCCGCCGGAGGCAACCCGTGTTCGGCGAGCGCGGCCCGGTACCCGGCGACACGGGCATCCAGAGCCGTGTTGCCAGGCAGCCCACCGAGGAACACGATCCGCCGGTGCCCGGCGGAAAGCAGGTGCCCGGTGATGGCCCGGGCACCGGCCTCGTTGTCGAACTCGACGACCAGCGCCGGGATGTCAGGATCCGGAGCGGGCCGGCCGCACAACACCAGCCGCGCCCCCGACGCATCCAGCGCCTGCGCATAGTGGGCCACGCGCGAGCGATACGCGTCGTCCTCGACGACCCCACCGACCAGGATCACCAGCCGCGCCCCCTCCTCCCGCATGAGCTGCACGAACTCCATCTCGCGCTGCGGATCCCCGCCGGTCGCCCCGACCACGCACAGCCAGCCCCGGTCGGCGGCCTCCGCCTCCACGCCCTCGGCGACCTGGGCGTAGAAGGGGCTGGTGACCTGGCGGACGACGACAGCGGCCATCTTTCGGCCACCGCCCACAAGGGCACGCGCATGAGCGTTGGCGACGTAGTCCAGGTCACGCGCGGCACGCAGCACACGAGCCCGGGTCGCGGCGGGCACGGGATGGTTGCCGCTGAGCGCACGCGACGCCGTGGCCATCGACACGCCCGCCCGCTCGGCGACCTCCCGGATCGTGACCCGCCGCTTGGACTCCATGTCGTTCCCCATCCCCCGCGTCTCCTGTTCTCTTCCGCCCGGCGGCCGTTCACGTGTTGGCCGCGTGGTCCTTCGCCAACTCGTCGGCCATTCTGTCGCCGCCGCGGGCCCGCCACTTCTTCACCGCGCCGTCCCACTCCGACAGCGGGACGCGGCCGGCGACGATGCCGGTGACGGTGTCGTCGAGAAGTGCCTTGAGTGTGGTGCCCTGGGAGTTCTTCGTCCGGGACTGCAGGCCGTGGGAGGCGTTGCGGATGGCGTGCGGGACCGTCTTCTGCTGCCAGGCGTGCAGGGCCCGTACGGCGTCGGGCATGCCCGGCACGAACAGCACCTGGGGTCCTTCGGCGAGGTACTTCAGCGGCAGGTTGGTGTTGTTCTCCACCTCGCCCAGCTTGGTGGGCTGCGGGGAGCCGTCCTTGCCGCGGGTGAAGTGGGTGCCCTCGACGCCGTAGTGGACGAGCTCCCACTCCTGGCTGCCGAAGGGGGCGGCGAGGTAGTCGAGGATGCGCAGGAGCAGCTGTATGCGTTCCTTCTTCGCCTTCTTCAGCACGGTGTAGCCGAAGGAGCGGCGGGCGGCGACGATGCCGCCGGGTTCACCGCCGACGCTGTACGGGAGCGCCGCGGCCGGAGTCATCCCGTCCGGCGCCTCCCGGTACTTGGGCAGGTAGGCGCCGAAGCCGTCCTGCATGGAGCCGACCGTGCCGTTGTAGTAGAGGGTGGTCAGGTCGATCTGGGAGATGGACGTGGCGTCGGGGTGGTACGAGCCGTTCTTGCGCAACTGTGCCTGGAAGGCGATGGAGGCCTTGTAGCGTTCGTCGGCGACGCCCGGAAGGAAAATGCCGTCGTCGGTGACGGCCCACTCGTTGGGCGCGCGGTGGGCGGCGGAGTGCACGGCGTTGCCGAACAGGGAGCCCTGGGCGGCGCCGAGTGCGTAAGTACGGCCGCTGGTGGCCTTCTTGGAGACGGCGGCGAAGTCGTCGGAGGTCCAGCCCTCCTTCATGCCCGCGTCCGTGAACATGCCCTGGTTGAGCCAGAGGGTGGAGCCGGGCAGCGGGCGCTCCAGGGGGATGCCGTAGATCCGGCCGCCGATGCGGCCCATGTCGTGCCAGGCGTGGGTGGGGATGTTCGCGAGGTTGGGGTAGTCGGCGATCGCCTCGCCGGAGAGGAACGGCGTGAGGTCCTCGGCCCGCCGCTGTACGAACTCGGCCTCGCGGGGCAGGACGAACCCGTGGAAGAGGTTGATGATGTCGGGCAGGGTGTCGGCGTCGCCGGCCATCACCGTGGCCATCTTCTTCTGGTAGTCGGCCTGGGAGATGATCGTGTACTCGATCTTCACGCCGAGGGCCTTCTCCACGGCGGCCCAGAACCGGTTGGCGGAGGCGGGCTTCGGCGGGGTGCCGAAGGACATCGACATGACCTTGATGGTGGAGCCGTCGCCGGGGGTGCGGGAGACGGACTTGACCAGGTCGGCGGGGTAGCTGGTGTATCCGGCCTGGACGCCCGCCTCGGTGGGCGCGAGGTCCGGCTTGGGACCGCTCGCGGGCTTGTACGCGGGCCAGGGGGCCAGCTTCTTGCCGGCGTTGGAGACGTCGCTGTCGCCGGAGCTCGTGGAGCAGGCGGTCAGCAGACCGGGGACGGAGACGGCGGCGCCGCCTGCCGCCACTGAGCGCAGGAGGGTGCGTCGGGACATGCGGGACATGGGCAGGTCACCTTTCTACACGCGGCTCTTGATGACACGTCAGCTTCTGACGGGTCGCGTCAGCTCTTGATGGCGCCCGTGAGCACGCCCTTGGTGAAGTACTTCTGCAGGAACGGGTAGACGAGCAGGATCGGCACGGTGGCGATCACCAGCACCGCCATCTGCACGGTCTGCGGGGCGGTGATGGTGGCCTCGCCGGTGGTGGCGTCGGTGAGGCCGGAGCCGGCCACCACGTAGGTGCGCAGGACCTGTTGCAGGGGCCAGTGATCGCTCTCCAGGTAGAGCGAGGCGTAGAACCAGGAGTTCCAGTACGCCACCGCGTAGAAGAGGCCCACGACGGCGAGCGCGGCCTTCGACAGAGGCAGGACGACCGACCACAGCACCCGCCAGTCCCCCGCCCCGTCCAGGCGCGCGGCCTCGTAGAGCTCCTCGGGGATGCCCTGGAAGAAGCCGCGCAGGACGACGAGGTTGAAGACGTTCACCAGGACGGGCAGGACGATCGAGGCGTAGTTGTCCAGCAGGCCCAGTTCCTTGACCAGCAGGAAGCTGGGGATCATGCCGGGCGGGAAGAGGAACGTGAACAGGATGAGGAGCAGGACGGGTTTGCCGCCGAAGACGCCGGGGCGGGAGAGGGCGTAGGCGAGGGTGACCGTGCAGGCGAGGCTGAGCAGGGTGCCCACGATCGTGACGCCGGCGCTGACACCGAGGGCGTGGGTGACGATGCCGCCGTCGAGGATGTCGCGGTAGGCGTCGAGGCTCGGCTCGGTCGGCCACAGGACCCAGCCGCCGCCCGCGACGACCTCGTCGGTGGAGGCCAGCGAGGTCGAGACGATGACGAGGAACGGCACGCAGACCAGGAGCACGACGGCGGCGAGGGCGAGGACCTTGCCGACCTGCGTCACCGGCCTCGGCTTCTCCATCCAGCCCGGACGGACGTGGGTGCTCACTTGTAGACCCCCTGTTCGCCGAGGCGGTGGGCGACCTTGTTGGCGGCGTAGACGAGGAGGGCGCCGATGACGCCCTTGAACAGGCCCGCGGCGGCGGCGAATCCGTAGTCGCCGCCGACGATGCCCTGGTAGTAGACGAAGGTGTCGATGATCTCCGCGGCCTCCGGGCCGACCGCGTCGCGCTGGAGCAGCATCTGCTCGAAGCCGACGGAGAGGATGTCGCCGAGCCGCATGATGAGCAGCAGGACGATCACCGGGCGGATGGCGGGCAGGGTGACGTGCCAGAAGCGGCGCCAGGGGCCCGCGCCGTCGATCGCGGCGGCCTCGTACTGCTGCTCGTCGACCTGCGCGAGCGCGGCTAGGAAGATGATCGTGCCCCAGCCGGCGTCCTTCCAGATGACCTGGGCGACGGTGAGCGGCTTGAAGGCGTCCGGGTTGCCGATGATGTCGACGGTGTGCAGCCCCATGCCGTCCAGCGAGGAGTTGAGCAGACCGGTGTCGCCGAGCACCTGCTGGAAGAGGGCGACGACGATCACCCACGAGATGAAGTGCGGCAGATACGCCACCGACTGCACGAACCGGCGCACCGAGCTCCAGGTGAGGCTGTGCAGCAGCAGGGCGAGGGCGAGCGGCACCGGGAAGTAGAAGACGATCTGGAGTACGGCGATCCAGACGGTGTTGAGCACGGAGTCCCAGAAGGCGCCGTCCTCGAACATCCGCTGGAAGTTGCCCATGCCGACCCAGGGGCTGCCCAACAGGCCGTCGAAGGGCACGTACTCCTTGAAGGCGATGACGTTGCCGACCAGCGCGCCGTAGTGGAAGAGCAGGAAGTAGGCGAGGCCGGGCAGCATGAGCAGGAACAGCGTCCGGCTTCGGCCTCGACCTCGGCTTTGGAAGCGTTTTCGCCGTAAACGAGGGTCGCTCGCCCGTGGCCGAGCCGTGCCGACCTCCTCTACACCTGCGTGTTCCCGTAGTACAGCGGCCACGGGGCCCCCTCACATCTCGGAGTCGGAGTGAGGGGAAGTTAAAAGGTTTTCATTCGGCAGTCAACAGCCCTGACACAGATGGGCTGTTGACTGCCGAACCGGAAGGGGTGCCTCGGCGGGTCAGCTCCTGCGGCGCCGCGCCAGGGCCAGCGCTCCCCCGCCCGCGACGACCAGCGCGATCGCGCCGCCCGCGATGTACGGCGTCGTCGAGCTGCCACCGGTATCGGCCAACCCTGACTCGTCCGGGGCGCCTTGGGGCTTCACATCGCGCGCCGGACCTTCACTCGGCGCGGCCGGCTCCTGTGCCGGCGCCGCCGGTGCCTCGCAGGTGGCCTCGGCCAGGGTCAGCGTCCCCTCCACTTCGGCGACGTTGAGCTTCAACGGATTGATCGAGACCTTGAGTTCGAGGGCGGTCGCGGCGGCCGTGCGCGAGGCGGTCTCCTCCTTCGACAGGTCGAGGCGCACCTCGCCGACACCGGGCACCTTCACGTCGGTCGTGCCACCAGCCGTCAGCGTGACCTTCTTGCCGAGTACGGTCACCGCCCCCAGCAGGTTCGAGGAGGCGACCGGGGCCCGGCCGGCCTCGCAGGTCGCCTTGGACGTGACCTGGTCGAGCTCGATGAGGGAGAGCAGCGGCAGGCCGGGGACATGCAGTTTGGCGTGGGCGAGGACGGCGGAGGCCTCGGCCCCGGTCGCGGAGACCGTCGCCTTCGCATCCGCCACGTTCGCGCGCAGCACGTTGAAGGCCTTTCCGCCGTCGACCCCGTCCAACTGGGCGGTCAGCACGGTCTCCTGGGCGCTCTGCGGGGCCTGGACCTCGTTGAGGGAGACCGCGAGGGGGACGTTCACGGTCTTGTTGAGCAGGGACACGTCGAGCCCGGTGCGCAGGACGACGGCGTTCGCGCGGCCTTGGTCATCGGTCGCGTGGGCGGATCCCGCGGCGGCCAGGGCGGCGGGACCGGCGGCCAGGGCGGTGGCCGTGGCGATGACGGCTAGACGGCGTGCGGGCATACGGAAGGTGTTGCCGTTCAAGGGTGGGACTCCCAGAGAGAACAAGCGTCGGGACCCGGAAAGGATGTCGCACCGAGGGACAACCGGCAGTAACCCCTTGGGAGTTCACACGATCGTGGCGCATCGTGCACGTTTTCGAGATGTCGTGCACAGTCCGGAACTCGCTCCTTCATTTTGGCATGTCATTGACACGCCTTTGAAGGAGCTTGGTAGAAGAGTGTGCCCGCCGATTCCTGTGCGACACCTGTGTCCACAGGGAACCAGGCGTCCTCCCTAGGAGCCCCATGGCAGCCTTAGGCCACACCCGCGTCCGCCTCCGCCACATCCGCCTCCGCAGCCTCCGCCTCCGCGCCGCCGTGGTCGGTGCGGTCGCCACGGCCTTGATCATCGGCACCGCGCCTGCGACCCCCGCCCGCTCGGGCGAGGCGAGACCCGCGGCCGCCTCCGGACCCGACACCAGCGACCCGCGCGAAGGCTGGCGTCCCAACAGCGAACGCGCGAAGGACGACGACGGCTTCTGGAGCAACCTCTTCGGAAGCGACGACGACAAGAAGGACGACCAGCGCGACGACGGCGAGAAGCCGCGCCGCCTCACCCTCGACCGCACTCGCGGCGCCGCCTCCCTCACCCACCCGCGCATCGCGGGCGAGGCCGACGGCGTCCGTATCGGTGCGCCCCGCACCGCGCACGCCACCGGTGCAGACCTCGCCTGGACCGCGTACGAGGGCAAGGACCTGCTGGAGTACGAGGTCCACCGCTCCACGGCGAAGAACTTCACGCCGACCGCCGAGACCCTGGTCGCCCCGGTCGACCGCGACAGACGCACCTTCACCGACCGCACCGCGCCTCCCGCGCTCAAGGGGGACGGCCCGGCCTACCACTACCGGATCGCCGTACGCACCAAGAAGGGCAAACTGCTGACCGGCCCGGCGCGCACGGTCGAACTGCCCGCCGTCGGCCAGGTCTCCCGGGGCGCCAAGCTGCTCGCCGCGCCCGAGGGCGAGACGTACTTCCTGCCCTACACGCCCGCGCGGATGATCCCCGGCGAGAAGGCCACCGTCGAGGCCACCCTCACCAACACCACCTCCGCGGTGTGGAAGAAGGGCGAACGCGTCCTGTCGTACCGCTGGACGCTGGACGGCAAGGACGTCACCAACCTCCTCAACAAGGACGCCACCCCGCTGCCGAGGGACGTGCCGCCCGGCGACACCGTCACCTTCGACGCGGAGCTCAAGGCCCCGGTGCTGATCGACCCGCTCGACAAGCGGCTGACCTTCGGCCTGGAGTGGGACCTGCGGGAGAAGGCCACCGGCAAGTGGCTCTCCGAGACCGACGCAGTGCCGCCGTCCAAGCACCAGGTGACCGTCGAGTACCCGACCTCCGACCAGCTGGGCCTGGAGGATTTCTACTCCTACGCGGGCAAGAACACCGGCGCGGGTTCCTCCGTGATGAACAACCTGTACGCGGGCAACGCGGTCTGGTCGTACAACGCGTTCACCAACCCGTCGCTCGGCTTCTCGACCTTCCTGCGCCTGGCCTACAACTCGCAGGACGCCTCCAGCACTCCGGCCGGCCCCGGCTGGTCGCTGCAGGCCTCCTCGCCGGTACGGCTCGGCACCCCGCTGGACTTCCACCCGGCCGCCCTGCTGCCCAAGCAGATCACGCTGACCGACGGTGACGGCACCAGCCATGTCTTCAGCAAGAACAAGAAGGGCGAGTGGGACTCCCCGGCCGGGGTCCACTTCCGGGTCAAGCAGCTGGAGAAGTCCTGTCTGCTCCACCCGCACGAGCGGGAGGCCTGGGAGTTCCTGCGCCCGGACCGCACCCGGTTCCTCTTCGACTGCCAGGGCTATCCGAGCGCCCAGGTGGACAAGAACGGCAACCGGATGGAGTTCACGTACGAGGACCGGCTGCTCGGGCCCAAGCTGCTGAAGTACGTCACCGACGCCGAGGGCCGGCGCACGCTCAGCATCGACTACTGGGAGAAGGGCGAGGCGTACACCTACGTCGACGAGGACGGGAAGGTCCGTGAGGGCAAGCACCTCCTCAACCCGTTCATCATCGACAACGTCCGCTCCGCCACCGACATCTCCGGGCGGCGGATCGACTTCACCTACACCGAGAAGGGCCTCCTCGCGCTGCTGACGGACGGCGCGAACGCCGCCGAGGACAAGCGCAAGGTCTTCAAGTTCGGCTACGGCAAGGAGTTCGACCACCCGGGCCTGAAACTGGCCCAGGTCACCGACCCGGAGGGCAACGCCACCAAGCTGGACTACGTCGGTCCGCACGACGACAAGGACCAACTGCACTACCTGGGGTACACCAAGACGGTCACCGACCGGCTCGGCGGCCTCACCCGCTACCGCTACGAGGACGCCGACGGCCACGACGGCAAGGCGATCCAGACCGTCGTCACGGACGCGGAGAACCACCCGGCCACCCAGCTGATGGACGGCTACGGCCGCCCGGTGAAGCTCACCGACGCCAAGAAGCGGACCACCAAGCTGGCCTGGGACGCGGACAACAACGTCACGCGCCTGGAGGAGAACAACGGCGCGGCCCGCACCTGGAAGTACGACCCGAAGACGGGATATCCGCTGGAGTCGAAGGACGCGGAGTCGGTGAAGAACGACCGGCCCGCCGCCACCTTCGCCTACGCCACCGGCGAGAACGGCTACATCGCCGACCTGGTCCGGCGCGTCAGCCCGGAGGGGCGCACCTGGACCTTCGGTCACGACGCGCGCGGCAACCTGACGTCGGTCACCGACCCCAAGGGCGTGCAGAGCGAGCCCGAGGGCGACTACACCTCCACCAACGCCTATGACGACCGGGGCCGGATCACCGCCGCCACCGACGCGGGCGAACACACCACGAAGTTCGAGGACTACGACCCCTCCGGCTATCCGCGGGTCATCATCGACGCGCTCGGCAACCGCACGGAGACCACGTACGACGAACGCGGCAACGTCACCAAGCTGCAGGAGGCCGACGGGGCGACGACCACGCAGACGTACGACGTCTTCGCGCGTCCGCTGGAGAACCGCCGGCCCAAGGACCAGAAGGCCGGCGTCTTCATCGTCACTCCCGCCCCGGAGTACGACGAGAACGACAACACGACCGAGTTCACCGCCCCGAACGGGGTGAAGACCACCAGCGTGTTCGACGCGGCGGACCAGCTCGTGAAGTCCGTCCAGCCGGGCGACGAGGAGGGCTCACCGGAGCGGGTGTCGACCTTCGCCTACGACAAGGTCGGCAACCAGCTCACCGCGACCGAGCCGAAGGGCAACCTGACCCAGACGCCCGGCGACTTCACCTCGACGACGAAATACGACGAGGTCTACCAGCCGGTCGAGGCGGTCAACGCGGTGGGCAAGCGCTCGTCCGCCTTCTACAACGACGTCGGTGACCTGGTGAAGGTCGTCGACGCCCGCAAGAACGAGACCGAGGACCCGGACGACTACACCACCAAGTTCCGCTACGACCTCGACCACCGTCTGCTGGAGACCACCGACGCGGTCGGCGAGTCGACGACCAGCACCTACGACTGGGACGGCCTGACCACCGCCACCACGGACGCGGACGGCAATCGCACCGAGATGGTCCTGGACGCCCGAGCCGCCCTGGTCGAGGCACGCGTCCCGCACGAGGGGGACGGCGACGACGCGGTCGTGCGCACCACCCGCTTCGAGTACGACGAGGTCGGCAACCAGACCCGGGTCATCACCCCGCGCGGCGTGGAGACCGGCGACGACCCGCAGGACTTCGCCGCCGAGACCGTCTACGACGAGCTGAACCGGGTCAAGGAGACCCTGAGCCCCTACGACCCGGACGACGGCCGCTACAACACCCCGGACCGTACGACGTACGAGTACGACGCGCTGAGCCGGGTGAAGAAGGTCAGCGCGCCGCCGTCGGAGGGCCAGAGCGTCCGCAACGAGACCGAGTACACCTACTTCGACACCGGCTGGATCCGGACGTCCACCGACGCCTACGACATCGAGAACACCTACGAGTACAACGACCTCGGCCAGCAGATCGAGAACACCCTGAGCAGCGCGGGCGGCTCGGTCACCCGCACCCTCAACTCCTCGTTCTACCCGAGCGGCGCTCTCAAGTCCCGCTCGGACAACGGGGTCCCGGTCGGTCTCCAGGTCGCGCTCGTCGACAACTCCGACATCAACAACACGGCGACCCAGGGCACCTGGGACGAGGCGGCCGTCGCGGGCTCGTACGGCTACAACACGCAGACCCACGGGGCCGGTTCGGGCGAGAACCGCTTCGTCTGGCAGCTGACGATCCCGCAGAGCGGTGACTACACGGTCTACGTCCACTACCCGAAGGTCGACGGGGCGGCCAAGGACGCCACGTACGAGATCAAGCACAAGGACGGCACGGAGACCAAGACCCTCGACCAGACCGAACTCCCGGGTGAGTGGCGGTCGCTGGGCAAGTACGCCTTCACCGAGGACACCGGACAGGCCGTCACCCTCACCGACAAGGCGACCGGCACGGTCGTCGCGGACGCGGTCCGGCTGGTCCGCGACAACGAGGGGGACGCCGACAACGAGGAGAAGGACTTCTCCTACCGCTACGACGCCAACGGCAACCAGATCGAGATCATCGACCGCAGCCCCGGCGTCGAGGTCGACCGCTACGCCCTGGAGTACAACGAGCTCAACCAGCTCGGGAAGGTCGTGGAGCACGACGGTGACGCCGTGCGCAACACCACCGAGCTGACGTACGACGCCAACGGCAACACGCTCACCACCAAGCACGACCTGACCTGGAGCAAGCTGGACTACGACCCCTTGGACCGGGTCGAGCGCATCACCAACGCCGCCTCGCCGACGGCCGGGGACCAGCAGATCACGAAGCTGGAGTACACCGCCCGCGGCGAACTGGCCGAGCAGACCAAGCCCAACGGCAACGTCGTCACCGTCGACTACTACCTCGACGGTTCGACGAAGAAGACCAGCGAGAAGCAGTCCGACGACACGCTCGTAGCCGAACACGCCCTGAAGTACAACGCCAACGGGCACAAGGTCGAGGACGTCCTGAAGCTGATGGACGCCGACGACCACGGCGACACCATCGACAACACCTACGCCTACACCTACGACCCGCAGGATCGCATCGCCAAGGTCGCCAAGACAGGTGACGACGAGGCGACGGAGGAGTACCGGCACGACGCGGCCGGCAACGTGGTCTGGCAGAACGTGGACGACACGACCACCACCCACCGCTACGACCGCAACCGCCTGCTGACCTCCACCGCCGACGGCGCGTCCTCCACCTACAACTACGACCCGCTGGGCCGCCTCGACACCGTCTCCTTCGGCGGCGAGACGATCCAGAAGTACCGCTACGACGGCTTCGACCGCCCGGAGTCGATCACGGCGGGCTGCGGGGACGCGGCGAAGACGACGCGCATGACGTACGACGCCTTCGACCGCACGGTGAAGGAGGCGGTCGGCAGCGGCGACGACGCCAAGACGACCCTCTTCACCTACCTGGGTATCACCTCGCACTCCTTGAAGGAGGAGGTGACGGACGAGTCAGTCACGTCCTTCCAGTACGCGTCCTGGGGCCAGAAGCTGACCCAGATCAAGGACGAGGAGGACAAGGACCCGGAGACCACGCAGTACCTGTACCACCCGCACGGCGACGTCGAGGCGCTGACCGACAAGGACGGCAACACCAAGACGACGTACGGCTACACGGCGTACGGCAAGAACGACGCGGCGCAGTTCACGGGCGCCGACAAGCCGGGGGCGGGCGGCGAGGAACCCTCGGATCCCTACAACTCCTACCGCTTCAACTCCAAGCGCTACGACACCACATCCGGCACCTACGACATGGGCTTCAGGACCTACGACCCCGGCCTCAACCGCTTCCTGACCCGCGACATGTACGGCGGGGCACTGGCGGACATGGGCCTGTCGACCGACCCGTTCACCGGCAACCGCTACGCCTTCGCGGGCGGCAACCCGGTCTCCTTCGTCGAGATCGACGGCCACCTGTTCGGCCTCTCCTGGTCGGACATCGGCCACGCGGCCCTCGACGTGGTCGGCCTGATCCCGGTCGTCGGCGAGGCCGCCGACCTGGCCAACTGCGGCTGGTACGCGGCCGAGGGCGAGTACCTGGACGCGGCCCTGTCCTGCGCCTCCGCGATCCCGTTCGCGGGGTACGGGGCGACGGCGGCGAAGGCGGCGAAGTACGGGGACGAGGCGCTGGAGGCGCTGGACACGGCGAGCGACGTGGGCCGCCAGGTGGACAACGCGACACCGCCGAGCGCGGCGACGCCGTCCACGGGCAATCCGCCGTCGACCAACACCCCCGACGCACCGTCCACGAACGGCAACCCGCCGGCGGCGGACCCGGCACCTGCCCCCGCCGCCCCGGCACCGGCACCGGCCGCGCCGAAGGTCCCGGACGCCCCGCCGGCCAGCGGTGCGGCCTGCAAGATCGGCAACAGCTTCACGTCTGGCACGAAGGTCCTGATGGCCGACGGCTCCACGAAGCCGATCGAGGACGTCGAGATCGGCGACAAGGTCGCGGCGTCGGACGTGGAGACGGACGACGCCCAGACCCGGACGGTCACTCGCACGATCAAGGGTGACGGCACCAAGAACCTGGTCACCCTGACCGTCGACACCGACGGTCGGGCGGGCGGCAAGACGTCCAAGATCACGGCCACCGACGGCCACCCGTTCTGGCTGCCGGACGTGGGCCGCTGGGTGGACGCCGGGGACCTGAAGCGCGGGCAGTGGCTGAGTACGGGGAGCAGCAGTTGGGTCCAGGTCACAGCAGTCAAGGCGCGCGAGGCGAAGGCGACGGTGCACAACCTGACCGTCGACGGGGTGCCCACGTACCATGTGCTGGCCGGAGCCACTCCCCTTCTCGTCCACAACTGCGGGAGTGGGGACATCTCGGACGAGGTGATGAACACGCACATCCTCCCGAGGCATGACGCCAGCCATGCGGATGCCTGGACAGTGTGGCCGAACAAGTCGAAGTTCGAGGACTGGGTCACACCGGGCCACATTCGCAACTGGGCCAAGCTGGCGATGAAGAAGCCGATGGACAACATGAACCTCGGCACCGGCTCCGCCCATCGGCATCTCCTCGAGATAAGGAGCAACCACCCGGTTGGCTACGACGCAAAGGGCAACGACCTGTTCTCCATCGCGGTGTGGGTGAAGAACGGCGCTGTCGAGAGTGTCCACCCGCAGTGACGAGGACTGATGATCAACCTTCAGGTGCGCTCGGAAAACGGTGACATCGTGTCGAGCGGGTCTTGCGGACTGGAGTGGACGGAGAGTCTTGGGCGCATAGACGCCGACGAGTTTCCGTTCCTGGGCAGCCTGCTGCCGTACGCGGACACCATGTTCAATTCACGGCAGACAGAACGGCTTCGACGGGAGATCGCCCACCAATCCGTCCGTGAGCTTCTTGGGCCGGACACGGTGGCGGAGATCGAAAGACTCTGTTTGCAGGTGGAGGAAGGATCGCATCTCTACCTGTGGTTCCTGGGAGACTAGGGCACCTCATGGGGTGACGGGGCAACCAGTCACCCCATGACCCTCCCGTTCACCACCACCCGCAACGGGGCCCCCAGCACGCGTACATCCGTGCGGGGGTCCCGTTCGTACACCACCAGGTCCGCTGCCGCCCCCTCCTCCAGCCCGGGCCGCCCCAGCCACTTCCGCGCGCCCCATGTCGTCGCCGACAGGGCCTCCACCGGGCGGATGCCGGCGGTGACCAGCTCCGCCACCTCCTCCGCCACCAGCCCGTGCGGCAGCGAGCCCCCCGCGTCCGTGCCGACATACACCGGAATCCCGGCGTCGTACGCGTTGCGCACCGTGTCGTAGCGGCGTTCGTACAACCGCCTCATGTGGGACGACCACTGAGGGAACTTGGTCTCGCCGCCGGCGGCGAGCTGGGGGAACGTCGCGATGTTCACCAGCGTCGGGACGATCGCCACGCCGCGCGACGCGAACAGCGGGATCAGGTCCTCCGTCAGGCCCGTGGCGTGTTCGATGCAGTCGATGCCCGACTCCACCAGGTCGCGGAGGGAGGACTCCGCGAAACAGTGGGCCGTCACGCGGGCGCCCAGGCGGTGGGCCTCCCTGATCGCCGCCTCGATCGCGTCCCGCGGCCAGCAGGGCGACAGGTCGCCCACCTCCCGGTCGATCCAGTCGCCGACCAGCTTCACCCAGCCGTCGCCGCGCCGGGCCTCCTGGGCGACGTACGCGACGAGGTCCTCCGGCTCGATCTCCCACGCGAAGTCACGGATGTAGCGGCGGGTGCGCGCGATGTGCCGGCCCGCGCGGATGATCTTCGGGAGGTCCTCGCGGTCGTCGATCCAGCGGGTGTCGGAGGGGGAGCCCGCGTCGCGGATGAGGAGCGTGCCCGCGTCGCGGTCGGTCAGCGCCTGCTTCTCCGCGACGTCCTGGTCGACCGGGCCGTGCGGGCCGAGGCCCACGTGGCAGTGCGCGTCGACCAGGCCGGGCAGCGCCCAGCCCTTCACCGTGCGGATGTCACGGGCGTGAGCGGGACGGTCGTAGGAGATACGGCCGTCGACCATCCACAGCTCGTCCCGGACGTCCTCGGGTCCGACCAGGACCCGTCCCTTCACATGCAGCACCGCGGGATCGCTCATGTACCGCACCTTAGTCAGGCGTGCCGCCCACCTGATCGGAGGCCTCCTCTTCCACATCCGCCATCGCCGGGTCGAGCAACCTCGACAGGAAGTGGCGGGTGCGTTCGTGACGGGGGTCGCCGATGACCTGCTCGGGGGTGCCGTCCTCGACGATCACTCCGCCGTCCATGAAGACGACACGGTCGGCGACCTCGCGGGCGAAGGTCATCTCGTGGGTGACGACCATCATCGTCATGCCCTCGTTCGCCAGCATGCGCATCACCGCCAGTACGTCACCCACCAGCTCCGGGTCCAGTGCCGACGTCGGCTCGTCGAACAGCATCACCTCGGGGCCCATCGACAGCGAACGGGCGATCGCGACGCGCTGTTGCTGGCCGCCGGAGAGGGAGGCGGGGTAGGCGTCCGCCTTGTCCGACAGGCCCACCCGCTCCAGGTTCTCGGCGGCCACCTTTGCGGCCTCCGCCTTGTCGCGCCGGAGCACCCTGCGCTGCGGCAGCGTCAGGTTCTCGGTCACCGTGAGGTGCGGGAAGAGGTTGAACTGCTGGAAGACCATGCCGATACGGCGGCGTACGGCGTCGATGTCGACGTCGGGGTCCGTGAGTTCGACGCCGCCGACGAAGACCTGGCCCTTCGTCGGCTCCTCGAGGAGGTTCACGCAGCGCAGCAACGTCGACTTGCCCGAGCCGGACGGGCCGATCACGCACACGACCTCGCCCTGGGCGATCTCCAGGTCGATGCCGCGCAGCACCTCGTTGTCGCCGAACGACTTGTGCAGGCCCTGGACTTGGATCTCCGGCCGCCCGCCGAGAGTCTTCTCGCTCATTTCACGGCCTCCTGGGCCTTGGCCTCCATACGGCGTACGACGAAGCCGAGCGGGATCGTCACCAGCAGATAGCACAGGCCGGCGACGAGGATCGGCGTGGAGTTGGCGGTCGTACTGGCCAAGTCACGGCCGTACTTGGACAGTTCACGCTCCCCCAGGGTGACGCCGAGGAACAGCACCAGCGAGGAGTCCTTGAAGAGCAGGACCAGTTCGTTGGTGAGCGGAGGGAGGATGATGCGGAACGCCTGCGGGATGATGATCGAGATCATGGCGCGGGCGGGAGAGAAGCCCAGGGAACGGGCCGCCTCCATCTGGCCCTTGGGGACGGCCTGGATACCCGCTCGGATCGTCTCCGCCATGTACGCCGCCGCCACCAGACCGAGCGCGAGCGCGACCTTGCCGTACGTGCCGCCGATGATCTCCGTGCCCGGGAAGGCGAGCGGGACGGCGACGCCGATGAAGATGAAGATCAGCAGGGCGGGCAGGCCGCGGAAGATCTCGATGTACACGCCGGCGAACCAGCGGTACGGCCCCACCGACGACAGCCGCATCAGCGCGATCACCATGCCGAGCACCAGGCCGACGACGAAGCCGGACACGGTGTAGAGCACGGTGTTCTTCAGCGCCAGCGTGATGACGTCCGGGAACATCTGGTCGGCGATGTCCGCCTGCGCGAACTGGTTCTGCAGCCGGTCCCAGTCCGCCGAGACCGCGAAGGCGATCACGGCGGCGAGGAAGACGGCGTACTGGACGCCCCGCGACAGGCGGCGCTTCTGACGCCGGGTCAGGCCCTTCCTGCGAGGCGCGGCTTCCAGCTTCGTATCACTCATGAGGCGGAGGGCGACGCCGCGGACTCACCCTTTGCCGTAGAAGCGTCGTACGGGCCGATCCACTGCTCGTAGAGCTTCTTGTACGTGCCGTCGGCCTTGGCGTCCGCGATCGCCTTGTTGATGGCGGCGAGGAGCTCGGTGTTGCCCTTCTTCACCGTGAAGCCGTACTGCTCACCGGTGTTGAGGTTGTCGACCACCTCGAAGGCGTCGGCGTTGGCCTGGTCCTTCAGCCAGCCCTGGACCACCGGGTAGTCGATGATGACGGCCTTGACCTGGCCGGTGCGCAGGCCGTTGAGAACGGCGTCGGAGGACTCGAAGGAGACCGGGTCGAAGCCCTGCTTCTTCGCGTAGTCCTCGCCGGTGGTCTGCGCCTGGGCGCCCAGCTTCACGTTCTTGGACTTCACGTCGGCGAGGGAGCCGACGCCGGCTTTCTTGTCGACCAGGACGGCCTGGGTGGCGTCGAAGTACGGATCGGAGAAGTCGACGTTCTTCTTGCGCTCCTCGGTGATGGTCATGCCGGCCGCGGCGAGGTCGCACTGGCCGGAGTTGAGGGACCCGCCGGTCTTGAAGTTCTCGAAGGGCTGGTCGAGGATCTCCTGCTTCACGCCCAGGTCCTTGGCGACCAGGTCGATCAGCGAGACGTCGAAGCCCTGCACCTTGCCGTCGATCTCCGACTGGAAGGGCGGATACGGCAGGTGCGTGCAGGTGGTGAGCTGCCCGCCCTTGACCAGTTCGACCCCGCCTGCGGCGGTCTTCGAGCCGCTGCCGCCGTCGTCGCTGGAGGTGCATGCGGACACGAGCATCAGCCCGGCCGTCGCGGTGATGGCGGCCAGGACGCGGGTCCGGCGCCCGAGGAGCGTGTTCACGGCGGGCCTTCCTTGAGCCTTTGAGGAAACTGTGGGTTCCGATTATAAGGAGATGTTTGAGTCTCTCAAACCAAACTGATGGCCGCGAGGCCGCCTGACCTAAGAACCTGGCCCAAGAAGTCGCCAGTCCCCAGGGTGCTGGGACAGCCGGTGGGCCCTCGACGACCGCCGGTTACCCTCGACTCGACTACCCCGTGAGTGAAGAGAGCACCTGTCGTGGCGCATCCGTTTCTGGACCTGGCCCCGTTGACCGCCGCGCACTTCGCGTCGATCGAGGACCGCGTGGCGCGGCTGCTGAGCACCGAGCAGGACGTCGTGATCATGCAGGGCGAGGCCCTGCTGCCGCTGGAGGGGGCGATCCGTGGGACGGCCGGTCCCGGCACGACCGCGCTGAACGTGATCACGGGTCCGTACGGGCAGACCTTCGGCGACTGGCTGCGGGACTGCGGCGCGACGGTGATCGACCTGGCGGTTCCCTTCCATACGGCGGTCACGGCCGAGCAGATCCGGGAGGCCTTCGCCGAGCACCCGGAAATCGACTTCGTGTCACTGGTGCACGCGGAGGCGGCGACCGGCAACACCAACCCGGTCGCGGAGATCGGCGAGGTGGTACGGGAGCGGGGCGCGCTGTTCTACCTGGACGCCGTCGCCTCCGTCGGGGCCGAGCCGGTGCTGCCGGACGCGTGGGGCGTGGACCTGTGCGTGATCGGGGCACAGAAGGCGATGGGCGGGCCTGCGGGCGTCTCGGCGGTGTCGGTGAGCGAGCGGGCGTGGGCGCGGATGGCGGCGAATCCGGGGGCGCCGCGACGGTCGTACCTCTCCTTGCTGGACTGGAAGGAACGGTGGATCGACGGCGGCCGGAAGGTCCTGCCGCACGCGCCGGCGCAGTTGGAGATGCTGGCGCTTGAGGCGTGTGTGGCGCGGATCGAGGCGGATGGGTTGGACGCGGTGATGACTCGGCACGCGTCGGCCGCGGCGGCCACTCGGGCGGGGGCGGTGGCCTTGGGCGGGGGGCTGGAGCCGTATGTGTACGAGGCGGTGGATGCGGCGCCGGTCGCTACGACGCTGAGGGCGCCGTCGGCGGTGGTGGCGTCGGAGTTGGTGGCGCGGGCGGTGGCGGCGGACCCGGGGGTGCCGCTGGCGGCGGGTGGGGGTGCGTTGGCCAAGGAGATGATCCGGGTGAACCACTACGGGGTCGACGCGACTCGGGGGGCGGTGCGGGCGAGTCTTTCGGCGTTGGGGGGCGCGTTGCGTGAGAAGGGGCTGGGTGTGGATGTGGAGGGGGCGCTGCGGGCCGTGGAGGGGGCGTGGCGGTGACCCCATCGGCCTGAACGGCCCGGACCCCATCGGTCTGAACGGCCTCGTCCTCAAACGCCGGACGGGCTGAAATACCCCATGTCATGCTCCCCCTATGACCGCCAACACACCCCTCACCCTCCCCGACGGCCGCCCCATCCCCCTCCTCACCGGCGACGAACGCCCCATGCTCGAAAGCTGGCTTGCCTTTCATCGCGGCACCCTGGAGCTGAAGTGCGCCGAGTTGGACGACAAGCAGGTGCGGACCGCGTCCGCCGAGCCGTCCTCGCTGACGTTGCTCGGGCTGGTGCAGCACCTCACGGAGGTCGAGCGGAACTGGTTCCAGCGGGTGGCCGCGGGGCTGGACGTGCCGCCGGTGTACGGGAAGGGGAACGGGTACGTCCTCGAACCGGAGCGAGGGCTCGACGAGGCGTTGGCCGTGTGGAAGCGGGAGATCGCGCGAGGGAAGGAGCTGTGTGCCGGGCGGGCGCTGGACGACGTCGGGCGGATCGCCGACGGTCCGATGGCCGGTCTTGAGGTCAGTCTGCGCTGGGTGTACGTGCACATGATCGAGGAGTACGCGCGGCACAACGGGCACGCGGACATCTTGCGGGAGCGGATCGACGGAGTAACCGGAGCCTAATTCCGCGGTAATTCTGGGAATTCATTCGAGAGCAGCTTCCCGTATTCTTCTGCCCGCTTTCTCTCGACCTAAACGCGTAGATTCTGCGAACGCCAACCGGAGTAATTCGGGTGGGTCTCGTGGTGGTTACATGCCTGTGACGCGTTACACATCGTGATCGATTTGCGCTTTATGTACCGGACAAGCAGGTAGAAATAGGGTCACTTCCACACGTCCGCCCGCGCACGCGCGATAACACAGACGCCGCCCGTGCGTAACCCCGACCGGCGATGCAATTTTGAATTTCTCTCGGTAAATTCAATTCGCATGACTGCCGCACAAGCAGACCTGCAAGGCGATCTGCGAGCCAGCCTGCGAATCGACCGCCCGACGGTGGCGGACGGAGCCGCGTTGTGGCGGATGGCCAGGGACTCGAAGGTCCTCGACCTCAACTCGTCGTACAGCTATCTGCTGTGGTGTCGCGACTTCGCCGCCACGTCGGCCGTCGCGCGCGACGGGCACGGCGAGCCGGTCGGCTTCGTCACCGCGTACGTCCGGCCCGACCGCCCGGACACCCTGCTCGTCTGGCAGGTGGCCGTGGACGAGGCGTACCGCGGGCTCGGGCTCGCCGCCGCGCTGCTGGACGGGCTGGTCGCACGGACCGCCGCGGAGCACGGGCTGACCACCGTCGAGACCACGATCACGCCGGGAAACACCGCCTCAGAGCGGCTGTTCACCTCGTTCGCCGAGCGCCACCGCGCCGGCCTGGAACGCGAGGTGCTGTTCGAGACGGGTGTCTTCCCCGACGGCCCGCACGACCCCGAAGTCCTGTACCGCATCGGTCCCCTCTCCCTCACGACCTCTGCCTGACCCCCCACGCAAACGCAACGAGGAGCGATTCGTCGTGACCATCACCCAGCCCGACCTCAGTGTCTTCGAGACCCTCGAGTCCGAGGTGCGCAGCTACTGCCGCGGCTGGCCCACCGTCTTCGACCGCGCACAGGGCAGCCGCATGTACGACGAGGACGGCCATGAGTACCTCGACTTCTTCGCCGGAGCGGGGTCGCTGAACTACGGGCACAACAACCCCGTCCTCAAACGGGCGTTGATCGACTACCTGGAGCGGGACGGCGTCACGCACGGGCTCGACATGTCGACCACGGCCAAGCGCGCCTTCCTGGAGTCCTTCCAGAACCTGGTCCTCCGGCCGCGCGACCTGCCGTACAAGGTCATGTTCCCGGGACCGACCGGCACCAACGCCGTGGAGTCCGCGCTGAAGCTGGCGCGGAAGGTGAAGGGGCGCGAGGCGATCGTGTCGTTCACCAACGCCTTCCACGGCATGTCGCTCGGCTCGCTCGCCGTGACCGGCAACGCCTTCAAGCGGGCCGGCGCGGGCATCCCGCTGGTGCACGGGACCCCGATGCCGTTCGACAACTACTTCGACGGCAAGGTCCCGGACTTCCTGTGGTTCGAGCGGCTGCTCGAGGACCAGGGCTCCGGCCTCAACAAGCCCGCCGCCGTGATCGTGGAGACCGTGCAGGGCGAGGGCGGCATCAACGTCGCGCGCCCGGAGTGGATGCGTGCGCTCGCCGAGCTGTGCGAGCGCCAGGACATGCTGCTCATCGTCGACGACATCCAGATGGGCTGCGGCCGTACCGGCGCCTTCTTCTCCTTCGAGGAGTCCGGGATCACGCCGGACATCGTCACCGTCTCCAAGTCCATCAGCGGCTACGGCCTGCCCATGTCGCTGTGCCTGTTCAAGCCGGAGCTGGACATCTGGGAGCCGGGCGAGCACAACGGCACCTTCCGCGGCAACAACCCCGCCTTCGTCACGGCCACCGCCGCCCTCGAGGCGTACTGGGCGGACGGGTCCGCGATGGAGAAGCAGACCCAGGCCCGGGGCGAGCAGGTCGAGCAGGCCCTGATCTCCATCACCGAGGAGAACCTCGCCGATGTGAAGGAGTACCGGGGGCGCGGGCTGGTGTGGGGCATGGAGTTCCACGACAAGGAGCGCGCGGGACGCATCGCGCAGCGCGCCTTCGAACTCGGGCTGCTCATCGAGACGTCGGGCCCGGAGAGCGAGGTCGTCAAGTTGCTCCCGGCGCTCACCATCACACCTGAGGAGCTGGACGAGGGACTGAGCGTCCTCGCCCGCTCCGTGCGGGAAACCATCTGAGTAGGACCATCCGAGCAGAACCATCCGAAGAAACATCTAAGTAGGAGGCATCGCAGCACCGTGATCGTCCGTTCGTTCAAGGACATCGAAGGCACAGACCGGCATGTGAAATCCGCGTCCGGCACCTGGGAGAGCAAACGCATCGTCCTCGCGAAGGAGAAGGTCGGCTTCTCCCTCCACGAGACCACCTTGTACGCGGGTACGGAGACGTCGATGTGGTACGCCAACCACGTCGAGGCCGTCGTGTGCGTCGAGGGCGAGGCCGAGCTCACCGACGACGAGACCGGGCAGAAGTACACGATCACGCCCGGGACCATGTACCTGCTCGACGGGCACGAGCGGCACACGATGCGGATCAAGAAGGACTTTCGCTGCCTCTGCGTCTTCAACCCGCCCGTGACCGGACGGGAGGACCACGACGAGAACGGCGTCTACCCGCTGCTCACCGAACCCGAGGAGGTGTGACATCCCCATGACGACCACGCCCATCACCACCACGCCCACCACCGTCACGGATCTCTACCCCAGCCGCGGCGCCACCGAGGTGGCGACCCCGCGCCAGGACCCGGTCGTCTGGTCCGCGCCCGGCACCCCCGGGCCGATCTCCGACACCGATCTCCAGGGGTTCGAGCGGGACGGCTTCCTGGCCATCGACCAGCTCATCCGCGACGACGAAGTAGCCGTGTACCACCAGGAGTTGGAGCGGCTCGTCACGGATCCCGCGATCCGGGCCGACGAGCGGTCGATCGTCGAGCCGCAGTCCAAGGAGATCCGCTCCGTCTTCGAAGTGCACAAGATCAGCGAGGTGTTCGCGCATCTCGTGCGCGACGAGCGGGTCGTCGGCCGGGCGCGGCAGATCCTCGGCTCGGACGTGTACGTCCACCAGTCGCGGATCAACGTCAAGCCGGGCTTCGGGGCCAGCGGCTTCTACTGGCACTCCGACTTCGAGACCTGGCACGCCGAGGACGGTCTGCCGAACATGCGGACGGTGTCGGTCTCGATCGCGCTCACCGAGAACTACGACACCAACGGCGGGCTCATGATCATGCCGGGGTCGCATCGGACCTTCCTCGGGTGCGCGGGGGCCACGCCGAAGGACAACTACAAGAAGTCGCTGCAGATGCAGGACGCGGGCACGCCGTCGGACGAGGCGCTGACCGCCATGGCCTCCGAGTACGGCATCAAGCTGTTCACGGGCAAGGCCGGCTCGGCGACCTGGTTCGACTGCAACTGCATGCACGGCTCGGGCGACAACATCACGCCCTTCCCGCGCTCCAACGTGTTCATCGTGTTCAACAGCGTGGAGAACAAGGCGGTTGAACCGTTCGCGGCACCGGTACGGCGGCCGGAGTTCATCGGGGCTCGGGACTTCACGCCGGTGAAGTGAGCCTTCCGGCGAGGTGAGCCGGCGGGAGCGGGCGGTGTCACAAGGGCGACAGGCTTCACAGCCACGCCAGTGACGCCGCCCGCTCCAGTACGTTCCGTACGGCTCCCGCATCCCCGTTGACACCCCGCGGCACCTCGTCCGGCGCGTACCGTCCGCCGACGAGGAGGCAGAAGTCGACCGGATCCAGGGCGAGTTCGGCCGCGACGGGTTCGTCCTCCGAGCCCAGCACCCATTCCTCGCCGCCGGTGACCGAGAACAGCACCGGCGGCGCGGTGGGTCCCAGGGCCAGGCCGAGGACGCGGACGGCGAGGCGGACCAGTTGCCACAGGTGCGCCTCGGGCGGCGGCGGGACGGACAGGCCGAGGGCGCGGCCGATGTCGTCGGTGTGGATCCACACCTCGAAGGCGCGCACCAGGAAGTGGTCGGCGACCGGCAGCCGCATTCCCATCAACGTCAGGGCCGGGGCGGCGGGTTCGGGGTCGCGGGCCTCGGGCGTGGCCAGCAGCGCGTCCGCCTGCGCGGCCCAGTCGGCGACGGTCTCCTCGGGCGTACGGCGGTACTGATGGGCGATGACGTCGGCGGTACGGCGGTTCCAGGCGTCCTCCCAGGACGTCCCCTCCCCCGCCGGTGTGGCCGGCACCCGCGCCTCGATGCCGAGCAGACCGGCGAGCGGTTCGTCGGCGGCGAGCAGGTGGGCGACGATCGCGTGCACGTCCCAGTCGTGCACGACCGGCGTACCCCAACGGCCTTCCGCCTCGGGCAACAGCGCGTGCAGTCCGGCGACTGCGGAGGCGTAGGGGGCGGCGTGCGGGGCCACGCGGGGGGCGGGGCGGCGTGTGCGCAGGGCACGGGACAGCACGCCGTCGGTGAGCGGTGGTGGTGCGGGGGCGCTGTGCCGGGGCGGCTCGTCCGGCGGCCCGTCCAGCAGTCGTACCGTCTCCCGCAGTCGTTCCGCCTCCGCCGCGCAGCTCTCGCACGCGGCCAGGTGCGGCGGAACCGTCTTCTCGTCGGCCGGTTCCAGGGCGCCGAAGGCCCACGCGGCCAGCATGTCCCGTACTCCGTCGTGATCCGCGGTCACCGTACGCCTCCTTCCGTGGCTTGCCCGGCTTCCCTGCTCGTCATCATGCGCCCTTTTCCCACGCCGGATCGGGTGGGTCGGGTGAATCCGCCAAGGATGCGGCCAAGGTGCGTAAGGCCCTGCGCATGCGGGTCTTGGCGGTGCCCTCGGGGATGCCGAGTTCGATGGCGGCCTGCCGGTAGGTGCGGCCGGCGAAGTAGGCCAGGTGCACCACCTCCCTTTCGGGCTGCGGGAGTTCGGCGAGCGCGGAGTGCAGCAGCAGGGAGCGTTCCCGGTCCACGACCGTCTCGTCGGGGCCGGGGGCCGCGTCGGCGATCGCGTGCAGCGCCAGGTCGTCGGCGTGGGCGTCCTTGCGGTGCCGGGCCTCGCTGCGCACCCAGTCGACGGCCCGCCGGTGCGCGAGCACCGACAGCCAGGTGCGCAGGCTGCCGCGGCCCGCGTCGAAGGCGTACGGTCTGCTCCACAGGTGGGCGAAGACCTCCTGCGCCACGTCCTCGGCGGCGGCCGGACTGCGGGTGACCCGCACGGCCACGCGTCGCACCAGCTCGCCGTACGCCGTGTACACCTCGGCCAGCGCGGACTCGTCGCCGTACACCAGCCGCCGCCGCAGCTCCGCGTCGGCGGCCGGTTCGACGGACGTCTTGCCCGTGGACTCCAACGGCACCACCCCACCCCTGGTGCCCTTCCTAGCGCCCCGGACGGGCCCGCGCCAGTGGTTAGGGCCTGTCCGGCGGATCCTGCCGGAAGTCGCGGGGTCTGGCACGCACATCTGCCGCGTTGTCGTCGGTCCCCGACTCCCCCACGCTCGAACAACCTCGCGCGGGGGGACCCCCATCGCGTCGACTCCCTCCTCCGCCTTGCAGCTGTACGCACCAGACCCCGCTCAGCCACGTTGGTCAGGAGCCGTCGCTTTCCTCCGGCAGGATCCGCCGGACAGGCCCTACGAAGACAGGACGTCCAGCAGGCGGTCGACGTCCGCGATCGTGTTGTAGAGGTGGAAGGCGGCGCGCAGGTTGCCCGCGCGGTCGGAGACCTCGACGCCGGCGCTGCTCAGGCCGGACTGCCGGTGGCCGAGGCCGGGGACGGAGACGATCGGCGAGCCGGGCGCCGGGACCGGCTGGTGTCCGAGATCGTGCAGGCCGTCGCGGAAGCGGTCGGCGAGGGCGAGGTCGTGGGTGCGTACGGCGTCCACGCCCAACTCCTCCAGCAGGGCGAGGGAGCGACGGGCGCCGGCGTAGGAGAACAGGGCGGGGCTTTCGTCGAACCGGCGGGCGGAGTGGGCGAGATCCTCGACCGGACCGTAACAGGCGTCCCAGGGGCGCTCCCCCGCCACCCAGCCGGCGAACAGCGACGGGAGTCCGCCGAGGTCCTCCGGGACGACCAGGAAGGTCACCCCGCGCGGGCACACCAGCCACTTGAAGGCGACGGAGGCGACGTAGTCGTAGGCGTCGGCGGTGAAGTCCAGCCATCCGGCGGCCTGGGACGCGTCGACGTACGTACGCGCCCCGTGCTCGCGCGCCGCCGCCCGGACGGCGGTCAGGTCGGCGACCCGGCCGTCCGCCGACTGGGCGGCGCTGACCGCGACCAGCGCCGTTCCGGGCCGCACCGCCTCGGCGACGCGCTCCAGCGGCACGCTGCGGACCTTCAGGTCGCCGCGGACGTGGAAGGGGTTCACCAGGGAGCTGAAGTCGCCCTCGGCAGTGAGGACTTCGGCACCCGCGGGCAGGGATGCGGCCACCAGCCCGCTGTAGACGGCGACCGAGGCCCCGGCGGCCACCCGGCCGACGGGAACCCCGGCCAGTCGGGCGAAGGAGGCCCGGCTCGCCTCGACGTCCGCGAACATGTCGGTCGGCTGCCCGGCTGCGGCGGCCTCCACGGCCGTATGCATGGCCGCGACCGTACGGGCGGGCAGCAGCCCGGTGCTCGCGGTGTTCAGATAGGTGTTCTTCGGGGCGAACTCGGCACGGACGAGGCTCTCGAAGGTCTCCATAGGAACCACTGTGGGCCCCTCGGATCCCCTCGTCCATTGCGAATCTTTACGTGGTTCCACTAAGGAACGCTTATACGTCGGCCCTGACCTGCACCGTTCCCAGCTTCTCAGCGCTGCGGCACCGCACAGCCGTCGGGACCACACGCGTCCGCACCACCGTCGTCGATGAGCTTCAGCGGCGGCCGCTCGCCCCAGGCCTGCGTCAGTGCCTGCGCGAAGACCTCGGCGGGCTGGGCGCCGGAGACGCCGTACTTGCGGTCGAGGACGAAGAAGGGAACGCCGTTCGCGCCGAGCTCGGCGGCCTCGCGCTCGTCGGCGCGGACCTCGTCGGCGTACGCGGTCGGGTCGGTGAGCACCTTGCGAGCGGCGTCGGCGTCGAGACCGGCCTCGACGGCCAGCTCCACCAGCCGCTCGTCGCCCTCGGAGAAGACGGACCGCTCCTCGGCGAAGTTGGCCCGGTAGAGGATCTGGATCAGCTCGTCCTGCCTTCCCTGCTCCTTGGCGAGGTGGAGCAGCCGGTGCATGTCGAAGGTGTTGCCGTTGTCGCGGCCCCGGGTGCGGTAGTCCAGGCCCTCGGCGGCGGCCTGCGCGCCCAGGTTCTCCTCGCCCGCCTGGGCCTGCGCCTGGCTCATGCCGTACTTCTTGGTGAGCATCGTGATCACGGGCTGAATGTCACCCTTGGCAAGGCTCGGGTCCAGCTCGAAGGAACGGTGCACCACCTCGACCTGGTCGCGGTGCGGGAACGCCTCGAGCGCCTTGTCGAAGCGGGCCTTTCCTACGTAGCACCAGGGACAGGCGATGTCGGTCCAGATCTCGACGCGCATGTGTCGGCTCACTCCAAGTCGTACGGGTACGGAGACTCCCTCCGATTAGTTGATGAACGTTCAAGCAGCGGGCTTCATTCCCCGGATCACTCTCCGGCTCACTCCCCGGCGACCGCATAGCGCAGGAAGAGATGCTGATCCCCGTCGGCGGGCGGGTGGTACGGGTCCGGTTCCCAGCCCTGGCGGGCGTAGAAGGCCTGCGCCCGCCGATTGCCGACATGCACGTCCAGGACGGCGATGCGGCGTCCGTCGGCCCGCCACTCCTCCACACAGGCCGCGTGCAGGGCCGTACCGACGCCGGAGCGCCAGCGGTCCGGGTCGACATGGAACTGGAACAGCTTGACCATCTCCGCGGCGGCGCCCTCTGGGGTGCGGAAGGAGGCGAGGCCGACGATCCGCCCCTGTTCGACGGCGCACAGCACACGCCCGTCGGGCCGCGCGAGAGCGGACCGCCAGGCGGCGAGCCAGTCGGTGCCGCCGTCCGGGACGACACCGTCCGGGTAATCCGGGTAATACGCCGCCCGGGCCCGCGCGTGCAGCGCGGTCACGGCCTCGGCCTCGGCGGGCAGGACGGTGCGGATCACCCGGCTTCCGGTCACGCGTTCGCTGATCATGCAGCGGAGGACGTGTCCGCGGCGGGCGCGGTTCCCAGCCTGCTACGACGAGTGTGCTCAGCTTCCGTCTCGAAGATCGCTCGGCCAACTGGGCCGGAACTCGAGGTGGTCGTACGTCACCACACAGCCCTCCCCCATCGGCGACTGCGCCATGAAGCCGACCAGGGCGGCGTCGCTCTCCTTCTCGTCCCCCAGCGTGAAGAGCCGGACGAAGGTCCACCGCTCGCCGTCCCGGGAGGCGTGGCAGGCGAAGGCCCGCCCGGTGCGGCTCACCCGCAGCCATACCGAACTCCCGTCCACGGTGAAGGAGTTGGCGTCGTCGGAGTGCCCCCGGGTGACCACCGTGCAGACGGTGGGCACGTCCGGGGAGTACTCCAGGCACAACTTGGCCCAGGCCCGCTCGCCGACGTGGACGTAGAGCACCCCGGCGTCGAAGGCCCCGGCGAACCCGACGGTGACGCGGGCGATCAGCTGGAAGTCCCCTTCGGGGGCGCCCAGGAGACGCGGTGCGTCGGAGGCGGGGTCGAGGGCCTCACCGGTGGGCGGCACGAACCGATCCTGCCGGGGCCCGGCCCATCCGGTGAGGACTCCGCCCTCGTAGGACCAGTTGCCGTCGGGTCCGTAGGTACGGAGGGGAAAGGGCAGTTCGGGAAGTTCCACGTCCATCAAGCAAATATCTCCGGCCAGGTTCGAGTGACTCAGGGGCGCGGGGCTGTATCGATATGCGGCTCCGCCGCGTGGGCGCGACCAACCACGACGGTCCCGCAGTCCGCAATCAACCGCACCCCCAACGGCGCTATCGCTCCAGACGCCCGTTGAATCGCCGAGGCAGCCCCAGCGGGTTGTCATCCTTCAGCTCAGCCGGCAACAACGCCTCCGGCGCATTCTGATACGCAACCGGCCGCAACCACCGCTCGATCGCCGTCCCGCCGACAGAGGTCGACGTCGACGTCGTAGCCGGATACGGCCCCCCGTGATGCTGAGCCGGAGCCACAGCGACACCCGTAGGCCACCCATTCACCAGCACACGCCCGGCAAGCGGAGTCAGCTCGGCGAGCAGCTCAGCGCCGCGCCCCTCACCCGCCGCCTCCTCCGCGGACAGCTGAACCGTCGCCGTGAGATTCCCCGGCAGCCGCGACAGCACGGCCCGCGCCTCGGCGTCGTCCTCGTAGCGGGCGACCACGGTCACCGGCCCGAAGCACTCCTCCAGCAGCAGGTCGTGCTCCCCTTCCCGCGCCAGCTTCTCGGCCGGAACGGTCAGGAAGCCCGCGCTCACCGTGTGCTCGCCGCCCGCCCCCGGCGTCACCGGCGAGTCGACGTCCGGCAGCTCGACGCGCTCGGCGATCCCGGCGACGAAGTTGTCCCGCATACGGTGGTCGAGCAGCACGCCGGCGTCGGTGTTGCTGACGGCGTCCGTGAGCGACTTGACCAGACCGTCGCCCGCGGCGCCGGACGGCACCAGCACCAGGCCCGGCTTCACACAGAACTGCCCGACGCCCAGCGTCATCGACCCGGCCAGCCCGGCACCGATCGTCTCCGCCCGCTCGGCGGCCGCCGCCTCCGTGACGACGACGGGGTTCAGCGACCCCAGCTCGCCGTGGAACGGGATCGGCACCGGACGGGCCGCGGCCGCGTCGAAGAGGGCGCGTCCGCCCCGGATGGAGCCCGTGAAGCCCGCGGCGGAGACCAGCGGGTGCTTGATCAGTTCGATGCCCGCCTCGAAGCCGTGGACGAGGCCCAGGACGCCCTCGGGGATGCCGTGCTCGCCGGCGGCCCGCCGCAGCACGGCGGCGACCAGCTCGGACAGGGCCGGGTGGTCGGGGTGGGACTTGACCACGACCGGGCAGCCCGCGGCCAGCGCGCTCGCGGTGTCGCCGCCGGCGACCGAGAAGGCGAAGGGGAAGTTCGAGGCCGAGTAGACGGCGACGACGCCCAGCGGCACCTTGTAGCGGCGCAGGTCCGGGATCGGCGGGGTCGCGGTGTCGTCGGGGTGGTTGATCACGACGTCGAGGAAGGCGCCCTCGTCGACGATGTCCGCGAAGGCCCGCAGCTGGTAGCAGGTGCGGGCGAGCTCGCCGGTCAGCCGGACCGGGCCGAGCGCCGTCTCGGCGTCGGCGGCCTCGACGAGCTGGTCCTTGGCCGCCTCCAGGCCGTCGGCGGCGCCGCGCAGGAAGGCCGAGCGGACCGCGCGGTCGGCGAGGGAACCGCGCACGTCGTGCGCGGCGCGGACGGCGGCGTCGACCTCCTGGGCTGTGGCCTCCACCGCAACCTGTTCACGCTGCTTCCCGGTTCGGGGGTCGACACTCCAGACTGGTGCTGCTGCCACCGCGGGTCCCTCCACGTATGTATTGCTGCTTGTATGGCTCAGTGTGCCAGGTCATCCACCAGGGTCGTTCGATATACTGAACGCTGTCTCTGATGATGAATATGCTGTTGGAGACTATTTCCCGTCGAACGAAGGGGTCAAGGGCGATGTCGGCAGCCGAGACAGGCGGCGGGGCGCAGGTCAAATCCGCGGTACGGACGGTTGAACTGCTCGAATACTTCGCCGGACGCCCCGGTATGCACTCCCTCGCGGCGGTCCAGGAGGCCGTCGGGTACCCCAAGTCCAGCCTGTACATGCTGCTGCGCACGCTCGTGGAGCTGGGCTGGGTGGAGACGGACGCCACGGGCACGCGGTACGGCATCGGCGTACGGGCCCTGCTCGTCGGCACCTCGTACATCGACGGTGACGAGGTGGTCGCGGCGGCCCGGCCGACGCTGGACCGGCTGTCGGACGACACGACGGAGACGATCCACCTGGCCCGCCTGGACGGCACGAACGTCGTCTACCTGGCCACCCGCCAGTCGCAGCACTACCTGCGCCCCTTCACCCGGGTCGGCCGCCGCCTCCCGGCGCACTCCACGTCCCTCGGCAAGGCGCTGCTGAGCACGTACACGGACGAGCAGGTCCGCAAGATGCTGCCCGAGACGCTGCCCGCCCTGACCGAGAACACCATCACCGACCGGGAGAAGCTCATCGAGGAGCTGCACCAGGTGCGGGAGCAGGGCTTCGCGGTCGACCGCGAGGAGAACACGCTGGGGCTGCGCTGCTTCGGCGTGGCGATCCCCTACCGCACGCCGGCCCGCGACGCGATCAGCTGCTCGGTACCGGTGGCGCGGCTGACCCCGGCCCACGAGCAGATGGTGAAAGACGCGTTGTTCGACGCCCGCGACCGGCTCACGCTCGCCACCAGGAGGCTCTGACCGATGGAAGTCGCGCTCCGCGAGGTCCACGACAGCGACCTGCCGGTCTTCTTCCGGCAGATGAACGATCCGGAGGCCCTCCGCATGGCGGCCTTCACCGCGAAGGATCCCGCCGACTGGCACGCCTTCGACGCACTCTGGAAACGGATCCGTTCCTCGGACGCCGTCGCGCGGACCGTCCTGGCGGACGGTGACGTGGTGGGCAGCGCGGCGGTGTACGGGGAGCCGGGCGAGCGCGAGGTGACGTACTGGATCGACCGCGCGTACTGGGGCCAGGGCATCGCCACCGCCGCGCTGCGCGACCTGGTGGCCGAGGTGCCGGAACGCCCGCTGTACGCCCGTGCCGCCGCGGACAACGAGGGGTCGCTGCGCGTGCTGGAGAAGTGCGGCTTCCGGGCGAGCGAGCGGGCCCGGGGGTATGCGCAGGCCCGGGGCGAGGAGATCGACGAGGTCGTGCTGACGCTGGAGGGGTGACTTCCACCGGCCTGAAGGCCGCGCACATGAACACCCGATGAGAATTCCGGCGGAATTCCGGCGGAAGGGAACGCTCCGCCCGCCCCCGATCGTCTGTCCGAGCGGGATGAACAAGACGATCAGGCGCGCTTCCGTCTTCACGCTGCTGCTGGTGTTCGCTCTGCTGATCAGGGCGACCTGGGTGCAGTTCTACGACGGCACAGCGCTCGCGGACAACAAGAACAACCGGCGCAACGCGATCGAGCTGTACAGCGAGCCGCTCGGCAACATCGTCGTGGGCGGAAAGTCGGTCACCGGCTCGGCCCGCACGACGAGCGGCGACCTCAAGTACAAACGGACGTACACGGACGGCAGTCTGTACGCGGCCGTCACCGGCTACAGCTCGCAGGTGTACGGCGCGACCCAGCTGGAGGGCGTCTACCAGGAGCTGCTCGACGGGACGGACAACCGGCTGAAGACCGTGCTGGACACAGTCACGAACAAGCGCGCCGACCCGGGCGACGTGATCACGACGATCGACCCGGCCACGCAGCGGGCGGCGTACGACGCGCTCGGCGACAAGAAGGGCGCCGCCGTCGCGATCGACCCGGCCACCGGCAGGATCCTCGCGGTCGTCTCCACGCCGTCGTACGACCCGTCGACGATCAGCACGGGCGACACCGACACCTGGTCACAGCTGACCAAGAACCCCGACAAGCCGATGACGAACCGCGCGCTGCGCCAGCCGCTGCCGCCGGGCTCGACGTTCAAGCTGGTCGTCGCGGCGGCCGCGCTGGAGGACGGGCTGTACTCGTCGGTGGACGAGAAGACGGACAGCCCGAACCCGTACCCGCTGCCGCAGTCGACCGACAAGCTGACGAACGAGAACCTGTCGGCTCCCTGCGCGAACGCCTCGATCCGGGTGGCCCTGCAGTACTCCTGCAACAACGTCTTCGGGAAGATGGCCGTCGACCTGGGCCAGGACAAGGTCCGGGCGATGGCGGAGAAGTTCGGCTTCAACGACGCGACGCAGGACGTACCGGTGCGGGCGTACGAGAGCGTGTACCCGAAGGACATGGACGAGGCGCAGACGGCCCTGACGGGCATCGGCCAGTTCGACGTGACGGCGACCCCTTTGCAGATGGCCATGGTGTCGGCGGCCATAGCCAACGGCGGCAAGCTCCTCTCGCCGCACATGGTGTCGCAGATCACCGACAGCGGCGGTGACGTCCTGGAGGACTACGACGACAACACGAGCGCCAAGGAGATCGTCAGCTCCTCGACCGCCGAGCAACTGCAGTCGGCGATGCAGACGGTGGTCGAGAAGGGCACCGGCACGAACGCGCAGATCTCCGGCGTGACGGTGGGCGGCAAGACCGGTACGGCCCAGCACGGCGAGAACAACAGCGAGACGCCGTACGCCTGGTTCACGTCGTACGGCAAGTCCGACGCGACCGGCAAGGAGGTCGCCGTGGCGGTGATCGTGGAGCAGTCGAACGCGGCCCGTTCGGAGGTCAGCGGCAACGGGCTGGCCGCACCGGTGGCCAAGGCCGTGATGGAGGCGGCGCTGAACTAGGAGCCGGGGGACAGCCCCGACAGGAGCTGTACAGGAGCTGTCCCCCAGACCTCACTTGGCGCCCAGGATCTGCTCGATCGGGTCGATCGCGAAGTACACCAGGAACAGCGCCGAGGTCCCCCACAGCAGCCAGTGGATCTCCTTGGCCTTGCCGAGAACCGTCTTGATCACCACGTAGGCGAGGAAGCCGGCGCCGATGCCGTTGGTGATGGAGTACGTGAACGGCATCACGGCGATGGTCAGGAACGCCGGGATGGCGATCTCGTACTTGTCCCAGTCGATGTGCTTGACCTGCGTCATCATCAGGAAGCCGACGGCGACCAGGGCGGGAGCGGCCGCCTGGAGCGGGACGATCGTCAGCAGCGGGGTCAGGAACAGGGCGAGGGCGAACAGGCCGCCGGTGACCAGGTTGGAGAAGCCGGTGCGCGAGCCCTCCCCCACACCCGCCGCCGACTCGATGTAGGAGGTGGCGGAGGAGGACGAGGCCGCGCCGCCCGCGACCGCCGCGGCACCGTCGATGAGCAGCACCCGGCCGAGGTTCGGGACCTTGCCCTCCTCGTCGAGGAGTCCGGCCTCCGCGCTGATGCCGACGACCGTGCCCATGGTGTCGAAGAAGTCGGACAGGATCAGCGTGAAGATCAGCAGGACGACGGTGACGACGCCGACGCCGGGCGCGTCGAAGGCGCCGAACAGGCTGAAGTGACCGATCAGTCCGAAGTCGGGGGTGTCGACGATCTTGTCGGGCCAGTCGGGGGTGGTCAGGCCCCAGGCCTTGATGTCGGCGATCGAGTTGATGATCATCGCGAGGATCGTCATGGTCACGATGCTGATCAGGATGGCGCCCTTGACCTTGCGGGCGAGCAGTCCGATCGTCAGCAGGACGCCGAGGCAGAAGACGAGAATCGGCCACCCGGTGAGGGTGCCGGTGCCGCCGAGCTGGACCGGGACGGTGGTGTTCGCGATGTCCGGGATACGGGTGACGAACCCGGCGTCGACGAAGCCGATGAAGGCGATGAACAGGCCGATACCGACGCTGATCGCCTGCTTGAGGGGCTGCGGAATGGCGTGCATGACCGCCTCGCGCAGCCCTGTCACCACCAACACACAGATCAGCAGGCCCTCCAGGACGACCAGGCCCATCGCGTCGTCCCAGCTCATCTGCGGGGCGATCTGGAAGGCGACGACCGCATTCAATCCGAGGCCGGCGGCGAGCGCGAGGGGCAGGTTGCCGCCCACGCCCATGATGATCGTCATGACCGCGGCCACCAGGGCGGTGGCGGTGGTCAGTTGGACGGCGTCGAGCTGCTGGCCGAACTTGTCCTTCGCGCTGCCGAGGATGATGGGATTCAGGACAAGGATGTAGGCCATCGTGAAGAACGTGGCGAAGCCGCCGCGTATCTCACGGCCGAAGGTGGATCCCCGCGCGGAGATCTTGAAGAACCGGTCGACGCTGTTCGCCGCTGGTGGCGGGGCACTTGACCGGTCGGCCACCTTCTGCGATTCGGACATGACTGCTGCTCCTTGGTGCCTGAATGATCGGTGTGCGGATGCTGGCTGGATTGTTCCCTCGTTGAACCTGTTTCAGGTTTTCTCCGTGTTACGGAATCGGCGTCGGACCTCCAGACTGTGAGCGTCGGACCTCCAGACAGTGTTCGAAGACCCGTACGAACCAAGCAGTCCATCACTGCTACGCTTCCGGATCTCGTCCGGGCCACCCCCGGATGATCACATGTCAGACACATGACACACACAGGCGCCGGGGGCGCCCGAGTCGCCGTGAGGAGAGGTCGCCCGTGGGCACAGTCGTCGACGACGCCGCCTCCGTGGAGTTCCATGCCTTCTTCGAGCGCCACTACGCCGAACTGTCCCGCCTCGCCCATCTGCTGACGGGTGAGGCGGACGCCGCCGACGACCTGGCGGCGGACGCGTTACTGGCGCTGTGGCACCGCTGGGACCGGGTGCGCGCGGCCGACCATCCGGCGGCGTACGCGCGGGGGGTCGTGGCCAATCTGGCCCGTACCCGGATCCGCAGCGCGGTACGCGAACGGCGGCGCGTCGCGCTGTTCTGGTCGCAGCGCGAGGAGAAGGCCGAGAACCCGGACGTGGCAGGGGTGGTCGACGTCCAGGAGGCGTTGCGTAGACTTCCGTTCCGCAAACGCGCCTGCGTGGTGCTGCGGCACGCATTCGACCTCTCCGAGAAGGACACAGCGCTCGCCCTGGGTGTCTCGGTCGGTACGGTGAAGAGCCAGACCTCGAAGGGAATGGCCGAACTGCAGCGGTTGCTCGGAACACAGGCAGCTCCGCAGAGAGTGCACGCGGCGATGGCGCGCACCGGCGACGCCGGAAGGGACCGATGACCATGCGGCGGGACGTGCACGACGAGTTGCGCGCCCGGCTGCACGAGGCGGCCGGGGCGCACGAGCCCGACCGCGCGCGCATCCTGGCGCGGATCGAGCGCGGTATGACCGAACAGGCCCGCCCCGACCATCGGGCGACCCGTCCGCCGGTGTTCGGCTGGGTGCGGGTGGTGAGCGCCACCGCGGCGGTCGCGGGCGTGCTGGGGGTCGGCGGCTACGCGGTCGCCTCCGCGGTGAAGGACGAGGTTCCCCCGCAGAAGATCGCGGTCACGGCGACGCCCACGCCGTCGCCGGACGCGACGAGCCGCGCGCCCGAGCCGCCGGTGAACCCGAAGCCGAGCACCCAGGAGCCCGAGCCGAGCAAGTCGCCCGCGCGGACGCCGAGTACGTCGGTCACCGCGGCGCCGCCGGCCTCCGGCACCGAGGACGGTCCGCTGTGGTCGGACGGCTCGGTGGACCCGCACAGCAACGACTTCTGGGCGCAGAGCAACATCACCCTCAAGACCTCCGAGCAACTTGCCTCCCTCACGGTCGAGTTGAAGGTCGCGCAGACCGGCGGTGTCACCAACGCCGGTGCCTGGCGCTCGCTCCCCGAGGACGACTTCACACTGACGGTCGGCGAGCGGGACGGCTTCCTCGTCTACACCTGGGTGCTCAAGGAGGGCCGTACGGTCCCCAAGGGCGAGTGGGTGTTCGCCGGGCAGTACAACCACCAGCGCGGCGGCCGGGACGCGAAGGACGACGCCTACACGGCGACGGCGACCGCGGGGTCCGAACAGGCGGATGTGGAGGGCGACTTCGCGGCGCAGGACGACAACGACTCGTCCGACGGCGGAGATTCGTAAAGAAAGTCTGCAGACGCGGCAACCCGTTCCACACCAGTGGCGACCAGGAAACGCAAAGTTCCTCTCCCACGCAAGGAAATGGGCATGACTGCACGAGCTGAACAGCCCGTCCGCCACCGCCGCCGGGTCACCAAACGGCGCGCGGTGATCGCCGGAGCCTCCGCTCTCGGCATCACGGGGGCGGCGATCGTCACCACGACGATGCTGTCCTCCGCGGGCGCGGCCTCGTCGTGGCCGGCCGCCAAGGGCAGCAAGGCCGTCTCGTCGACGATCAAGGTGTCCGGCACGTACGACGGCAAGCTCAAGAAGTTCTACGGCGCCGGCGAGCTGGGCGGCAGTGGCCAGGAGGAGGGCCAGGATCCGGTCTTCGAGCTGGCCGACGGAGCGTTACTCAAGAACGTGATCATCGGCACCCCGGGCGCGGACGGCGTCCACTGCAAGGGCAGTTGCACGCTGCAGAACGTATGGTGGCTGGACGTCGGCGAGGACGCCGCCAGCTTCAAGGGCAAGTCGTCGTCGGCCGTGTACAAGGTCATCGGCGGCGGCGCGAAGAACGGCGCCGACAAGGTGCTCCAGTTCAACGGGGCCGGCAAGCTGACCGTGACCGGCTTCCAGGTCCACAACTCGGGCAAGCTGGTCCGCTCCTGCGGCAACTGCAAGACGCAGCACAAGCGGACGATCGTGCTGAGCGACATCGACGTGACGGCGCCGCTGAAGGCGATCGTCGGCGTCAACGCCAACTACGGGGACACCGCCACGCTGTCCAGGATCCGTATCCACGGCGACGCCAAGAAGAAGACCAAGACCTGCGTCCGTTTCAAGGGCAACAACTCCGGCAAGGAGCCCACAGAGCTGGGCACGGGCCCCGACGGCAAGACGTGCAAGTTCAAGAGCTCCGACATCAGCTACCGCTGATCCCCACAACTCCGGCCGGGCAAAGCCCCCCTTGGGCCCGCCGGACGCACCGGTCGAGCCCCCCCCTCGACCGGTCACGAGAACGCCCCCGCCGCTGACGACCGACGGGGGCGTTCGCGCCCTTCAGGGGCGCGGGGCTGTATCGATGTGCCGCGCGTTGTCCCAAGCCGCGTTGTTCTCCACCTTGTGCGCCACCGAAGCCCCTCCCCCGCCCAACTCGAACCCACTGCCGTCGCCCTCGAACGCCGCGTCCCCCCACCGGTTCCTGCCGTTGCCGAAGGCCCGCGAGTCCTTGATGGTGACGGGCGACGAGAACTGCCACAGATCGAGCCCGTCATCCGAGTTGTTGTACAGGCGCGCACCCTCCACGACGTTGCCGACACCCGAGCCGAACTTGATGGCGATCCCGTCGGCGTTCTGACCGTGCTCGGCCGGGTCGTAGTTGCCGTGACTGTCCAGGTTCCGCACGAGGTTGTCCGTCGTACCGTCACCGCGCAGGGTGAACCCGGAGTCGCCGTTGTTCGCCGTGACAAGGTTCTTGAAGACTCCGCCCACCGACGACGTGGCGACGAACCCCTGCGCCGGCGAGTTCTGGAAGGTGAGGTTCTGCACGGTCCAGTAGTCGCCGTGGATCTCGGCCAGCCAGGAGCCGTCGGGCAGCCTGGAGCCGTCGATCCTCACCTTCTCGCCGCCGTACGCCCGCAGCGTGACCCGCGCCGAACCGGTGCCGTTGGCCGTGGACTTCAGGGTCGCCGTCGGGTGGTACGTCCCGCCGCGGACCTGGATCGTGGTGCCGGCGGCCGCGTTCCTGACGGCCGACTCCAGCTGCGCGGTGGTGGACACGGTGACCGTCGTCGAGGCGGCCCGGGCGCCACCCTCGGTGAGGCCGAGGTAGACGCCGCTCGCCCCCGAGGCGACGGCCACCGCCGCGGCGATCGACAGGGTCCGCGTCCTGCGGTGGCGTCCGGTGCCTAGACGCACGGAACGTTCCTTTCGTCGACATCGGGAGGACGAAACGGGCCGGAGGGGCCGCCCCGGCCCGTTTCTGAGATCAGGTCGCCGCCGGTGGCCGAAAAGGTTGCCGCCCCGCGAAAACGATCGAAACTTTCGCTCCCCCTCGCCCCACGCACACCGATTGACCAGCTGACCTCCTGCGATGACACTCCCAAGGCGAACCCAACAGAAACCCCCACACTCCCACAGGATGTGTCATGCGAAGCCGTACCGCCCGCACGCTCCTGGCCCCCTTCCTGGCCCTCCTTCTCTCCCTGCTCGCCATACCCCCCAGCACCGCCCAATCAGCAGCACCACCCGTGAAGCAGCAGCCCAAGTACGCCGGTTATCTCTTCGCCTACTTCACCGGTGAGGGCACCGCCGACGGCGAGCAGATCCGGTACGCCCTCAGCCGGGGCAACGACCCGCTGCACTGGCGCGAGCTCAACGGGGGCAAGCCGGTCCTCACCTCCACCATCGGCGAGAAGGGGCTGCGTGATCCGTTCGTCATCCGCTCCCCGAAGGGCGACAAGTTCTACGCCATCGCCACCGACCTGCGGATGTACAAGAACTCCAGCGGCAGCTGGGACCAAGTCCAGCGGCACGGCAGCAAGTCGATCATGGTCTGGGAGTCCACCGACCTGGTCCACTGGACCGACCAGCGCCTGGTGAAGGTCTCCCCCGACAACGCGGGCAACACCTGGGCGCCGGAGGCCTATTGGGACGACTCGCTCGGTGAGTACGTCGTCTTCTGGGCGTCGAAGCTGTACGCCGACGACGACCCCGACCACACGGGATCGACGTACAACAAGATGATGTACGCCACCACGAAGGACTTCCGTACCTTCAGCGAGCCGAAGGTCTGGAACGACCCGGGCTACTCGGTCATCGACTCGACGGTGGTGAAGCACAAGGACACCTACTACCGCTACACCAAGGACGAGCGGGACCCGACCTCCAGCTCGCCCTGCGCCAAGTTCATCACCGGAGAGAAGTCGACGAGCCTGACGTCGGCCAAGTACGACTTCGTCGCGGACTGCATCGGCAGCGGTGCGATGGACCGCGGTGAGGGCCCGACGGTCTTCAAGTCCAACACCGAGAACAAGTGGTACCTGTTCATCGACGAGTACGGCGGCCGCGGCTACATCCCCTTCGAGACCACCGACCTCGACTCGGGCAAGTGGACCCCGTCCACGAACTACCAGCTGCCGGCCAGCCCCCGGCACGGCACCGTGCTCCCGGTGACGCAGGAGGAGTACGACCGCCTGCTCGCCGCCTACCCGTCGACTCCCGCCTCCGTCATGGACGCGACAGCGAAGGGCCAGAAGGGGTACGCGATCGTCACCGAGGCCGCGTCGAAGGTCGTGCTGCCGATGGAGCCGAACGCGGAACTGCGCGGCCTCGCCCCGAAGCTGTGGGTCGGTGAGGGGGCGACGCTGAGCCCGAGGTCCGGCACGCACCGCGACTTCCGCAAGCCGCAGACATACACCGTGAGAGCCGCCGACGGCACGACCCGCACCTGGACGGTCGAGGCGGTCTCGACCCGCAGTCCCGTCCTGCCCGGCCTCAACGCCGACCCGGACGTGCACTATCTGAACGGCGAATACTGGATCTACCCGACGACGGACGGCTTCCAGGGCTGGAGCGGGACGAAGTTCAAGGCGTACTCGTCGAAGGACCTGGTCCACTGGAAGGACCACGGGGTCATCCTGGACCTCGGGCCCGACGTGACCTGGGCGGACAAGAACGCGTGGGCGCCGGCGATCGCCGAACGGAACGGCAAGTACTACTTCTACTTCTGCGCCGAGCAGCAGATCGGCGTCGCGGTGGCCCACTCCCCGGCCGGCCCGTTCAAGGACGCGCTCGGCAAGCCCCTGGTGGCGAAGGGCGGTTCGCTGAAGGGCCAGATGATCGACCCCGCGGTCTACACGGACGACGACGGCACGTCGTATCTCTACTGGGGCAACGGCCGCGGATATGTCGTACCGCTGAACGACGACATGGTGTCCTTCGACGCCTCGCAGGTGAAGGACATCACCCCGGACAACTTCCGCGAGGGCTCCTTCGTGATCAAGCGGAAGGGCACCTACTACTTCATGTGGTCGGAGGACGACACCCGTAGCGAGAACTACCACGTGGCCTACGCGACCGGACCGTCCCCGCTCGGCCCGTGGACCAAGCGGGGCACGATCCTGTCCAAGCGCCCCGACTACGGCATCCTCGGCACCGGCCACCACTCGGTGGTGAACGCGCCCGGCACCGACGACTGGTACATCGTCTACCACCGGTTCGCCCTGAACGGCCCCGGGAAGCCGGGCGGCGACGGCATGCACCGCGAGACGACGATCGACCGCATGAAGTTCGCGGCCGACGGCACGATTGCGCCGGTGGTGCCGACGCTGGAGTCGATCAGGCCGGTACGGCACTGACGCGGTGGATCACAGGACGGCGTCGAGCCACGCGAAGACCTCGTCCTGCATATGGCGTGTGAAGACGTGGCCCAGGTCGGGCCACGTCTTCAGCCACAACCGCTCCTCGGCGCGGCACGAGCGCCAGACCGCACGCAGCTTGTCGTACGCGACCCGTACGCCGTCGGCGGGGAACAGCGGGTCGAGCCCGCCGTTGAAGAACAGCATCGGCCTGGGTGCGGCGATGGCCGCCACGTCGGGGAAGTCGAGGAACCGGGGCAGGCCCGGGTGGAGCATGTAGTACGACGACTGCCCGCGCAGCGTGTTGTTGCCGGGCACCATCATTTCCTTCAGCCCGGTCATCCAGCACACGCTCGCCGCGGCGGCGATGTGGTCGCTAAGTGCGGCGGTCTGCCAGGCGCGGTAGGCGCCCATGGAGAAGCCGACGGCCGCGACCCGGTGGGCGTCCACGCGGTCGAGGCCGGCCAGGAATCCGGCGGCGCGGGCGTCCTCGCGGGCCATGAGTCCGGCGAGCGAGGAGCCGAGGTGGTAGAGGTTGGAGGCCAGGGCCTGTTGTTGGTCGTAGGTGATGGGGCCGCGGTCGCCCCAGCCGAGCGCGTCCAGGCAGAGGACCACGTATCCGCGCCGGGCCAGCTCGTCGCCCAGGAACCGCCCGCTGAAGTGCTGGTCCGCCCAGTCCTGGGCGGAGGCGAGCCGGGTGTCGTCGTACCAGGGCCGGACCAGCTTCTCCTTCCCGATGTCGAACCTGGACCCGTGATCGTGGAGGAGGAGTACGGCGGGGAAGGGTCCGGTGCCGTGGGGGGTGAGCAGGGCACCGCGGACGCGTTCGTGACGGGTGAGGGAGAGGGTCACCAACTCCCTTGCGTATGCGCCTCCTTGGGAGCCGGGGGTGAATTCGGGTGCGTACGGTGTCCCGTCCTGCCGGTCGACGAGGAGGTGCTCCTCGACCTTGGAACGGGCGGCGCGGCGCCAGGCCTTGAAGTCGCGGACCGGTGAAGTACCCCAGGCGAGCGGGAAGTTCAGCTCGCCTTTCAGGGAACCCAACGGCTCACGCATCCGGCCTCCCGGCACCGGCATGACGCAGGACGTGGTGCTCGACCGCCGACCGGGAGGTGAGGGGCCGGTAGTCGTAGACGTCGGCGGGGTCCCAGCCGACGTCGTCGGTCAGGCCGAGGCCGCTCGCCACCGCGTTCAGGCGGGCGGGCCGGCCGTTGAACCAGGAGCCGGTGTCCCGGAAGTGCTCGCCGCCGTAGTCCGCGACAGCGAGCGACGACGCGCCCCGCCGGTAGCTGAAGACGTTCCGCTCGGAGAAGACCGACGACTCCACGCCGACGCCGAGCGCGTACAGGGTGCCGTCCGCCCGGCCCCGGTAGACATTGTTGACGACGTGCACCTGGCCGAAGCGGACGCGGGGGCCGCGCTGCACGATGTCGGTGAAGAGGTTCCGGACGAAGGTCACCTTGAGATGCCCGCGGTCCCGATCGCCGCGCCCGTCCCCCGACCCGATGAGGATCGCCTTGTCGTGGTCGGCGAATCGGCTGTCGGAGACCGTGATGAAGTCGGAGCCGTCCTCGATGTCGAGCAGCCCGTCGTGCCGTTGGACGCGCTCGCCGTGGAAGCCGAGGGGCGCCTCGCGGTCCGGGAAGCGGCCGTCGGTGAAGGTGCAGTGGTCGACCCAGATGTTCTCGCCCGTGATCACGGTCATCGCGTCGAAACGGGCGTTCCAGCTGCCGCGCGTACCGTCACCCGGCGACCAGGTGGTGAAGTGGTCGACGGGAGCTTCGAGGTGCAGATTGCGCACGATGATGTTCGTGCCGGTGTTGACGGTCAGGAAGACCCCGAGGAGCCGGGCGTCGCGGCCCACGCCGACCAAGGTGGTGTTGCTCGGCACGGTCAGCTGGATCTGCGCCTTCTCCTTGTTCGAACCGGTCTGGCGGAGCTGACGCTGCTGTTTGCAGTAGTCGTGACGGGTGTCGGACCAGACGGCCCCGTCCTCGCCGAAGCAGGACATGTACTTGCCCAGGTCGTACCCGGGCGCGTAGTCCTGCTCGCCGAGCAGTGAACCGTCGTCCGCCTCATGGCCGTCGATGTCGCCGACGACCCGGATCACCTTGGACGCGGTGGGGTCGCCGTGGTTGGCCAGGGCCTCCTTGAGCTCGGCACGGGTGTCCACGGTCCAGGTGGTCCCGTCGGCACCGCCGGTGGTACCGGGACCGGTCGAGGCCCAACCGACGGGGCCGCGCTCGGCGGCGGAGGCCTGGGTCGGCCAGAACAGGCACAGGCACACGCACGCCAGGAGGGCAGCGGCTCTACGCATACGGCCTCCAGTCGCCGAGGTAGGCCCGCTTGGTGTGGGACGCGGCTTCGCTGGCGGCGAGTTGGGGCCGGTTCTCCGGAACCGTGATCACGGCACCCGGCCCCGTGTTGCGGTACTCGGCGAACCGCATGGTCTGCCAGGGATGGGCCTCCCGCATGTTGGTGTAGGGCGCGACCGCGTCGATGCCGGGGCCCATGTGGGTCTCCCGGACGGTAAGCATCGGGCGGGCGGTGGTGTCGGAGCTGGGCACCCAGGGACGGGCCAGCTTGTAGTGGGCGTCGGGTGCCTCGCTGCTGATCCGGCCGCGGACGACCAGGTAGCCGCGTGGATTGGCGCCCGCCGTCGAGGGCGCGAAGACGAAGCCGTACGGGGCGCCGCCCAGGTCGGTGCGGTTCAGGGTGCGGAAGTGGCAGTTCTCGTAGACCGCGGTCGCCCGCCCGAAGACGAAGTCGACGTCACCCTCGACGTAGCAGTGGGAGTAGTACTGGCGGGCGAAGGCGGTCAGGGCCGTCGAGTCGGCGTACAGGGTGTCCTGGTGGCCGAGGAAGCGGCAGTGGTGGAAGGCCGAGCGGTCGCCCTGGACCTTGATGGCGACGGCCTGGGTGCCGGTGATCTCGGGGTGGTCGGCGCGCAGCCAGTCGTTGGCGAAGGTGATCCAGCGGGCGGTGAAACCGGCGGCCTGCACGGTGGTGGTGGCGGATCCCGTGGTGCCGTAGGTGCCGCCGCCGGGCTTGGGGGTGCCGGCCGCGTTGTCGTGGACGATGACGACGTCGCGGGGGTTCTCGCTCGCGCCGATCCAGGTCATGTCCGTACGGGTGGCGTCGACGGCGACCGTCTGCCGGTATGTGCCCGGGGCGATGACCAGCGTGTATCCGCTGCCGGTCGCGGCGGCCACGGCGTCCCGGACGGTGGTGAAGTCACCGGCGCCGCCCGGGTGGACGTACAGAGTCTGCGGGGTGAGGCGCGTGGCCGGTGATCCGTACCGACCGAACGGACGCCTTGCGCCGTCGGCCCGCGCGGGGGTCGGCGCCAGGCCGAGCGCGGCGCCCGCTCCGGCGCTCGCCATCATGAATCCCCTTCTGGAAAGGGGGAGTTGGAGGTGGGGCGAGGGCATGCGGGTGCTCCTTCGCAGTGCGGGGCTGTGCTGGGGTGTCGGCCGGAAGGCCGGGGATCCGAGGGCCGGGGATCCGAGGGCCGGGGATTCGAGGGCCGGGGATCCGAGGACCGGGGATCCGAGGGCCGGAGGCCGGGACGGCGGCGCGTCCCGGCCTGCCGGTCGGGTACGTCAGCGCAGGCGTCCGGCGCCCGCACGGTTGCCGACGATCCACGGGACCGCCTTGGGCGAGTCGACCTTGGTGCGCAGGGTCGGCTTCCAGCCGGCGCCCGACTGGAGCGTCTCGCCGGGGATCTCGGCGTTGTGCACGGCGATCAGGTCCGTCAGCTTCCCGTTGACGTAGTTGTTCTCGGCGGTCAGCGGGGACTCGTTCCACTTCTTCAGCGCCTTGCCGACGCTGGTGCCGGGCGGCAGCGAGATGGCGTTGTCGGTGGCGTGGAGCTGCGAGGAGATGCCGACACCGAAGATGTAGTAGTCGGACTTCTGTTCCTCGTTCACCACGTAGTGGTTGTTGTAGACGTCGACCTGTCCGAACCGCACCCGCGGGGAGCGCTGGAGGATCCCGTCGAAGCGGTTGTGGTGCATGGTGACCTTGAGCTTGCCGGCGTCGATGGCGGCGAGGCCGTCGCCGTTGCCGATCAGCATGTTCTTGTCGTGGTTCTCGTAGCGGTTCCAGGACACGGTCACGTAGTTGGAGCCGCGCACGATGTCCGTCAGGCCGTCGTGTTGCTGGAAGACCTTGCCGAAGTAGACCGGCCGCTCGCTGTCGGGGTAGCGCCCGTCGGTGAACGTGTTGTGGTCGAGCCACACGTGGTCGCTGCCGTAGACGACCACGGTGTCGTACTCGGAGTTCCAGTTGCCGGTCTTGTTGTCGTCGGTCGGGTCCCACTTGGGGAAGCAGTCGAGCGGGGCCTCGATGGTGAGGTTGCGCAGGATGACGTTCGAGACGCCGAAGATCTGGAGGCTGCCGCCGAGGATGCCGGAGTTCCTGCCGACGCCGACGATGGTGGTGTTGCTGGGGATGAAGGCCTTGATCTCCGAGTTCTGGTTGGCGGCGGACGCCACCCGCGCGTCCTCCTGCGGCCCCATGGCGACCTTGTCGTTGCCGTAGACGGCCGGGTCGTAGTCCTTGAGGTACTGCTGGAGGTCGTAGCCGCCGGCGACGAAGGCCTCGCAGCCCTCGGAGACGGCGTCGATCATGCCCTTGACCTTGATGATTTTGGGTGCAGAGCCGCCGGCGGCGAGCGCGGCCTTGAACTCCGCCCAGGTGGTGACGGTGTAGACGTGCTCGGCTTCGGCGGCCGAGCCACCGGTCGTGCCCGCGCCCTGCGAGCCCCAGCCGTCGTTCGCGCCGAGGACCTGACGACCGAGGTCGCGGGAGCCGGAGTCGGCGCCGGCCTGGGCGGCGGTGCCGGTCAGGGACAGCACGAGGGCGGTGCAGCCGGCCAGAACGGCCACCTTCTTTGTAATGACATGCTCATGCCATGTCTGTGCGCGCATTGTGCGGCTCTCCTTTTTGGGAACAGGGGTGCGGGGGTGTTACGCGGCGGCCTGCGGCCAGGTGATCCAGGACGCGGGAATCTCCTCGTCCAGCCGGCGCACATCGCGGGGCGCGAGCACCCGCGTACGCAGCAGTTCCTGGGCCACGAGCCGCGCCACGGCGATCGCGCCGGGCGGGTTGAAGTGCGTGTTGTCCTGCTCGGTCGCGGTCCAGTTGAAGTACGTCTTCGTCTCCTCGACGCCGAGCCGCTGCCACAGCGCGAGGGACAGGGCCTGGAGGTCGAGCAGGGCGACGCGCTCCTCCTTGGCGAGCGCACGCATCGCCGCCGGATAGTCGCCGTGACTCGACACGGCGTTGCCGCCCGCGTCGAACCTCCTGCGCTCGACGGGTGTGGCGAGCACGGGCCGGGCACCACGGGCCCGGGCATCGTCGACGTACTGGCGCAGATAGTCCTGGTACGTCGTCCAGGGCTCGGTGTGACGAGTAGGGTCGTCCGCCTTCTCGTCGTTGTGAGCGAACTGGATGATCAGAAAGTCGCCGGGCCGGATCGCCCCGAGGACGACATCGAGCCGCCCTTCGTCGACGAAGCTCTTCGAACTACGCCCGTTCACGGCGTGATTGGCGACGCCCAGATCCTTGTGCAGAAAGAACGGAAGCGCCATGCCCCACCCGGTCTCGGGGGCGGCGGGGGCGTACTTCTGGGCCGCGGTGGAATCACCGGCGACGAAGAGAGTCCGGGACCTTTCGTGCGAAACAGCGGTTCCATGGGCCGAAAAGCCAAGAGGAACAGCGGCAAAGGCCGCACTGGTGACCTGTCTGCGGGTAAGTGACACAGAGGTGCCTTTCTCAACAGGCGTACGAGAATTGTGCTAGGCAGTGCCTTTCAAGTGGGGGGTAACCCCCGCGCCCCTGCTTTCAGGGGCGCGGGGCCGTGCTCATATGCGGCTACCGCCGCGTGGGCGCGACCAGCCACAAACAACCCGCAGCCGGCCACGGACAAACAGGACCGAGCTCTTAGCCGTTCTGTTCTTTCCACTCAGCCTGAGCCGTGTTCAGCTGATCAGCCAACGTGTCCAGAAACTCCTTCGCGCTCATGTCCCCAAGCAACACCTTCTGGAAGTTCGGCTCATTGTCCGACTTGGAGACCGTGTTCCAGTCCGGCAGGTAGTACGGCAGCTGAACAATGGTCGTGGACCCGTCACTCAACGCCCCCGCGGCCAACTTCGTGGGCTCGGCCTCAGAGATCCACGCGTCCTTCGCCGCGTCGCTGTTCGCCGGAACCTGCCCGGCCGACTTGTTGAACTTCGAGTTCTCCTCGTGCGAGGTGGCGAACTCGATGAACTTCCAGGCGGCTTCCTTGTTCTTGGAGCTCTTGAAGAGCCCCAGCCCGTCAACGGGGTTGGACACCTGAACCCGCTTGCCCCCGGCCCCGATCGGCTGAGGAATGCCACGGAACTTCTCCACCCCGAGCGCCTTCACATGGTCCTGGTAGGACCCCAGGTTGTGGTTCAGCATCCCGATCGTGCCGGAATCCCACTGCGCGACCATCTTGGTGAAGTCGTTGTTCAGGTCGGCGGCCGGCGTGACCTTCTTGTACAGGGCCGCGTACTTCTCCAGGGCCTCGACGTTCTTCGGGTCGTTGACCGTGGTCTTCTCACCGCTCGCGTCCCAGAAGGACGTGATGCCGGACTGCCCGTACATCGCGTCCAGCGCCTGGGCGATGGAACCGGCGCCACCCCGGATGGTGTACCCGAACTCGTTCTTGCCCGTGTTCGTGAGCTTGTCCGCGGCCTCGTAGAACTTGTCCCAGGTCGTCGGCTCGTCCAGACCCGCCTTCTTGAACAGGTCGGTGCGGTAGTAGAGGACACCGTTGTTGGCGGAGGTCGGGATCGAGTACAGGGCGTCGCCGCCGCCGGCGGACTTCAGCGACTCGACCATGGACTCGTTGAGCTTGCCGTTGAGGGAGGACTTGGAGAGCCGGTCGTCCAGCGGCTCCAGCGCGTTCTGGGCGGCGAACCCCGCGGCCATCGCCGCGCCGACACCGCCGACGTCCGGCAGACCGCCGCCCTGGATGGCGGTGTCGACCTTGGACTGGTACTCGGTGGAGGCGATCCCGACGTACTCGACCTCGATGTCCGGGTTCGCCTTCTCGAAGTCGGCGATGACCTCCTTCCAAATGTCGGTGCGGACACCGCCGTTGTTGTCCCAGAAGACGATCTTGCCCTTGCCGCTGCCCTCTTCGCCCTTGTCACCGCCCGCGCCACTGCCGTCGTCACCGCAGGCGGTGGCGGTCAGGGCGAGTACGGAGCCCAGGGCGACGGCTACGGCAGCGCGCCTGCTTCTACGGATGCTGATCTTCATTGGTCGGCTCTCTCTTCTGGATCCAGCGAGATATGAAGTTGTGGGGGGTTCGGTTCGGGTCACCCACGGAACCTCAGCGGCGGACGTACGGCGCCCAGCCGTCCGTGCCCTTGAGGTAGTTCGCGACGGTGTGCGTCTTGGCGTCGGCGTCACTCATCTGCGGCCGGTCCGCGGAGAAGCCCGCCCCCGGCCCGAAGTTGCGGTACTCGGCGAAACGCGCGTCCTTCCACGAGAACCCACTCATGTCGGTCCACGGCGAGGACTTGATCGCGGCGGGCAGTTCGGTGTTCCGGATCAGCACCTGGGCGACCGCGGCGGGTTCACCACCCGGGTGCCAGGGCCGCCCCAGGTGGAAGGTCCCGGCGGGCGCGTCACTGACGATCCTCGATCCCGTGATCAGGAACCCGTAGGGATTGCCCGTCCACGTCGAAGCGGCCGTGATGTACCCGTTGTTGGTGGCCGAGCCACGGCTCAGCGCGCGGATCACGGACCGCTCGACGACGGTGGTCGCGCGTCCGTAGACGAAGTCGACATCGCCCTCGATGTACGAGTCGCGGATGTAGACCCGGCTGATCACGTCCAGCTTGGGGCTGTCGGTCATCAGGGTGTCCTGGTTGCCCAGGAAGGCGGTGTCCTCGAAGACGATCCGGTCGCCGGTCGTCTTCATGGCGAGGGCCTGCTCGCCGCTGAGCTCGTGCGCGGCCTCGTCGAAGTCGTTGCTGAAGGTGAGGTTGCGGGCCGTGACGTCGTTCGCGGCGATCCGTACGGTCGCGCTCCCGGTGGAGCCGCCGTTCGCGGCGGGCGTGTCGTAGACGATGACGGTGTCGGAGCGATCGTGTCCAGTCCCCTGCAGCAGGATGTTCGGCTTGCTCGCGGGGATGAGGACCTTGGCCCGGTACGTGCCCGGCGCGACCGCGATCGTCACCGGGAGGTCATTGCCCTCAGGCACGGCGTCCACGGCGGCCTGCACGGTCGGGTAGTCGGCGGGGACATGCAGCGTCACCGGGTCGCCGATCCGCTTCTGCGGCCCGGAGAAGCGCTCGACCAGTGCCGGGACGGCTGCCGCCGGGTCCAGCCGGTAGTCGTAGAACTCCCGCGGGTCGAAGGCGGCACCCCACTCGTCGTGCCGGCCCGTCGTGTTCTTCAGGATCGACCCGCGCTCCACCAGCTCGGCGGTGGTGTCGGCCTGGTAGGGGTGCTGGACGTTCCGGTAGTAGCTGTTCTCGATGACCATCTTGGTCTTGCCGCGCGACCAGTTCCCGTAGGTCCACACGGGGTCGCCGTCGGCCAGTTGGTCCGACAGGTAGTTGTTGTAGAGGTGCGCGTAGGCGCAGTTGTCGGCGGACGGGTTGCGCTGCTTGGTACCCGTGAACCAGTTGTGGTCGATGGTGATCTGCGTGGTGACGTTCGGGGTCCAGCCGATGCCGAACGTCTTGTTGTTGTTGGTGAACTGGTTGTAGGAGACGGTGACGTACTCGCTGTCCTTGCGGATGTCGAGCTGGCCGTCGCAGATCCGTGAGAAGCGGATGTGGTCGATCCACACGTGGTGGACGGTGTCCATCCGGATGCCGTCGAAGTCGGTGTCCTTGCAGTCCCAGTTGCCCTCGATCGCTGTGTCACGGATGGTGAGGTTGCGGATGATGACGTTGTGGGTGCCGGGGTCGAGGTTGAGTCCGCCGTGGACGATCTCGGCGCTGTCGCTCACGCCGATGATGGTCTTGTCGGAGGCGACGGCGATCTCCGTGCCGAAGGGATCCATCTCGAGGGCGCCCTTGACCCGGATGACGTACGGCTCCTCGGCCGCCGCGTACTTCGCCAGCGAGGCCTGGTCGGTGACGGTCACGACCTTGCCGCCCGCGCCGCCGGTGGTGCCGCCGGCGAGGGAGGCGAAACCGTGCGGACGGTCGGTCCAGCGGTCCGCCGCCGCCGATGGGCTCGGAGCGGCTGCCTTCGCCTCCCCGATGGTCCCGAGGCCCAGAGCGGCCGCTAAGCCCACGACGGCGGCCAGGGCTCTACCGGCTCCCGGCAAGCGCTTGCTACGGAAGTGCGTCATTGCGGCTCCCAACAGGCGTACAGGTGCGGTCACTTACAAGGCGGTGATCCGGAACTGCGTGAAACTCGCGGCGCCGGCGTGTCCCGGTCCGACGGGCGCGAGGGCGAACAGGCCGAGCAGGGCGCCGACCCAGCGCCAAGGGGTGGCGGCGAAGACCTGGCCCGAAGGGCACAGGCCGTCTCCGATGTCGTAGAAGAAGCGGCAGCGTGCTCCGGTGCCGATCTCGATCCGCAGCCTGGCCCGTCCCTCGGGCGCGAGCCGGGGATGGTCGGCGTCCCGCTCCTTCTCGGCGACGGCTTCGGCGAACCGGTGCACGAGGTGGACCGTCCCGTCGGCTCCCCGTTGCAGCCCGATCCAGCTGAAGGCGTCTCCGAGGACCGCGAGCCCGGCCCGCGCCCCCGGCTCCTCGCCGTGCAGCCTCAGCTCGACCTCGACGGCGGACGGGGTGCCCGGCAGCCGCTGGGTGAGGACATTCGGCAGTTTGCGCAGGTCGTGCGCGTCGGCCGAGCGGACGCAGGCGAGCCTCAGGCCGTCCCCGGAGTGCTGGGTGGCCCAGCCGTCCTGCGGGTTGGCCGTCCACTGCCACTGGCGGCCGAAGCGTCCGCCGGGGAAGTCGTCGTCGGTGGCGGGCGCGGCGGCCGGCTGCGGCGGCAGGTCGGGCAGCGGATGTACGGCGACGGGGGCGCCGTCGTCACCGAGCACCGGCCAGCCGTCCGCGCCCCAGCGCATCGGCTGGAGGTGGACGACCCTGCCGTACGCACCGCGCTGCTGGAAGTGCAGGAACCAGTCCTCCCCGGACGGGGTGCGCACCCAGCCGCCCTGGTGCGGCCCGTTGACGTCGGTGTCCTTCTGCTCCAGGACGACCTTCTCCTCGTACGGCCCGAAGAAGCCGCGTGAGCGGAAGGCGCCCTGCCAGCCGGTCTCCACGCTCCCGGCGGGGGCGAGGATCCAGAACCAGCCGTCGTGCTTGTACAGCTTGGGGCCTTCGAGGGTGAACCAGCCGGGGATGCGGTCTCCGTCGACGATCACCTTCCCCTCGTCGAGAAGTGACGTCCCGTCCGGGTGCATACGGTGGCCGGTGAGGCGGTTCTTGATGCCGGAGCGGGATTTGGCCCAGGCATGGACGAGATAGGCCTCGCCGGTCTCGTCGTCCCACAGGGGGCACGGGTCGATGAGTCCCTTGCCCTCCTTCACCAGATGAGGGCGGGTCCAAGGGCCGCGTACGCCGGGAGCGTTGACCTGGAAGATGCCCTGGTCGGGGTCGCCCCAGAAGATCCAGAAGCGGTCGTCGTGGTGGCGCAAGGACGGTGCCCAGACTCCGCAGTCGTGGCGCGGGGCCTTGAACTCGCTTCCTGGTTCCAGGCGTTCGACGGCGTGGCCGACCAGGGTCCAGTTGACCAGGTCACGGGAGTGCAGCAGCGGCAGGCCGGGGGCGCGGCCGAAGCTGGAGGCGGTGAGGTAGAAGTCGTCGCCGACGCGGACGACGTCGGGGTCGGACCAGTCGGCGTTCAGGACGGGGTTCGTGTACGTCCGCGCGGTCACGGGCTCACCGCCTTCCGTATGAGGGCCGCGGCTCCGTCCCGGTCGAGCCGGCCGTCGGCGACCACGGTGACGATCCGCCGTACGACGGTGTCACCGGGCGCGATCGGCAGCCGCTCCTCGAACGCCAGGGACGAGCCGACGCCCGGGTACTCGGCGGTGCGCACGAACCACGGGTCGCGCCGGGTCTGCTCGGTGGCCCCGGCGAAGACCAGGGTCCAGGTGGAGCCGGCCAGGGCGAGCCAGTCGGCGGGGGCGCCGTGGACCTCGGCCTCGCCCTCGGTGGCGGCGGTGAAGGCATGCGGGGCCTCGTGCTCCTTGCGGGCCCGCCAGAAGAAGCCGCCGTAGGCCGCGCCGGGCCGCCCGTTGGTGGCGGGGCTGCCGATCGACAGCGGGTCCGGGGTGACGTTGGTGAGCGAGAAGGTGAAGTCCAGCGCCCAGGCGGCGTCGGTGAGTTCGGTGGCCGCGACCGTACGGCGCTCGCGCAGCAGCTCGGCTCCGGCGGCCACCCAGCGCAGCTCCTCGACGAAGCCGTCGGGGTCGCGCAGCTGGAAGGTGGAGTGCCGCTGGGCGCCGTGGTTGTCCAGTTCGGTCGGGCCCTGGTCACGGACGTAGGTGCGTCCGCCCCAGAAGTTGGCCCCCTCGACGTCGGGTACGGCGACACCGACGCCGAGGTGGTGTGTGTGGTCGGCGGGGCTGAGCTCCGTGACGGCCGTGCCGGCCAGGGTGGTGACGGGGTGCAGGTACGGGCGCGGGGAGAGCCGGGCCGGCAGCTCGGGCCGGGTGACGTACCGGCCGACCGGGCGGCCCGCGACGCGCAGCACCGGCGTGTCGTTGGTCGTCATCAGGTGCTCACCTCCTTTCGGAGTCCGTTGGGGACGGCCCAGGGGGCGCCCAGTTCGGAGAACAGGGAGAGGGTGTCGGCGGCGGCCGCGACGAGGCCGTCGACGCCGGGCACGACCCGGCGCCGCTCGTCGGCGAGCAGGTGCCAGGTCCCCTCCGGCAGCGGGGCCGGGTCGGGGGCCTGGCGGATCGCCTCGACGACCTTCATGAAGGAGCCCGTGGCGTCCGGCGGGACCAGCAGGTCGGCGCCGTCGGTGAGGTGCTCGACGAGGTTCTCCAGCAGGTCGGTGCGGCCGTACTCGTACTCCTCGGGGCCGTGGTCGGCCCGCTGGAGCAGGACGCGGTCCTGCTTGTACCAGAAGGTGATCCGGCCCCGGCTGCCGTGCGCGACGACATACGGCTCGTCGGGGTCCTCGGCGCACAGGGTCGCCGCGACGGTCACCGGGAGATCCCGGGTGGTGGTGACGCGGACGCAGGAGGTGTCGTCGGACTCGATGTCGTTGGCGCGCAGCAGCTCGGTCTCGATCCCGGTGACGTCCTCGGCGTACGGGGCCCCGGCCAGCGCGAGGGCGGTGGCGACGGCGTGCGCGAGCGGGTTGGTCAGCGCCCCGTCGATCACGTCGACCCCGTGCAGCCTGCGCTTGCCCGCCCAGGGCGCCCGCCGGTAGTACGCCTCGGGACGCGCCCAGGCACCGGCCCCGCCGACGCCCTCGAGTTCTCCGATCGCGCCCTCGGCGATCAGCTCGCGGATCGCGGGCACGGCGTGCGAGCCCAGCGACTGGAAGCCGATCTGGCAGGCGACGCCGGCCTCGGCGACCCCGTCGGCCATCCGGCGGTACTCGGCGTAGGAGGGGGCGGGCGGCTTCTCCAGCAGGAGGTGCACGCCCTTGCCGGCGGCCGTCAGCGCCAGGTCCGTGTGTGTCGGGATCGGCGTGCAGATCACGGCGATCCGGGCGCCGGTGGAGTCGAGGAGGGCGCCGAAGTCGGCGGACTGCTCGGGTGTGCCCAGGCCCTCGGGGATCTCGTCCCCGGTCAGCGGGGTCAGCTCGCAGATCCCCGCCAGCCGGACGATGCCCTTGTCCTGGAGCCGGCGGATGTTGTCCAGGTGCCAGCGGCCGTGGCCGCGAGCGCCCGCGAGAACGATCGGAACGGTCATCTGAACAGTCATGGGATCCTCCCTGCGCCCGCGCCGCGTGCCACCTCTCGGTCGGCCGTGGCGGCGTTGTCGATCTTTGTGTGCAGGGTAGGTCTCCAGCCGACGTCCGCCGTGAGATCACGCTCGCTGCCACTGTTGTAGGCGTTGTGGATGGCGAGCAGGTCCACCGGATAGCCGTTGAAGAGGGTGCCGCTCTGGTGCAGGGCGGTGCCGTTCCAGCTCTTGACCAGGTCGGCGGCCTCGATGTGGCCGGGGGTGGTGAAGGCGTTGTTCTCTGCGTAGATCGCCGACTCGGTGGAGACACCGACGGAGTAGCGGTAGTCGTGGGCGTCGTCCGGGACGACGTACCGGTTGTTGTAGAGGTGCACCTGGCCGAAGCGGACCCTCGGGGCTCGCTGGACGACCGAGTCGAACTCGTTGTGGTGCAGGGTGACCCGCAGCTTGCCGCGGTCGCCGGTGGCCGTGTCGCCGTTGCCGATGAGCATCGCCTTGTCGTGGCCGGCGAACCGGCTCCAGGAGACGGTGACCAGGTCGGAGCCGTTGGTGATGTCGAGCAGGCCGTCGTGGCGCAGGTAGTTGCGGCCGTAGTGGGTGGGTTCCTTGGCGTCGGGGTGGCCCTTGTCGCTCAGGGTCACGTGGTCGACCCACACGTGGGTGGCACCGCGCAGCCACAGGTTGTCGTACGCCGTCTTCCAGTCGCCGAGGCCGCCGGTGTTGGGCTGCCAGACGGGGAAGCAGTCGTAGGCGTCCCGGAGGTCGAGGTTGCGGATGATCACGTTCTCCGCGTCCTTGACCTGGAGGCTGGCGCCCTTGAGGACGGCCTTGTCGCCCAGGCCGACGATGGTGGTGTTGGAGCCGACCGGCAGCACGACCCGCTCGGCCTGCTTCGCCGCCGACGCCTGGCGGGCCTCCTCCTGCGGGCCGCTGGGCTTGGCGGAGCCCCAGGTGCGGGGGTCGTAGGCGGCCAGGTACTTCGTCGTGCTGTAGCCGTCGGTGGCGTAGTCGGCGCAGTCCAGGCGGTCGCCGTCGTCGTCGGTGTTGGCGTCGACGGTTCCGGCGATCTTGATGATCTTCGGTGTGTCGCTGCCGCCGTCCAGCGCGCGGACCAGTCCGGCGCGGTCGGTGACGGTGTGGACGTGCGCGTCGTCGGCCGCGGCACCTCCGGTGGTGCCGCCGGCGGCGGAGGCCCAGCCGTCGTTCGGGGGCAGGGTGTCGCGGCTGATGTCGCGGGCCTCGGCGTGCGCGGGGACGCACAGGAGACCCAACGCGGCGCCGACGACCGCGATCTGACGGATTCTCATCCCTTCACCGCCCCCGCGCTGAAGCCCGTGATCAGCCACTTCTGGATGAAGGCGAACACGATCACGACGGGGACGGCCGCGATGATGCCGCCCGCGGCGAGCGCGCCGAGGTCGACGCTGTCCGCGCTCATCAGGGTGTTGAGGCCGACCGGGATGGTCTGCTTCTCCTGGTTGTTCAGGAACATCAGGGCGAACAGGAAGTGGTTCCAGGAGTGCACGAAGGCGAAGGAGCCGACGGCGATCAGCCCGGGCCGCAGCAGCGGCAGGACGACGATCCGGAAGGCGGTGAACCGGTTGCAGCCGTCGACCCAGGCCGCCTCTTCCAGCGAGTACGGCACGTTCTTGATGAAGTTGCTGATCAGGATCATCGACAGCGGCAGCTGGAAGACGGTCTCCGCGATGATCACACTGCCCAGCGAGTTGATCATCTGGAGCTCGGCGAAGATCTCGAACAGCGGGACCAGGAGCAGCGCGCCCGGCACGAACTGGGAGCACAGCAGGGCCAGCATGAAGGCCTGCTTGATCTTGAAGTCGAACCGGGCGAGGGCATAGCCGCCGGCCAGTGCGACGAGGGTCGTCATCACCAGGGTGGCGACGCCGACGAGCAGGCTGTTCTCGAAGTAGGTGCCGAAGCTTCGCTCCGTCCACACCTTCTCGAAGTGGTCGAAGGTCATCGGCCAGGGTACGAGCGAGGTCGAGCCGGCCGGGCGGAGGGCGAAGAGCAGGATCCAGTAGAACGGGATGAGGGTGAAGACGAGGTAGATCGACAGCGGCAGGTAGATCTGCCAGCGGGGAGCCTCGTCCCAGGCACGGCGCTTGCCCGTGGGGCGCGGCGGTTCGACCACCGCGGGCTCGGGAGCCGGTGCCACCGCGGTGGCCTCCTTGGTGCTCACTTGTCCCCACCTCCGAACTTGCTCAGGCGCAGATAGACCATCGAGCAGAAGAGCAGGATCACGAACGCCACCGTGGTCAGGGCGGACGCGTAGCCGAAGTTGTGCGCGTCGACGCTGGTGTTGGCGATGTAGAGCGGGAGGGTCGTGGTCTCTCCCGCGGGTCCGCCGCCGGTCAGGGTGTAGAGCAGGTCGACGTTGTTGAACTCCCACACCGCGCGCAGCAGCGTGGACAGGATGATCGCGTCCTTCAGGTGCGGCAGCGTGATGTGCCAGAACTGCTTGATGCGGCTGGCCCCGTCGACCTCGGCGGCCTCGTACAGGTCCTTCGAGACGGACTGGAGGTCGGCGAGGATGAGGATCGCGAAGAAGGGGACACCGCGCCACAGGTCGGCGACGATCGCCGCCGGGAACACGGTGGAGGTGTCCGACAGCCAGCTGGTGCCGTAGGAGCCGATGCCCATGTCCGCGAGGTAACGGGTGATGCCCGTCTGGGAGTTGTAGAGCAGGACCCAGATCGCGGAGGTCAGCACGCCGGAGACGGCCCACGGGGAGAAGACCATGGCCCGCCCGAGCCCGCGGCCCACGAAGGTCTGGTTGACGATGAGGGCGAGCGCGAGGCCGAACAGCAGCTGCAGTCCGACCTCGACGACGACCCACTTGGCGCTGAAGACCAGCGTGTCCCAGAACACCGGGTCTTCGGTGAAGGCGTGGACGAAGTTGTCGAAGCCCGCGTAGCCGTTCCGCCATGGCTTGGTGGGGTTGTAGTTCTGCAGGCTGTAGTAGAAGACGCTGATCACCGGGTAGGCGATGAAGCCGAGCATGAGCAGGGCCGCCGGGGCGATCAGCAGGTACGGCAGCCTGCGCGGCGTGGCGGAGGCACGGCGCCGCCGGGGTGGCGCGGGCGGTTTCGCCACGGCTGCGGCTTGGGCCATGACTGTTCTCCGTTCTGGTACGTCGTGCGTGCTTCGTGCGGGGGTGGTGCGTAGGTCGTGCTTTCTCGTGGAGGAAGCGCTTTCTCCCTGTGCAGGGGTGTGCCAGGTCGTGCTGCGGTGGTTCAGCCCGCGTACGGGTCCTGCACCTTGCCCGGGCGGGCCAGGAACTCGAAGTCGCAGCCGGTGTCGGCCTGCGTGATCTGCTCGTTGTAGAGCGCGCCGTAGCCGCGCTCGTAACGGACGGGCGGCGGAGTCCACTCCGCCCGGCGGCGCTCCAACTCCTCGTCGTCCACGGAGAGATGGAGGGTGCGCGCCTCGACGTCGAGGGTGATCGTGTCCCCGGTGCGGACCAGGGCCAGCGGGCCGCCGACGTACGACTCGGGGGCCACGTGCAGCACGCACGCGCCGTAACTCGTGCCGCTCATCCGGGCGTCGGAGATCCGCACCATGTCCCGCACGCCCTGCTTGAGCAGGTGGTCGGGGATGGGCAGCATCCCGTACTCGGGCATGCCCGGTCCGCCCTTGGGCCCGGCGTTGCGCAGCACCAGCACGCTGTCGGCGGTGATGTTCAGCGACGGGTCGTTGATGGTCCGCTGCATCGTCCGGTAGTCGTCGAAGACGACCGCGGGGCCGGTGTGCTTGAGCAGGTGGGGCTCGGCGGCGATGTGCTTGATGACCGCGCCGTCCGGGCAGAGGTTGCCGCGCAGGACGGCGACCCCGCCCTCGTTCGCGACCGGGTTGTCCCGGGGGCGGATGACGTCGTCGTGGTGGACCTGCGCGCCGGTGATCTGCTCGCGCATGGTGTCGTACGAGACGGTGGGCCGCTCCAGGTGGAGCAGGTCCGGGATCCGGGAGAGGAACCCGGGCAGTCCGCCGGCGAAGTGGAAGTCCTCCATGAGGTACGTCTGTCCGCCGGGCCGTACGTTGGCGAGCACCGGGACCGTGCGGGCGATGCGGTCGAAGTCGTCGAGGGTGAGCTTGACGCCCGCGCGGCCCGCCATGGCGATCAGGTGGATCACGGCGTTGGTGGAGCCGCCGAGGCCCAGGACGGTGGTGACCGCGTCCTCGAAGGCGTCGCGGGTGAGGATGCTGGAGAGCTTCCGGTCCTTGTGGACCAGTTCGACGATGGTCATGCCTGCTTTGGCCGCCATCCGGTCGTGCCCGGAGTCCACGGCCGGGATGCTGGACGCACCCGGCACCGTGACGCCGAGCGCTTCCGCGGCGGCGGTCAGCGTGGACGCCGTACCCATCGTCATGCAGTGGCCGGGCGAGCGGGCGAGACCGCTCTCCAGCTCGGTCATCTCGCAGTCGCCGATGAGGCCGGCCCGCTTGTCGTCCCAGTACTTCCACATGTCGGTGCCCGAGCCGAGGACCTCGCCCCGCCAGTGGCCCGGCAGCATGGGCCCGGCGGGCACGAAGACGGCGGGCAGGTCGACGCTGGCGGCGCCCATGAGGAGCGCGGGCGTGGACTTGTCGCAGCCGCCCATGAGCACGGCCCCGTCGACCGGATAGGACCGCAGCAGCTCCTCGGTCTCCATCGCGAGCATGTTGCGGTAGAGCATGGGAGTCGGCTTCTGGAAGGTCTCGGAGAGGGTGGAGACCGGGAACTCCAGCGGGAAGCCGCCCGCCTGCCACACCCCTCGCTTCACGGCCTGCGCGCGGTCCCGCAGGTGGACGTGGCAGGGGTTGATGTCCGACCAGGTGTTGAGGATCGCGATGACCGGCTTGCCCAGGTGCTCCTCGGGCAGGTAGCCGAGCTGGCGGGTGCGGGCGCGGTGGCTGAAGGAGCGCAGGCCGTCGGTGCCGTACCACTGGTGGCTTCTGAGCTCTTCGGGGCGCTTTCTGATCGGCTGGTTCATATCGACCACCCGGCGGCGATGGCGGCGACCTCGGCGCGTTCTTCCTCGGGCAGCTGCTTGCTCGGCGGGCGGACGTCGCGGCGGCACAGGCCGAGGGAGGCGAGGGCCTCCTTGACGACGGTGACGTTGTTGGCGGAGCCGCCCGCGGCACGCAGCTCCTCGAAGCGGCGGATCTGCTCCCAGACCTTCATGGCGGCCGGGTAGTCGCCGGATCGAAGCGCTTCGATCATGTTCAGCGAAACGGACGGGGCGACGTTCACGAGCCCCGAGGTGAAGCCGGTGGCGCCCGCGGAGAAGTACGAGGGGGCGTACGGCTCGGCGAGCCCGGCGACCCACACGAAGCGCTCCAGCCCGGCGTCGCGGGCGAACGCGGCGAACTTGGCCGCGTCCGGGACGGCGTACTTCACACCGATGACGTTCGGGCAGGTGTCGGCGAGTTCGGCGAGGCGGACGCCGTGCAGCTGCGCGTTGCGGATGTAGGGCACGACGCCCAGCTCCGGTACGGCCTCGGCGATAGCGCGGTGGTAGTCGACCCAGCCGGCCTGGGAGACGTACGGGTGGACGGGCTGATGGACCATGACCATCTGGGCGCCGTGCTCGCGGGCGTGCCGCGCGGAGGCGATGGCGGTCGGCACGTCGTGGCCGACCCCGACGAGGACCACGGCGCGGTCGCCGGCCTCGTCGAGGGTCAGCTCGGTGACGAGCTGCCGCTCCTGGGGGGTGAGGGCGTAGAACTCCCCGGTGTTGCCGTTGGGGGTGAGGGTCGTGATCCCTCCGTCGAGCAGACGACGCAGCAGGGCCCGGTGGGCGTCCTGCTCGACGGAGCCGTCCTCGGCGAACGGGGTCACCGGGATCGCCACCACGTCGGCCAGGGCCGTCCGTTGGGTCTCGAACGTCGTTGTCATGCCTGACCGTCCTCTCCCTGGGCCTCGGACTCCGCTTGGGGGAAGGCCCGCTCGACGAAGGACCCGATGTGCGAGTGCAGGGCTCTCGCCGCGCCGTCGGCGTCACCGGCCAGGGCGAGCCGCAGGATCTCCCGGTGCTCGCCGGCCTCCCGCTCCCAGGAGGGCGAGGCGGCCCAGGCGACGGCGGAGACGAGGGCGGCCTGGTCGCGGACCTCGTCGAGCATCCGGCCGAGCAGCGGGTTGCCGCAGGGCAGGTACAGGGCGCGGTGGAACTCCCGGTTGGCGAGCGACCGTTCGGCGGTGTCGGTGGCCGCGTCGGCGCGGGTCAGTGCGTCCTTCGCGGCATCGAGGGAGGCGCCCCGCTTGACGGCACGCTTCAGCGCCTCGGGCTCCAGCAGGAGCCGCACGTCGTAGACCTCGCGCGCCATGTCCGCGTCCACCATGCGCACCGTGACGCCCTTGTACTGGCTCATCACGACGAGCCCGGTACCGGCCAGGGTCTTGAGCGCCTCACGCACGGGGGTCTTCGACACCCCGAACTGCGCGGCGAGCTCGGTCTCGACCAGAGCCTGACCTGGCGTCAACTGCCCGGTGAGGATGCGGTGTTTGATCCCTTCCAGCACGTATTGCGTGCGGGAGGGGATCGGCGTGGGCACAGAGGTCATGCGCGCCTCTCGGATCTCGCGTCTCGGCGAATCGCGTATCGGATCTCACGTATCGCGTCTCATATATGACGTACGAAGTACGACGCGTTGAAGGTAGGAGGGCCCTCGTGTTTCGTCAATGCTTCTGGCAAAGGAAGTTGAAGTTTCGGTGAAGAGCCGTCAGACGTCCCTGGTCTCGCCCACGCGGGCGGCGGAGGTCGGCCCACCGAAGGCCGAGGCGGCCCGGACGGTCGCCGCCTCGGGGAGGAGCGTGGGCCCGACGTGCGTGACGAGCAACCGTCGTACGCCGGCCAGGCGGGCGGCGGCACCGGCGTCCTCCGGCGCCAGATGCACCTGTTCACCTTCGCGATGCCGGTCGATGTCGGCCTCACAGAGGAACAGGTCGGCGCCCCCGGCGAGACGGAGCAGCCCGTCGCACGGCCCGCAGTCCCCGGAGTACGCGAGCACCCGCCCGCCGCTTTCGGCGCGCAGCCCGTAGGCGTCGACATCGTGCTCGACGGCGTGGGCGGTGAGGGTCAGATCGCCGTGCCGGACGGTGTGGCCGTCGTACAGGGGCTGGAAGTCGAGGACTCCGTCGAGGAACCCGGCGTCCGGCCGCCCGAAGAACCCCGAGACGCGCTGTGCGCAGCCGGCCGGGGCGTAGACCGGAATGGGAGCGTCCGGCGTGAGCCCGCCATACGCCAGCCCGTACACGGCGGCCACCAGATCGGCGCTGTGGTCCGCGTGCAGATGCGAGATCCAGATGGCGTCGAGCCGAGCCGGATCGGTGTGCCGCTGCAACTCCGCGAACGTCCCGAACCCGGCGTCCACCCACACCTCGGCACCCCCGCCCCGCAGCAGATAGCCGGAGCACGGCAGGTCCGGCCGCGGATGGGGGGAGGCGGTGCCGAGGACGGTGAGGGTGAGGGGCATGCGGGGAGCGTACGGTCGCCGTACGCTCCACGCCTGTCGATTAGGGGGCTTCCCCTACTAGGGCTTCCAGCCCGGGTCCCGCCCGCTCAGCCCCACCGCACGGTCCAGGAGCGGGGCCTCGTCCGGGACGGGGACGACCGGGCCGAAGATGCCGTCTCCGCGGTCGGAGTCCTCCGCCGCGGCGAAAAGCATGTCGTACGACGCCTGCAGCGCGGCGGGGTCCGGCTCGTACCGTTGGCCGGTGGCCCGGGCCAGGTCCCAGCCGTGGATGACCAGTTCGTCGGCGACGACGGCGGCGGCGACCTCGCCGGGCAGGTCGACGCCGCCCGCTCGGGTCATGCCGGTCCAGGCGGCCGGGTCGCGCCAGGCGTCGGCGAGTTCGTCGAGGACCTTGGGCAGTTCCTCGCGCCAGCCGGGGCCGATGTCGGGTACGGCGGCTTCCGGGCTGGTGTCCGTCGTGACGCCCAGGTCCTTGCGGGCGGCGTCGCGGAAGGCGACGGCCAGGCCGGTCAGATGCCCCAGCAGGTTGCGCACCGCGAGGTCCGGGCACGGCGTCGCGGCGGAGAGCTGTGCGTCGGTGACGCCGTCGGCGAGGCGTGCCACGATGCGGGTCTGTGCACCGAGGTCGAAGGTCGGGGCGGTCATGCGGCGGCTCCTCATGGTCGGGTTCCTACGAGGTGGACCGGCCGCGCCCGCGAAACTCATCGCTTCAGATGATGCCGTCCTGGATCGGGGCCGTCCCGCCGTGGACCGGCACCGTGGCGTCCCGTCTCTTGGCACCGACAGGTTCCAACGGAATCCCGCCCGAACCCCGCCCGAACGACGGGCCCAGCTGCCGACGTCGGCTCAGAGCCCGCTGAGCCCCTTGCGCACCGCCTCCAGGTCGGCGTCCGACGCCAACCCGGCGTGATACAGCCGCACCTCCGTCGCTCCGAGCTCCCGGGCCCGCGCGGCGTCCGCCGCGACCGTGCCCGGGCTGCCGCCCATGCCCGAGACCACACCGAGGTTGGCGGCGATGACGGCGCCTTCCCGCCGCTGCCGCGCGAAGGGCGTCAGCAGGCCGGGGCCGCCCGCGCACGGCACGACCACGCCGTCCGCGACGGACAGGATGTGCGCGGGGTCGACGCCCGGATTCGCGCCGACGTGGTACGTCACGGGGTCGGCGTGCAGCAGCACCTGGAAGCCCTCGGGCGCGGCCGCGCGGACCGCCGCGACCGCCGCCTCCTGGAGTGTGCGGGCGGTTTCGTCGCGCCACGCGCGCGTGGCGGCCGCGTTCGCCTCGCCGAGCAGCTTCTCGACGCCGGTCCAACCGTCTTCCTCGGGCGCGCCCCGCCACAGCGGCTCCAGCGCCCCGCGTACGGCGGCGGCCAGCTCATCGGCGTCCAGGCCCTGGCTGCCGTACCCCTCCCGGCAGGTCGGGCAGAAGCAGAGGGCCATCAGGTACATGCCGGCGTCCCCGAGGGCGACCCCGCCGGTCTTGTCGTGGGCGTGCAGGTGCTGGAGTCCGTACCAGCCGAGGGACTCCAGCTCGGTGCCGTGCGCTCCGGGCCGTACGGCCGCCTCGGCGGCGAGGTCGACGAGGTACGCGCGCGTGGCGGGCTGCGCGATGCAGGGGGCCCACGGGTAGCGGTCGCCGTAGGCGTTGACGACCGAGGTGCCGGGGTGTTCGGCGCCCAGCCGGGAGTTGTGCGCGAGGACGACCCAGGTGTGCACCTCCAGACCGGCGTCCGCGAGCGCCGCCGCCGCCTCGCCGAAGGCGTCCCCGGGCGCCCAGTCACCGGCCGCGTACGGGCGCAGCTCCCGCCCCTCCCACCGGTCGTCCGTGGGATACAGCACGGCCGCGTGTTCGGCGGTGACGATGCGGTGGCGCGGGTGGCGGGGGGTCAGGGCGCGCGTGGAGTGATAGGCGGCGGCGAGCGTCACCTGCCGCACGCCGAGCGCGGCTATGCGCCCCGCGGCCTCCGGGTCCCCGTTGACGTCCCAGGGGTAGACGAAAGTCGACGCCTTCACTTGTTCTCCGCCTTCACTGGTGCTGCACCCTCACGGGTACTCCGCCGTCACTTGTTCTCGTCCAGCAGCGCGTACCCGCGCTCGATGATCTGAGCGAGCTGCTTGACATGATCCTCGCTCGGCTCGTGCAGCGGGGGCCGGACCTCCCCCACGTCGAGTCCACGCAGCCGCACACCGGCTTTGACGAGGGCGACGGCGTAGCCGCGGCCCTGGGCGCGCAGTTCGACGAAGGGGCGGTAGAAGCCGTCGAGCAGGCGGTGCGCGGTGGCGTCGTCGCCGGTCTTGTGGGCCTCGTAGAAGGAGAGGGCGATCTCCGGGGCGAAGCAGAAGACGGCGGAGGAGTAGAGCGTGATGCCGATGCCGCGGTAGGCGAGCTGGGTCTGCTCGGCGGTCGGCAGCCCGTTGAAGTAGAGGAAGTCGCCGGGGACCTCGGTGCGGACGGCGCTCACGATCCGCTGCATCAGATCCAGGTCGCCGAGTCCGTCCTTGAAGCCGATGATCCCGTCCGTGCGGGCCAGCTCGACGACGGTCTCGGGGGTGAAGACGGCGTTGTCGCGCTGGTAGACGATCACCGGCAGCGAGGTCGCCGCGGCCACCTCCCGGTAGTGCCGCAGCAGCCCGTCCTGTCCGGCGACCACGAGATACGGCGGCATGGCGAGCAGCCCGTCCGCCCCGGCCGCCTCGGCGAGCCGCGCGTACCGCACGGCGAGCGCGGTGCCGTATCCGGCGCCCGCGACGACCGGCACCCGGCCCGCCGTCTCCTCCACGGCCGCCCGCACGCAACGCTCGAACTCCTCCGGAGCCAGCGCGTGGAACTCGCCGGTGCCGCAGCACGCGAAGACGGCGGCGGCCCCGGACTCGACCCCGCGGCGCACGTGCGCGCGGTAGGCGTCGAGGTCGACCTCGCCGTCGGGGCCGTAGGCGGTGACGGGGAAGAACAGCGGCCCGCTGGGGATGCCGAGTCGAGCGGCGAGGGGGGCTGACGTCACGGGCTCTCCCTAGAACAGGCGCTCACGTTTATGACTTGCATCTACATGTATGAACGCCTCCACCCTAGGGAGCCCCCTCAGGGCCGGTCAAGCGGACAAACGCGCATCACAGAAGCGGATTTTCCGGCTCCGGGCCACACTTGACGGGATACGGCCACCATCCCTAGCGTGTCCACGCATGTGAATGTGATCCATGCATGCGGCCGTTGACTCAAGGAGACCGAGGATGCCCGCTCCCCGCACCGTTCTGCTCACCGGCGCCGCCGGCGGGCTCGGCACCCTGATGCGGGACCTGCTCCCCGACCACGGCTACGAGCTGCGCCTCCTCGACCTGCGCCCCATCGAGGGTGAGCCGGACGCGCTCGTCGCGGACCTCGCCGACAAGGACGCCGTGCGCGAGGCCGTGCGGGGCGTCGACGCGATCATCCACCTCGCGGGCATCTCCCTGGAAGCCCCTTTCGAGAAGATCCTCAAGGCGAACATCGAGGGCACCTACAACCTGTACGAGGCCGCGCGCGAGGAGGGCATCCGGCGGATCGTCTTCGCCTCCTCCAACCACGCCGTCGGCTTCACCCCGCGCCCCCAGGGCGAGGCGCCTTTCGACGCGAGCGCCCTCATCCCCATCGACACCCCGCGCCGCCCGGACACCTTCTACGGCCTGTCCAAGTCCTTCGGCGAGGACCTCGCGCAGTTCTACTGGGACAAGCACGGCCTGGAGACCGTGTCCGTCCGCATCGGCTCCTGTTTCCCCGAGCCGACCAGCGTGCGGATGCTCTCGGTGTGGATGAGCCCCGCCGACGGCGCCCGCCTCTTCCACGCCGCCCTCACCGCCGAGAGCGTCGGCCACACCGTCGTCTACGGCTCCTCCGCCAACACCCGCCTGTGGTGGGACCTGACCACCGCGCGGGCCCTCGGCTACGAACCGCGGGACGACTCCGAGCCGTACGCCGAGAAGCTGATCGCCGAGCAGGGCGAGCTGGACCCGGAGAACGTGGCGCACGCCTATCTCGGCGGCCACTTCGTCAGCGACCCGCCGATCTGGCCGTACTGATCCGGCCGTACTGATCTGGCCGTACTGTCTGGCCGTACTGATCCGGCCGACCGCCGTCCCACCACGGCGGAAAACAGACGTTCGCCGCGGCGGGCGGGCACCGAACGGGCCCGCCCGCCGCCGCATTCGGGCACCCGCACTGCCCGATCTCACGGTCGAACACGCAGCCGCGCAGGTCCGAGGCGGGCACAGCCCGCCGCAATCGGGCACACACGGGCAGTATCGGACCCGCAACAGGCCTGGTCAGTCCCGCACACCCGCTGTAGAACTTTCCCCCAGGGCCCCACCGGGCCCGAACGGGCATCGTGAGCCCCTGAGGCGAACGAGCCATGAGAAAGCGCAGCACGGAAGCGGGTGACGGCCATGACCCCCAGAACGGCGGAAGAACGACAGCGGGAGATCGTGCGGGCCGCGCGCGCCACCGGCTCGGTCGACGTCACCGCGCTCGCCGCCGAGCTGGGCGTGGCCAAGGAGACCGTACGACGGGATCTGCGCGCCCTGGAGGACCACGGCCTGGTCCGCCGCACCCACGGCGGCGCCTATCCCGTGGAGAGCGCCGGCTTCGAGACGACGCTCGCCTTCCGGGCCACCAGCCACGTCCCCGAGAAGCGCCGGATCGCGGCCGCGGCCGCCGAGCTGCTCGGCGACGCCGAGACCGTCTTCGTCGACGAGGGCTTCACCCCGCAGCTCATCGCCGAGGCGCTGCCCAGGGACCGGCCGCTGACCGTGGTCACCGCGTCCCTGCCGGTCGCGGGTACGCTGGCCGAGGCCGACGGCATCTCGGTCCTGCTGCTCGGTGGCCGGGTCCGCTCCGGCACCCTGGCGACGGTCGATCACTGGACGACGAAGATGCTGGCCGGCTTCGTCGTCGACCTGGCCTACATCGGCGCCAACGGCATCTCCCGCGAACACGGCCTGACCACCCCCGACCCCGCGGTCAGCGAGGTCAAGGCGCAGGCCATCCGGGCCGCGCGCCGCACGGTCTTCGCGGGCGTGCACACCAAGTTCGGAGCGGTCAGCTTCTGCCGGTTCGCCGAGGTCGGCGCGCTCGAAACGATCGTCACGAGCACGCTGCTTCCGACGGCCGAGGCCCATCGCTACTCCCTGCTGGGACCGCAGGTCATCCGGGTCTGAAAACCGCTCACCCACTTCATACGGCGCCCTTTGCCGAACGGCGCCCCATATCTCCCCATACGGCTGCCTCCACGTCCATCTCCACCTCTATCTCCCCTACGTCCAGGAGCGATCCATGCGAACCCAGAGCCGACGACGGCCCTCGCGAGCCACGCTCGCCATGGCCGCCGTAGGGACGCTGCTCGCCCCGCTGCTCTCCGGCTGCTGGGTCGGAGCCGGCGGGGCCGGATCGGGCGGCAATTCGATCAACGTCCTGATGGTCAACAACCCCCAGATGACAGAGCTGCAAAAGCTCGCCCCCCGCTTCACCGAAGAGACCGGCATCAAGGTCAACTTCACCGTGCTGCCCGAGAACGACGTCCGCGACAAGATCAGCCAGGACTTCGCCAACCAGGCCGGCCAGTACGACGTGGCCACCCTGTCCAACTACGAGATACCGATCTACGCCCGCAACGGCTGGCTGGAGGAGATGAACTCCTACGTCGCCAAGGACCCGGCGTACGACGAACAGGACGTCCTCACGCCGATGCGCCAGTCCCTCACCGGCGACGACGGCAAGCTCTACGGCCAGCCCTTCTACGGCGAGTCGTCCTTCCTGATGTACCGCAAGGACGTGTTCGCGAAGCAGGGCCTGACGATGCCCGCCCACCCCACCTGGACCCAGGTGGCCGACCTCGCCGCGAAGGTCGACGGCGCCGAGCCGGGCATGAAGGGCATCTGTCTGCGCGGTCTGCCGGGCTGGGGCGAGGTGATGGCACCGCTCACCACGGTCGTGAACACCTTCGGCGGCACCTGGTTCGACAAGAACTGGAAGGCACAGCTCGACTCCCCCGGCTTCGAGAAGGCGACGAAGTTCTATGTCGACCTGGTCCGCAAGCACGGCGAGTCCGGCGCCGCCCAGTCCGGCTTCGCCGAGTGCCTGAACAACATGACCCAGGGCAAGGTCGCCATGTGGTACGACGCCACCTCCGCGGCCGGTTCCCTGGAGGCGGCGAGCTCCCCCGTCAAGGGCAAGCTGGGCTACGCCCCCGCACCCGTCGAGCAGACCAAGTCCTCCGGCTGGCTCTACACCTGGGCCTGGGGCATCCAGAAGGCGTCCCGCAACCACGACAAGGCCTGGAAGTTCGTCTCCTGGGCGTCCAGCAAGCAGTACGAGCAGCTGGTCGGCGACGAGATCGGCTGGTCCAACGTCCCGGCGGGCAAGCGCGCCTCGACGTACACGAATCCCGCCTACGTCAAAGAGGCCGCCGCCTTCCAGGAGATGACCAAGGAGGCCATCGAGGGGGCCCGGCCCAACGACCCCGGCGTACAGCCGCGCCCCGCGCCCGGCATCCAGTTCGTCGGCATCCCCGAGTTCACCGATCTCGGCACCAAGGTCTCCCAGGAGATCAGCGCGGCCATCGCCGGACGCCAGTCCGTCGAGTCGGCCCTGAAGAAGTCCCAGCAGCTCGCCGAGCGGATCTCCGAGGAGTACGAGGGACGATGACCGCGACGACAACGGCCCCTGTGGCCACCACTGCCGTACACACCGTGAAGCAGCCCCCCGCCCGGCTGCGCGCCTGGGCCACCCGGGCCCCCCTGCTTCCCGCCCTGATCTTCATGGTCGTGGTCACCCAGCTCCCGTTCGTGGCCACGCTGGTGATCTCCTTCTTCGACTGGAACGCCCTCTACCCCGACGCCCGCCACTTCACCGGCTTCGAGAACTACCGCCAGGTGCTGACCGACGCGGACCTGCGCCAGTCCGCGTGGACCACGGTCCTGCTGACGGTCGCGGTGGTGATGGTCAGCCTGATCCTGGGCCTGGCCCTGGCGCTGCTGCTCGACCGGAAGTTCCGCGGCCGGGGCGTGGTCCGCACCCTTCTCATCGCGCCCTTCCTGGTGGTCCCCGTCGCGGCGGCCCTGCTCTGGAAGCATGTGCTCTACAACCCCGAATACGGCCTGCTCAATGGGCTGTTGCACTATGTGGGCGGCCCACAGCCGGACTGGATCTCCAACACCCCGCTGCTCGCGGTCGAAGCATCGCTGGTCTGGCAGTGGACCCCGTTCATGATGCTGATCCTGCTGGCCGGCCTGCAGAGCCGCGACCAGCAGCAGATGGAGGCCGCGCGGGTGGACGGCGCGAGCGACTGGCAGATCTTCCTCTACCTGACGCTCCCTCATCTGCGCCGCTACCTGGAACTGGGCGCCCTGCTGGGCTCGATCTACATCGTCCAGAACTTCGACGCCGTCTTCACGATCACATCCGGCGGCCTGGGCACGGCGAACCTGCCCTACACCGTCTACCAGAGCTTCTACCAGGCCCATGAGAACGGCCTCGCCTCGGCCGCCGGCGTCCTGGTGGTCATCGGCTCGATCATCATCGCGACCTTCGCGCTGCGCGTGGTGTCGTCCCTGTTCCGCGAGGAGGTGTCCCGGGCATGAGCGCCATCGCCGTACAAAACCGCGTGCGCGGCCGTCGTAAGGGAGCGGGCCTGGGCCTGGTGGCCTGGCTGGCGGGAATCGTCTTCTTCCTGCCCATCGCCTGGATGGCCCTGACGTCCTTCCACTCGGAGGAGGACGCGGCCACCAACCCGCCGTCCTTCACCGCCGCCCTGACCCTGGACGGCTACCGCGAGTTCTTCGGCACGGGCGGCGGCGCGAGTCCCTGGCCCGCGCTGATCAACTCGACGGTGGCCTCGGTGGCGTCGACGCTCTTCGTGCTGCTGCTGGCCCTCCCGGCGGCATACGCACTCTCGATCCGCCCGGTGAAGAAATGGACGGACGTCCTGTTCTTCTTCCTGTCGACGAAGATGCTGCCGGCGGTGGCGGGCCTGCTGCCGATCTACCTCTTCGCCAAGAACACCGACATGCTGGACAACATCTGGCTGCTGGTCATCCTCTACACCTCCATGAACCTGCCGATCGCGGTGTGGATGATGCAGTCCTTCCTGGCCGAGGTCCCGGTGGCGATCATCGAGGCGGCCCGCGTGGACGGCGCACGCCTGCCGACGATCCTCGCGCGCGTGGTGGCCCCCATCGCGCTGCCCGGCATCGCCGCCACGGCCCTGATCTGCTTCATCTTCAGCTGGAACGAACTGCTCTTCGCCCGGGTGCTGACCGGCGTGGTAGCGGAAACAGCCCCCGTCTTCCTGACCGGCTTCATCACCAGCCAGGGCCTCTTCCTGGCGAAGGTGTGCGCCGCGTCGCTCGTCATCTCCCTGCCGGTGCTCGCCGCGGGGTTCGCCGCCCAGGACAAGCTGGTCCAGGGCCTGTCGTTGGGAGCCGTGAAATGAAGGCCGCCGTCATCGAGTCCGTGGGCCGTGCCGTCGTCGCAGAGGTCCCGGACCCGACGCCGGGCCCGCGCGAGGTCGTCGTGGAAGTCGCCGCATGCGGCCTCTGCGGCACGGATCTCCACATCCTCCAGGGCGAGTTCGCGCCCAAGCTGCCGATCGTGCCGGGGCACGAGTTCGCGGGCGAGGTGGTCGGGGTGGGGACCCAGGTCACGGAGCTGTCGGTGGGCGACAGGGTGGCGGTGGACCCGTCCTTGTACTGCTACGAGTGCCGGTACTGCCGTACGGGCCACAACAACCTCTGCGAACGCTGGGCGGCGATCGGCGTGACGACGGCGGGCGGCGCGGCACGCTACGCGGTGGCCCCGGTCGCGAACTGCGTACGGCTGCCCGAGCACGTCCGCACCGAGGACGCGGCGCTGGTGGAACCCCTGTCCTGCGCGGTACGCGGCTACGACGTCCTGCAGTCACGCCTCGGCGCCCACGTCCTGATCTACGGCTCGGGGACGATGGGCCTGATGATGCTGGAACTCGCCAAGCGGACCGGAGCGGCGAGCGTGGACATGGTGGACATCAACCCGTCCCGCCTGGAGACAGCCCGCCGCCTGGGCGTCTCGGCGTCGGCCGCGAACCCCGACGAACTGGACCGCCCGCAAGGCTGGGACCTGGTGATCGACGCGACCGGCAACGCGGCGGCGATCCAGGACGGCCTGGACCGGGTGGCGAAGGCGGGGACGTTCCTGCAGTTCGGGGTCGCCGACTACGCAACCCGGGTCACGATCGACCCGTACCGCATCTACAACCAAGAAATCACCATCACGGGCTCCATGGCGGTCCTCCACAGCTTCGAGCGAGCGGCGGAACTGTTCGCGAACGGTGTCCTCGACCCCGAGATCTTCATCAGCGACCGCATCCCACTGGAGCGGTACCCGGAGGCGCTGGAGCAGTTCGCGGCGGGGGTGGGCCGGAAGATCGTGGTGGTGCCGTAGGAGTCGGCGCCGGGCCATTGCCCACCCGCCCGACTCGGTCAGCTGCCAGGTGACGTCCGCCCCGGTGGTCCACCTCTCGAGGTGCCGAGACGGGTGGTTGGGTGGGCAAGGTCCGGGGGTCCAGGGAGCGGAGCCCCCTGGCGGGGTCGAAGGGGCAGCGCCCCTGGGGATGGGACGGGTAGGGGCGGCGGGGGCGAAAAACCCCAGGGCCCACCCCCCACCAGACCTCTACCATCCCCGGCATGCCCCGCCCCCAGGGATTCTCATACGCCGAGCACTCCGACGGCACCGTGCGGATAACGCACCACGCCCACCCCGCCACAACCCTCCGCGGCCCCCGAGCCGCACAGTTCCTCACCGAGGTGGCATCCGGCGACCCTCAACTCGTCATGGCCCGCTGGACCGGAAACTACAAACGCGGCAACGAACGCACCGCCCGCGCCCACCCCCGCAACAGCCGCTGACCGCCCCGCCCCGATTGGCCGTCGGTAAGGGAACGGTAAAACGCCCTCGCTCGTTCAACCGGGCATGACAGCTATGACCCCCGGCTCGAACATCCCTCTCTCCGCCGCCCGCGTCACGGTGGACGTCGCCGCCCCCGTGCGGCTCGACGTATCGGGCCTGCTGCTCACCGCCGACGGCAAGGTGCGCTCCGACGACGACTTCATCTTCTACAACCAGCCCGCCGGCCCCGGCGTGACCTACCGCTCCGGCGGCGGCTCGTCCCCCGACGCGATCACGGTCGACACCGCCGCCGTCCCCCCGGGCATCGAGAAGATCGTGGTCACCGCCAGCCCGGACGCCGCGGGCCAGACCTTCCAGGGCGTCGAACCCACGGCCACCATCCGCAACGCGGACGACAACAGCGTCCTGGCCACCTTCACGCCCCCGCAGCTCGGCACCGAGACGGCACTCGTCATCGTGGAGATCTACCTCCGCAACGGCGCCTGGAAGGCCCGCGCGGTCGGCCAGGGTTACGCAAACGGCCTCGCGGGCATCGCCACCGACTTCGGCGTCTCCGTGGAGGAACCGGCCCCCGCCGCCCCGGCCCAGCCGGTCGCCGCGCCCCCGCCGCCCGCGCCCACCCTGCAGACCCCGGTGGCCCCGCCGGCCCCGTCGATGGACCCGCGCATCGCCGCACCCCCGGCGCCCGCCGCTCCCCCGGCCCCGCCCGCTCCCGGCGCCGGAAAGATCAACCTCGACAAGGGCCGGGTCAGCCTCCAGAAGAACCAGACCGTCTCCCTGGTCAAGGGCGGTCGCCCCCTGCTCTCCCAGGTCAAGATGGGCCTTGGCTGGGAGCCCGCGTACCGCGGCAAGGACATCGACCTGGACGCCTCGGTCATCGCCTACGGCCCGCAGCGCAACCACATCGACAGCTGCTACTTCGGCAAGCTGTCCATCGTGAACGGCGCGATCAAGCACTCCGGCGACAACCTCACCGGCGAGGGCGGTGGCGACGACGAGGTGATCGTTGTCGACCTCGGCCGCCTCCCGCAGGACGTCACCGGCCTGGTCTTCACCGTCAACTCCTTCTCCGGCCAGAAGTTCACCGAGGTCGCCAAGGCCTACTGCCGCCTCCTGGACGCCGCGACCGGCGAGGAGCTCGTCCGCTTCGACCTCACCAACGCCGAGGCGCAGACGGGCGTGATGATGGCGAAGTTGATCAAGCAGTTCACCGGCGAGTGGGAGATGACGGCGATGGGCGACTTCGTGAAGTCCCGCACCGTGCGGGGGATGGTGAAGCCGGCCGCCCAGGCGCTGTAGCCGGAGCCCCGGATCCCAAGGAACCACTACAGGGCCGGCTGCTGGGCATGCACCCTGCCGAGGAAGTCCCGCACCAGGGCGACAACCTCCTCCAGGTGGGTCTCCAGCAGCCAGTGCCCGCCATCGAGCAGGTGCAGTTCGGCGTCCGGAAGGTCGCGCAGGTAGGCGCGTGCGGCGCCCTCGGGCATATAGCCGTCCTGAGGTCCCCAGGCGATCAGGGTCGGAGGACGATGCTCCCGCAGGTACCTCTGGTACTTCGGGAACCAGTCGAGGTTCCCCCGTAGGCCCTCCATCAGCCCGACCATGATCTCGCGGCGCCGCGAGGAGGCCAGCAGTGGCCAGGACAGCTTCCACAGATCGGGGCTGATCCGATCGACGAGCCGCTCGTCGATCTCGCCGACGAACTCCTCGCGCATCCCCTCCTCGGTCACGGCCTCCAGCAGCCGTGCCCGCCCGTCGGGCGTCGGGTGGTCCCAGTACTCCTTGAGGGTCTTGTACTTCGGGCCGAGCTCGTCCTCGTAGATGTCCCCGTTCTGGATCACGAGGGCCGCGACCCGCTCCGGTGCGCGCATCGCCAGCCGCAGCCCGATCTGTGAGCCGTAGTCGTGCAGGTAGAGGGCATACCGCCGGAGCGTCAACGCGGCGGTGAACCGCTCCAGGAAGTCGGCGTACCCGTCGAAGGTGTACGAGAAGCCGGCCGGGTCGGGGGTGTCGCTGTAGCCGAAGCCGGGGAAGTCGGGCGCGACGAGCCGCCACCGGTCGGCGAGAGCCGGCATGAGGGCGCGGAACTGGAACGAGGAGGACGGATAGCCGTGCGGGAGCAGTACGGCCGGGGCGTCCGGGGGGCCGGCCTCACGGTAGAAGACGCGGATTCCGTCGACGTCCGTGTACCGGTGTGCCGTCCTGCGGGCCGGGGTGTCGATCGTTCTCGCCTCCTGTGCTGGTCGGACACCACAGGCGGGTCGGAGTACCCGCGAAAGCCCTGACAAAACGGGAGGGGCCGGCGCCGGGCCCGCGAGGGAGATCCTCGCCGATGCCGGCTACCCCGGCCTGGGCGCGCAGACAACAGGGCCGCCGGGCGACGAACCTTCAGGGCCGCAATCCCTCCGTAAGCAACTCCAGGTACCGGCGGATGTGCGTCCCCTCCCCGTCCGCCAGCTCCGACGCCGTCGCGACCCCGTGGGCCAGGCGCAGGACGTCGATCGGGTCGACGTCCCGCCGTAGCGTCCCCTCCTCCTGCGCCGCCCCGACCAGCCGCGCCGCCGCGCTCTTGAGGGAGTCGCCGCAGGCGGTGACCATGGCCGGGCTGCCGTCCGTGACGGCGGACCCGAGCAGGGCCTTCAGCCCGCGGACCTGGATCATGCCGGCGCTGAGTTCGTTCAGCCACTCCACGAGCGCCTCACCCGGCGACAGCTGCGCCGCGATGTCGTCGGCTCGCGCCGCGAGCGCCTCGATCCGGTCCAGGTACGCCGCCTCCAGCAGTGCCTGCCGCGTCGGGAAGTGCCGGTACAGCGTGCCGGAGCCGACGCCAGCCCGCTTGGCGATGTCGTCGAGGGACGCGTTCTCCCCGTGCTCGGCGAACGCCTCGGCCGCCACCGCCAGCAACCGCTCGTGGTTGCGCCGGGCGTCCGCCCGCATGGGCCTGACCTGCGCCATCCAGATACTCCTCGCGGACCGGGGACCCTCTCCGAATCCTACAGCGCAACAAAAGGGTCCATACCGGCCCGCACCGGCCTGCATGATCAGGTGAGCCGGTCGGGGTTGACCATGACGACCAGCGGCCAGATGTAGTCGTTCCAGATGCTGATGAAGGTGAAGATGCCGAGGAAGGCGAGCGCGGGCCGGAAGAGCGGCACGGCGACCTGCCAGTAGAGCCGGAAGAAGCCCGCGCCGTCGATCCGTCCGGCGTCGAGCAGTTCGTCGGGCAGGGAGTTCTGCGCGTACTGGCGCATCCAGAAGATGCCGAAGGCGTTGGCCGCACCGGGAATGATCAGTGCCTTCAGCGTGCCGGCCCAGCCGAACTCGGCCATGGTGACGAACTGCGGCACCAGCGACAGCTGCGCGGGGATCATGTACGTGGCCATCAGGGTGCCGAAGAGGTTGGGGGGAGATAGGACAACGATGTCGGCAGGGATCCCGGGCTCGGCCAACAGCGTCTTCGGGGGGTCCGTGAGCGTTCACGCGAACGTTGCCGTCGAGTATCGGGGCGGCCGAAAACCAGTGTCAAGGGACGTACATCGGCAATGTACTGACGCTCTTTCAGCGGTGTCGACGGGATCAGGCGGGTGCTGACGTGGTCGTCACGCGGAAGCCCGCACCACCAGCTCCGGGATCACCCACGCGTCCGCGCCGCTCAGCGGCTCCTCGCCCGCGCGCAGTCGGGCCACCTGCTCGACGGCCAGCCGTCCCAGCTGTCGTTTGTCGAGGTGCAGGGTGGTCAGGGCGGGCTCCACCAGCTCGCCCAGGGAGAGTCCGTCGAAGCCCATGACCGCCAGGTCGTCGGGGAGCCGTCGGCCACGGCGCCGGGCGGCGCGCATCGCGCCGACGGCGATCAGGTCGTTGAAGCCGAACACCGCCGTCATCTCGGGCCGGGCGTCCAGGAGTCGCTCCATGCCCGCCTCGCCGCCCGCGACGCTGTGCTCGGGGCACAGCACGATCCAGCCGTCGTCGACGGGCAGACCGTGCCGCCGGACCTCGGCGAGGAACGCCTCCCGCCGCGGACCGATGGATTCGAGCCGGTCGCCGTCCAGCATGCCGATCCTGCAGTGCCCGGCGCGGACCAGATGGGCGATGCCCTGCTCCAATCCGGCGGCGGCGTCGATGCCGACGGCCGCGAACCGGGTCTGCTGCGGGCCGCGTTCCAGCAGCACCAGCGGTACGCCGCCGAGGTGCCGGGCGAGGACGTCGTCCTCGTTCTTGAAGTAGCCCACGACCGCGTCCGCCTGATGGGACAGCACATCGAGCGCCTCCCGCTCCCGGACGTCGTCGGTACGGGAGTCCCACACCACCACCTGCCACCCGCGCTGCTCGGCGGCCTCCAGCACTCCGGCGGCCACCTCGGGGAAGAACGGGTTCATCAGATCCGGGATCACCAGGCCGGCCGTCACCGGCCCCCTTGCGGACGAGGCCCCGCGCGAACCGGCTCGGCCGGTAGTCCAGCAGGCGGGCCGCCTCCAGCACCCGCTCCTTCGTCGCCGGGTCGATCTCGCCCTTGTCGTTGACCGCCCGGGAGACCGTCTGGCGCGACACTCCCGCCAACTGGGCGACATCGTGGATGGTGGCCCGGCGGCGCGGGCCGTCAGGCAGGTCGATACGCGGCTCCCGCCGCTGGTCGTCGGCCCACACGCTCAGCACTGTATCCGGCCACCGCGGCGCGTACCCCCGGGGCTAGTGCCCCGGCAGGCAACGTTCGCCCCGTCGCGACGCCCGGCACGCTCCCCCACTGCCTTAAGGGCGTGGGAGGTACCCCCACTTGCCGCACCGGCCGAAAGCCCAAGTACGTCCGGTCCATCGACGGAGCCTTCCGGCCGGCACGCCGAGAGCACGCACCGGCTGCGGTCTTTGGCCGCTGCGCGGCGGGCGCTCCTTAACGGGCAAACGTTGCCTGCCGGGGCACTAGGTCAGAACAGCGCGCTGTACGCGTTGAGCGCGGGCTGCCCGCCGAGGTGGGCGTAGAGCACGGTGGAGTCCCGGCCGATCTCCCCGCGCGCCACCAGGTCGATCATTCCGGCCATCGACTTTCCCTCGTACACGGGATCGGTGACCATCCCCTCGGTACGGGCCGCGAGCCGCATCGCCTCCAGGGTCGTCTCGTCCGGGATCCCGTACGTCCCCGCGTGATACCGCTCGTCGAGCTCGACGTCTGCCCCCGTCAACTCCTTCTCTACGCCAATGAGTTGTCCGGTGTTGTGCGCGATCCGCGCGATCTGCGCCCGGGTGCGGGCGGGCTCCGCCGACGCGTCGATGCCGATCACGCGCCGCGTCCGCCCGCCCGCCTCCTCCAGCGCGCGGAACCCGGCGACCATGCCGGCCTGGGTGGACCCGGTCACCGAGCACACGACCACGGTATCGAAGAAGACCCCCAACTCCCGCTCCTGCTCGGCCACTTCGAAGGCCCACCCGGCGAACCCGAGACCGCCGAGCGGATGGTCGGAGGCTCCGGCGGGAATGGCGTACGGCTTCCCGCCTCCCTCCTCGACCTCCCTGAGCGCCTGCTCCCAGCTCTCCTTGAACCCGATTCCGAAGCCGGCCCTCACCAGCCGTACGTCGGCGCCGGCGAGCCGACTGATCAGGATGTTGCCGACCTTGTCGTACACGGCGTCGGGCCACTCCACCCAACTCTCCTGTACCAGCACGCACTTGAGCCCGGCGCGGGCGGCGCAGGCGGCGACCTGCCGGGTGTGGTTCGACTGCACTCCGCCGATCGACACGAGCGTGTCGCAGCCCTTCGCGAGCGCGTCGGCGATCAGGTACTCCAGCTTGCGCGTCTTGTTGCCGCCGTACGCGACACCGGAGTTGCAGTCCTCGCGCTTGGCCCAGAGGGCGGCGCCGCCGAGGTGTTCGGTGAGCCGCTCCAGGGGATGCACGGGCGACGGCCCGAAGAGGAGGGGGTAACGGTCGTACGAAGAGAGAGGCGAGGAAAGGGACATGGGTCCTCCCGGGTCAGTCGGGCTCGGCGAGCCCTTCCAGGCCTCGCCAGATCTCCGCGGTGACACGGACCGCCTCGTCCACGTCACCCGCCGCGCAGGCCTCGATGAGCTGATCGTGCAGGCCGGCCGAACGGCAGTTGCCGCCCTCGCCGAAGCGCCGTCGCTCCAGCCGGCGGATGAGCGGGGTGTAGCGCGTGATGGTCGCGGCGGCGGCGTGGTTGCCGCTCACCCGGACCAGCACGTCGTGGAGGTCGTCGTCGGCGTGCAGGGCCGCGTCCACGTCGCCCGCGTCGACGGCCGTCGCGAAGCACTCGTTGGCCTCGCGCATCGCCTCGATGTCGGCGGCGAACAACCGGGGTACGGCGACCCGCGTCACCAGCTCGTGCATGGCCCCGACCACGGCCGCCGCGTCCCGTACGTCGGCGGCCACGACCCGGGTGACCCGCGTGTAGCTCTGCGGCTTGCTCTCCAGCAGCCCCTCGTCCACCAGCCGCGCGAAGGCCTCACGCACCGGCGCCCGGGACAGCCCGAGCTGCTCGGCCAGGTCGGCGTCCCGGACGACCGCGCCGGGCTCGATCTCCCCGGAGACGATGGCGTCCCGGATCGAGGCGTAGGCGCGGTCCCTGAGCAGGGTGCGGGGGACGGGTCGGATGGCCTCCATGAACTGAAATGTTAGATGCCGGTACTCAGGAGGTCCAGGGCCAGTCGGCGTCCCGAGCGCCCTCGAGCAGCGGCACCATCCGGAAAGCGGCGTCCGACAGCCCTCCGAAGGTGTGCCTGTTCCCCTTCCCCGACGGGCCGTGGCCCGCCCGGTACCCGGCCAGGTTCCAGGTGTAGACCGGCACGTCGGCCGGGACCTGCTCGGTCGGGTCGCCGTGGCGGTTGAACGCGTACTGCTCGTCGGTGACGATCAGCACCCGGTCGTGCTTCTTGTAGTGCCGACGCACCGCCTCGGTCGTGTCGGTGCCGCCCAGGTCGCCGAAGCGGCCGAGGACCTTCAGCACGGACTCGCCCGTGCGGAACCTCACGCGATTGCTCGATGTCCCGAATTCTACGAGATCCGCGTCCGCCGCCCGCAGCGCGAGCGCCGTACCGAAGATCGCCGCCGCGTCGGCCCGGTCGAGCTCCGAGCGGTCCGACAGCCGCGAGTGGAACATCGAGCCCGAGCGGTCGACGAGCACCAGCGTCCGGCCGGGCAGCGCGGGCACGTTGCCCAGCGAGTGACCGAGCGCCTGCTCCAGCGGGTACGCCCAGCGCAGCGACGGCGCGTGCTGGTACGCGGCGAGGTACCGGAAGGGGAACTGCCGCGAGCGCGCGACCTGTGCCGGGTCGCTGATCTTCGCCGCGACCTGGGCGGCCACCTCGTCCGAGACACCGGCCTCGTCGAAGTTCCGCAGGTTGCGGGTCGATGCCATCGCACTCATCGATGGAATCACCGCCTCCCAGGCCGCCTTGTCCATCGGCCCCTGCAGCCAGCCCGCCAGCGCCTCCCAGGTCATCCCGGCCGCCGCGAGCCGCTCGGCACCGCCCTCGGACGTGACCACCGCGCGCCGCTCCTCGACCGGCAGCGCCATCAGCTCACGATGGGCGACCAGCGTCCGGTTCGACGCGGGCGGCACGGCCGTGTCCGGGTTGTGCCGGCGGTCGAGGGCGTACTGGAAGAGGTCGCCCTGCCACGGCTTGTCCGGGTCCGGGGCCGCGTGCACGAGATTGAGGATGTCGCCGAAGCGGTAGCCCTTCGACGCGGTGTCGTACTTCAGCAGCGACTTGCCGCTGTACAGGCGCCGTACGGCGTCGGCGATGCCGCGCTTCACGGGCTTCGGGACGTTGCGGCCGTACATCGCGGTCCAGTACGCGAGCAGCTCGCCGGGCTCGTCGGGACGCTGGAGTACGGAGGCGACGACCTGCCGGTTCGCCGGACCTTCGGTCGCCCCGGCCTCCAGTCGCGCCTTCACGTACTCGGCGGCGCCCACGACCGCGGCCGTACGGAGGTTGCCCTCGCCGCGCAGCCAGCCGAGCAGGCCGGCCGTCCACTCCGGGTCGCTGACGGCGAGCTCGCGCACGAGCGTGGCGAACCGGTCGTCGCGGGCGGCGCCGGTCTCGTAGAAGGTCTGCTGCGAGACGAAGTGGGAAATCGACAACAGGAAAAGCTCGGAGCGCGCGTCTCGCTCGCGGCCGCGGCCGCCCTCGTAGGTACGGAGCACCCGGCCCGTCGACGTCACCCGCGAGGTCGGCCGGGCCTTGGCCGTCCGGGCGTTGAATCGCGCCATGCTGAATTCCCCCGAATTCATGAGAGGTTTCGGAGGGAAGCGCAGCGCAAAGAAGCAGGGTGCCCGAGATCAGGAGTCGGCGACGGACTTAGCCTGGTGCTCTGCCGAATTGAGCTACACCGACCCGAAGTCGATGACGGGACTCGAACCCGCAGCCGCCAGATCCAATGAAGTAACCGTTGCCTGCGCACCGGGCACCCACCATGAGCTGCGCCTCCCGAGATCAAGTCGGCGGCGGCTGTGGATTCTTTGAGAGAGAAGTAGCCGCTGCCATCGCACCGGGAGGTGCGTGATGTTGTGATCTCACTGTAGGAGGCGCAGCTTCGGCGGTGCGACCGAATTAATTACCGCTTTCGGCCTTACCGCCGCTGCCGCTTCCAGGGCCCGGTGATCGCCAGCAGAATGCCCGGGTCCTGAATGTTCGCGAACAGCGTCCGCCCGTCCGGCGAGAACGTGACACCGGCGAACTCGCTGTACTCCGGCTCCTCTTCGGTGCCGACGTTCAGGTCGTTGCGGGCGATGGGGTACGTGCGGCCGCTGTCGGTCGCGCCGAAGAGGTGCGAGACGCCCTCGCCGTCCTCGGCGAGGATCAGGCCGCCGTACGGGGAGACGGTGATGTTGTCGGGGCCGTCGAAGGCGCCGTCCTTGGACGGGTCGGGGTTGACGCCGAGCAGGACCTTCAGCGTCAGCGTGCGGCGCTTGGGGTCGTAGAACCAGACCTGGCCGTCGTGCGCGGCGCCGGGGCTCTCCTCACGGGCGTACGAGGAGACGATGTAGGCGCCGCCGTCGCCCCACCACATGCCCTCCAGCTTGCGGGCGCGGGTGATCTCGCCGGCGCCGAACTGCTTGCGCACGGCGACCGTCTTGGCGTCGCGGTCGGGTACGTCCACCCAGTCCACGCCGTACACGGTGCCGATCTTCGTGGCGCGGGAGAGGTCGTCGACGAACTTGCCGCCGGAGTCGTAGCACTTGGGCGCCTGGAGGACGCCGGCGTCGTCGGCGAGGGTGCGGAACTTGCCACGGCCGTACTCGAAGCCCTTGGGCGGGGTCCAGCGGAAGAAAAGCCCGTTGGGGTTGGAGGCGTCCTCGGTGAGGTAGGCGTGGCCGCGCTTGGGGTCGATGACGACGGCCTCGTGGTCGTAGCGGCCGAAGAACTTCAGCGGCTTGGGGGCGCGGTTGGCGCGCCGGTCGACGGGGTCGACCTCGAAGACGTAGCCGTGGTCCTTGGTCATGCCGTTGGTGCCGGCCCGGTCGGAGTTCTCCTCGCAGGTGAGCCAGGTACCCCAGGGAGTGCTGCCGCCCGCGCAGTTGGTGGAGGTACCGGCGATGCCGACCCATTCGGCGACCTGTCCGTCGGGGCGGACCTCGACGACCGTGCAGCCGCCGGAGGCGGCGGGGTCGTAGACGAGGCCCTCCGTGAGCGGGACCGGGTACTTCCAGTTGGCGCGCGGGCCCTTCAGCTCGTGGTTGTTGACGAGGAGGGTCGTGCCGCGCGGGCCGACGAAGGTGGCCGTGCCGTCGTGGTTGGAGGGGGTGAACTCGCCCGACTCCAGCTTGGTCTTTCCGCTGTAGGTGATGATGCGGTACTTGAACCCGGCGGGCAGCGCGAGGATGCCCTTCGGGTCGGGGATCAGGGGTCCATAGCCGACCCCGCCGTAGGCGTCCGCCGACTCCTCGTCCGCGCTGTCGGTGTCGTAGGACGCGAGGGCTCCGGGAGCGGTGGCGAGGGCGCCGACGCTGCCCGCCAGCGCGACGCCGGCACCGGTGATCGCGGATTTTCTGGCGAAGTCCCTGCGGGTGAGCGACATGGTGTCTCCTGTGACGGTGGGTATGCCAGTGGAGGGTGGCGGACCTCGGTCGGCGCCACGGTCCCGCCCATGTCTGAACGCGGGTTGAACGCCGGGAGTCTTCACCGGGTCCGCTTCCATGAACGCGCACGCGGCGTCCCGGGGGGCCGAAAGGAACCTCTCGGCCCCTCTCGCTCAACTCCCTTGCTGCGATCGCGCCTTGAAGGCCGCCTTGCGGGCTTCCTTCGCGATCTTCTTGTCCGGATGCAGCCGCCCCATCGCCTCCAGCACGTCCGCGGTGGCCGGGTGGTCGACCCGCCAGGCCGTCGTGAAGAACGCGCTGTGCTGCTGGGCCAGTCCCTCCACCAGCGCCCTGAGCTCCTCGGAGTTCCCCTCGGCCGCCAGCTGTGCGGCGATCGTGTCGACGGTCAGCCAGAACACCATGTCCCCGGACGGCGCCGGCACGTCCGTGGCGCCCCGCTCGGTCAGCCAGACCCGTGCCAGTCCGCCGAGCTCGGCGTCGTCGAGCACCTCGCGCAGGGCGGGCTCGGCCTGTGCGCCGACCAGGGACAGTGCCTGCTGGCAGTGCAGCCGCCTGAGCGGGGCGCCGGTGTCCGAGCCGCGCGCGGCCGCCAGCAACTCGCGTGCGGCGGCGAGGGGGTCGCGGCGTGCCAGCCACTGCTCGGTCTCGGCCTGCGCCGCCGCCGGCGGGAACGTCGCCGTCCCGTCGAACAGCGCGTCGGCGCCCTTGTCCGCGAGGTCGCCGACCGCGGGCGCCTCGAGACCGGCCTCCAGCAGCCGCGCCCGCAGCCCGTACAGGCCGAGCGGGGTCAGCCGCACCATGCCGTAGCGGGAGACGTCGGTTTCGTCGACGGGGGCCGACGGCTCCTCGGCGGCTTCTTCCACGTCTGCCATCAGCGACTCGTCGACGGGCTGGTACTCCACCAGCCCGACCGGCTCCAGCATCCGGAACTGGTCGTCGAGGCGCATCATCGCGTCGGACACCTGCTCCAGTATGTCGTTGGTGGGCTCCCCCATGTCGCTGGGCACGATCATGGACGCGGCCAGCGCGGGCAGCGGCACGGTGCCGTCCCCCGGCCCGTCCTCGTTGACGGTGAGGAGGTACAGGTTCCCGAGCACGCCGTCCAGGAACTCCGACTCGGCCTCCGGGTTCCAGTCCAGGGACGAGAGGTCGATCCCGTCGCCCGTGTCCACGGCCTCCACCAAGTCGTCCAGGTCCGGCACACTCGCGTCGGCGACCACCGTCTCCAGGGCGCCCAGCCAGACCGCGAGCACGTCCTGCGGCGAACCGCCGGTCAGCAGCGCCAGGTCCGCGCCCGCCGCGACGGTGCCCGCTTCCTCGTCGACGACCTCGACGAGCCCGGTGTCGACGGCGACCCGCCAGGCCTCGCTCGCGTCCGCCGCGGCGTCCTCCCCACTCAGCCCGAGTGCCTCGGCCGCCGCCGGCAGCTGCTCGTCGACGAGTCCGCCCCCGGCGTCGACCCGGGTGTCCGGGCCGGCCCAGCGGGCGAGCCGCGCGGCACTCGACAGCAGCGGCGTGGACAGCGCGTCCCGCGCCAACTCCGCTTCGGGGTGCAGCCGCGCCGGCGGCAGGGGCGAGCTGTCTGACATCGGCTGGTTCTCCTAGGGGACGCGACGTACCACTCAGCCGCTCAGCCTAGACCGCTTTCCACCCATGCCGCCCGGTTCATCTCCCGGACAGGACCCGTACATGGCTGAAACCTTGACAAGTGGCTTGCGCAGGAAGGAGATTACGCGCGTAGAAATCTGTCGGACACTTGTTCACCGTATTTTCTACGCGCGTCGCCACCGCCCCACAGGTCGCGGCTCCCACGGTTCCACGCTCCACCCTCGTCCCGGCGCCCATGTACGTCCCCGGAGGGATCCCGTTGCCGAGCAAGTCTTCCGCGCGTCTCGCCGCGCTCACCGTCGCCGCCGTCTGTTCCGCGGCGTCGACCGTCGTCCTCACCTCACCCGCGCACGCGGACTCCGTGCGCATCCATGACATCCAGGGCACGACCCGGATATCCCCCTACGCCGGCAAGCAGGTCACGGACGTGACCGGAATCGTCACCGGCGTACGGACCTACGGCTCGTCCCGAGGCTTCTGGATCCAGGACCCGAACCCGGACGCCGACCCGGCCACCAGTGAGGGTGTCTTCGTCTTCACCGGCTCGACCCCGAAGGTCGCGGTCGGCGACGCCGTGACCGTCTCCGGCACGATCTCGGAGTTCGTCCCCGGCGGCACCTCCTCCGGCAACCAGGCGCTCACCGAGATCGTCCGCCCGACGGTCACCGTCGTCTCCAGCGGCAACGCGGTTCCGGCGGCCACCGTCATCGACGCGAAGTCCGTGCCGAGCGCCTACGCACCGGTCGGCGACGCGGCCGCGAACGGTTCGGTCAACGGCCTGACCCTCCAGCCGTCGAAGTACGCCCTGGACCGGTACGAGTCCCTGGAGGGCATGAACGTCCAGGTCTCGGACACGCGTGTGGTCGGCGCCACCGACCCGTTCACCGAGCTGTGGGTCACGGTGAAGCCGTGGGAGAACCGCAACCGCCGCGGCGGCACGGTCTACGGCTCCTACGACTCCCAGAACACCGGCCGGCTCCAGATCCAGTCCCTCGGCGCGGTTGCCGACTTCCCGACCGCGAACGTCGGCGACACCCTCACCGGGACCACCGCGGGCCCGCTGGACTACAACCAGTTCGGCGGCTACACCCTCGTCGCCAACAAGATCGGCTCCCTGAAGGGCGGCGGCCTCGAGCGGGAGACCACCGAGAAGCAGAAGCGGGGCGAGCTGGCGGTCGCGACGTACAACGTCGAGAACCTCGACCCGACCGACGCCACCTTCGAGGAGCACGCCGCCGCGATCGTGCACAACCTCCAGTCGCCCGACATCGTGTCCCTGGAGGAGATCCAGGACAACAACGGCTCGAAGAACGACGGCACGGTCGCCGCCGACCAGACGCTGACCAAGCTGACCGACGCGATCGTCGCGGCCGGCGGCCCGAAGTACGACTGGCGCTCGGTCGACCCGGCCAACAACACCGACGGCGGCGAGCCGGGCGGCAACATCCGCCAGGTGTTCCTGTTCAACCCGGAGCGGGTGTCCTTCACCGACCGCGCGGGCGGCGACGCCACGACCGCCGTCGGCGTCACCAAGGAGCACGGCCGCGCGGCGCTGACGGTCTCCCCCGGGCGGATCGACCCGACGAACACCGCCTGGGCCAACAGCCGCAAGCCGCTGGCCGGCGAGTTCGTCTTCCGCGGCCGTACGGTCTTCGTGATCGCCAACCACTTCAACTCCAAGGGCGGCGACCAGGCCCTGACCTCGCAGTACCAGCCGCCGACGCGCAGCTCGGAGACCCAGCGCCACGCCCAGGCGACCGCGGTGAACACCTTCGTCAAGCAGATCCTGGCCACCCAGAAGAACGCGGACGTCGTCACCCTCGGCGACATCAACGACTTCGAGTTCTCCGGCACCACCAAGCTGCTGGAGGACGACGGCGCGCTCTGGTCGGCGATCAAGTCGCTGCCGAAGAGCGAGCGTTACTCGTACGTCTACCAGGGCAACGCCCAGGTCCTCGACCAGATCCTGGTCAGCCCGTCGATCCGGTGGTCCTGCGACTTCGAGTACGACAGCGTGCACGTCAACTCGGAGTTCAACGACCAGATCAGCGACCACGACCCGCAGGTGCTGCGGTTCACGCCGTAATCGATCATGGTGATCAGGGCTGGCTGAACACCCCGTCCAGCCAGCCCTTCCAGGCGTCCTCGTCCGCCTTGGCGTCGGCGCCGGGCGCGAAGTCGTGGACGCTCATGCCGACCGGGTAGCCCCAGTGGTCACGCCCGAAGACGCGGATCAGAGCGTCCTCGGTGCGCAGCCCGAGGAAATACGGGTTGCGGAAGTCCACTACGGCATCGAGGACCCGCCCCTCGGGACCGCGGGCCTGGACGCTGGCGCCCACGGCCGTGTCGTCCGCGAGGCCCAGCGCCCGGCCGACGGCGGCGAAGGAGCCGGACGCCTTGGACGCGTCGGGGCCGTCGAAGGTGGCGAAGGCGACCGGGCGGCGGTCGAAGTGCGTCAGGTACTGGCGCAGGGTGTGCAGGTAGAAGTCGGTGTGCCGGCCCGCGGCGTCGTACTGGTTGTCCCAGTCGTCGACAAGAATCCCGCTGTGCACGTACCGCACCCAGGCACGGCGGCCCCCCTCGCGCGGCTCGATGGTGTAATCGAGCTGGTTGAGGGTCTGCTCGGAGATGCCCTCGACGTCCTCCGTGCGGTTGGTGTAGTGGTGCGGCGGGTCCCAGGCGGTGACCGTGGAGCCCATCGCCCCCTTGCCGCCCACGCGCGGCTCGGGCGGCTCCGACGGCCACAGCCAGCCGCCGGTGTTGTTGGTGATCGCGTCCCACACCTGTTCCGGCGTGGCGTCGACCTCGAACTCGCGGGCGATCTCGAATTCCTTGGACATGGTGGGTTCCTGACTCCTACTGATCCAATTCCGGGGCGGGCTGGTTCTCGACCGTGGGTTTGACCGTGGGATGGACGGCCACGACGATCCGGTGGTCGCGGCCGCCCTCGGCGTCGGGCGCGTCGTACTTGCGGATCAGCGCGCCGACTCCGACCGTCAGCTCCTGGATGAACGCGGCCCGGTCGGCGGCCGAGGCGAAGCGCACCTCGCCGTCCAGCGCGTACGTCGCCAACCGCTTACGGGCCTTCGCGGCGCCGGTGATCAGCGAGCCGACGTCCCGCACCAGGCGGGCACCGAGCGCGAGCAGCCAGCGCGCGGAGAGCTGGTCCCGGAAGCGGTCCGGGTCCGGCTGCACGGAGGCGAGGGCGAGCGGCGAGATGACGTACGAAGCGGCGGTCGCGCGCATCAGCCGCTCGGTGACGTTGCCCTTGCGGCGTTCACCGGCCAGCTCGACCAGGCCGTGCCGCTCCAGTGCCTTCAGGTGGTAGTTCACCTTCTGTCTGGGCAGTCCGACCTTGCCGGCCAGCATGGCGGCCGACGCGGGTCCGGCCGCCAGCTCGGCGAGCAGCCGGGCCCTTATGGGGTCCAGGGAGACGGCTGCGGCCTCGGGGTCCTCGATCACGGTCACGTCCAGCATGGGTCCACCGTCTCACCGAAAACTTTTTTTGTCCAGACGGTTGGAGTGTTCGGTGAGGGGACGACCGCGCAGCTGGGGTCACTCGGGCATGAGTGGGCGCCGAAGTCACCCACCCAAGGGCAACCCCGGCGCCCACTCGTCACTCAGCGCCCACCATGCCTACGCCGCCACACCCCCGCCGCGACCACGACCCCCGCCGCCGCGCCGACAACCAGCACGGGCCGGGGATGACGCACTCCGACCTGCACGGCACTGCGTATCGGACCGGGCAGGCTGTGCTCAACGGCGTGACCCGCGTGGCTCGCCTTCCCCTGGACCGTGTGCCCCGCCTGCGCCGCGCTGCTCCGCAGCTGCACCGTGACCGCCCCCGCCTTGTCGCGAAGATCGGCCGCCCGAGCCCGCGCCCGTCCCTTCACATCCGCCTTCCCGGCCAATTCCTCGACCGTGTCGCCGAGTTCGCTCCGGGTCCGTTCGATCTCGCGGCGCAGTTCATCGGGTCCCTTCGCCCCCACCGCCTCGCGCCCCTGCGCCGCCTTGTCCCGCTCCTGCGTCATCGGTGCGCCCTTTCCTTGATCTCCTCGACGTCGGCCCTGACGCTGCCGAGGGCCTCCTCGGGCGTGGGCGGTGTTGCGCGGCGCAGCTGGGCGCGGCCGGTCGCCGCGAGCAGGCCCGCGAGTGCGAACAGCACGGCCGTCACGATGAGCGCCGAGGCCCACACGGGCAGCGCCAGCGAGAGCGCGGCGGCGGCCGTGGCGGCCA
>NZ_NTGE01000101.1:110060-110618 GCF_002291145.1 Streptomyces sp. SA15
GGCCAGGGCGAGCAGGCCGGCGTAGCCGACGGCGCCCGCGGCGCCGAGCAGCTCGCCGCCGCGTCCGGCGCGGCGGCCCTTCTGGGCCAGTTCCGCCTTGGCGAGGGCCACTTCCTGTCGTACGAGCCGGGAAAGCTGTTCGCTGGCCTGTCCGACGAGCTCCCCCACCGAATGGTGTTCGTCGTGTGCCGGCCTGTGGGCCGTGGTCCCGGTCACGGTTCCGCCTCCTCTCGGTTTCGGAACCTCCGGGTACCCTGACCGGCCCCCGCTACCCTTGCGGCGCGCCGCCCGGCCCGTGCTCGCCGAGTCGCGCCAGCTGGGCCTGGAACCAGTCCAGCCGGGCCTGGAGGAGGGCGGCCTCCGCGACGAGTTCGGGCACGCCCAGCCCGTCGGCCTCGGCGAGGTCGGCCATGGGCAGCGCGGCGCCCTTTCCGGCCACCACCCGCAGGCCCTCTCCGGCCAGCCGGGCGAACCCGGCCAGCGAGACCGACGTACGGCCGCGCAGGCATCCCCCGCAGGAGGGAGCCAGCGCGCGCCAGCCGGGGCGGCCCCAGGAGG
>NZ_NTGE01000026.1 GCF_002291145.1 Streptomyces sp. SA15
CGGGCGGAGGGGGAGGAGGGGCAGCGGGGCTATCGACGGCCGCAGCCGACGGGGCCCGCGCCACCGAGCCCGGGTACGGGACGGCACCGTGATGCCGTACGCCCGCGACACCCTCCGCACACAACCCCTCCACCAGCGCGCCCAGCGTCGCATCGGGCAGTGTGCCGGCGTGGTCGGCCGCCCAGCGTGCGGCGACCGCGCGGGCGTCGGTGCGCAGGGCGATGCCCGAGGTGAGGGCGGCCACGGCGAGAGGGCCGAGGTCCTCGGCGTCGCGGAACAGCTCCGGCCGCCCGGCACACCAGATCCGGGCGCACACCTCGGCCCAGGCGTCGGTGACCGGCTCGGACGGCGGGCTGCCGGTGCAGTCGTGCACCCGGAAGCGGTGGTCGTGGGCGACCGACTCCGACGACGGCAGCGCGCCGATGATCCGCTGGCGGGCCTGCTGAGGGCGCCGCGTGTACGTGGTGAAGGTCAGCCGGTGCGCCTGTTCGCGGGGCAGCACCGTGCAGGCGAGCGCGATCCACTGGGCCACGTCGGCACTGTCGTGCTCCACGATCACGAGCCGGCCGGCGTCCGGGTCCGTCGCGAGCGCCCGCAGATCGGCGAAGAAGGCCGCGAGCCGGTCGGCCCGGGACGCCGCGAACGCGACCAGCCCCTCCTTGCGGAACAGGCCGGACGGTTCGAAGCGGTCGACCGGCTCGGGCCGGCCGCCCGGGGGAGTGGCGTCGGCCCAACGCGGCGACTCCCACGCGGTGATGGGCAGCGCGCCGTCCGGGAGCCGCGTCCCGGGCGGTAGATGGACGGCGTGCGCGTGGAAGTTGCCCCAGCGCCCGCTGTGGTCGGCTCCGGTGTACACGCTGCGGCTCAGCAGCCGCCCTCCGTCGGTGAGTTCGCTGAAACTGAGGGCCGTGGGGAAGCTCTTGAGCTGTTCGGCGTCGGGCCGGGTCGGGAAGTCGCGCGGCGGCTCGTACCCGATTAGCTGTTCCGCCTCCCGCAGCAGCCCCTGCGGAACGCCCGCGCTGACCGCGGTGAACCGGAAGCCCGACCCCTCGGGCCCGGGCGGAGCCGAGGTGTAGTGCAGCTGGGCGAGGGTCACTTGACTCGTCCGCTCTCTCCGACCGATTCCTCGAGGGACCATCCCAGCAGATCTCCGGCCGGGAGGAGGCGACTTCCACGGAATCCGAGCAGGTCGGACCGGTCAGGAAGACCGCACGTCAGGCGCTGGCCGCGGCCGCCAGCGGCATCCGCGCCGCGTCGTACCGCTCCAGCAGCACCCGCGCCACCTCCGTCGCCGGACCGAGCACCTCGGCCAGCACGTCCGCCTCGGCGGCGCCCCGCGCGATGCGGTCGGGAAGAAAGCCCGGCGCGAGGACGTACGGCGCGACCGCGACCTTCGCACAGCCAAGGGCCCGAAGCTCCCGTACCGCGTCCTGAGTGCGGGGAAGAGATGCGGAGGCGAACGCAGGCCGCACGGCGCACCAACCGGTGTGCCGCCACTCCCGCGCGATTTCAGCGATCACTGCGATCGCCTCCGGGTCGGTGGACCCCGCCGAGGCCAGCACGACCCCGGTCGAGGACTTGTCGGCGGGCGTCAACCCCGCCTCGTACAACCGCCGCTCGAGAGCGGTCAGCAGCAGCGGCGACGGGCCGAGCACCTCCGCCTGCCGGATCCGCAGCCGCGGCGGCGCGTCCCGCAGAACGGCGGGGATGTCCGCCTTCGCGTGGAAGGCGCGCGTCAGCAACAGCGGCAGAGCTACGACGTCCCGCACACCCTCCGCCGCCAGGGACTCCAGCACGCCCTGCACGGAAGGGACGTTGAAGTCCAGGAAGCCGGTCTCCACCCGCACGCCCGGCCGCAGCGACCGTACGCGACGCACCAGGGCGTGCACGGTCGCGGCATGCCGCGGATCACGGCTGCCGTGGGCGACCACCACGAGGACGGGACGAACCGGCTTCCGATACATGGGACTTCAGCTCTTCACCAGCAGACCGCGGCTGCGCAGCACCCACCGCTCCAGCGGGCTGAAGATCAGCAGGTCGATGGCGATACCGACGAACAGGATGAGCAGGATGGCCTCGAACACCATGGCCATGTCGCTGGCGTTGCGGCCGTTCTCCAGCAGCTGCCCGAGGCCCACGCCGAGGTCGGGGAAGGACGCGATGATCTCGGCCGCCATCAGCGACCGCCAGGAGAACGCCCAGCCCTGCTTCAGACCGGCCACATAACCGGGCAGCGCGGCCGGCAGCGTGATGAACCAGGTGCCCTTCAGACCCGTCGCACCCATCGTGCGGCCCGCCCGCAGGAACAGCGGCGACACCTGGTCGACGCCGGACACCAGACCGTTGGCGATGGACGGCACGGCGCCGAGCAGGATCACCGCGTACATCATCGAGTTGTTCAGGCCCAGCCAGAGCACGGCCGGCGGCACCCAGGCCACCGACGGCAGCGACTGCAGGCCGGACAGGATCGGGCCGATGGCCGCGCGCACGAACTTCACCCGGGCCACCAGCAGACCCAGCGGGGTGCCGATGACCAGCGCGAACAGGAAGCCCAGCAGACCGCGCGAGACGCTGGTCCAGATGTAGCCGAGCAGCTCGCCCTGCAGCCACGCCTGGTGCACGACGTTCCACACGTCGCCCGGTGAGGCCATCTTGGTCGGATCGTCGACGACGTGGTAGGTGATCTGCCAGCCCACGAGGACCACGGCGATCGCGATGATCGGCGGCAGGATCTTGTTGACGAAGGTCTGCCGGAAGGGCGTACGGCCGGTGACCGAGACCTCCAGGGCGTCCAGACCCGCCTCCAGGCCGTCCAGCCCGTAATTCCCCTGGGCGTTGCCCCGGGCCTTGGCCTCGGCGGTCTTCGGCTCAGTGCTGGCCATGGCGGCGGATCTCCCCACGCAGTACTTCGGTGATCTCGATGGACAGCTCCGCGACGGGGGCGTCCTCGATGCGGCGCGGCTGCGCAATGTCCACGGTCCACTCGCGCGCGATCCGGCCCGGCCGGGAGGACAGCAGGACGACCCGCTGCGCGAGCCGTACCGCCTCGCGCACGTTGTGCGTGACGAAGAGGACGGAGACCCCGGTCTCCGCCCAGATCCGGGTGATCTCGTCGTGCAGCACATCCCGCGTGATGGCGTCCAGCGCCGCGAACGGCTCGTCCATCAGCAGCAGCTTGGACTCCTGCGCGAGCGCCCGGGCCAGCGCGACACGCTGGCGCATACCGCCCGACAGCTCGTGCACCCGCTTGCCGTACGCGCCCTTCAGCCGGACGAGCTCGAGCAGCTCCTCGGCCTGGTCGCGCCGCAAGTTCTTCGGAACTCCCCGCAGGCGCAGGGCGAGTTCGATGTTCTTGCCCGCGGTCAGCCACGGGAAGAGGGCGTGCTCCTGGAACATCAGCGCCGGACGCCCGTCCGTCGTGATGCCACCCGCGCTGGGCTCGTCGAGCCCCGCCACCAGGTTCAGCAGCGTGGACTTGCCGCAGCCCGAGGCCCCCAGGAGGGTGACGAACTCGCCGGGCGCGACATCGAGGGTGATGTCGTCCAGCACGAGCTGCTGCCCGGCGGGGCCCGCGAACGACTTCGAGACGTGCTCGATGCGGGCGGCGTACTCGGCCGTCTCGGTACCGTCGGCGGCCTTGGCGAGGGTCGTGGCCATGGTCGTCACCTCCTGGGGACTCATCGGGGTCGTTCGATCAGCTGACGCCGAGACCGGCGTCGTCGACCGGGCTTGCGCCCTCGGCCTTGAGGACCTTGTTGAGCAGCGTGAGGTCGTAGATGCCCTTCAGGTCGGGCTTCTCCAGCAGGCCGGCCTTGACCGCGTGCTCCGCCTCGGTGTTGAGGGTGGAGGCCAGTGGATCGTCGGTGAACTGGATCGACTTCCATGCCGGGTCCAGGACGTCCGCCGGCAGGGCCTTGCCCGACTCGAGCTCCAACTGCCTGTTCGCCGACGCCTTCGCCTCGTCCGGGTGGGCGTTGATCCACTTGTTCGTCTCGACGGAGGCCTTCAGCACGGCCTCGACGGCCTTCGGGTGCTCCTTGAGGAAGCCCTGCCGCACGATGATGTTCGTGATCACGAACTTCTTGTCCGGCCACAGCGTCGCCTCGTCCAGCAGCACCTTGCCGCCCTCGGCGACCAGCTTCGACGCGGTCGGTTCCGGCACCCAGGCACCGTCGACGGAACCGGCCTTGAAGGCGTCCGGAGTGACCTTGTTGTCACTGCGGACGACCGTGACATCGCCCTTGCCGCTCTGCGCGTCGACCTTCCAGCCCTGGTCCGCGATCCAGTTGAGGAACGCCACGTCCTGCGTGTTGCCCAGCTGCGGGGTGGCGATCTTCTTGCCCTTGACGTCCTTCAGGGACTTGATCTTTTCAGGGTTGACCACGAGCTTCACCCCGCCGGACGCCGAACCGCCGATGATGCGCAGGTTCTTGCCGTCCGACTTGGTGTAACCGTTGATCGCCGGGGAGGGGCCGATCCAGCCGATGTCGAGGGAACCGGAGTTGAGCGCCTCGATCTCGGAGGGGCCGGCGTTGAAGATCGCGGGGTCGACCTTGGTGGCCCCCAGCTCCTTCTGGAAGAAGCCCTTCTGCATTCCGACCAGCGCGGTCGCGTGGGTCAGGTTGCCGAAGTAGCCGATCTTGACGGAGTCGAGACCGTCGATCTTCTTCGCCCCGGCGGCGACCTTGGCGGCGCCGTCGTCCTTGGCCTGGGAGCCGTAGCCGCAGGCGGCGAGGGCGAGCAGAGGGAGCGTGGCGACGGCGATTATCCCGCGGCGCAGGAGGGCGGATCGGTTGGCAGGCACGGGAGGTGTTCCTCTCGTTGGCCCGGCGGTCACGGTCTCTCAGGTCGTGGCCGGGAACTCGGCAGGTTTTCGTCTACGGCGGTGGGGGGTGCGGGCGCGCGAGCGGTGCGCGTACGTCAGCGCACACATCGCGCCACCCCGCCCTGCCCGCTGCCGAGAGCACCGCTGCCGACGCGGCCGCCCTCCTTCGCGAAGGTGGAGTAGTAGTCGGTGGAGTTCATGCTCAGAAGTCCCACCCGTCGTCCTCGGCCGCGTCCTTGACGGGCTCCGGAGAGGCGAACGACTCGCCGACCATGCCGGCGGTGAGCGTGGTGCCGTCGTTCGGGTCGATCAGGATGAACGAACCGGTGCGCCGGGAGTCGGCGTAGGAGTCGACCGGCAGTGGCTCGGCGGTACGGATCTTCACCCGGCCGATGTCGTTGGCGACGAGCTGCCCCGGGTGCGGGTGCAGGGACAGGTCGGCGAGCGTGAGCCGGGACGGGATGTCCTTCACGATCGCCTTGACCGTGCGGGTGCCGTGCTTGAGCAGCACCCGGTGGCCGACGGTCAGCGGCGCGTCGGCCACGTGGCAGACGGTCGCCTCGATGTCCTGGGTGGTCGGCGGCGCGTCCTTGCTGGGCACGATCAGGTCGCCGCGCGAGATGTCGATGTCGTCCTGAAGCAGGAGGGTGACCGACTGCGTGGTCCAGGCGACGTCGACCGGCTTGCCGAGGAGGTCGATGCCGGAGATCTTCGTCGACCGGCCGGACGGCAGGACCGTGATCTGCTCGCCGACGTGGAAGGAACCCGCCGCGATCTGGCCCGCGTACCCGCGGTAGTCCGGGTGCTCGGCGGTCTGCGGCCGGATCACGTACTGCACGGGAAGGCGGGCGTGGCAGTGGCTCAGGTCGTGGGCGACCGGGACCGTCTCCAGGTGCTCAAGGACGGTCGGACCGCCGTACCAGTCCATGTTCGCGGACGGCTCCACGACGTTGTCGCCGGCCAGCGCCGAGATCGGGATCGCGGTGACCTCCGGGACGCCCAGCTCGAGCGCGTACGCCGTGAACTCCTCGGCGATCGCGGCGAACACGGACTCCTGGTAGTCGACCAGGTCCATCTTGTTCACGGCGAGGACCACGTGCGGCACCCGCAGCAGCGCGGCGAGGGCGGCGTGCCGGCGGGTCTGCTCGACGACGCCGTTGCGGGCGTCGATCAGGATCACCGTCAGCTCGGCGGTGGAGGCACCGGTGACCATGTTGCGGGTGTACTGCACATGGCCGGGGGTGTCGGCGAGGATGAACCGCCTGCGCGGGGTCGCGAAGTAGCGGTAGGCGACATCGATCGTGATGCCCTGCTCCCGCTCGGCCCGCAGACCGTCCGTAAGGAGTGCGAGGTCGGGACCTTCCTGACCGCGGCTCGCGGAGGCGCGTTCGACGGCCTCCAGCTGGTCGGTGAGGATCGACTTGGAGTCGTGCAGCAGGCGTCCGACGAGCGTGGACTTGCCGTCGTCGACGGAGCCGGCGGTGGCGAACCGCAGCAGGGTGGTGGCCGAGAGTTCCTCGGTCGTGAGCGTGCTCATGTCTAGAAGTACCCCTCGCGCTTGCGGTCTTCCATCGCGGCCTCGGAGAGCTTGTCGTCGGCGCGCGTCGCGCCCCGCTCGGTCAGCCGGGAGGCGGCGATCTCCGTGATCACGGCCTCCAGCGTGGTGGCGTCGGAGTCGACCGCACCTGTGCAGGACATGTCGCCGACCGTGCGGTAGCGGACGAGCCGCTTCTCGACGGTCTCGCCGTCCTTCGGCCCGCCCCACTCACCGGCGGTCAGCCACATGCCGGCCCGCTGGAACACCTCGCGCTCATGGGCGAAGTAGATCTCCGGCAGCTCGATGCCCTCTCGGGCGATGTACTGCCAGACGTCCAGTTCGGTCCAGTTGGACAGCGGGAAGACGCGGACGTGCTCGCCGGGCGCGTGCCGGCCGTTGTACAGGTTCCACAGCTCGGGCCGCTGACGACGGGGGTCCCACTGCGAGAACTCGTCCCGCAGCGAGAACACCCGCTCCTTGGCGCGGGCCTTCTCCTCGTCCCGCCGTCCGCCGCCGAACACAGCGTCGAACTTCTCGCTCTGGATCTTCTCGGTGAGCGGCAGCGTCTGCAGCGGGTTACGAGTCCCGTCGGGCCGTTCGCGCAGCACACCGCGGTCGATGTAGTCCTGTACCGAGGCCACATGGAGGCGCAGCCCGTGCTTCTCGACCGTGCGGTCGCGGTACTCGAGGACCTCGGGGAAGTTGTGCCCGGTGTCCACGTGCAGCAGCGAGAAGGGGATCGGCGCGGGGGCGAAGGCCTTCAGCGCCAGGTGCAGCATGACGATGGAGTCCTTGCCGCCGGAGAAGAGAATCACCGGCCGCTCGAACTCACCCGCCACCTCGCGGAAGATGTGCACGGCCTCGGACTCCAGCGCGTCGAGGTGCGAGAGGGCGTACGGAGAATCCGTGCCCTCCTCGACAGTGGCAACGGTCGTCGTCATGCCAGTCCCCTTTCGGTGAGCAGCGAGTGGACCGCCGCGGCGGACTCCTGCACGGTCTGGTGCTGCGACTCGATCCGCAGGTCGGGCGACTCGGGCTCCTCGTACGGGTCGTCGACCCCGGTCAGCCCGGACAGTTCGCCCGCGGCCTGCTTGGCGTACAGCCCCTTCACATCGCGTACGGAGCACACCTCGACGGGAGTCGCCACGTGCACCTCCACGTAGGCGGCCCCGCTCTCCTGGTGGCGCTTGCGGACGGCCTCGCGGCTGTCCGCGTAGGGCGCGATCACCGGGACGAGCGCCTTGACGCCGTTGCGGGCGAGCAGTTCGGCGACGAAGCCGATGCGCTGCACGTTGGTGTGCCGGTCCTCGCGGCTGAAGCCGAGGCCCGCCGAGATGAACTCGCGGATCTCGTCGCCGTCGAGCACCTCGACGAGGTGGCCCTCCGCACGGAGCCGGCCGGCCAGCTCGTGCGCGATGGTGGTCTTGCCGGCACTCGGCAGACCCGTGAGCCAGATGGTGGCTCCGGTCGTCACGTGTGTCTCCTGACGTGTCTCGGGGATCGTCATCCGTGCAGCCCGCACTCGGTCTTGGCCCGGCCGGCCCAGCGGCCGGCGCGCGCGTCCTCGCCCTCCAGGACGCGGCGGGTGCAGGGGGCGCAGCCGACGGAGGCGTAACCGTCCATCAGCAGCGGGTTGGTCAGTACGCCGTGTTCGGCGACGTACGCGTCCACGTCGTCCTGGGTCCAGCGGGCGATCGGGGAGATCTTGACCTTCTGCCGCTTGTCGTCCCAGCCGACGACCGGGGTGTTCGCCCGGGTCGGGGACTCGTCGCGGCGCAGACCGGTCGCCCAGGCCAGGTAGTTCTTCAGACCCCGCTCCAGAGGCTCCACCTTGCGCATGGCGCAGCACAGGTCGGGGTCGCGGTCGTGCAGCTTGGGGCCGTACTCCGCGTCCTGCTCGGCGACCGTCTGGCGCGGGGTGAGCGTGATGACGTTGACGTGCATCACGGCCTCGACCGCGTCCCGGGTGCCGATGGTTTCCGGGAAGTGGTAGCCGGTGTCGAGGAAGACGACGTCGACGCCCTTCAGCACGCGGGACGCCAGGTGGGCGACGACCGCGTCCTCCATCGAGGAGGTCACGCAGAACTGCTTGCCGAAGGTGTCGACCGCCCACTGGAGGATCTCCAGCGCGGTGGCGTCCTCCAGGTCGCGGCCCGCCTGTTCGGCGAGCGCCTTGAGATCCGCCGTCGTGCGCTCTTCCTGAGCCGTGGTCATATCTGATCTCCCCCTGCCTCGGTGGGTCGAAGTCCGCGGGCGAGCAGCCCGAGGAACTTCAACTGGAATGCGCGGTTGCACGCCGCGCATTCCCACGCGCCGTGGCCGCCTTCCAGGGCTTCGCTCGGACGGAGGTCCTCGTCACCGCAGTAGGGGCAGTAGAAGGGGGCGGCCCGCTCACTCACGACAACGCCTCCTCGGAAGCCCGCGCGGCCCAGGTCGCGAACCGCTCGCCGTCCTCGCGCTCGGCCTGGAACCGCTTCAGGACCCGCTCGACGTAGTCGGGCAGTTCCTCCGCCGTCACCTTCAGACCGCGCACCTTGCGGCCGAAGCCGGCCTCCAGGCCGAGCGCGCCGCCCAGGTGCACCTGGTAGCCCTCGACCTGGTTGCCGTCGTCGTCGAGGACCAGCTGGCCCTTGAGACCGATGTCCGCCACCTGGATACGCGCACAGGCGTTCGGGCAGCCGTTGAGGTTGATGGTGATCGGCTCGTCGAAGTCCGGGATACGGCGCTCCAGCTCGTCGATCAGGGAGGCGCCGCGCGCCTTGGTCTCGACGATGGCCAGCTTGCAGTACTCGATGCCGGTGCAGGCCATCGTGCCGCGCCGGAACGGGGAGGGCTTGGCAGTCAGGTCGAGCGCCTCCAGCGCCTCGACCAGCGACTGGACCTGCGCCTCCTCGACGTCGAGCACGATCATCTTCTGCTCGACGGTGGTACGGACCCGGCCCGAGCCGTGCGCCTCGGCGAGCTCCGCGATCTTCGTGAGAGTGGCGCCGTCGACGCGGCCGACGCGGGGGGCGAAACCGACGTAGAAGCGGCCGTCCTTCTGCCGGTGCACGCCGACGTGGTCGCGCCAGCGCTCCACGGGCTGGGCCGGGGCCGGGCCGTCGACCAGCTTGCGCTTGAGGTACTCGTCCTCCAGGACCTGCCGGAACTTCTCCGAGCCCCAGTCGGCGACCAGGAACTTCAGGCGGGCGCGGGTGCGCAGCCGCCGGTAGCCGTAGTCGCGGAAGATCGAGATGACGCCCTCGTAGACGTCCGGGACCTCGTCCAGCGGCACCCAGGCGCCGAGCCGGACGCCGATCTTCGGGTTGGTGGACAGGCCGCCGCCGACCCACAGGTCGAAGCCGGGGCCGTGCTCGGGGTGGTTCACGCCGACGAAGGCGATGTCGTTGATCTCGTGCGCCACGTCGAGGAGCGGCGAGCCGGAGATCGCGGACTTGAACTTGCGGGGCAGGTTCGAGAAGGCCTTGTTGCCGATGATCCGGCGCTGGATCGCCTCGATGGCCGGGGTGCCGTCGATGATCTCGTCCGCGGCGATCCCGGCGACGGGCGAGCCGAGGACGACGCGGGGCGTGTCACCGCAGGCCTCGGTGGTGGACAGGCCGACCGCCTCGAGCCGGTTCCAGATCTCGGGCACGTCCTCGATCCGGATCCAGTGGTACTGCACGTTCTGCCGGTCGGTGATGTCGGCGGTGCCGCGCGCGAACTCCTGCGAGATCTCGCCGATCACACGCAGCTGCCGCGTGGTGAGCCGGCCGCCGTCGATGCGGACCCGCAGCATGAAGTACTCGTCGTCCAGCTCCTCCGGCTCCAGGATCGCGGTCTTGCCGCCGTCGATCCCGGGCTTGCGCTGGGTGTACAGACCCCACCAGCGCATCCGGCCGCGCAGGTCGTTCGGGTCGATGGAGTCGAAGCCGCGCTTGGAGTAGATCGTCTCAATGCGTGTCCGCACATTGAGACCGTCGTCGTCCTTCTTGAACTGCTCGTTGCCGTTCAGCGGGGTGAAGTGCCCCGCGGCCCACTGGCCTTCACCGCGGTGACGGCTCACCTTGCGGCGGGGAGTCGCGGCGGCAGGCTTCTGCGGGTTGGCGGCCATGGTTGATACGTCCTTCGGGACAGGCGGGAAAGCGGCTCTGACCTGCGCATACGGGCGCATGGGCAATAAGGGCGCGTCTTTGCGCAGGATGAGAGGGGGAGTCAGGAATTGTCGGGCAGGGCTGGGCCCGTGGCCGGAGGCCACTATGGGCAGGGTCAGCTTGCCGGACAGATGGCGCTGGACATGCGGCCGAGGTCGACGTGCCGCCGACTCACCAAGGCAATTCCAGTTCCAGACATGACGGAAGCGTGTCACGGCGATCTGGACACAGTCCAGCTTTGTCCGCCATGTGGACACACTGGTCCCAAGAAGTGAGACAGGGGTGTTGTCGGTCACACCCCGCGGTCGCCGCCGTATCCGCGCAGGTCAGGCGGGATACGCCCCAGGCCAGGGTCCCGGCGCGGTGACCTGCGGCTCCTCCTCGACCTTGGTGTCGAAGAGCTTGAAGCCACGGCGCAGATAGTTGTCCATCGCGTGCTCGCCGTCCAGGCTGCATGTATGCAGCCACACCCGCTTGGTCGGCGTCCGGCTCGGCCAGCGGTCCGCGAGGTCCCAGGCACGGGCGGCGCCGTACGACAGCAGGTGCCCGCCGATCCGCCGCCCGCGGAAGGCCGGGATCAGCCCGAAGTAGACGACCTCCACGACCCCGTCGTCCTGCGGGTCCAGCTCCACGTACCCCGCGGGCGTCCCCCGGTCGTAGGCCACCCACGTCTCCACGCCGGGCCGGTCCAGGTGCTCCTGCCACCGCACGTAAGTCCAGCCCAGCCGGTCGATCCAGTTGATGTCCCCGCCGACGGACGCGTACAGGAAGCGGCTGAACTCGGGCGAGGGCACCTCGGAGCGGACGATCCGCACGTCCCCCTCCGGCGTGGCGGCCGGCAGGAGGTCGGTCGGGGCGGTCTGCTCCAGGGACCAGGTGGTCACGGGGATGTTGGCCATGGTGGTCAGGGAATCATCTATCCCAGTGATCTGTCGATCGAGGCCAGCGGCAGCGCGAACAGCATCTGTCCCGACTGGGACCAGACCTCGCCGGTCGCCTCCCAGTAGGAGAGGGACTCGGTCCCAGCGCTCCAGCAGCGGTTCGTCTCGTCGGTGCCGCACTCGGTGGCCCGCCCGCCGTCCCCGTCCGGCCGCCACAGCGTGCCCCGCCCGTCCGGTTCGCCGGCGGCCCGGCTCACGTACCACTCGGAGTCGTACGACAGCACGCCCCCGCTGCCCGCCGCCTTCGTCTCGTACGCCTCGACGGCCCTCGCCTGCCCGGTCGCGTCCGTGGCCAGCAGTCCGGCACGGTCCGGGGCCGAGCTGAGGGAGTAGCGCCACAGGCGGGCGGCCCGGTCGCCGTCCTCGGGCGTCCGCTCGCTAGCGACCAGGCTGTCCGGTGCCGTGCTGCGGTCGAGGGCGATGCTCGCGGGGCGTACGGCGGCATCACTGCCGGCCAGCCGGTACGAGCCGACGGCGGGCAGCACGTACCGGGAGCCGTGCGCCGACCAGCCGCCGCGCACCCGGCCGACCGCGGAGCTGTCGACGGTGGCGCGCTGGATCCGGTTCATGTCGTAGACGTACAGCACGTCGCCGTCGCCGTCGTCCGTGGTGACCAGCAGTTTGTCCTGATACCAGACCATGCCGGAGAGCTGGGAGTCGAGCGCCCGGTAGTCGCGGCCGCCGTCCACCGGCACGGCGAGGAGCACCCAGCTGTAGTCGAGGCGGTCCGGGTCGTTCGCGTCGACGAAGGCGACTCGGGCCAGGCCGCGGCCGGTCGTGTCCGTGTCCTGGGTCCAGCCGGAGAGGATCACACGGTTCTCGCCCCAGACGCCGTCGTCGTCGGCGTCCCCGGAGGTGGTGACCGCGCCGGGCCGCCAGGAGCGGGTGTCGGCCGCGTCCCAACAGTAGGCGCGCGTGGCGGCGGGCTCGACGGGCAGCGCCTCCCGCTCGGCGGTCGTGCAGCCGGACGCGTCACGCAGGGTGCGGTCGGCGCCGGCGAGGACCGCGCCGACCCCGACAGGCCTGCCCATCGAGGAGGCGAGCCGGTCCAGCGTGCGCTGCGGCACCTGGTGCTCCGTCAGCCGCAGCGCGTCGGTGTCGGCGAGGGACTTCAGTTTCCCGGGGGCGTCCACCGTGGCCTGGGAGGCGCTGATCATGGTGGCGGCGGCGGTCAGCGCGAGGGCGGTCCCGGCCAGGAAGGCGCGCAGCGCTTGGCCCCGCTTGCGCCGACGGTGTCTGCCGCGATGTCTCATTGCACCTCCCGAGGCGGGCCAACTGCGCCTGGTGATCCGTACGTTGACCGAGAAGCAGGTGGGGTGGCCCGTACAGGGATGCTACGGCAGTCGGGCGCCGCCGGGGACGAAGACCTTGCAATTATGCGGAAGATGCACCCCGAGATTCCTCAAATCGCCCCAATCCGCCACTCCGCCCCAGACGGAGGCACACAGTCGGAGGCACACAGCCGCCGGAGGCACACAGCCGAAGGGGCCCAGCCGGAGGGGCACAGTCCGCCCACAGACACCGTCAAGTTGCAACCCCCTGCAACCCTGGTGGACCGCCCCGCCGTGTTTGAAACTTGAGCGACGCCGCCGCGCGCGGCGTCCGCGGCTCGAACGGGCCTCAGGCGGGGGTGGTGCCGTGTCGGCGCAGCACCACCTCCGCCGCGCGGGTGCGGGTCAGGCCACCGGCCGGGCCCGCTCCACCACCGAGGCCAGGTCCAGGCTGTGCGGCAGCGTCCCGAAGGCCGCGCCCCCGTCGCCGCCCAGGCGCGCGGCGCAGAACGCGTCGGCGACCTCCGGCGGGGCGTACCGCACGAGCAGCGACCCCTGGAGCACCAGCGCCAGCCGCTCGGCCAGCCGCCGGGCCCGGCCCTCGATGCCCTCAAGGTCGGCGAGTTCGGTCAGCAGGTCCTTGATCGCCCCGTCGAGACGGTGGTCGGCACCGCGTGCCTTGCCGACCTCCTGGAGATAGGCGTTCAAAGCCTGCGGTTCGCGTTGCAGCCCGCGCAGCACGTCGAGGGCCTGGACGTTGCCGGCACCCTCCCAGATCGAGTTCAGCGGCGACTCGCGCACCAGCCGGGGCAGCCCGGACTCCTCGACGTACCCGTTGCCGCCCAGGCACTCGGCGGCCTCGACCGCCACCGGCGCACACCGCTTGGTCACCCAGTACTTGGCGGCCGGTACGGCGATCCGCAGCAGCGCCCGCTCCTGCTCGCCGTCGTCGTCGTAGGCCGCGGCGAGGCGGAGCGCGAGCGTGGTCGCCGCCTCCGATTCGAGGGCCAGATCGGCCAGTACGTTGCGCATCAGCGGCTTGTCGACCAGCTTGCCGCCGAACACCTCGCGGTAGGCGCAGTGGTGGATCGCCTGCGCGACGGCCTGCCGCATCAGCCCCGCCGAACCGAGCACACAGTCGAGCCGGGTCGCCGCCACCATCTCGATGATGGTGCGCACCCCGCGCCCCTCCTCACCGACCCGGCGGGCCCAGGTCCCGTCGAACTCGACCTCGCTGGAGGCGTTCGACCGGTTGCCCAGCTTGTCCTTGAGCCGCTGGATCATGAAGACATTACGGGTGCCGTCCTCCAGCACGCGCGGCACCAGGAAGCAGGTCAGTCCTTCCGGAGCCTGGGCGAGGACCAGGAACCCGTCCGACATCGGCGCCGAGCAGAACCACTTGTGCCCGGTCAGCGCGTACGTCCCGTCCTCGGCGAGCGGCGTGGCGGCCGTCGTGTTGGCGCGTACGTCGCTGCCGCCCTGCTTCTCCGTCATGCCCATCCCGAACAGCGCCCCCGCCTTGAGGTGCGCGGGCCGCAGCTCACGGTCGTACACCGTGGACGTCAGACGGGGCTCCCACTCGGCGGCGAGCCCGGGGTCGGTGCGCAGGGCGGGCACCGCCGCGTGGGTCATCGACAGGGGGCAGCAGTTGCCCGCGTCGACCTGCGTCCACACCAGGAACCCGGCCGCCCGCCGCACATGGCCGCCGGGCCGCGCCCAGGCCGCGGTCAGGCCCGCCGAGACGCCCTTGCCGAGCAGCCGGTGCCAGGCGGGATGGAAGTCGACCTCGTCGATCCGGTGGCCGTACCGGTCGTGCGTGCGCAGTTCCGGCGGATGCTCGTTCGCCTGCGCCCCCCACTCCTGCACCTGCGCGGAGCCCGAGGTCCGGCCGAGCGCCGCGAGCTCGTCGCGCGCCCCGTCGAGCAGCTCCGGATCGAGGTGCCGCTCCACCGCCGCCGTCAGAGCACGGTCGGCGGTGAACACGTCGTACCCGACCAGCGGCGGAGGCTGATTGGTCACGCTCTGGGTGCTGCCTGCCATGTGTGTGAACCTACCCAACGCGGCGGAGGTCACCACCATGACACGGCAGCCATCCCTGGGGCCTGTCCGTCTGACAGGCCCCAGCCCTCAGGCCAGCCCCGCCAGGGCCGCCGGCGCCTCCGGTTCGGTGATGTCGGCCGGCCAGCCCTCGCGGTACACCGTGTCGAGGTAGCGCTCGCCGAGGTCCGGGGCGATCGCCACCGCCGTGAGGTGCCGTCGACGGGAGTGCCGGGCCAGCCACTGATCCGCCCCGCTGACCACGGTTCCGGTGGAGCCGCCGAACAGGAAGCCCCGCCCCGCCAGCCGGCGGCAGACGCGGATGGCGTCCGGCTCTTCGACGCGGACCACGTCGTCCACGTACGACTCGTCGAGCAGCGGCGGCGGCACGCTCGTGCCCAGGCCGGGGATCATCCGGCGGCCCGGTGCCCCGCCGAAGCTGACCGAGCCGACGCTGTCGACGGCGATCACCCGCACCCGGCGCCGCCACTGCCAGAACCAGCGGGCGCAGCCCATCAGGGTCCCGGTCGTGCCGGCCCCGACGAACAGGACGTCCAGGTCCGGGAAGCGGCGCGCGATGGCGGGCGCGGTCGTGCGGTAGTGCGCCCGCCAGTTGCCGGCGTTCGTGTACTGGTTGAGCCACACGTACCGCTCGTCGGCGGCGCACAGCGCGCTCACGTACGCCAGCCGGGCGCCCAGGAACCCCCCGTGCGCGTCCGGCTCGCCGATGACGTGGACGTGGCTGCCGAGCGCCTCCATCAGCCGGATCGTCGGCAGATTGCAGCGCGCGTCGGTCACGCACAGGAACCGGTGCCCCCGGCTCGCCGCGATCACGCTCAGCGCCACGCCCAGATTCCCGGACGAGGACTCGATCAGCACCGAGCCCGGCCGCAGCAGGCCGTCGCGCTCGGCGGCCGCCACCATCTCGGCCGCGGCCTTCAGCTTGATCGACCCGGCGAAGTTGAACCCCTCGCACTTCAGGTACAGCGGCAGCCCCAGCGCGGCCCGCAGGTCGACGTAGAGCTCCTCCTCGTTGAATTCCGCGGGTTCGGAAATGACGGGCACGATGCCCCCCTTATGCGTCCTTGTGCGTCACGGCCGGTCAGCCGTACCGGCGCAGCTCGTGGAAGAACCCGTCCACGACGTGCAGCCCGCCTCGCCGGGCCACCTCGTCGTGGACGAACCTGCCGACCGCGAGGTCGAGCACCCCCAGCCCGAAGGGCGAGAACACCACCGTGCGGTCCGCCGGGGCGGTGACCCGCCCGGTCAGTACGTCGTTCAGGGTGCCGTCGATGAACGCCCGGCTTCCGGTGAGCCGTTCGGCCAGGTGCGGCGAGGTCTCGGCCTTCAGACAGTGCTCGACGTCGTCGACGAAGTTGGCGGACGTGAGCAGAATCCTCGGATCGAGGTCGCGCAGCGACACGTGCAGAACCAGCGGGTGGTGCGCGAACCACGACAGTTCGCGGACGTGCGGCGCGGCGGCGACCGTAGCGAAGACCAGCAGGTCGCAGGAGCGGATGAGGGATTCGGCCGTGGAGTGCACGGTGATACGACCCTTGGCGCCCGACCGTTCCAGATAGCCCCGGAAGCCGGCCGCGCTGTCGGCGGCCAGGTCGTACACGCCCGTCTCCTCGAACTCCCAGCCGGTGGCGGTGAGATGGGTGTGGATGTAGCGGGCGATCAGACCGGTACCGATGAAACCGACCCGCCGCGGCCGGACCCGTCCCGCGCTGAGCCGGTCGGCCGCCAGCGCCGCCGAGGACGCCGTACGGGTGGCGCTGATCACCGAACCCTCCAGACAGGCGTACGGATAGCCGGTGTCGGGGTCGTTGAGGATCAGCACCGCCGACGCCCGCGGCAGCCCCGACCGTGTGTTCTCGGGAAAGCTGGAGATCCACTTCAGGCCGTCCACCCGCAGCGGTCCGCCCAGCGACCCGGGCAGCGCGATGATCCGGGAGGACGGGCGGTCCGGGAAGCGCAGGAAATACGACGGCGGGTTCACCGAGTCACCGGCACCGTGCAGCCGGTACACGGCCTCGACGAGGTCGGCGATCTCCGACTCCCGTCCCTGAAGGGCCTGTTGCACCTGCTCGCCGGAGATCACGGCGAACGGCGGGGCTCCGACAGTGCTCATGCGGCCCTCACCCCGCACTCGGACAGCCGCACCGGGTCGCCCAGCGCCGCCAGCACCTCGCGCGGGCCGTCGAAGGGCTCCCTGCCGTGCGCGGTACGGACGTTGTCGACGAGCAGCAGATCGCCGGAGCGCCACGGTTCCCGCACGGTGTGGGCCTCGTACACCTCGTTGATCGCGCGGACGACGTCCGCGCCGATCGGATCGCCGTTCCCGAAACGGGTGTTGAAGGGCAGCCCGTCGGGTCCGAACACGTCCACCAGGTACTCGCGGACCTCGGGTTCCATCGTCCACTCGTTGAGGAAGGCGATCTGGTTGAACCAGCAACGGCGGCCGCTCGCCGGATGGCGGACCACGGCACCGCGGTGCTGCCACGTGCGCAGCGAGCCGTCCGGCTGCCAGGCGAAGTCGATGGCATGCGTCCGGCAGTAGCGCTCGACGGCATCGCGGTCGTCGGTGCCGAACGCCTCGGCGACCGACGCCCCGATCTCGTCGTTGTACGTCCGTGTCAGCAGCCAGCCCTCCCGCTCGAACCGCCCGGCCAGTGCGGCGGGCAGCGCGTCGAGCACGGCCGACGCGTCGGCCAGTCCGGTCGAGCCGCCCGAGGCGGGCGCCTCCAGGCAGGCGAACAGCAGCAGGCCGGGGAACTCCAGCGCGTAACTCAGCTCGTGGTGTGCGCACATCTGCTGGTTCGCCGGCCACTTGGAGGAGGAGTACACGCCGTCCGCGTAACGGCGCCGGGGCGCGAACGGCTCCCGGTCGGGCATCAGACGGTCGGCAAGCCGCCGGAAGACGGCCTCCGTCGAGGCGGGGTCACTCAGGCCGAGCCCGCGGACCAGGACCGCGCCGTGCCCGGCGACGACGGCCCGCAGCGCGGCACGGTGCCCGGCCACCCAGCCCGCGGGGTCGCCACCGGCATCGGCATGAAGGAGGGGAGGACGGCCCGGGGCCAGATCGACATCCGGGAGCAGAGTCGGAGACGAGGACGACGACATCTCGGTGTTCCTTTCAGCGGTACGGTCGAACTCAGCCGTGGTGCGGTCGAGCCGTGTCGAGCAGCCCCGCCAGGTCCGCGAGGACCGGACGGTGGGTGACGTCCTGGAGGGTGATCGCCCGGTCCAGGGCGATCGCCAGCTTCACGGCGGCCAGCGAGGTGCCGCCGCGGTCGAAGAAGTGGTCGAGGCGGCCGATCCGGTCCGCGGGGATGCCGAGCACCTCGGCCCAGGCGTCCGCCATCCGCCGCTCGCCCGGCGTGGCGGGAGCGTCCTTGCCCGCGTCGAGTTCCTCGGCGAGCGCGGTGAGGGTCCTGCGGTCGGTCTTGCCGTTGGCGGTCAGCGGCATCGACTGACGCCAGTGCACGACCGAGGGGATCATGTAGGCGGGCAGCGACGCGCCGAGCCGCTCCCGGACCCCGTCCGCGCCGACCGGCTCGGGGCCGGTGCAGAACGCCACCAACTGTGCGCCCCGGACGACGACCACCGCGCCGTCCCGGACGCCGGGGACCCGCAGCAGCGCGTTCTCGATCTCGCCGATCTCGATCCGGAAGCCCCGGATCTTCACCTGGCTGTCCCGCCGGCCGAGGAACTCCAGCTTCCCGTCGGGCAGCCAGCGCCCGTGGTCCCCGCTGCGGTACAGCCGCTCGCCGGGCCGGTACGGGTCCTCGGCGAAGGCCGCCGCGGTCCGCTCGGGATCGCCCACGTACCCGCGCCCGACACAGACCCCGGAGAACACGATCTCGCCGGGCGCCCCCAGCGGCACGGGCACCAGCCGCTCGTCGACGACGTACACCCGCACGTTGGCGATCGGCCGCCCGAGCGGCACCCGTTCCCCGTCCGGCACCCGGTCCATCACCTCGTGGTTGGTGTCGTCGCAGGTCTCCGTCAGCCCGTACGCGTTGACCAGCGGGATCCCGGGCCGGGCGGTGAACCAGCGCTGTACCAGCTCCTTCTTCACCGCCTCCCCGGTCACGGACACACAGCGCAGATCCGGCAGCTCACGCGGCTGCCGGGCCAGCTCGGCCAGTACGGCTTCGAGATACGACGGCACGACCTGGAGCACGTTGACCCGGCCCCGCTCCACCGTGTCCACGAACCGGGCCACGTCCAGCACGGTCTCCTGCTCCACCAGCAGGGTCCGCCCGCCGACCAGCGGTGCCGCCAGCAGCTGCCACAGGGAGATGTCGAAGGACTGCGGCGCGGTCTGCGCGACCACGTCCCCGGCGCCGATCCCGAGGTCGTCCAGCTTGGCGAGCACATGGTTGAGGAAGCCGGCGTGTTCGCACATCGCGCCCTTGGGCTCGCCGGTGGAGCCGGAGGTGAAGTAGATGTAGGCGAGTTGGTCCGCCGAGACGGGGACGCCGAGATTGGCGTCCGGATGTCCCTCGGCGTAGGCCGCGTCCACGAACAGGGCCGTCCGGCTCGTTGCCGGCGACCGTAGCGCGGCGGCACTGCCGCGCTCGGTCAGGATCAGCTCGCAGCCCGCCCGGTCCAGCGTCGCCGCGATGCGCCCGACCGGAAAGTGCGGCTCGACCGGCAGATACACCCCGCCCGCCTTGAGCACGGCCAGCACGGCCGCCATCCAGTCCAGGTTCCGCTCCATCACCACGGCGACGACACCCTCAGGGCGCAGCCCGCGTGCCAGCAGGGCCCGCCCCAACCGGTTGGCCCGGGCGTTGAGCTCGCCGTACGTCCACTGCCGCTCACCCTGTACGGCGGCCACGGCATCCGGATCGGCCGCCGCCCGCCCCTCGAACAACTCGTGGACCCGGCGGTCGGGCAGTTCGCGATGCGGACCGGCCAACCCGTCTATCTGGAACCGTAGTTCGGCCTCGGACACCAGACTCCGTCGCTCCGGGTCGGCGAGGGCGGTCAGGTGATAGCCCGCGATGCGGGCGGCGGCCTCGGCGTCCAGGACGTCGGTGCGGTACCGCAGCCGCAGCGTGCGGCCGGTGACGCTCACATGCAGCCCGGTGTTGTCCTCGGCGGACATGTCCTCGCCGGACAGCGCGGCGAGGACCTTGCTGTGGGCAGCCGACAGGGCGGCGGGCCCCGCCCCCGTACCCTCCGGCAGCGGCACTTCGTACTCCGCCACACCCGGTACCGGATGCAGCGTCCAGCGCGGAATGGTCTCCATGACTGTGTTCCCCCTTCAGGCGTGCCGCGGCGCGACCGCCGGATTCCCGCCCCAGAGCGCCCCCGGCGGCATCTCCTCGCCCTTCATCAGGAAGGAGTCGGGGGCGAGGACGGCGCCGTCCCCCATCGCGACGCCGTAGTGCACCAGCGCGCCGACCTGGAGCGTGCAGCCGGCGCCGATCGTGATGTGCTCGGACTTGAAGGTGCCGTCCTCCTGGGAGTGGGCCTGCACCTTGGTGTGGGCGGCCAGCGTGCAGTCGTCGCCGATCGCGGTGAGCGTGCGCTCGGTGATGACGCAGCCGTCGTCGAAGACCCGCCGGCCGAGCCGCACGCCCAGCAGCCGCCAGACCACGTTCTTGAACGGCGTCCCGTTGAGCGCGACGATGTGCCGGTCGGGCACCTTCCACAGCCGCTCGTGCAGCCAGAAGTCCCGCTCGTAGATCGAGCACAGCTGCGGACGCAGCGGACGGAAGCGTCCGATCAGCCGCTCCACCAGGACGTAGTAGCCGAGGGTGAACACCAGGCCCACGATCAGCGCGGCGCCGATCAGCAGGCCGCCGACGGTGCCTTCGCCGCCGTAGAGATCGACGGCGGCGAGGCCGAGGACCGTGAGGGCGAACCAGTGCAGCCACCGTACGAACAGGAACAACCCCATCGAGCGCAGGTTGTAGCGGTTCTTCGCGGCCAGGCGGCGGCGCAGCTCGTCGCCCTCGCGGAGGTGGTCGAAGCGGCTGTCGCGCTCCACGGAGCGCGGGATCTCGAAGCAGGGCGAGCCGAGCAGGCCCACGTTCTCCCGGAGCTCGCCGTCGAGCGGGACCATCACCTTGGTCGCCAGCAGACAGTTGTCGCCGGTGCGGCCGCCCGCGGGATAGGCGATGTGGTTGCCCAGGAAGTTGCGCGGCCCGATCACGGCGCGTGAGACGCGGAAGGACGTACCGGAGAAGTCGGCGTTGACGATCGACAGCCCGTCGGCGACCATCGTGCCGCTTCCCACGGTGACCAGGTACGGCGTCTCGTGCCGCACCTCCGTGCCGAAGTTGGAGCCGGTCTGCTCGACCCGCGAGAGGTCGTAGCCGAGGGCCCGCAGGTAGGGGACGATGTACGAGCTGTCACCGCACAGCCACTTGAAGAAGCGGATGTTGGTCAGGCGGGCGATCGCGCGCTGCACCGAGTAGTGGAAGCCGTAGAGCGGATAGACCCGGCCGGGGCGCAGGAACGGTGTCAGCAGGCGCGGGACCAGGGTCACCGCGGCGAGGCCGAGGACGACGTAGGCCGCGAACACGGCGAGGGACAGGACGAGCGCCTCGGTGAGGAAGCGGGCCGAGGACACCTCCCGGGAGGCCGTGCCGAGCGCGGGCACGAGCGTGAGCAGCAGGTGGGCGCCGCCGACGGCGAGCGGGATGTACAGCAGGAGCGTCTGGAGCAGGGCGGCCAGGGCGTAGGCGGCCCGGCGGGCGGTCGAGCAGGGCACCGGAGGGACCCGGACGTAGTCGACGTCCGTGGGCTGGGCGGGGGAGCCGTGCCACCGCTGGCCGGCCGGGACCGCGAGGCCGCCGTACAGGGCGGAGGAGTGGCCGAGCTGGGCGCCGTCGCCCATCGACGTGCCGATGTCGAGGACGGTCTGCTCGCCGACGTGGACCCCGCTGCCGAGGGTCACGGGGCCGGTGCGGATCCGGCCGGCCAGCGCCTGGTAGCAGAGGAAGTGGCAGTCCTTGCGGATCACCGTGCCCGCGCCGACGGTCAGCAGGTCGGTGCAGACCGGCACCGAGCGGGAGAGGATCGTGACGCCCCCGCCGATCCGCGCGCCCAGCGCCCGCAGATACAGCACGTACAGCGGGTTGCCGACGAACAGGACCATCGGGCTGGCGTGCAGCAGCGCCTTGACGGTCCAGAAGCGGACGTACGCCAGGCTCCAGACCGGGAACTCCGCCTTCCTCCAGCGCCCGACGAGCACCCACTTCGCCCCCACCGGCAGGACGCACGCGCCGATGAACAACGCACCGCCGAAGACCACGGAGCGCGAGTAGACCCCGGCCACACCGTCCCCCGCGGACACCCATGCGTACCCCCGGGCGGTGACCGTCCCGGCGAGCAGGCAGTAGACGGCGAAGACGGTGAACTGCAGCGTCCCGCACAGGACGTAACGCGCCGTGCTGCCCGGCTCGGGACGTTCCGCCGCGACCGCCACCGTGGCGCCGCCGGCCGGCGTCTCGGCGAGCGCCGCCGCCAGTCGGCGGATCGTCGGATGGCCGTAGACGTCCTTCATGGACACCGACGGCAGGTCGGGGCGTTTTCTGACCCGGGCGCAGAAATGGGCCATCACCAGCGAGTTGGCGCCGAGGTCGTCGAAGAAGTGGCTGTCGACCGGTATGTGTTCCCTGCGTACGACACCGGCCAGCACCTCGGCGAGAACGCTTTCGGTGCCGGCGCCGTGATTTCCCCCCACGGGCGCTCCTTGATGGTGTTCCTGGTGCGTCGAACATGAAATGAGAGAAAAAAGAACAAGAGGAGAAAATGATGCCCGCGAGAAAGGAGTGGAGCAGAGTGGAGCACAACGTATACGGCTCAAATTCTTTCGGCACGTTCATGAACGGTTCAAGGGCGTTTCAGTCATTGACGCTTTTCCGACGGCGCACGACGAATCGATCATCTCGACGCACCGTTCCGCTTTCCGCGCGACCGGGGAACTCACCGAAATACCGGTGTAATGCGCTGGCGCCGGTTCCGTTTCCCGCTGCCGAACATTTCGGCCAACGCGGACATGACAGAAAAATGGTTCGATTTACACGCGGGCGAGTGGACGCCTTCTCGGGGAACAGGCACCGGGAGATGAGCGCGGCCAGGCACGACGGATACCGTTGGGTCGTGCAGCCAGCAAGTGAATCCCCTCAACCATCCTCCGGCCGCCTCCATCGGGCGCGTGCCCTCTACCGGAACGTCTCGAAGCGCAGGACCGCCTGGCTGCTGCTCAAGGACACCGTCAACTCCTGCATCGAGTACCGCATCCTGGGCCTCGCGGCCGAGGCCGCGTTCTTCACGCTGCTGTCCGTGCCGCCCCTGCTGCTCAGCATGATCGGACTGCTCGGCTACGTCGACGACTGGACCGGCGCCGACACCATCGCGAGCCTGGAGACCAACATCCTGGAGGCCTCGCGCACGGTCCTGTCCGACAAGGGCGTGACACAGATCGCCCAGCCGATCCTGCACGACGTGATGAAGGGCGGCCGGCCCGACGTCATCTCCATCGGCTTCCTGTTCGCCCTGTGGTCCGGCTCGCGCGCGGTGAACGTCTTCATAGACACCATCACCGTGATGTACGGCCTCGACGGCGTCCGGGGCATCGTGAAGACCCGCCTGATGGCCTTCCTGCTCTTCCTCGTGGCCCTGCTGATCGGCTCGATCGCGCTGCCGCTGATGGTGGCGGGACCGGACGCGGTGGTGAACATCGTGCCGTGGTCGACGACCGTCGTACAGGTGCTCTACTGGCCCGTCGTCATCGTGCTGTCCATCGCCTTCCTCACGACGCTGTACCACGTGTCCGTCCCCGTCCGCTCCCCGTGGATCGAGGACGTGCCCGGCGCCCTGGTCGCCCTCGGCATGTGGGTGCTCGGCAGCTTCCTGCTGCGCATCTACCTCACCAACACCGTCGAGGGCCCCACCATCTACGGCTCCCTGGCCGCACCCGTCGCCGTCCTGCTGTGGATCGGCGTCTCCGCCTTCGCCGTCCTCGTCGGGGCCGCCGTCAACGCCGCCATCGACCGGGTCTGGCCGGCCGCCGCCACGGCCGCGGCCCGCGCCGCCAACGAACGCCTGCGCGAGGCACAGGTCGCCGAGTACGTCGCCCGAGCGGCCGCGGCCCGGGATACCGACCCCGACGACCCGGACATGCCGTCGGAGTTCCCGGAGCGGTGGTCACGGTTCTTGCCGCCGGAGGATGTTACGGGAAGGCTGAGGCCGCCGGCCAAGAACGGCACCAAACAAGGGGACAATTCAGCACAGGGTGAGTGAATGCCGTTAGGGGCGCGGGGCTGTATCGGTTTGCGGCTCCGCCGCATGGGCGCGACCAGCCACACACAACCAGCAGCCCGGCAGATACCCCACACCCCTACGCCGCCACCCGCTACCCCTCCCACGTCCCCTCCGCCGCGGCCTCCCGCGCAAACGCCCGAAAGTCCCGCGGGTCACGCCTCAGCACCTGCCGCACATCGTCGGTGACATGCGCATTACGCCCATCCAGCGTGCCCTCGAACACCTCCACCAGCGCCTGAACCTCCTCCGCCGGCACCCCGAACCCCGCCGGCGTCTCCCCATACGCCCGCACCGGCACCGGCGTGTAGACAAACTTCGTGCCGACCGCCTCCGAGATCTCCCCGACCGCCTCCCGCCAGGTCAGCAACCGCGCCCCCGTGAGCTCCAGCGTCCGCCCCACATACCGGTCCCCGGACATCAGCACTGCCACCACGACATCCGCGATGTCCCGCACATCGACGAACGGCTCCCGCACCTCACCGCCCGGGAACACCAGCTCCCCCTGCCGCAGCCCCTCCACCAGCGGACCCTCGCTGAAGTTCTGCATGAACCACGAGGCCCGTACGACCGTCCAGTCCGCGCCCGACGACTTCAGCGCCTCCTCGGCCGGCACCGCCAGGTCGGCCCCGCGCGCCGACAGCAGCACCAGCCGTCGTACCCCGAGCCCGACCGCCTCCCGGGCGATGGCCCCGACCGCCTCGGCCGCCGCGGGGGCGCCGACGTCGGACGGGTACACGAGGTATGCCGCGTCGGCGTCCCGCAGAGTCTCCGCCCACGTCGTCGGGTGCTCCCAGTCGAAGCCCCGGGCGCGGGACGCGGCCCGCACCGTGAGTCCCGCCGCCGCGGCGGCCCGGGCCACGCGCCCGCCCGTACGCCCCGAGGCGCCGGTCACCACCACCGTCATGTCCTGAGTGTTCGCCGTGTCCACCGTGTTCTCCGTGTTTTCCGTCATGCCTCCAGTCAACGGCCGTGCGCCCCAACGGCCCATCGCTGAACGGCTCATTCCCATGCGCGCGCGTCTACGCTGGCGCCATGGACGCTCCCCCACGCTCGAATGCGCTCACGCGGGGGGACCCCCTTGCCGGCCTTCTGGAGAGCCCTCGCGCACGAGGCGCCTTCATGATCCGCGCGTGTTTCGAGCCGCCGTGGGCCGTGCGCGTCGAGGACCGGGCGCCGCTGACGGTCATGCTCATGGTCCGCGGCGACGCCTGGATCGTCCCGGACACGGGGGAGCGGGTCCGGCTGCGGGCCGGCGACCTCGCCATCGCGCGCGGCCCGGCCCCGTACACCTGCGCCGACGACCCCGGCACGGCCCCGCAGGCGCTGATCCTGCCGGGCGGCGTCTGCAGCTGTCCCGACGGCCGGGATCTGAACGGCTCCATGGACCTCGGCGTCCGCACCTGGGGCGACCGACTGGACGGCTCCACGGTGGTGCTGATCGGGACGTATCAGATGGAGGGCGAGGTCAGCGGCCGGCTGCTGGAGGCGCTGCCGCCGCTGCTCTCCCTCACCGACGACGTGTGGCAGTGTCCGCTCACCCCGCTCCTGATGGAGGAGATCGTGCGGGACGAGCCGGGCAAGGAGGTCGTCCTGGACCGGCTGCTCGACCTGCTGGTCATCGCCGCGCTCAGGGCCTGGTTCTCCCGCCCGGAGGCGGAGCCGCCCGCCTGGTACGCGGCGCTCGCGGACCCCGTGGTCGGCCGGGTGCTGCGCCTGGTCCAGGAGGACCCCGCCCACCCCTGGACAGTGGCCTCGCTCGCCACCAAGGCCGGGGTGTCCCGGGCCGCGCTGGCCCGCCGCTTCACGGACCTCGTGGGCGAGCCCCCGATGACGTACCTCACCGGCTGGCGCCTCGCCCTCGCCGCGGACCGTCTGCGCGACACGGACGACACCCTGGACGCGATCGCCCGCCAGGTGGGTTACGGCAGTGCGTTCGCCCTGTCCAGCGCGTTCAAGCGGGTGTACGGGGTGAGCCCGCAGGAGCATCGGACGCGAGCGGCGTAGCCTGGCGTACGTGTACGCGGAGAGGCCTTCCCGTCTGGCGGGCGCCGTCGTCTGGACGAACACTCCGTCCGGGACCGCCTCCGGGCGCGTCCTGCCCGACGGCTGCATGGACCTGCTGTGGAGAGAGGGACGGCTGCTCGTCGCCGGGCCCGACACACGCGCGTACGTCACCGGGGGCGACCCGAGCAGTTGGGCGGGCGTCCGTTTCTACCCGGGCACCGCGCCCGCGCTCCTGGGCGTGCCGGCGCACGAACTGCGCGACCGGCGGGTGGACTTGGCCGACCTGTGGCCGGCCTCGCAGGTGCGGCGGATCACCGCGCAGGTGAACGCGGCCGCAGACCCGGCGAGCGGGCTCGAAAAGGTGGCGCTGCGGTGGGCGTCCGGAGCCGCACCCCCCGACCCACTGCTGAAGCAGGTCGTGGCCGCCCTCGACGCGGGCCGCCCCGTCGCCGCGACCGCCGACGAACTCGGCCTGGGTGCCCGCCAGTTGCACCGCCGTTCACTGGCCGCCTTCGGCTACGGCCCCAAGACGCTGGCCCGGGTGCTGCGGCTGCAGCGCGCCCTCGCCCTGGCCCGCGCCGGGATGCCCTTCGCGGAGACGGCGGCGCGGACCGGGTTCGCCGACCAGGCCCATCTGGCCCGGGACGTACGGGAGTTGGCGGGCCTGCCGCTGGGCGAGCTACTGGGCCGCACCGGGTAGCGGCGCGAACAGGCCGACGTCGTTACCGTCCGGGTCGAGCAGGCTCGCGTACCGCTGTCCCCAGTCGGCGTCCCACGGCTTGAGACCGCCCTGGTACCCGGTGCTCACCATCTCCTCGTACACGGAGTCGACCTCGGCCGGGCTCTCGCACAGCAGGGCCAGCGAGATGCGCCCGCCCCCGGCCGGCGGCTGCCACTCCGGCGCGAACGAGCGGACGGTCTCCTCGCTGTCGAGCATCAGACGCAGCCCGCCCGGCAGTTGAGCCTCGGCGTGCGGCTGCTTCTCGGAGCCCTTGGGGAAGGCCAATCCGAGGCGGCGGTAGAAGGTGACGGAGGCGGCCATGTCTGAGGCCACCATGCCGATCGCATCGAATCGTGGAGTCATGCGGCCACCGTAGGCAGGGCGCGCCGACCCGTCTTGAAGAAATCGGACGCCTCCCGCCGCTCACCCGAACGTCACTGGCCCGTTCGGTGAGTCCACGGTGAAGGAGATCCCGACCGGCCCGGCGGTGAGGGCGAGTGAGGTGCCGACGGCCGACAGCAGGGGACGGATCTCGTCCGGGTCGGGGGCGCTCGCGGACATCGCCAGCAGGGGAGTGGCCGGCAGGTCCGACGCGGTCGGGTGGGCCGTGGCACCCCAGTCGATGAGGAAGGGCACCAGGCCCGAGGGGTGCGCGGTGTCCCCGTCGGTCAGGCGCCACTCGAGGAGTGTGCCGTCCGGTCTGCGACGGCTCATCGGGTGCACGTGACCGGGGTCGTAGCCCTGCGCCCGGGCCGCCTCGACCGCCGCGTCCAGATCGGGCGCACTGATCGCCCAGGTCACCGTCCGGGGCCCGGAGAGCGCGTCGACGTCGAAGGGCCGGGGCTGCCCGGGCGCGCTCTGCTCGGGATCAGGCCCGATGATCTCCAGGTAACGGCTGCCACCGAGGGACACCAGACAATTCCGCGTGCCGAGACCGACGTGCACACCGCCGGCAGCGGGCGTCACTGCGGTACGCCGGGCGAAGTCGGCGACCGTCGCCGCCAGATCGGGGGTCGCGAGGACGAGGTGGTCCAGCAGCGCGGGGATGGCATTCATGGCCGCCGAGGGTACGCGCCGCACGCTGCTCCAGGCGCTACTTCACAGGTAACCGGTACCCCACCCTCGCCGCCCACGGCCCGCTCGTCGGCAACGACTGGGACGCCAACTTCGCCCTCGGCCTCGGCTACCTTCTCGGACGGCATCCAGGCCGGGGCCGCCTCCCCGGACGGCCGACCTCAGTGATCAGTGACCTCAGTGATCAGTGATCAGTGATCAGTGAACGACTATGCCGCCGCTGTCCACCCTGTTGACCGCCGCGCACGACGGACAGCGCACCGCCGTGACGTTCTGGTAGCGCACGCCGTCGTACCACTCGTGGGAACACTTCCCGCACTGGACCGTGACGACGAAGTTGTCGCCCCGCCCTCGGGCGGCCCCGATGACCCCGGTCGTGTTCGCGACGGAGATGAGCCGGCCTGAGCATTCCGCGCGGGCGATGTCCAGTTGCCACGGCAACAGCTGTTCCAGGTACAGGCCGTCGATGTCCTTGCCCCAGTTGCCCTGGGGAGTCTCGACAACGTAGTAGAAGAGCTCCTGCGTGACCTCGCGTTCCTCCAGCAGATACCGCTTGGCCTTCTCGGTGTCGTTGCCCCGGAAGACGATGTACTGCGCGTTCCCCTTTCTGAGGCTGCTGTAGCCGGGTTCCAGACCCGCCGCCGCGGCCCTCTCCTGGGCCGCGTCGGCCTCTTCCCTGGTCGCGTAGACCAGCATCGGTCCCACTGTGTCGTCGCTGGTCCGACGCCGCTTGAACCAACCCATCCGTCCGCCTTCGAGGGTGCCCGACAAGGCCGCGATCGTACGGCCGAGGCCGTGGGAGGGGTCCCGAGGCTCACTCGTAGGTGATGGTGCCGTCCTCGTCCATCGACGGATGGATCTTCATGGGCCCGTACTCGTCCTCGTCCGAGGGACGCGGCGTCTCCGGTCCGTCCGGTCCCATACGCAGCAGGCGGCCGATGCGGCAGATCCGGAAGGCGCGCCCCTCGAAGCGGAAGCCGTCGGCGCGTTCGAGCGCCCGGTACTCCTCGGCCGCCTTTGCGTACCGGGCTTTCTTCTCGTCGTCGAACCGGTACAGCAGGGCCCACACCTCGGACAGGCCGCTGTAGAGCAGGCGCCGGGCGTCGTGCGGGGTGGACATGAGGACGCCGCGTGGCTGCCAGCCGTGTCCGTCGCGCTCGACCACGCCGAATCCGGTGGGCAGCAGGACGACGTCGGGATGGGTCGTGACCGCCCGCTGGGAGTCCGCGCGGACGTCGGAGGGGAAGCGGAAGCCCTTGTACGCGAAGTCCCTGAGCCCCAGTTTCAGCGCGCCGGCCGCGGGGCCGTCCACGCTGTCCGGGTCGAGTACGAAACCGATGTCGGGCGACGGGGTGTCACGCGCCCGCCGGTCCCACGACCGCTCCACCGGCTCCGGATCGGTGGGCCGGGGCGGCTCCAGCCCGTCGTCCCCGACCCGCGCGAACTCGTCCCCGCGCACGATCCGGTAGCGCACCCCGCACGCCTCGACCTCGTTCACCGGCTCCCGCTCCAGCACCGCCACGGCCGCCAGCAGTTCCCGCCGTACGGCAGGGTCGTCGGTGTCGTCCTTCGCGGTGAACCACAGATACGAGTTCAGCCCGTCCCGGGCCATCTGCGGCATCCCGTCCACCACGGGCTTCACCAGCCGCCACTGAGGCCCGACCGCCGGATCCTGCCGGGCGACCCCGAACACCGGTCCGCGCAACGCGAGGTGGGGATAACGCCGGGTGGCCTCCAACGCGTCGGCCTCCCGCACCCAGGCGGCGGGGTCGTCGCGATGGATCAACTCCTCGTGCAGTGCCTGGATCTGTTGCTGCCAGTCATCGTTCATGCACGCATTGTTGCGGGGCGCGTGCGCCGACGGGGGCCGAACCGACTCAACAACCGGGGTTGTTGGGTAGCTTCAGGAAGGCGGTCAAGGCGGTCAAGGCGGTCAAGGTGGCCGGGGTGACGGTGAGGTGCGGGGCGGTGGGGGTTTTGGAGTCGCGCCCCGACCAGCGCCCCGCGTGCGGTGAGCCGTCGTGCCGTCTCGGCAAGGTCCGGCGTGGTTGAGTCGGCGTATGCGAGCCGTAAAATGCAACGGTCCCTGACCGCCTTGCCTTGCCTTGCCTTGCCCGGAGCTCCCTCGTGGGTGAGGCGGAAAGTCGAGGAATCCGGGATGTGTGCCCAGAGTGGGAGCACCGCGGCGCGCCAGCGAGTGAGGCCCGTGCTGCAAGGGGTGTCGTGCTGGACAAAGATCAAGAAAAGGCCTTTGATTACTCCATGGAGGCCTTCCGCGAGACGCTGCGTCGACACACTGCAGCCTTACAGGTGGTGCGCGCATTCGCATGACGAAACTTGAATTCAGCATTGAACCAGCACGTCGATACGGTCGCTTCAAATCTGGATGGAGCGGCCCGCATCGGAGGATCGCATACACTGCCGGCCACTGCTCGATGGGCCCGGCCCCGGCCCGATTGCGGCGGGCCGGGGTCCAAGTGCCGCAGGCAGGCTTGTCGCTGCCCTTGGTCCGCGTGGGGTCAGTGGCGTTTGTCGGTTCCGTCGATTGCTCGGAAGCTGCCTACGAGCGCGACTGGCACGACGGTCCCGTCCGTGACCGTCGTGCCGGGGATTGCGCTGCTGGAGCCTCGGGGTCCAATAGTCGCAATGGGAGCGCCGGCGTCGCAGGTGATCCCGCTGAAGAATTCGACGGTCCTGTCACTCTCGTTTCGGACGTTGAAGCTGGTGGCGGGACTACTGATCACAGGGGTGCACACACCCAGCTCCGCTGAATACGTTCGCTCGTTGACGTGGATCCGTCCATCCTCGTCGTTCCTGTGGCCGTGGTTCGTCTGGCCGTCGCCTCCGAAGTTCGTCTGGCCGTCACCTCCGAGGGGAGCAGAGGCAGCGGCATCCTGCACCGCCGGGGCGGACTTCGGGACGGAACTGGAAGCCGAGGCGTAGTTCACACAGGTTGCAGCCAGGGCCGTAATTCCCACCGACGCTGCGATCGCGACAACGGCACGCCTACGCGCTCCGTATCTCCTTCTCTCAGACATTCCGCTTCTCCATCTCTCAGTGGATGTCAGCTGAGTGGCCGACCAGAAATGAACATACTCATGCCCTATTTATGACGCCACTTCAGAAATGTCTGAGGGGTGACGAAAAGGGGCCGATCGGGTGTTCGAAAGCCCAGGGCGCGCTTGTGATGGGCCATCAAAAAGGCAGCAATGAGAGCTACTTGACAAGGAAGTTGAGCCGCCCGGGGGGCCGGGCTGACGCTCCTTCACACTGCTGCCGGCGTGTCGTGCCTTGATAACACTCCGCACAACGGCTAATGCAGGATTCCTCTGTCGCTGGATCACAGGCGCGGCCGAGCTGTCACGGGAGCCCCTGTCCCGTCCCACCCCGTCCCCGTACGACCCGCCCTCGGCGGGGACGCCGCCGTACGCGGCGTGGGTCGTCCCCCGCCGGTCCAGGTACGCCGTCAGACCTCGCCGTACCCACCGCACGGCCGTGACTCTGTGCCATGCCAAGCGAAACGAGCCGCCCCAGGGGAACCACGGGGGCCGGCGGTTCGGAAAGGAAGACCGCATGAGCATGCGCAATCGGGCTGTCGCGACGGTGACGGCCGCGTTGCTGGTCGCAGGGGGTACCGCAACGGCCATGGCACCGGCGGCGAACGCCGCCCCGTACCACGGCATCGACGGCAGCGGACCCGTCCACGACGACTGGCAGGACGAGGAGAACCTCAGCGTCGACGACTACGCCTCGAGTAACGCCACCGCCCTGTGGGAGGCCGTCCTGTGGGCGGACGGTGCCAAGTACGAGGATGAGGACGGAGACTGGCACCCCTTCACCAAGAGCAAGATCGACGGCTCGTTCGGCCCGGAGACCGAGTCGGCCACCCAGTGGTGGCAGGACCGCTACGGCCTCCCGGAGAACGACGGCGTCGTCACCGACGACTGCTGGAAGGACGCCCAGAACCAGCTCCACGGCCCGTACGCGGGCAGCAGCGTCCAGTACTGGGGCGACGCACGGACCGTCACCTTCAAGCGGGTCGGCGGCAAGTACCGGGTGAAGCTCAAGAACACCGGATCCTGGAAGAACGCCTACTACGACAAGGTCGGCTGAGCCGACTCCGGGGCGGGGCGGGTGGCCGTGAGGTCACCCGCCCCTCGACGGCAGCGCCCACAGCAGCCCTGCCACCAGCAGCACGATGACGGCGAACGCGACCAGCGCCGCCGTCCGCCAGCGCCGGTACTCGGCCCCGGGCGGCAGGGGCATCGGTGGCGCGGCCTCCGGCGGCCCGGCGGGCACCATCGCGCCCCGCGGCCAGGTCGCGTCGGCCAGGTCCCACAGCGCCAGCAGCCGCGCCTGGTCCGCTCCCGCCACCCGGCACAGCGCGTGCACCGCTCCCCTCGGCGGCTGTTTGGTCCCGCTGAGATACCGCTGCCAGGACGATTTGCTGTACGCGGTCCGCCGGGCCAGTTCGGCAAGGCTCAATCCCGTACGGTCCTTCAGCGCCCGCAGCTGCTCGACGAGATGCCGCGCCTCCCTCGGCAACGAGTCCGGCAGTGGCCGCCAACGTGTCATGCCCGTCCCCCCACCACTCGCCGCCGCCCCGCCCCTGGACAACGGCCCCGCTCCCCGCCGCATCGTTCGACGCCCGGCCGTCCTGGCCAGTTCCACACCTCCGTTTATGAGCGGAAGTGAGCGAACTTCTTCTTGATCGACGCGTTCGAGGTGCTCGCCGGACAGGCCCTGAGCGCGGGCGCTAACCGCGTGGCCCCGCCGTACTCGCCCGCTCCACCAGCCGCGTCGACAGCTCCGTCCGAGTGCTCTCCGGGCGGTCGCCCTGCATCATGCGGACCAGTAGGTGAAGGGCTGTGGCCGCCATTTCCGACAGGGGCTGGCGGATCGTGGTCAGGGCCGGGGTGAGCCAGCGGGCCTCGGGCAGGTCGTCGAAGCCGACGACGCTCATGTCGTCCGGCACGGTCAGGCCGCGCTCGGCCAGTGCCTCGTAGACGCCCAGCGCCATACGGTCCGAGCAGACGAAGACGGCCGTGGGCGGTTCGGGGAGGTCCAGGAGTTCCAGCATGCGGCGGCGGGCGATCGTTTCGTCGAAGCCCGCGTGGCAGATGTATTCCGGGTGCTGGCGGACCCCCGCCGACGCGAGTGCCGAACGGTATCCGGCGACCCGCGCACTGCTGCACATCTTGCGCTGGTGACCGGCGATCACGGCGACTCGCTCGTGGCCCAGCGAGAGCAGGTGCTCGGTCGCCGTCACGCCGCCGTGCCAGTTCGCCGCGCCCACCGACACCACGCCGGCCGGCGGATCGAGGACCGGGTCGATCATCACGTACGGGATGCGGTGTTGGTCCAGCCAGGCGTACTGCGACTCCGTCAGCTCGGCCAGGTTGAACAGCACGCCGGACGAGCCGCGGGCGATGAGCTTGTCGAGCCAGCCGCGCTCCGGGCGGCCGCTGCGGGTCCTGGTCAGGCCGGCCGACACCACCACCTCCAGGCCCGCGTCGTGCGCCGCCGCCTCCACTCCGTGCAGCACCGCCCCCGACCAGGAACTCTCCAACGAGTGGACGACCAGGTCGACCAGGCCCGACGCCTTCGCCGCGTCGAAGCGGGGTCTGCGGACATAGCCGAGCCGGTCCAGCGCCTCCGTCACCCGGCGGCGGGTTTCGGGAGCGACGTCCTCCCGGCCGTTGACGACCTTGGAGGCCGTGGGCACGGAGACGCCCGCCTCGCGGGCCACGACCGCCAGGGTCGGCCCGGCCGTCACGCTCGCACTCCCCGTACGGACCATCGGGAACCACCTCTCCGGCCCGCCCGAGGGCCATGAAAAGTTTCGACCAGCGCTGCTTCCGCGGGTCGGGAGACCGAGCGGATAGTAAGCGCTTCCTACCCTAGGTTCGCCGCAAGACCTCGGGAAGAGGCCGGACTTCGCAGGACTGCGTGGGCCTGAACTTTCGAAACTCCGAACAGTGGTGGCGTCAGTCGGGCGTGCACTCCAGCCGGAAGCCCGTGAAGTCGGCCGTGAACGTCGCGTCGACCAGGTCCACGGCATGGATACCGGCCATCGACCCGGTGAAACGCAGCTTGGACCCGTAGTCGTCGGACAGCTTGCTGAAGTCCAGCACCGGCCCGACCGGCATACGCTCCCCGTCCTGGACGTACCAGAACCGCGCCTCGGCGCCCTCGACCGTCACCCCGAGCGTCAGCGGCCCTTCCGCGTCGACGTCGACGACGGCCGCCTGTCGCGTCCCGAACTCCTCGCGCTCCATGAGGCTGAGCACCGTACGGCCCTCACCCCGCCACTGCTGGCCGCGCTGCTCCTCGCCCTCGGGCTCCGCCCAGGTCAGGTCGAGGGCGAGATAGGCCTCCGCGTTGTACCAGAGGACCAGCCCGGCCGCTTGCGTGAACGTCCGCGGCCGTGCCTCGACGGTGACCTCGGCCTCCGTACGGTGCTCGGTGATCCGCTGGGCGAGCAGACTGTGCGCCCAGCGCGACTCCGGTCCGTGCCGGCCGCGCAGCCGGATCCAGCCGGGGCGGGTGGCGGTGTCCGCCCAGGACGGGTCGGGGGCGGCGCGCAGGGTGCGCCATGGCCAGCCCAACGGATCGGCGGATTCGGTGAGTTGGGACGCCGACGGCTCTGGATCCGTCGGTACGGCGACCTCGGCTTTCACCTCGGCTTTCACCTCGCCCTCGCCCTCGCCCTCGCCCTCGACCTCGACCTCGACCGAAGGATGCGCACCCCCGTGCCGCATCCTCGGCCAGCCCGCCGCGTCCCACGTCACCGCCTGGATCGCCGTCTCCCGGCCGAGCGTGCAGCGCGGTCCGTCGGGCGTGGCCAGCGGACGGGCCGCCAGGTGGCTCAACAGCCATTCACCGCCCGGCGTCCGCACCAGCTCGCCGTGCCCCGCCTTCTGCAACGGCAGCGAAGGATCGTCCCGGGACGTCAGCAGCGGGCGGTCGTCCAGCTCGTACGGGCCGGTGAGCCTGCGGCTGCGGGCCACCAGCACGCCGTGCTCGAAACCGGTTCCTCCTTCCGCCAGTACGAGGAAGTACCAGCCGTCGCGCTTCAGCAACTTCGGTCCCTCGACAAGCCGTTCGTGCTGGAGCAGCAGGTGCGTGTCACCGACGGGAGCGAGCGTCTCCCGGTCCAGCTCCGTCACGACGATCCCGGCGAAGCGCCGGCCGCCGGGGCGGTGGTCGTTCTGGAGGTTGAGCAGCCACAGCCTGCCCTCCTCGTGGAAGAGCGCGGGGTCGAAGCCATGGCTTGCGATGCGACGCGGCGGCGTCCACTTGCCGCCCACTTCCGTGGCCGTACTGATGTAGGTGTCCGTGTCGAAGTACGGCGTGCCGACCGAGTGCACGATCGAGTAGACCACCCAGAGGCGTTCGCCGTCCCAGCTCAGCGACGGCGCCCAGATGCCGCCCGAGTCGGGGACACCGGCCAGCGAGTCGCCGGGGACCGCGCCCTGGACATGACCCGCGTACTCCCAGTGCTCCAGGTCCCGGGAGCGGTGGATCGGGATCGTCGGGAACCACTCGAAGGAACTGGTCGCCACGTAGTACCAGTCGCCCACCCGCACCATGGACGGGTCGGGGGCGAACCCCCGGATGACGGGGTTGCGCAGCAGGGTCACGTCACAGCTCCCTGGATCGCGGTCACTTGAGGGCCCCCAGCGTCACGCCCGAACGCCAGTAGCGGCGCATCGCGACCATCATGATCGCCATCGGCACGATGGACAGCAGCGCGCCGGTCAGCACCAGGCTGGTCAGGTCGACGCCGGACTCCAGGCGCTTTCCGGACCAGTTGTACAGGCCCAGGTTCAGGGTCCAGTTCTCCTCGCCGCGCAGGACGGTGAGGGGGAGGAAGAAGGCGTTCCAGGTGTTGACGAAGGCCAGCAGGAAGACCGTCGCGCCGCCCGTCGTCATCATCCGCAGCACGATGCTGAAGAAGATCCGCAGCTCGCCCGCACCGTCGATACGGGCCGCCTCCAGGAGTTCGAAGGGGATCGTGGCCTCGGTGTACACCTTGGCCAGGTACACGCTGAACGGGTTGATCAGGCAGGGGATCAGCATCGCCCAAGGAGTGTCGACCAGGCCGATCTCCGAGAACAGCAGGTACAGCGGGAGCGTGAGCAGGGCGATCGGGATCAGGAACGAACCCACCACGCACGCGAACACCAGGTTGCGACCGGGGAAGTCGAAGCGGGCCAGGCCGTAGCCCGTGGCGAGGGCGAGCAGCGTGCCGCCGAGGGAGCCGACACCCGCGTACAGGAACGAGTTGGCCGTCCAGCGCAGGAAGATGCCGTCCTCGTACGTGAACAGCTGCTGCAGGTTGTCCCACAGGTGCCAGCCGGAGAACCACAGGCCGTTGGTCTGGTACAGGCCCGTGCGGTCCTTGGTCGAGGCGACGATCAGCCACCACACCGGGAACAGGCTGTAGACGCTGGCCAGGATCAGACCGACGAGGAGGAACCGCTGGCTGCCGCGTGAACGACTTGCCGGATCCGGCCTCTTGAGGCGCCGGACCTGGTCCGTCTTCGTACGTTCTTCGGTGAGCGTCATCAGTCCACCTCCTTCGAGGTAAGCCGGTAGAACAGGAAGGAGGCGACGCCGAGGATCAGGGCGAGCAGCACCGACAAGGTGGCGGCGTAGTGGTAGTTGCCGGCGTTGAACGCCTGGTTGTAGATGATCATGATCGGGGTGAAGCTGTCGCTGACCGTCTGCGGGGTGATGTTCCGGAACAGCGCGGGCTCGTTGAAGATCTGCAGCATCTGGATGATCGACAGCATGCCGGTCAGTACCAGCGCCCCCCGCACATGCGGGATCTTGATGCTCAGCGCGATCCGCTTCTCGGAGGCGCCGTCCAGGCGCGCGGCCTCGAACAGCTCGCGGGGTACGCCCTGCAGCGCCGAGTAGATGATCACCATGTTGTAGCCGATGCCGTGCCAGGTCAGCAGGTTGCCGATGGACGGCCACACCATCGAGGGCGCGAAGAAGTTCCAGTCGAAGCCGAACATCTCGCCCAGCGGCGTCAGCGGGCCGACGTCCGGGCTGTAGAGGTTGATCCACACCAGGGCGGCGACCACCCCGGGGATCATGTACGGCACCAGCAGCATGATCCGGAACCGGCTCGCCACCTTGGAGGTGAGCGCGTCCAGGAACAGCGCCATGAGCAGGCTGATGAGCAGCATCACCGGGATCTGCACGCAGGCGAACAGCACCACCCGCAGCACGGAGCCCATGAACGCCGAGTCGGTCAGACCCTGCTGGTAGTTGTCGAGGCCGACGAACTTCTCCGTCGAGCCGCCGAGCCCGAGCCCGGACTGCTGGACACGGAACAGCGACTGGTAGACGGCGTAGCCGATGGGGAGCAGATAGAGGAAGACGAAGCCGAGCTGGAAGGGCACCGTGAAGGCGGCACCCTTCCAGCGCAGAGAGCGAATCATCGGACGTTGCCTCAGCCCTTGACGCTGATGTTGCGGGACTTCAGGTCGTCGACCGTCCACTTCTGCATGTGCGCCAGCAGGTCGGTGACCTTCTGCTCCTTGTTGACGACCTTGGCCCAGCCGGCCTGCATCTCGGTGAACATCGCGGTCCAGTTCGGGCCGTAGACCCAGTCGGTGGTGACGGTGCCCAGGCTGTCGGTGACGATCTTCTTGGCCGGCTCGTAGTTCTTGCTGAGCAGCTTCTCGGAGATCGCTTCACTGACGTAGGTGTTGCTGTCCTTCAGCGCCGGCATCACGCCGTTGCCGGTCTCCGGGCTCGCCATCGTCTTGACCGCGTCGGTGTTCGTGGACATCCACAGCGCCGCCTCGGCGGCCTGCTCCTGGTGCTCACAGTCCTTGGTCACCAGGGTCACGCTGCCGGTGAGGTTGGTGCCGGCCGGGGTCTTGGCCGGCTCGCCGGTGAACGTCGGCCAGGGGGACAGGGCCCAGTCACCGAAGGACTTGGTGAAGTTCTGCACCATGCCGGCCATCTGCCAGGTGGAGATCTGCCGGGTGGCGGTGCCGCCGTTGTCGTAGTTGCGCTGCACGGCCGCGTAGTCGGCGAAGGACAGCTTGGAGTTCAGGTCGTTGTCGATGATCTCCTGGATCACCTCGGCGGCCTTCAGGGTGCCCTCGTCCTGGAAGTCCACCTTCCAGGCGTCGCCGTCGACGGAGTACCAGTGCGCCCCGGCCTGCATGGCCAGCACCTCCAGGGTGCTGGGGTCCTCACCGGCGTAGTTGGTGATCTTGATGCCGTGCTTCTTCAGCTCCTTGCCCGCGGCGATGAAGTCGTCCCAGGTGGCGGGGGCCTTGATGCCGTACTTCTTGAACAGGTCGGTGCGGTAGATCGTGAAGTTCGGCGAGGAGCTGGTGGGGACGCCGTACATCTTGCCCTGCACCTGAGCGCTCGCCCAGGAACCGGCGTTGAACTTGTCCTGCTCGCCCTCGACGTATTTCGTGATGTCGGCGAGCGCGTCCTGCGAGACCCAGCTGGTGACGTACTCGGCGGTGTTCTGCACCAGGCAGGGCGCGTTGCCCGCCTTGACCGCGTTGGTCAGCTGCTTCTGCATGGTCAGCTGGTCGGTGACCTTGGTGTACTTGAGCTGGACGTCCTTGTGAGAGGCGTTGAACGCCTTCACGACGGCCTCCTGGCCGTTGGCCCATCCCCAGAAGGGGAGGGTGACCGGACCGGAGGACGCGTCGTCCCCGGAGTCCGAGCCGCCTCCGCAGGCGGCGAGCAGACCTGTCAGCGCGAGACCCGCGACAGCGGCACGGGCGAACCTTCTCCGGGGGCTGGTGAAGTTCATCTGACGTGTTCCTTCGGAAAGTAGGGCGCTCTCGGAGAGAGACCAGAGAGGGGAGTATTCGGCGGCTCGGCGCCGGCCGGGAACGACGGCCGGAAATCATCGGCTCGCGGTTGCGGGGGGTACGGCCAAGCGGAAGCTGTAGTAAGCGGTTCCTGGGACGGTAGGCCGACGGTCCTGCTCATAGCAAGAGGTGCGCGGCAATTTGTTACGGCGGTTTGTCCGTGGGGTTATGTCCGGGCGCCGGTCGGCCACGCACCTGTCGGACGGAATTTGCGCAGGTCAGGGACTCTGTGGGTGGGGATCCCCGAGGCGTGGCGCGGCTAACTGCCAGGTGTTCCGTCCATGGTGAAAAACCTCGGGAAAACGTTTACGAAACGATCTCCTGCGGCTGCTCATGTCATCCCCGTCGGGCGGGCGGCTGCACCGAGTTCCGTACGACGACATGGGTGCCCAGCACCAGATGGTCGCCGTCACTGCCCTTGCGGCGGCCCGAGCCGCCCTCGCGCCGGTCGGCGACCGCCCGTAGGGCGACCCGGCCCATCTCCTCGTAGGGCACGTGCACGGTGGTCAGCTGGGGCGTGAGCTGGGAGGCCAGCGGGATGTCGTCGTAGCCGACGATCGAGACGTCCTCGGGCACGCGCAGTCCGGCCGCGCGCAGCGCCTGCATCGCGCCCGCGGCGACGACGTCGGTTCCGGCGAGCACCGCGGTGAAGTCCAGCCCTTCGCGCAGGCTCTCCTCGACGGCGTCGTACCCGTGCTCGTAGTCGTACGGCCCGTGTCGCACCATGCCCGCTTCGAACGGCACGCCGTAGGCCTCGAAGGCGCGTTGGGCGCCCTTCAGCCGGCCCTGGGCGGTGGTGAGCTCGGCGTGACCCGGCAGGACCAGGACCTTGCGGTGACCGGCCGACAGTAGATGGCTGGCCATCGCATAGGCCCCGCCCTCGTTGTCGTAGTCGACCGTCGTGGCCGGTACGTCGCCCTCCAGGGGAGGCCTGCCCACCAGGACGAGATGGGAGCCGGCCGCGTCCAGGGAGCGGGCGAAGCGGGCCATGCGCAACTGGTACTCGTCGTAGTCGTAGGCGCCGCCGAGCAGGACCACCGCGGCGACCCCCTGCTGGCGCATGAGGTTGACCAGCGCGAGCTCCCGCTCCGGGTCGTCCCCGGTGGTGCCGACCAGCGAGAGCCAGCCGCGCAGGGTGGCCGCGCCCTCGACGCCCTTGGCGACGTGGGCGAAGGCGGCACCGGTGATGTTGTTGATGAGGATCGCCACCGTGGGGGTGCCACCGCCGGCGAGGGAGCGGGCGTGGGCGTTGGTGACGTAGTCCAGGTCCCGGACGACCTTCATCACCCGGCGGCGCAGGTCCTCCGAGACGGGGTAGTTGCCCGACAGGACGCGCGACACGCTCGCGACGGAGACGCCCGCACGCTGAGCCACGTCCCGGATCGTGGCCCGTCCGGCGTCGCCGACCGCCTTGCGCTGACTCACCGTTTCGGCTCCTTCACCGTTGGGACAACCGTTGGGCCCGACTCGCCCGGCGACTGGGCCAGGGGGTGCCTGGCGGGTCCTGCCGGGATCCGTGGGGCGCCCCTTGCCCCCGCGCCGGTGGCGAAACCGTATCCCATTGTTTCTCCGGGACGCCGCTTCGCGTCGGCCCGGGCTTCACGCCACACGGGCGAGATCCGAGTGTCGTACCTCGTGGACCGGTGGCAGGCCTGCGACCAGGCGTTCCAGTTCCTCCACGACGATCCGGCCGAGGCGTTCCAGTTCGTTGCCGAGGGAGCCCGCGATGTGCGGGGTGAGGAAGACGTTGGGCAGGCTGTAGAGCGGGGAGTCGGCGGGCAGTGGCTCGGGCTCGGTGACGTCGAGGATCGCGTGCAGCCGGCCGGAGACCAGCTCGTCGGTGAGCGCGTCGGGGTCGACCAGGGCGCCGCGGGAGGTGTTGATCAGCACGCCGCCGTCCCGGATGAGGGCGAGCCGTTCGCCGTCGAGCATGCGGTAGGTCTCGGGGATGTCGGGGGCGTGCAGGCTGACGATGTCGCTGTGCCGGAGCAGGTCCTCCAGCGGCAGCAGTTCGGCGCCGAGGGCGGCGGCCTCGGCGGGGCTGACGTACGGATCGTGCAGCAGCACGGCGAAGTCGAACGGGCGCAGCAGCTCAAGCAGCCGTCTGCCCACCCGGGACGCGCCGATGACCCCGATCCGGCGGCCGACGTTGCCGGTGGCGGCGGTCTCGGCGGAGCTCGGGTAGGCGTGTGTGCCGCGGAAGCGCTCGCGGTGGCTGAACGTGTCCTTCCCGGCGAGCAGGATCATGGCGAGCGTGTACTCCGCGACCGGCAGGGCGTTGCCGGTCACCGCGCTGGAGACGGTGATCCCGCGTTCCCACAGCGCCTCGCTGACCAGCGAGCGGACCGAACCGGCCGCGTGCAGGACCGTACGCAGCCGGGGGGTGGCGGCGAGGACACCGGCGTCGAGCTGGGGACAGCCCCAGCCGGTGATCAGCACCTCGGCCTCGGCCAGGGCTTCGGCCGCCTTCGGGTCGGTGAAGTCCTGGACGACGAGCGCGGCCTCGAGGTCGGCCGCCTGGGTCAGCCGGGCCATGAGCGGCGGGGGGAAGAGCAGGGGGAGGTGCACGGGATCCATCGCGAACACGGCCCTTGGAGGCTGCGGGCTGGGCATGTCTCTCCTGACAACACACTCGGCGGAAACAGTTTCTGAAAGCGTCTTCTACCGTAGATCTGGCGACGAGGGCCGGTCAATCGGCAGGATGGACTACCGAGCGTGGCAGTCGGTTGACTGGAAACGGTCGCCGGAGCGGCGAATGGGGTGGAATCGCTTACTGAGCGTTCCCGACCGTTTCCGGGTCCCTCGGTGAATCGGTCCGGCTCTCGCTCCGGCGCGGCAACCGGTTCCCGCGCGAGCTGGCCGGAGATCGCTGTCCAGTCTTCGCCTCTTGCGCGGATCGGGCCGCGTTCCACCGGTCCCGTTCGACCGGTCGGCCCGTGACGCCGAGGTTACAGAGTCCTTTCGAAAGTTCGTCAAGACTCTTGACGCAGTTTCCGGACAGGAAGAAGCTCCTCCCCAACGCACAACAACCGGTTGCCGACGACTCGGGGGCAGCTGCGGCCGATGTGCCGTTCCCCGAACCCGTTCCTCGGCCGCGTCCGTGGCCGAAACCATGGCCGATCCTTGGTCGAAATCCCGAACAGAACGAAGCAGGAGGTGGTGCGTTCATGCGTCCACATGCTGGTGCTTCCCTGAGCCGCCGCCGATTCCTCTCCCTCTCGGCAGCCGGCGCCGCCACCGGCGCGGCGGCGTTGAGCGGCTGTGCGATGCAGGTGTCGTCCGGGGTCAGCGGATCGGGCGAGACCGTCACCGTGATGGTCAACTCCGGGGACATCCTCCCGGAGCAGATCCAGCAGGCCAAGAAGGACCTCGGCATCAAGATCGTCCTGGTGAAGTACGACATCACCAAGCTGATCGCGATGCTCACCAGCGGCAACCCGCCCGACCTGGTGCGCGGCGTCGGCGCGGTGGACTCGCCCTTCTTCGCCGCCCGGGACGTGGCCGAGGAGCTGGACCCCTACTTCGCCCGGAGCAGCGTCCTCAAACTGGACGACCTGGACCCCGTCAACGACCTGTGGCGGTACGACGGCCGCACCCAGGGCAAGGGCCCGCGCTACGGCATGGCGAAGGACTTCTCCCAGGACTCCATGTACTGGTACAACACCTCGTCCTTCGACAAGGGTGGCGTCGACTACCCGTCGGAGACCGAGCCGGTCACGTACGAGGAGTGGATGGACACCGCCAAGCGGCTCGTGCAGCGCAAGAGCGGCCAGACCACCGTCTTCGGCGGCAGCTACCAGGGCCTGACCCGGTCCACGCTCCTGACGACCATGACGGCGTCCGCCGGAGGCAGCCTCTTCAACGACGACTTCTCCCGGGTCGACTTCACCACCCCCGAGGCCCGCAAGGCCCTGACCTGGTACATCGACTACTGCAAGACCAAGGTCGGGCCGAGCCTCATCCAGCCCGACCCCAACGGCTGGGACGGGCCCACCTACCAGGCCGGACGGCTGGCCATGTCGAACTCCGGCTACTGGCTGGGCGGCATGATCGGCACCGACAAGAAGCTGGCGGAGGTGTCCCGCCTGGCACCCGCTCCGGCCTTCGCGGGCGGCGAGCGGATCAGCGCCTGCCAGGGCGGCACCGGCCTGTGGATGCCGCGCGGGGCGAAGAACAAGGACGCCGCATGGCGGGTTTTCGAGTGGTTCTTCGGCGAGGAGCCGGCCAAGGCCCGCGCCTCCGGCGGCTGGGGCATCCCCACCCTGAAGTCGATGCGTTCGCTGATGCCGGCCCAGGAGGACTACCAGAAGCGGGCGCTGAAGGTGCAGGAGAACGAGCTGAAGCACTTCTCGGTGGTCTCCTTCACCCCATACACCAGGGCGGACGCGCTCGACGCCCTCTTCAACCAGGTCGCCCCCGCCGCGATGAACGGCCAGATCTCCGTCGACACCCTCGCCGGGCGCCTGAACTCGGCCATCAACGAGCAGCTGAAGCGCGGTAAGGAGCAAGTGGGATGACGGTCGACCAGATCTCCTCCGTCGCGGACCGGCCCGATGCCGCCGCGAGCGCCAGGCGCGCACCGGCCGTCGGCGGGCCGCGGACCTCCATGACCGCGCGCAGGCACCGGGCGTTCTACATGTTCACCTCGCCCTGGATCATCGGCTTCGTGCTGCTGACCATCACGCCGATGGTGTACGCGCTGTGGCTGAGCTTCACCACGTTCGACGGCATCTCGCCCAACTGGAAGTACGTCGGACTCGGCAACTACCGCGAGCTGCTGAACGATCCGGTGACCTGGGACGCGCTCGGCCGCGCGGGCCTGTTCGCGGTGACCTCGGTGCCACTGTCGATCATCGCGGGGCTCGGCCTCGCCGTCCTGGTCAACCAGCCGATCAAGGCGCGCGGCCTGTTCCGTACCCTGCTGTATCTGCCCGCCGTGGTGCCGCCGGTGGGCGCGGGCCTCGCCTTCAAGCTCCTCTTCGACCAGAACGCCGGTGCCACCAACGGCGTCCTGACCATCTTCGGCTTCGACGCCATCGGCTGGCTCGCCGACCCCTACGCCCGCTACGTGCTGCTGATGACCGTGCTCTGGGCCGCCGGAAACGTCATGATCATCTCGCTGGCCGGGCTCCAGGACGTACCCCGCGAACTCCACGAGGCCGCACGCATTGACGGGGCGAGCGCCTGGCGCACCTTCCGCAGCATCACCGTGCCGCTGCTGTCGCCCGTCCTGCTCTTCCAGACGGTGACCGGGATGATCGCCTCGGTGCAGACCATCATGCCGCTGCTGCTGGCCCCGCTCGGCGACACGAGCGGCATCACCACGGTCCCGCAGTCCAACTACCTGTACATGATGCACGTCTTCGCGCAGTACTTCGCGCTCGGCCGCTACGGCTACGCCTCCGCACTGCTGTGGGTGCTCTTCGTCCTGATCCTCGTCGTGACCGGACTCATCTTCAAGTTCACGTCCGGCGCGGTGTTCTACAACGTCGACCCGGAGGCGAAGAAGTGACCGCCACCACGCTGCCGCCCAAGTCATCGACGACCGACATACGGGTGCGGGTGCGCGCCAAGCGCCTTGTCCTCTACACGGTCCTCGTCTCCGTCACCGGGCTGTTCCTCGGCCCCTTCGGCTGGCTGATCCTCTCCGGCCTGAAGACCCAGGGCGAACTCGCCGCCTCGCCCGTGCACTGGCTGCCCGAGGCCTTCCAGTGGCACAACTTCGCCGACGCCTTCAACCAGATCGACTTCCTCGGCTACGCCCGCAACTCCCTGGTCATCGCCCTCATCTACGCCACGCTCGTCACCCTCAGCTCGGCCTGGGTCGGCTTCGGTTTCGCCCGGCTCGAGGCGCCCGGCAAGAAGGTGCTGTTCGGCGTCCTGCTCGGCTCGATGATGCTGCCCCAGATGGTCACCCTGCTGCCGACCTACCTGATCTTCGCCAAGGTCGGCATGGTCGACACGTACTGGCCGTGGGTGCTGTGGGGCCTGTCCGCGGCGCCGTATCTGGTCTTCCTCTTCCGGCAGTTCTTCGCGGGCATGCCGCGTGAGCTGGAGGAGGCCGCGATCGTCGACGGCTGCGGATACGGGACGATCTTCTGGCGGATCTTCCTGCCGCAGTCCTGGCCCGTGCTGTCCGCGAGCTTCATCATCGCCTTCACCTGGACCTGGGGCGACTACATCGCCCCGCAGCTGCTGCTGTCCACCGACCGCACCACGCTCGCCGTCGCCGTGATGACCACCTACGTCAGCGAGGCCGGCACGCCCGTCCCCGAGCTCCAGGCCGCGGCCTCCGTGATGTACGTCGTCCCGATCCTGCTGATCTTCCTCATCGCCCAGCGCGGCTTCGTCGCCGGGATGTCCACGTCCGGACTGAAGTAGCCCATCCCTTTTTCTCAAGACCGTAAGGAACTTGGCCATGAACAACACCCAGGGCACCGGACTGACCCGGCGCACCGTCATCCAGGCCGCGGGCGCCGCCGCGGCGGCCTACTCCCTGCTCGGCACGGCCGCCGGCACCGCCGCCGCGGCGGACGACAGACCGGAGGCCGCCGACCGGCTGGTCATCCACCCCGTCCCGGGCGCGCTGCCGATCAACACCACCTATGTCGTCAAGGCCCGTACACCCGGCGGCCAGTGGAAGCCGGTGCCCGTCCTGCGCGCCACCACGAAGACCATCAACGAGAAGACCGGCGGAGGCGTCATCCGCCCCACCTCGGTCGCCAACCTCGACTTCACCGGCACCGTGGAAGTACAGGTCACCTGGTCCAAGGGCACCATCCCCTCCGCGCGCATCCGCCCGCTGTCGTACGACATCCAGCACGAGGTCAGCGGCGACACCATCACCTTCAGCCTGACCGAGCCGCGCAACCTCTCCATCGAGATCGACGGCGACATCTACGGCAACCTGCAACTGCACGCCAACCCCATCGAGATGACGCGGCCGGAGGAGGGCGACCCCGACGTCATCTACTTCGGCCCGGGCCTGCACACCCCCTCGGGCGGCGTGGTGAAGGTGCCCAGCGGCAAGACGGTGTACCTGGCCGGTGGCGCGGTGCTCAACGCCCGCGTGGAGTTCGTGGGCGTGGAGAACGCCCGCCTGCTCGGCCGGGGCATCATCTGGAACTCGGACGCCGCCACCCTGGTGTCGTTCTCCAAGAACATCGAGATCGACGGCATCCTCGCCCTCAACCCGAAGACCGGCTACTCCTGCACCATCGGCCAGTCCAAGCAGGTCACCGTCCGCAACCTGCACTCCTACAGCAGCGGCCAGTGGGGCGACGGCATCGACGTGTTCAGCAGCGAGGACGTCCTGATCGAGGGCGTCTGGATGCGCAACAGCGACGACTGCATCGCCATCTACGCCCACCGCTGGGACTGGTACGGCGACTGCCGCAACGTCACCGTTCGCAACTCCACCCTGTGGGCCGACGTCGCGCACCCGGTGAACATGGGCACCCACGGCAACCCGGAGAAGCCGGAGACCATCGAGAACATCGTCTTCAGCAATATCGACGTCCTTCAGCACCGTGAGCCGCAGGTCCTCTACCAGGGCTGCTTCGCCCTCAACCCCGGCGACAGCAACCTCATCCGCAACATCCGCATCCAGGACGTCCGCGTGGAGGATTTCACCTGGGGCCAGCTGTTCAACATGCGGGTCATGGCCAACCGGTACAACGCCTCGCCCGGCCGGGGTATCGAGGACGTGTACGTGCGGAACCTGTCGTACGACGGCACGAAAGCCAACATGGCGATCCTGACCGGCTACGACGCCGACCGCCCCATCAAGAACCTCACCTTCCAGAACCTGGCGATCAACGGCACGGTCGTCCACGACAAGATGCGCAAGCCCGGCTGGTACCTGACGACCGACATGGTGCCGGCGTTCGCCAACGAGCACGTGAAGAACCTCCGCTTCCTCGACGCGGCCACCGCGGCCTCCACGGCCACGCCCGAGATCACCAGCGCCGGCACGGCGACGGCCGTCAAGCAGCAGGTCTTCAACTACCTGATCACCGCAAGCGCGCTGCCGACCTCGTTCGGCGCCGAGGAACTGCCCAAGGGCCTGACGATCGACGAGAAGACCGGCCTCATCTCCGGTATCCCGCAGGTCCCCGGCACCTACACGGTCACCGTCAAGGCCACCAACACCGCCGCTACGGCGACCCAGTCCGTCACCCTCACCGTGCAGAACGCGTAAGCCAGGAGTCATCCGTGCAATCCCTCAGCCGACGGACGTTCCTCGGCGCCGCCGGGCTCGCGGGCGTGGCCGCGGGCGGACTGCTGTCCGCCGTCGCCTCGCCCGCCTGGGCCCAGGCCGCCGAGCAGGCGTACGCCTTCGCCCACCCCGGGCTCCTCCACTCCCGCGCCGACCTGGAGCGGATGCGCTCCGCCGTCGCGGACGGGAGCAACCCGATCGCCACCGGATTCGCGGCCCTGGCCGCCGACTTCCGCTCCCAGCACACCTACGCCGTCCGCAACACCGGACAGATCCGCACCTGGGGCCGCGGCCCCACCGACAACACCAGCCAGGCCGTCACCGACGCGGCCGCCGCCTACCAGAACGCCCTGATGTGGGCGATCACCGGCGACGTCCGCCACGCCGACAAGGCCCGCGACATCCTCGACGTCTGGGCGGCCTCCCTCACCGGCATCACCGGCGCCGACGGCCAGCTCGGCGCCGGGATCCAGGGCTTCAAGTTCGTCAACGCCGCCGAGATCCTGCGGCACTCCGGATACGACGGCTGGTCCGCGGAATCCATCAGCCGCTGCGAGCGCTCCTTCACCGACGTCTGGTACCCGGCCCTGTCCGGCTACTGCCTGTACGCCAACGGCAACTGGGACATCGCCGCGCTGCGCACCATCCTCGCCATCGCCGTCTTCTGCGACCACCCCGTGATGTTCGAGGACGCCCTGCGGTTCGCGGCCACCGGCGCTGGCAACGGCTCCGTGCTGCACCGCATCGTCACCCCCGCCGGCCAGGGCCAGGAGTCCGGCCGCGACCAGGCCCACGAACAGCTCGCCGTCGGCCTGCTCGCCGACGCGGCCGAGGTCGCCTGGCAGCAGGGCGTCGACCTGTACGGCTTCGCCGAGAGCCGGATCCTCGCCAACTTCGAGTACTTCGCCCGCTACAACCTCGGCGACGACTCGGTTCCGTTCACCCCCGACCTCGACCGCACCGGCAAATACGTCAAGACGGCCGTCTCCGACCGGCAGCGCGGGGCGTTCCGGCCGGTGTGGGAGATGGGGTACGCGCACTACGCGGGCCGCCTCGGCATCTCCGCGCCGTACACCGAGAAGGCCGTCTTCCGGGGCCCGAACGGCACCCGTGTGACCGAGGGCTACCACGAGGACCACCCCGGCTGGGGCACCCTCACCTACGCCGGTACGAAGGCCGCCGCGCCGGGCGCGCCGACGGCACCCGCGGGCATCACGGCGACCGGCGCCGACCGGGCGATCACCGTGTCCTGGCTGCCGACCGCCTGGGCGAGCGGCTACACCGTACGCCGGGCCACCAGCCCCGACGGGCCGTACGAGACCGTCGCCTCCGGCGTCGGAAAGCCGACGTACACCGACCGCGGCGTCCGCGCGGGCCGCGCCTACTACTACACCGTCAGCGCCGCCAACTCCCATGGGAAGAGCCGCGGTTCGGCCTGGGCGTCCGCGGCCGCCGGGCTCCCCGCGCCCTGGTCGACCCGGGACATCGGGGACGTGAGGATCCCCGGCTCGGCCGTGTTCGACGGCGAGCGGTTCGTGCTGGAGGCCTCCGGCACCGCCGACACCTACCGCATGGCGTATCTGCCGCTGCCCGGCGACGGCACGGTCACCGCGCGGATCGTGTTCCCGCTCAGCTCGCAGTACTCCAAGATCGGCGTCACCGTGCGGGCGGGCCTGGACGCGGACGCGGCACATGCCGCCATGCTGATCCAGGGGCTGCCGCTGCACACCTGGAGCGGGGTGTGGACCGTACGTCCGAAGGCCGGCGCGTCCGTGTCCGCGACCGGCAGTACACCGGTGCCGCCCTCCCAGCAGCAGGCGATCACCACGTCCGCCGCCTTCCCGATCTCCAGCCTCGGGACGCTGCCGGAGTCGGCCACGCCGCTCCAGGCGCCGTACGTCGAGGGCGCGGGCGACGGCTACCGGCTGCGCGAGCCGTACTGGGTGCGGGTGACCCGCAAGGGTCGGTCGTGTACGGGGGAGATCTCGGCAGACGGTATGCAGTGGACCGTAGTCGGTACGACCGAGGTCGACGGTATGGGGCGTACCGTATACGCCGGTCTCGTCCTCACCTCCTGCCTCGGCGTGGACGCGGAGTACGCCGAGACCGGCACCGGCGCCTTCGACAACGTCACCGTGACCTCCACGACCGGCGAGGTCTGGTCCGTGCCCCGCCCCGCCCACACCGCGGCCGGGCTGAGCGCGGCCACCGGCGCCGACGCCGTCGAACTGGCCTGGACCGACCCCGACCCGGCCGCCCGCTACACCGTGCTGCGCGCCGAGAGCGCGGACGGCCCCTACCGCCCCCTCGCCATGGAGGTCGGCCCGGTCGGCTTCGGCACCCGCATCCGGTACACCGACGCCACCGGCACGCCCGGCACGACGTACCACTACGCCGTCGCCAAGACGAACGCGGGCGGCAAGGGCCCGCGCTCGGCACCCGCCTCGGCCGCCATGCCGAAGCCCTCCGTCCCCGAACTCACCTCCGCCGCCACGGCGTTCGCGAACAAGGGCGCCGAGTTCCGGCACGTGCTGCGAGCCGCGCACGAGCCCGTCCGCTTCACCGCCCAGGGCCTGCCCGACGGCCTGCACGTCGGCCCGCGCACCGGCCTGATCTCCGGAACACCCACCGAGACCGGCGAGTTCACCGTCACGACCACCGCGGGCAACGCCGCCGGAGCCGCCACCGGCACCCTCACCCTCACGGTCGGCACCCCGCCGCCCGAGCCCTGGACGTACGGCGACCTCGGCGACGTGGTCCTCGACGACCGCGCCTTCGCCACCTTCGGCGTGGCCGTCGTCCGCACCCCCGGCAGCACCTCCCACGAGGACGGGACCTTCGTGGTACGGGGCGCCGGGACCGACCTCACCGTCAACAACCAGGGAATGACCGGCCAGTTCGTACGGCGGCCCGTCACCGGCGACTGCCAGGTCACCGCCCGGCTGGTCTCCCGTACCGGTGCGAGCGGCGACCGGGTGGGCCTGCTCATGGCCAAGTCCCTGTCGCCGTTCGACCAGGCGGCCGGTGCGATCGTCACCGGCGGCACCAGCGCCCAGCTCATGCTGCGCACCGCCGTGGCCGGACGATCCGCCTTCACGGGCAACGGGGCGGTCACCGCCCCCTGCCTGCTGCGGCTGAAGCGCACCGGGACGCGCTTCACCGCGTACGCCTCCACCGATGACGGCGTCAGCTGGACCCCCCTCGCCGAGGGAGAGATCCCCGGCTTCGGCGACGCCCCCTACTACGTGGGCCTCGTGGTCTGCTCCCGCAGCCCCCTGGTCCGCAGCACCACCGAGTTCGACGAGGTGAGCATCACTCCCATGTAATCCGTCATGGATCGGAGCTGCACTGCAATGAGCCGCACTTCCCCCCACCAGCACCTCCAGCACACCGAAGTGAGCCGCCGCGGTCTGCTGAAGACCGCCGGCGGCCTCACCGCCGCCCTCGCCGTCGGCGCCTCGGCCACCGCCCTCACGGGCGCGGCCGAGGCGGCGCCGGCCACCTTCACCCACCCCGGCATGCTGCACAACGCCGGCGACATCAACCGCGCCAAGGTCAGGGTCGCCGCGGGCGACGACCCCTGGCTGTCCGGCTGGAACCGGCTGACCGCCAACTCCCACTCCCGGTCCACCTGGACCGCCAACCCGCAAGAGACCATCATCCGCGGCGGCGACGGCCAGAACTACGGAATCCTCTACAACGACATCGCCGCCGCCTACCAGAACGCGCTGCGCTGGCAGGTGGGTGGCACCCGCGACAACGCCGACTGCGCCGTGCGGATCCTCAACGCCTGGTCGTCGAGGCTCACCACCATCACCGGAAACGCCGACCGGTTCCTCGCCGCGGGGATCTACGGCTGGCAGTTCGCCAACGCGGCCGAACTCATGCGCGGATACGCCGGTTTCGACCTCGGCCGGTTCCAGAACATGATGCGCAACGTCTTCTACCCGCTCAACAACCAGTTCCTCACCCAGCACAACGGCGCCTGCATCACCAACTACTGGGCGAACTGGGACCTGTGCAACATGGCGTCCGTCCTGGCCATCGGCATCCTGTGCGACGACGGCGCCAAGTACGACCAGGCCGTGAACTACTTCAAGAACGGCGCGGGCAACGGCGCCATCGGCAAGGCCGTACCGTTCCTGCACCCGGACAACCTCGGCCAGTGGCAGGAGTCCGGCCGGGACCAGGGCCACAGCATCATGGGCATGGGCCAGATGGGCGCGATCTGCGAGATGGCCTGGAATCAGGGCGAGGACCTGTACGGCTGGGACGGCAACCGGTTCATGAAGGCCGCTCAGTACGTCGCCAAGTACAACCTCGGTGAGACCGTGCCCTTCACGAAGTACACCTGGGGAACCGGCGTCAACTGCGACTACCGGGAGCACACCGTCATCTCCGACATCGCGCGGGGCCAGGTCCGCCCGGTGTGGGCCATGCTCGACTCCCACTACCGGCGGCGCCGCAACCTGTCCGTCCCCTACCTCCAGCGCATCGCCGCGACGGTTTACCCGGAGGGAGGTGGCGGCGACTACGGCACCAACAGCGGCGGCTTCGACCAGCTGGGGTTCGGCACGCTGATGTACGCGAAGTGACTCGTGTACATGTCCGTGTATACTGTGTACGCCCCGTGAGCACGTCGCCCGTATAGCCGCAAAACCGCGCTCGCGCGCCGGAATACCGAGCCACCCTGTGGTGCTCTGAAGTTCACGGTGCACGAGCGCGGCACGGGAGGCTGGTGGGCGTATGACGGCAGCAGTCCAGGCAGAAGAACCTGTGGTCAGGACGCCGTACGGGGCCGTACGCGGCCGGTACGAACACGGCGTCGCGGTGTTCCGGGGCATCCCGTACGCGGCCCCGCCCTTCGGCCCCCGACGGTTCAGGCCGCCCGAGCCGCCCGAACCCTGGGGCGGCGTGCGCGACGCGGGCGCCTTCGGGCCGACGCCGCCGAAACCGCCGTACTCCGAGGCCTTCGCGCAGTACCTGTCCGACCCGGTCGTGCCCGGTGACGACTGCCTCAATCTAAACGTGTGGACACCGGAGCCGGGCCCTGGGGCCCGGCTCCCGGTGCTCGTGTGGCTGCACGGCGGCGCCCTCACCCGCGGCTCCTCCGCCGTGCCCGTGTACGACGGGCACTCCTTCGCCCGCGACGGCGTCGTCCTCGTCTCGGTCAACTACCGACTGGGCGTGGAGGGCTACGGACTGTTCCCGGACGCCCCCGCCAACCTCGGCCTGCGCGACCAGCTCGCCGCCCTGAAGTGGGTGCACGAATCGATCGAGGCTTTCGGCGGCGACCCGGACCGGGTCACCCTCAGTGGCCAGTCCGCCGGGGCGATCAGCACAGGGGCCCTGCTGGCCGCACCGCAGGCCCAGGGGCTGTTCCGGCGCGCGGTCCTGCAGAGCGGGCCGCCCGAGGCGAGCGACCGTGACAAGGTACGGCGGATGGTGCGCCGTATGGCGACCCGGCTGAAGATCCCCGCCACCGCCGCCGCCTTCGCCGAGGTCGACCGGGACGTGCTGCTGCGCACCCAGGCCGAGGTGGGACGGCTCAGCAGCCCCGTGCTCGGCGGACCCGCCTTCGGGATCGTCGTCGACGGCGACCTCGTCCCGCGCGACCCCCTGGAAGCCCTGGTCGAAGGTGACGCGGCGCGGCACGTCGAGCTCATGATGGGCTGGACCCGCGACGAGTACCGGCTGTGGCTGGTCCCGGGCGGCCTGCTGGAGCGCGTCGACCGGCTCGGTCCGGTCGCCCTGGCCGGCGCCATGGCCCGCTGCCATTGCGGCCACGAGGTGGTACGCGGCTACCGAGCCCTGCACCCCGAGGCCGGCACCGCCGAGATCGTCGGCCAGATGGTCACCGACCACCTGCTGCGCATCCCGTTGCACCGCCTCGCCGAGGCCCGTCCCGACCCCGCGTACGTCTACGAGTTCGCCTGGCGCTCGCTGCTGCCCGACCTCGGCTCCTGCCACGCCCTGGAACTCGGCTTCGTCTTCGACACCGGCGAGGTCCCCGAGTCCGCCAAGCTGGCGGGCTGGGGCGCGCCGCAGGACCTCGCCGACGCGATGCACGGGGCCTGGGTGCGGTTCGCCGCCGACGGCGACCCCGGCTGGCAGCGGTGGGACGCCTCGCATCCGGTGCGGATCTTCGGCGACGGTGCACCGCATACGGTATACGGTCCACGGGATCGTGAATTCGCGGTCTGGACGGCGGACGCGGCCGCCCGGGAGGCCGAGGCGGTGGTGGGCGGGCCCGCGGACGGCGTGGCCGCGGACGGCGTGACCGCGGACGGTGTGCCCGCCCGGAGCGTGGAGCTGCGGTCGGTGGTACGACGGCTGCGGCTGCCCGGCTCGGTCCGCCGCACCTGACCCGAGTCGGTGCCGGAGCAGGTCAGGAACCGGTTGCCGTCACCGAGTCGCGCACCACCACGTGCGTCCCCAGCAGCAGATGCTCGTCCGGGGCCTCGGACGTGCGGCCCAGCGCGGTACGCACCGCGAGGCGGCCCAGCTCCTCATAGGGCACGTGGACCGTGGTCAGGGCCGGGTGCAGGTCGCGGGCGAACGGGATGTCGTCGTACCCGGCCAGCGAGACGTCGCCCGGCACGTCCAGGCCCGCCTCGTGCAGGGCGGTCAGGGCGCCGGCCGCGACCATGTCGGTGGCGGCCACCACCGCCGTGAACTCCAGCCCGTTCTTCAGCGTCTCCCGCATCAGTCGGTGACCGGCGTCCCGGGTGAAGTCGCCGTGCAGCAGCAGCGCCGGATCGGGTTCCAGACCACGGGCGCGGTGGGCGGCCAGATAGCCGCGCTCGCGGCCCTGCGCCGTGGTGTGGTCCGGCGCGCCCCCGAGGAAGAGGATCCGCCGGTGGCCCTGTGCGAGGACGTGGGCGACCAGGGCGTAGGCGCCGCCTTCGTTGTCGTACTCGATGACCGTCACCGGCGCCCCGGGGCCCAGCGGCGGGCGGCCGCACAGCACCAGACGGGAGCCGGCCGACGCCAGCGAGTCAGCCATACGGCGGGTGCGTTCTCGGTACTCGGGTGTGTCGGCGGTGCCGCCGACCAGGATCACGGCGGCCGCCCGCTGGGAGCGCATCATCTCCACGAACTCCAGCTCGTGCCGCACATCGCCCTCCGTACTGCACACCAGGCACAGATGGCCGAGCCGCGTCGCCTCGCGCTCCACGCCGTGCGCCATGAGCGCGAACGACGGACCGGTGATGTCCTCAAGCACGAACGCCAGCGTGGGCGTGCCGACCCCCGCGACCGCCTTGGCGCGCGCGTCGGCGACGTAGTCCAGGTCGCGGACCGCCCGCATCACCCGCGCGCGGGTCGCCGAACTCACCGGATAGACCCCGCCGAGCACCCGCGACACCGTCGATGCGGACACCCCCGCGCGGGCCGCCACATCCCGGATCGTGCTCCGGCTCGCGTCCTCGCTCTTCCTCGTCATGCCTGCCTCGTCCCTCTCCCCGGGCGTCGTCGCCCACCCCTCGGGAACTGCGGCAACATGGATGGAAACCGGTTCCCGAACGGAGGCTAGCAGCGGGAGCGGCCAACTGGCAGGAGTTGTGCGGGCGTCAGTCGTCAGTCTTCAGTTGTCGATCTTCAGTAGTCGGTAGTCGGTCTTCAGTAGTCGGTCGGCGGTCGTCAGCGGTCGTGGACTCACGCCGCCGCCAACGCCCCCGCGATCGACGCGATCGCCTCCGGCCCCACCCGGCAGCACCCGCCGATCAGCCGCGCCCCCGACTCCCGCCAGCGGCGCACCTCCTCGGGCGCGAAGGTGGAGCGGCCGGCCCATGCGCGGGCCTCGGCGTCCCAGGTCTCGCCGCTGTTGGGGTAGACCACGACCGGCTTGCCGGTGACGCGGGCGGCGATCTCGATCGCGCGGTCGACGTCCTCGGGGACGCAGCAGTTCACGCCGACCGCGATGACCTCGTCCGCGTCGGCGGCCAGACCGAAGGCCTCCTCCAGGGGCTGCCCGGCGCGGGTGCGGTCGCCCGCGACGCTGTACGACAGCCAGGCGGGCACCCCGAGCCCGCGCACCGCCCGCAGCAGCGCCTCGGCCTCGTCGGCGTCCGGGACCGTCTCGAGGGCGAGGACGTCCGGGCCGGTGGCGGCCAGCACCTCCAGGCGGGGGCGGTGGAAGGCTTCCAGCTCGGCCACGCTCAGCCCGTACCGGCCCCGGTACTCGGAGCCGTCGGCGAGCATCGCGCCGTACGGGCCCGCCGAGGCCGCCACCCACAGCGGCCGGGTGACGCCCTTCGCCCGTGCCTCCATCGCCGCGTCGAGGGCCAACTCGACGCTCAGACCGATCAGTTCGGCCGCCCGGTCCCGCTTGATCCCGCGCTTCGCGAAGCCCTCGAAGGTCGCCTGGTAGCTGGAGGTGATCGCCACGTCCGCGCCCGCCAGGAAGTAGGCGAGGTGCGCCTCGGCGATCGCCTCGGGCCGCTCGGCGAGCAGCCGCGCCGACCACAACTCGTCGCTCAGGTCGTGCCCGGCGGACTCGAGCTGGTTGGACATGCCGCCGTCGAGGACGACCGTCCTTCCGGCGGCGAGGGCGTCGGCGAGGGGCGTGTCGGGCGAGATGGGCGTGTCGCTGGTCATGTCACGACGCTAGTCGAAGCGGCGAGGGGCAGCCGTATGTGTCCATTACATGAACAGGTCGCCCAGCATGTGGGATGCCGGGTTACGATCACGCCCTCCCCGCCCCCTGTCCCGCCCCCGCCCCCTGTCCCGCCCCCGTCCCCCAGGGAAAACCGCCATGACTGCCCCCAGTTCCACCGAGGCCGCCGAGCCCACCGAGCCCGAGGCGGATCCGGCCGCCGCCCCGCGCCGCCGTACCTTCGGCGTGACCGCCGCCACCGCCCTCGTCATGGGCAACATCATCGGCGGCGGCATCTTCGTGCTGCCCGCCACCGTAGCCCCGTACGGCGGAGTCAGCCTGCTCGCCTTCGTGGTCCTGTCGGTCGGCGCGGTGCTGCTCGCGCTGCTCTTCGGCAAGCTGGCCCGGCGCAGCCCGGTCACCGGCGGCCTGTACGTGTACCCGCGCGACGCTTTCGGCCCCTTCGCGGGCTTCCTGTCGGCATGGTCGTACTGGACGATGTGCTGGGTCAGCATCGCAGCCCTGGCCGTCGCGGTCGTCGGCTACGTCGACGTCCTCATACCGCTGCACGGCAACCACACCCTCGAAGCCCTGGTCGCCCTCGCCGCGCTGTGGCTGCCGGCCGCCGCGAACTTCGCCGGCACCCGCTGGGTCGGCACGGTCCAAGTCGTTTCCACCGTCCTGAAGTTCGTGCCGCTGCTGCTGGTCGCCACGATCGGCCTCTTCTTCATCGACACGGACAACTTCGGCCCGTTCAACGCCTCCGGCGACAGCGTCCCCGGCGCTCTCGCCGCCTCCGCCGCGCTGCTCCTCTACAGCTTCCTCGGCGTGGAGTCGGCCGCCGTCAGCGCCGGCGAGGTCCGCGACCCCGAACGCACGGTCGGCCGCGCGAGTGTCCTCGGCACGCTGGGCTCCGCCCTCGTCTACATCCTCGGCACGGTCGCCGTCTTCGGCCTGGTCCCGCACGACAAGCTGGTCGACTCCGGCGCCCCCTTCGCCGACGCCGTGAACACCATCACCGGCGGCACCTGGGGCGGCACCGCCATCGCCCTGGTCGCCGTCGCCTCGATCACGGGCTGCCTCAACGGCTGGATCCTGCTCGCCGCGCAGATGCCGTACGCCGCCGCCCGCGACGGGCTCTTCCCGGCACCCTTCGCCCGCGTGGGCAAGGGCGGGGTGCCAGGCTTCGGCGTCTGGGCGGTAGCGGTCCTCGGCACACTGCTCATCGCGCTCAACTACACAGCCGGCCCGGACACCACCTTCCGCGTCCTCGTCCTGATCACCACGTTCACGGGATGTGTGCCGTACCTCCTCTCGGCCGCCGCCCAGCTGTACTGGCTGGCGAAGGGCACCCGGGAACAGGTCCGCCCGGCCGGCCTGGTCCGCGACCTGATCGTCGCCGCCCTCTCCTTCGCCTTCTCCTTCTGGCTGATCGCGGGCGCCGGCTACGCGGCCGTCTACCAGGGCGTGCTGTTCCTCTTCGCGGGGATTCCGGTGTACGTGTGGCTGCGCGGACGCGGGGCGACGGAGGAGCCCCCTGCCTAAGGTTGGGGCATGTCTGACACCGAGGCCCCGGACGTCGATGCCCGCGATGCCGACGGCGTGTATACGGAGGCCCGGGAGGTCCTCGGCCCCTTCACCGGCCCGGCCTTCCTGGCGCCCGTCACCCACAACCCCAACAACGGCGTCACCGGCGGCGTCTGGGCCGTCACCGCCGGGGACCACTCCGCCGTACTGAAGGTGCTCACCCGCAACAAGCCGGCCACCGGACGCTGGGCCGCCTCCGACGACCCCCGCCACTGGAACTACTGGCGCCGCGAGGCCGACGCGTACGCCTCGGGGCTCGCCCAGGTCTGGCAGCCGTACGGCATCCGCTCGCCCCGGCTACTGGCTCGCGTCGAACGGCCGGACGGCGATGTGGCGTTGTGGCTGGAGCGGGTGCGCGGTGAGCCGGCCACGGGCTGGTCGATCGCCCGGCACGTGGAGCACGCCCACCGTCTGGGCGCCGCCCAGGGCGCGGTCGGTGAGACGGACGACGAACCGTGGTTCTCCCACCGCTTCCTGCGCCAGTACGTAGGCAGCAACACCCTCGGTGAGGACCTCCTGGACAACGACGAAGCCTGGCAACAGCCCCTGGTCCGCGACCACTTCCCCGACGGCCTGCGCCACGCCATGGTCCGCCTCCACCACGACCGCGAGTGGTTCCTGGACGTCATGGAGTCCCTGCCGCGCGCTTTCAGCCACCTCGACATGTGGCCCGCCAACGTCCGCGCCGACGGCCCCTACAGCGCCCTGTTCGACTGGGCGTTCGCCGGCGACGGCGCCCTCGGCGAGGACCTCGGCAACTACCTCCCCGACTCGGTCTTCGACCTGTTCGTCCCGGCCGCCCGGCTCCCCGAGTACGCGGCGGCGGCCTACGACGCCTATCTGCACGGCTTGCGGGAAAGCGGCTGGCAGGGGGACGAGAACCTCGTACGACTCGCGGTGTGCGCGTCCGCCGTGAAGTACGACTGGATCACGGCACTGATGCTGGCCCGGGCGGGGGAGGAGCAGCTGGACTACGGCGGCGGGCGGGCCGTGGATGCCGAACGCCGGTATCGAGAGCGGGGGTTGACGCTCGCGTTCCTGGCGGAGTGGGCGGCTCAGGCACGTGTGCTGGCTCTGCGGCTGGGGTTTCCGGAGGCGCCGAGCGGGCGTTGACCAGCCAGTGGGCAGTCAGCCGGTCAGGTAGCCGCCGGACGCGTCGACGTCGGTGCCGATCACGGCGCCGGCCTCCTCGGAGCCGAGCCACATGACCACGGCGGCCATCTCCTCGGCGCACGATGCGTCTGATCGGGTAGTTCCGCGCGATCTCCTCGTAGGTCGTCCCGAACGCCTCAGCGGCCCGCCGCAACATCGGTGTGTCCACCGCGCCGGGCGCGAACGCGTTGACCGGATGTTGTCCGCGGCGTATTCGAGAGCGGCCACCTTGGTCAACGACGCGACCGCGTGCTTGCCGGCGTTGTACGGCGCTATGGTCGCGAACCCGACCTCGGCGGAGATCGAGGCGGTGTTGACGATCACCCCGCCGCCCTGGGCCGGCATGGGGTAGCGCCGAGGTAAGCCCAAAAGCCGCCAGTACTTGATCTTGGGGGGGGTGCTCAGTCTGCTCAACGCAGGCCGACAGCCGGGAGTGCGTTGACGCGATTCTCGTACTCGCGGCGGGCCTTGCGCTGGGCCGGGACCGCCGCGGCGCCGTCGAGGGGCTGCCAGCGGTCGAGGAGTTGGCGATGGATCGCGGGCACGGTGGTGATGCGCAAGGTGTAGCCCTGGCCGCGCCGTACGGTCACACCGTGGTCGAGCGCGGCCCGCTCGGCGTCGTCCAGCTCGGTCGCGCGGAGGAAGTCGGCGACCTTGCCCGGCACGTCGAGGGCAACCAGCAGCTCCGGGGCCGCGGTGCCTTCGTCGGCTACGACGTGTTCGGGCATGAGGTCGGCGACGGCCGTGCGGATGGCGCCGCGGCTGACGTCGTGCTCGCGAGCCAGGGCGGCGATGGACCGGCCCTCCAGATACCCGGTTCGGACGGCGTCGGTCTTCTCGGTCTTGATGGCAGGGCGGCGTCCGCCCTTGTTGCCCTTGGCCTCGGCGGCACGCAGCCCGTCGTAGGTCAGTTCCCGCTGGAGGTCGCGTTGTAGTTCGCCGGCGGCGGCGAGGGTCTGCACCATGAACTTCACGGTGGACAGCAGTTCTCCGGTGCGCGGGTGGCGGGCGGTGAGGTCCATTGCGGAGAACGCGCCGTCGTGGATGCGCAGGGCGAGACAGTCGTGGTGCAGGACGTCGAGCACGTCGAGGATGTGCCCGGTGCCGCGTACGAGGCGGAACATCTCGGAGATGTGCACGGTGTCGCCCGGCCGCGCGTACGCCAGCAACTCGCCGAACTTCGGGCGCTGGAGCGGGTGGAGGCGGCTGGAGGCGCCGGCCTCTTCCTCGAACGGGATGGGGTCCTCGATCCCGGCCTCGTTGAGGACGAGGTTCTGCCGGGCGGTCGACTGCTGGTCGGTCGATACCCGCTTGTAGACCAGGTTCGCCATCAAGGGCCCTTTCCGCACGGAGGATCGGACCCCATCTGTCGTCAAACCCTGTCATCAATCACCATCGGATCTGATTGGATTCGCGCCGTCAACGGGCCCCGAAAAATCCGGGTTGATTGGACGCCCGCCGTGCCCGTCGTCATTCGATTGTTTGCCGACAGGGTGCGGGATGCAGGGAGGTCTCAAGGTGGACGGGGCGCCGTTACCTGCCGACCAAGATCCATCTCGGCGCCAACCGTTGTGCCGCCGTTCCTCCAAGCCCTATCTAGGTCGAGCGCGGCAGGAGTGCGGCTCATTTTATTTTTTGACCGCTCCATAAAAAACTCCTACCCTGGTGGCGGCCGAGATCCGGCCTTGACCGGTTACGTCTGCCGCTCAACTGACTTCCATGCGCGGCTCGTTAGGTCGCTCACTGAGGAGGACTTCGCAATGTCCACGACATGCAGCAACGGGAAGGTGGCGTTCTGATGCCCCTGGCAGTGTTCGTACTTGGATTCGGGGTGTTCTGCATGAACACCACCGAGGTCATGGTTGCCGGACTGCTTCCCGCTCTCTCGCGTGACCTCGACGTGTCTATCCCCATGGCCGGCAACCTCGTGTCGGTGTTCGCCCTCGGCATGGTCATCGGCGGGCCGCTGCTCACCATCGCCCTGCTGCGGGCACCCCGAAAGGCGTCGATGGTCAGCCTGCTGGCGCTGTTCATCGTCGGCCAGGCAATCGGCGCCCTGGCGACGGACTACTGGGTCATGATCATCGCGCGGCTGGTCACCGCCCTTGCCACCGGTGCCTTCTTCGGCCTCGCCGCCTCGGTCTGCGTCAATCTGGTCCCCGCCGAGAAGCTCGGGCGGGCCATCGCCGTCGTCTTCGGCGGCCTCATGATCGCCCAGGTTCTCGGGCTCCCGGCAGCGACCCTCATCGACCAGCACCTCGGCTGGCGCGCCAGCTTCTGGGCCGTGGACATCCTGGCTGCGGTCAGCCTCCTGGCCGTACTGGCCTTCGTGCCGCATACCCCGCAGAGCGAGGGCCTCGACGTCCGCAGCGAGCTGCGGGGGCTGCGCAATGGCAAGCTGTGGGGCGCCTACACCACCAACGCGCTGTTCATCGGCGCGGTCTTCGCGACCTTCGCCTACCTCTCCCCTGTCCTCACGGACCTGAGCGGGTTCTCCGCAGGCGTCGTCCCGCTGCTGTTCTTCGTCTACGGCATCGGCACCATCCTCGGCAACTGGGTCATCGGACGGCTCGCCGACAAGCACACGATGGGCGTGCTGTGGATCGGCGGCACCGTGCTCATGCTCGTACTCGCCGCTTACAGCCTGGTCGGCGGCAACCAGGTCGGGTCCGTCATCGCCCTGGTGCTGCTCGGCCTGGTCGGTCTCCCCCTGAACCCCGCGATGGCCGCCCGAGTGATGAAGGCCTCCAACAGCGGTCCGCTCGTGAACACGCTGAACACCGCCACCATCAACGTCGGCGTCATGATCGGTCCCGCCCTCGCCGGGCTCGGCATCAGCGCCAGCGGACACCGCGCCCCCATGTGGATCGGAGCCCTGCTGGCCCTCGGCGCACTGTTCACCCTGCTCATCGCGCAACTCGCAGACCGCAGGGACGTGCGCGTGGCCACTGCCCCGTCAGCCGGTTCCGAGCCGGTGAAGGCGGGTGTGTGACCCGTCTTCCGAGCGGTGCCCCGGAGCGCGCCTGCTCCGGGCCCGCAGCGTCTCCGTACACTGACGCCATGCCCACCAGCTGCACATTCCGGAGCCCGCGCCATGGCTAGGCCCCGAAAGTTCGACGAGGACGAGGCCCTCGAGGCGGCCATGCAGACCTTCTGGACCCAGGGATACGCGGCGACGACCAGCCGCCAGCTGAGCGACAGCATGGGCATCGCCCCGGCCAGCCTCTACAACGCCTTCGGCGACAAGCACGCGGTGTACCTACGCGCACTGCAGCGCTACTACGAGCATGGCACGGCAGGGCAGCTGGAGATCCTCCAGGGCCCGGGGTCGGCGAAGGACCGGGTGCGTGCCCTCATGACGTACGTGATTGACGAGGACCTCGACTCCGAGAGCCGGCGGGGCTGCTTCGCCATCAACTCAGCCGTCGAGTCTGCCGGGGACGACCCCGAGGTCAAGGCGCTGGTACAGCAGCACTTCCAGCGAGTGGAGGACGCACTGCACACCACGATCGAAGAGGGGCAGCAGAGCGGCGAGATCGACACCCGGGAAGACGCACGCGCCCTCGCGCGCCGGGTCCTGAGCACGTACTACGGCCTGCGCGTACTCAGCAAGGGGCAGGACGACCGCCAGGCCCTGACGGACGTCGTGGACAGCACGCTCCGCACGCTGTGACCGACTCTCCCGGCCCGGGCAAGCCACATCCCCTACGGGCACTGGCGCCGGACAGCCTCGCGCCGCCGGTGGAGTAAGTGATGCCTTGTGGCTCGCCTAGCGTGGGTGGTCAGGCCGCCTGACCGAGGCCCTCGCTGGGCAGGCTGTCCTCCCGGAGCTGCGTGAAATCCACATCCAGCTTCGTCTCGTACGCTTCGGGCTGGATGCCGAGTTCGTGGGTGGAGTACTCGCCGAACCCTTTGATGTGCTCGGTCAGGTACGGCGAGATGTGGGCCAGGTCCTCCGGGTCGGTCTCCCAGCCCTCCTCCAGGAGCTGGCGGACGATCTCCGCGATGTCCAGGGCGTTGTGGAAGATCACCGCGTTCGGTTGACCCTCCGCCAGCTCAGTGTGGTCCAACTCGGCATGCCCGGCCGGGAACGGCTTGTCCGACCTGGGGAGTACATACGGCGCCCGGGCGTCTGCGTTGCTGTCCACGGCCGCACGCGGCCACGACACGGTCCACCAGGCCCGGCGGATACACCGAGGGCAACAGCCCAAGACCCGATAACCCCGGCACACCCCTCGGCCACCGGCACCACCTCCGAGACGGTCCCAGCCGCTACGCCCGCAAGCTAAAGCAACGGCATGGGCCCTAGGTGTGCTGTCCCGGGACGTTGGTGACGGGACAGCACACCTAGCCCTGCGCCGCATGCCGTCCACCCCTGCGCCGTCCACGGCGTGTACGCCGAGCCACGGGCACCACGAGCCCGATCAGCAGCCCGACGGCAAGCACGTACGGCCACCAGCCCAGCCCGTTGCTCGCGGCACTCGCGTTGCGCGGATCGGCGGCCGGGACCCCACCGGCCGCGGCGGAGGGCCGGGCGCTCGGCGCCGCGTCGCTAGCGGCGGCCGCGCTGAGCACGACGTCGTTGCCGTCCCCGCCCCGATAGCTGATCCGGTACGTCGTGTCGTCGAGCTTCAGCTTCGCGCCCTCCTTCAGGCCGCGGAACGTGCCGGTGGTCTTCGAGCCCCCCGCGTGGTCGAGCACCGTGATCTTGCGTGCAGGGTCGGTCGCGGCGGCGGACAGATCCAGGTCCCCGGCCAGCCGCACCGGCCCCGTCACCTTCAACGGCTTGTCCCGCAGGACCAGTTCGCCCTTCGCCTTCTGCGTGTAGCCGCCGGAGACGGTGAGCCCGCTCGAGACGACACCCTCGTTCGTCACCACCCCCTTCACCGTCCCCGTGCCGGTCAACGTGGTCGTCACCTGCAGCCCCGCCGTCCCCGCGTCCAGCCGCGCCCCCGCCGAGGTGAGCCGGATCGACCTGCTGCGGGCGAGCCTCGCTCCGGAGCGCAGCGCGAGAGTCCCCTTCTTGACGGTCGTCGTCCCCGTGTACGTCACCGCCGTGCCCGTCAGCGTCGTCGTCGCGGCGCCGGACTGGACGAACGCCCCGGAGCCGCTCACCCGCGACAGCGACACCGGCGTCGAGGCGTTCTGCACCACCAGCGTCCCGTCGTTCACCACCCGACGGCGCTCGCCGCCCATCAGCAGGGAACCGTCCCCCTGCCTCGACCCCAGCCTCAGCACCGCACCCTTCTCCACGGTCGTCGAGCCGTCGTAGTACTGCTTCGCCGCGAAGGTGACGTCGTTCCCGCGTGTCCCCGCGATCACGATGTCCCCGGCGCCGGGCGCGGACAGGGTGTCGTGGAAGACGCCGCCGCCGATGGGGGCGCCGAGCGTCACCGGGCCGTTGTAGTCGAAGGTGAGCGTCGAACGGTAGCGCGCCGCCAGCAGGTTGATGTAGACCGTCTCGGCGGTGCCGGGCATGAAGATCTTGTTGGTCGTCCCGTCGCCCCACTGGACGTTCGCGCCCTTGATGTTGGTGCCGCGCTTGTTGACGTTCTTGCGCGCGGGCGTCCAGTTCAGGGCGGGGTCGCTGAGCGAGGGATCGGTGTCGCCGCCCTGGTTCGACCAGCTGTACTGCCCGGTCAGGACGACCTTGCTGCCCGGCCGCGACTGGACGTTGATGTCACTGCCGTACTCGCGCTGGTAGAAGTCCATGCCCATGGTGACGGTCTGGCCCAGCGGGGTGTCGACGGTGAACGTGCCCTGGTTGAGGATCTTGCGCACGTTGGGCAGTGACGTCGCGTACTCCGGGCGCCCGGCGTTCACCTGCGTGCCGTTGTCGATCACCCCGGAGAAGGAGTGGATGCCCGACAGGTCCCAGGTCCCCCAGAGGAACCTCGGCTGGGTGATCAGCCCGGAGCCGCTGATGTTGCCCAGGTTGTAGGCGCTTTTCAGGGAGAGCCGCAGGGTGCCGTTGACCCGGATGTTGTCCTGGTTGAGCCGGAACGCCGGAGTGTTGTACGGAAAGTGGCCGATCAGCCCGGTCGTACCGCCGTTGCCGTACTGCAGGGTGGCGCCGCGCTCGACCGTGATCGCCGGCGGGTCCGGGTTGGTGACCGTGACGTAGGGGTGGTTGCCGCCCTGCGTGCTCACCTTCTGCCGCTGCCGGGCCTTCGGCAGCGTGAAGTCGCTGTCCTTGGTCAGCACCAGCGTCCCGCCGCCGCGCACGGTGAGTGTCCCCTCGCCGCGGAACACGCCGTCGTACGTCGTCGTCCCCGAGGGCACGGTCACGACCGTGTCGCCGGTGAGCGTCACGTCCCGGTCGGCGAGAACGTCGGCGGTGACGTCACGAGGGCCGGCCGCTGCGGCAGGGGGAGCGGTGGCGAGGAGGGCGGCCACCGCCGCGAGGGCGCCGACGGCCGCTGCTGTCTTGTGGGTATGGCTGCGCACGTGAGCGGAGACGGGGCGGGACGGCGACCGATAACAGAAATCTGTCGACGGGATTCTGCAGGCAGGCGACGAGAACCGGCAGACACACGGCAGGATCCGTGACCGCATTCTTCATCCCGTCCAACCCGTTGACCTCCCCCTTCCACACCCTTACCTTTTCGGCGTTCGTGATAACAAATGGCGTTCGTAATATCGAACGCCACTCTCAGGACACCCCACCCCCGAGAGGCAGTCCGTATGAGCCGCGACAACGACCTGCCCGAAGCCACCGAAGCCACCGAAGCCTCCGAGGCCCCCAGCCGCAGACTGATGCTGAAGGGCGCCCTGGCCGCAGGCGCCCTGGCGGCGGTCACCCCCGGCATCGCCCACGCCGCCCCGACCCCGAAGGCAGCCCCCTACGTGAACCCGCTCGTCCGCAACCGCGCCGATCCGCACATCCACCGTCACGCCGACGGCTTCTACTACTTCACGGCCACCGCTCCCGAGTACGACCGCATCATCCTGCGCCGCTCCCGCACCCTGAACGGCCTCGCGACCGCCGCCGAGTCCGTCATCTGGCGCAAGCACGCCACCGGAAACATGGGCGCGCACATCTGGGCGCCGGAGATCCACCGCATCGGCGGCAAGTGGTACATCTACTTCGCCGCCGCGCCCGCCGAGAAGGTGTGGGACATCCGCATCTGGGTCCTGGAGAACGCGAGCCGCGATCCCTTCAAGGGCACCTGGGTCGAGCGCGGCCAGCTCAAGACGGCGTGGGAGACCTTCTCCCTCGACGCCACCACCTTCACCCACCGGGGCAGCCGCTACCTCGCCTGGGCGCAGCACGAGCCCGGCCTGGACAACAACACGGGCATCTTCCTGTCGAAGATGGCGAACCCGTGGACCCTGACGGGACCCCAAGTCCGGCTCTCCACCCCGGAGTTCGACTGGGAACGCATCGGCTTCAAGGTCAACGAGGGCCCGTCGGTCATCACCCGCAACGGCCGCCTCTTCATGTCGTACTCGGCCAGCGCCACCGACGCCAACTACTGCATGGGCCTGCTGACCGCCGACGTGGACAGCGACCTCATGAACCCGGCCAGCTGGTCCAAGTCGCCCACACCGGTCTTCACCAGCAACGACACCACCAAGCAGTACGGCCCCGGCCACAACAGCTTCACGGTCGCCGAGGACGGCCGCAGTGACGTCCTCGTCTACCACGCCCGCCAGTACAAGGAGATCAACGGCGACCCGCTGAACGACCCCAACCGCCACACCCGCATCCAGAAGCTGGGCTGGAACGCCGACGGCACCCCGAACTTCGGCATACCGGTGGCCGACACGGCCGCCGCGACGGCGAAGGAGAGTGCGTGAGATGAGACGTGCCTACGCCACCCTCCTCGCCCTCTGCCTGGTACTGCTCGGCGCCCTCGCCACCGCCGGACCCGCCCAGGCCGCACCCCAGACGATCACCAACGGCACGCAGTTCACCGACACTTCGGGGAACCCCGTGCACGCCCACGGCGGCGGTGTCATCAAGGTCGGGAACTACTACTACTGGTTCGGCGAGCACCGCAACGCCGACAACACCTTCCGGTACGTGGACGCCTACCGCTCCACCGACCTGAAGAACTGGGAGTTCCGCAACCACGTCCTGACCGAGTCGAGCGCCCCCGAGCTGGCCACCGCCAACATCGAGCGCCCCAAGGTCATGTACAACGCCTCCACCGGCAAGTTCGTGATGTGGATGCACAAGGAGAACGGCACCGACTACAGCGAGGCCCGCGCCGCCGTCGCCGTCTCCGACACGGTCGACGGCAACTACACCTACCGGGGCAGCTTCCGCCCGCTCGGCCAGCACATGTCCCGCGACATCACGGTCTACGTCGACACCGACGGCGCCGGCTACATGATCTCCGCCGCCCGCGAGAACTACGACCTGCACATCTACCGGCTCACCGCCGACTACACCGGCATCGCGAGCCTGGTGGCCAACCCTTGGCCGGGCGGCCACCGGGAGGCCCCGGCGTTGTTCAAGCGCGGCAACGTCTACTTCATGCTGACCTCGGGCGCGACCGGCTGGAATCCCAACCAGCAGCAGTACGCCACCGCCACGAACCTCGCCGGTCCCTGGTCGGCGATGAAGAACATCGGCGACTCGACGACATACGGTTCGCAGACGACGTACGTCCTTCCGGTGCAGGGCAGTTCGGGCACCTCGTACCTCTATATGGGCGACCGCTGGGGCAACTCCTTCGGCGGGACCGTCAACGACTCGCGGTACGTGTGGCTGCCGTTGACCTTCCCGAACTCCACCTCGATGTCGATGTCCTGGTCCCCGGAGGTCACCATCGACACGGCCGCCGGGACGATCAGCGGCACGAGCGCCACGTACAACACACTGATCGCCCGGCACAGCGGCAGGTGCGCGGACGTGACGAGCCAGTCGCTGTGGCAGGGCGCGCAGATCAAGCAGTACGACTGCAACGGCGGCAACAACCAGAAGTACTGGTTCAAGTCCGTCGGCAGCGGCTACTACCAGCTGATGGTTCGGAGCAGCTCCCTGTGCGTGCAGGAGAACGCGAGCACTGTCACGCAGGAGAACTGCAACTCGTCCGCCACCAGCCAGCAGTGGTCGCTCACCACCACGGGCTCCTACGTGAACATCAAGTCCCGCGCGACCGGAGAGTGCCTGGACGTGAACGGCGCGTCCACCGCCAACTCCGCCGCGATCATCACATACACCTGCAACGGAGCGACCAACCAGCAGTGGGCGCGCGGAACATGACCGACAGCAAGATGATCAGGCCAGCAGGTCGATCGCATCGATCGAGGTCCCCGCACTGAGGAAGCCGGTCGTCCCCGACCCGCTCACCACGTCGATCCTGAGCACGTTGTACTGGCCCGTGTCCGTCTTCCAGGCGGACGCCGGGACGCTGTACGTGAACGTGTGGTTGTTGCCCCGGTACGAGCCGTTGGTCAGCGACCGGGTGTTCGGCTGGGTGGGCGGCGAGGGGATGGCCGACGTCCAGGCGTCGTTGACGGTGACCTGCGGGCGGCCGTTGGCGTAGGCCGTCGTCACGCCGATCCGCAGGGTGTGCGCGGCGGCGGCCTGGGCGGCGGTCAGCCTGAAGTACACGAGCAGGCCGCTGTTGACGTCCTTCCAGAGGTAGCAGGGGAAGGCCGAGGTCTCGCTGCCGCTGCCGATCACCACGTTGCCGGTCCAGGCGGCGGCCCGGACGTCCGACGGGTGCGCGTACGTCATCAGGCCGGCGTTCTTGAAGCCGCTCGGTGTGCCGTTCCAGTCGTTGATTCGCCAGATCGCGCTCGCGTTACTCGGGTCGTTCGAGGAGGGGATGGCGATCGAGTTGAGGGTGGTCGTGCCGCCAGCGGATACGGTCACCGATGTACTGTATACAGCCAACTCGCTCTTGTAGACGGTCAGTGTGTATGTCCCCGGCAGCACCCCGCCGATCGAGAAGTAGCCGTCCGAGGCCCGCGCCGAACCCCAGTACTGCGCCGTCGAGTTGGCGAGCCCGACGGTGTACGGGTGCGCGGTGTTCCGGCCCGTGATGCCGACCCCGGAGACCCGGCCCCGACCGCTCGCGCCGACGTAGCCCGAGATGCCGAGCGAGTCCGCCCACGAGGTGGTCAGCGTGCCCGGGAACAGCGACGAGGAGGGCGCTCCACCGTCCGTGAAGGCGATGACGTACGGGCCCTGGAGGCCGAAGCGCTGGGCCTCGGTCTGGTTCTGGCCGTAGTACAGGATCTCGTACAGGCCGCCGCCGTCCGCGCTCTGGTGGCGCAGGAGGGAGCGGTAGAAGGGACCGCCGGATGCCTTCTCGTGGTTGCTGCGCACCATCCACAGCCCGACGCCGCCGCTGCTCCAGCCGATGTGGTCGTAGTCCATCACCCGCAGCTTCGAGAAGTGCTTCGAGCGGGTCTGGCCGTCGGACTTCGCGAACACGTCCGAGGCCTCGATGGTGCTGTTCGTGTACGTGTAGGAGTCGGGTTCGTCGTTCAGGAACAGGCCCTTCTTCACGCGCACGATGTAGCGGGTCGCGGAGACGGACGTGTCGGCTTTGTTGGTCCACAGGTAGACGTTGTTCTCGCCGCTGCGGGCCGCGTAGTAGTGCTTCAGCGTTCCGTACGCGACGGAGACCAGGATCGTCGAACCGGACTGCTTGATGGACACGGTGGAGGTGCCGAGGCCGGACTCGATGTGCGAGTTCATGCCGCCGTAGCCCTGGTACTCCACGCCCCGGTAGACCAGCGAGGTCAGGTCGCCGTTGGTCTTGCTGACCTTGAACACGAGGTTGGCGCCGGTGTCGACGACGTACTGCGAACCGTCGTCTGTATACCCGAAGCCGGCGGCTGACGCGCTCTGCGCGAGCGGCCCGGCGAGGGCGGCCGAACCGGCGGCGGCCGCGGTGCCGAGCACGAAGGTACGGCGACGGACCGGTCTGTTCGAGGATCCGGACATGGGGGTGCCTCCTTCGGAGGGAGGGAGATGTGGGGGTGGGGGTGCCTGTGATGTTTGGCAGAGTGACAGTTGAATCGATTTCGCGAAAGGGCTTTCACTCCCTCGAAGTTGGCGACCTTGCGAATCCGGTCCAAGGTCTAGAAAGCGCTTGCCAACAGCGGTACCGTCCTGCGGCCAGGCCTTGTCGCCCTGTCGCAGGAGTGTCGGAGGAGCCGAATGAGACGTTTCAACCTCGCCCTAATGGCGGCGCTGACCCTGAGCGCCGGTCTGACCGCCGTACCGGCCCAGGCCCACGACCGGAAACCGCTGGGCATCGAGAACTGCACCGCCACCGCCTGCCACTTCGACGTCCCGCCCGGCACCTACGACGTGAAGGTCCTCCTCGGCGGCGACGCCGAGTCGAGCACGAGCATCGGCGGGGAGACCCGGCGCTCACTGCTCCCCGAGACATCGGTCACCGCCGGCGAGCGGGTCGCCCGCAGCTTCACCGTGAACGTCCGCACGCCCGAGGGCGAGCCGACCGGCCCCGAGGGCACACCCGGACTGGACCTGGTACTCGGCGGCCCGGCCCCCGCGCTCGCCGACATCAAGGTCACACCAGCCCGGCACGCCCGCCAGATCTTCCTCGTCGGCGACTCCACGGTCTGCGACCAGCCCGGCGACCCGTACTCCGGCTGGGGCCAGCAGCTGCCCCAGTACCTGCGCAAGGGCGTGTCCGTCGCCAACTACGCGGACTCCGGCGAGAGCACGGTGTCGTATCTCGCCGACACGCGGCTGTGGGCCACGGTCCAGCCGCAGATCCGCCGCGGCGACCTGGTCCTCATCCAGCTCGCCCACAACGACAAGACGACGGACGAGGCGACCTACCGGGCCAATCTTGAGAGCCTGGTGGCGGGTGTGCGGGAGAAGGGCGGAAAGCCGGTCCTCGTCACCCCGATCGTGCGACGCTGGTTCAACTCCGACGGCACCTTGAACAACAACACCGCACTCCTCGTCAACGGCCTCGGCGTCGACCACCCGGCCGTCATCCGCTCGGTCGCCGCCGCCAAGGACGTCCCGCTGATCGACCTGACGGCGAAGACGAAGGCGGTCGTGGAGTCCCTGGGCGTCGAGGCCTCCAAGGCGCTGTACCTCTACAACGAGAAACGGGACAACACCCACACCTCCACCCATGGCGCCACGGTCTACGCGAGCCTGGTCCGCGACGAACTCGTCGCCCAGCACCTGGTGCCGCAGGGCCTGGCCAGGGTGGGATGAACGCCTGGGGCGCTCCGACCGGAACCGGGGCGCCCCAGGTCTGAACCGTCCGAGGAAAGAGAGCCATGCACCTGCCCCCCGACGACCGCACCCTCAGCCCGCACACCGGCTACACCCGCGCCCACTGGGAGGCGGCCGCCGGCGCCCTGCTGGCCGCCGTGGAGCCGTACGCCACCGAGGACCGCGCCCTTTACCACTTCCCCGGCGACCGTGAGAGCCGGTCCGGCCGCCTCTCCGACGGCCTGGAGGGCTACGCCCGTACGCTGCTGCTGGCGGCCTTCCGCCGCGACGAGACCGCCCTCGAGCGGTACGCCGACGGACTCGCCGCCGGCGTCTCGGGCGTCTGGCCCCGTATCGAGGACCGCAGCCAGCCGCTGGTCGAGGCGGCGTCGATCGCCCTCGCGCTGCGCCTGACCCGCCCGTTGCTGTGGGACCGCTTGGACGACGATGTACGGCAGCGCGCGGCGGCCTGGCTCGGCGACGCGCTGACGGCTGAGGCCTGGCCCTGCAACTGGGAGTTGTTCCCGGTCACGGTCGGCGGCTTCCTGCTGTCGGTCGGGTATGAACCCGAGGCGTCCCGCAAGGCGATCGACCGGGGCCTGGAGCGCATCGAGGAGTGGTACGTCGGCGACGGCTGGTACACGGACGGCGACGGCCGCAAGTTCGACTACTACAACGGCTGGGCCATGCATCTGTATCCGGTATTGCACGCATGGCTGGCAGACGACAGTCGACTGTTGAATGTATACGGTGGCCGACTGGAGGCCCACCTCGCCGACTACGCCCGCTTGTTCGGGGGCGACGGCGCCCCCATGCACCAGGGGCGTTCCCTGACCTACCGCTTCGCGACGACGGTCCCGCTGTGGCTCGGCGCCCTGACGGGCCGTACGCCGCTGCCGCCGGGGGAGACGCGGCGCCTGGCCTCGGGCGCACTGAAGTACTTCCTCGACCGGGGCGCGGTCGACGAGCACGGCCTGCTCACCCTCGGCTGGCACGGCCCCAATTCCGCAGTCCTCCAAGGCTATTCGGGGCCGGCGTCGCCGTACTGGGCGAGCAAGGGCTTCCTCGGCCTGCTGCTCCCACCGGACCACGAGGTCTGGACGGCCCCGGAGGAACCCGGCCCGACCGAACGCGCGGACGCGGTGACGCCGATCCTCGCCCCCAACTGGCTGCTCCAGTCGACGAGTTCGGACGGCGTGGTCCGCCTGCACAACCACGGCAGCGAGGACGTCCGTTACGACCCCTACTACACGCGGCTCGCGTACTCGACGGTGACGGAGCCTTCGGCGTCGTACGCCTCGCAGGCCTCATCTGCCTCGTCTGCCTCGTCTGCCTCGTACGACAACAGCGTGATCGTCGGCGACGATCCGAGCCGTACCGGCATTGAACCGCTGGGTGTCGGGGACGGCTGGGTGGCCTCGCGGCACGAGGCGGGCGGGGGAGCGCGGGTGACCAGCGTGGTGCTCGCGCACGGGGCGGCGGAGGTGCGGGTCCATTTGGTGACGGGCGCGGAGCCGGGGACGCCGGTGCGGGTCACCGGGTGGGCGGCGGGGGACGGCGTGGGCGTGCGGGCGGAGCTGCTGCCAGTCCACGGTCTGAGCGACGAGCTCACGGGCGTCACAGGCGACGGCGACACGCTTTTCGTCGCGCTGGCCCGTCTCACCGCCGAGCCGGAACCGGTTCCGCTGGAGGAGACGGTCAGTGTGCGGGTGGACGGGGCGGACGAGATCCACGTCGGCTGGAGCGGGGGGCCGGAGGTGCGGGTCCGGCCGGCGGACGGAGCGGTCGTCTCGTAAGACCTCGTACGGACTCTCCTGCGGACTCTCGTACGGACCTCTACGACCTTCTACGGATCAGAACGCTTGCCGCCGCGGCAGACGACTGACCGCGGCGACGGTCGCCAGAGCCGCAAGAGTCCACACCGCGTAGACGAAGTAGTCGTCCCACGGGGAGTCGACGTCGGGCACCGCGGCATACGCGAGCCGGTTGATGCCCCAGCCGACCGCCAGCGCGGCGACGACGGCCGGCCAGCGGTGCCGTACGCCCTCGATCACGGTCCGGAGCATTTCCAGGACGGTGATGGTCATCATCAGGGCCGGGCCCTCGCCGTCGTCCCAGCCGAGGACGGTGGGAACCAACCCGACGGCCATGCAGTACAGCCAGGTCTGCAGCAGCGGCCATGCAGGGGCGGGCCTACGGGGCGCCTCCTCAGGCAGCCAGAAGAACCGCCGCACGCTCTGGACGACACCACGCTTCGTCTTGCTGGACATCATTCCCGCCCCCCGTCTGCGCGCTCCGCTATGAGTGAGACGCGCCAAACGGGGGCGGCGGTTGTACGGAGGCTGCCCTTCAGCTCAGCCCGGCAACCAAGCTGTGCGACCGTCGCTGAGCCCGTTACCCGTGCCAGTCCTCGCCCTCGTGCCTGCTGTTCTGTGGTGCCGCAGGTGTGTTGCAACAGGAGCTGGAACCTGTACAGGCCACGACTCCTCTCGATGCCTCCACTGCCCGCTGCCAAGAATGCCACGAGGTGCGCAGGGCATCACCGGACAGAGAGTGTCTCAGCAGCTGTCCGACTGTCCCAGCATCAGCCTTGACCTGCATAAATGGACGCGACAGCAGAATCCGGGTGGCGCCGCGACGGTGTTCAGGGTCTCGCTCAAGGCGGTGGACAAGTGGTGGGCGAAGTGGCTGGCGGGTGGGCGCGAGGCGCTGGTGGCCCGGCCGCGTGGGCGCCGGGTCGGCGAGCATCAGGTTCTCGATGCCGTCGAGCAGCAGGCGATCCGGCAGGCCGTACTGGATCACCGTCCCTGTGACCTGGGGCTGGCTGGGCAGCTTTGGGCGCGGGCCGGGGTGGGGGATCTGATCGCGGGCCGACGAACGGGCACCCCGTCGGGTCACTGGGTCGTCGATCGGTAGGGCGTCCGCCGTAGGAAAACTCATCGCGCCCGGCCCCAAGACCGTACTCAGGAATCTGGTCAGACGTTCGATCCGTCGGGATGCTCGGAGTAAACGGGATGCTCAGCGCAACCCGGGTTGTTCGGTGTCAGAGACCGCAAAGGGGACCTACGGCCATGAAGGCGATCGTTCAGGATGCGTACGGGTCGGAAGATCTCCTGGACCTGCGTGACATCGACCGCCCCGTACCGGGCGACGACGAGGTGCTCGTCGAGGTACGTGCCGCCGGTGTGGGGCCCGAAGTGTGGCACCTGATGACAGGCAAGCCGTACGTGGCCCGGGTCGCCCTCGGACTTCGCAGGCCCAAGAACCCCGTCCGCGGCTGGGACGGGGCCGGGCGCATCGAGGCGGTCGGGGCGAAGGTGACCGACTTCAAGCCGGGGGACGAGGTGTTCGGCAACTGCGAGGGGGCCTTCGCCGAGTATGCGCGTGCCAAGGCCGACAAGATTGTGCTCAAGCCCGCCAACCTCACATTCGAGCAGGCCGCCGCCCTCCCCGTCTCCGGCATGACCGCCCTCCAGGCCCTCAGCGGCAAGTCCCGCCCCCAGCCCGGTCAACGGGTCCTCGTCATCGGCGCGTCCGGCGGCGTGGGAACGTACGCCGTCCAGCTCGCCACGATGTACGGCGCCGAGGTCACCGGCGTCTGCGGTCCCGCCGGCGCGGCCCTCGTCCGGTCCCTGGGCGCCACCCACGTCATCGACTACACGCGCGAGGACATCACCGACAGCCCGCACCGCTATGACGTCATCGTCGACAACGCGGGACTTCGGCCGCTGCCCGTACTCCGCCGAGCCCTCACCCCACGCGGCACCCTCGTCATCGTCGGCGGCGAGGGAGGAAGCGGCTTCCTCGGCGGTATGAGCCGTGGCCTCCGGGCCGTCCTGCTCTCCCCCTTCATCGCCCAAAACCTGCGCAACCTCGTCTCCCTCACCCGCCGCGAGGACCTCCTGACCCTGAAGGACCTCACCGAGAAGGACCGGATCACCCCGGTCATCGACCGCACCTACCCCCTCGCTGAGGCACCCGCAGCCATCCACCACCTGAGGCAGGGCCACCCCCGAGGCAAGCTCGTCGTCACCATCTGACGGCTGCCCGCCCCCAGCCCGGTCAGCGGGCTGGAATTGGGTTGCGGTGCTCGGCGTGGCGCTTTCAGAATGCGGCATGGACGACAATCCCACCATCAATCAGCTCCCCACCGCCCTGACGGAGTTGCAGGCCGCCGCCCACGCCGCCGGTTTCACCATGTCGTGCGAACCCCGTACCGGGAGCCTGCTCGCCACCCTCGCCGCGACCCGCCCCGGCGGTCGGATCCTCGAACTGGGGACCGGTGTCGGCGAAGGCACCGCCTGGCTGCTCAGCGGGATGGACAAGGCGGCCGAGCTGGTGAGCGTGGAGCTCGACGACGCCGTGCAGGGCATCGCTCGGCAGCAGTTCGACGGCGACGAGCGCGTCCGCTTCGTGACCGGCGACGGCGGGCGCTGGCTGGAGGAGTACGACGGCGCCCCCTTCGACCTCGTCTTCGCAGACACCTGGCCGGGGAAGTTCACCCACCTCGACCGGGTCCTGGAGCTGGTCGTGCCCGGCGGGATGTACGTCATCGACGACCTCGCACCCCAGCCCGGCTGGCCGGACGGTCACGAGGCCGCCGTGACCGATCTGCTGGCCACACTGGAGGAGCGCTCCGGCTTCCGCACCACCCGGCTGACCTGGTCGAGCGGCCTGCTCATCGCCGTACGGGACGCAGCAGACGACGTAGTGGACGTACGAGCCGGCGTCTGAATCACTGGGTCCAGGCCCAGCTCCGTACGCGCCGCCCGCACATGGTGCAGCCCCCGGGCGCATCCCGGATCACCCTCCGCGCGGATCCTGCGCGGGCTCGACGCACGGGCAGCCTGACGTGGTGGGGTGCGGCTGCCCTACCTGACAGGAGACTCCCCATCGCGGGCACCTCGACTACCGTGTTCGCGTGATCAGCATGGAATGGGACGGCCTCACCGACCGCGAGCGCTTCGGCGACTGGTACCGGGAGAAGCGGGACCGGTTCGCGGACACGGCCCGGGACGCCGACTGGAACGGCCTGTTCGAGGAGTTGGGGAGGCATCCTGGGTGGGTCAATCTCCCCCGGCCCGGGAACCGCAGCGGCTTCGCCCCGCTGCATCAGGCCGCCTGGCACGGCGCGGACTTCGCCCTCGTCTCCCGGCTGATCGCACATGGCGCCTGGCGGACGCAGCGCACCGGGGACGGGCGGCGCGCCGTGGACGTCGCGCGGGAACAGGGGCACACGCATCTGCTGGAGCTTCTGGAGCCGGTCGTGGTGCGCCACCTCCCCTCCCCTCCGGATGTGCTGGAGCACCACTTCCATTCGCTGCTGCGGGAGAGGACCGGCCGCTGCTTCGAGGAGATCGAGCACCTGCTGCCGCCGCTGTCTCCCCTGACGGAGGGACCGGCCGTGGAGGTCGACTTCCGGGTGGTCGGCATGATGGGCGGCTTCACCTACCGCCTTGGTACCCACGGCCTTGAGGACGACGTCCTGCATGTGCACGGCCACTCGCGGATGGACGCCGACGACGGGGACCACTACCGCGTCACCCCCGAGGGCTGGTCCAGGATCGAACGCACGCGCGTGCCGCCGCCTCCCCCGCCCGCCACGCGGCACCCCGCGTCCTGACCGGCCAGGGCGTCGTCGCGGCGGTGCCTACAGCCCGAAGAGCCGCGCCCCGTTCTCGTAACAAACTCCGCGCAACCACTCATCACCCAGTCCGAGCCGTTCGAGGACCTCGAGCTGATGGACGTACGGATAAGGGATGTTGGGGAAGTCCGACCCGAGCAGAATCCGGTCGCCGAGGTCGGCGAGCCGGCCGAGTTCGGTTGCCGGGAAGGGGCTGAAGCGCTCGCTGAAATCCGTGAACACCATGGTCGTGTCCAGGCGGACCTCGTCGTACCGCTCGGCCAGGTCCAGGAAGTCGGTGTACTCCGGCATCCCCATGTGCGCCACGACCAGGGGCAGGCGCGGATGCCGGGCGAGGAGCCGCCTCACCGGCTCCGGCCCGGTGTGTTTGCCGGGTGCGGGACCCGAGCCGCAGTGCATGACCACGGGGACTCCCGCCTCGGCCAGCATCCCCCACACGGGATCGAGCAGCTCGTGAGCCGGGTCGTACGCCCCCACCTGCACATGGGACTTGAAGACCCGAGCCCCCGCCTCGACCGCCGTGCGCACATACTCCGCCACGCCCCCCTCGGGATAGAGGGTGGCCGTGTGCAGACAGTCGGGCGTGCGTCCCGCGAAGTCGGCGGCCCATTCGTTCAGCCAGGGTGCCATGCCGCCCTTGTGCGGATAGAGCATCGCGGTGAAAGCGCGTACCCCGAACTGCCGAAGCAACGCGATCCGTTCTTCTTCCTCGTGCCGATAGGTGATGCCCCACTCGATGCCCGTCGCCGGGCCGACCGCGTCGAAGTACGCCCACACCTTGCGCAGTACCCGCTCCGGCATGAAGTGCGTGTGTACGTCGACGAGCCCGGGGACCCCGATGCGTCGCCGAAACCTCTCCACAGCCTCGACTTCACCCGCGGGGCCGGGTTGAGGTAGCGGCCGTACGAATCGCGCAGTCATGTCCTCACTGTCGCATGGACGCGCCCGCCTTCGATCACGGTTCGCGCCGAAGAACCGGAGGGATCCGTCGCCTGTGCGTGGCACGCAACCGCAAAGCCGCGGCGCTATTTCCGGACGGCCGGCCGCGTCCTTGCCGGCCCCGGAGCGTCCGAAGCGCCGTGGCGCGCTCAGGGCGGCACAGGCAGGGCCAAGACATGTAGTTCGTTGCTGTCTCTATGGCCTCGGATCGATGCGCGGCGGCATGGTCGCTACGGCCGGCGGCCCGAGTGCCGGAGACCGCCTCGCGGCTGACCGTACCGGCGCGCTCGTCGAAGTCCCAGCGGGCGGAGGGACTTCCGGGCAGACGCCGTTCCTGGGCGGTGGCGGTCGGCACGAACGCGAACGGGACGATCGCACCGCCGACGGCGGCGGACACGACACCGAGGGCCGTTCTTCTCCTCATGGCTGACTCCATGGCTCACTCCTGGGTCGGCGCGGCAGGCTGACGCCGTGCCAAATCGGTTTAACCGGTGGCTCGGCATCGTTCGCGTGCCGCGACAGCTAAAGCAAGGGCTAACGCACACCGATTTACTCGTGCGTTACCTAGAGTCCGGGCAAAACGGTCCATAGATCCACCGTTTTCCCTTTGGGATGTCCGGGGTGTTGACACCGATCGAAGAGCGCATCACTCTCATCGCAATCTGCTAATCCGATTTAACAACGGAGCTGAGCCGCTGATGCCCGAACGACGCGTGACCATGGCCGACGTTGCCCGCAAGGCGGGCGTCTCGCCGACGACCGCGTCGTTCGCTCTCTCCGGCCGCACCGACATGCGCATCTCCGACGCCTCCCGCGAACGCGTGCTGGAGGCCGCCCGGGAGCTGGGCTACCGCCCCAACGTCACCGCACGCAGCCTGCGGACGAAGTCGACCCAGACCATCGGGTTCGTGTCGGACCTGATCACCACGACACCGTTCGCGGGCGATGTGATCCGCGGCGCGCTGGAGGCTGCCCGGGAACGGGACCATCTGCTGTTCATCACGGAGACCGGCGGCGACCGCGACGCCGAGTCGTCGATGGTCCACGCGCTGCTGGACCGCCAGGTCGACGCGGTGATCTACGCGTCGATGTTCACCCGGTACATCACTCCGCCCAAGGAGCTGTACGGGCGCCGGGTGGTCCTGCTGAACTGCCTGGCCCCCGGTTTCGACGCGCCGTCCGTCGTCCCGGACGAGATCGAGGCCGGCCGGGACGCGGCCCGGGCCCTGCTCGCGGCCGGTCACACAGAGGGCATCTGGTCGATCGGTGGGCACCAGGCCGTTCCGGCCACGCCCGAGGGGATCATCGCCGGCAACGAGCGCATGCGCGGGCTGGAGGAGGTCCTGCGGGCGGGCGGGGCCCGCCTGGACGGTGTCGTCGAGTGCGACTGGGACACGCGGGACGGCTACCGGGAGGTCGCCGCCCTGCTCGCGGCGGGTCATCGCCCCCGGGCGCTGGTGTGCCTGACCGACCGGCTCTCCTTCGGCGCCTACCAGGCGCTCGGCGAGGCGGGTCTGTCGGTACCCGGCGACGTGTCGGTGGTCTCCTTCGACGACCAGGACATCGCGTCCGTACTGCGCCCGGCGCTCACCACGCTGAAACTGCCGCACTACCAACTCGGCCGCCTTGCCGTGGCGTTGATCCTCGGCGAGGGGCCGCTCGAAGCGGTCGTACACCGTGTGCCCATGCCGCTGCGGGAGCGTGCCTCCATCGGCGCCCCCTCGGCGGGCTGACACCGGGCACCCGAAAAACGGCTGTCCCGCCGCCCGGACCGAAGCCCCGGGCGGCGGGACGACCACCAAGAACAGCGACCGTCGCAACCGGTCGCCCAGGCGGGTCCGGCAAGACCCGTCTCAGTGAGATGGAGGAACCCTCGTGGTGTGGAGAATCAGGCCCCTCGCCTGTGCGAGTGTAGCCGTCGTGGCGGCGACTGCGCTGGTCGCCGGATGCGCGTCCGGGAGCGGCGGCAACACGTCCGGAGCCAGCGGCGACACGCTGACCCTGTGGACGCACAACGCCGGTAACTCGGCCGAGCTCGACGTCGTGAAGGAGATCATCAAGGATTTCAACGGGTCGCAGAGCAAGTACAAGGTCGAGATGCAGGCCTTCCCGCAGGGTTCCTACAACAGCTCCGTGGTGGCCGCCGCCTCCGCCAAGAAGCTGCCGTGCATCCTCGACGTCGACGGGCCCAACGTCCCGAACTGGGCCTGGGGCGGGTACCTCGCACCGCTGGACCTCTCCAAGGGCGAGGTCTCCGTGAAGGACCAGCTGCCCAGCACGGTCGCCACGTACCAGGACGAGACCTACGCGTTCGGCTTCTACGACGTCGCGCTGACCATGTACTCCCGCAAGTCGGTGCTGAACAAGTACGACATCCGCATCCCCACCTTCGACAAGCCCTGGACCAAGGGCGAGTTCATGGACGCGCTCGCCAAGATCAAGGCGGGGGGCGAGTTCAAGAACACGCTGGACCTCGGCACGGCCGACACCGGTGAGTGGTTCCCGTACGCCTACTCCCCGATACTGCAGAGCTTCGGCGGCGACCTGATCGACCGCTCGGACTACAAGACCGCCAAGGGCGCACTGAACGGCGAGAAGGCCGTCGAGTGGGGCGAGTGGTTCCGCTCGATGGTCACGAAGGGCTACGCACCGCTGAAGTCCAGCAAGAGCCCCGCCGACGACTTCCGTAACGGCAAGACCGCCATCCAGTGGGACGGCAGCTGGTCGGCCCAGGCCAACGTCGACAAGTTCGGCAGCGACCTGGCGATTCTCCCGCCGGTCGACTTCGGCGACGGACCGAAGATCGGCGGAGCCTCCTGGCAGTGGGGCATGAGCTCGACCTGCGCCAACAAGGAAGGCGCCCAGGCATACCTGAACTTCTCCCGGCAGACCAAGTACTACGTGGACTTCGCCAAGGCCACCGGCACCATCGCCGCCACCGACGCGGCAGCGCAACAGGTGAAGGGCTACGAATCGGAGGGCCAGTTCAACGTCTTCCTCCGGGCGGCGCAGGAGTTCGCGGTGGTCCGGCCCGTCACCCCGGCCTATCCCTACATCTCCACGGTGTTCTCCAAGACGGCACAGGATGTCCTGGCCGGCGCCGACGTCAAGGGCGCCCTCGATCAGGCCGTCAGTGAAATCGACAGCAACCTGTCGACCAACAACTACCCCACCGGCAGCTGACCGCGTCCGCCCGTCCCGGCGGACGCGGTTCCTCCCCACCGCCTCCGCCGGGACACGTACCTGCCTGGATGTCCCATGACCACCACGATGTCGTCCATGCCCACCCGGCCCGGCACCGCCGCCGCCGTCCCACCGACCCGACGTGCGACGCAGAGGCACGCACGGCGCAGAGAGAGCCTCGCCGCGCTCGGCATGGTGAGCCCCGCCGTCTTCCTGTTGGTGATGTTCATCGTCATCCCCGTGGTGCTGGCCTTCGCGCTGGCGTTCACCAACGCCCGTCTGGTGTCCCCGACCCCGGCGCAGTTCACGGGACTGCAGAACTTCCGCACCCTGCTGGACGACCCGCTGTTCTACAAGTCGCTGCGGAACACCTTCTACTTCGCCGCCGTCGTCGTCCCGCTGCAGGGCGGCCTGGCGCTGGTGCTCGCCCTGCTCGTCAACGCCAAGGTCAAGGGCGTCAACTTCTTCCGCACCGTCTACTTCCTCCCGGTCGTCACCTCGATGGTCGTGGTCTCCCTCCTGTGGACGCTGCTGTACCACAGGACCGGGCTGGTCAACGAGATCATCTCCCGCCTCACCTTCGGCCTCGTGCAGGGACCGGACTGGCTGAACAACCCCTCCACGGCCATGCCCGCCATCATCCTCATGTCCGTCTGGCAGGGCGTCGGCTTCCACATGATCATCTGGCTGGCCGGACTGCAGACCATCCCGCAGGACCTCTACGAGGCTGCCGACATGGACGGGGCCACCCGTTGGATGCGCTTCAGGCACGTGACCTGGCCCGGCCTCAAGGCCACCCGCACCTTCGTGCTCATCACCATCACCATCAGCGCGTTCGCCCTGTTCACCCAGGTCAGCGTGATGACGCAGGGCGGGCCCCTGGACTCCACCAGCACGGTCGTCTACCAGGCCGTGCGGACTGGATACAGCCAGCAGCAGACCGGATACGCGTCCGCGATCTCCCTCGTCTTCTTCGTTCTGGTGCTGGCCGTCTCCCTCGTCCAGCGCTTCCTCACCCGGGAGAAGGACTGACATGACCTCTGCATCCCCGGTATCCCCGGTATCCCCCGCACCCGTACGCCCGGGCCGCCGCCGGAGGCCCTCGCCGCGCCGGATCGGCCTGCAGGCGGCGCGTATCGCGCTCGCGCTGTTCTTCGCGTTCCCGATCGTCTTCATGCTGGTGTCGTCGTTCAAGTCCGACGAGCAGATCTTCGGCGACCTGGACGGCATCGAGGCGTTCCTGCCGGTCGGCCACCTGTCCCTGGCCAACTACACCGGGATCTTCGACCGGGTGCCCGCCATCCGGTTCCTGCTCAACTCCATCGGGATCTCCGTCATCACGGTGGCGCTGAGCATCTTCATCAACAGCCTTGCGGCGTTCGCCCTGTCCCGGATGCGGTGGCGTGGCAAGAAGATCGTGCTCACCGCCGTGATCGCGACGCTGGTCGTGCCGTTCGAGACCTTCGCCCTGCCGATGGTCTGGTGGGTCAACAAACTGCCCTGGCTGCAGATGGAGGGCGGCCGGCTCGTCGTGACCGAAGGCTGGCTGGACACCTACCAGGTGCAGATCCTGCCGTTCATCGGCAACGCGCTCTTCATCTTCCTGTTCCACCAGTACTTCCAGAGCATCCCCAAAGAACTCGACGAAGCGGCGGTCATCGACGGGGCGAGCTGGTTCGGCATCTACCGGCGCATCGTCATGCCGCTGTCCGGTCCGGCGATCGCCACGGTGGCCATCCTGGCCTTCCTGCCGATGTGGAACCAGTACCTGTGGCCGCTGATGGTCGTCCAGAGCGAGGAACTGCGGCCGGTCATGGTCGGCATCGACTACTTCTTCCAGCTCAACCCCTCCTGGGGCGAGGTCATGGCCTACTCGTCGATGATCACCGTGCCGGTGCTCGCGCTGTTCGTGACCTTCCAGCGGGCCTTCGTCAACAGCATCGCCTCCACCGGCGTCAAGGGCTGACCACGCTCCTCGACCCCCCACCCCGAAAGGACCCCTGCGTGTCCGTCATGCCCGCAGACCCCCACCTGCCCGTCGCGCACCTGCGCCCGCCCCGCAACTGGATCAACGACCCCAACGGGCTGGCCTTCCACGACGGCCACTACCACGTGTGCTTCCAGTACAACCCGTACGGACCCGAGCACGCGAACATGCACTGGGGCCACTTCCGCAGCCCCGACCTGCTGACCTGGGAGGAACTTCCCCTGGCACTGACCCCCACGCCGGGCGGAGAGGACGCCGACGGCTGCTTCTCCGGCAACGCCGTCTCCGACGGCGACCGCATGGTCGCCTTCTACTCCGCCTTCCGCACCGACCGCTGGGCACAGCCGGTCACCACCGCCGAGTCCCAGGACAACGGTGTCACCTGGAAACCGCGCGGCAGCCTGCTGATACCCGAACTGCCCGAGGGCACGACCATGTACCGCGACCCGTATGTATGGCGCGAGGCCGGCCGCTGGCGCATGCTGGTCGGCTCCGCCCGGGCGGACGGCCGGGCGGCGGCGCTGCTGTACGAGTCGGGGAACCTGGAACAGTGGGAGTACCGGGGGCCGTTCCTGGACCGGGCCCCACAACCGGTGGCGCCGGGCGCCGACACGGGGCTGGGCTGGGAGTGCCCCCAGTACCTGCACGCGGACGGACGCGGCGCGCTGCTCCTCGGCGTCTGGGATCCGGAGCTCGGACCGCGCCGGACCGTGGTCTACCCCGGGCGCGAGCAGGACGGCCGCTTCCTCCCCGGGGCCCCCGCCCTGCTCGACCACGGACCCGACTTCTACGCCCCGGCGCTGCTGCCCGCCCCCGACGGCCGGTGGCTGCTGTGGGGCTGGTCATGGGAAGCCCGTGACGCCGCGTGGGTGCGCGAGGCCGGCTGGGCCGGGCTGCTGACGCTGCCGCGCGAGGTGACACTCGCCGAAGACGGCTCCGTACGACAGCGACCGGCCGCGGAACTCCTCGCGCTGCGCGACGAGCGCGCGCTGACCGCTGCCGGCCAGACCACCGGAACGGCCGTACTGGGGACGGTGAGCCCCAGCTTCGACCTGACGGCCCGTCTGGAACCCTCCGCCGCCGGCACGACAGGAGGACTACGGCTGGTGACCTCCGCCGACGGTGCAGAGTACCTCGACATCGGCATCGACCCCGCCGCCGGTGAACTCGTCGTGAACCGCGACCACGCCTCCCGCGACCCCCGCGCACACGGCGGAACATATCGCCTCCCCTGCCCCGAGGCGAGGGCGGCGTCCGGTGCCCCGGTCGAACTGCGCCTGGTGGTGGACCGGTCCGTCGCCGAGCTCTACCTGCCGTCGGGCCGGACGCTGACACTGCGGTTCTACCCCACCGGCGGCACCCCCTGGCGGATCGAGGCCCGGGCGGGAGACGAGGGCGGCCTCGGCTACGCGGTCGGCGCCTGGAACCTTCGGACCTTCTCGGGAAGCCCCCTTCGGGCAGGATGATCCCCATGACGGGTGGGAGAGACCAACTGGCGGAGTTGCTGCGCCGCTCCGGGCTGGAGATCGTGGGGGAACGGCGGGTCGAGGAGGTACTGCCGCCCTGGTTCGCGTGGCGCCGGGTCATCGGGTTCCAGGCCGAGCCGACCGTGACCGTCCGGGCGGACCGGCCCGACCTGGTCGCCGAGATCAACCGGCAGTGGCACCGGCTGGCGTCCGAGGCCGGGATCCTCGACGGGGACGGGGCGTTCCTGATCTCCGTCGCCGCTGCCTGGACGGGCGCCGCGGGCGGCTTGTGGACCCGGGTCCGGCTCACCGCGGAGTGGGATCTCGCCGGGGTGCTCGGCGAGCGGCCCGGACAGCCGGAGTTCCTCACGCTGGCCATGGACGGGGACACCCTGCTGGCGGCCACGACCGAGGAGTACGACGTCTGGCTGATCGCCGAGGACCGGATCAGGGAGCGGCAGGAGGCGGCCGCGCAGGCAGCCGCCCGCGAGACACCGCAGGAGCGGGCGGACTCATGGGCGTGGTTGTTCCAGGGGCCGGGGACCGGCGAGAAGCTGCTGGACGCCTGGGCGCGCGGACTCTCGCTCAACCCGGCCACCCCGGACGACCTGCGCACCCGACTGCTGGACCGGTCCCCCTACGCCATGTACAGCGCCATGCCGACGGCGGTCGTGGACGCGGCCCTGGTCCACCCCGACTGGAAGTTCCGGGCGCGGGCGGCCGAGGTCCAGCCGAACATCACGCCCGAGCAGTGGGCCCGCGTGATCCTCGGTGAGCAGGACGAGCGTCACCGGTGGCTCCTCACGATGCTGGCCGCGGACCGTCGGGCCGAACTCGACGAGGACACCTGCCGAAGGCTCGCCGCCGATCCGTCCGCGCGCGTCCGCTCCGAGGCCGCCCGCCTCAAGGGCCTGCCCGCATCCCTGTCGGTCGCTCTGGCCACCGACCCCGACCCCGGCGTGCGGTTCGTGGCCTGCGCGGCGGCCTGGCCGCATCTGGACGACCGGGCGCGCAAGGCGCTCCTGGGCGATCCCGCGGGCAAGGTGCGCAGGGCCGCCCTGCTGCTGCATCACCAGGAGCACCCGCTGCCCCTGTCGGTGTTCGAAGCCGAAGACCTCAAGATCGACGCGCTGGAGACCTGCCGCCTGGAGCGCGACCTCGCCGAGCACCTGGCACGGCACGGCGAGTCGGCCGAACGCCGTTCCCTCGCCGGCAACCCGCGCCTGGACCCGGATCTGGTCGCCGTCCTCGGCGAGGACCCCGACCCGGACGTCCGCTTCGCGGTGTCGACCCGGCCGGACCTTACCGAGGAGCAACGCGCGGCCATCCCCATCGACTTCGACCCGGGCATCCACTACTACGCGCTTGACTGGGTCGTGGCCCTCCACCACGACGCCGACGCGATGCGCCGCCTCGCCGCCTCCTCCCATCCCCTGGTGCGCCGAAGCGTCGCCCGGGCCCGGCACCTGCCGCCGGACGTCGTCGAACGCCTCGCCCGGGACGAGGACCGCGTCGTACAGCTCTTCCTCGCCGAATCCTGCGACGACGCACCCGCGGACATGCTCATGAACGTGTGGCAGTGGTGGACCGGCAGCCTCAGCACCCCCGACCGCCCGCGCGGCCACCCCAACTTCCCCCGCAGCGGCCTCCTGCGCCACGCCGACGACCCGAACCCGCGCATGCGCAGGCTGGCCCTTGACGATCCGGAGTCGACGCCCGAGCTGGTGGAGCGGCTCAGCCGGGACGTGAGCGAGGAAGTGCGGTGCGATGCCGCGGCCGACCCACGGCTGTCGGCCGCGGCCGCCGCACGCCTGCTCGAAGACCCGCACGAGCACGTACGGCACTTCGCCGCCCGCCACCCCAACCTGCCGGTGCGTGTCCTGACCCGGCTGCTGCGGGACAACGGCACCGCCGAGACGGCTGCCCGGAATCCCGCGCTGCCCGTCGAGGTGATGCAGCGGATGGTCAGACGGATGAACTAGTGGGGGCGTCGCTCAGGGTGTCATGCTCCTGGGTCGCCGCCCTGGCTGCGGAGGTTGCCGCGAAGATCCGGGCCGACGCGGGCGCCGGAACGGTTCGGCCGACGCCGAACCGACCCGCCCGTACCGTTCCGCACATGACCGCCCTCCCCTTCGCCGAGCTCCATCACACCGACCGGCCCCTGCTCCTCCTCCCCAACGCCTGGGACCACGCCTCCGCGACGGCCCTCGCGGGTCAGGGTTTCCGGGCGATCGGCACGACGAGCCTCGGCGTCGCCGCGGGCGCCGGGCTGCCCGACGGGGCGTCGGCGGTCCGCGACGAGACCCTGCGGCTCGCCCTGACGCTCGGCACGGAGCCCTTCCTGCTTTCCGTTGATGCGGAGGACGGCTTCAGCGAAGACCCGGACGAGGTAGGGGAGTTCGCTCGCGCGCTGTCAGCCGTCGGGGCCGTCGGCATCAATCTGGAGGACCGCCTTGGCCCCGCCACCCTGCACGCCGCGAAGATCGCCGCGGTCAAGTCGGCGGCCCCGGACCTCTTCGTCAACGCCCGCACCGACACGTACTGGCTCGGTGACGGGGACGCCGAAGACACGAGGGCCCGCCTGGACGCCTACCGACAGGCGGGCGCCGACGGCGTGTTCGTCCCCGGCCTGACCGACCCGGGGCTCATCACCACCCTGGTACGGCACCTCGACGCCCCGCTCAACATCCTCTACTCACCCACCGGCCCGACCGTCCCCCACCTCGCCGACCTCGGCGTACGCCGCGTCAGCCTCGGCTCGCTGCTGTACCGGCGGGCGCTGGGCGCGGCCCTGGAGACGGTCGCGGAGATCGCCGCGGGCCGTTCACCGCGGGGCACGGCACCGTCGTACGGCGATGTCCTGGCGCTCAGCCGTCCCGATGCGTCAGCGTCTGCGTGAGCCGCTCGGCGAACGTGCGAGGCCAAGCGGGTCGTACGTGACGACGGTGAACCGGTCGGCGAGCGCGTCGGTCATGGGGCCGAGCCCCATGGGATGCCCGGCACCACCGGGGACGACGAGCAGCACGGGCCCGGTGCCGCGGACGTCGTAATAGTCGTCATACAGGTCAGTCATCGCTCTCGCTCTCCTCGCGGGGCCAGTGTTCGAGGGTGATGTGCAGGGCGTCGATCGCCTTGTCCCAGGAGGCCTGTACGTCGCGGGGGTGGCCGAAGCCGCCGGTGGACTCCAGGGCGCAGTAGCCGTGGAAGGTGGCGCGCAGCATTCGTACGGCGTCGGTGAGGTCGGGTTCTTCCAGGCCGTAGGCGCGGAGCATGCCGTAGGTGATCTCGGCGGTGCGGCGCAGGGCGGGGGAGTCGGCGACGAGGGACTGGTCGATGCGGATCTGGGTGGCGGCGTACCGCCCGGGGTGCTGGAGGGCGTACTCCCGGTAGGCGCCGGCGAAGGCGGCGAGCGCGTCCTTCCCGGATCGTCCGGCCACGGCCACGGCGATCCGGTCGATCATCTCGCCGCCGGCGAGGAGCGCGAGGCGGATGCGGAGGTCCTGGAGGTTCTTGACGTGCGAGTACAGGCTCGCGTCCTTCACGCCGAAGTGGCGGGCCAGGGCGGAGAGGCTGACGTGGTCGAAGCCGACCTCGTCGGCGAGGTCGGCGGCGGCCGCGGTGATGCGGTCGGGGGTGAGGCCGGCTCTGGGCATGGGCCCCCTCGAAGTCGCTCGTTTGCCTAGGGTCTCTAGGTTATACCTTAGGGATGGAAGGTTGCGCAGATCCGGCGGTGGTCGCGCAGGCCGCGGCGACCGACGGCACCCTGCGCACGGCCACGGTGCGGGGAACGCGTTTCGCACTGGACACCGCGGCCTTCGGCGGATTCCTCCTCGTCCTGCGGGCCTGGTATCGCGCCGGCCGGACTGTCGGGCCCGCAGGGCCACGTGACAACTCCCCGGGCGTGGACCTCCACCCTGCTTCGATCTTCAACAGGCTCCGGGTGGAGGTCCGGTGCGCGCCCGCGTCAGCTGATCGGCGCGTACAGCACGCCCAGCTTGTCGACCTCGTCCCCCGACCTCCCCGTGAAGCCCACGATCCGCCAGCCCGACGGAGCCGTGAACGTCTTCGTGTCGGACGTCGCCGTACCGGACGTCAGTGAACGGCCCTTGTCTGTCGTGAACGTCGCCGAGAACAGGCGAGTGCGGCCGTCCTTCTGACCCTGTGTCAGCTTCACCGACTTGAGGTGCTCGCCGGACGCGAGGGTCAGGGACGTCGCCGTGCCGCCCGTGCCGCCGTGGGAGACGGTCGTACCGCCGTCGTAGGAGAGCGACACCGCGTCCAGGCGGGAGGCGCCGCGCAGCGTCAGCGTGCGGGGCGAAGGTGTGGTCGGCAGGTCGTCCGCGTCGTTGAACGCCGTGCCGTGCGGGCCGCCGAAGAAGTCGCTCGCCTTCAGGGACGAGTTGAGGGTGTAGGAGAAGTCGACCGTGTGCGGGAAGTGGTCGGAGAGGTTGCCGCCCGCGGAGTCCAGGAACGACGCCCACTCGTTGTTGTAGCGGGTGGCCGACAGCGAGAGCAGCTTGCTGCCCCGGTAGAGGATCTTGTCCACCACCTCGCAGTCGTTCGTGGGCGCCGTCGTGGGGCACACCAGCGCGTCCGCGCCCTGCGCCGGCGGCGTGCCGCCCTTCACCAGCTTCACCCACGGGTCCGTCAGGCCGTTCTCCTGGACCAGCGTGCGGATGTTGTCGCCGGTGCGCGTGTACCGCGTGTTCGTGTCGCCCATGACGATCACCGCGTTGCCGGACGAGTTCGCCTTGATGAAGTCCGAGAGCTGCGAGACGTTCGCGCGGCGCGCCGCCAGTGCGTCGTCCGTCGAGTCCGCGTTGGTGTGCACGTTGTAGAGGTCTACGAAGACACCCTCGGCGAGGCGGACCCGCGCCAGTGAAAAGCCCTTCGGTGTCAGGCAGTTGGTGCCGGTGCAGTTGTTCCACTTCACCCGCTGGAAGTCCTCGAAGGCGTAGTCCGAGAGGGTGTTGAGGCCGTCGCCGAAGGGCACGCCGCCGCTGGTCGCCGTGCGGTGCGGGTGGTTGTCCCCGGCGTAGAGGGCCGCGTGGTAGTTGAAGTCCTCCTGGACGTTCACGATGTCGTACGCCCCGAGGCGCGGGGAGATCAGCGGGGTGTTCTTCTCCGGGTTGCCCGAGCTCAGGCCCTCCGGGAGGCCCGCGACGTTGTACGTCAGGACGTTGAACGAGCCGGTGGTGGCCGCCGCCGCGGGCGTCGCGCCGGTGGCGGTGAGACCGGTGACGGCGAGGGTGGCGGCCGCGAGGGCGCCGAGGAGTCTTCTCATGGGGGGTGTCTCTCCGGTGGGAGGAAGCGGGACGGAAGGTGAACGCTGCTCAGGTTCAGTGTCAATCAGTGTGACCGGCAAGGGCAGTTGGGGAAACAGTGAGAGACGGGTCGAGCCGCCGTGCCCAGGTCGACTGCCGATCACTCCCTGGTTGAACAAAGTTCATGTTTCGCCTCGATCCTCCACAGGCGGCGCAGTGGTGCCGCAGAAGGCAGCGGTATTCAGGAGGCGCAGCATGGGGCACGGGCATCACCACCACCACAGTCATGAGCACGGGCATGGGCACGAGCACGAGGCGGTCCCGGCCCTGCCCGCCGCCTTCGACACCTCCGTGCCCGACGAGGCCCTGACCCCCGAGCAGCAGTCGCGCCGCTCCCTCCTCCGCCGTGCGGGCCTGCTGGGTGCGGGCCTGGCGGCGGGCAGCGTCCTCGGGCAGGCGACGCCCGCCGCCGCCACCAACGGCCGCCGTACGAACGGTTTCCTCTGGCTGGCCGGCGACCACCACATCCACACGCAGTACAGCAGCGACGGCAAGTACCGCGTCGTCGACCAGGTCCGCCAGGGCGCGGGGCACGGCATGGACTGGCTGGTCATCACCGACCACGGCAGCGCCACGCACGCCAAGATCGGCGTCGAGAAGGTCAACCCGGACATCAAGGAGGCCCGGGCCGCGTACAAGGACACCCTCGTCTTCCAGGGCCTGGAGTGGAACATCCCGGCCGCCGAGCACGGCACCGTCTTCGTGCACCCCGGCAAGAACGAGGTCTCCGTCCTCAAGCAGTTCGAGACCGACTACGACGGCAGCGTGAAGGGCGCCTCCGACTCCACGCCCGCCAACGAGGCCCTCGCCGTCGCGGGCCTGGCCTTCCTCGGTGAGCAGGTCCGCCGCCGCAAGGTCAAGGACGCGCTGATGCTCGCCAACCACCCGGCGCGGCGCGGTGTCGACTCCCCGCACGAGATCCGCGCCTGGCGCGACGCGACCGACCCGAGCCGGCAGATCGCCGTCGGCTTCGAGGGCGCGCCCGGCCACCAGGCCGCCGGCCTGCCCGCCCCGCTCGGCATGGCCCGGGCCCGCGGCATCTACGACAACAACCCCAGCGCCAACTCCTTCGCCGGCTACCCGCTGGAGAGCTACCGCACCTGGGGCGGCTTCGACTGGATGACCGCCACCGTCGGCGGCCTGTGGGACAGCCTCCTCGCCGAGGGCAAGCCCTGGTGGATCACCGCCAACTCCGACTCCCACCAGGTGTACGCCGACACCGCCGTACGCGGCCCGGGCGGCGACTTCAACGCCAACGGACGGTATGAGGACCCGGTCTACGGCGGCAAGATCGACATCACGCAGGGCGACTACTGGCCCGGCCAGTACAGCCGTACGCACGTCGGCGCCGACGGCTTCGACTACGCCGCCGTCATGGACGGCATCCGCGCCGGCCGCATCTGGGTCGACCACGGCCAGCTCCTCAGCGGCCTCGACGCCCGCGTCCTGGGTGGCGGCCGCTGGGCCACGCTCGGCGGCGCGCTACATGTGAAGAAGGGCACGAACGTCACGCTGACGGTCGATGTGGCCCTGGCCGGTGGCCCCAACTGGGCCGGGTTCGTGCCCAAGTTGGCGCGTATGGATGTCATCCAGGGTGATGTGACCGGCCCCGTCCCGGACAAGGACACGTTCACCGCGCCGACGGCCAAGGTCGTGCGGTCGTACGAGGTGAACAAGTCGACCGGTGTCGTGCGCCTCAGCTACGAACTCGGCCGCGTGGACCGCCCGTTGTATGTCCGCCTGCGCGGCAGCGACGGCAACCGGTCCGCCGTCGGCGCGATGGGCGCCACCGTCGACCCGGCCGGTCCGGCCATCGACGTCGTCGGCGACGCCGACCCGTGGCGCGACCTGTGGTTCTACTCCAACCCCGTGTGGGTCCTGCCCTCGTGACGCCGTACGCCCTCACCGTGGACGCGGGGATCAAGGACCTGCGCGCGGCCGACCACCTGATCCAACTGCTGGCGGCCGAACTCGACCTCCCCGAGGGAGTGTTCGGCTGCACGCACCTGGTGCGCGGAGACCGGCCGCGGGTCGCCCTGTCGTTCACCCTGCCGTCCGAGCCGCTCCTGCGCACCGCCCGGGAGCGGCTCGCGGCCGGGGAGTACGAGGTGACGCCCGGCGCCCCCGACGCGGCGGGCCGCGCGGTGATCTACCCGGGGGTGTCCTCCCTCATGGGCACGCTGACGATCGCCGACGTGCTCACGCGCTCGGCGATCGACCGCGTGACGGTCCTGGGCGGGCGGCCCGGCCAACTGGCCCCGGACACCCGCCTAGTGACGTGGGATCACGTCCGCCCGCAGTGGCAGGACGGCGAGCTCGTCCTCACCGCCATGCCGGCGGCGGGCGGCACGCTCGTCCCCTTCGAGGTCCCGGCTCCCACCCCGTGCTGCGCGGACCACTGACGCGCCGACGGGCGGGTGGGTCAGCATGAGAAGTGGTGAGCAACGAGGAACGAGTTCGTGACCGGCCAGATCGCGCTGCCGCAGACCACGGCGGACCGGCCGCACGAGGAACGTCCTTGACCTGAAGTCCCGTTGAGGTCCTGGAGTGCCGGGACGTGATCACCGCTCGGCTCCTTGTTGCGCCGCTTTCAGCCAGGTTGAAGGGATCCGCCACCTGGGGCCACCGCCGGGCTCAACGGGCCTGTCGCCTTCCCCCGGAGACACGGGACCGGCCGCGTTCCAGATGACGCAGCGCCGACGCCGCCGCGTGCGCCCCGCACATGCCGTGGGCGCCCGCCCCCGGTGGCGTGGCCGCCGAGCAGATGAACATGCCCGGTACGCCCGTTGCGTACGGGTCGAGGGCGGGGCGTGGCCTGGCCACGAGCTGGGTGACGGTGTTGGCGCCCGTGATGATGTCCCCGCCGATGTAGTTGGGGTTGTACTCCGCGAGCGCGGACGGGGAGCGGACCGCCGTATCGAGAACACGATCCCGGAAGCCCGGGGCGAACCGTTCGATCTGGCGGATCACCGCCTCGGTGGCGTCGCCGTCGTAGCCGTGCGGCACGTGTGCGTAGGTCCACACGGGGTGGATGTCGCCGTTCGACCGCAGGGGATCGGCCAGGTACTGCTGGCCGACGAGCATGAAGGGCCGCTCGGGCATCCGGCCGGCGTGGACCGCGCGTTCGACGGCCGCGACCTCCTCGAAGGCGCCGCCGAGGTGCACCGTGCCCGCCCGCCGCGCGGCCTCGTGGGTCCAGGGCACGCCGCCCTCGACCGCGAAGTCCACCTTGAAGGCGGCCGGTCCGTGCCGGAACCGGCGGTAGGCGCGGGCCACCCGGGACGGCAGCCGGTCGCCGAGGACGTCCGCGACCGCGCGCGGCGCGAGGTCGAACAGGACCACGTCCGCCGGCGGCAGCTGGGCCACCGAAC
>NZ_NTGE01000222.1 GCF_002291145.1 Streptomyces sp. SA15
AGGGCCCGGAGGGGCAGGCGTGGCTGGCGCGTGCCGAGGCGGAGTGGGCGCGGGCCGTGTCCGGGCCGGACGCGACGGCCTGGGCGAAGGCGGTCGCCGCGTTCGACTTCGGCGACGTGTACGAGCGGGCACGCTGCCAAGTGCGGTTCGCCGAGGCCCTGTTGGCGGCCGACCGGCGCGAGGATGCGGCCGTCGAGGCCCGCGCGGCGAGGGAGACGGCGGCCCGGCTCGGCTGCACGCCGCTGCTGGAGCAGGTGGACGCCCTGATCCGTCGCGGGCGCCTCGCGGACTCCCCGGCCGCCGATACCCGGGCCACGATGCTCACCGCCCGCGAACAGGACGTGCTGCGGCTCCTCGCCCTCGGCCGCAGCAACCGGCAGATCGGTGAGGAGTTGTTCATCAGCGGCAAGACGGCGAGCGTCCACGTCTCCAACATCCTCGCCAAGCTGGGCGCGGCGAGCCGTACGGAGGCGGTGGCCGTCGCCTACCGCGAGGGCCTGATCGCGCCGGTGCCGACCAGCCGCGGGCAGTCCTGAGCCACTGCCCTCACGCGGACAGTCCTGAGCCACTGACCTCGGCTACGGCGTCGCGTCGGTGCCCGGCGGGTCGGCGCAGTCAAGGCTCTGCAGGTCGACGGCGTCGGCCATCGCCCGCATCCCCTTGTCGTTGGGGTGGAGATGGTCGCCGCTGTCGAAGACGGGCAGGATTCGCTCGGGGTCCTGGGGGCTGCGGAGGACACGGTCGAAGTCGGTGACGGCGTCGAACTCCCCGCTGTTCCTGATGAACGCGTTGACCTCATGGCGTACGCCCGCGGTGCCGGCTTCCCATTCGGACCAGCCCTTGAAGGGCAGGACGGTGGCCGCGACGACGCACTTGCCGGCCGCGTGCACGCGCTCGACGATCTCCCGGTAGCCGTCGATCAGGTCCTCGGCGGTGACGCCGGGGTAGGCCTTGATGTCGTTGACGCCCTGGAAGAGGAACACGGTGCGCACACCCGGCTGGGAGAGCACGTCCCGCTCCAGCCGGTTCAGGGCGCTCTGGCCCGGGCCGTCCGTGAGGACCTTGTTGCCGGCCATCCCCGCGTTGGCGACGCCCTTGACGTGGGTGTCCGCCTGTAGGAGGCGGCGGGCGAGGTGGTCGGGCCAGCGGCGGTTGAGGTCGCTGGTCGACTGCCAGCCGTCCGTGATGGAGTCGCCGAGGGTGACGACGGCTCCGGTCCTCGCGGCCGCCCGCACGGAGACCGCGTCGAGGTAGAACCAGGAGCCGATGGCCTGCGTCCAGTGGGTCGCGCTCTCCTCGGCGGTGTGGTCGCCCTGTGTGGCGTAGGACGTCTGCAGGGCCATCCAGTGGCCGGTCGCCGGTCCGGCCGCGTCGGGCGAGTGGAAGCTGATCACCAGGTTGGTCGCGGCGGGCAGGCTGCCGGGCAGCGGATCGCTCAGTACGACCTCTCCGGCGGGGACGGTGACGGAGGGCGAGCCGTCGAAGGTCAGCCGCCGGTTGCTGCCCGGCACCAGTTCGGCGCCTCGCTGCTGGATACCGGCGTAGACGTTGTCGAAGGTCACGGGCCGGTCCCCGAAGGCGTTGGTGAGCCGGATCCGCAAGTCACGGCCCGCGACGCTGGTGTGCACGACGAGCCGGTAGCCGCGGTCGGCGGCGGCGGCTGCGCCCATGCGGTCGGCGCTCGCCGCCCAGGTGATGACGCCCTCGGGGACGTCGTACGCCCGGGCGGACGTGGACCGGCAGGCGGATGACGCCAACAGCACGGCCACCACGCCGCACGCGAGCGCCGAGCGGGCCGTCACCTGGCGGACTCCGCCGCGATCAGGACCTCCCGCGAGGTGCCCGGCCGGGTGGTGGTGAGCAACCTCGCCTCCCAGAACTCGTACTCGCCCTTCACCAGCGGGTTGATCCTCTCCGGACGGGATGACGGTCGGGTGAACTCGTAGTGTTCCCACAGAGCGGACGGGAACCCGCGTGCCCTGGTGCGCGTTCTCCGGACGACCCCCCGGGGTCCAGGACGACGACATCAGGGCGGCACGATGAGCGAGTTGGTCCCCGGCGGCAATGTGCCCCTCCCGAGCGGTGCGGTGACCGTCCGGGTCCCCGGCCCTTTCGACGTGTCCGCGCTCATCACGGACGACGGCGGCAAGGTCCGGGGCGACGACGACTTCGTGTTCTACAACCAGCCGGCCGCTCCGGGCGCCCGGCTGCACGGCGACACCCTGACCGTCGACCCGCCGCGGCTGCGCTCCGGAGCGAGCCGGGTCACGGTGGTCGTCAGCCCCGCCGACCCCGGCACTCCCCTGGGCCGCCTGCCCGCCCCCACGCTCCACGTCACCGGTGCGGGCGGCCGCCCGCTCGCACGGTTCGCGCCGCCCCGCCCCATACAGGAGACCCTGCTGCTGCTCGCGGAGATCTACCGGCGCGGCGACGGCTGGAAACTGCGGGCACTGGGCCAGGGGTACGCCGATGGTCTGGCGGGCCTCGCCCGTGACTTCGGGGTCGACGTCGCCGACGACACGCCGACGCCTCCGGCCTACCCCACGTCGCCCACAGGCCCGGAGCCACCCCTCCCCTCCCCCGACCCGGACGGCTTCCTCGGCCTGGTCAACTCCGCCCGTACCGCGGCCGGTTCACCGCCTGTCGTTCTCGACCCCCGTCTCACGGCCGCGGCCCGCGCCCACGCCTCCGTCATGGCCTCGGCGGGGCGCCTCGGCGTCGAGGGCCCGGACGGCGTCTCCCTCCACCAGCGGGTCACCGCAACCGGATACGCGTACCTCACCGTCGGCGAGCACCTGGTCTCCGGGTCGCGCACGCCCGCGGAGTTCGTCGCGTACTGCCTGCGCACGGACCAGCCCCGCCGCACCCTGCACGACCCGGTCTTCACCCACGCCGGTCTGGCGTACGTCGGTGACGGCCGCTCCGGCGACACGTACTGGACCGCGCTGTGGGCGAGCCCCTTCACGCCCGCCGGTCTGGCGCGGACGCAGGCCGACGTCGTCGACCTCACCAACCGGGAGCGCGCCCGGGCGGGGCTGCGTCCGCTGGCGGTGGATCCGCTGCTCACCGTCGCCGCGCAGGCGCACAGCGCGGACATGGTGGCCCGGGCCTTCTACTCCCACACCTCGCCGGAGGGTTCACAGCCCTGGGACCGGGCGGCCGCCGCGGGCTGCCGACGGCGTTCGATCGGCGAGAACATCGCCTGCGGCCAGCGCTCCCCCGCCGAGGTGGTGGAGGGCTGGATGAACAGCCCGGGCCACCGCGCCAACATCCTCAAGCCGGACTTCACCCACATAGGCATCGGCTTCGAGGGCGGCGGTCCCGCGGGCACGTACTGGACCCAGCTCTTCGGCGCCTGAGAAGGCGCCGAAGGCGGCGACACGACCACGAGCCGCGATCTTGGCGGAGCGCTCCCTTCCGGGACAGGATGCCTCCATGAAGGGTGACCTGTTTTCCAGCGAGCACATGGTGCAGCCGGCCACAGCGCCGGGCATGACGGTCGAGAACTCCAAGTGCATCAGGTACGCGGTGCACGGCGAGATGCTCGCCCGCCAGGGGGCGATGGTCGCCTACCGCGGCAATCTCCAGTTCGAGCGCAAGGGCCAGGGCGTGGGCGGCATGCTCAAACGCGCGGTCACCGGGGAGGGGCTGCCGCTGATGGCGGTGCGCGGGCAGGGCGAGGCCTGGTTCGCGCACGAGGCGCAGAACTGCTTCGTCGTCGAGGTGGACCCCGGCGACGAGTTCACCGTGAACGGCCGCAACGTCCTGTGTTTCGACTCCTCGTTGTCGTATCGGATCTCGACCGTGAAAGGGGCCGGCATGACCGGCGGCGGTCTGTTCAACAGCGTCTTCTCGGGGCACGGCAAGTTGGGGCTGGTGTGCGACGGCACTCCGCTGGTCATCCCGGTCTCGCCGCAGTATCCGGTGTTCGTCGACACGGACGCCGTCGTCGGCTGGACGGCGGGCCTGGACACCTCGCTGCACCGGTCGCAGTCCATCGGGTCGATGCTGCGCGGCGGTTCCGGGGAGGCCGTGCAGCTGATGCTTCAGGGACAGGGCTATGTCGTCGTACGGCCGAGTGAGGCCACGCCGCAGAAGGCCCAGCAGCACTGAGCACTCCCGTGAGGTGATCTGCGCCTCACGGGCAACCCGTTCGGCTCCGCCCGCGTCTTGATCGACAACAGTCCACGCCCCGGCCACTCGATCTCGCCGACCACGCCAAGGTATGGACGGAACCGGCCGCCGGCTGTCTGCTTCCCGCGGCCCGGCGGGTCCTGGAGCGGGTCGGTGACGGGGCCCGGCTGGGTCTCGTGGTCTGCGGGGGCAATGCGACGACCGGTGATGTCATGGCCTGGTCCCAGCGGTTCGGGCTGCGTTGAGCCGGGTCAACTCCGGTCAGTGGATGGACAGTTCTTACTGACTTGTCGTACAGCAAGCGAACAAAAGAAAAGAGGCGCCTTTCCGTTGAGGATTCATTGAACGCACCCCGCCGCGGCCGCCGTACCACTGTGAAAGGTGAGAGCCAGGGGTTCAGCGAGGGATGACCATGGTCAAGGCGCACGTCTCCACACACGAGTTGGTTGCCGGCAGGTACCGGCTCGTGGAGGTCCTCCACCGCGAAACGAACCGCATCTGCTGGTACGGCGAGGACATCCAGGTCGAACGCCCCTGCCTGCTCACCCAGATCGGGCTGCCGGTCGGCCTGGACGAGGAGACCTGCCGCCGGGCCACCGCACGGGTCGTCCGGATGTCGGAGACCATGGGGCTGCTGTGCCCCGGCCGGGTCGCCGTGGTCGTCGACGCCGTCGAGGAGTCCGGCACCCTGTGGACCGTCACCGAGTGCATCGACGGTATCCCGCTGGGCGAACTCATCGCCCGGCAGGGCACGTTCAACTACGTACGGGCGGCCCGCATCGGCCTGGAGCTGCTCGACGTGCTGGAGGCCGCGCACGGCGAGGGCATCACGCACGGCGAGCTCAGCCCGGGTCAGGTGTTCGTGCAGGAGGGCGGCTCCGTCGTGGTCACCGGCTTCGGGCTGGCCGGCGCGACCCTCGCACCCCGGGTCAGCGCACCCTCGTACGCCTCCCCCGAACAGGCCCGCGACGAGCGCATCGGACCGGCCGCCGACCTGTGGGCGCTCGGCGCGATCCTGTACACGATGGTCGAGGGCCGTCCGCCCTTCCGCGACCGGGACCGGCCCGAGACCACCCTGAAGGGAGTGGACCGCCTTCCACTGCGCTCGCCGGTGCGCGCCGGCCCGCTCACCCAGACCTTGCAGGGGCTGCTCCGCAAGAACTCCACAGAACGACTGACCCGCCCCGTGGTCCGCGAGGCGCTTACACGTGTCCTCACCGAGGACCCCGAAGCGGCCACGCCCATGGTGGGCAGGCCCCGGCTGCGCGGCGTGTACGGCGCGGGCCCGGGGTGGAGCAGGCGCACCATGGTCGCCGGCACGGCCCTGGCCGTCGTCACGGTCGCCGTCTCCGTCCTCGCCGTGACCCGGCAGCTGCCGGGCACCGGCACCTCCGCCGGCGAAGCGCCCCAGCCCTCCGTCTCAGCCTCGGCGCCCGACGACGGCACCGACGGACAGCAGCCCTCCCGGCCGCCGGCGACACCCACGCCCACCCCTACGCCGACACCGACACCGACCCCGACGCCCACACCCACACCCACACCCACACCGACGGCGTCCCCCACGGGCACGCCGCTGCCCCCCGGATTCCGCCTCTACCACTCCCCGGAGGGCTTCTCCGTCGCCCTCCCCGAGGGCTGGAAGCCGCAGCGCACGACGCGCGCGTCCGACCTGGCGTACCGCGTCGTCTTCGGCGCGGACGACGACCCGCGCGCACTGGCCGTCACCTACAGCGAACGCGTGGGCCCGGACCCCGTCGCCGTATGGCGCGACGACGTCGAGCCGGGCCTGAAGGAGAAGGCGGGCGACTACCAGCGGATCGGCGACATCCGCGCGACGACCTATCAGGGACGTGAGGCCGCCGACATGGAGTGGCTCGCCGACGTCAACGGCACCCGCCTGCGCACCTTCGGCCGGGGCTTCCTCATCGGGGAGGGCCGCAGCTTCTCGCTGCGCTGGGCGACCCCGGCGGAGGACTGGAACGACGCCGCGAACCAGGAGGCGCTGGACACCTTCCTGAGAACCTTCCGGCAGGCCTCAGACTGAGCCACGGGGAGCCCGCATCGCGTGCAGCGGCCCTCCGTGCAGCGGCTCGGTGCGCCAGCGCGCCGTGAACGTCCGGTCCGTGAGCGAGCACGTCACCACCAGGTGGTGCGGTGTCTCCAGGAAGGCCACGTCGACGACGAGGGTGCCGGCGTCGGCCCATCCCCCGCTCACGGCCGTCGGGACCAGGCCGTCGTCGTGGACGGTCCAGCCGTCCCCGCCGAACCGCAGGGCGAGCCGGTGACCGTCCTCGGTGAGCGCCAGACTCCAGCCGTCGGCATCCGCGCCGACCCCGACCGCCGTCAGCGTCGGCTGGTCCGCGCAGACACCGCCGTACGGCGTGAACTCGGCGCCCGACCAGGCCTCCGGCCGCTCCGGCGGGGCCGGCTTACCGGCGGCCGGCGGCAGCGCGAGCCGCGCCAGCCGCTCCCCCAGTGCCGTGTCGGCGTCCCGCCCACCGGGCAGCGGTCCGGGGCCGAACGCCGGCAGCAGATGCTCCCAGACCAGGTTCAGCAGTTTCTGCATCTCCTCGGTCGCCGCGGTCGTGGCGATCACGGCCTCGTGCTCGGGCAGCACCAGGCAGAACTGGCCGTACGCCCCGTCACCGCGGTAACCGTGCCGGGACCTCCAGAACTGGAAGCCGTAGCCCTGCTGCCAGTCCGACAGCGCGCCCTCGGGCGTCCCGTCGGCGTTCGGCACATGCGCCCGCGTTGCCTCGGCGACCCATCCCTCGGGCAGCAGCCGCTCGCCCTCCCACACCCCGTCCTGGAGATGGAGCAGCCCGAGCCGGGCGATCGCGTCGGTCGTGGCGTGCAGCCCGCTGAAGCCCAGCTCGCGGCCGGTCCGGCCGCGGATCCAGGCGACCTCGCCGATGCCGAGCGGATCCAGCAGCCGGGGCCGCAGATAGTCGGTCAGCGACCGGCCCGTGACGCGCTGGATGATGGCGGCGAGCGTGTACGTGGCGGGCTGGTTGTACGCGAAAACGGTTCCCGGCTCCTGCTCGGGCGGCAGCAGCAGGAATCCGCGTACCGGTTCCTCGCGGTCGATCGCGCGTGCGCGATCGAACGTCTCGGCGTCGTGTCCGCTGGCCATCGACGCCACGTGCCGTACGAGCATCGCGCGGCTGCGCGGGTCGGTGATGTCGGCCTCGAACTCCGGGAAGTACGAGATCACCGGGTCGTCCAGCCGGATCAGTCCCTCGGCGACGGCGAGCCCCGCGGCCGTCGCCGTGAAGCTCTTGCTGAGCGAGTACAGGAGATGTGGCCGTTCCGGGGTGTACGGCGCCCACCACCCGGACGCCACGACCTGACCGTGCCGCAGGATCATCAGGCTGTGCGGTTCGATGTCCGGGGCGGCTTCGAGGGCGTCGAGGAAGGCGTGGACACCCGACGCGTCGACCCCTTGGGCGGCGGGGGTGCTACGGGGCAGCGGACGTTCGCTCATGCCCGCATCCTCTCCCGGCGACCGGGGGGTGATCGAGGGGGATCGAGCGGTTTACCGGGCCGCGTGCGGCCTGTTTTCGCTTCCGCTGACCGGGGACTCAGCCCTTATGGTGCAAATCGGATACACGATGATGACCGAGCAGGCCGGCCCCCGTGAGCTCGTCGACCATCTGGTCCGGGCCGAGGAGGCGGGCTACGACTTCTCGGTGACCTCGGACCACTACTTTCCGTGGCTGCGCTCACAGGGTCACTCGCCGTACGCGTGGAGTGTGCTGGGCGCGGCCGCCCAGGCGACCTCGCGCATCCCGCTGATGACGTACGTGACGTGTCCCACCGTCCGCTATCACCCGGCGGTGGTGGCGCAGAAGGCGGCGACGATGCAGCTGCTGTCGGAAGGCCGGTTCCGGCTGGGGCTCGGCTCGGGCGAGAACCTCAACGAGCACGTGGTGGGCGGCGGTTGGCCGTCCGTGGACGTGCGGCACGAGATGCTCGAGGAGGCGGTGGAGATCATCCGGGCGTTGTTCGAGGGCGGCCATGTGAATCATCGCGGTCCGCACTTCGACGTCGAGTCGGCCCGGCTGTGGGACCTCCCCGACCAGCTGCCGCCGATCGGCATCGCGGTCTCCGGCGAGCAGTCCTGCACTCTGGCGGGCCGGCTGGCAGACCTGGTCATCGCCACCGAGCCCAAGGCGGGGCTGCTCGACGCCTTCGACCGGCACGGCGGCGAGGGCAAACCGCGCGTGGGCCAGCTGCCGGTCTGCTACGACCCCGACCGGGATGCGGCTGTCAAGCGCGCCCACGCGCAGTTCCGCTGGTTCGGCAGCGGCTGGAAGGTCAACTCCGAGTTGCCGCATCCGGACTCCTTCGAGGCGGCCACGCAGTTCGTCACGCCCGACGACGTCGCCGACGCGATCCCCTGCGGCGACGAGCCGGAGGATTTCGTGGAGGCCGTACGGCCTTACGCCGAGGCCGGTTTCACCGAGATCGCCCTCGTGCAGATCGGCGGGGAGTCGCAGCCGGCGTATCTCGACTGGGCGGCGAAGACGCTGCTGCCCGCGCTGCACGACGCCCTCGACTGAGCGGAGCGCGCACCCCACACGGGTGCAATAGGCTTCTGGCCTGCACATTGTGCGGTCCGACCAGCCTGCCCAGGAGAAACACCCGTGACTCTGTCGATCGTCCCGTCCGAGACGTCCCCCGTGCCCCTGTCCGACCTCGTGGCGCGGGACGCGCGCGAGTTCGGGGTCTACGCACGGACCGGAGGATGGGCCTTCGGCCTGATGGTGGCGCGCAGCGTGCGGCCCGGAGGCCAGAGCGCGGGCGAGACGCCGAAGGTGTCGGCGAAGGAGTTCGCCGAACTCGCCGGCTGCTCGCCCGAGCGCGTCATGCGCTACTACAAGGCCTGGGACCGGGCCGCCGACGACGGTCTCGTCCCGCACTTCGAGGCGCTGACGCCAGGTCAGGAGGTGGAGCTGCCGGACGCGGACGTATGGCTCAGCTACTACGTCTCCCGCAACAGCGCCACCTCCGAGCGCGGCACGGCCATCGCCGAGGCCGCCGAGGCCGAGGGCATCCGGCCGACCAAGGCGCTGGAGGTCGCCGAGAACCCCACCGCGCTGCGCGCCGCGATCCTCGCCGACCCCTCCACCGCACGGGCCGCGCGCGGCGCGCTGCTCGACCGGCTCAAGGAAGACCCGGAGCTCCAAGCCGAGTTGGCGCGTGACGTCGTACGCACCGACGACTTGAAGAAGGCCGTCGCCAATGAGAGCCGGGCCGCCGACCGGATCGGATACGTGCGGCAGATCGCCGAGTCGGGCCAGATCAAGACGCCCGCCGGGCAGACCATCGAGGCGCCCGTCGACCTCCGTCAGGAGGCCGAGCGGCATCTGTCGCTGCTGGACGAGCTGGAGGAGGACGAGGACACCGGCGAGTGGGCGACCGAGGCGTACGACACCATGAAGTCGCTCGTCGTCGAGGCGGTGGAGGCCGATCCCGAACTGCGCGTCCAGGAACGGCGGACGAAGTTCTACAGCAGTCTACAGAAGGCCACCAAGGTCTTCGAGGAGCTCACCTTCGACGACGCCCAGGAGTTCTACGAGGACGACATGGTCCAGCGGCTGGAGGAGCTCCAGCAGGCCATCGCCACGTGCATCACGTCGCTGCGCGGGGCGCGGGGGAATCACGCGGCGGGCTGAGCATCTTGTGCACGGGACGGGTACTAGAGGTCTCTACGACTGTTCTCCCCGGAGGCCCCTCTCGTGAACTCCTTCGTGCACAAGTCCCTGGTCGTGCAGCTCCAGGCGGGCACCACGGACCGCTTTCCGGTGCTCGCCCACCTGGGCTACGACGCGGCGGACCCGTTCGCCGTCACCGCGGTGTTCAGCCACGACGGCCGGGTGCTCGCGCGGTGGCGGCTGGACCGGGAGATGCTCAGCGACGGACTGCAGGGACCGGTCGGGTTGGGAGACGTGCGGCTGCGTCCCGTGTCGACGGGCGTGTGGCAGGAGCTGCGCATGGAGTTCCGCGGCGACGTCCGCCCCGACGGGGGCCGCCAGTGTGCCGTGGTGTTCGCCTGGGCCCCGGCGCTCGCGGCCTTCCTGCGGGAGACCCGCGACGTCGTGCCGCCAGGGTGGGAGGAGCTCCGCATCGACGACTTCCTCGCGGAGGTCATCGCCGGGGGCTGACCCGACCGGCGGTTCGACGCCCTCGCCGTCACTTCGACGTGTGGCGGCGCCGCGTCAGCATCGGCACGACGAACCAGCACAGCAGGTACCAGACGACCACTCCCCCGACCAGCCAGGGCACGTACCTGTCATCGGTCGCGACCCTGAGGATCAGCAGGAGCGCGGCCGTCATGGTGGCGAGCAGCAGCACCAGGCCGACGAAGGTCAACCGGGAGGCCCACTCGACCGCCTGCGGTTTGACGCGCCGCCCCACCACCAGGCGGTGCAGGGACACCGGGCCGATCAAGGCGCCGGTCGCGGCGGCACCCAGCACGACTGTCACGATGTAGATGACCTGGTCCGTGTGGGGCAGGTCCTCGTACTTGGGCGTGAACACGACGGTCAGCAGGAAGCCGAACAGGATCTGCACGCCCGTCTGGGCGACCCTGACCTCCTGGATGAGCTCTCCCCACTTCCGGTCGGCTCTCTCCTCCTCGGTCTCGTGGCGCCCCGTGTACCCCGCCTCTGCTCCGCTTCCGGTGCCCGACACGCTTCCTCCTGCCCGGGTGACCCCGTTCTCCTTCTCCGCACCGTGTTCCCTGCTTCGCGCGGAACGGAAGGTCGTGACGGACAGTCGTGACGGACAGGTCGCGACATCGATGGGCACGGCATGTGACGCAACGTGTTTGCGACGCGGGCGAGCGGCAAACCGGATCCCATGACGGAATCGGACAAGGAAACGAACAAGAAGGCAGCAGCCGCCTCGACCGCCGCCTCCAAGGCGCGGCAGAACGCGGACAGGGCGACGGCCCCGGCGGCGGAGACCGCGCGCGCCGCCGCCACGAAGACGGACGACGCGGCCTCGACGGCGAAGGCCGGCGCGCAGCGGGCAGCCGATTCGACGAGCGCGGCCGCGCACACGGCGGCCAAGAGCGTCGAAGCGGGCCGTCAGGCGATCGTGTCGGCCTCGGGTCAGGTCGCGGCCGGCGCGAAGACGGCGTGGACGGTGCTCAGCCACCGCAAGCTGGTCGCCGCGGGGGTCGGAGCGGGCCTGACCGCGCTCGGCGCGGCGTCCTACGCGGCGGGCCGCCGCGCGGAGCGCCACACCCTCGGGCCAGTCACACGGCTCACCGGCGGACGCTTCTGAGGCGCCGACCGTATGGGCGGGCGGCCGTTTCAGCGATCAGCGGAGGGTTACACGAAGCGCGAGAGGTACGGCGTCGACATCCGAGGAGTCCTGTTGACCATGTCCGGCCCCGAGCTCACTGTCACGCTCAGCGGCGGCAGCGCCGACGACGCGCAGAAGGTCGTCCGGGCCCTGGAGCCCGCCTTCGGCCCCGCGGACGACCTGCCCGCCGACGATCACGCCTCCGTCCACACGGCGACGTTCGCCGACGGTACCGCCGACCGGCCCGCCGGGACTGAGCAGGGCCACCTCGGTCACCTGTCCGCTCCGGTGACCGTCACCGTGCAGGGCACGCCGAACGCCGTGGAAGCGGCGAGCGACATGCTGTCCCGCGCTTTCCCCTTGCACGACCAGGGCTCCGCCTCGGGCGACCAGGAGCAGGAGAGGCAGCTGCTCCTGGCGCCGTGAGCGACGCGCCGTGAGCGACACGCCGGGACCTACCAGCGGCCTTCCACCTGGTCCTTGATCCGCCGGTCGTACAGGTCGCCGATCGCGGTGAGCGTCGCCTCCGACAGCTCCGGCAGCCTGGCGGCGGCCGCGTTGGCGCGGGCCTGCTCGGGTGAGCGGGCGCCCGGGATCACGGTGGTCACGCCCGGCTGCTGGATGATCCAGCGCAGGGCCAGCTGGGCCGGGGTGTACCCCTCGGGGGCGAGCGCGGCGAACTCGGCGGCGGCCTCGACGCCCGTCGTGTAGTCCACGCCGGAGAAGGTCTCGCCCACGTCGAAGGACTCGCCGTGCCGGTTGTAGGTGCGGTGGTCGTTCTCCGGGAAGACCGTGTCCTTGGTGTACTTGCCCGACAGCAGGCCGGAGGCCAGCGGGACGCGGGCGATGATGCCGACGCCGGCTTCCCGGGCCGCGGGGAGCACCTCGCGCAGGGGCTTCATGCGGAACGGGTTGAGGATGATCTGTACGCTCGCCACGCCCGGCCGGGCGATCGCGGTCAGCGCCTCCTGGCAGGTCTCCACGCTGACGCCGTAGGCGGCGATCCGCTGCTCCTCGACGAGGGTGTCCAGGGCGTCGAACACCTCGTCCGTGGAGTACACCGGCGTCGGCGGGCAGTGCAGCTGGACGAGGTCGACGCGGTCGACGCCGAGGTTGCGCCGGGAACGGTCGTTCCAGGCCCGGAAGTTGTCCAGGACGTAGTTCTCCGGGATCTGGTCGACCCGGCGGCCCATCTTCGTCGCGACCAGCACATGCAGGTCGGGCCGACCGCCCAGGAAGGCGGCGATGGTCTGTTCGCTGCGCCCGTCGCCGTACACGTCGGCCGTGTCGAAGAAGGTGACCCCCGACTCGGCCGCGGCCTCCAGCACCGCCAGGGCTTCCTTGTCGTCGACGTCTCCCCAGTCGGCGCCCAGTTGCCAGGTGCCGAGTCCGACGACGGATGCGTGCTGTTGCGACCTACCGAATGTGCGCTCGTCCATGGCGTCAGTCTGTCATCCGTCACCTGCCCACGCGGAACCGGCCGCTCCGGCCGGTCACCCGCATATCTTTCACTCACACGAGTGATGAGGCGCCATGGAAGGCATGCACTTGTCAATCTCTGCCTAGCGTGGGCCCGTGACCGAGCGCTCAGCATGCAACCTCCCGCAGGGAGACCCTTCCTGGACCCGTCGCGGCTTCCTCCGTTCCGCCGCCGCCCTGGCCGCCGTACCCGTCCTGGTGGCGGCGGATCCGGCGGTCGCGGCCGAGGAACTGCCGGACTTCCCGGCGGGTGTCGCCCTGTACCGCTCGGCGTACCGGAACTGGGTCGGCGAGATCACCGCCGACGGGCTGTGGGCCTGTGCGCCGGCCAGCCCCGACCAGGTGGTCGCCGTCGTCAACTGGGCCTGGCGGCACGGCTGGACGGTACGCGCCCGAGGCTCTTCGCACGGCTGGTCGCCGCTGACGATCACCGAGGGGACTGAGTCGGACGCGCGTGTCCTTCTCGTCGACACCGCCTCCCACCTCACCGGGCTGTCCCTGGAGTCCGCCTCCTCCGTCCGCGCCGGCACCGGCGTCACCCTGGAGGCACTGCTCACCTACCTGGAGGAGCACGGCCTCGGTGTCACCGCCGCGCCCGCTCCCGGCGTCCTCACACTCGGCGGCGCGCTGGCCATCGACGCGCACGGCACCGCCGTACCGGCGCGGGGCGAACAGCGGCTGCCCGGGCACACGTACGGCTCGCTCAGCAATCTCCTGCTGTCGCTGACCGCGGTCGTCTGGGACGAGGACAGCGGCGCCTATGTGCTGCGGACCTACCGTCGCGACGAGGCGGACTGCGCCGCGCTCCTCACCCACCTCGGCCGGGCCCTGGTCACCGAGGTCGTGCTGCGGGTGGGCGCGAACACGAATCTGCGGTGCGTGAGCCGTACGGACATTCCGGCCGGCGAGCTCTTCGCGGCCCCCGGCGGTGCCGGACGGACGTTCGCGAGCTTTCTGGAGCGGTCCGGGCGCGTGGAGGCGATCTGGTTCGCGTTCACGGAGTTTCCGTGGCTGAAGGTGTGGAGCGTGTCGCCCACGCGACCGCTCACCTCGCGGCAGGTGACGTCGCCGTACAACTACCCGTTCTCCGACAACGTCCCGACCCCGGTGGCGGACCTGGCCGGGCGGATGGTCTCGGGCGCGGCCTGGTACCTGGCGCCGGTGCTGGGCACCGCGCAGTACGAGGCAGCGGCGCTCGGGCTCGTGGCGACGCTGTCCGCCGACATCTGGGGGCCTTCCAAGAACACCCTGCTCTACCTGAAGCCCACTACGCTCAGGATCGCCACGAACGGCTACGCCGTCCTCACGACCCGGGACCAAGTGCAGCGTGTCGTCGCCGAGTTCACCTCCTTCTACCGGGAGCGGCAGACGGTGTACGCGGCGCTGGGCCGCTTCCCGGTGAACGGCTCGGTGGAGATCCGGGTGACAGGCCTGGACGACCCCGCCGACGCCGAACTGGACGGCGCCCGCACCCCGCTGCTGTCGGCGCTGCGGCCGAGCGGCGAACACCCCGAGTGGGACACGGCCGTCTGGCTGAACGTCCTGACGCTGCCCGGGACGCCGCACGCGGAAGCCTTCCTGCGCGAGCTCGAGCGGTTCCTGCTGCGTTCGTACGACGGCGGACATGCCCTCACCCGGGTCGAGTGGTCCAAGGGCTGGGCGTACACGGGCGAGGAGGTGTGGAGCGACGAGGAGGTGCTGGGCACGTCCGTACCCGCCTCATACGGCGAGACCGTGCGGGGGGAGGCGGCCGGCGTCCTGGACCGGCTCGACCCGCACGGCGTCTACGGCAACGCCTTCCTGGACCGGTTGTTCCGTTGACGCGCCGGACGCGGCCGGGACGGCCGGGCAATGCACGCCGGTCGCCGGTTTGCTCCGCAGGTCACGCGGTACCCGCGCCGGACGACGCCCGATGCGTCCCATGAATGAGTCCCATGACGACGAAGAAGGGAGCGACCCGTGTCGAAGGTCGAGGAATCCATCGAGGTCGGCGTTCCGGTGCACACGGCGTACAACCAGTGGACGCAGTTCGAGGCGTTCCCGGAGTTCATGAACGGGGTGGAGCGCATCGAGCAGCGCTCCGACACGCTCACGCACTGGGTGACCAGCGTCAACGGCGTGCACAGGGAGTTCGACGCCGAGATCACGGAGCAGATCCCGGACGAGCGGGTCGCGTGGACGACGGTCGCCGGGGAGGCCCGGCAGGCGGGTGTGGTCACCTTCCACCGGCTCGACGACGACCACACCAAGGTGATGCTGCAGATGGACTTCCATCCGGACGGCGTCACCGACACCGTCGGCGACAAGCTGGGCTTCGTGAAGCGGCAGACCAAGGGTGACCTGGAGCGCTTCAAGCAGTTCATCGAGGAGCGCGGCCAGGAGACCGGCGGCTGGCGCGGCGCGGTCGTCTGACCCGGCGCCCGCCCCGCTCGGGTAGGCCCTAACCGGCCGCTTCCGTACGGCACTCCGGGTGCCCCCAGCCCTGGGCGTTCTTGGCGATGGGCTCGCCGGCCGCGTAGGACCGTCCGCACAGACAGCGGCCGGGGAACTTCGCCTTGATCGTCCGTGCCGAACCGCCGCGCCCGGCCGACGCCTTGGTCCCGCTGCCGGCCCGGCCCCGCGCGGCACGAGCCGGTACGTCCGGTGCGGGCGGCGGCTCCGGCGAACCGAGGCCGCTGCCCGCGGGCTCCTGGACACTCGCCGCCTGGCTGGCGGCACGGTCGGCGAAGTCGTTGAGCTTGTCGCCGTCGACCTGGTGGGCCGGCACGTAGCGGAACTCGACCGACCGGCCGTCGAGCAGTTCGTCGATGCGTACGACCAGGTCCTGGTTGGCGACCGGCTTGCCGGCGGACGTCTTCCAGCCGTTGCGCTTCCAGCCGGGCAGCCAGGTGGTGACGGCCTTCATGGCGTACTGCGAGTCCATCCGGACCTCGAGCGGCACGTCCGGGTCGGTCGCCGCCAACAGGCGTTCCAACGCGGTCAGTTCCGCCACGTTGTTGGTGGCCTTGCCGAGCGGCCCCGCCTCCCAGCGGACCGGGGTCTCCGACTCGTCGGCGACGACCCAGGCCCAGCCCGCCGGTCCGGGGTTTCCCTTCGAAGCGCCGTCGCACGCGGCCACCACACGTTCATGCATGGACCCGATCATGCCACGGCCGGACAGGGCACTCGGCACAGCCGTCAGGTCACCTCGGTGACCTGCGGCATCTCGCCCTCGGTCGTCGTGACGTCGATCACCGAGAAGCTGGCGCCCTGCGGGTCGCTGAGGGCCGCGAACCGGCCGAACGGGGTGTTCATCGGTCCGAACCTGAGGACGCCGCCCAGCTTGGTGGCCCGGGCGACGGCGTCGTCGCAGTTGTCGACGGTGAAGTAGACGTTGATGTACGGCGGCACCTCGGGCGGGAACTCGTCCGTCATCTTCATGCGGCCGAGGACCATGTTGCCCTCGACCTCGAACAGGCGGAAGTCCATCGTCTCGTCCTGCATCTGCTTCGCCGAGTACGGGAAGACGGCCGGGAAGAACGCGTCCGACTTCTCGGGCTCACGGGTGAAGATCTCGGCCCAGCAGAACGCGCCGGGCTGCTCGGGCGGCGCCTCGAACCCCTCGTGGGTGCCGGCCTGCCACACGCCGAAGACGACGCCGCTGGGGTCGCGGCCCAGGCACATGGTGCCGAAGTCGCCCACCTGCATCGGCTCCATCAGTACCTCACCGCCGTTGTCCCGGATCTTGCCGGCGGTGGCCGCGGCGTCCGCGGCGGCGAAGTACAGGCACCACTGCGACTGCCCCTCCTGGCCGGGCATCGGCGGTACGACGGCGGCGACGGCCTTGCCGTCCGCGTAGGCCTGCGTGTAGTTGCCGTACTCCGACGACGCCTCGCCGAAGGTCCAGCCCAGGACGTCGCCGTAGAAGCTCTTGGCTCCCTCGACGTCCGTGAACATCGCGTCGGCCCAACAGGGGGTTCCCTCAGGTTGTACGGCCATGGCTGTGGCCCTCTCCCGATCGGTGGCTGGTCCGTTTCCTCACGCTAGCCATCGATGCGCCCGGCCGCGCGTCGAATGGTCGGGTCCGTTTCAGACTGGACAGCAGAGGTCTGCTTTCGACGGGATTTCCGGCAGGAGCCTCGGCGGGACGGGGTGCGGTATGGCGGACGGAATGATGGGCGCGTGGTCCGTGGTGGCGCCGGGGCCGGTCGAGGACGGCTCCCTCCAGTTCGTCGGGAAGCCGGTGCCGGCGCCCGGGCACGACGAGCTGCTGCTGCGGGTGCGCGCCTGCGGGGTGTGCCGTACGGATCTGCATGTCGCCGAGGGCGACCTGCCGGTGCACCGGCCGGGTGTGACGCCCGGGCACGAGGTGGTCGGGGAGGTGGCGGGCCTCGGGGCGGCGGTGCGCGGCTTCGTGCCCGGCGACCGGGTGGGCGTGGCGTGGCTGCGCCGCACCGATGGCACGTGCGGCTACTGCCGACGCGGGGCGGAGAACCTGTGTCCGGCCTCCCGGTACACGGGCTGGGACGCGGACGGCGGTTACGCGCAGTACACGACCGTCCCGGCCGCGTTCGCCTACCGGCTGCCCGACGGTCTCGACGACGTGACCGCCGCGCCGCTGCTGTGCGCGGGCATCATCGGTCACCGCGCGCTGCGTCGGGCGGCGCCCCCGCCGGGCGGACGGTTGGGGCTGTACGGCTTCGGGGGCAGCGCCCACCTGTGTGCGCAGGTCGCGCTGGCAGAGGGCGTCACCGTGCACGTCATGACGCGCGGCGCCGACGCGCGGCGGCTGGCGCTCGCCCTGGGAGCCGCCTCCGCGCAGGACGCGTACACCCCGCCGCCCGAGCCGCTGGACAGCGCGATCCTGTTCGCGCCGGTCGGCGAGCTGGTCCCGGTCGCGCTGCGGGCCCTGGACCGGGGCGGGATCCTGGCGGTCGCCGGTATCCATCTGAGCGACATCCCGCCGCTGCGCTACGAGAGCGACCTGTTCTACGAGAAGGAGCTGCGCAGCGTCACCTCCAGCACGCGTGCGGACGGCCGCGAGTTCCTGGCCCTCGCCGCCCGTTACGGTGTGCGCGCCACCACGCACACCTATCCGCTGTCCCGGGCCGACCAGGCCCTCATGGACCTCAAGGCCGGCCGCTTCGACGGGGCGGCGGTGCTGGTCGACGACCTGCCCTGAACGGGCTCGTCGGCGGGGAGCACGCACCGGCTCCGCCAAGCAGGCGGAGTTGCGCGTACGGCAGCCGTGGCCGACGCGTGTCTTCCCCCTGGTGCCCCGCTGTGCTTGCCTGGGGAACCGTTTCGGGCGCCGGGGCGGGAGTGGTCGCATGCGGAGAGCGTGGGTCGTGGGCGTGCTGCTGGCCGGTGTGCTGCTCGGGGCGTGCGGGGATCCCTCGTCCGGTCCGGAGGGCGCGCCGCCCTCCCCCGACGTACCGGCCTCGTCGGCCACCACCGAGCACCGGCGGCCGGCCGCCTCCCCGCGGGCGTCGGCGAAGGCGCCCGGCGCACCGGCCAAGACACCGACCGTGCTCTATCTCGGCGACTCGCTGGCGATGGAGAACCAGCGGGTGCTCGGCGCGGAACTGCGCCGCGACCTGCGGGCGCGGTACACCAGCGCCCCCTATTCGGGCACCACGTTGTGCGACTACCTGGAGGGCACCGGGGCGAAGTCGCTCGTACCGGACCGGGACAAGGCGGCCGCCCTGGTGCGGTCGCTGCACCCGGACTACGTGGTCCTGCAGTTCTGGGGCAACGCGTGGGGCTACACCTGGTGCATGGACGGCATCACCCACGCCGACTCGCCCACCGAGTACTTCGAGCGGTACGCCGCCGACGCCCGGCAGCTCACGGAACAGATCGCCGCGGCCGGCGGTGACCGGCGTCCGCGGATCGTCTGGGTGTCGCAGGGCCCGGACCCGATCACCCCCGACCGGGTCCGGCGCGTGAACGGGCTCTACGGGGAGCGGGCGGCCGCCTCGGGCGACCTCGTCGCCGACGCGGGAAGGACGGTGAGTGCCGCCGGAGCCCGCTACACCTGGGTCCAGCACCTTCCGTGCACCGACTACGAGCACGAGCACCCCGACTACTGCACCCAGCCGGACCGGGACCGCACCGCCCTCCACCTCGACGACGACTACCTGCACTTCTGCCTGGCGCCCACGACGTCCACGCCGAAGCCCTGCCCGGTGCGCTCCCCGGGGATCCTGCGGATCGCACGGGAGATCACGCGGGTGATCGGCGAGGATCTGTAGCGTCGGCCGCCCTGGTGCGGGCGGCCGGCACAGCGTGGCTCACTCGCCCGCGGCCGCCTTCTCCAGGGCGGCGATGTCGATCTTGCCCATCGCCATCATGGCCTTCATCGCGCGGGCCGCCGTCTCCGGGTCGGGGTCGGTGGTCAGCTCCATGAGGCGGTCGGGGACGACCTGCCAGGACAAGCCGTACTTGTCCTTCAGCCAGCCGCAGGGGCCGGGCTCGCCGCCGCCCTCGGTGAGCTTGGTCCAGTAGTAGTCGACCTCTTCCTGGTCCGCGCAGGCGATCATGAAGGAGATCGCCTCGGTGAACTTGAACTCCGGGCCGCCGTTCAGGGCCAGGAACCGCTGGCCGTTGGCCGTGAACTCGACGGTCATCACGGAACCGGCGGGACGTGGGCCGGCCTCGGTGTAGCGGGAGACCTTCCCGACGGTGGAGTTCTTGAAGACCGAGACGTAGTAGTGGGCTGCTTCCTCGGCCTGGTCGTCGAACCAGAGACACGTGGTGAATCCGTCGGTGGCCATGAGTACCTCCTGGGGTGTGGAACGCGGTCATCTGTATCGACCGATCCTCGCCGCGGAACTCATCGGTCGGACCGCCGATTAATCCAGATGGCCGATACACGGGCCGGAACTAGCATGCGGACCATGACCTCTTCGCCCACGGACACGGTCCGGCCCTTCCGCCTCGACATCCCGCAGAGCGACCTCGACGACCTGTACGACCGCCTCGACCGCACCCGTTGGCCGGACAACCTGTCCGGCACGGGCTGGGCATACGGCGTACCGGCGGACTACCTGCGGGAGCTCGTGGGGTACTGGCGGCACTCCTACGACTGGCGGGCGGCCGAGGTGCTGCTGAACGAGTGGCCGCAGTTCACGACCACTATTGACGGGGCGAACGTGCACTTCGCCCACATCCGCTCCCCCGAGCCCGACGCCACCCCGCTGATCATCACGCACGGCTGGCCGGGGTCGATCGTCGAGTTCCTCGACATCGTCGGGCCGCTGACCGACCCGGCCGCCCACGGCGGCGATCCGGCCGACGCCTTCCACGTCGTCGTACCGAGCATTCCCGGGTTCGGCCTGTCCGGGCCGGCTCCGGACACAGGCTGGGAGGGGGGCCGGGTCGCGGACGCGTGGGCCGAGTTGATGCGGCGGCTCGGCTACGAACGGTTCGGGGCGCAGGGCGGCGACTGGGGAGCGGCCATCACCCGCGAGCTGGGCCGGGCCCATCCCGATCGGGTCATCGGCGTCCATCTCAATCTGCTGCCGGGCGCACAAGCGGCCACCGAGCCGACACCGGAGGAGCTGGCGGCACTCGGCCCCGAGGAGCGGGAGCGCACGATCGCCTCCTGGCGCCGGTGGAGCGAGTATCTGCGCGAGGGCACCGGATACGCCGTGCAGCAGTCCACCCGGCCGCAGACCCTGGCGTACGCGCTCAACGACTCGCCCGTCGGTCAACTCGCCTGGATCGTCGAGAAGTTCCGTGAGTGGACGGACTCCGAGGAGCTGCCCGAGGAGGCCGTGGACCGGGACCGGCTGCTCACCAACGTGATGCTGTACTGGCTGACCCGCACCGCCGGTTCGGCCGCCCGGATCTATTACGAGCGGGCTCACGCCACGGGACGGGCCGCGCGGCCGACCGAGCCGTCGACCGCGCCGACCGCGCTCGCCCTCTTCGCGGCCGAGCCGCAGATTCCGCTGCGGTACAAGGCGGAGCGCACCGAGAACATCGTGCGGTGGACGGAGTTCGACCGGGGCGGCCACTTCGCGGCGATGGAGGAGCCGGACCTGCTGGTCGGGGACGTACAGGCGTTCTTCCGGCAGCTGCGCGAGAAGTGAACCGTTGAAGTCCCTCTGCCCGTAGCGAATCTGCTGCGGGCCTAGAAATCCCCGGCAGGGGCGGTCCCCGGCCCAGAGTGGAGATCACGGCGACGCGCACCGCGTCCCGACCATCCTCGACGACTCGACGCCTTGTCATCGGTCGTCATCGGTCGTCATAGCTCGTCATAAGGAGTGCCGATGTCTCCATTCACCGCCGGCCCGGGGCCGGCCCTGCTGCCGCGGGCGGAGGAGGGTGACACCCCTCCGACCCGGTTCGACGACCATCTCGCCGCCCAACTGCTCGGGCAGCGCATCGTCTTCCTGGGCACCCAGGTCGACGAGGTCTCCGCGAACCGGGTCTGCGCCCAGCTGCTGATCCTGTCCGCGGAGGACCCGCGCACCGACATCAGCCTGTACATCAACAGTCCCGGTGGTTCGGTCCACGCCGGCCTGGCCATCTACGACACGATGCGGCTGATCCCGAACGACGTCGCGACGCTCGCCATGGGCTTCGCGGCCAGCATGGGACAGTTCCTGCTCAGCGTCGGCGCGCCCGGCAAACGCTACTCGTTGCCGAACGCGCGGATCATGATGCACCAGCCGTCGGCAGGGATCGGCGGCACCACCGCGGACATCGAGATCCAGGCGGAGAACCTGGAGCAACTTAAGCGGACCATCGAGCGGATCACCGCCGAGCACACCGGGCAGAGCCCGGAGACCATCTCCCGGGACGGCGACCGCGACCGCTGGTTCACCGCCGAGGAGGCCAGGGAGTACGGCATGGTGGACCGGGTCGTCGAGTCGCTCGCCGACGTCCGCCCGGCCGCCTCGAAGCGACGGATGGGGCTGTGACATGGGGACCTACACGATTCCGAACGTCGTCGAGCGGACCCCGCAGGGCGAGCGGTCGTACGACGTCTACAGCCGGCTGCTGGCCGAGCGGATCATCTTCCTCGGCACCGAGATCGACGACGGCGTCGCCAACGTCGTCATCGCGCAACTCCTCCATCTGGAGTCGTCGGCCCCGGAGAACGAGATCGCGATCTACATCAACTCCCCCGGCGGCTCGTTCACTTCGCTGATGGCGATCTACGACACGATGACCTACGTGCAGGCGCCGATCTCGACCGTCTGCGTCGGCCAGGCGGCCTCCACTGCGGCTGTCCTGCTGGCCGGAGGGGATCCCGGGCGGCGGGTCGTGCTGGAGCACGCGCGGGTGCTGCTCGGGCAACCGGCCACCAGCGGCAGTCGGGGCACGGTCTCCGATCTCGCCCTGCAGGCCAAGGAGATGGTGCGGATCCGCTCCCAGGTCGAGGAGGTGCTCGCGCGGCACACACACCACGACATCACGACGCTGCGCGCGGACATGGACCGCGACAAGGTGTTCACCGCCGAGGAGGCGGTGGCGTACGGGCTGGCCGACGAAGTGCTCAGCCGGCGCCCCGTGGCGGTCTGAGACGCCGGCCGACGCCGACGGGTCAGGCGGCCAGGCAGAGCCCGTTGTAGGGCGCGGTGGACGGGCCGCGGCTCCTGCCGGAGTGGCGGGTGAGCTCGCCCTGCGCCAGCGACAGCAGGTCGCCGAGGCCCAGGCCGAGGGCGTGGGCGGCGGCCGCGAGGACCTCCGAGGAGGCCTCCTTGCGGCCGCGCTCCACCTCCGAGAGGTACGGCATGGAGATCCGGGCCGCGTCGGCGACGTCCTTGAGCGTGCGCTCCTGGGCGAGGCGTTCGCGCCGCAGGACGTCACCGATGAGGTCCCGCCAGAGGGGTTCCTTCGGCGCGCGGAGGGCTTGGGGAGCGGGGGCCGACGGCATCGCGCGGGGCGGCGACGCGGCGGGGCGTTCGGACGCTGGGCGGGCGGTCCCGGGGCGGCCGGCAGGCGGGCGCAGGGGGATGACGCGGGCTTCGTTCGGCGCTTGGTTGCTCACCTCTTCAGACTAATTTCTCTGAACCGAAGGGGAAGGGACCGGCATTCCGCCCTGGGTGGAATCACGATCGCTGGAGGTGGCTCCCGGCACCGGCCAACTCACCGTTGCGTCAGCCGAATTCTGGTGCCGGATCACGGCGTTGGAGCTGTGAGCCGCCACTCATTTCCCCTCCTCGGCGATGCGTTCGGGCATGCGCCGTCACAGGCCGGGTACGCACTACGGAGAACAACCGCGAAAACCGGAGCAGGACCCGAGACAACCGAGGCCGAAGAGGCAGACGTCGAGCCGTGACTTTCGTGGGAGAAGGCACAATGGAAACCGACACCGCCGTGATCCGGTCGAAGGCACAGGTCGTGAAGCAGACCGCCGTGACCAGGACGACGGGTGACGGACCGCTGCCGGGAGTCGAGGACCCGAAGACCGTGGCTCCGCGCGACGCGCGCGAGCTGTCCCGCCAGTTCTTCCAGCGGCTGACGGAGCTCGAGGAAGGCACGCACGAGTACCAGTACGCCCGCAACACGCTCATCGAGATGAACATGTCGCTCGTGCGGTTCGCGGCCGGCCGGTTCCGGGGCCGCGGGGACGACATGGAGGACGTCGTCCAGACCGGGATGATCGGTCTCATCAAGGCCATCGACCGTTTCGAGCTCGCGCGCGAGGTGGAGTTCACCTCGTTCGCGCTGCCGTACATCGTCGGTGAGATCAAGCGGTTCTTCCGTGACACCACATGGGCGGTGCACGTGCCGCGGCGGCTGCAGGAGCTGCGCGTGGAGCTGGCCAAGGCGCGCGAGGAACTCGCCAGCCGGCTGGACCGCGAGCCGACGGTCGCCGAACTCGCCACCCTGATGAGCATCCCCGAGGACGAGGTCGTCGAGGCCCAGATCGCCTCCAACGGCTACAACTCCTCGTCGCTGGACGCGGCGCTCACCGGCGACGGGCCCGAGGGCGGAGAGGCGGTCCTCGCCGACTTCATCGGCGTGGAGGAGAACGGGCTGCGGCTGGTGGAGGACTTCCAGTCGCTGGCCCCGCTGATGGCCGAGCTGAGCGAGCGCGACCGGCAGATCATCCATATGCGGTTCGTGGAGGAAGCCACCCAGGCGGAGATCGGCGAACATCTCGGCTGCTCGCAGATGCACGTGTCCCGGCTGATCAAGCGGATCATCACGCGGCTGCGCGAGGGCATGCTGGGCGAGCTGGGCTGCGCCTGACCCGGATACCGGCAGGCGGGTTCCGCCCCAGGTACGGTTCCGGGGCGGCATCCGCGACTCGGCTCACTGTCCGCCGAAGGGCACCACGGCGCGTACGCGCTTGCCGACGGGCACGCGTTCGACGGCGATCTCGGCCGCCAGCGCGTGGACGATCTCCAACCCGTGCCGGCCGACCCGTTCGGGATCCCGGGGGAAACGGCGGGGCAGTGCGGCGCTGCTGTCGTAGACCACCACCACGACCGCGGTGTCCGTGCCCTCCAGCTCCAGGATGTACGGGCCGTTGCTGTGCCGGTCCGCGTTGGTGACCAGTTCGCTCACCACCAGGAGCACACCGTGCTCGGTGCGGTCGTCGACGGTGGCACACCACTCGGTCCTGAGCTGGTCGAGGAAGGCCGCGGCGAAGGACCGCGCCTCCGCTATGGAACCCGGTTCGCCGCTGTAGTGCGCCGCCCGCCGTAGCGGTTCCACGGGCACGTCGAAGCCAGTGGGTATCACTGCTCCGTCCAGGTGCTCGATCATGCGTTTCTCTCTCGGAAAGCCGGACTGGCCGGACGCTGCTGCATCAGTGCTCGTACCCCGAGCCGCGCGCCGCAGTCCCCGAGTCCGCGTGACGGCCCTTACGTCGTCGACGGCGCGACGCGGACGGCCCTCCCGGCGGGCGCGCCGCGCGCGTGCTGCTTAGCGTGGCAGCGTGAGTCCGCGAACCCCCTCCGAGCAGACCGTCGTGGCCCGGCACGGCTGGCTGCAGGCGGCGGCCACCGTCCTGGGCGCACTGATCGTCATGGGCGTGGTCGCCGCGCTGGGGCTGTGGGCGGCCGGTGCGGCCGACCTGCCGGACAACGCCTTCCCCCGGGTGGTCGCGGCGACCGTCGTCACGGCCGTCGGCGGCACGATCCAGCTGTCGGGGAACGCGGGAGAACTCGCCACCACGCGGGCGGGGCTCACCGTGACTCCGCTGTCGGTCACCCTCGTCGGAGCGCTGGTGCTCGCCGCCGGCTTCCTGCGGCCTCTGCGGCACCGTACGGTCACCGGCGCCGGTCAACTGGCCGAATGGGCCGCCCGGATCGCCGTATTGTGGCTGCTCGCGCTCCTCGCCCTGGCCCTGGCGGCCCGCCAGACCTTCGCGGTCTCCCTCGGGGAGGGCACACTCGCCGACATCGGTGAGTTGTTCGGCCTGGCGCCGGAGGTCGGGTTCACCACGGATGTGCCGCTGACGCTGTTCTTCGGCCTGCTGTGGCTGGCCGGTGTGCTGGTGCTGGCGCTGCTGGTGTCGCGCGTGGTTCCGTTGCCGCCCCGGCTGCTGCGCCTCCAGCAGACGGTACGGCCCGCCGCGTACGCCATGGTCGTGCTGCTGCTCGCCTGCGTCGTTCTCGGGATCCTCATCGCGCTCGTCGTCGTGGTGACGCGCGGCCACGCGGCTCAGACGTTCGCGCTGATCCTGCTCGGCATGCCGAACCTGGTCTGGCTCTGCTTCACCATCGGCCTCGGCGCCACCTGGAACGGACGGGTGGAGGGGCCGTTCGGGCTGCCGATGCCGCACGTGCTCGACCAGGTGCTGCGGGGCCAGGAGGTCTCGGCACTCAATCTGAGCACGATCGCCGAGTACGACGGCAGGGTGTGGTGGCTCGTGGTCGTGGACGCCGTGCTGCTGCTGGGCGCCGCGGTCGTCATGGCGAGAGGCTCCCCGGCCCGGATGCCCGCCTGGCGGCAGGCCGTGCACATGGCGGTCGCCCTCGCGCTCACGGTCCTCGTGATCTGCCTCGTCGGCCGCATCTCCGCGCACTACGGCCTGTCGCTCCTCGGCATCGGCGACCTGGCCGGCGATCTGGCCGGAGAGGTGTTCCTGAAGCCGGAGGTGTGGCCCGCGCTCGGCTTCGCCCTGTTGTGGGGGCTGCTCACCGGCTTGCTGGGCGGGCTGCTGGTGCGGCCGGTGCGATGGCGGCGTGCGGACCAGGAGGGCTGGAAAGCGTGACGTGGGACATGGGAGTGTGCACTCGGTCGAGAGAAGGGCAAGGCATGACACTGGCACTCGAAGACCGCTTGGCGGTCACCGAGTTGATCGCCCTGCACGGGCATCTGGTCGACGGCGGGGAGCTGCACCGCTCGGCGGAGGTCTTCACCCCGGACGTCGTCTACGACCTGTCCGACTTCGGCCAGGGCCAGGTCACCGGGCTCGCCGCCCTCACCGAGGCGGCTCTTGCTCTGGGCACCGCGAATCCCGTCGCGCACCACGTCACCAATGTGGTGATCGAAGAGGTGGACGACGGCCGGGTGCGGGCCCGGTCCAAGGGACTGGGTGTCATGGCGGACGGCTCGTGCGGGTCCGTGACGTACGAGGACACCTTGGTGCGTGCCGCCGACGGCTGGCGGATCTGTCACCGCAGGGTGCTGGCGCGGCGCGCACCGCTGAATGGGCTGGGACAGGCCTGACGGTCCAGCACTCCCGCGGGACGCGGCTCAGGCCACGGGCGTGAACAGCGCCGCGGCGGTCCGCTGCATGCGCAGGGCGTCGACCGACTCGGCCAGCAGTTCGTATTCGGTGGTGTCGTCGCTGGCGGCGATCCGTACCAGCCGTCCCGCCGCCAACTCGTCCGCGACCAGCTCCTGTTGGGCCATGTCCCCGCACCAGGCGCGCAGCACGGCGGGTACGTCGGGCACGGTGTCGGCGACCGGGGCGAGCGCACCGGGCGGGAAGTGTCCGGCCTCGGGCTGGGGGTCTAATCGCTCGGCGATCCAGGAGGCACGGTCGCGTAACCACCACAGGGCCAGGGCGAGGGTGGGGGCGCGGTAGGTTCCGAGGGGTACGCCGATGCGCCGGCCACCGCAGGTGCCGTACCCCGTGACATGGCACAGGAATTCGTCGTGCACGATCATTCCCCCGTTGCTTCACTAGCCTGACGGCCGGGCCTCGCTTTCGGTGCGGCTCAGGTGCTGTGCTCGGCTCATGCGCTGTGCGTGACGGGAGCTTCGCTGGATGTGAAGGCTCCTAGCAGATGAGTATGTTCACTACTGAAACACTGTCACCACAACTTTCCGGCCAGTCTCTTGGCATATTCGTCACCCGGACTGGCCGAAATCTGACGAGTGCATGCCGATGCCGTCATCACCCGAGAGGTAATCGACCGCCGCGGGTCGTCCGGGCATGGTTGCGGTACCGGGGTCCCCGCGGTGCGGACCCTGTTCCGACCAGCAGATACGTCCTCGGTGGAGGCTGATGCCCCATGCCCGAGAACACCGCGGGTGCCCGCCGGGTCGTGATGGCGTCCTCGGCGATGAGTTTTCCGGCCGCCGGTGGTCTCTTGAGCAGGAGACCACCGGCACAGGAGGACGTCATGGCCACGACCGGAAAAGTGGACGCGGAATTCACCGCGGAGCTGCGCAGGAGTCCGGACAAGGGCAGCTGGACGTGTGTCCGGTGGCCCGCGTCCGTCGAGTTCTTCGGCACCCGCGGGCTGGTCAAGGTCCGCGGGACGATCGACGGGCACCCTTTCCGGAGCTCCTTCATGGCCCTTGGGGACGGCACCCACATGCTGCCCGTGAAGGCCGAGGTGCGCCGGGCCATCGGGAAGGAGGCGGGGGACACGGTGACCGTGCACCTTCAGGAGCGGCTCAGCTGATACGTGCCGGTACGTCCCCCGCGATACGGGTCAGGCCCTGACGATCTCGTCGATCCGCGCCAGCTCCTCCGCGTCGAAGTCCAGGTTGCGGATGGCGCCGACGCTGTCCTCCATCTGCTGCGGGCTGCTCGCGCCGACGAGGGCCGAGGTCACCCGGCCGCCGCGCAGGACCCAGGCCAGCGCGAGCTGGGCCAGCGTCTGGCCGCGGGACTTGGCGATGTCGTCGAGGGCGCGGAGCCTGCCGACCAGTTCCTCGGTGACCGCGTCGGAGTTCAGGAAGGGGCTGTCGCTCGCGGCCCGCGAGTCCTCGGGGATGCCCTCGAGGTAGCGGCCGGTGAGCAGGCCTTGCTCCAGCGGGGAGAAGACGATGGAGCCGACCTGGAGCTCGTCGAGTGCGTCGAGCAGGCCCTCGTCCTCGGGGCGGCGGTCGAGCATCGAGTAGCGCGGCTGGTGGATGAGGAGCGGGGTGCCCAGCTCGCCGAGGATGCGGGCGGCCTCGCGGGTCTGCTCGGCCGAGTAGTTGGAGACGCCGACGTACAGCGCCTTGCCCTGCTGGACCGCCGAGTGCAGGGCGCCCATCGTCTCCTCCAGGGGAGTCTCCGGGTCCGGGCGGTGCGAGTAGAAGATGTCGACGTAGTCCAGGCCCATCCGCTTCAGGCTCTGGTCCAGCGAGGACAGCAGGTACTTGCGCGAACCCCACTCGCCGTACGGGCCGGGCCACATCAGATAGCCGGCCTTGGTGGAGATGATCAGCTCGTCGCGGTAGGACGCGAAGTCGTCCTTCAGTGCCTCGCCGAAGGCGGACTCGGCGGCGCCGGGCGGCGGGCCGTAGTTGTTGGCCAGGTCGAAGTGGGTGACGCCGAGGTCGAAGGCGCGGCGCAGGATGGCGCGCTGCGTCTCGACGGTCCGGTCGGCGGGGCCGAAGTTGTGCCACAGGCCGAGCGACAGCGCGGGGAGCTTCAGGCCGCTGCGTCCGGTGCGCCGGTAGGGCATGTCCGCGTAGCGGTCGGGGTGTGCGGTGTACAACGCGACTCCAGAGGGGTTGGCACACGAAGGTCGGTTCCGATGAACCGGTATCCACTCTTTCGCGACCTGCGGGCAGTGGTCCAACAGGTAAATCAGATGGAATTCAGCGGATAGGCTTCTCAATCATGGAACTACGTCATCTCCAGCACTTCGTCGCGGTGGCCGAGGACCAGCATTTCACCCGTGCTGCCGAACGCCTCATGGTGTCCCAGTCGGGTCTTTCGGCCTCGATCCGGGCGCTGGAGAGGGAGTTGCAGACCCCGCTGTTCGTGCGGACGACCCGACGGGTGACGCTGACGCCTGCCGGGCGGGCGCTCCTCGGTGAGGCGGAGCGGATCCTGGCGCAGGTGCGGGCCGCCCACGAGGCGGTGGCCGCGGTGCAGGGCGTGCTGCGCGGGATGCTCGCGCTCGGATCGGAACAGTGCATCGCCGGGGTGAATGTGGCGGGGCTGCTCGCCGCGTTCCGGCGGCAGCACCCGGACGTGGAGATCTGCCTGCGGCAGGCGGGCTCGGGCGCGCTCGCGGAGGAGGTCGCGGCCGGGCGCCTCGACCTGGCGTTCGCCGTAAGGTCGGCGCACGGGGAGGACGAGCAGCTGCGCGTCGTACCGGTGACCAGCGAGCCGATGACGGTGCTGTGCCACCCCACCCACCGGCTCGCGGCAGCCGGTGCCGCCGTCACCCCGGAGGAGCTGGGGGGCGAGGTCTTCGTCGACTTCCACCCGGACTGGGGGCCGCGCCGCACCACCGACGCCGCGTTCGCCGCGGCGGGAGTCCGACGGACCGTCGCGCTGGAGGTGAACGACGTGCACAGCCTGCTCGACCTGGTGGACGAGAACCTCGGCATCGCCGTCGTACCACGGCACTTCCGGTGCAAGCGCGCGTCGCTGACCGCCCTGCCCGTGAAGGACACCGCCGAGACGGTGTACGAGACCGTCGCCCTGCTGCCGCCCCCGCAGGCCACCAGCCCGGCGGCCCGGGCGCTGATGGCGCTGCTGGCCACCGAGAGCGCGTGACGGACGCGGATGCGCGATGGTGGATGCATGCATGCCAAGGACATCCTCATCGACGGGTACAGCCGCATCCAGGAAGAGGTCCACGCCGCCGTCGAGGGCCTCGACCCCGACGACCTGCACGCCCGCCCCTCCGACGCCGCCAACTCCATCGCCTGGCTGATCTGGCATCTCACCCGGGTCCAGGACGACCACATCGCCGACGCCTTCGGCCTCGACCAGGTGTGGCTGTCCCAGGACTTCCAGAAGCGGTTCGGGCTGGATCTGCCGCGCCGCGACACCGGGTACGGCCACACCCCGGCGAAGGTCGCGAAGGTGCGGGTCGACTCCGGTGACCTGCTGACCGGCTACTACGACGCCGTGCACGCACAGACCCTCCAGGCCCTGCGCGAGCTGACCGCCAAGGACCTGGAGCAGATCGTGGACGAGCGCTGGGATCCGCCGGTCAGCCTGGGCGTACGGCTGGTCAGCGTCCTGTCCGACGATCTCCAGCACGTCGGACAGGCCGCCTACGTCCGGGGGCTGGTTCAGAGCGCGGGCTCGTAGCCCGGCAGGACGACGTCCTCGATGAGCGCCTTGCGCTCGTCGAAGGGGAGGAACGCGCTCTTGACGGCGTTCACGGTGACCGTGCGCAGGTCCTCGACCGTCCAGCCGGCCTGCTCGACCAGCAGGGACATCTCGCGGGTCATCGTCGTGCCCGACACCAGGCGGTTGTCGGTGTTGAGGGTGACGCGGAAGCCGAGGTCCTTCAGTGCGGTGATCGGGTGCTCGGCGATCGAGATCGCGGCGCCGGTCTGGAGGTTGGACGTCGGGCACATCTCCAGCGCGATACGGCGGTCGCGGACCCAGCCCGCGAGGCGGCCCAGCTTGCCGTCGACGATGTCGTCGGCGATGCGGACGCCGTGCCCGATGCGCTGGGCGCCGCACACCTGGAGGGCCTGGTGGATGCTGGGCAGGCCGTGGGCCTCGCCGGAGGTTATACGTAAAACCTGTGCGCGCCAGTCGGCCGGGGTGGGGAACGCGACCGATGTACCGAACGCACCCAAGCCCTGGCAGACTTCCTGCACACCTACAACCACCACCGCTGCCACACCGCACTCGGCGGTCAGCCACCCATCAGCCGCGTGAACAACCCTGCGGGTCAATACATCTAGTCCCGGGAGCCGGTGTGCAGCACAGCGAACAGCCCCCGTACGCGGGTGCCGTCCGGCAGGTGCCAGGCGCCGGCGACGTGACCGCTCGCGCTCGGCCCCGGCGTGTCCGGGGCCGGCCGCAGGACCCGCTGCAGGCGCAGCGTCGCGTCCTGCGGGAGGGACAGCTCGGTGCCCTCTTCGTCGTCGGTGGCGGGGGCGCGGAAGGCCGCAGAGACGGAGCCGTCACCGGCGTAGGAGCGGACGACGTCCCGGTCGGGGGCATCACTGGTGTTCTGGTCCTGGGCGTGCACCCGGCCCTCGATCAGGGCGAGCAACTGGGTGACCAGCACGGGGTCGTGGCAGCCGTCGTAGGCCCAGCGGCGCCCCAGCACTCCGTGCTCCATGGTGCCGACGAGGGCGTGCTCCGCCCCGTCGAGCGGGGCGCCGCGATAGGTGAGCGGCACCAGATACGCGGCCGGGTCGGCGCCGGACGCGTCAGCTGTGTCGATGACCACCATGAACTCGATCCCGACCTCACCCTGCGGATCGTCCAGCCGGAACCCGCCGGCCTTCGTCAGCACCGGTTCCCCCGCGCCGCCGGTGTACCACGGGCGGGTGGGAAGCCAGGCGGTGAGCAGTTCCAGCTTGGTCGGCTTGAGGGTGGTGTGGTGGATGACGGCCATGCCGAAGTCCTCTCTCTTTCTCTCAGTCGGCCTGCTGGTGCAGTGCGTCGAGCGTGGCCATTTCCTCGTCCGTGAGGTGTACGGCGCCCGCGGCCACGTTCTCGACGAGGTGGTCGGGGTTGCCGGTGCCGGGGATGGCCAGGACGTGCGGGCCCTGCTGGAGGGTCCAGGCGATGCGGATCTGGGCGGGGCTCGCGTCGTGGGCCTGCGCGATGGCGAGCACCTCGTCGTCGTGGGAGGCGGTGGCGCCCTGGGAGCCGCCTTCGCCCGCGATGGCGAAGAACGGTACGAAGGCGATGCCCTGTTCGCCGCAGATCCGCAGGAGTTCGTCGGTCGCGGGGTCGTGGAGGTCGAGCCCGAACCGGTTCTGCACGCACACCACCGGTGCGATGGCCTGCGCCTCGGCGAGGTGGCGGGGTTCGACGTCGGAGATGCCGAGGTGCCGGATCAGGCCCTCCTCGCGCAGCTCGGCGAGGGCGCCGAAGTGCTCGGCGATGGAGTCCTGCCGCATGCGGCGGAGGTTGACGACGTCGAGGTGGTCGCGGCCGAGCTGGCGCAGGTTCTCCTCGACATGGCCGCGCAGGTCGTCGGGGCGGGCCGAACTGCCCCACTCCCCCGAGTAGTTGCGGAAGGGGCCGACCTTGGTGACCACGACCAGGTCGTCGGGGTACGGCGACAGCGCGCTGTTGATGAGTTCGTTGGCGGAGCGCAGGGCGGAGAAGTAGAAGGCGGCCGTGTCGATGTGGTTGACGCCGAGTTCTCTCGCCTTGTGCAGTACGGCGATCGAGCGCTCCCGGTCGCTCGGCGTCCCGAGGTGGAAGGCGGCACTGCCCGTCAGCCGCATCGCGCCGAAGCCGATGCGGTGGACGGACAGGTCGCCGAGCTTCCAGGTGCCCGCGGCGTCCGCGGTGATCGTTTCCGTGGTCATCGGCGGAGTGTCGCACATGCGGCGAGCGCCTGCCCAGGCACGCCACTCCGCCGGCTCCCGGTCCTCAACAGGCCACCGTCTCCTCGCACTTGCGCAGAGCCTCCTGGACATCGCGGCTCCAGTTCCGGGCGGGCCGCGGAGAGGCCGCCGTGCTGCCGTTCGGGGAGGGCGGCGATGGCGTGGAACAGCCGCAGGTTCTGCTCGATCACCTCGAAGGCGTCCTCGGCGCCCTGCAGGGTCACGGTCTCGAACACCGCGGTGTCCATGAGCGTGGCGCGACGGCCGCGGGCTCGGGCGTGGTCGATGACGCGGTTCTTCACCACCCGCCAGGCGTAGGCGGCGGGGTTCTCGGTGCGCAGTATCTGCCGCCACTCCTGGGCGAGTTGGACGAAGGCCTCGTCGACGGCCTCCTCGGCGTCCGCCCGGCAGCGCAGGCAGCGCTCGGCCTCGCGGACGTAGCGCGGGCGGTGCATCTGGTGGAAGGCGGAGAAGTCCAGGGGCAGCTTCTCCGGGGCCCGCGGGTTTCCGGCGGGACGCAGCGACGACTCCTCCTGGGTCACCGATCGCCTCCCGGCAGTCGGCGATCCATCTCGCTGACGCCCACCCGCACGAGGGCGGCCGCGGCCCGGCGCGAGAGGGCGACGACGCCTGGCCCGAAGACCCGCAGGGCGAGAAGGGACAGCGCCACGTCCCGGGCAAACTGTTCGAACTGGTGGTTCACGGACCCTTCGGTCCTCTCCGCTGGCTGGTCGGGGCCCGCGGGCCCCGGAAGGCGACGGTTACACCTTCTGCCCCTACGGCGTCCGGCCGTGGCGTTTCGTGCATGCCGGATTCGAAAGTCTTTGGGAATTGGCTCCGTTTCGGACTACGTACCTTGCCGTTCCGGACTAAGTACCGTGGCGTTCCTACCACTTGGTGGGCTACTTGTGCCCACAGATGTCCGGAAGGCGACACTCAGCCGGTCGACCCAGCCGGATGACTCTCGACCGACCCAGCCGGATGACTCAGCCGGTCGGCTCCGCCGCAGCCCCGTCGAGGGTGTTCACCAGCCGCTCCAGCAACGCCCGCAGCAGGTCGTCGTCGCTCTCGCTCAGCACCGGCCACTGCGCGTGGACTTCACGGCTGATCCGGCGCCAGTAGTCCTGCCCGCGCGGGGTGAGGTGGGCGAGTATGCGGCGGCGGTCCAGGGGGTCGACGCGGCGGTAGACCAGGTTCTGGTCCACGAGGTGGTCGACCAGTTTGGTGAGCGTCGGCGGCGGCAGGAAGACCGCTTCGGCGACCGCCGTCATGTGGTGGCCCTCGCCGTCCGCGAGCAGGGCGAGCACCCGCCAGGCGTCGAGCGAGCAGCCGTCCTCGTCGAGGACGGCCTGCAGCCGCCGCGCGGCAAGTCGTTCGGCCCGCGTCAACAGCTGCATCAGGTCCTGGGGCTGACGCGGAGGTGGGGTAGGCATCCTGCTCCTCGGTCGCGGGGTGCGGACATCGTACAAGTGCCGCCTGGCGAAAGGATCGTGTGCGTCTTCCTCTACCCCGTCTCCCCCTCCCCCTGTCCGCCCCCGCCGACCGGTCCACGAGACGGACTGGAGTTCACCGGGCGGACCCGGAATCATGACCGCATGTTCGAGCTCGATCCCCATCCGCTCGACTGGTTCACAGTCGACGACTCCGCGATCAGCGTGGCGCTGGTGTTCCCCATGCAGGGCGCGGCGGGGATCTTCGGACCCACCTGCGAGCTGTGCGCGCGGCTGGCCGCGGAGGAGGTCAACCACGCGGGCGGGGTGCTCGGCAAGGAGCTGCGGCTGCTGCCGGTCGACGGCGGCGCCGAGCCCGGGGAGATCGCCGACCGTGTCCAGACGCTGGTGGACCTGGGTGTCGTCCAGGGGGTCACCGGCTGGCACATCTCCTCAGTGCGCCAGGCACTGGCCCCGCGCATCGCCCACCGGGTGCCGTACGTCTACACGGCCCTGTACGAGGGCGGGGAGCACACCACGGGCGTCTTCCTGACCAGCGAGACGCCCGACGACCAACTGCGCCCCGCGATACGGCTGTTGGCGCGCGAGCACCGGGTGCGCCGCTGGTTCGTGGTCGGCAACGACTACGTGTGGCCGCGCCGCACCGCACGGGCCGCACGCGCCTACACGCGCGAGTCCGGGGGCGGCATCTGCGGCCAGGACTATCTTCCGCTCGGCACCCACGAGTTCGACGGAGTGCTGCGCCGGATCGAGCAGACCGACGCGGACGCCGTGCTCATGCTTCTCGTGGGCAGTGACGCGGTCCGCTTCAACCGCGCGTTCGCCGCGGCCGGGCTCGATCAGCGGTGTCTGCGGCTGAGCACGCTCATGGACGAGAACATGCTGATGGCCAGCGGGCCCACCGCCACCGTGGACCTCTACAGCACGGCCGGGTTCTTCACCTCGCTCGCCAACCAGGACACCCTCGACTTCCACGGCCAGTACGCCGGGAGGTACGGCATCGAGGCGCCCGCTCCGGGCAGTCTCGGCGAATCGTGTTACGAGGGCGTGCTGCTGCTCGCGGCGCTGATCGCCCGGGCCAGAACGCTGGATGTGACGGCCATCGGCGCGACGGCGGAGTCCGTGTCGTACGAAGGGCCGCGCGGGCTGCTTCGGTTGCGGGGCGGCCACGTCAAGCAGCGCATCTATCTCGCCCAGGCGGACGGGGTGGACTTCGACGTCCTCACGCAGCTGGACCTGGATCCGGCCCGCTCTTGACATGGCCGCACCACAGCCAGATACTTCCCGCAGGAAGTATCTAGAATGCCTCGGGCGACTTGTGAATTCTGGTCAAGAATTCAGCCCGGGGATTTTTTGTTTCCCGCGTTGTTTCCCGCGAAGGGCCGAAGATACAGCCGGGAAAGTAGCGCGAAACGCGTCGGAAACAGGGTGACTTGAGGCTGTGGACCGCACTTCAGGGACCAGCCGGAACACCATCGCGCCTGAAGGGCTGCCGATTCATGACTGATTCCTGCTGATTCCTTCCCTTTCAGGTCTCCTCGTAAGGGGCAAGGGGGTTCTTTTGTCCAGCGTTCCCAGCGTTCCCAGCATTCACCGGCGCCGGCTCCTGGCCGGCACCGCGGCACTCGCGGCCGTCGTCGCGCTCTCGGCGTGCGGCGCGAAGACCGACGCGGCCGACTCGTCCGACAAGGCCGCGAAGATCGACGCCAGTGGCGACACGGTCAAGGTCGGCCTGCTCAACTCCCTCTCCGGCACGATGGCGATCAGCGAGGTCACCGTACGCAACTCGCTGCTGCTCGCCATCGACGAGATCAACGCCAAGGGCGGTGTGCTCGGCAAGAAGATCAAGCCGATCAGCGAGGACGGCGCCTCCGACTGGCCGACCTTCGCCGAGAAGGCGACCAAGCTCATCAAGGAGGACGGCGTCGCGGCCACCTTCGGCTGCTGGACCTCCGCCAGCCGCAAGGCCGTCAAGCCGGTGTTCGAGAAGAACAAGTCGCTGCTCTTCTATCCCGTGCAGTACGAGGGCCTGGAGGAGTCGCCGTACATCTTCTACACGGGCGCGACCACCAACCAGCAGATCGTCCCGGCGCTGGACTACCTCAAGAGCCAGGGCAAGAAGAAGCTCTACCTGGTCGGCAGCGACTACGTCTTCCCGCGTACCGCCAACAAGGAGATCAAGGCGTACGCGAAGGCCAACGGCATGACGATCCTCGGCGAGGACTACGCGCCGCTGGGCTCCACGGAGTTCAGCACGATCGCCAACAAGGTGAAGGCGTCGAAGGCGGACGCCGTCTTCAACACCCTCAACGGCGACTCGAACGTGGCCTTCTTCAAGGAGTACAAGTCCGCCGGCCTGAGCGCCGCGACCATGCCGGTCGTCTCGGTGTCGATCGCCGAGGAGGAGGTCAAGTCGATCGGGACGCAGTACCTGGAAGGGCAGTTGACGGCCTGGAACTACTACCAGACCACTCCGGGCGCGGCGAACACCACGTTCGTGAAGGCGTACAAGGCCAAGTACGGCGCGGACAAGCCGACCAGTGACCCGATGGAGGCCGCGTACACCTCGGTCTACCTGTGGAAGGCGATGGTCGAGAAGGCGAAGTCCTTCGACCCGGAGAAGGTGAAGGCCGCCTCCGACGGCATCACCTTCGACGCGCCCGAGGGCCTGGTCACCGTGGACGGTGCCTCGCAGCACATCTACAAGACCGCGCGGATCGGCAAGATCGGCAGCGACGGTCTGATCGAGCAGGTGTGGGACTCCGGCAAGCCCATCAAGCCGGACCCGTACCTCAAGGGCTACTCCTGGGCCTCCGGCCTGTCCTGACCGCCCGTCACGCGGGGGCCCGACCGGCCCCCGCGTACCGCCCTTCCCGGAGCCGCCGTATGACCGTGATCCTCGGTCAGACCTTCACCGGCATCAGCATCGGTGCCGTCCTGCTGCTCATCGCGCTCGGTCTCTCGCTCACGTTCGGCCAGATGAACGTCATCAACATGGCCCACGGCGAGTTCATCATGGCCGGCGCCTACACCACGTACGTCCTGCAGAAATCCATTTCCGGCGCCGGAATCTCACTTCTCGTCGCGCTGCCCGTCGCCTTTCTCGTCTCCGGTGCCCTCGGGGCGCTGCTCGAATGGCTGCTGATACGGCGCCTGTATCTGCGGCCGCTCGACACTCTTCTCGTCACGTGGGGTGTCTCGTTGATGCTCCAGCAGCTCGCCCGGGACATCTTCGGCGCGCCGAACGTGCAGACCCGGGCGCCCGACTGGCTGACCGGGAACATCACTCTCATCGGCGGTGACGATCCGCTCACCGTCGCCAACAGCCGCCTGTTCATCCTGGGGCTGGCCGTGGCGGCGGTGGTCGCGCTGTCCCTGACGCTGCGGCTGACGCCGCTCGGCCGCCGGATCCGGGCCGTGGTGCAGAGCCGGGACCTCGCCGAGGTGTCCGGGATCTCCACCAGCCGGGTCGACCGCACGGCCTTCTTCATCGGGTCCGGGCTCGCGGGCGTCGCGGGGGTCGCGTTGACGCTGGTCGGGCCGATCGGGCCGACGATGGGCACCAACGTCATCATCGACGCCTTCCTGGTGATCGTGGTCGGCGGCATCGGGCAGCTCAAGGGGACGGTGATCGTCGCCTTCGTGCTGGGCGTGCTGCAGTCGGTCCTGGAGTACTCCACGACCGTCAGCGTCGCCAAGGTGCTGGTGCTCGTCGCCATCGTCGCGTTCCTCCAGTGGCGGCCGCAGGGGCTGTACACGCTGCGCACGAGGAGTCTCGTATGAACCTTCTGAAAGGTGGCTCGGCGCGGGCCTGGGCCGGTTTCGCCGGGGCCGCGGTCCTCCTCTTCGCCCTCGCCCCGCTCGCCCTGTCCGACTTCCGGCTCGGGCTGCTCGCCAAGTACCTGTGCACGGCCATGGTCGCCGTCGGCATCTGTCTGGCCTGGGGCCGCGGCGGTCTGCTGACGCTCGGTCAGGGCGTGTTCTTCGGCCTCGGCGGCTACGCGATGGCGATGCACTTGAAGATCGCCGACGCAGGGCCGGGGAATCTGCCGGACTTCATGCAGTTGTACGGCACCGCCAGCGAACTGCCGTGGTGGTGGCGGCCGTTCGCGAACCCTGTGTTCGCGCTCGTGGCGACCGTGCTGCTGCCGATGGTGGTCGCGGCGCTGCTCGGCTTGTTCATCTTCCGGCGCCGGGTCAAGGGTGCCTACTTCGCGATCCTGAGCCAGGCGCTCGCCGCCGCCTTCGCGATCTGGCTGATCGGCCAGCAGGCCACCACCGGCGGCACCAACGGACTCACCGACATCCAGGGCTTCTTCGGCTACGACCTCAACGATCCCGTCAACCAGCGGATGGTGTACTTCATCATCGCCGCCGCCCTGCTGCTCCTGATCGCCCTCGCGCGCCAGCTGATCCAGAGCCGGTACGGCGAACTCCTGGTCGCCGTACGGGACTCGGAGGAGCGGGTGCGCTTCCTCGGGTACGACCCGGCCAACGTGAAGCTGGTCGCGTACGTCGTGGCGGCGGGCATGGCGGGCCTCGCCGGCGCGTTGTTCGTGCCGGCGGTCGGCATCATCTCGCCCGCGCTGATCGGCATCGTGCCGTCCATCGAGTTCGTCATCGGCGCCGCGGTGGGCGGCCGGGCCAGCCTGGTCGGCGCCGTGCTCGGCGCGGTCGCGGTCGCCTGGGCGAAAACGGCGCTGTCCGAGGAGTTCCCGGCGGCCTGGACCTACTTCCAGGGGCTGCTGTTCATCGTCGCCCTGGCGTTCCTGCCCGGCGGCCTCGCCTCGCTGGCGGTGTTCGTACGGCGGCGCGGGAACGGGCGGAAGACGGCGGCCGTCGTACCGGTGGGAGAAGCGGCATGAGCGAGCTCGCGGGACTCGAGATACGTCAGCTACGGGTCTCCTTCGACGGGTTCACCGCCGTCGACGGGGTGGACCTCGACGTCCGCCCGGGCGATCTGCGCTTCCTCATCGGGCCGAACGGCGCGGGCAAGACCACCCTGGTCGACGCGGTCACCGGGCTGGTGAAGGCGGAGGGCTCGGTGCGCTTCGGCGGCGCGGAGCTGCTCGGGCGGAGCGTGCACCGGATCGCCCGGTCCGGGATCGGCCGTACGTTCCAGACGGCCACCGTCTTCGAGGAGTTGACGGTACTCCAGAACCTGGACATCGCGGCGGGTGCCGGCCGCGGCGTGTGGACCATGCTGCGCCGCCGCAAGGGCGTGCCCGAGCCGGTCGCCAAGGCTCTGGAGACGGTCGGGCTCACCGAGCTCGCCGACTCCCCCGCCGGGACGCTCGCGCACGGCCAGAAGCAGTGGCTGGAGATCGGCATGCTGCTCGTGCAGGACGTAACTCTGCTGCTGCTCGACGAGCCGGTGGCCGGCATGAGCCATGACGAGCGTCAGGCGACGGGCGAGCTGCTGGAGCGGATCAGCGTGGAGCGGACCGTGGTCGTCATCGAGCACGACATGGACTTCATGCGGTCCTTCGCGCGCAGCGTCAGCGTGCTGCACGCGGGCAAGGTGCTCAGCGAGGGCACGGTGGCCCAGGTGCAGGCGGATCCGAAGGTGCAGGAGGTGTACCTCGGGCACGCGGCCGCCGAGGAAACCGCCACCGACGTGGCCGTACAGGAGGCGTGATGCTGCGGATCGAGGACGTCCGGGTCGGCTACCACCGCAGCACCGTCCTGCACGGGGTGAGCGTCGAGGTGCCGAAGGATGGCGTGGCCGCCGTGCTCGGGCACAACGGCGCCGGCAAGAGCACGCTGCTGCGTGCGGCCGTCGGCCTGCTCTCCCCGACCAGCGGCACGGTCCGCCTGGACGGCGAGGACATCACCCGCCGCAAGCCGCACGAGCGGGTGGCGCGCGGAATGGCGTACGTCCCGCAGGGCCAGCAGTCGTTCCCGCACCTGACGACCGCCGAGAACCTCCAGCTCGTCGCCGACGGCCGCAAACGCGGCAGGGAGGCGATCGCCGAGGCGCTGGACCTGTTCCCGGCGCTGCGCGCGCTGTCGAACCGCCGCGCCGGGCTGCTCTCCGGCGGTCAGCGGCAGCAACTCGCCATCGCCCGTGCCCTGGTGACGGGGCCTCGGCTGCTGCTGCTCGACGAGCCGACGGAGGGCATCCAGCCGTCGGTCGTGGCGGAGATCGAGGAGACGATCCTCGCCCTGGCCGCCCGCGGCGGGCTCTCGGTGCTGCTGGTCGAGCAGCATGTGGGCTTCGCGATGCGGGCGGCGCAGCGGTACTACGTCCTGGAGGCCGGGCGGGTCACCTCGTCCGGGGAGGGCGGCAAGGAGGCCGAGGTGGCGGTGCGGGAGGCGCTCAGCGTGTGAGGGCGAGCGGTCACGTCGTGTCGATTTCCCGTCGGCGGCGTTCGAGGAAGGCGCGCTCCGCCGGGTTCTCCGTCAGCGCGAGGGCCGCCTCGTACGCCCGTACGGCCTCCGTGTCGCGGCCGAGGCGGCGCAGGAGGTCGGCGCGGACCGCGTGGAAGACGTGATAGCCGTCGAGGTCCAGATCGAGGTAGTACTTCATGACGGCCTCCTCGGGCGTCGTGGCGTTCTCTCACCTCCTACACGAACAGCGGGCCCCCGGATCGACAGCGCGCACGGCGAGACCGGGAGAATCTTGTTCATGACCACCGCGACCCACCCTCTCGTCACCCGTGCCCGACAGCTGGCCTCCGGCGTACTGGCTCCCCAGGCGGAGCGCGTCGACCAAGAAGGAGTGCCCGCGAGCCATGTCGAGGCGGTCAAGCGGTCGGGGCTGCTCGGGGTGAGCGCACCGACGGAGTACGGCGGTGCGGCCGCCCCCGGCGCGGTGGCGCGGGAGACGGCGGAGATCCTGTCCGGGGCGTGCTGCTCGACGTGGTTCGTGCAGACACAGCACTACACGCCGGTGCAGCTGCTGGCGCGGTCCGAACTCCCCGTGCGGGTACGGCTGTTGCGTCCGCTGGCGACGGGGGAGCTGCTGTCCGGGATCGCGTACGCCCATGTCCGCGCCTTCCCCCGGCGCCCCGTACGGGCCACCCCCGAGCGCGGCGGCTGGCGGTTCGACGGCACCGTGCCCTGGTACACCGGCTGGGGTCTGAACGACGTGATGCTGCTCGCGGGTGTGACGGACGGCGGCGAGGTGGTGTTCGCGTTCACCGAGGCGCGCGCGCAGCCGGGCCTGCGCCCGTCGGCGCCGATGCGGCTCGCGGCGCTCACCGCCACCCGCACGGTGTCCCTGGAGCTGGAGGGCCTGTGGCTGCCGGACGAGACCGTGGTCCTGCGGGCGCCGTACGAGAAGTGGAGCGCTGCCGACCGCACAAAGACCGTGAGCGCCTCGCCGGCCGTCTTCGGGATCGCCGAGGCCGCGCTGGACATGCTGGACGAGGACGTCGCCGGACCGCTGCGCACCCGCCTCGTCGAGGTCCGGCGCCGGGCCTACGCCCTGGCCGATCATCCGGTGCCGAACGAGCACCTGGAGGAACGGCTGGCCCTCAGGACACGGGCGTACGAGGTGATGCGCACGGCCACCACAGCGGCGGTGGTGGCCGGGGGCGGCCGATCGATGACCTTGACCAGCAAGGCCCAACGACTGGCGCGAGAGGGCCTGTTCCTTCTGGTCCAAGGCCAGACGGCAGAGTCGCGCCGAGCACATCTGAACACGCTGACGAACACCATGCCTTAGGGGGCGCGGGGCTGCATCGATATGCGGTCACCTCGCGAACGGGTGCTCCCACAGCCCCTCCGCAGCAAGCCTCGGCAGGATCCCCTCCCCGAACCAGTACGCCTCCTCCAGATGCGGATATCCGGAGAAGATGAACTCCTCGATCCCCAACGCGGCGTACTCCTTGATCCGCTCGGCCACCTCCTCGTGACTTCCGACCAGTGCCGTCCCCGCCCCGCCTCGCACCAGCCCGATCCCGGCCCACAGGTTGGGATGGATCTCCAGCCCGTCCCGGCCGCCACCCCCGTGCAGGGCGAGCATCCGCTGCTGCCCCTCGGACTCGCTGCGGGCGAGCCCGGCCTGTACGGACTTGACGGTCTCCGCGTCGAAGCCCGCGAGGAGACGGCCGGCCTCCGCCCAGGCCTGCTCGGAGGTGTCCCGGGTGATGACGTGCAGCCGGATCCCGAAGCGCAGCGTGCGCCCCTCCTTCGCCGCCAGCGCCCGGATCCAGGCGATCTTCTCCGCGACCTGCGCGGGCGGCTCGCCCCACGTGAGGTACACGTCGGCGTACTTGGCCGCGACCTCCCCGGCCACGGGCGAGGATCCCCCGAAGTACACCTCGGGGATCGGATCGGGCACGCGGGCCAGCTCGGCATCCTCGACCCGGAGGTGCTCGCCGTGCAGATCGACGGTCCTGCCCTCCCACAACTCCCGTACGGTTTCCAGGAATTCGCCGGTACGGCGGTAGCGGGCGTCCTTGTCGAGGAAGTCGCCGTAGGCGCGCTGCTCCTGGCTCTCGCCGCCCGTGACGACGTTGAGGAGCAGCCGTCCGCCGGTCTGCCGCTGGAAGGTGGACGCCATCTGCGCGGCGAGCGTCGGTGAGACGAAGCCGGGGCGGAAGGCGACCAGGAACTTCAGGCGTTCGGTCTGCTGGCTGACCATGGCGGTGGTCAGCCACGCGTCCTCGCACCAGGCGCCCGTCGGCGTGAGCGCGCCGACGAAGCCGAGGTCCTCGGCGGCGCGGGCGATCTGGCTCAGGTAGGCGACCGTCGGCGGCCGGTCCCGTCCGGTGGCGGTGGCCGGGGTGCCGTGGCCGCCGCCGACGACATGGCGGCTGTCGCCGTTGGTGGGGAGGAACCAATGGAAGGTGAGGGACACGGGGGGCTCCGTTCAGGGGATGTCCGCGTGGCCGCGCCGCATCGAAAGGGCGCGGAATATCGCCGTAGTCAGGCGGCGGTGGGGAAATGACGCGGCACGCCACTGTCCCCAGTGGCTGACATCAGCGGAGGACGGGCGCGGCGAGGAAAAGCGGAGGGCGGCGGCTCAGGAGGATCGAGGATCAGGCCGCGGAGCAGCGACAGCAGGCGCTGGAGACGCGCGCGAGATCGACATGGCGTCGCCGCGTGAGGTCCAGTCGCATCGTCATGCCGATGATCGTCGCAGCAGGCGTCGAAGGGCGTCAAGGAGAACGGGGATCCTTGAACGGGCCGTTGCATCCCGGTGCGGGCCGCCTCGCACTCCCCGGTCAGTCCTCGTCGCGAGCCGGGACGACGACGAGGAACGCGTCCGACTTCAGGTCCATCACGACCGTCGCGGGCTCACCCTCGGCGCGGAGCGCCGCGGCGTACTCCTCCGCCGGCCACGATCCGCGCGGAGCCCCCGCAGGAAACCGCTCCAACACCTTCGCGCCCATAGCGGCACCTCCACGTTCCACCACCGACCGGCGTCACCAAGCTCTGGTAACAACCCGCTTGCCCGCGATCTGCGCGGACATGTCATGCCACCTCAAAACTGCCCGTCACCACTGCGACCTCTACACATAAGGAAAAAATAAGCGCAGAATGAACCTACGTGACGCTTACCGCATACCGCACCAGACGCGGTCAGGCCTGTAAGTCAAAGGAGACGAATCATGGCCAACGTCTCGCCCACCAGAGGTGACATAACCAGCCACCCTGATGTCTCAGAAATGCGGGCACGCTACGCCCGTGTGCTCGGCGGTCGCGATGTGGCGCTCGTGGACGGACCGGTGTTCCTGCTCGGTCTGTACTGCGCCGTATCCCCCTGGATACTCCACTTCACGACGAACCAGCCCCCGCTCGTGACCCACAACCTGATCGTGGGCATCGCGATCGGTCTGCTGGCCCTCGGGTTCACCCGTGCTCCGGAGCGCATGTACGGCCTGAGCTGGGCCATGTGCGCCATCGGCGCGTGGATGATCGTCTCGCCGTGGATCGTCGGCGAGAGCCCGGACGCCGGGGTCATCTGGAACAACGTCGTCATCGGCGCCCTGGCCGTGATCCTGGGGCTGATGTGCATCGGTACGGCGGCGAGGAGCGCCAGGAGCTGACCCCCGGAGGAGGACAGGACACGTCGGGCCGGTCCGCGGGGGCGTGGACCGGCCCGACGCATGCCGGGTGCCGTCCGCTCAGCCGGCCGGCACCGCCCACGGCTCCTGCGGCAGCGGCCTGCCGGTCTCCAGGAGCGACTTGAGGTTGGACAGCACGGCCGGCCAGCCGGAGGCCGCGTCGGCGCGCTCATCCTCGTCGTTGAGATCCTCATGGGTGACGGTGAGCCGGACGATGTCGTCGTGCGGCCGGATGTCGAAGGTCACCCGGGAGTGCCGGTCCTGCTGCCCCTCCTCCTCGGGCGCGGCCCAGGTGGTGACGAGGCGGGACGGGCGCTCGCTCTCCACCACGGCGCCGACCACGTCGGCGATGCCGGAACCGTCCGTCCGTACATGCTCCCAGCGTGAGCCGGGCTGCCAGTCCGAGACGTTGCCGTGGCCCCATGTCAGCGCCGGCCAGCACCGTTACTACAGGCAGGCCGACAGTTCCCGACGGTGAGCGCGCACCCACTCCCACGCGGACCGCACCTCGTCCACGGCCCCGCTCTCGCGCAGACCGACCATGGCCGGCTCACCGCGCTCGGCACCCGCCTCGATCCCCCGCCAACAGCGGTCCTGCCACCACAGGATCGTGTCGAGGAGGCGGCCGCGCCCCTCGAGGCCGTAGGCATCGCAGAGGAGCCGGATCCGGCGGGCAGCCTCCGGCACGTCGGTCACCCCGGGCCCCAGGTCCAGGTACTGCCAGCACACATGGGCGACGTCCTGAATGCGCTCCCCCGGAGCGGCGATGTCCCAGTCGATGAAGGCGACCGGCCACCACTCGTCGCCTGTCACGGTGTACACGGTGTTCTTCGGGGCCAGGTCGTTGTGGCACACGACGTCCTGGCCAGCGGCGAGCGGCGTGCCGTGTGTCAGGTCGTGGAACGCGCGGACGAGCCGGGCCACGCGCACGAGACCGGCGTCGGTGCGGGCGGCGGCCCGTTCCCGCGGTGTGAGCGCCGCCCGCCCCTCGACGTAGTCGAAGATCTCCCGGCCCCGCTCGTCCGTCCCCAGGAACCGGGGCGCCCCCGCCCACCCCCGCCGCTCGAACAGCGCGAGCACGTCCCGTACGTACCGTGTCCTCGGCGAGGGCGTTCGCCGTACGGTCGCACCGACCCGGACGACCTCGTTCACCGCGCCGCCGCCGAGCACCGACTCCTCCACCTGACCGCCTCCGCGTCACACCTGCCCCATCCCGGTCGGCCCGATCAGGCGCCCGGGGCAGGATCAACTCATGAACGACAACGGGAGTTTCGCCCCTCCCTCGGCGCTGCGGCTTGAAGGGTACGGGATCCGCCTGCGCGCCTGGTCGGACGAGGATCCCGCCGACCTCGTCGCCCTGTACCACGATCCCGAGATGGCCCGCTGGACCCCGGTCGCCTCGCCCTTGGAACGCGGCGAGCGAGGCGGTGGCCCGTTCCTGCGGGTTCGAGCCCGCGGACGACGCCCCGGTCCGGCGCCGGTCGAGGGGCCGGGAGACCGCCCTGCGGACCTGGAGCCTGCGCGGGTGAAACTCCTGGCCCGGCAAGGCCTTGGGCTGGCACGCTGCCCGTATGGATCACGCGGAGGTACTGCTCATCGGCGGACGCGCCGGCGTCGGCAAGACGACGGTGGGGTGGGAGGTCTCGGCACGGCTGCGGGCGGCCGGGGTCGCGCATGCCGTGATCGACGGCGACTTCATGGGGCAGGTGCATCCGGCGCCGGAGGGCGACCCGCACCGGGCGGCCGTCGCCGAGCGGAACCTGACCGCGGTATGGCGGAACTACGCCGCACTGGGCTACCGGCGTCTCGTGTACACGAACACCGTGAGCATCCTCGAGGAGGCGGCGGACATGTTCCGGCGCGCGATGGGCGACGACGTACGGATGGTGCGGATGCTGTTGACCGCCTCCGACGAGACGGCCGAGCAGCGCCTGAAGTCGCGGGAGCTCGGTTCCGAGCTGGAGCACGAGATCAGAGGCAGCGTCCGCAAGGCCCGGATGCTGGAGGAGCGGGCGCCCGCGGACGCCCTGCGCGTGGTGACCGACGGGCGCACGGTGATCGACATCGCGAGTGAAGTGGTCTCGGCCACCGGGTGGGTCGGGGGTGACGGACGGGGCCTCGGAGCCGGGTCCACTTTGGCCAGTGGTTGACCGGAGCCGGACTGTCCCCGCCCCCAGGGGGAACCCGAACTACAGACGGGGGTCTTGACGAAAAGGGGCGGAGATGGAGATCGACGGCATCATCAGTGCCATCGTGATCGGCATCGTCATCGGTGTCCTGGGCCGGCTCGTGGTCCCCGGGCGCCAGCGCATCGGGATCCTGTGGACGATCGTCGTCGGCATCGTCGCCGCGCTGATCGGTTCGGCGATCGCCGGCGCGTTCGACGTGGCCGACACCGACGGCGTCGACTGGGTCGAGTGGCTCATCCAGATCGGCCTCGCCGCACTCGGCGTGGCCACGCTGGACCGGTCGCGGGCACGCCGCTGACGACGTACGACGGCGGCACGCGGACGGCTGAGCGGGAAAGGTGACGCGCGCGGGCCGGCCCACGGACGGCGGCGCGCGCGTCGCCTCGGCATGCGCGGAGGGGTGAGCGGGTGGTCGCGGCCGCCGAGGCGGTGGCGAAGCGCGGAGCGGTGGAACACCAGCTCGACCTGTAGACCATTGGGCCCACGGGCGGTCAACGGGCTGCCGCACGCATGGCCGCGAGGCCCTCCCGGCTGGACGGGTACACCGGCGTCCAGCCCAGTTCCCGCTCCGCCTTCGCCGTGGAGACCCGCAGCGTCGTCGACATCACCGTGTGCGCGTACGACATCGGCTTCATCAGCCATCGAGGTACGGTCATCGGCTTCGACAGCCCGAACTCCTCGGCCACGCACAGGACATGGGCCCGGAAGCCGAGCGGGACGCGGTCCGCGACGTTGTACGCCTGGCCGGGGCGGCCGCGTTCGACGGCGGCGGCCACCGCGCGCGCCGCGTCGGTGAGCTCCACCCACGGCAGGACCCGGCCGCGGTCGTCGGGGACGGGCAGCTGCCGCTTGCGCAGCAGGGTCAGCAGGGCGTCGGTGCCGCCGGGCCCGTAGAACAGGCCGAAGCGGAGCGCGATGCCGTCCAGCCCCTCTGTTCCGAAGGCGAGTCGCTCCTTGGTGCGCATGGCCGCGATGTGCCGTTCCAGCTCCGGTGAGGTGCCGGGCGGGCCGAAGGGGTCGTCCTCGGTGACCGGGCGGGCGCCGTGGTCCCCGTAGCCGTATCCGAAGACCATCGACTCGGCCACGAAGCGGCGGGCGCCGACGGCCTGGGCGGCCTCGACGAGGTGCGCGGTGCCGTCGATGCGCAGGGCGTTGGTGGCGTGCATGCCGCCGTGGCGCATGGGTGGCTTGCGCAGGGCGGTCGCGGCGTGGATCACCGTGTCGAAGCGGTGCCCGTCGACTGCACGCAGCAGCGCGTCGCGGTCCATGAGGTCGGCCCGGATGCCGTTGTCCTCGCCCCGGCCGAGCCCGGTGACCTTGTGGCCCGCGTCGGTCAGGGCGCGGGCGACGTGCCGGCCGAGGACACCGCTCGCGCCGGCGAGGAGGATGGTCTGGTTCGTGTGCATGGTCGCCATACTCGTGCGACGGACCGGGCGGGCCCGGACGTGACATCCCCCGCGACGGCGTTGTCACCCGGTGGCGGCTCACCGGACGGCGACGCCCTGAGGCACATACACGTACGGCGTGGTCGTGGTCAGCGCGTGGAAGCCGAGGCGTTCCAGGATGGGGCGGCTCTGGCTGGAGGCGTCGACCTGGAGGTAGCGGTAGCCGCGGCCCACGGCGGCGCGGGCCCGGTGTGCGACAAGCGAGCGGTAGATGCCCCGGCCGCGCCAGTCCTCGACGGTGCCACCGCCCCACAGGCCGGCGAAGCGGGTGCCGGGCACGAGCTCCATGCGGGCCGCGCTGACCGGCGTGTCGCCGGCGAGGGCGACGACGGCGACGACGGTGTCCGGATCGTCCGTCAGCCGGGCGAGCAGCTGGTGGCGCAGCCGGGAGGCGTCGGTGCCGAACGCCTGCTCGTGGACGTCCGCCACGAGGTCGACGCCCGCCCGGTCGGTGACGGGCAGGACGCGGATGCCCTCCGGCGGCTCGGCGTCCAGGATCAGGTCGGCGACCTCGCCGATCATCAGCGTCTCCTCGGGCTCGGGCGTGAACCCGGCGGCCCGCAGGCGCTGTCCGAGATCCACCGGCCGGTCGTGCCCGTAGAGCTTCCATTCGAACGCGTGGCCGAGTCCGGTGTAGTGGGCGATCTGGTCGGCGATCGCCGCGTCGGCGCCCGCCGCGTCCAGGTCGGACCAGACGACGCCGTTCCAGCCCTGTGCCGGGGCCACCTGGCGGATCACCTTCCCCACCCGCTCGATGCGGGCGTCGGGGCCGTCGGGCTGGGCGCCTTCGCGCAGGTCCCGGTCGAAGAGTGCGAGTACCGCGGCATGATCCATGCGCTCACTCCACCATTCGGACGCCCCCGCGGCAACGTCGTTTACGACTGCCGTACGCACCCCTCACCGGATGCGCGGCGCCCCGTAGTCTGCGCTGCGGAGACCACCACGTCACGAGGAGGCCGTACGCCATGGTCGTGAAGGACGCCGAACTGCCGTATCTGCGCCGCTGCGTGGAGCTGGCGACCGAGGCCCTGGAGGCCGGGGACGAGCCGTTCGGCTCGGTGCTGGTGGGCGGGGACGGCGCGGTGCTCGCCGAGGACCACAACCGGGTGGCCTCCGGCGACCGCACCCGGCACCCCGAGTTCGAGCTGGCGCGCTGGTCCGCGGCCCACCTGACGCCGAAGGAGCGGGCGGCCGCGACCGTCTACACCTCCGGCGAGCACTGCCCGATGTGCGCGGCCGCGCACGCCTGGGTGGGTCTCGGACGCATCGTGTACGTCGCCTCGTCGGAGCAACTGGCGTCCTGGCTGGGCGAGTTGGGGGCACCCGCGCCGCCGGTGCGGAGCCTGCCGGTCCACGAGGTGGCGCCCGGTGTGACCGTGGAGGGCCCGGTACCCGAACTCACCGAGGACGTCCGCACGTTGCACCGCCGCTTCCATCGAAGCGCGGGCTGAGTCGGCCGCGTACCGCCAGCCCTAGCCCAGTTCCAGCGTCGTGACGCCGAAGACCCGGTCCTGGGCGTACGGCCGTACCGGCCCGGTGTACATGCGGGCCGTCTCGAAGGAGGGCGTGAGGCCCGCCGCCTCGGCGAGGGCGATGCCCGCCCGGTTCGTCCCGGGGACGTCGACGGCGATCTCACTCCCGGCCGCTTCGGCGGTCAGGGCGGCGAGCAGGGACCTGGCGTCCTCGGCGGTGTCGGCGAACAGTGGCCCGATGCGCAGCGCGTCGCGGCCGGGGCGGATCACTCCGTAGCCGGTGACGCGGTCGCCGGTGCGGCGTACGACGGCGCGGTGGCCGCCGGCGGTCAGCCAGGCGGCCACGAAGCGCGGGCGGTCCGCCGGGGTACAGACGCTGTCGTACGCGGTGATCTCCGCCAGGTCGGCCGGCCGCACGGCACGGACGTCGGCCGGGATCTCGGTCGCGGGCGCGGTTCCGGTGAACCGGACGGTGCGGTGAGCGGGTTCGAAGCCGGACCGGCGGTAGTTGGCCTGCTGCGCCACGACTCCGTCGAGGCCGATGGTGCGGTTTCCGGCGTGGGCGATCGCGGTCTTCCACGTGGTGAGGCCGTGGCCGCGGCCGCGCAGGTCGGGCCGTACGAGGTAGAAGCCGAGGAAGGCGTAGTCGGCGCCGTAGTTGACGACGGAGATCGACGACACGGGTTCGCCGTCGATCCGGCCGATGAAGAAGCCGTCCGGGTCCTGGGCGAAGAACGCCGGCCCGTCGGCGAGTCCCGGGTTCCATCCCTCGTCCGCCGCCCATCCGCTGACGACCGACCAGTCGTCGAGGCGTGCCTGCGTGACGACGAGGCCTTCGGAGGCCGGTGAGGTCATGGGTGCGCTCCGTTCCGTGGGGTGGTGGGCGGTGATCGGCCGTACCCGAGCATCCTTGCCGATCTTCCGGGAGGGCGTCAGGGTGCGATCAAGCCGTCGGCCGACGGACGTCGGCCACCGTGGCGTGCCGCCGTACGGCGGAGGGCTCCACCGGTCACCGCCGGTGGAGCCCTCCGTCCTCCTCGGTCGGTCAGCGCTCCGCCCGGGGGCGGAAGCGCCGGTACACCGCGGCCCCGCCCATGATCAGCGCCGCGCTGCCCGCGACGGCGGGCAGCGCCAGGTCCGCTCCCGTGGCGGCGAGGGCCTCCGTGGAACGGTGCCCGTGGGTGTGCGGGGCCGGCCGCGGACCCGGATTCGCCTTGGTCGGCGGGGTCGGCTTCGGTGCCGGCCGGACGGGACGCTCCGGGCCGTCGGGGCGGCCGGGCCGGTCCCCTCGGGTGTTCACGGACTCGTTGCCGACGGCCGCGTTGCCGACGCCGACCACGTTCACCGTGTTGCCGCTGACGTTCACGGGAAGGTCGACCGGGAGCTGCACACCGTTGCCGGAGAGCACGCCCGGTGAATCCTTTCCGCCGCCCTCCGCCACCGCTCCGCCGGACGCCTTGCGCCGGTCGCCGCCGCCTTCGTCGACGTTGGCGCAGCTGTTGCCCGCCGCGGGGTTGAGGACTCCCACCACATTCACGGTGTTCCCGCACACGTTCACCGGGACGTGCACCGGGAGCTGCACGGTGTTGCCGGAGATCACCCCGGGCGAGCCTGCCGTGGCGCCGTCCGCCGCTGAATCGGCGTACACCGGGACAGCCATGGCCATCGCCCCGGAGGCGGCGGCAGCCGCGATCACACCGTTTCGGGTAACCCGTCTCATAGGTTCCCTGCCTTCCAGACATGGACGCGGGCACTCGCCCGCATCGCATAAAACGTGAGTGAACCAATCCGAGTTATGGCTAATCGGCCTTTCACCCCATCGAGTGGCATGGTTGTCGAACTGGTGGCAAAGCCGTCGTTCGCTCATCGAGGGGGCGCAGGGTAGGGCACTTCCCGCGGTCCCGCTCGTGCGGAGGCGTGCCTTCCGAGGTCCGCTTATCGTGATCCAGGACGCCGACTTTCCGGACCGCGGCAGGCGTCCTGGAGGCATTCATGCTGGCCAAGCTGTCGACGCGGCCCACGTTCCGGCGCTGCGCCCTCTCCTCGGGCGTGGGCCTGGCTCTCCTCGGCGTGGGGCTGCCGGTCATGACCGCGGGTGACTCCGAGCCCGATCTGTCGCGGTTCTACCGGCAGAAGGTCACCTGGTCGAAGTGCGAGGGCGTGGAGATGCCCGAGGACCTCCAGTGCGGGAAAGTCACCGTCCCCCTCGACTACGCGAAACCGGAGGCGGGCACCCTCGAACTGGCCCTCGCCCGCTACCGGGCGACGGGGAAGTCCCGGGGCTCGGTGCTGCTGAACTTCGGCGGGCCGGGCAGCGCGGGTGTCAGTGAGCTCGCCGCCGGATCCAAGGACTTCATGGACCTGACGGACGGCTACGACGTGGTGAGCTTCGATCCCCGGGGCGTCGGCAGGTCCTCGCCGGTCAGCTGCGGCGACTCCACCTACGGGGCCGCGGCGGTGATGGACGAGGACGCGGATCTCGGTGGCGACCCGCAGGCCGTCCTGCGGCGGCTGCGGAAGGCGGCCGACGCGTGCGCGAAGCACTCCGGGCCGGTCCTGCCGCACATCGGCACGGTGAACGCCTCACGGGACCTGGACGTGATGCGCCAGGCCCTCGGCGACGACAAGCTCAACTACCTCGGCTTCTCCTACGGAACCCGGCTGGGCGCGGTGTACTCGGCGCAGTTCCCCAAAAAGGTCGGCCGGTTGGTGCTGGACGGCGTGGACACGCTCACCGAGCCGCTGTCCGAGCAGGGCGTGGCGGGCGCCGCGGGGCAGCAGACGGCGCTGGAGGACTTCGTCGACTGGTGCGTGAAGGACATCGCCTGTCCGTTCGGTACGGACGCCCGCACGGCCCGGGAGCAGGTCGTACGGCTCGTCGAATCGCTCGACCGGGATCCGGTGCCGACCGACTTCGGCGACGAGTTCACCGGGCAGGACCTCGTGGGCGCCATCGGTCAGGCGCTCTACAGCAAGGAGATGTGGCCGTCCTTGGAGCGGGCGCTCGCCGCACTGGTCGAGGACGGCGACACGCGTCCGCTCCTCGGGTTCACCGGCCGAGGGGCCGGCTCCCGCGCCGGGACCGCGACCGACGGCGGCCTGGTCGATCAGGAGGACGTGCCCCTCGACAATCTTCCGGCGGCGCTGATGGCGATCAACTGTGCGGACGATCCCGATCGCCCCGACGCCGACCGGATCACCCGGGACCTCGGCAGGTTGCGCGCCGCGTACGAGCAGGCCTCCCCGGTCTTCGGCCGTTATCGGCTCGCCGAGTACCTGATGTGCTACGGCCGTCCCAAGGGCACCGACTTCATCCGCGAGCGCGTGCGTGACGTCCGTACGCCGAAGATGCTCCTGGTCGGCACTCGGGGCGATCCGGCGACGCCGTACCGCTGGACCGTTCAGACGGCGCGGCGGCTCGGCGACTCGGCCGTGGTGCTCGACAACAAGGGCGAGGGCCACACCGGTTACGCGTCCTCCAAGTGCGTACACCGGAAGGTCGACGCCTTCCTGCTGTACGGCTCCCTGCCGCCCGACGGCAGCTCCTGCGGAGCCGAGGACGACCGCGACTGATGTACGGCCGCCACGGACGGCCGGCTCAGGACGGGGCCGCGTCGCTCCCTCCGGGTTCCCAGTCGGCGAGACGGCCCATCGCGCGAGCCGCCTGCGTGAAGCCGTCGTCGCCGAGCAGCGCGCGCAACTCGGCGTTGAAGCGGTCGATCTCCGGCTGCGCCGCCCGCAGCGCCGCGGTACCCGCCTCGGTCAACTCCAGGACCACGGCCCGGTGTTCGCTCGGGTGCGCCCGCTTGGCGAGGAGACTCGCCGTGGTGAGCCGTCCGACCAGCCCGGTGACGGCGGATTCGCGCAGGCCGAGCGTGTGGGCGAGGTGCCGCTGGGTGATGCCCGGCTGGTCCCGCACCGCGAACAGCGCGCCGAGCTGGGCCGTGGTGATCCCGGCCGCGGCCAGACAGCGCCGGTCCGCGACGGTTCGCAGCCGGTGCGCGGCCTGCTGCAACAGGAAGAACAGGCGCTGATCGGGCTCGGACATGGCCCGATCTTGGCAGAGGCGGCAGACCCGCGCCACGCCTACTTCACTAGTGAAGTGAGGTCGATGTGAACGACTCCCCGGATGACGTGAACGACTCCCTGGATCTCGTGCTCGCTCGGAAGGTCCTGGCCGCTCAGCCCTTCAGCGTGCTGCTCGGCACGCGGCTGGTGGCCTTCGGTGACGGTACCGCCACGCTGGAACTGGACATCCGTGACGAGCTGCGCCAGCAGTACGGCTTCGTGCACGGCGGAGTGCTCGGCTACGCGGCGGACAACGCGCTGACCTTCGCGGCGGGCTCCGTCGTCGGCGCCCGGCTGATCACCGCCGGTTTCACCATCGACTACCTGCGGCCGGCCCAGGGCGACGTCCTGCGCGCCGACGCCCGGGTGGTCCGGGCCGGTCGCACCCGTGTGGTCTGCCGCTGCGACCTGTCCACCGTCGAGGGCGACGGCACCCCGACCCTGTGCGCGGTGGCCCAGGGCACGATCGCCGTGAACGGGACGGGACAGTCCTCGGCCTGAGCCGGCAGCCGTCAGCCGTCAGCCGTCAGCCGTCAGCCGTCAGCCGTCAGCCGTCAGCCGTCAGCCGTCAGCCGTCAGCCGTCAAGGCATTGCACCATCGCGAGTCGGCGATGTGGCCGGTCCCCCTCCGGCGGCGCCCCGCCGACGCCGACAACCGATTGCCCCAAATGCCCCATCCCGGAATCAGACCTATGGTGCTGCTATGGAGCACGCACTCAGCCCCGCGACCCTCACCGACCTGCGCCGCCCGCGCCCCTATCCCGCGGTGTCCGTGCTGACGCCCACGCACCGCCGCGAGCCCGAGAACGCCCAGGACCGGGTCCGGCTGCGCAATGTCGTGGCCGAGGCCAAGAGGCAGCTCGAAGCCGATCCCGCCGTTCCCCGGGAGCGGCGCGCCGACGTGGCGCGGCAGCTGGACCAGGCCCTCACCGAAGTGGACCTGGCGCACGCCGAGGACGGCCTGGTGATCTTCGCCGCTCCGGGTGAGCACCAGGTGTGGTCGCTCGCCCGCTCGGTGCCCGAGCGTGTGGTGCTCTCGGACACCTTTCTGACCCGCAACCTGGTCTCCGCGCAGGCCGCTGAACGCCCCTTCTGGGTGCTCTCGGTCTCCGCCGACCGCGTCACCCTGTGGAGCGGCGGCACGGACCGCGTCACCGAGGACCGCACCGGCGGCTTCCCGCTGACCAGGAGCCGCGAGAACTTCGACGCCGAACGCCAGGAGCGGATCGGCGACCTGCCCAGCGCCTTCCGGGACGAGGACACGCGTCACTTCCTGCGCGAGGCGGACACCATGATGAGCGCGGTCCTGCGCGAGGACACGCGGCCGCTGTACGTGACCGGCGAGCCGGCCGCGCTGTCCTGCCTGGACGAGATCGGGAGCGTCACCAAGGACGCCGTCCACGTGCCGCACGGGGGTCTGGCGCACGCTACCCATGAGGCCGTGTGGCAGGCGGTCCGGCCGCGGGTCGCCGCCGAGGCCCGCAAGAGCACCGACACCGTGGCGCGGGAACTCGAATCGGCGCGCGGGCGCCGGGCGTTCGCGGCCGGTGTCGACGAGGTCTGGCAGAACGCCCGGGAGGGCCGGGTGGGGCTGCTGGCCGTCGAGGAGAACTACCGGGTGACGGTGCGCGACGACGGCGGCGCCCACCTGATCCCGGCCGAGAGCGGTGACCTGGACGCCCGCGAGGACATCGTGGACGAGATCGTCGAACAGTGCCTGGAGACCGGCGCCGACGTCCGCTTCGTACCGGACGGCACACTGGGCGACGCCGACGGGATCGCCGGCGTGCTGCGGTACTGACCCCTTGGGACGCCGCCTGGCACGGCCGGAACCACATATGCCAGACTTCTAGAACACAGGGCCGTCGAACACACAACTGAAGACCGCGTCGGCCACCCCGACAATCCCTCAATTCACGTATGCCACCTACGACTTGACCCACACGGTGTAGTACACCGGACGCATGACACAGCCGCTCCCTGAAGACTGTGGCATATGCCAGAAGCACCACCGTATCGTGTGTTGCCAAATCCCTTACAGGGCGTCGCGGGCTGTGCAAGAGTCGTAACGGTCCTTCCGTCCGCCTTGGTCGTACCGTCCCGCATCGGAGTGCGTCATGCCGTCCCATCTCTCTGCGGACCGCCCAGCCGCCCAGCCGCCAGGACGCGGCTCGGTCGACGCGCTCATATCGCAGACGCGACGGCTCAAGGGCGACGTGGACGCCGTACGGAGGGACACGCAGAGCGACGGCGCGGATCCGCAGGAGCGGTGGCAGCGCGCGCTGTGCGATCTCGCGCTGCACCAACTCAACGACCTGGACGAGCACTTGGCGCAGTTGCGGGACGGCCCGCCGCCCGTGCCCGCGCCCGCCGAGGCGGCGCCCTCCGTCCGCACCGTACCGCCCGCTCCCCGGCGCGACTCGCTGCTCAGCCGGGTCGGAAGCGCGGAGTGGAACCTGCTGACGGACGAGGCCGGCTGGTCCGGAGAGCTCTACCAGATCCTCGGCCGCGACCCCGCCGCTCCCCCGCTCACCCTCGACGAGCTGCCGTCCCTGGTGCTCGACGAGGACCGGCCGAAGCTGACCGCCATGGTCACCGACTGCCTCGTCGACGCCAAGCCCATCGACGGCGAGTTCCGCGTCGTGCGCCCGGACGGCGAGGTACGGACCGTGCACATGATGGGCGAGCCGCTGCTCGCCGCCGACGGAAGTACCGCGTCGATGTGGGCGGTGCTGCGGGACGTCAGCGAACTGCGCCGCAGCCAGCGGGCGGTGAACGAGACCCGTGACTCGTTACAACGCCACCGGCACCACGCGCAGACCGAGCACCGGCTCGCGGTCGAGCTGCAGGAGGCCGTACTGCCGCCGTGGCGCGGCTCCCTGCGGCTCCCGCACCAGGGACCGGAGACCCTCGATCTGGCGGCCCACTATCTGCCGTCGTCGACCAGCGCGCTGATCGGCGGCGACTGGTACGACGCGCTCGAACTGGCCGACGGCGAGACCCTGCTCAGCGTCGGCGACCTCACCGGGCACGGCGTCGCGGTGACCTCGGGCATGGCGACGCTGCTGGGCGCCGTACGCGGCATGGCGATGGCCGGCACCCAGCCCGGTCAGCTGATGGCCTGGCTCAACCAGCTGCTCGACGCCACCGTGCAGCCGGCCCTCGGCAGCGCGGTCTGCTGCCGCTACCGGCCCGAGACCCGCACGCTGGCGTGGGCCCAGGCGGGACACCCCGCCCCGCTGCTGTTCCGCGACGGGACGGGGCGCACCCTGAACGCACCCGACGGCGTCCTGCTCGGCGCGACCTCCGGTGCCTCCTACGAGCAGGCCGAAGAGACCCTCGAAGCAGGCGATCTGCTTCTGCTGCACACGGACGGGCTGGTGCCGCTGCACGACCGAGCGGACACCGTGCACCGTCTCCTCGACCTGGCCCCCCGATTCGGCGAGGCGCGCACCGCACAGGACTGCGTGCGGACGGTCGTGGAGGAGTTCGGAGGAACCGAGCGCGAGGACGACGCCTGCGTGCTCGTCGCCAGGGTGATGTGAGAGCACGGCGGCACAGTTCCCCTGTGCCTGTGCACTGTTCTCCTTATGCCTGCTATGCCTGTGCGCTGGTGCCGGGCTTCTTGCCCTTCGGAAGCGCCAGCCTGATCTCCTCCCGCAGCTCTTGGATCTTCGGGTAGGTGGCGTACTCGGCGGTGAGCCGGTACATCTGGGCCAGCCGGTCCCAGGTGCGACGGGAGGAGTTCGACCCCATGGCCATCAGGGCCAGCCGTGCGTAACGGTCCGCCTGTTCGGGGTCGTCGGCGATGAAGCAGGCCGATGCCATGGACAGATGGTCGAAGATCTTCGACCGCTCCCGGCCGTCGACCCGCAGGGACAGGGCCTTCTCCGCGTAGTGCTGGGCGTGCACGGCCGCGCCCGGCTCGTGCTCCGCCAGCGTGCGGTAAGCCAGGGCCTGCATGCCGTACAGGTCCTCCTCCTTGAAGGTCTGCATCCAGCTCGGCGGCGGCACGTCGCCCCGGTCGGAGACGAAGAGGTCCTCCGCCTGACCGAGGGTGCGGCGCATGGCCTGGCCCTTGCCCATGGAGGCCTGTGCCCAGGCCTCCACGGTGTGGAGCATCGCCTTGGTGCGCGGCAGCACCTCGTCACCGGAGCCGGACCGGGCGAGCTTCATCAGGTCGAGCGCGTCGTCGGGCCGGCCCAGGTGCACCATCTGGCGAGCCGCTCGGGAGAGCGCCTCCCCGGCGCGGGGCCGGTCGCCGCCCTCTCTCGCGGCATGGGCGGCGATGACGAAGTACTTCTGGGCCGTGGGCTCCAGGCCGACGTCGTGCGACATCCAGCCCGCGAGGACGGCGAGGTTGGCGGCGACGCCCCACAGGCGCCGCTGGAGATGGTCGGGGTGACGGTAGGCGAGCATGCCGCCCACTTCGTTGAGCTGGCCTACGACTGCCTTGCGCTGCAGCCCGCCTCCGCGGGCCGCGTCCCAGGCCCGGAACACCTCCACCGAGCGCTCCAGTTCCTCGATCTCCTGCGATCCGATGGGGGCGGCCTCGTAGCGGTCGAACCCAGCGGGGTCGGCGTGCAGGGGGTCGGCGAACTGGGGAGCGTCGGCGGTCAGGGCCGGATCGGTGTGCAGCCAGTCGTACATGGCGCTGCTGAGTGCGGATCCCGCGGCGAGCACGGCACCCGCGCCCACCAAGCCGCGTCGGTTGAGCATGAGGTCCATTCCCGTGAATTCGGTGAGGACCGCGGCGGTCCGTTCGGGCGCCCACGGCACTCCGTCGGGATGTTCAGCGCTCCCGCCTCGTGGCCGTTTCCCCGCACGCCCGTGCCGGACCAGACCGAGGTCCTCAATGGTCACGACACGGCCGAGACGCTCGGTGAACAGAGCCGCCAGCACCCGCGGCACCGGATCGCGCGGGATCTCTCCCATGTCGATCCAACGCCGCACCCGGGAGGTGTCGGTCGCCAGCTGGGGGTGGCCCATGGCCGCCGCCTGCCGGTTGACCAGCCTCGCGAGTTCACCCTTGGACCAGCCGGCCAGGCCGAACAGGTCCGCCAGGCGGGAGTTGGGTTGTCCGCTCACGTCAAGCCCCCAGGTTCTCGGCTGAGTTGACAGTAGCCCGGTGAGAGTTGCCGGGCGACTATTCGCCAGGGTTCGCCAGGGCACGCCAGATGGTGTGCCACTGGGCATCGGGTGTCAGGTAGGAACGCGCCACCCCGACCCGGTCGCCGAGGGACATTCCCCAGGGTGCTCCCAAGGGGCCGGGCCGGGTAGCGCACTGACGTCGCAGGCACACGAAGGGATCTGTTTCGCCCATGTACACAGCATCGTCCTCCGTGTCCGCTCCGCCCCGGTCGCTGCACCCCCGTCCGGCGGGTGGTGGCCCCTACCTCGACCCCGCACGCCCGGCGGCCCCCGTGCTCGGTGCGGGCATGACCCGGCGTGTTCCGGGGCTCGGCACCCAACCGCTCAGCGGGAGACTCGACTTGTCCGGCCCTCAGGGCGCCCAGCTGCGCACGGCGATCGCGTCGGTGCACCGGATCTGCCCGGAGTTCGCCCCGGTCCAGGTGCTGCGCCGCAGCGGACGCTCCGTGCTCCTGGTCGGCACGACAGGACGCAGCACGGCCGTCGCCAAGTGTTTACTGGACCACTCCCCCGTGTGGTCCGAGCGGATCCGCCACGAGATAGCCGCATACCGCTCGTTCGTCCGGCACCGCCCACCGGTGCGCGTGCCGAGACTGATCGCGGCGGACCCGGACAACTGCACCCTGGTCATCGAGCGGATGCCCGGCCGGGTGGCGGCACTGCACCGGCACCCGGCCGAGGCCCCGCCCCGCGCGGACATCAGGGCGGCACTCGGCGCGATCTGCCGGCTGAACGCCTGGCGGCCGCCGGCGGGCACCTTCGACGCCCCGCTGGACTACGCGGCCCGCATCTCCCGCTACCACGAGCTGGGGTTGCTCACCGACCGGGACCTGGGCGACCTGCAGAAGCTGCTGCACGGCATCGCGGCGACCGCGGGCCGGCAGGGCATGGGCCAGTTCTGCCACGGCGACGCGCTGCTGTCGAACATCCTCCTGTCACCGGCCGGTCCAGTGCTGGTGGACTGGGAGCACGCGGGCTGGTACCTGCCGGGCTACGACCTGGCGACGCTGTGGTCGGTCCTCGGCGACGCGCCCGTGGCCCGGCGGCAGATCAGCCAGATCGCCCAGTCGGCCGGTCCCGCCTCACGGGACTCGTTCCTGGTGAACCTGATGCTCGTGCTGACCCGTGAGATCCGTACCTACGAGACGGCCGTGCAGCGTTCGATGCACGACACGACCCCGGCGGCACCGGGACCAGCCCACCCGGGTGCTGCGCCGTCCGGCGAGGAACAGCGACTGCTGCTCAGGCGGCTGCACGACGACTGCCAGTTGGCCCGCCGGGCCGTGCGCGCGGCGGTCGGCACTCGCTGACGGGGATGACGGTCCGCGGTGCGCCAGGACATCGGCGCACCGCGGACCGTCGTATGTCCGCCACGAAACTCCCATAAATCTGATGAACGGGAGAAATAGCCCGCTCCTGGGCATGATTGACGGATCGTCGGCAGGCCGGTATCGCAGACGCACCGGCCCCGCACGGCTCATCGCCCGACCGTCCCAGGAGGCCGCATTGAGAGGATCCGTCACCGGCACCGGCGGAGCCGCCGGGCACAGACGCGACAGACGTATCCGAAGAACCGTCGGCACGGTGGCCTCCGCCGCCCTGTTGCTGCCGTTGCTCGGCGCGGCCCCGCCCGACGGCCGGGCCTCCGCGGACCGGCTGCGGCAGGCGTTCGTCTCCGCGGCCGCCGAGTACCACGTGCCGCAGAGCGTGCTCCTGGGCGTCTCCTACCTCCAGTCCCGCTGGGACGCGCACGGCGGAGCGCCGAGCGTGACCGGTGGGTACGGCCCCATGCATCTGACCGACGCCCGCACCGCGCTCGCCGGCGCGCCGCACCACAGCGAGGGCACGGAGGACGCGCGCGGCGACCTTGCCCGACCGCCGCTGCCTCCCAAGACGAAGGTCCCGCGGAACTCCGGACTCCCGGCCCGCCTCAGGACCCTGGCCAGGGCGGCCGAGCTCACCGGCCTCTCCGCCGAGCAGTTGCGCACCGATGCCGCCGCGAACGTGGCGGGCGGTGCCGCCCTGCTGGCCGCCGCCCAGAAGGACCTGGGCGAGCCGCTGAGCAAGAACCCGGAGAAGTGGTACGGGGCGGTGGCCCGGTTCTCCGGCGCGGACGACAGCGCGACGGCGGCGGCGTACGCAAATGAGGTGTACGACGTGCTGCGTACCGGTGAGGAGCGCATCACCGACGCCGGTCAGCGGATCGCCCTGGCCGGCCGGCCGAACCTGGTACCCGACACCGCGCAGCTGGCCCGCACGGGGCTGCGCGGGCTCGACGCGGGCGGCACGGAGTGCCCGAAGACGGTGTCCTGCGAGTGGATCCCCGCTGCGTACAAGGACCTCGGCGAGGGCGACTACGGCAACCACGACGTGGGCGACCGACCGGCGTCCCAGAGCATCGACCACATCGTCATCCACGACACCGAGGGCCCCTGGGAAGGAGTCCTCGCCATGGTGCAGGACCCGGCCTATGTGTCGTGGCACTACTCGCTGCGCTCCACGGACGGTCACATCGCCCAGCATGTGAAGGCCAAGGACGTGGCGTGGCACGCGGGCAACTGGTACGTCAACGCCAAGTCGATCGGCCTGGAGCACGAGGGCTTCCTGGCGAGCCCCGACGCCTGGTACACGGAGGCCATGTACCGGTCGTCGGCGCGACTGGTGAAGTACCTGGCGCGGAAGTACGGCATCCCGCTGGACCGGCAGCACGTCCTCGGACACGACAACGTCCCGGGCGGGACCACCGCGGCCATCGCCGGCATGCACACCGACCCGGGCCCGTACTGGGACTGGCGTCACTACTTCGCCCTGCTGGGCCGCCCCTTCGAGGCCACCGCCGACGAGCGCGGCGGCCTGGTGACGATCCGGCCCGACTACTCCGCCAACCGGCCGCAGTACACGGGCTGCGTCGCCAAGGGCGAGCCCTGTGCGGTCCACGGGTCGAGCGCCGTACGACTGCGTTCCGGGCCCGGCGAGTCCTACCCGCTGATCAAGGACATCGGCCTGGGCACGACCCCGACCACCGGGGTGAACGACCTGTCCTCGCGGGTCTCCACCGGCCAGCAGTACGCGGTCGCCGGCCGGGACGGCGACTGGACGGCGATCTGGTTCCTCGGACAGAAGGCCTGGTTCAAGAACCCGAAGAAGAACCCGACCGCGGTGCACGCGACCGGCCGGGTGGTGACCCCCAAGGCCGGCCTTTCGAGCGTCCCGGTCTACGGTCGCGCCTACCCGGAGGCCTCCGCCTACCCGGCGGGAGTGCCCGCCCAGTCGGTGTCGCCGCTGCCGTACAAGCTGCTCAAGGGCCAGCGGTACGTGGTCGGTGACAAGGTGCCGGGTGAGTACTACTACGCGGTGAGCTTCGACGAGGCCTCGCACAAGGTCGTGGTGGGCAAGGACCTGTACTACGAGATCCAGTTCGGCCACCGGGTGGCGTTCGTGCGGGCGGCGGACGTACGCGCGGAGCCGTCGCGGTCGTAGCCTCCGCGAGCCGAGGGGCCGGGCTCCCCCGTGGGCGCCCGGCCCTTCGTACGTACGGCGTCAGCGCCACTCGTAGCGGCGTCCGGCGACGGCCCTGAGCGTGGTCTCGCCGTCCTCCAGCAGGCCGCTGCGTACGGTCAGCCGGCGCGTCCGGGTGGCGGTGAGCGCGATGCGCGTGGGTTTTCCGTCCGCCCAGTCGATGTCGACGACGGCGCCGCCGCGGGCACGCAGCCCGCGGACCGACCCGTCCGGCCATGCGGCGGGCAGGGCGGGGAGGATCTCGATCACGTCGTGGTGGCTCTGCAGGAGCATCTCCACGATGCCGGACGTGGCGCCGAAGTTGCCGTCGATCTGGAACGGCGGGTGGGTGTCCCAGAGGTTGGGCAGGGTCGACGACTTGAGCTGTTCGCCGAGCATCTTGTGGGCGTGGTCGCCGTCGTGCAGCCGGGCCCAAAAGTTGATCTTCCAGGCCTTGGACCAGCCGGTGCCGCCGTCGCCACGGGCGTTCAGGGAGACCTTGGCGGCCTCGGCCCACTTGCTGCCGGGCTCGATCTGCCGTCCGGGATGCAGGGCGAACAGGTGCGAGACGTGCCGGTGGTCGTCGGCCGCGTCGTCCAGGTCCTCCTTCCACTCCTGCAGCTGGCCCCAGGAGCCGATGCGCAGGCCGGGGTCCAGGTCCGCGAGGGCCTGTTCGACGCGCTGCCGGAAGTCAGGCGCGTCGCCGAGGACGCGGGCGGCTTCGAGGGTGTTGGTGAACAGGTCGTGCACGATCTGCTGGGACATGGCCGCGCCCGCGGTGAAGTCGCCGTGCTCGGGCGAGTAGCTGGGGGTGACGACCAGGGTGCCGTCGCGCGGGTCGGTGCGCAGGTTGGCGAGCCAGAACTCGGTGGCCTCCTTCATCACCGGGTAGGCGGTGGTGCGCAGGTAGTCGGTGGAGCCGCCGAAGCGGTAGTGCTCGTAGAGCTGCTGGGTGAGCCACGCCGCCGCCTCCGGGAACCAGAACGCGGTGGCCCAGTCGTGGACGCCCGTGAAGCCGTAGGGGTTGGTCTCGTTGTGCACGACCCAGCCGTTGGTGCCGAACATCTCCCGTGCCGTGCGGCGTCCGGGGGCGCGCAGGGCCTCGACGAAGCGGTCGTACGGGGCGGTGGTCTCGGCGAGATTGGCGGCCTCGGCGAGCCAGTAGTTCATCTGCAGGTTGATGTTGACGTGGTAGTCGGCGTTCCAGGGTGGCGTGGTGCTGTGGTTCCAGACGCCCTGGAGGTTGGCGGGCAGCGAGCCGGGGCGGGAGGAGGCGATGAGCAGGTAGCGGCCGTACTGGAAGTAGAGGGCTTCCAGGGCGCGGTCCGCCGCGCTCGCGCCGGCCGTGTACGAGGCGAGCAGCCGGTCGGTGGGGACGTCCGCCGGGAACGACTGGCCGAGGTCCAGGGCGACGCGGCGGAACAGGGCGCGGTGGTCGGCGATGTGCCGGGCGCGCAGGGAGTCGTAGTTGCGGCCCTTCGCCCGGTCGACGGCGCGGGTGACGGCGGCGTGCGGGTCGTCTCCGCGGTAGTCGGGGTAGGTGTCGGCGTAGTCCGTGCCGGCGGCCAGCACGAGCCAGGCACTGTCGGCTCCGGTGACGGTGATCGTGCCGTCGGCGTTCGAGGTCACGGTTCCGCCCGTGGTGCGGACCTGGACCTGGGCCTCGAAGCGGAGCTTGTTGTCCACGAGGGCGCCTCGTACGGTCAGGCGTCCGCCGGTCGCGGTGGTGGTGAAGTCCTTGCGGGGTGAGGTGTAGCGGAGGGTGAAGGCGACGCTGCCCGGGCGGTCGGCGGTGAGCCGTCCGACGATCACGCCGTCCGGGTGGGAGGCGAAGAACTCCCGTCGGTGGCGGACCTGTTGGTCGGTGTAGGCGACCGACGCCATGCCGTCGTCGAGGTTCAGGTCGCGGCGGTATCCGTCCGGCGCCGGTGCGGCGGGGAGGTCCAGGTGGAGGTCGCCGAAGGTCTGGTAGGCGCCGAAGCCGACGCGCGGCTGGCCCAGCCGGTCGGCGACGGCCTCCGGGTCGAGCCGCCGCTGTGCGTCGAGGTCGTCCTGCACGGCGTCGATGGCTCCGGGGCGGGGCGCGCGCCAGTTGCCGTGGTCGTAGCCCTGCGCCGAGCCTGGGCCACCGGTCCACAGGGTCTTCTCGTTGAACTGCAGGCGTTCGGAGGCGAGGGTGCCGAAGACCATGGCGCCGAGCGCGCCGTTGCCGATGGGCAGCGCCTCACGCTCCCAGTCCGCCGCGGGCGCCGAGTACCACAGCACCAGGGGCTTGAAGGCCCCTTCCGATACGTCCGAGGAATCTTGGATGGCAGCCTCGGCGGAACCGAGGGTCGAACCGCTCACGGCTAAGCCGCCTGCTCCAACTACCGCCGCTTTGAGTGTGGTTCTGCGAGAGATGTCCTGCGACTCGTGTGGCATGCCCGGGACATTAAAGGTCCGATCACCGGGCGGCAAGAGTCATGACAAACCAAAGGCACCTCCGGACGAGCGAACGTCCGAAAGGTGCCGGTGTGGCGAGGGTGGTCAGCCCTGCTGGAACAGTTCCGCCGGGAGCGGCTTCAGCAGCGCGTACAGATCGTCGGTGATCGGGCGGTCCCAGGCGGCGATGGTCACCAGGACGTTGTCGCTCCGGTCGAACTGCACGCAGGAGATCCGGCTCTCGGACAGTTTCAGGCGGCGCACGATCAGGAGGTTGTCGCCCTGCATCACCGGCATGTCCTCGGTGCCGACGACGGTGACGTCCTCGTCGTTCTCCAGGGCCAGCAGCAGCTGGCCCACCTCGAACGGGACCTCACCCTCGGCGACGTCACGGGCCGGGGAGCCCTCCGGCAGATTTCCGATGATCATGGCGGGGCCGCGGCCGCCGAACAGGTCGTACCGCAGGTACACGCCCTGGCAGGTGCCGTCCGGGGCGGGCAGCAGGCCCGCGCCCAGATTGCCCGGCCAGTCGCTCGGGTCCATGGCCAGTACGTCGAAGTCGGGCCCGGCGGGAGTGGCGCTGCGGCGGCGGAGGAACGACATGCGGCCAATGGTACGTGCCCGGGCAGGGTGCGTGACGTGCGGGCGGCTCTTCGAGGTCAGGTGTATGGAACTGATGACAGTCCCGCCGGTATCCATCAGGTCAGGGCCTCTCACTCCTCCGGCGACGCCGGCGGCACCACCGCGATCGGGCTCGCGGCGTGCAGCAGTACGGCGTGGGTGACCGAGCCCAGCAGGCGGGCGGGGGCCAGCAAGCGCCGTCGGTGGCGGCCCACGACGACCAGGTCGGCGTCCTTCGAGGCGGCGACCAGGTGGCCGGCCGCGTCGCCGGGGGCCACGTACGGGTCGATGCGGACGTCGGGGTGCCGGGCGCCGTGCGGGGCGAGGAAGCCCTCGGCGAGGGCCCGTGTCTCGCTCTCGACGGCGGCCTGGTCGATCATCGGCGGAACGAGTTCGCCGGGGGCCGCCCAGCTCAGGACCGGCCAGGGGTAGGCGGAGACGACCTGGAGACGCGCGCCGCGCAGGGCGGCCTCTTTGAAGGCGAAGGCGAGCGTGGCCTCGTCGGGACTGTCGACCTTCAGGCCGACGACCACACGCGGCCCGGGCTCGATCGGCGCCTCGCCGTGCACCTCGCGCCCGGGGCGGGGCACCACGACCACGGGGCACTCGGCGTCGCGGGCGGCGGCCATGCCGTTGGAGCCGAGCAGCAGGCTGGCGAAGCCGCCGCGGCCCCGGGAGCCGAGCACCAACAGCTGGGCGGTGGCGCCCAGTTCGGGCAGCAGGGCGCCCGGCGCGCCCTCCAGGCCGACGTACTCGATCACCGGCCGGTCGGCGCGGTCCTCCAGGTAGGTGCGTACCTGGTCGAGCACCGGGTCGACGTCCGAGTCCGGCGGCCCGGCGTCCAGAGCTTCGGGCTGCGTCCAGGCGGCGTACTGCCGGACATGGACCGCCCGCAGCGGCGCCTCACGCCTGCGGGCGGCGTCGAACGCCCAGTCCAGGGCCCGCAGGCTGTCGTTCGAACCGTCGACGGCCGCGATCACCGGCAGGGTGCTCATGGGTTCCTCACCTCCGGAGTACGACTTCGCGCTTCCTGGGGCCAGCCTTGCTCAGGCATCGGCCCCAGGACGGCGCTGGAGGTCGCGTGTCCGGAAAAACGGGCGGAACACCGCCGGATCGGCCCGCCGCATCGGCCCGCCGGATCACATGAGGTTCAGGTGAGGTTCAGGTGAGGTCGAACTCCCCTTCCCTCGCTCCCGACACGAACGCGCCCCACTCCGCGGGTGTGAAGATCAGGGAAGGGCTCTCGGGCCGGCCGCTGTTGCGCATCGCGATGAATCCCTCGACAAAGGCGATCTGGACATCTCCCAGGCCACGGCTGCTGGAGTGCCACTCGGCGTTGCTGAGGTCCAGCTCCGGCTTGTCCCAGCCCGTGAGCGGCTGCTGCTGGATGGTGCTCTCGGCCACGTCCGTGCTCCTCCCGATTTCGTCGTCCGCGGCCAGCCTAGCGATCGGTTCGTGCCCCCAACAGGCCACGTGAGGGGGACCTTTCAGGAGTCAGGGGGTTCCGACCCGACGAGCCACATGGAGAAGAACTGCGATCCGCCGCCATAGGCGTGCCCGAGCACCCGCCGCGCCCCCTCCACCTGGTGTTCTCCGGCCTGTCCACGCACCTGGAGCGCGGCCTCGGCGAAGCGGATCATGCCGGAGGCGCCGATGGGGTTGGTCGACAGGACCCCGCCCGACATGTCGACGGGCAGGTCCCCGTGCAGTTCTGTCGCCCCGGACTCGGTGAGCTTCCAGCCCTCGCCCTCGTCGGCGAAGCCCAGGTTCTCCAGCCACATGGGCTCGTACCAGGAGAACGGCACGTACATCTCGACGGCGTCGATCTCCCGGCGCGGGTCGACGATCCCGGCCTGCCGGTACACGTCGGCGGCGCAGTCCTGGCCGGCCTGCGGGGACACGGCGTCCTTGCCCGCGAAGAGGGTGGGTTCGCTGCGCATCGCGCCGCCGTGCATCCAGGCGGGCGGGCGGGGCGCACGGGCGGCGCCGGCCCGGTCGGTGAGGACCATCGCGCAGGCGCCGTCCGAGGAGGGGCAGGTCTCCGAGTAGCGGATCGGGTCCCAGAGCATGGGCGAGGCCTGGACCTTCTCCAGGGTGATGTCGTGCTCGTGGAGGTGCGCGTAGGGGTTCTTCAGCGCGTTGCGCCGGTCCTTGTACGCGACCAGGGAGCCGACCGTGTCGGGCGCGCCGCTGCGGCGCATGTACGCGCGCACGTGCGGGGCGAAGAAGCCGCCCGCCCCGGCGAGCAGGGGCTGCTGGAAGGGGATCGGCAGGGACAGGCCCCACATGGCGTTGGACTCGGACTGTTTCTCGAAGGCGAGGGTGAGCACGGTGCCGTGGACGCGGGCCGCGACCAGGCCCGCGGCGACCAGCGCGGTGGATCCGCCGACGGAGCCCGCCGTGTGGACCCGCAACATGGGCTTGCCCACCGCGCCCAGCGCGTCGGCCAGGTACAGCTCCGGCATCATGACGCCCTCGAAGAAGTCGGGCGCCTTGCCGATGACGACGGCGTCGACATCCGCCCAGGTCAGCTCGGCGTCGTCGAGGGCCCGGCGGGCCGCCTCCCGGACGAGCCCGGCGATCGACACGTCCCGGCGCGCCGCGACGTGCTTGGTCTGGCCGATCCCTACGACGGCCACGGGCTCCTTGCTCATCGCGGATCCCCTTCGAGTACGGCGATCAGGTTCTGTTGCAGACAGGGGCCGGACGTGGCGTGGGCGAGCGCCCGGTCGGACTCCCCCCGGTGGATGCGAACGGCGGCCTCGCCGATGCGGATGAGCCCGGCGGCCATGACCGGGTTGGCGGCGAGCGCGCCGCCGGACGGGTTGACGCGGACACTGTCGTCCAGCCCGAGCGCCTTGCGCAGGACGACCTCCTGCGCGCTGAACGGCGCGTGCAGCTCGGCGGTGTCGACGGGCCGTTCGAAGGCGCCCGCCTTCTCGGCGGCCAGGCGGGTGGAGGGCGAGTCGGTCAGGTCGCGGACGCCGAGGCCGTGTGCCTCGATGCGGTGGTCGATGCCGCGGATCCAGGCGGGCCGCGCGCACAGGTCCCGGGCCCGCTCCCCGGCCGCGAGGATCACGGCGGCGGCTCCGTCGCCGACGGGTGGGCAGTCGCCGGTGCGCAGCGGCCGTACGACGTACTCCCCGTGCGGCACCGAACCCCTCAGCTGCGCATGGGAGTTGGTGGACGCGGCTGCACGGCTGCGGGTGGCGACGGCGGCCAGCGCGGGCTCGTCCGTCTCGCCCGCGTCGATGAGCGCCTGCGCCTGGAGGGCGGCGAGGGCGACGGAGTCGGGCCACAGCGGGGCCACGTAGTACGGGTCCAGCTGTCGCGTGAGGACATCGCGGACGGAGCCGGGTGACGACTTGCCGTAGGAGTACACCAGGGCGGTGTCCGCGTCGCCGGTCAGCAGCTTGGTCCACGCCTCGTACAGCGCCCACGCGCCGTCCATCTCGACGTGCGACTCGGAGATCGGCGGCCAGGCGCCCACTCCGTCGAGGGCGAGGGTGAAGGAGAAGGCGCGGCCGGCGAGGTAGTCGCTGGAGCCGGAGCAGGTGAAGCCGATGTCCGCGGTCTTCAGGCCGGTCCGGTCGAGCACGTCGTGCAGGACCGGCATCAGCATCTCCACCTCGGAGAATTCCTCGCTGGTGCGCCGGTGGTCGGTCTGGGCGAAGGCCACCACGGCGATCTCTCGCGTCACAACAGCTCCCTGTAGGTGTCGTACTCCGCGTCCGGTTCGCCGGTGGGCCGGTAGTGGTCGGGGTAGCGGGCGCCTTCCGTCCAGACGGCTTCGACGCGCAGGCCCATGCGCACCTGGTCGTAGGGGATGCCGGCGATACGGCCGTGCAGGGCGAGGTCGGCGCCGTCGAGGGCGATGTGTGCGTAGACGTACGGCACCTCGATGTCGAGGTTCTTCGCCTTGATGTTGACGACGCAGTACGTGGTGACCGTGCCGCGCGGACCCACTTCGACCTGTTCCGATGTGGGCTGGCCACATGTGGGGCAGGCACCCCGCGGCGGGACGTACACCTTGCGGCAGGACGGACAGCGTTCGCCGACCATGCGCCGGTCGGCGAGTGCGTGGATGTAGGCGGACTGCGCCCGGCCGGGCGAGTAGGTGTAGTCGAGGCGGGCGTGGGCGACGATGCCGGTGACCGCGTCCGCGAACTCGCCGGTGTGGACCGTCGGTTCGGTCGGAGCTTCGTCGGTCTGCCGGGCGGCATACGGCTCGAAGCAGGCGATGTCTGTAATGGCGCCGGAGCGTTCCTGGGCCCAGCGGACGCGGACGCGCATGCCGGTGTGCACGGCGTCGGGGCCGGGGGCGTCCAGGGCGTGCAGGAGGGCGGTGTCCGCGCCGTCGAGGCGGACCAGGGCCCAGGCGAAGGGGGTGGTGAGGGGCTGGCCGCGGCGGGGTTCGTGGTTCCAGGCCCAGGTGGTGACCGTGCCGGTGGGGGCGACCTCGACCAGGTCGCGGATCTCCTCGGCGGTGACGGGGTCGTACTCGACGGGCGGGACGAGGACGCGGCCGTCGCCGGTGCGCACGCCGAGGACGACGCGTTCGCGCAGGCCGGTGAGGAAGGCGCTCTGGACGGGGCCGAGGGAACGGGTGAAGGGGAACTCGACGACGAGCGGCGCTTTGAGGACTTCGGGCATCCCGGATGTCTCCTTCTGCGGCAGGGTCAGGCGCGCTTGTACTCGGGCGGTCGCTTCTCCGCGAAGGCGCGGGTGCCTTCCTTGGCGTCGGCGGTGTCGAAGATCGGCCAGCCCCGCTTCAGTTCGGCGGCGAGTCCGTCGGTCTCGGTCATCTCGGCGGTCTCGTACACCGAGGCCTTGACTGCCTCGACGGCCAGCGGGCCGCAGGTATTGATCCGTCCGGCGATCTCCAGGGCCTTGTCGAGTGCGGTGCCGTCGGGGACGACATGGCCGATCAGGCCGATGTCCGCGGCCTCGCGGGCGCTGTAGGGGCGGCCGGTGAGCAGCATCTCCAGGGCGTGGGTGCGCGGGATCTGCCGCTGGAGGCGGACCGTGGAGCCGCCGATCGGGAAGAGGCCGCGCCTGACCTCGAACAGACCGAAGGTCGCGGACTCGCCCGCGACCCGGATGTCGGTGCCCTGGAGGATCTCCGTGCCGCCGGCGACGCAGTACCCCTCGACGGCGGCGATCACCGGTTTGCGGGGGCGGTGATGGCGCAGCATCGCCTTCCAGTGCAGGTCCGGGTCGGCCCTGAGGCGGCTACGGTGGTGCTCGCCCTCCATGCCGTTCCCGGCGAGGGCCTTGAGGTCCATGCCGGCGCAGAACGCGCCGCCCGCGCCGGTCAGCACGATCGAGCGGACCTCGTCGTCCTCGTCGGCCCGCACCCAGCCGTCGTAGAGGCCGACGAGCATCGACAGCGAGAGCGCGTTCTTCGCCTCCGGCCGGTTGAGCGTGAGCACCAGTGTGGCGCCCTCGCGCCGCACGGTGAGGTGTTCGGTGCCACTCATCGCCCATCTCCCCTCTGAAAGAACGAGAACAGGTTGCAGTAGGTGCCGGGGCACTTCAAGGGTTTTCTGACACAGAGTCAGATTTCTTCGACGCGGACCCTTCACAGTTGCGCCCCCCTTTGCTCTGATGACCGCGAACCGACGGATGCCAGGCACGCCCCGGGGTCAGGAGGAGCGGTGGAGTACAACCTTGCGGACCTGTTCGAGTCGGTCGTCGACGTGGTGCCGGACCGCGAGGCGCTCGTGTACCTCGACATCCCCGGCACGGGCGCCGCGCGACGGCTCACGTATGCGGAGCTGGACGCCGCCGCCAACCGCATCGGCCATCATCTGGCCGACCGCGGGATACGTCCCGGCGAGCACGTCGGGCTCCATCTCTACAACGGCGTCGAGTACCTGCAGACCGTGCTGGGGTGCCTGAAGGCGCGGATCGTGCCGGTCAACGTCAACTACCGCTATGTGGAAGACGAGTTGGTGTACCTCTACCGGGACGCCGATCTGGCGGCGCTGGTCTTCGACGCGGAGTTCACCGACCGCGTGGCGGCGGCGCTGCCGCGGGCGGACGGGTTACGGCACCTGGTGCGGGTCGGGGTGCCTGCGGCGGGGGCGGCCGAGGTGCCCGCCGTGGCCTTCACGGACGCGGAGGCCGAGGGGTCCCCGGAGCGCGGGTTCCCGCCCCGCTCGGGAGACGACCAGTTCATCATCTACACCGGCGGCACCACGGGGATGCCCAAGGGTGTGATGTGGCGTCAGGAGGACCTGTTCTTCTCCGGACTGGGCGGCGGCGCGCCGACCGGGGAGCCGGTCAAGAAGCCGGAGGAGCTCGCCGAGCGGGTCGCGGCCGGCGGCGCGGGCATCACCTTCCTCCCCGCTCCCCCGCTGATGCACGGCACGTCCACACTGACCGCCTTCATCGGCTTCAACTTCGGCCAACGCGTCGTGCTGCACCGCAAGTTCGTGCCCGAGGAGGTGCTGCGGACCGTCGAGAAGGAGAAGGTCACCAGCATGTCCCTGGTGGGCGACGCGATGCTGCGCCCGCTGATCGACGCGCTCGAAGGCCCGATGAAGGGCACCGACATGTCGTCGATGTTCAGCGTGTCGTCCTCGGGGGCGATCATGTCGGACACCGTGCGCCGACAGTTCCAGGCGCTCGTCCCGAACGTCATGCTGCTCAACAACTTCGGCTCCTCGGAGTCCGGCTTCAACGGCACGGCGACTCAGGACTCGGGCCCCGAGCGGGGCTTCCGCATCCGCGTCAACTCCCGTACACAGGTGGTCGATCCAGCCACCCACGAGCCGGTCGCCGTGGGCGAGGTGGGCCGTGTCGCGCAGTGCGGCCACGTGCCGCTCGGCTACTACAACGACCAGGCGAAGACCGCCGAGACCTTCTTCGAGAAGCACGGCGAGCGGTGGGTGTTGCTCGGCGACATGGCCACCGTCGACGACGAGGGCGTGGTCACCGTCCTCGGCCGGGGTTCGCAGTGCATCAACACGGGTGGCGAGAAGGTCTATCCGGAGGAGGTCGAGCAGGCGCTGAAGTCCCATCCGGACGTGTACGACGCACTGGTGGCCGGCGTGCCGGACGCGAAGTGGGGCCACCATGTGGCGGCCGTCGTGCAGTTGCGCGAGGGCGCGGGGCGACCGTCCCTCGAGGACATCCAGACGCACTGCCGTGCCCGGCTGGCGGGATACAAGATCCCACGCCGGCTGGTGGTCACGGAGGCCATTCGACGCTCGCCGAGCGGCAAGGCGGACTACCGGTGGGCCCGGGAGGTGGCGGTCGCCGCGGACCGGTGAGAGCCTGTGTCACATCTCCCGTGCCACCGGGGATGTGACACAAGCTCTGAGCTACCGGCCCGGGTCAGGGCCGTCGAGGAACGCGGTGAGGCGGCGTACGAACCAGTTTTCTTTCCCGAGATCGTCGACCCGATCAGCGGTGAGGTACTGCCGGACGGCGAGCACGGGGAGCTCGTCTTCACCTCGCTCACCAAGCAGGCCATGCCCGTCATCCGCTACCGGACGCGCGACCTGACACGGCTGCTGCCGGGCACGGCCCGTGTCTTCCGGCGGATGGAGAAGGTGACCGGCCGCAGCGACGACATGGTGATCCTGCGCGGGGTGAACCTCTTCCCCACACAGATCGAGGAGATCGTGCTGCGCACACCGGACGTCGCGCCCCATTTCCAGCTGCGGCTCACCCGCGAGAGCCGCCTCGACGCGCTCACCGTACGGGCGGAGGCCCGGCCCGATGCCCCACCCGGGGCCCGGGACGCGGCCGCGCGGGCCATCGCGGCGGCCGTGAAGGACGGCATCGGCGTGTCGGTCGCCGTCGAGATCGTCGAACCGGAGTCGCTGGAGCGGTCAGTCGGCAAGATCCGCCGGATCGTGGATCTGCGTCCGCGCTAGACGCACGGGACATCAGCCGCCGAAGCGGTCCCTGAGCTCCCGTTTGAGAATCTTCCCGCTCGCGTTGCGCGGCAGCTCGTCCACGAAGACGACTCGCTTCGGCGCCTTGAAGTGGGCCAGCTTCTCGCGGGCGTGGGCGACGAGGGCCTCCTCCGTGACCTCGCCGCGCGGGACGACGACCGCCGTGACGGCCTCGATCCACCGCTCGTCGGGCAGGCCGATCACGGCGACCTCGGCGACGGCCTCGTGCGTGTACAGCGCGTCCTCGACCTGCCGTGAGGCGACCAGGACACCGCCGGAGTTGATGACGTCCTTCACCCGGTCGACGATGGTGAAGTAGCCGTGGGCGTCGCGCACCGCGAGGTCTCCGGAGTGGAACCAGCCGTCACGGAAGGCCTCGGCCGTCTCCTCGGGCTTGTCCCAGTAGCCCTCGCACAGCTGCGGGGAGCGGTAGACGATCTCACCGGGTGTGCCGTCGGGGACGTCCTTGCCGTCCTCGTCGACCACACGGGCGTCGACGAAGAGGACGGTGCGGCCGCAGGAGTCCATGCGGCCCTTGTGTTCGTCGGGGGCGAGGACGGTGGCCAGCGGGCCGATCTCGCTCTGGCCGAAGCAGTTGTAGAAGGCCAGTTTCGGGAGGCGTTCCCGCAGGCGCTCCAGGACGGGCACCGGCATGATCGAGGCGCCGTAGTACGCCTTGCGCAGTCCGCTCAGGTCGCGGGTCGCGAAGTCGGGGCGGTTGGACAGGCCGATCCACACCGTGGGCGGGGCGAACAGGCTGTCCGCGCGGCCGGTTTCGATCAGTTCGAAGAGCCGGTCGCCGTCCGGCGCGTCGAGGATGACGTTGGTCGCGCCGACGGCGAGGTACGGCAGCAGGAACACGTGCGTCTGCGCCGAGTGGTACAGCGGCAGCGAGTGCACCGGCCGGTCGCCCGCGCTGAGGTCGAGGGCGGTGATCGCGCTCAGGTACTCGTGGACCAGGGCGCGGTGCGTCATCATCGCGCCCTTCGGCAGGGCCGTCGTACCGGAGGTGTACAGCAGCTGGACCAGGTCCTCGCTCCGTGGCTCCGGGCCGTCGTACGGGGGCGCCTCGGGCAGCCGTGCCAGCAGTGAGCCGTCGGCGTCGCGCAGGGGCAACGTACGGATGCCGTCGGGGAGTCGTCCGGCCAGGTCCGGGTCGGCGAGGACCAGGATGCTGCCGGACTGGCCCACGATGTAGGCGAGGTCGTCGCCGGTCAGGTTCTGGTTGACCGGCACGTGTACCAGGCCGGCGCGGGCGCAGGCGAGGAAGCCGATCAGGTACGCGTCGGAGTTGTGGCCGTAGGCGCCGACGCGGTCGCCGGGGGCGAGGCCCTGGTCGCGCAGGAGGGTGGCCGCGCGGGAGACGGCCTCGTCGAGTTCCTCGTACGTCCAGGAGCGGTCGCCGTATTCCACCGCGACGCGCGCCGGGGTGCGCCGGGCGCTGCGTCGCAGTACCCCGTCGACCGTGCTGCCGTGTCCAGGCGTCATGACACATGATCCTCGGTGGGGCGCGGAGGGAGGTCAAGCACCAGAAGCGCCGGCCGTGTGCGACCGCTGATCACGTGGTCCCGTCACACGTGGCGGGACCACAGTCGTCTCACAGTCGTCGTCACGTCGGGATGTGGCCGAGCTTTTCCGGGTTGAGCACCGCGTAGATGCCGTCGATACGGCCGTCGCGCACGTCGATGGTGACGACCTGGTCGATGCCGTCGATCGCGAGGGCGGCGGCGGGCCGACCGTTGACGTCCACCCGGCGCGGCGTGCCGAACGGGTGACGGGCGACCTGGCCGGCGATGAACGCCATGACCTGGTCGCGGCCCTCGACCGGCCGCTGGGCGGCCCTGGCCTTGCCGCCGCCGTCGTACCAGGCGACGACGTCCTCGGTCAGCAGCTCGAACAGACCGGCCAGATCGCCGCTCTGCGCGGCCTCCAGGAACCGGGTCAGCAGCTTGGCGTGGTCTTCATCCGAAAGCGTGAACCGGTTACGCCCGGCGGCGAGCCGGCGCCCGGAGCGCAGGTGCATCTGACGGCAGTTCGTCTCGGTGGTGTCGAGGATGCGGGCGATCTCGCCGTACGACAGCTCGAAGGCTTCCCGCAGCACTACGACCGCACGTTCCGGGGGTGACAGACGCTCCATCAGGTGGACGGCACAGTAGCCGACGGTGTCCCGCAGCCCTGCCTTGTCCAGCGGGCCGAGCACGTCGGTGGCGACGGGATCGGGCAGCCAGGGCCCGGTGTACGCCTCGCGGGTCGCCCGTGCCGCTCGCAGCCGCTCGAGGGCGAGACCTGTGACGACGGTGATGAGGAAGACCCGAGGTTCACGGATCCCGGTGCGGTCGGCGCCCTGCCATCGCGGATGGGCGTCCTGGACGACGCTCTCGGCGTCCTTCATGCTGCCGAGCAGCCGGTAGGCGAGCCCGAGCAGGAGGGGCCGGAGGGACTCGAACTGCTCGGTCGCCGATGCCGGGGTTTCCAATTCCCGTGTCCTTCCTAGTCGTTCGGTGCGTGGTGCTCACTTTCAGTGTGCGGTCGTGCACCAGTGAACTCCGCCGCGAACCCCTCGCGCCAATCGGCGTCAGCGCGGCGGGGGGCAGGCACCTTCCTGGGCCACGGGCGTCGGGCATGCGCCCCCGTGACGGACATCGAGAACGTCTCTCGTCATACCGGGCGAGTGCGGCCCTCCCAGTACGGGTCCCGCAGCCGTCGCTTGTACAGCTTTCCGTTGGGGTCGCGGGGCATCTCGGCGATGAAGTCGACGCCCTTGGGCCGCTTGTACCCGGCGAGTCGCTCGGCGCAGTGGTCGAGGATCGCGGCGGCGAGGGCGGGACCGGGTTCGTGGCCGGGCGCCGGTTCGACCACGGCCTTGACCTCCTCGCCCCAGTCGTCGTGCGGGATGCCGAAGGCAGCGGCGTCGGCGACGGCCGGGTGGGCGAGCAGGACGGACTCGATCTCGGCCGGGTAGATGTTGACCCCGCCCGAGATGATCATGTCGATCTTGCGGTCGCGGAGGAAGAGATAGCCGTCCTCGTCGAGCAGTCCGAGGTCGCCGACGGTGAAGAAGTCGCCGATGCGGTTCTTCTTCGTCTTGGCCTCGTCCTTGTGGTACGCGAAGCCGCCGGTGTTCATCTTCAGGTAGACGGTGCCGAGTTCGCCGGGCGGGAGCCGGTTGCCGTCGTCGTCGAAGACGGCGAGTTCGCTGATGGGCCAGGCCTTGCCGACGGTGCCGGGCTTCTTCAGCCAGTCCTCGGCGGTCGCGAAGGCTCCGCCGCCCTCACTGGCGGCGTAGTACTCCTCCACACAGTTGCCCCACCAGTCGATCATGGCCCGCTTCACGTGGTCGGGGCAGGGGGCGGCGCCGTGGATGGCGTGCCGCATGGACGAGACGTCGTAGCGGGCCCGGACCTCTTCCGGGAGCGCCAGCAGCCGATGGAACTGGGTCGGGACCATGTGGGTGTGCGTGCACCGGTGGGCGTCGATGAGGCGGAGCATCTCCTGAGGTGTCCACTTGTCCATCAGGACCAGGCGGTGGCCGATGTGCAGGGACGCGCCCGCGAATTGGAGTACGGCGGTGTGGTAGAGCGGCGAGCAGACGAGGTGCACGTTGTCGTCGAAGGGGCGGATGCCGAAGATGCCGAGGAAGCCGCCGAGGTAGGCCTCCTCGGGCAGCTTGCCGGGCAGGGGCCGCCGGATGCCGCGGGGGCGGCCGGTGGTGCCCGAGGTGTAGTTCATGACCCAGCCGAGGGTGCGGTCGGCGGGCGCCGACTCCGGTTGCCCGTCGAGGAGTTCGGCGTACGGCCGGAAGCCCTCGACCGTGCCGACCACGTACCGGTGGCCGGCCGGGAGGCCGGCCTCATCGGCGGCGTCATGTGCGGGGCCGGCGAAGCGCTGGTGGGCGAGGAGCACCTTGGCACCGGAGTCGGCGACGATCCAGGCGATCTCGGGGCCGACGAGGTGGTGGTTGACGGGGACGAGGTAGAACCCTGCCTGGGTGGCGGCGAGGTACGCGGCGAAGAACTCGGGTCCGTTGGGCAGGACGACCGCGAAGGCGTCACCGCGTTCGAGGCCGGCGGCGCGCAGGCCGTGCACGAGACGGTTGGCGGCGGCGTGCAGGCGGCCGGCGGTCCACTGCTCGCCGTCCGGCGCGATGAGGGCCGTGCGGTCGGGGTCGGCGGTGGCCTGGGCCCAGAAGCCCGCGGGAGGTGTGCTCGTCACTGGCCGCTCCTTCCGGCGATGCGGTTGATGCGATCGACAGCCTGCTCGAAGCCACGGGTGAGGTCGTCGAAGACCGCCTGGACGCTGCGTTCGCTGGTCATCCGGCCGACGATCTGGCCGACGGGCGTGCCCAGCAGGGGCTCGACCTTGTACTTCTGGATCCGCGAGACGGCCTCGGCGACGAGCAGGCCCTGCAGGGGCATCGGGAGGGTGCCGGGCCCCTCCGGGTCGTCCCAGGCGTCGGTCCACTCGGTGCGCAGCTGGCGTGCGGGCTTTCCGGTCAGGGCACGGGAGCGGACGGTGTCGCCGGAACCGGCGGCGAGCAGTTTGCGGGTCAGGGCGGGCGAGTGCATGTCGGCCTCTGTGGTGGTCAGCCATATGGAGCCCAACCACACCCCTTGGGCGCCGAGTGCCAGCGCGGCCGCCACCTGCCGGCCGCTGCCGATCCCGCCGGCCGCCAGCACGGGCAGCGGATCGACGGCGTCGACGACCTCCGGGGTGAGCACCATGGAGGCGATCTCGCCGGTGTGGCCGCCGGCCTCGTACCCCTGGGCGACGACGATGTCGATGCCGGCTTCGCTGTGCTTGCGCGCGTGCCGGGCGCTGCCCGCGAGCGCGGCGACGAGGACGCCGCGGTCGTGCGCGCGGGCGATCACATCGGCGGGCGGGGAGCCGAGGGCGTTGGCGAGCAGTTTGATCGGATAGTCGAAGGCGACGTCGAGTTGGGTGCGGGCGACCTGCTCCATCCATCCGGTGATGCGCCAGCCGGACGCCTCACCCTCGGCGAGTTCGGGCACGCCGTGCTTGGCGAGGGTGTCCTTGACGAACTGCCGGTGCCCTTCGGGGATCATCGCCTCGACGTCGGCCTCGCTGACCCCTTCCACCTTCTTCGCGGGCATGACGACGTCCAGGCCGTACGGCTGTCCGTCCACGTGTGCCTCGATCCAGTCGAGGTCGCGTTTGAGGTCGTCGGGGGCCGTGTAGCGGACCGCGCCGAGCACTCCGAAGCCGCCGGCCCGGCTGATGGCCGCGGCGACGGCGGGGAACGGCGTGAAGCCGAAGACGGCGTGCTCGACTCCCAGTTTCTTGCTCAGCTCCGTCTGCATGGGCGCAGGATGCCGCAGTCCTCCGGACGACGGAAGAGGTATTCTGATGCTCCGTCAGATTACGTCGGCCGCGGACTCCATCGATTCACCGCACCCCGGCAGAGATACGCACAGGCAGATCCGCTGACGCGCCGCCGACTGGGCCGCCGCGCCCTCGCTTTGGGCGACACCGGTGCCGAGTTCCCCGCTGACCAGCGGATGCCCATGGCCGACCTCCCCGCCGCCGGCAGGCTCACGCCGCGCCGGCGGTACGCGACCGACCGGGTGTACGTCGGCCGCGGGGCGTACGTCGACGGGCTGCGCGTCGCCACGGCCGACGGCGTCCTGTTCGACGAGGCGCGCCTTGCGGACGCGGCGCGGGTCGAGGGGACGGGGTGGACGCCGTCGGCCGACCAGGCGGGCCCCGCACCGTGCAGGGCCGGTCCGCTACTCGTTGAAGACGGCCTTCTGTACCTCGTTCGGGCCGTCGAAGCGGTCCTCCTTCAGGCCGTCGAGGCGGCTGACGATCTTGTCGTCTGCCTTGTTCTTGCGGGCACGCTCCACCAGGTGCTTCTTGTCCGTGGGGTAGTCCATGCCGCTGAGGGCCTTCTGCAGATCGATGGGGTTGAGGTCCGCCATGGCAGCCTCCCTCTGGATGTACGGAATCTCCGTTATGTCGCGGTACCCCTCACGCGCCGACGCATGCAGCCGTTCAGCGGTCGGTCGCCTCCAGCACCGCCATGGCCGCGTTGTGCCCCGGCACCCCGCTCACCCCTCCCCCGCGCACGGCGCCCGCCCCGCACAGCAGCACGTTCGGGTGCCGTGTCTCGACGCCCCAGCGGCCCGTGTCCTCCTGGGCGTACGGCCAGGCGAGATCCCGGTGGAAGATGTTGCCGCCGGGCAGCCGCAGGTCCCGCTCCAGGTCCAGCGGGGTCTTCGCCTCGATGCACGGGCGCCCCTCGGCGTCGGTCGCCAGGCAGTCGGCGAGCGGCTCGGCGAGGTGGGTGTCGAGCTGGGCGAGCGTCGACTTCAGCAGCTCCCCGCGTACGCCGTCGTTGTCCCGTGCGAAGAGCCGGGCTGGCGTGTGCAGGCCGAACAGCGTCAGCGTCTGGTAGCCCTGTTCGACGAGATGCGGGCCAAGGATCGTCGGGTCGGTCAGCGAGTGGCAGTAGATCTCGGAGGGCGGGGCGGTGGGCAGCTCGCCGGACGCGGCCTGGGCGTGGGCGGTGGCCAGTTGCTCGTAACCCTCGGCGATGTGGAAGGTGCCGGAGAAGGCCTCGCGGGGGTCCACGGCGTCGTCGCGCAGCCTCGGCAGGCGCTTGAGCAGCATGTTCACCTTCAGCTGGGCGCCCTCGGCGGGGGCCGGCGGTTCGTCGCCGGTGAGGGCGGCCAGTTCCTGCGGGGAGGCGCCCACCAGGACGTGCCGGGCGGCGACGACACCCTCTCCGTCAGCGGTCCGGTACGTGATCTCGGCGGTACGGCCGTCCGTGTCGATCCGTACGCCCTCGTGCCCCGTGGCGAGGACGGCGCCCGCCGCGCGTGCCGCCGAGGCCAGGGCGTCGGTGAGGGCGCCCATGCCACCGACGGGCACATCCCAGGCGCCCGTGCCGCCGCCGATCACGTGGTACAGGAAGCAGCGGTTCTGCCGCAGCGTGGGGTCGTGGGCGTCGGCGAACGTCCCGATGAGGGCGTCGGTGAGGACCACGCCCCGTACCAGGTCGTCGGCGAAGCGGTCCTCGATCGCCGCCCCGATCGGCTCCTCGAAGAGGGTTCGCCAGGCCTCCTCGTCGTCGACGCGGCGGCGCAGTTCGTCGCGGGTGGGCAGCGGCTCGGTGAGGGTCGGGAAGACTCGCTGGGCGACGCGGCCGGTCATGCCGTAGAAGCGCTGCCAGGCCTCGTACTCGCGCCCGCCGCCGGTCAGCCGCGCGAAGGCCTCCCGGGTGCGCCGCTCGCCGCCGCCGACCAGGAGTCCGGTCGGCCGGCCGTCGCGTTCCACGGGGGTGTACGACGAGACGGTGCGGGTGCGGACGCGGAAGTCCAGGCCGAGGTCCCGCACGATCTTCTTCGGCAGCAGGCTGACCAGGTAGGAGTAGCGCGACAGCCGCGCGTCCACGCCGGCGAAGGGCCGGGTGGAGACGGCGGCGCCCCCGGTGCGGTCCAGTCGCTCCAGCACCAGCACGGAGCGTCCGGCCCGGGCCAGGTAGGCGGCGGCGACCAGGCCGTTGTGGCCGCCGCCGATCACGACGGCGTCGTACGTCCGGTGTCCCTCGTGTGCAGGCATGGTTCTTGGTAACACGGGGTGATCCACATCGGCCAGCGATGCGCCGCGTCGGGGTCAGGCGCCGCCCGTGGTCCGCTGCTGGCGCAGGACTGCCACCCGGCGGTAGAGCTCCACCGCCTCGGCGCCCCGCCCGAGCTGTTCCAGGCAGTGGGCCTCGTCGTTGCGGCTGGCGAGGGTGTCGGGGTGGGCGGCGCCGAGGACGCGCTCGCGGGCGGCGGCCACCCGGCGGTACTCGGTGAGCGCGTCCGTCCAGCGGCCGAGCCAGCCGAGACCGACGGCGACCTCGCGGCGGCTGACCAGGGTGTCCGGGTGGTCGGGGCCGAGGACGCGCTCGCGGATCGCACACACGTCACGGGATTCGGCGAGGGCCTCCTCCCAGCGGCCGAGGCGGCCGAGGTTGACGCCGAGGCCGTGGCGGGCGCGCAGGGTCTCCGGGTGGGTGGGGCCGTGGACGCGGGTGCGGTCGTCGATCAGGTCGCGGTACAGCTGCAGCGCCTCCGCGCTGCGGCCGAGCCGGCCGAGGCTGATACCGACCTCGTAGCGGGCGGCGAGGGTGTCGGCGTGGTCGGGGCCGAGGGCCTGGGCGCGGGCCTCGGCGACCTCGCGGTACGTCTGCAGGGCCTCCTGCCAGCGGCCCAACTGGCCCAGAGCGTAGGCGACTTCGTAGTGGGTGACCAGGGTGTCGGGGTGGTGCGGGCCGAGTACCCGGGCGCGGGCGGCCGCCACATCGCTGGCCATGCGGTACGAGTCCTCCAGGCGGCCGAGTCTGCTCAGGTTGAAGGCGAGGTTGTGGCGGCAGCGCAGGGTGTCGGGGTGGTCGGCGCCCATGGTGCGCTCGCGGGCCGTGAGGACCGAGTTGTAGACCTGGTGCGCGTCGAAGTGGCGGCCCAACTGGCCCAGCACATAGGCCATTTCCTGGCGGGCGGCGAGGGTGTCGGGATGGTCGGGGCCGAGCGCGATGCTCCTGGCGCGGGCGACGTGCTTGTACTCGCGCAGGGCGTCGGCGGCGCGGCCGGTGCGGCTGTAGGTGAAGGCGACCTCGTAGCGGCTGGCGAGGGTGTCGGGGTGGTCGGGGCCCAGGAGGTACTCGCGTTCGGCGGCGACCGCGCGGTGCACCTCGCCGGCCTCCGCCCAGCGGCCCAGGCGTCCCAGGCTGAGGCCGGCGTTGTGGCGCCCGGCGAGCGCGGTGACCGCTTCCGGGGAGGGGGTGGGCGGCTCGTCCGGCACGGGTTCATCGGTTCGGCCGGTCACCGGCCGCGGGATCCACTCGCCGGTGAGTCCGGCTCCGGCGTCCGGGGGTGTGGTGCTGAGGCCTGCGCCGGTCGCCTTGTGGCCGGTGGTCATGCCGCGGGTCCAGGACGGCAGGCGCGCCTCTCGGGACGGCGCGGGCTCGGGCGGGCGGAGTTCCGGCTGCGGGGTCACCACGGTCGGCACGTACGTCGGCGTGAGTCGGCCCTCGCCGATCCGGCGGCCCAGCTCGCGGGCGTCGTGCGGGCGTTCCTCGGGACGCTTGGCCAGCAGGTCGAGGATGACCTGCTCCAGGTACTCGGGCAGGTCGGCGCGGTGGCTGCGCGGCGGGCGGGGAGGCGTGTCGCGGTGGCCGACGAGGATGGCCCAGGCGTCTTCGAGGTCGAAGGGGGGTGCCCCGGTGGCGATCTCGTACAGCACGCAGCCCAGCGAGTACAGGTCGCTGCGCTGGTCGACCTCGGTGCCGCTGATCTGCTCCGGCGACATGTAGTGCGGGGTGCCCATGGCGATGCCGGTGCCGGTCAGCCGGGAGGTGAAGCCGATGTCGTGGCCGAGGCGGGCTATGCCGAAGTCGCAGATCTTCACGGTGCCATCGGTGAGGCGGACGATGTTCGCGGGTTTCAGGTCGCGGTGCACGATGCCCTGGCGGTGCGTGTACGCGAGGGCGGCGGCGACCTGGTCGGCGATGTCGACGACGTCGGGGACGGGCAGCGGGTGCTGCTTGTTGTCCTCCAGGAGCTGGCTGAGGTTGCGGCCTTCGAGGAGCTCCATGACGAGGTAGAGGACGCCGTCGGACTCGCCGAAGTCGTGGACGACGGTCACGCCGCGGTGCTGGAGGGCGGCGGCGACGCGGGCCTCGCGCCGGAAGCGTTCCCTCAGGACCCGGGTGAAGGACTGGTCGTGGTGCGTACCGAGCGGCTTGAGGCACTTCACGGCGACCTGCCGGCCCAGCGACTCGTCGCGCGCCCGCCACACCTCGCCCATGCCGCCGCGCCCGATCAGATCGAGCAGCCGGTACCGGCCCTGGATCAGCCTGCTGTCCCCCATCTCCTGCGACCGCCCCCGTCGTTACTACGCCCGCCCTCCCCTGGCTGGTCCAGTATGGCGAGCTATGGTCCGAGTTTGTACGGTGCCGGGCGGGAGCCCGGGCCCAGGCGGGCCATGGCGCGCAGGATGTGTTTGGGCGGGAGCTGCCAGCGCAGACGTGCGGGAATACAGCGCAGCAGGGTGCCCGTGGCGCGCAACTGGCGGGTGACGGTGGTGGGTTCGGGGGCCGGTCTGCCGTACAACTCGTGGGCGTACGGCGGCAGGGCGGCGTACGCCAGATGTGCCACGCGCCGCCACAGCACCTCGCGCGCCGGGATGAGGAGGGGGTGCGTCGGAGGGCGGAGCAGGAAGTCGTCCACCTCGCGTGCCTCTTCTCCTGCGGCGAGTTCCGGCCGCACCTTCTCGAAGTAGGTGTTCATCTCCGCCCGGTTCGCCGGTACGGCGTCGGGGTCGAGGCCCACCAGGCGGGCACTGGCGCGGTGTTCGCCTATGTAGCGGTCGGCCTGGGCGTCGGTGAGGGGGATGCCGGAGCGGCGCGCGACCTGCAGATACGAGTCGATCTCGGCACAGTGCACCCACAGCAGCAGTTCGGGTTCGTCGACGCCGTAGCGCTCGCCGGTGTCGGGGTCGGTCGCCGACAGCATGCTGTGGATCTTGCGGACCCGGGCGCCGGCCTTCTCGGCGGCCTCGGTGGTGCCGTAGGTCGTGGTGCCGACGAAGTTGGCGGTGCGCATCAGCCGACCCCAGGCGTCGTTGTGGAAGTCGGAGTTCTGCGTGACGCCACGCACGGCGCGCGGGTGCAGTGCCTGGAGGTAGAGCGCGCGGACGCCCGCGACCCACATCATCGGGTCGCCGTGCATCTGCCAGGTCACCGAGTCCGGTCCGAACAGCCCCGGGTCGGCCTCGCTCATCGAGATCCACCTCCGCCTGTGTCCGTGCGGCCACGATGCCACGACCGCACGGTCGTTCGACACCCCCATTCCGCCCTTCCTGTCCAGTGGTTGAGATTTCACCGACCCGACTGAATTTTTGGTAAGGCTTCCCTTATATGCTGACGCCGCCTCCGGCCCGTCGTATACGGCGGACCGTCGGCATGCCCCGCTCTTCCGTACGACAGGACAGACATGCGCACCACCTCCCGCGGTCTCATAGCGGCGCTCGCCCTCACCCCCTTGCTGGCCGGCTGCTTCGCCCAGAGCGACAGCGGCAGCGACGCGGGCTCCGACAACGGGACGGGCGGTCGGCTGCGGGTCGCGCTGGCCGTGCCGCCGGTGCAGGCCCTGTCCCCGTACAGCAACGACGCCACCGTGCTCAGCAAGCTGTCCGTCGCCGAGGGCCTGACCGCGCTCGGCAAGGACGGCACCGCCGTACCGGCGCTGGCGAAGTCCTGGAAGCAGCAGAACGCCACCACCTGGACCTTCGAGCTGCGCGAGGCCACCTTCCAGGACGGCACCGAGGTCACCGCCGAATCGGTCGTCAACGCGCTCGACCAGGCCAACGCCGCCGAGACCAAACCGCGTGTCCTCAGTGACGTCACGCTGACCGCCAAGGCCGACGACGCCGACACCGTCACGCTCACCACCAAGACGGCCGACCCCGTGCTCCCGCTGCGCCTGGCCAGCCCCGCCCTCGCCGTCCTCTCCGCGAAGGCGTACGGCAAGGACGGCGCCGTCAGCCCGGTCGGCACCGGCACCGGCGCCTTCGAGCTCACCAAGCTGAACGGCAAGACCAAAGCCACCCTCAGCCGCTACGACGGCTACTGGGGCGGCAAGGCGAAGGCCTCCGGCATCGACGTCACCTGGATCGCGGACGGCACCGCCCGCGCGGGCGCCCTGCGCGGTGGCGACGTCGACATCGCCGAGTGGATCCCGACCGCGCAGGCGAAGCTGCTGGAAGCGGACACCCGGCACGAGGTGCCGTCCGTGCGCACCGACAGCCTGATCCTCAACACCGGCAGCGGCCTCTTCGCCGACGCCTCGCTGCGCGCCGCCGCCCGCGAGGCCGTGGACGGCTCCGCGCTCGTCGACTCCGTCTTCGGCGGATACGCCGACCCCGCGCAGGGCCTGTTCGGGCCGGCCGTCCCCTGGGCCGCCGACGACCGTGTCGAGGTGACCGGCCGCGCGGAGGCCGCCACCGCGGCCCAGGTGACGTCCAAGACCAAGGGCAAGACCCTGCGCCTGGCCACCTACACCAACCGCGCCGAGCTTCCGGAGGCCGCGACCGTGCTCCAGCAGCAGCTGGAGAAGGCCGGGTTCACGGTGAAGCAGGACGTGCGCGAGTACACGCAGATGGAGGCCGACCTCCTCGCCGGCAAGTACGACGCGCTCGTCTTCTCCCGGGTGACCCTCCTCGACACCGGTGACGCCGTCGGGTATCTCGCCAGCGACTACATGAGCGACGGCGTCTACAACATCGCGGGCCTGAAGGACGGGGCCGTGGACAAGGCCGTCAAGGCCGCGGGCGAGGAAGGCGACACGGAGCAGCGCCAGCGGAAGATCATGCGTGCCGAGGCGGAGATCCTGCGCACCGACGCCGTGGTGCCGCTGGTCCACGAGCAGGTCGTGCAGGGCATCGCCACCGACGTGGAGGGCGTGCTCCTCGACCCGCGCGAACGCTCCCTCGTCGACATCGACACGCACCTGAAGTAACCCCGGATGAGCGCCACTTACGGCAGCGCCGCCCGCCCTCTCCTGTGGCCGGCGGCGCTCGGTCGCGTCGTCGCCGGGGCCGGCCTGCTGACCGCGGTGGCCCTGCTGCCCTGGCTGTCCGGGACCGACCCGGCGCTGACGGTGCTGCGGGCCCGTTCCGCCGACCAGGATCCGACGCCGGAGCAACTGGACGCCGTACGCGAACAGTTGGACCTGGATCAGGGGCCCTTCGCCCATCTCCTGCACTGGATCGGCGGTCTGCCGCGCGGCGACGCGGGCGTCTCCTGGGTGTCGGGCGAGCAGGTCCTGCCCCAGATCGGCACGGCCCTGTCCGTCTCCGTCACGCTGATGCTGGGCGCGCTCGTGGTCACGCTGGTGGTGGCCGCGCTGGTCTGCGCCCGTACGGTCGTCCTCGGCTCCCGGCGACGCCTGCGCCAGGACCGTACGGGCACGGGGGCCGCTGTCCTGGCCGCGCTGCCGAAGTTCCTGCTGGCCTCGCTGTTGGCGACGGTGTGCGGGGTGTGGTGGGGCTGGTTCCCGTCCAGCGGCTGGGAGGGACCGCAGTGGATGGTGCTGCCCTCGCTCGCCCTCGGCATCCCGTCGGGGGCGATGATCGGCGGACTGCTGGACCAGGCGCTGCCGGCCGCCTTCCACGAACCATGGGCGCGGACGGCGTACGCCGCCGGGCTGCCACCGAGTTACCTCGCCCGGAACGCGTTGCGGCGCGCGCTGCCGGGCGTCCTGCCCCAGTTCCTGCCGACCGTCGTGGCGCTCGTCGGCGGCGCGGTCGCGGTGGAGAAGATCTTCAACATTCCGGGTCTCGGGCGGCTCGCCCTGGAGGCCGCGATCGCCCAGGACCTGCCGGTGTTGCAGACCGCGACGCTGGCCCTGGTGCTGCTCGGGGTGGCGGCCGGTGTCCTCGTACGGGCGCTGCGGAACGCGCTGATCGGCCGGCCGCTGCGAGACGGTTCCCTGCCCACTCTGCACCGGCCGCGCCTCGCCCCGCCGCGCTCGCTGCGGTGGGTCGCCGGGGGCTGCGCGCTCGCCCTGCTCGCCCTCGTCGTGGCCGGGCTGCTGCGCGACCCCTTGGAGGTGGACACGGCGGCACGACTGCTGCCGCCCTCCGCCGCGCACCCCTTGGGCACGGACTCGCTGGGCCGCGATCTGCTGGCCCGGCTGGGGCACGGGGCGCTGCGCACGGCGGGCGTGGCCCTCGCGGTGACGGCGGTCAGCGCCGTGACCGGGCTGCTGCTCGGCATGGTGCCCCGGGCGAGCGCCGGTCTGACGGAGGTGATGACGACCCTGCCGGCCGTGCTCGCGGGACTGCTGATCGCGGGCGTGACCGGGCCGTCGGTGTGGGGCGCGGCCTGCGCGGTGTGCGTGGTCGGATGGACGCCGTACGCCGCCCAGACCGGCGCGCTGGTCGAACAGGAACGCGCCGGCGGTCACATCGCCGCGGCGGTCACGATGGGCGCCGGACGCCTGCACCTGCTGCGCCGCCACCTGCTGCCCGCGGTCGGCCCGGCCCTCCTGCGCAACGCCCTCCTACGACTGCCCACCACCGTCCTGGTGCTGGCCTCGCTCGGCTTCCTGGGGCTGGGCGAGCAGCCGCCCACGCCGGAGTGGGGGAGGCTGCTGTCGGAGAACCAGCCGTACGTCGAACTCGCGCCGTGGACCGTGCTGGGGCCGGCCGGTGCGCTGGTCCTGCTCTCGGTGCTCGCCGTTTCGGGCAGTGGGCTGGGTCAGCGGCGCTGAGGGCCCGTCACCGACGTCCCCGGACAGCGCACTGTGACCACAGCCGCTAGGTGTCCCCGGAGCATCACGACGTCCGAGGCCGACAGCCAGCCACCTTCGGGGAAGCTCGCTCGCAGGGGCACATAGCGGTCCGCTGCCGCCTCGACTCCCTCCTGCCGGACCCCTCACGGGCAGCGGTACGCGACTGGGTCGAGCAGACCACGCGGTTGTGGCATCGCGACCGGCTGCGCTGGGACGCGATGGAACAGGCCCTTGCCGCCGTCGAGTCCAAGGTCGCCGACCGCTGGTACAGCAGCCTCCTGAAGGCCGTCGACGCCATGGCGACCCACCTGGGGTCCTTCCGGAAGGGACCGGAACGCGAAGTGGCACGTCAACGCATCCTCACGCTCATGATGCAGTTGGACCGCACCATGTACTTCACGGTCGTACGCGAGGCCCCCACGACCACGACGAGCTCATCGACGCACTGGCCGACCAGTGGTGGACGGCGCTGGGACCGGCAGCCTTCAGAACCGATCGGCGATGACCACACGCTCTGCCTCCACGGTCGATGGCTGCGTGCGGTGGTCGGAGGATGACCGCGCAGGACCGGGGCCGTCCTGCGCGGTCAGCGTTTGCATCCCTGGGCAGGACAACGTCCCCGTGCTTGGCCTGCAGCTTGCCGATGACCTCGCGCGAAGCTGAGTTCGCTGTTGGGCAGTTGGCGGGCCTGTCAGAGCATGGGGAGCTACCGGGCAGACGATCACCGTCAGGTGATCACACCGCCGACCGGGACGAACACCCCACCCGCCGCTCGCACCGCCCCCGCCACCTACGACCTCAGCGGGGGATCAGCTCATCGTAGTCACCCTCGGTTCCTGTAGGTCCGGTGCCGAGAGCTGCTGGGACATGGAGCGGGGGCTGCTGTGCGTGTGGATGAGGTGTGCGGCCGTGGCGTCCGTCGCAGCGGGTGTGGACGACTACGCCTGCTGGTTGGCGAGACCGAGGTGCTTGCCCAGGTTCCGCTGCCACTCCTCGATGCCCAGTTCGGCGATGAGCTTGCCGACTCCGGGCAGCCGCGACTGGAACCCGGGCCCGGTCAGCGAGTTCAGGAATTCCCCATAGGCCGCGTGGACGTCGACGTCCGGCGGCAGGGTCGCCCGGTTGATCTGGGCCTTGGCGGCGCCCAGCACGGCCTTGTCGAAGGACGCGAGCCGTGCCGCCATGCCCTCGACGAAGCTGTCCAGCTCGGCGTCCGGCAGGGCGCGGGTGATCCAGCCGTAGCGCTCGGCCAGGTCGGCGTCGTAGTCGTCGCTGCCGAGGATGGCTTCCAGCGCGCGGTCGCGACCGATCAGCCGAGGCAGGCGTTCACTGCCGCCACCGCCGGGCAGCAGGCCGCTGGCGACCTCCGGCTGGCCGAACAGTGCCTGCTCACGGCTGGCGTAGCGCAGATCGCAGGCAAGCGCCAGCTCGTTCCCGCCGCCCCGGGTCCGTCCGCGGATGGCCGCAATGCTGATGAACGGGGCCTTCGTCAACCGCATCATGACGTCGACGGCGGGCGGCACCTCCCCCTCGGCCGGCGGCGCAACGTCGCCGGCCGCGGCGATGTCGAAGTGGTTGATGAAGTAGCCGGGTGTGCTGCTGGTGAAGATGGCGACGTGGACCTCCGGGTCTTCGCTCATCTCCGTGATGACCTCCCGCAGCCGGGCGAAGGTTTCCGGGACCATCAGGTTCACCGGCGGGTTCGAGAATGTGATCTTGCGAATCCGGGGGGTCGGGCTCTCGACGCTGATCGTGCTGGGCTGCGTCATCGTGTACTCCTTAAGGGCGATGCGCCACGGGGGCGTGGCGGCATGGTGGTCCGACGGTCAGGGCTGCTATCGGCCCGTTCGCACCTCGCGGACCTGACCGCCGAGGGGTCGGACGGGATGCTGGCCTGAGAAGGTGTGCCTGTCGCATTCCGGGGATCCGATGAGCTGGCCCATCATCACGGACCAGGCGTCAGCGACTACACCGAAGCCCCGCAGGTGTTACTCGTCGAGGAACTGAAGGGCGTGCTTCAGGAACCGCTCGGGGTACTGGAACTGCGCTCCATGCCCGGCATCGGGGTAGATCAGCAGTTGAGCATTGGGGATGTTCTGGGCGAGGTGCCAGGAATTGATCGAGGCGATCATCACGTCGTTCTCGCCGTTGAGGACCAGCGTCGGCTGGGTGATCGCGTTCAGGTAGGCATAGGGATTCTCGCCCGGCAGCGGTTCCGCATAGGCCGTAGTCGCTTCGAACTGCGCCTGCGCGACTGCGGGCGAGCTCGGCGTGTCCTGGTCGGCCCGCTGGTGACGTCGCTCCCAAAAGGCCCGGCCCGCTTCGCGCGCGGCTTCCGAGCGGCCGAAGAACAGGAAGAGGAAGTCCTCCAGGCCGGGGACCGGATTCAGTGCGACCTCCGGCACCTTGGGGTGCATCGTCGCGTCCCCGCCTCGGAGGCCGGTGCCGAGCAGGAGGAGCTTGCGCACCAGCTGGGGGTGGCGCAGCGTGACCTCCTGCGCCTGGTAACCGCCGATCGAGAAGCCGAGCAGATCGACCTGCTCCAGCCCCAGCGCCCGGATTACGGCGGCGATGTCGTCGGCCATGTCCTCCATCCGGTTGCGTGGCGTGCCGGATGACGAGGCGATGCCGCGCCCGTTGAACAGGATGACCTCACGGCCTTCGGCCAGGCCGTCGGTGAGCAGCGGGTCCCAGTTGTCCATTCCTCCGCGGAAGTGCTGGACCAGGAAGATCGGGACGCCGGAGGGCTTGCCCCAGCGCCGGTAGGCGAATCGGTCGCCGTCGACCTCGATGAAACGAGTCGGTGCAGTCAGGTGTGTGTCACTCATGGCCTGGCCCTTTCTGTGGCGGGTGAGCAATACGATGACGGTCATAATCTAAAAAGTCAACCGCTTTGATGTCGATCGACATCTATGTACGCTGGACTGTCGAGCGTCGACCGAAGAAGGGGCGGTTGGACATGCGGGTCACCAAGGCACAGGCAGAGCGCAACCGTGCGCACATCGTCGCGACAGCCGCCAGGCTGTTCCGTGAGCGCGGCTATGACGGTGTCGGCGTGGCAGAACTGATGGCAGCCGCCGGGTTCACCCATGGCGGGTTCTACAAGCACTTCCGCTCCAAGGCCGACCTCATGGCCGAAGCGTCCGCAAGCGGGCTCTCACAGACCGCGGCACGGACAAAAGGTCTGGACCCCGCCGAGTTCGTCGAGAACTACGTCTCCCGGGAGCATCGCGACGGGCGCAGTGACGGCTGCACCATCGCGGCCCTCAGCGGCGACGCCGCACGTCAGCCAGCGGACATCAAAACAGAGTTCGCAGCGGGGATCGAGAACCTGCTGACGGCCCTTCAGCCCAAAAGCGCTACGCCGGGGGATGCGGACCAGCGCGCGGCCCGCACCATGGTGATCGACATGCTCGCCCATTCGATCGGCGCGATCATGTTGTCGCGGGCATGCCCGGACGGTTCTCCGCTGGCGGACGAAATCCTCGATGTCTGCCGCAAGGAAATTCTCGCGTCACTGGCACACGGCAACAGCGACCAACCGACGGCGAGGAGCCTGGAGGCCTGACCACAGCCGACCGAAGCCCACGACGGGTGGCGCCGCCAGATGGCGGACCATGGCCGTGAGCAACGCCCTTTCCGCCGGGCCTCACCTGGGCCCCGAGACGGACCAGGTCTACGACTGCGGAGAAGGAGAGTCGAACAGGAACCCACTCTTGCCGCCCAGCCGCTGTTGCGAGGTCATCGGGTTGCGTTCCAAGGTTCCGGTCAGGGCCGATGGTGCGGGGTGGTCGGGCATGCCGGGGCACGAGTAAGTTCCTCGTCAGGTAGGGGTGGTCTCGTCCGTTATGCGCCTGGTGAGGTTGTCGACCGAGGCGATGTGGATCATGACTTCGGAGCTGGCGCAGGGTCTCGTAGTCGCGGGCGAGACGCCCGGCAGCACAGCCTGCACCACGACGGGACTCTCGGCGAGTTCCTGCTGCAGGGCCTGGGTGAACGTCAGCACGTAGGGGCCTTGACCCGGAATCCTGGACACGGGCTATGCGTCTGGGGCAACGCCACACGGTTAAGCGGTTGTTGGGCCCTTCAAAGGGGTTGGTTCCCATGCGTCGGAAAGGACGTACTTCCCGTAACCGATCTTGCGGAGCCCCGCCGCTGCCGCCGTCCTGGCGTCGGGCCGACGACTGCGCGAGACGGGAGACCGAGCCGTACTCGCGGCCGCCGACGGCTACCCGCGTCCAGCGACGTCACAACATTCAACCGAGCAGCAGCCGAGGCCCCCGACCCACCCTGCAGATGGCCATCAAGGACGTGCGCGCCGCATCCGCGGTGCCGCGCCAATACGGCCGGGCCCTCCGGGTCGGCGCGGTAAGGGTCGCCCCACTGCAGGAGCCCCATCACCGCCGGGACGAGATCCACACCCTTGGGCGTGATCACGTACTTCGGCCGGCTCCGCGAGCCCGGTTCCTTGTAGGTCTCGGTGGCCAGAATCCTTTCTTCCACGAGCATCCGGAGCCGTGCCGCGAGGAGGTTGCGAGGACAGCCGAGGACGCGTTCCAAGTCGTTGAAGCGGGACGAGCCGTACCAGACCTCACGCAGGGTCAGGATCGTCCACTTCTCACCCACGACCTCAAGGGTCCGGGCAATCGAGCAGTTAGACATGTCCCGGTCGAGACCGGGGCCCACCTCACCTGAGTTTACTTTTCCATACCCAGGAAGTAGCGTCGTGGCCAGCACATCAACCCGGCCGCAACGCGAGAAACGGGCGCGCAGGGGGACCTGCGCGAAGAATCACATCGACCACTGGAACA
>NZ_NTGE01000178.1 GCF_002291145.1 Streptomyces sp. SA15
GTGCCCCCGCCGCCCGCCTGTACGGGGGCGACGGGCGAGGCGGAAGCGGACGCGCCAGGCCGCGCCGAACTCCCGGCGACGGTGATCGTGCCCTTCAGCTGCGAGTCGGCGCAGGTGACCCGCACGTCGTGAGGGCCGGGCCGGATCGAGGAGCGGACGCGGGTCTCGCCGGCGAGCGTGCCGCCGCTGCCCGTGAGCCGGGCGTCCGCGACGAACGCCGCCGACGCGGCGGTGGCCGTCTTCCCGGAGCAGCCGCTCACCCTGAGGGCGACCTCGGCGCCGGGAGCGGGGGACGAAGGGGTCACCGAGACGCTGCCGCCGCCGTCCGCCGCGTGGGCGGCCGGGGTGAGGGCGGCGGCAGCGAGGACTGCGGAACAGACAGTGAGGCGTAGGGAACCCATCGTGAACCTCCAGATATCTGGAGCCTCCCCCGCAGACTCCTGCCCCGCACGCTCAGCGGGGCCTCACTGCTCCATACGGGTCCAGAAAGGTTTCAGATCAGGCGCGATCCGTTTGAGGGTGGTCTGAATGTGGTCAGCGTCCGGATTCGGTCAGATTCTGTCGACGAGGTCCGCGATCGAGTCCACGACCTTCGACGGCCGGTACGGGAAGTCCTCCACCTGCTCGGGCCGGGTCAGGCCGGTGAGCACCAGGAACGTCTGCATTCCCGCCTCCATACCGGCCAGCACGTCGGTGTCCATACGGTCGCCGATCATCGCGCTGGTCTCGGAGTGCGCCCCGATCGCGTTGAGCCCGGTGCGCATCATCAGCGGGTTCGGCTTGCCCGCGAAGTACGGCTTCTTCCCGGTCGCCTTGGTGATCAGCGCGGCCACCGCGCCGGTCGCGGGCAGCGGGCCCTCGGTCGACGGGCCCGTCTCGTCGGGGTTGGTGCAGATGAAACGGGCGCCGTCGTTGATGAGCCGTACGGCCTTCGTCATGGCCTCGAAGGAGTAGGTGCGGGTCTCGCCGAGGACGACGTAGTCGGGCTCGTGGTCGGTGAGGATGTAGCCGATGTCGTGCAGCGCGGTCGTCAGGCCCGCCTCGCCTATGACGTACGCGGAGCCGCCGGGCCGCTGGTCGTCCAGGAACTGTGCGGTGGCCAGGGCCGAGGTCCAGATCGAGTCGATCGGCACGTCCAGACCCATGCGGCGCAGCCGGGCGTGCAGGTCGCGCGGGGTGTACATCGAGTTGTTGGTGAGGACGAGGAAGGGCTTGCCCGACTCGCGCAGCTTCTTCAGAAAGGCGTCGGCGCCGGGGATCGGTACGCCCTCGTGGATGAGCACACCGTCCATGTCGGTGAGCCACGACTCGATGGGCCTGCGTTCTGCCATGTGCTGGATCTCCTGCCGTACCCAAAGTGCGCGGTGCGTCGCGCGTGTACCCGGTGCCGGGTGCCGGGCGCGCCCCAGCCTAAACAGTGGCCGGATCTTGAGGGAATGGCCGGGTTCTGAGGAGATGGGTGCGGCTGAGGAGGTGGATACGGCTATGGCATGGATGCGGCTGTCGCATGGAGACGGCTGCGGCATGGAGACGGCTGCGGCACGGATACGGCTGCGGCACGGATACGGCTGCGGCACGGATACGGCTGCGGCTGTGGCCTCAGCGGCGTCTGCGGACCAGCAGCAGCGCACCGCTGGCGACGAGCAGCAGGGCCGCGGCGGCGAGGGCGACCGCGGGGCCGAGTCCGGTGCCGGCTAGTTCCTCGGCGAGGGAGGGGCGGCCGTCGGGCGCCGGGGCGGCCGCGTCGGAGGCGGAAGCGGTGGCGTCGGGGGCCGAAGCGGCGGCGTCGGGGGCGGTGGCGTCGGGGGCGGGTTCGCGCTCGGGTCGCGGGGCCGGTTCGGCCTCGATGCCGAAGCGGTAGTCGTTCGACTGGCCGACCCAGTCGCCGTCGTCGTCGTGGCGTTGTACGACGGCCGCGTTGGCGATGACCTCGTTCGGTTCGGCGTCCGAGGTGAGCGCCATCCGGACCTTCACGGTGAGGGTCTTGCCGGGGCCGACGGTGAAGCCGCGGAAACGGTCGCGGTCGTCGGCGAAGGCGCCGACGAGTTCGTCCGCGTCGGTGCGTTCGAAGCGGACGGAGTGCGGGCGGGCGCCCGCTGTGCCGTCGTAGAACTCCAGGCGGGCCTGGGCGGGCTCGAGGGTGCGCCGCTCGTCGACGAGGACGACGACGGGGTGGATGTTTGCGCAGGTCCGGGTGGTGGTGTTGGTGAGGTCCAGGTACCAGGTGCCGTAGCCGCCGCCGATGTCGTAGGAGTCGGGGCCGCCGTGGATGCGGGTGGTGACCGGGAAGGCGCGGTCGTCGGCGGCGCAGGAGGGACGGGGGTCGGCCTGCGCCGGGGAGGCGAGGAGGGCGGCGGCTGCGAGGCAGAGGGAGGCGGGGGCACAGAGGTATACAGGCGTAGGCGGTCGCATGAACGGCAGTCGCATGAACACATGACCATGCCGGGTGCTTCCGGCGGATGGCGGGTGCCGCTCCGTACGGCCTGGCAAGTCCCCTCGATCAGCGCACGCGGGCGACCGGTGTCGCGCCTGAGACCGGCAGAGGGCGCACACGTGGGGTGCGCCTGGGCGGGTCAGCCGTCCGCCCGTCCGAACAGCGGTCCCAGCAGCAGCTGAGCCGCCCCCTCCGCGACCCCCCGCTCCCCGCCGGGCGCGACCCGCACCGGTACGGCACCCGCACCCCGGGCGCGCTCGTCGAGGACGGCGGCGACCCCTCGTACGAACGTCTCCGGCGCGGCGGCGACCGTACGACCGCCGAGGAGTACGAGGTCGATGTCGAGCAGCCCGACGAGGTTCGCGGCGCCGGCGCCGAGCACCCGCGCGGCCTCGCCGATCTCGCCCCGGGCGACCGCCCCCAGACACAGCGCCTCGATGCAGCCACGGTTTCCGCAGCCGCAGTGGGGCCCGTCCAGCTGGATGACCTGATGCCCGAACTCCCCCGCGCCGGTCCGGGCGCCCCGGTGTACGGTCCCACCGATCACGAGCCCGGCACCGAGCCCCGTACCGAGGTGCAGATACGCGAAGGACCGGCCCGCCCCGCCGACGGCCAGGCCGAGCGCCGCCGCGTTGGTGTCCTTGTCCACGACGACGGGCACCCCGAGCCGCCGAGCCAACGCGTCCCGCAACGGGAACCCGTCCCACTCGGGAAACCCGGTGACCCGGTGCAGCACGCCCCGGGCGTGGTCGAGGGGGCCGGGGAGGGCGACCCCGACGCCGAGAAGGGAGCCGACTCCGACGAGGGCGCCCGTCGGCCGCGGCGCCTCCGCCGCCGGTCCCCCGCTCCTCGGCCCCAGCGCCTGCGCCGCCATCCCCTCCGCCTCCCGCGCCACCGCCGCCACCACGGCCTGTGCGCCCGCGCCGAGGTCCAGCGGGGTGCGCCGCTCCCCCACCACCATCCCGTTCAGGTCGACCAGGACCGCTCGCAGTTCGTCCCGGTCCAGATGTACGCCCACCGCATGCCCCGCCCCCGGCACCAGCCGCAGGACTGTGCGCGGCTTGCCGCCGGTCGACGCGCGGCGGCCCGCCTCCGCCGCCATCCCCTCCTCCCGCAGCCGGGCGGTGATCTTGCTGACCGCCTGGGGGGTGAGCCCGGTGCGGTCGGCGAGTTCGAGGCGGCTGATGCCCTCCGGGCCGGCCGTGCGCAGCAGGTCGAGCACCAGCGCGGTGTTGTGGCTGCGCAGAGCGAGCAGATTGGCGCCGCCGTTCGTCCTGTTCACGCCAGTCATTCTCCCTCGTACTTGCACTTTGGCAACAGCGTTGCGAAAGTGGGGGCCATGACAGGTACGACTGGTACTCCCGGCACCCCTCTCCGCGTGGGCCTCGTCGGCTACGGCCTCGCCGGCTCCGTCTTCCACGCCCCGCTGATCGCCGCCACCGAGGGCCTCGCCCTCGACACGGTGGTCACCTCGAACCCCGAGCGGCAGGAGCAGGCCCGCGCCGAGTTCCCGGACGTGCGCGTGGCCGCCGTTCCGGACGAACTGTTCGACCGGGCCGGCGACCTGGACCTGATCGTCATCGCGTCCCCGAACAAGACGCACGTCCCGCTCGCCACCGCCGCCCTGAAGGCCGGCCTGCCCGTCGTCGTGGACAAGCCCGTCGCCGGCACGGCCGCCGAGGCACGCGAGCTGGCCGCCCTGGCCGAGGAGCGCGGCCTGCTCCTCTCCGTCTTCCAGAACCGCCGCTGGGACAACGACTTCCTGACCCTCCGCAAGCTGATCGCCGACGGCGAGCTGGGCGACGTATGGCGCTTCGAGTCCCGCTTCGAGCGGTGGCGGCCGCAGCCGAAGGGCGGCTGGCGGGAGTCCGGCGACCCCGCAGAGATCGGAGGTCTGCTGTACGACCTCGGCAGCCATGTCGTCGACCAGGCACTGGCCCTCTTCGGCCCGGCCGCCTCCGTGTACGCCGAGTCGGACATCCGCCGCCCGGGCGCCGAGACCGACGACGACACGTTCATCGCGCTCACGCACGCGAACGGCGTCCGCTCCCACCTGTACGTCTCCGCCACGGCCGCCCAGCTCGGCCCCCGCTTCCGGGTGCTGGGCTCGAAGGCGGGTTACGTCAAGTACGGCCTCGACCCGCAGGAGGCGGCGCTGAAGGGGGGCAGGCGCCCCGGCCCCGACTGGGGACTGGAGCCCGAGTCGCTGTGGGGCCGCGTGGGCTCCGGGGAATCCCCCCTGACCGGTGGCGGCCGCCCCGAACCGACCCTTCCGGGCGACTACCCCGCTTACTATGCGGCCGTGGCGAAAGCCCTGCTGGACGGCGGTCCCAACCCGGTGACCGCGCTGGAGGCGGCAGCCGCCCTCGAGGTACTGGAGGCGGCGCGCCGTTCGGCCCGCGATGGAGTGGCGGTGACGCTGTGACGAACAAGCAGACCCATACCCAGGAGCTCACCCCGAAGTTCCACCCGGAACTCACCCCGAGCCTGGAGGAGTTGGAGGCGCAGGAACGACGCCTGGTCTTCCGCCAGTTCACCTACGACGACGCCTGGGCCCTGGGTTCCCTCCTCGTCGACCTGGCCCGCGAACGCCAGGCCCCCGTCGCCATCGACATCCACCGCGCCGGCCAGCAGCTCTTCCACGCGGCACTCCCCGGCTCGGCCCCCGACAACGACGCCTGGATCGCCCGCAAGCGCCGGGTGGTGGAGCGCTACGGCGCCGCCTCCTACCTGGTCGGCGCCCGCTTCCGCGCCAAGGGCTCGACGTTCGAGGACTCCTCGCGCCTGGATCCGGACGTGTACGCGGCCCACGGCGGCTCTTTCCCGATCAACGTGGAGGGCGTCGGCGTGATCGGCGCGGTCACGGTGTCCGGGCTGCCGCAGCTGGATGACCACCGGTTCGTGGTCGAGGCGCTGGAGCAGTTCCTGGGTCACTGATCGGGCCGGGAAGATCCCAAGGCTCCCTCCGGTTGGCACCGTCGTACAGCAATCGATCGGAGGGACCGCAAACCCATGAGTGACGCCTTGAAGGACACCGTCGGCCGGTACGGCATCTGGAGCGTAGGCCTGCGCTCGGAGGACCCGGCGCGGCAGGGCGAACTCGCCGAGGCGGCGGCCGAGTTGGAGCAGCTCGGCTACGGCGCCCTCTGGCTGGGCGGCAACAGCGCCGCCCGCAACGCCGTACCGCTGATCGAGGCCACCTCGACGCTGACCGTCGGCACCAGCATCCAGAGCATCTGGGAGCACGAGCCCGCCGACAGCGCGGCGGCCTTCGCCGACCTGGAGGCGACGCACCCCGGCCGTTTCACCCTCGGCCTCGGTGTCAGCCACGCAAAGCTGGCGGACCAGTACCGCCGCCCCTACTCGGCCCTGGTCGCCTATCTCGACGGCCTGGACGCGGCGGGCGTACCGGCGAACCGCCGGCTCCTGGCGGCCCTCGGCCCGAAGAGCCTGAAGCTGGCGCGCGACCGAGCCGCCGGTTCGATCCCGTACCTGGTCACCGCCGAGCACACGGCCCAGGCCCGCGAGGCCCTGGGCGAAGCCCCGCTGCTGGCCCCCGAGCTGGGGGTGGTCCTGGAAACGGACCCGGACAGCGCCCGCACCCTGGCCCGTGATTTCCTCGCCATGTACCTGACGCTCCCGAACTACACCAACAACTTCCTCCGCCACGGCTTCACGGAAGACGACCTCAAGGACGGCGGCAGCGACCGCCTGATCGACGCACTGTTCGCCTGGGGCGACGAGGCGTCGATCCGCGCCCGCATCGAGACGTTCCGAGATGCGGGAGCGGACCACGTGGCGCTGCAGGTGGTGGACGGAGAGCCCCGGGACGCACTCCCGAGGCAGGCCTGGCGCACGCTGGCTTCTCTACTGGCGTGAGCCGAGAGCTCGACCGCAACGTCGACTCCGCCTCCGGCGACGTTCTCCTCGAACCCGGTCCGCGTCGCCTGCACCGTCACATCCGTGCCCCGCGAGACGTTCGCGTAGGTGGCTGTGCTCCCCTTCAGCCGGGGCTTGGGCAGTGTGCCCTCCAGCCGACCGCCACCCGGCGCGCGCCGGTGCCCACCGCCGCCAGGGTCGAGTTCTCGCCGCCCCGGGCGAGGGTCAGACCCTGCGGCTGCGCCTCGGGCGCCACGCCGCCGGACGTGGCGTGCAACGTGGTGTCGACATCGACCCACGCTCCGCCCCGCTTGAAGCGGATCGGCGCGGCGTAGGACTTCGTGGTGAGGGTGCCGTTCGGATTCGCCCATGTCGTCGACTGGGCGGTCCGCTCGTCCACCACCTCGACCCTGTGCTTGCGCAGTCGTGCCATGGCGATGGCTGACGCCACGTCGGGTGCCGTCAGGGGACCGGTGGACCGGGCCGCACTGGCGGTCCTGTGGCGCGCGGGAACGGCGACCGCCTGACCGGTCGATGACAAAGCTACCGCCACCTCGGCGGCCATGAGCAGGGCCAAGACGCCCGCTATCGGCCTGATTCGCCCTGGTGATGACCCGCTGCCCGGCCTTCTTCGAAGGCCGACGACGCGATCGCTTCTTCTCACAGAAGCACTCCTCTTCCGATGTCCGGAGAAAGGTCGTCCGGAGCCGGAGGTGAGTATCGATCCATGGGGCGGCACCCAGGTTTGGTCGCGGTGTGAGTAGTGCAAAGCGGCTGTCAAGTCAAGTTGAACACTCGTCAGATGCGCGCATTCTTTTGCGGATGGACGTCCATATTTGATCCACGGGATCGTCACCGAAGGTAAGAAATAGTTGAATATAAGGGAAATAAGATATTCATCAGATCGTTATGTTGACACGTCGGCCCCATCCACCAAAGAAACGAAAGGGACCCTTGGTGCGCTGAGTCTCTCGAGTGCCCCGGTAGCGGGCACCTTTCTTGAAGGTGGGGCATGAGAACTGCACACGGAGGCGGGCGCGCGCGCTGGTCCTGGCTGAAGAGGCGCACGTGGGTGGCGCTGGGGGCGGTCCTCGCGGGAGGCGGGGTGGCGGTGGCGGCCGTCGCGGCGACCGGATCGGGCGCGGACTTCGCGGCGCCGGCCGCGCAGGCACCGATCAGGACGCATGTGCACTCGCTGCGCCTGACCGGGGCGAGCGCGTCGCTCAGGACGCTGGGTGCCAGGTCCACGGCCCCGTTCAGCATGGTGGGCGTCACCTGGAACGGCGCCCGTGCCGTCCTGCACGGCACGGTGGAGGTACGCACCCGGTCCGCCGCGAGCGGCCACTGGACCCCGTGGCTGAAGATGGGGCAGCCCGACGACATCCCCGACCCCGCCGAGCTGAACCGCCCCGGCGTGCGCGGCGGCATGTCGCCGATGTGGTCCGGACCGTCGACCGGTGTCCAGGTCCGCGCGTCCGGTACGCACGGGACGGCCGCGCTGCCCACCGGTCTGCGCGTGGACCTGATCGACCCGGGCAAGGCCTCAACCACCGGCAGGGCGGCGGGCTCCGGCCTGTCCCCGGCCGCCTACGCCATGGACGCCACGGCCACTGAGACCGCGACAGCCCAGGACACGGTCACGCCCACGGACACCGGCACCGGCACCGGCACCGGGGCGGCCACGGACAGCGCCACGCCGACGGACACCGCGACGGCGGCGGGGTCGGCCTCGCCCACCGACACCACGGCCACCCCCACGGCCACGGACTCCGCGTCGGCCTCGCCGTCCACCGGCACCTCGGCCTCGGCTCCCGCATCCGCTTCTGCTTCCACTTCCACTTCCGCCTCGCCGAGCGCGTCGGCGACGTCCTGGCCGAGCCAGTTGCCGACCATGGCCCAGGCGTACCCGTCCTGCCCGAACTCCTCGGCCAGCCCCTCCGCGTCGGCATCGCCGACCCCTCCGGACCCGATGCCGGCCGCGACCACCTCGACGGTCGCGCCGCCGGCCGTGGTCACCCGGGCCGGCTGGGGCGCGGACGAGTGCGCCCGGGAGGCCGGCTACCCGTTGTACGGCTCGGCGGTGAAGGTGATGTTCGTCCACCACACCGACACCACCAACAACTACTCCTGCGCGGACTCCCCGGCGATCGTGCGGAGCATCTACGCCGAGCACCTCAACCAGGGCTGGCGCGACATCGGTTACAACTTCCTGGTCGATAAGTGCGGCACCGTCTTCGAGGGCCGCTTCGGCGGGATGGCGCTGCCCGTCGTGGGCGCCCACACCTACGGGTTCAACACCAACAGCATGGGCGTGGCCGCCATCGGCACGTACACCGACCTCAGCGGCGGCGACTCGACGGCCAGCACCTTCCCCGGAGCCACGCCGAGCAAGGCCATGCTGGGCGCCATCGCCCGGCTCGCCGCATGGAAGTTCGGCATGACGGGCGTGAACCCGGGCACCGGCACCGCCTACCTGCCCGAGGGCGCCTCGGACAGCTACGGCTTCACCCTGGGGACGAGCTACAAGTTCAACGTCGTCTCCGGACACCGCGACGGCTACGCCACCGACTGCCCCGGCAACCAGCTCTACAACGCCCTGAGCACGGTCCGCGCCTACGCGGCCGGCCCGGTCGGCCCGGTCACCGTCACCGGGATGTCGGGCGGAGCGGCCAAGTCCGGGACGAGCTACTACACCAAGGGCGCGGCCACGGTGAGCTGGACGACCTCCACGCCGTCCGCGGTGATCTCCGGCTTCGACGTCTTGGTCGACGGAAAGGCCGTGGCACACACCTCCGGCTCCGCCCGCTCCGCCTCGATCTCGGTCGCCGCCGGCAGCCACACCGTCCAGGTACGCGCCACCCACGTCCGCGGGTCGACCACCCTCTCCGCCGGAGTCGGCCTGGTGGGTGACACCACCGCGCCCACCTTCCCGACCGCTCCCGGCGTGAAGGTGCGCACCGGCACGGTGAGTTCCACGGCGGTGCCGGTCACGGTGACCTGGAAGGCCGCCGACAACGCGGCGCTGGCCAAGGTCCTGGCGACCGCGCCGTCCTCGGCCACCTTCGGCCCGACCGTGACCTCCTGGAACGCCAGCGCCAAGCCCGGCGCCTCGGACCTGTTCGTCCTGAAGGCGTACGACGTGGCGGGCAACTCGGCCGGCGCCTCCGTCTACCGGACCCCGAACATCATCCAGGAGACCTCCACCACCCGCACCGGCACCTGGACCCGCAAGAGCAGCACCAGCTATCTGGGCGGCTACTCCTACAGCTCCTCCTCCGCCGGAGCCTCGATCAGCTGGACCTTCACCGGCCGCTCGGTGGCGTGGATCGTCTCGCGGGCCGCCACCTCCGGTCAGGCGTACATCTACATCGACGGCACCAAGGTCACCACAGTGGACCTGAAGTCCTCCACCACCCTGTACCGGCAGGCGATCTGGACCAAGACCTGGTCCACGTCCGCCAAGCACACCCTGAAGATCGTCGTCGTCGGCACCTCGGGCCGCCCCACGGTCACCACCGACGCCATCGCCACCATCGGCTGACCCACAGCCCTGCCGCGGCGGACGCGAGCCCGCCGCGGTCCGAGGCATGCCGCACAGTCCCCACACAGCCGTGAGCCACGTGCCCGGCACAACCGCACCCGGCGCCCCACGTCGCGGGACGCCACCGAGCCCGCGGCCCGCTTCGGGCCGCGTCCGGCCCGCGACACCGGCACGCGGGCCGGACCACGGCGGCGGCCACTACCGACAACCAACCCCAGGGAGAGGCCACTCACCCACCGACGACGGCAGCTGGGCACCTACAGCCTCATGGCCGAACAGGTCGGCGCAGCCATCCTGCGCCACCGCCAACTCCTGCCCTGGGACCACGCCAACTGCACACGCTGCGTCATCTGACGCCAGGTCTGTCACCGCCAAGCATGCACGAGCTCGTCAGGCGTCCTTGAACTCCTGCCGCTGCCGACCGAGCCCCTGAATCTCCAGCTCGACCACATCCCCGGCCCGCAAGTACGGCTTGGGCTCGGGCTCCCCGAGCGCGACCCCCGCCGGCGTCCCCGTATTGATGACGTCCCCGGGATACAGCGTCATGAACTGACTGACGTACCGCACGACCTCCCCCACCGGAAAGATCTGCTCAGCCGTCGTCCCGTCCTGCTTCAACTCCCCGTTGACCCACAGCTTCAGCCACAGATCCTGCGGATCGCCCACCTCGTCCGCCGTCACCAGCCACGGCCCCAGCGGATTGAACGTCTCGCAGTTCTTCCCCTTGTCCCAGGTCCCGCCCCGCTCGATCTGGAACTCCCGCTCGGACACGTCGTGCGCCACCGCGTACCCGGCGACGCACCCCAACGCCTCTTCCACCGACCCCGCATACCGAGCCGTACGTCCGATGACTACCGCCAGTTCGACCTCCCAGTCGGTCTTCACCGACCCGCGAGGAACGAGCACCGTGTCGTGAGGCCCGACCACCGTGTCCGCGGCCTTGAAGAAGATCACCGGCTCGGCGGGCGGCTCGGCCCCCGTCTCCCGCGCGTGGTCGTGGTAGTTCAGCCCGATGCACACGATCTTGCCGATCCGGGCCAGGGGAGGCCCGACCCGCAGCCCCGCCGCATTCAGAACGGGCAGCGAACCCGCCTCGGCGGCGGCGCGGATCCGGCCGAGCGCGTCGTCGTCGGCGAGCAGCGGTCCGTCGATGTCCGGGACGAGGCCGGAGAGGTCCCGCAGGGTCCCCTCGGCGTCGAGCAGCGCGGGCCGCTCCGATCCCGCCGTACCGACTCGCAGCAGCTTCATGATCACAATCTCCCTCGATCGCGGGGCGCCCGGCCGATGGGTGCAGCCATCGGAGGTCTGGTCGATCCTCCAAGGTCAAGCGCCCAGTCCGCAAGGGCCCGTTCACGGACTGGACCTCACGGACTGGACCGGCCCCAGCGCCCCTACCGGTACAGCACGGCCCGCTCGATGGCACTCCACGTCGTACTGGTCACCACGTACAGCGCGGCGGCCAGCGGTACGACGGCCACGGTGACGAGCGTGAAGAAAGACATGAACGGCATGACCTTGCTGACCGCCCCCACCGCCCCCATCCCGGGCACCTGCTCCCCGTCGGCCGCGGGAAGCGGACTGTTGGTGGCCATCATCAGCTTCGTACGGCGGTAGTTGAAGGCGGCCACCGCGGCGACGAGGGCGAACAGCCCGACGTACACGAGCCCCGCCGCCCCGAACATCCCGCCCTCGCCCAGCGCGTCCGCCCAGCGGTCGCCGAGGGGCGCGGCGAACAGCTGGTGGGTGAGCAGTTCGTTGGCCTGCCCGCCGATCTTCGTGTTCGAGAACAGGTGGTAGAGGAGGAAGAACGCGGGCAGCTGGAACGCGCTGGGCAGGCAGCCGGACAGCGGGGACACCTTCTCCTCGGCGTGCAGTTCCATCACGGCCTTCTGCAGCTTCTCGGGGTTCTTCTTGTGCTTCTTCCGCAACTCGGCGATCTTCGGCTGCAGCGCCCTCCGGGCCTTCTGCCCGCGCGCGGCCGCCCGGGACAAGGGGTGCACGAGCAGCCGTACGAAAGCGGTGAACAGGACGATCGCGGCGGCGGCCGCGGTGGCGCCGAACAGCGGTTGGAGCAGGTCGGCCAGGTGCTGGACCAGGTCGGCGAAAACGGACATGAGTGAGCCCTCCGGGGGTCTCGTCGTGCCGGAAGTGGTGAAGGCGGCATGACGACCCGCGCGGGGTCAGGCTTGTGGAGCGCGTGCCCTACGCGGTGGTCGCCGGGAGGGCGAGACCGGGCGCCCGGGGCCGCCTGCGCCCCTTGGCGTCGGGGTCGCGTTGCGGCAGGAACGCCGTACGGCGGTTGCGGTCGCGGATGGCCGTACGCACCCGGGTGGGCGGCACGGCCGGCGCGGCGCGCGAGGCGAGGAGCGAGCAGGCGGCGAACGCGGAGCTCGCGGCGGCGGTCGCGGCGAGCGCGACGGTGGCGGAGAGGCTGCCGGAGTCGAGCAGGACGACGTCGAGGAAGAGGAGCAGCAGTACGGCGGCGGGGCGCGGGTTGGCCCAGCGACGGATCACGACCACACCCCTCCCCTCGTACGTCTGTTTGTCCTGCCCTCGGTTATACCTGATCGGCGTCGGTCGGCCGCAACCGATTGCACGTCAACCGCAACTGTCCGAAATCCCGTACTTCCTCCACAGGTTTTAGAAAGGGCTGTCAAAACCCTCGACAAGCTCACACACCGCACCCGATGCTTCGTCCTGGCATGAGTCCTGGCATGAGCCGGACAGGCCACGGCGCCGGTTCAGGGACCGGTGTCGATCGACTCGGAGCCGGAGTAGCCATGATCCGACGCAGAACCCTGCTGGCCGCGGCAGGCGGAACGGTCCTCGGCAGCGCCCTGGCGACGGGCACCGCACACGCGGACGCCACGATCGCCGTCAACCCCGGGACGTCGTACGGCACTTGGGAGGGCTGGGGCACCTCCCTGGCCTGGTGGGCCAACGTCTTCGGCGCCCGGGACGACTTCGCGGACATCTTCTTCACCACCAAGTCGGTGTCGTACAACGGCACGACACTCCCCGGCCTCGGCCTCAACATCGCCCGCTACAACCTGGGCGCGTGCAGCTGGAACACCGTCGGCGGCGAGTCGATGGTGGAATCGCCCAACATCCCCGCCTTCAAGCAGATCGAGGGCTTCTGGCAGGACTGGAACAACGAGGACGCCGCTTCCTCGGCCTGGGACTGGACGGCGGACGCCAACCAGCGGGCGATGCTGGTGAAGGCGACGCAGCGGGGCGCGGTGAGTGAGCTGTTCGCCAACTCCCCCATGTGGTGGATGTGCAGCAACCACAACCCGTCGGGCGCGGCGAGTGGCGGCAACAACCTCCAGACCTGGAACTACCGCCAGCACGCCTCCCACCTGGCCGCGACCGCCCTGCGCGCGAAGAACAACTGGGGCGTGAACTTCGCGACGGTCGACCCCTTCAACGAGCCGGCCGCCAACTGGTGGACCGCCACCGGCACCCAGGAGGGCTGCCACATGGACCCCGCGGTCCAGGCGGCCGTACTTCCCCACATGCGCAGCGAGTTGGACAAGCGCGGCCTGACGGGTCTGCGGATCGCCGCGTCCGACGAGACGAACTACGACACGGCCCGCTCGACCTGGAGTTCCTTCGGCTCGTCGACGAAGGCCCTGGTCAGCCAGGTCAACGTGCACGGCTACCAGGGCTCGGGCGGCCGTAGGGACCTGCTCTACACGGACGTGGTGACGACCTCCGGCAAGAAGCTGTGGAACTCGGAGACCGGCGACAGCGACGGCACCGGTCTCACCATGGCGTCGAACCTCTGCATGGACTTCCGCTGGCTGCACCCGACCGCCTGGGTCTACTGGCAGGTCATGGACCCGTCGTCGGGCTGGGCGATGATCGCGTACGACGCCAACACCCTGCAGCCGACGACCATCCAGACGAAGTACTACGCAATGGCCCAATTCAGCCGCCACATCCGTCCTGGCATGCGCATCCTCGACACGGGCGTGAGCTACGCGGCGGCGGGCTACGACGCGTCGGCGAGGCGCCTGGTGATCGTGGCCGTGAACACCTCCACCTCCGCCCAGACCCTCACCTTCGACCTCTCCCGCTTCACGACGGTGGCGGGCGGCTCGGGCGGCCTGGTCCCGCGCTGGAACACGGTCACGACGGGCGGTGACAAGTACCGGTCGTACTCGGACACGCGGCTGAGCGGCAAGTCGGTGAGCGTGCCGTTCGCGGCGAAGGCGGTGCAGACGTTGCAGATAGACGGGGTGGTGATCTGATCTGACGAACGGCGGCAGGCCCTACGGCACACCTGGCGGCGGGCCCTACGACACACCCGGCGGCGGGTCCTACGACACGCCCGGCGGCGGGCTCTACGGCACGCCCGGCGGTACGCGCGACGGCATTCCCGGCGCCACACGGGACGGCGGGGGCGAGGGCGTACACGCCGGCAGGGGCGACGGCATACCCGGTGAGGTCGACGGCATACCCGGCGGGGCACGACGGATGCCCGCCGGGCTGGTCGCGCTCGCCCTCGGCGGTTTCGGGATAGGCCTGACCGAGTTCGTCATCGCCGGGCTGCTCCCGCAGGTGAGCCGGGGCCTGGCCGTGTCCGAAGTCGCGGCCGGGTGGCTGATCTCCGGGTACGCGCTGACCGTCGCCGTCGGCGCGATCGCGGTGACCGCCGCCACCGCCCGCCTGCCCCGCAAGCCGGTCCTCGTCGGGCTGGTGGTGCTGTTCGTCATCGGCAACCTCCTGTCCGCCGTCGCACCGAACTACCCGGTGATGCTGCTCGGCCGCGTGGTCGCCGCACTGTGCCACGGCACGTTCTTCGGCCTGGGCTCGCTCGTCGCCCGCCGCCTGGTCCCTCCGGAGCGGGCGTCGAGGGCGGTGGCGGTGATGTTCGCCGGCCTGACGGTCTCGAACGTGCTGGGCGTGCCGTTCGGCGCCCTGGTCGGCGAACGCTGGGGCTGGCGGGCCACGTTCTGGGCGATCACCGGCATCGGCGTTATCGCCGCGGCGGCGATCGCGACGCTGGTGCCGTACTGGGCGGGCGAGGTGCCCGCCGGTGGCCGGGCGGGCAAGGTACCCGCCGGTGACCGGACGGACAGCCTCCGCGCCCAGGTGAGCGCCTTCCGATCCACCCAGGTATGGCTGACCCTGGCCGCCACCGCCCTCGGCTACGGCGGGATGTTCGGCGCGTTCAGCTACCTCGCCTACACCTTCACCGAGGTCACCGGCTTCTCCAGCACGGACGTCGCCTGGCTGCTCGTCGTCTACGGCGCCGGCCTGGTCGCCGGAAACATGGCCGGCGGACGCGGCGCCGACCACAACCGCGACCTGACCCTGATCGTCTCCCTGGCCGGTCTCACCGCCACGCTCATCGCGTTCGGCCTGCTGGCGAGCAGCCCCGCGGCCTCCGTGGTGCTGGTCTTCCTGACAGGCGTGTTCGGCTTCGCGAGCGTCCCCGGCATGATCACCCGCGTGACGGACCACGCCCACGGCGTCCCCCTCGCCGCCGGCGCCAACGTCTCCGCGTCCAACATCGGCAACGCCCTCGGCGCCTGGCTCGGCGGCCTCGCCATCAGCGCGGGCCTCGGCTACACGGCTCCGCTGTATGTCGGGGCGGGCATCGTCCTGCTGGGCCTGGCGGTGATGACGTACGCGGCGGTGCGGCAGGCACACGCACGGGAGACACACTCCTCTCCGAACTCCGCACGGTCTCCCGACCGCAAGGCCTCGATGTGACCGTTTCTTTGTCGGTGGTCGGCAGTACGGTGATCCCATGCGCCCCGACACGCCCGCCGAGAACGTCGACCACCCCGCCGAAGCGGCACGCCTGGAGCGGACCGCCGGCCTGTACCCCGAGGACGCGGAAGCTCTGCTGCTGCAGGCCGCGGCCCACCTGGAACTCTCCGGCGACCGCCCCGCCGCGACCAAGCTCTACGACCGCCTGCTGTCATCGCCCGACGGCCTGGAGAACGCGTATCTGGTACGGGCCTTGAAGGCGTCGAACCTCTGGGAGCACGGCCACGAGGCGGAGGCCCGGGCCATCATCGACGGCGTCAGAGTGGCGTCCCCCCGAGACCCGGCCCCGTGGGTCATCGTGGCGGAGGCCCTCGAATCCCACGACGAGCTGGAGGCGGCGCAGGAGACGTTCACGGAGGGGGCGCGGCTGCTGTTGACGGACGTGGCGGAGCCTCCGTACTCCACGCATCCGCTGCTGTTCGGCCGCCATAGAGTACGGCGCATGCTGGGCGCCACCCACGACGACTGGGACCTCCTGGCCGACACCCTCCACTCGTCCCCCGTCTCCCTGGACGAGCTCCACGACCCGAAGCGCGTGTGGTCCCTCGGCTCGAACAACCCGGCGGAACTGGAGGCGGAGATCTCCCGACTGCGGGCCGAGCTGGGGACGTATCGGGAGGCGTTGTCCCGGCCCTTCCCGGTGGCTGTGCTGCACTGGCCGGCGGATGAGCTGGCGGAGCTGGTGGCTTCTTATCCGGCCCTCGCTGCCGAGTACCCGTCGCATGAGGAGCATCTGGCGACGATAGAGGGGGCGCTGCGGGAGCTGGCGGCTTCTGGGACGGCGAACCTGGGGATTGTGACCGGGACTGTGCCGTCTTATGAGGCGTTTGCGGCTTCTGAGGGGGCTTCGCCGGGGGATGTGGAGTTGTTGCCGCAGTATGCGACGACGTTGGCGGCGAGGGGACGGGCGGTGGAGTGGCCGCCCCAGCGGGGCACGTCGTGCTGGTGCGGCTCGGGACGGGCGTATGAGGGGTGCCACGGAACGGCTGTCTGACCGAACGATCGCGATGCAGCCCAGCCTTGGCTCCCGATGCCCCTCAGAACGTTCCCCACCCCACCTTGCCGCCGGAGCGGTAGTAGTCGACCACGAAGCCGTGGTCGCGGCACCAGGCATGGGCTGCCTCCTGGAGGGGGCCCGCCCCACAGTTCAAGTAATCCTCAGCGATCTCCCGCGATCCGTACCGGTCAAGCAGCGTCAACAATGCGTTCAGCGATCCCGAGATACCCAGTTTTATTGCCGTTTGCGCGACTTTACGTCGCCCCTCGGGCTCCAGCGCAGCTACAAGAAGCGCTTGGGAAAACACCACAGGATCCTCACGGCCCAGTTCGACGTAGAGCCGCCTGGCACGATCCGCGTCTGTCCAGCCGATTGGCTGCTCAATCACGTGGTTGTCAGGCGGAAGCACACGACCATCAGCGGACAACACGAACGTCATCCGGCCTATAGCCGGTTTCAGCAGCCGCGACAACGCCGCAATTCGATTCGCGACGTCCCGAACCTCGTCCATCACCATATCCTCTGCTCCCTGCGCAGCGAGTTGCTGCCGCTTCTGTTGTTCCGAATGCCGACGCCGTTCCCGGAGTTCCACATCCCTCAGGCGGTTCAGCTGCTGCCGACGCTCCCGCTCTGTTCGCAGCTGACGGCGCATCGACTCCAACTGACGCAGCCTGCAGCTGAGGGGCATCGGTATCCATCGGTGCTGAGCGGCTACCAGGACACAAGCGCTGTATGAGGAATGAGGGCCGACGACGAAGCCACTACTCGCCGCGCCCTCCTCACCTTCGACAAGGCGCACCTGATATTCGTAGAGCGACAACCGGACAGCCCGGCGCACCACGACAGGCAGAAGGCCCGGGGATATTCGCGATATGCCGACGAGCAGCTTCGCTTCACGTCCGATAACAGCGTGCAACTCATCGTGTGCCGTCTCGAACCAAGCCGAATGCAGCCGCCGCTGCCTGACAAGCGCCTTTCTGCGGCGCCACATGTTCAATAGCCGCACGCTTCCACGCTTCCCTCAGCATGACCCGCGGACCGGCCGCTACGGCGTCCTGCCCGTACAAAGTGCCACCATCGTGGCAGGCGAGTCCGGGACCCCTCCCGGTGGCTTGTGCCGATCGGAGTCAGCACCCGGAGGTGTGCCGGATTCCGGTTAGTTAGGAGGTTCGGTCGGCTCAGGTGGTCACCGCGCACTGACCGCGGTCTTGCGGCCTTCGGCCCCTCCGCAGTGGGACGGCGCGGTGATCAGCGTGTTTGGGCCCGTTTGTTGTGCGGCGGGCCCGGGCACTCGGCACTGGACAGGAAGGCCGGCCGGAGCGAATGCGCGGTTACGGGGCCACGCCTGTGCGCCGGCCCTCATGGGAGTACGGCCATGGCAAAGATCCTCACGGTGCTCTATCCGGATCCCGTCGACGGCTACCCGCCCAGGTATGCCCGAGATGAGATCCCCGTCATCAGCGGTTACCCCGGAGGGCAGACGGCGCCCACCCCCCGGAGCATCGGCTTCAAGCCGGGTGAGCTGGTCGGCTGCGTCTCCGGCGAACTCGGTCTGCGTACGTTCCTGGAGGAACGGGGCCACACACTGGTCGTCACCCCCGACAAGGAGGGGCCCGATTCCGTGCTGGACCGCGAACTCCCCGACGCCGACGTGGTGATCTCGCAACCGTTCTGGCCCGCCTATCTCACCCCTGACCGGATCCGGCGTGCCCCGCGCCTGAAGCTGTCGATCACAGCCGGGATCGGTTCGGACCACGTGGACCTTCCGAGCGCCATCGAGCACGACATCACCGTCGCGGAGGTCACCTACAGCAACAGCATCAGCGTGGCGGAGCACGCGGTCATGCAGATCCTCGCTCTCGTCCACAACTATCTGCCCGCCCACGAGTGGGTCACCGCCCGACGAGGCTGGCACGTGGCCGACAGCGTCTCGCGGAACTACGACCTGGAAGGCATGGACGTCGGCGTCTTCGGCGCCGGACGGATCGGCCTGGCAGTACTCCGCCGGCTGAAGCCGTTCGATGTGAGGCTGCACTACAACGACGTGCACAGGCTGCCACCGGACCTCGAGCGGGAGCTGGGGCTGACCTGGCATACGGATGCCCACTCCCTGGCGGCCGCCGTCGACGTGCTCTCCATCCACGCGCCGCTTCACGCCAAGACGGTGAACCTCTTCGACGACGAGATGCTCGCGACCATGAAACGCGGGTCGTACATCGTCAACACGGCCCGCGCGCTGATCGTCGACCGGGACGCCGTGGTACGCGCTTTGGAACGAGGCCATCTGGCGGGCTACGCCGGTGACGTCTGGTACCCCGAGCCGCCGGAAGAGGACCACCCCTGGCGCAGCATGCCGCACGAGGGCATGACACCGCACGTGTCCGGTTCGACGCTCTCCGCGCAGGCCAGGTACGCGGCAGGAGTCCGGGAAATCCTGGAGTGCTGGTTCGACGACCGCCCGATCCGTCAGGAGTACCTCATCGTGGAGGGCGGCAGGCTTGCGGGGACCGGGGCTCGCTCGTACACGGTCTGAGGCAGACGGTGGGAGTCGGCGGGACCCTCGCCCGTGCCGGTGGCCACCGCTAAGAGAAGCGCGGCTACGTCTTCCTCCGCACCGCCACCGGCGCAGCCCTCGTCATCTGGCTCGGCACATGATCGCCCGGGCAGCCCCTAGCCGACCGGTTTAGGGCCGGCCGTACCGGGACGGGTCGCGTTTACGAGGAGGGCCACGGGGACGACTAGCCGTTCTCCATAAACGAGCGATGGCGCGAACGTGCTATCACGCGCAGCTCCTTTTGCAGCTTGTGCCGGTTCCTGCCACGCGTCTTGAGAGCGTGGCAGTTCGGACAAAGAGCGATCATGACTTCGGGGATGTCCTGTCCGGTACGGGCCAGGCCATTGACATGGTCGACCTCCAGAATGGGTTCGTCAGCGTCGGTGCGCTCGAGCGGATGTCCCTTGCAGGAGGGGTTTTCGCAGCGGCCTTCGCTGCGGAGTACCACTGCTTCCCGGGCAGCGGGTGAGCGCAGGTATCGCTCCACTTGAGCGATCTTGGATCGGCGGGTTCGGCCGGCTGCCGTCCGACGAGCGGCCGCCGCTAGCCGCTGATACCTCTCACGGGCACTAGTCCGCTTCGTCTCCAGCGTTGAGTCCACCTCAAGGGGGATGACGTCGACAGAGTCGTCGTGAAGTTGCCCGTCATCTTCGTTGAGGGCTTCGATGACCTCAGGAGGCCAGGTCTCCCGCATCGGCGAGGGCACCGGCGCGAGGATCCAAACGAACTCTCTACGCTGCCGACCGTCCTGTCCGAGGCCCCAGCGTTTCCGGCGCTGAACGACGACGGCCCAAGTCTCGAACGTCCAGTGACCTTTGTAGGGCTTGTGCCAGTAGCGCAGAGCCTTCTGCTGCTCCTGGTACTCCGCCATCCTGCGATTGCCAGCACTCAAGGTCTGGTCGCCGGACAGCCCATCGCCGGTGTAGGCAATCCAGTCCATCTCCGGAAGGCGCTGGTCAGCGTAGGGACCCTTGTCGTCCGAATAGACGGTGAGGATGCCATCCGCGAGAGGAGTGATACCCAGTACCCGATTGCCCCCATAAGCATCGGCGATTGCATCGCGATGCGGATACGGCTCCCCGGGAACAGGACGCAAGCAGGTGGCAACCTGTCCGGCCACCAACTCCTTTAGCCTCAAGGCTTCCAGCAACAAGGGAGGCGTCGGAGTGAAGAACCGAATGATCAGCGTACTGACAGCCCATGCCGCCAGCTCCAAGTCCTCGGACAGACGGTCGTAGTCCTGTTTCGGCAACCCAGCAACAGGGTTCGCCTCATCCAGGGCAGACAGCTTCGGACGCCGCCCTTGACTCGTCAGGGGAAGGTCAGCGGACTCCGCTACCTCCCACAGCTTGACCCGCTGCAGCGCCCAGAACGGATACAGCACATCCTGCTGGCCGTCGGATGAGTCGGCGAACTCGGTGAGTAGCGGCCCCACGTCCTCCTTGACCACCGACCAGGGCTGCTCCCGTGTGCGCCCGTGGACGGCTTGGGCAATTGCCCACAAGAGCAGCAGCGGGCGGTGCAGCGGTTGACCGGTGCGCCGGTTAGCGGGGCGCAGCTTCCCTATTCGCTCGATCAGATCCCGTCCGTCGGTCACTTCGCCACTCCAGCCCTCTAGTACTACCAGTAGGACTATCTGACCAGACGGCACTGACACTGCTCCCCGCACCAGCACCCACGTCGGCTCTAGGCGTTGGTGCACGACATGCGAACAAGAGCACTCACACCTGAAGCCGACGCGCGAGACTTCCCAGGTCAGATGCCAGAGCGGTTCCATCAGGAGCTGCCCTCCGGAGCCGTGTGCGCAGGCTCGAATCAGCCGAGGACCCTTTTACTCTTGCTCCCTGACGTGAACGGCTACTGGCTCCGGATCCCGGACATGCCTCGAATTGATCACCTTTCGACGCATCGCCATCGGTCGTCAGTGGCTGCTGTTAGAACTTAGCCCAAGTCGGCACGAACGATCGAAGGAGCAGTCGTGGCGGACGCGGGGGACCTGGCACAGCCTGTCGCGGGTGTGTACGAGGAGCTCATCACGCAGCGCATGCAGGCACAGATGGAGAAGTTGAGTGCAGCCGGCTGGAAGGCCATCGACGCGGACGTCAGCGAGGAGTCGTCTTCCCACGTACTCGCCCGCCACATCAGTCAGGCCATAGGACGAAGGCTCAGTCAGCTGCCGCATGACAAGCGCGTCGCCGTAGCCAACCAGATCATCGAGTCACTCGCCTCTCAACCAGCCGAGCCCGGCACCAGTGACGCTGTCGAGCTCATCGCCGAAGGACCTCGCCAACTTCTGGCTCTAGCGGAGCAAGAGGCCCCCGGCGTCTATGCCGTTCGCCCGCTCACGCCGCTCTCTGAGACAGCGCTCATCACAAACTCCCCCGAGGATCCGAGCCTCGGCAGCGAACTGAGAGCTGAACTGGCCACAGCAGACCGTATCGATCTGCTCTGTGCCTTCGTGAAGTGGTACGGCCTGCGTGTACTCGAAGACTCCCTCCGAGCTGCCAAGGAGCGCGGAGTCCCAATCCGTGTCATCACGACCACCTATATCGGCGCCACCGACCGTCACGCTCTGGACCGACTCGTCAACGACTTCGGGGCCCAGGTGAAGGTCAACTACGAGATCCGCTCGACACGGCTGCATGCGAAAGCCTGGCTGTTCCGACGTAAGAGCGGCTTCGACACCGCGTACGTCGGTAGCTCCAACCTTTCCAAGGCTGCGCTGCTCGACGGACTGGAGTGGAACGTACGCCTGTCGTCAGTGGCCACTCCGGCGGTCCTCAACAAATTTGAGGCCACCTTCGACGCCTACTGGAACGACAGCGCCTTCGAGAGGTACGACCCGGCTGACGACGGTGAGCGTTTGGACCGAGCCCTGGCCCAGGCCAGCGGGGCCCACCCCACAACTGACCTCAAGATCAATCTTTCAGGTCTCGAAGTACGCCCCTTCCCTCACCAGCGAGACATGCTCGAACGCCTCCGCATCGAGCGCGAGATCCGCGGCCGAACCCGCAATCTCCTCGTCGCCGCAACAGGAACCGGCAAGACCGTCATGGCTGCCCTGGACTATCGGAGTCTGCGCAAGAAGCTCGGCCTAGGGAATCCGAGGTTGCTGTTCGTGGCCCACCGCAAGGAGATCCTCCAACAGTCTTTGCGTACATACCGTGAGGTACTCGATGATGCCTCCTTCGGGGAGCTTCTCCATGGCGGCGAAGACCCGCGCGAATGGAATCACGTCTTCGCCAGCGTCCAGTCGCTGAATGTTCAGCGACTGGAGCAACTCGCCCCCCATCACTTCGACATCATCGTCATCGACGAGTTCCATCACGCCACGGCGACGACCTACCGCCGGGTCATCGACCACTTCAAACCGAAAGAGCTGCTGGGACTGACGGCTACTCCCGAGCGGATGGACGGGCTGAACGTCCAAGACGAGTTCTTCGACGGTCGCATCGCAGCGGAGATGCGACTCTGGGAAGCTCTAGAGAACGATCTTCTGTGCCCCTTCCACTATTTCGGCATTCCAGACGGCACCGATCTGACGAACCTCAACTGGCAGGGTGCATACACCGAAAACGAACTCGACAATGTATTCACTGGCAACCACGCTCGTGCCCGAATCGTCGTCAAGCAGATTCGCGACAAGGTCTCCAACCCAAGAGCCATGCGTGCCCTCGGCTTCTGCGTGACCAAGAATCATGCGCGCTTTATGGCCGAATTCTTCCGTAAGGCTGGATTCCAGGCCGTAGCGCTCAGCAGTGACTCATCCGCCGAGGTCCGTTCACAGGCGCTGGCTGACCTACGGGACGGAAGACTCCAAGTGATCTTCTCTGTCGACTTGTTCAACGAGGGCCTCGACATCCCCGACGTCGACACTCTGCTGCTCCTTCGCCCTACGAGCAGCGCCACGGTCTTCCTACAGCAGCTGGGTCGTGGCTTGCGTCGCACTGAGACGAAGCCCGTCCTCACTGTCCTTGATTTCATCGGTCAACACCGAGCGGAGTTCCGCTTCGAGGAGCAGTTCCGAGCTCTAACGAACCTCTCCCGCAACCGTCTCATCGACCACATCGAGCACGACTTCCCACAGCTTCCCTCCGGGTGCCAGATCATCCTGGAAGGCAAGTCAAAAGACCTCGTTCTCAACAACATCCGTACCCAACTGGGCGCCACCGTCAAGACGTTGATGAAGGAGGTCAAGGACTACAACACTCCCCGCCTCGCGGACTATCTGCGGGAGAGTCGTCGGGAGGTCAAGGAGCTATACAAGAGCGACAACTCCTGGACATCGGTCCTACGCAAGGCAGGTCTGGTCGAGGAACCGGCCCCGTCCGGAGAAACGGCACTCCTCAAGCGCGTCCACGCCTTCCTTCACGTCGACGATCCAGAGCGCGCCCAGGCCTACCTTCGCCTCCTCGGCGACGACGCTCCGGCTTACGAGGCACTGTCTCCGACCGACCAGGCATACGCCCGCATGCTCTTTTTCAACCTGTGGGACAACGCAGGTGGCTTCACGAGTTTCCAGGAGGGCCTCGAATCGCTACGCCCCCAGCGGGTGTTCCGCGACGAGCTGCGGCAGGTCCTGTCGTACGTCATCGACCAATCCGACCACTTTCCCATTCCACTGTCAGGCCATCACCGCGACATCCCGTTGAAGGTGCACAGCGCCTATAACCGCTCCGAGATCCTGGCCGCGCTCGGCGTCGCCCGCTTCGGCGGTCAGATGCCCAGATCTTTCGCCCAAGGTGTGCAGTGGGTCGAGGAAATCATGACCGACGCCCTGCTCATCACTCTGGAGAAGAACGAGAAAGACTTCTCCCCGACGGTCCGCTACAAGGACTACGCCCTGAGCCCCACGCTCTTTCACTGGGAGTCCCAGAACGCGACGGCTGACAGTTCACGCACGGGCTTGCGGTACCAGAACCACGTGCAGCAGGGCAGCCATGTCCTTCTGTTCATGCGCCGCTACAAGAACACCGACATCGGCAAGTCGCATCCCTGGATGCTCCTCGGACCGGCTACGTACGAGGAGCACACGGGCAGCAAGCCGATGGCGATCACGTGGCGCTTGGAGCATGAGCTTCCGGCCGACGTGTGGACGTACTCGGCCATTGCAGCAAGCTAATTCCCAGTGGCTCACTGTCAGTACGATCAGCTGACGTCAAGGCTTACGCCCACGGTGCCGATGGGCACGCAGGCCGGACACTGGCAGCGCCGCTCAACTTCGAAGTCCCGGCTTCACAACTCGTTACCGGACAGCTCTGCCTCGAAGTGCATCTGGGCGCGGTCGAGGACCTCGTCCACGTCGCAGCCGTGCGCTCGAAGCCAGTGGAGGAAGTCTGCGATGACATCGATCACCGCTTCCTCGGCCACAGCCGTGCTCAGTCTGCCCAGGCTTGAACCGCAAGGCCGTTTCGACGCCGCGTAGAGGTCTAGGAATGCCTGAGCCCGCGCCACACTGGGACCTTCGACGTGGCCGGTCGGTGAGGTGAGCCCTGTTGCCAGCTCACACCACGTCACCTTCCGGTCAGGACGAAGTTGAACGCCCCAACGGTCGGCCAGAGCGTCGACAAGGGCCATGCCGCGTCCACCCTCCGAGTCGGAATCCGCGGCCATTAGCGTGGGGAGGGCGCGTGTGTCGGGGTCGTGGACTTCAATGCGCAGGTACGTGCCGTTCATGGAGACCGCGAGTGTGGCCGGCGTGCCGTTGCCGACGTGCGTGATGACGTTGGACACGAGCTCGCTGACGCAGAGCTGGGCTCCGTCGGTCACTTCGTGCAGTCCCCAGAGCCCCAGGTGGAGTCGCATGACGCGCCGCAGGGCGGCTACTTCCTCGGGTTCGGCCGAGAAGGCCAGGTCCCACGGCTTTCGTGACATACACGCTTCCTGGATCACGAGGACCTCTCTCGTCGCATGTCGCCTCCGCTCTGACCTCACATGACCAGCGGAGCGTTACGCGCACTCACGGTGAGTCGCGTTGCTCGCTAGGATGACCTCAGCTCATCCCGTTCTGCAATGTGCACGGCGGGATTCCCACTTCCGAGTGATTGGCAAGCACGCCCCTTGGCGTGAGACTGAACACCCGCTACTCCACAGATGGTTGAGAGGATTTGAGATGGCCGGTTCACCGACGGCACGCCGCCGCCGTCTCTCGATCGAGCTGAAGAAGCTCCGAGAGAAGAGCGCACTCACCTGCGCTCAGGTCGGCGAGGCGCTGGACTGGAGCGGCTCCAAGGTCAACCGTATGGAGACGGGCAGCGGCCGGGTCCAACCGTCGGACATCGATGCCCTGTGCCGGTTCTACGGCACCACCGACGAGCTGCGCGAGTTCCTCAAGTCATTGGCCCGGGAGGCCAAGACGCGTGGTTGGTGGCAGGTACACGGCTCCGGCGTCCCCGAGTGGTTCAACATCTACATCGGTCTGGAGCAGGAAGCCTCCACGTTCCGCCAGTACCAATGCGAGCTGGTCCCAGGCCTCATGCAGACCGAGTCGTACACCTGCGAGCTCCACAAAACGGGAGCTCACATGTCGGCCGAGGACATCGACAAGGCAGTGCGTGTACGCATGGAGCGCCAGACCATGCTGACGGGAGCCGACGCCCCCGATGCCTGGTTCATCGTGAACGAGGGCGCTCTGCGCAACGTCATCGGGGATCGAGCACTCATGCGCGAGCAGCTTGAACGCGTCCTGGACATGAGCGAGTTGCCGAGCGTCACCTTGCAGGTGCTTCCCTTCGACTCAGGCACCTATCCGGTCACAGGTTCCTTCACGATGCTCGGCTTCCCCGACCCGGAAGACCAGGACCTGGTGTACCGGGACGGCATCACCGATGCCGTGTACTTGGAAGGCGAGCATCATGTTCGTGAGTACACGAGGGCATTCGACGGCTTGCGAGCCGCAGCCCTCAGTCCTCAGCGTTCTGCCCAGCTGATCAACTCCGTTCTGAAGGAACACACAAGGTGAGCACTGCAAAGCCCAAGGACGACGGCCGCCTGACGTGGTTCACGTCGACGTACAGCAACGGCGCGGGAGGCGAATGCGTCGAGTGCGCATTGACCGATGCCTGTGCGCTCGTGCGCGACTCCAAGAGCGCGAGGGGTCCCGTGGTCACGGTTCGAAGTGGTGCCTGGTGTTCCTTCGTGGAGGCTTTGCAGCACGGCAAGTTGGCGTAATCCCATATTCGTCTTCAGGAACGAGGCGCGCGCATATCTGTTCCTCAGACGTCCGGGCCCTGGTGGCTTGCCATTACTGATTGCTCGTTCGCTGAAGGCTCACCCTGGCTGTGTGACGGATCCGCTTGGTGCGGCCCTCGGCAGCAAGGAGCGTGAGGGCTGCGGAGGGGATGGTCGCCGCCCGGGGAGACGGGGTTTCGGCGATCTTGAGTTGCAGCCAGTTGGATGCCTCTGCGAGGGATGCGGGATCCCACGGCGGGGTGAGCGCGATGGCTCGTAGAAGGGCCCATTTCCCGAAGGCGCTGGGTCAGGAAGGCGTTGTCGGCTGTTACCTGGGCGACTGATTCAGCCCAGGCGTCGTAGGCCGGGGTCAAGTAGAGAGTGGCGGCTTGTCGATCGATGGGGCATGTCCGGTCGGGTGGTGTCGCGACCTGGACTGGCGACTCCGGACGGTCAGCACGAGGCCGACGACCGGGATCGAGGGGTGATTGGCAGATCTGTTCCACCCCCGCGAAGGAAAACCCCAGGTGAGGCGGCCGTGCCGGTGGAACAGATCTGCCAATCACTCGGTGAGCGTCCGGGCCCCGCGCAGATCGCGTCGTGCCCCGGGGCCGCGGCCTCGTGCAGCCGCCCGGACTCCGGCAGTCCGGATGGCTACACCACGCGGCGGGACGCCACGTCGCCACTCCCGCTTGCGCGCAATTCACACCCCCCGCGCTGGATGCGCAATCTGCTGCAATCCTTGGATGCACCCGGGCGTACCCAAGCATCCTGGATTTCCAACGAGCGCATACGGAGGGCCACATGACGCTCAGGTTCATCGGTACGACCAGCGACGACGGTGACTGCCCCACCCTGTACGACATCGAAGGAACGGACGAGGTCCTCGTCCAGGGCGAGCGGGAGACTGACCCCGAGCACCTCGCCCAGCTGCGGGACGTCAAGGAGTCCGAGACCTTCGTCCGCGTGCCGCGCAGCCTGCTGACCCGTTACGCGCCCAGGAGTGACGCCCCCGAACTCCAGCCGTTCGCCTCGATCTCTCACCTCTTCAGCGACTTCAAGCACACCGCCTGGCGCCTGGAGACGCGCCGAGGCTACGCCTCCGACCGAACCAGCCCCAAGTGGCGGCGGTTCCTGGCGGGCGAGGACATCGCCCAGGACCCGGACAACGCCTGGCGTGAGAACGTCCGCGCGCAGACGGCGACGGGCAAGCGGTTCGAGCGCGTACGCCTGGTAGACGAACCGCCCACCCAGGGGCAGGAGTTTCTCCTCGCGAGCGCCCCGAGCAACGTGGCCGCGGGGGAGGACATCCGCATCCTGAGTCGCGCCCAGGCGCAGGAATTGCGGCTGCCTGACTACGACTTCTGGCTCTTCGACTCCAAAATCCTCGCCCGCTTCGCGTTCGACGACGAAGACACCACGCTCGGCGTGTACGTCACCGAGGACCCGGCCGAAGTCCTCGCCGCCTGCCAGGCTCGGGACGCCGCCTGGCACCATGCTGTGCGTACCGAAGAGTTCGCCAGGCGGGTACGTTCCACCGTGTGAGCACGGACTACCAGACCGCCAGAGAAGCCCTCGGCGCGCGGCTGCGCGAGCTGCGCACCGAGGCCGGTCTGGAAGGCAAGGATCTTGCCGCCAAGCTGGGCTGCCAGCCCTCGAAGGTCTCCCGGCTCCAGAACGGCAAGCAGACCCCGACCGCAGCCGACCTGACCGCGTGGGCGCAGGCCTGCGGCAGGCCCGACGTAGAGGATGAGCTCCAAGGGCTGCGGGCCGGGCTTGAGATGAAGCAACGGCACCGCTCTTGGCGGCGCCAGCTGGCCGGCGGACACCGAGGCCGCCAAGAGATCGCCGTACGGCAGACCGAGGCCACGAAGGCAATCCGCGGGCTCGAGGTGTCGCGTGTCCCGGGGCTGTTCCAGACGCCGGAGTACGCCAGCGTCATCTTCGACGCCAACGCGGAGTTCCGGGGTATCCCCCCGACCACCGAGGCCGCCGTCGAGGCCCGGATGCGCCGCCAGGAGGCGCTGTACGACCCTGAGAAGACCTTCCGGTTCCTCGTGTGCGAGGCCGCCCTGTACCACCGCTCATGCCCTGCGGACGTGATGGCGGAGCAACTGGACCGGCTGTACAACCTGGTGGGCCAGCGCCGGATTGAGCTGGGCATCCTCCCGTTCGGCGTACAGTTGCGCCGCACGGCCCCGCACGCCTTTTGGATCTACGACCGAAGGCTGGTCATCGTCGAGACGATCAGCGAAGAGCTGTGGCTCACCGGCGATGAGGACATCCAGCTGTACGAGCGGGCGTGGGACTGGCTCGCCGAGTCCGCTGAGTACGGGGCGCCTGCACGCCGCCTGATCGGCCGGGCGAGGGCTTCCTTGGACCTGTCGTAAGCAATCGACCGCAAACGCTGGGTCCGTAGGTGCAATCGCACGCAATCGCCAGACAGGCGCGCAATTGCTCGGCCTAACGTCCTGGTCATGGTCACGAAGCCCATCACCGGAACGACCCGGCAGGCAGGCCAGGACTGGCTCCTCTCCTGCACTCGCAACCCCACTGACGTGCGTCGGGCGTGGGCAGCCGAGGACTACGCTCGAATTCCGAGTGGCGAGCACTGGCGCGTAGTCGAGGGCCCGTTGCTCCGCTCTGTCAGAGCCATGAAGCACGTGAGCAGACGGCAACTCGGCCCCGTCCTGGTCGATGTTGGGACGGCACAGGCCTGGTGGCTTGTATCCCCAGGTCTCGGTGACGAACTGGACGACCTACGACAGCTGACAGTGCGCCCGCCCGGTTGGCTGCTCGCCTGCCCGCCGGTTCTATACGCAATCGACGAGCGCGCATGGCTGGAACGCCCGGACGGATCCGGTCGCCTCACCGACCCCGGGGCGCTTAGAGCAGCCTTCGTCCAAGGCGGACGACCTCTTGCGGAGGCACTCGGATGACGACCCCCGCAACCTCCTCCTGCACACCGGTCGACGAGCCCCACGCCCCGCAACTGGGCCAGCTCCTCGTGGGGTCAGCGGCCGGCCTCCGCGACCGCACCGCGGTACGGGCCCTCATCGAAGAGGAGAAGCTCCTCGTCCGCGACAACGTCCGTGCAGCGCTCGTGACGAAGCAAGACGGCGTCATGACATGCCGGTGGGAGAGCATGGCCGGACGCCTCTACTCGCTCGGGCTCGACGATGGCGAGCGCGCGTTTCTCGGGCTTGTGCTGTCGATCGTGGGCGTACGGCAGAGCTACCTCTCCGCCGTGGAGCACCTCGACGAGCGCCGCTTGAAGATCGTGCTCCAGGCGATGATGCGTCTGAACGGCAACGACCGGATCGCCATCGGCGCGCGATTGTGAGCCTTCGCGGTCGGCATCCTGCCCGACCCCACGGAAGAGACGGCCATCTCGACGCTCCAGTTGGCCGTTCGCTGACACCCAAATTCCCTCGGACGACCCGGGCGACGTGGCCAAGGTCCTGTCGCGACAGATGAGCTGTCCGGCGTCTGCGCAGGCTCAAACCGTACGAGATCTGATCGAGATCGGCCGCAGCAACTCCCCCCGCCCAGCAAGGCGTCGGCTTGATCTCCATTTTCCCGCTGTGTACGGGCTACGCCACGTTGCTCGGCGGTCTACACGCTCCCTCTCCCTGAACGCACGAACCGCATTCGGCACTCCGGGAGAGGGCCACCCAAAGGTCCTCCAACTGTGAGGTGAACCCGTGCTCCGCACAACCCCGCCAGAAAGGCCGCCCGGCCCAACCCCGCCCAGGAGCGGCGTGAGCGTGAAGGAGGCGGCACGATGACTACCGCCGTCGCCTCAGAAACGCGCACTGGCCGCTCTCTCGTCACCGACGCCGAGTTCGACGTGCTCGCCGCGTTCTGCGCCGACGAGTACGGCCTGGAACGCTGTGTCGCCGAACGCGTCGTCGACCAGGCGCTTGCACTGGTCTTCGTCATGGGCTCGACGGGCGAAGGTGCCGCCATGGCGCCGTCTCAGCAGGTCGACCCCGGATGGCACACGCTCATCCTGCACACGAGTTGGTACGCCGACTGGTGTGAGCGGAACTTCGGCTGCTTCCTGCACCACCAGCCGAACTCGAAGGTCCGCACACGCGGTCTGATGGTCGACGTCGTGGACAAGATCAGGTCCGCCGGGTTCGAGGTCGACGAACGGCTGTGGGGCACGGCTGCGGAATGCAACGCGCCCAGCTGCTGCGGCGACGGCCCCTGCTGCTGACTCGCACTCCCCCGCAGAGCGGGTCGGCCCACCCCCGGCCGGCCCGCTCGGCCCCCGCGCCAGAACGGATAACACCCCATGCCCCTCACCGAGCTGACCGCGACCAGCCGTGTGACCGTCTTTCCCCTCGAAAGCCTCACCGTCGCCTACACCACGCAGTCCAGCGACGAGCGCGGCCTGGGAGACATCGGCCTCGTCACCGTCGTAGACGAAGAGAGCGACGGCGAAGAGCTGTGGCAGCTCGCACGGGACCTGGGCGGACGTACCCATGGTGGTGACCAGGCCCGATGGATCTTGACTCAGGCGAGCCGCGCCCGGATGGTCAAGGCGTACACGGACCTGCCGGACGCGAAGTGGTCGGCACACATCCGCCGACGCATCGTCCTCGACGCGCTCTTCGCCAATCACGACGTCCTGATGACCGGCCGTATCTCGCTGTTGAATCCCTGTGCGCGATCCGCTGCACCGGGTATGACTTCGACTGGTTCACGATCAGCAACCGAAGGGAACGCACAGTGACCAGTTCGGTCCCCTGGCAACAGCGACTGTCCACCGGCACGGAAGACATCCAGGACGAGGTGATCGGCTGGTATCAGCAGACGCGGCACGGCAAGGCGTACGTCCCCACGATGATTTGGGGCACGCTCCAGACCGAGGAGTACGCCACCGTGATCCTCCGCCAAGTCGTGGAGTTCCTCGGCATCCCGGACGACGTGCCGGCGGGTGTTGCCAAACGGATGGAGCGCCAGAAGGTGCTGTACGACGGCGAGCACCGCTACGACGTGATCCTCGGCGAACAAGCCCTGTACACGAACATCGGTGGGCCGGAGGTGATGCGCGGGCAGATGGAACGGCTCCTTCGCGACATCGACCTCCCTTCCCTCACCCTCGGAGTACTGCCGACCACCGCCGAGGTGGGCGTGCTCCCCATGCCAGGCTTCAACATGTACGGCGACAGCCGAGCCCACTACGAACTCGTCTCAACCGGCGTGGACGTCACCGACCCCGACCAACTCGCCCTCCACACCAAGGCATTCAGCGCCCTCAGCAACGCCGCCTGCTATGGAAACGCCGCCGAGAAGCTGATCGGCAAGGCCCTGGCCTTCTGGGGCCGCTCGGCGGTGGCTCCGTGAGCGTCCTCACCCGCAGGGAGGCCACCCCGCATGAGGCCAGTTCCCGCCGAAACCCGGACGCCCACCAGCAGTGGCTCGCCGTCCGCTGATCAGGCTGCCGCACCGGGAAACTCCAAGATCCGCGACAGGGTCGAGCTGAGACGGCCTCACCCGTTCAGCACCATGGGATGGGTCACCGGAAAAGCATGCTGACCAGCGAAAACAGCCGACGGCCCGGTCATGGTGACCGTCTCGTGCGGGTGCGTGATGTGAGCGCGTGGGGCAACGTCGAGGACGCAGGCCGCCAAAGAGGCGGGCCGCACTCACTGAAAGGAAGCGCTCCCTGTGAAGCGTTCTCTCATCCGCGTCGCCATAGCCGGCGCCCTCACTACCCCTGTCCTGTTCATGGCCTCCGGCGTGGCCTCCGCTGACAGCTCCTCGTACGGCAAGGAGCACGGCGCGTACAAGGAGCACAACTGCTCCAAGGACTACGCCGACGACAAGGGCAGCGACCGCCACGGCGACAAGTACGGGTACGACAAGTACGAGTACGGCAAGTCCGAGTACGACAAGTCCGAGTACGACAAGTCCGAGTACGAGTACGACAAGCACGAGTACAACAAGCGCGGGCACGACAAGTCCGAGTACGACAAGCACGAGTACGACAAGTCCGAGTACGACAAGCACGAGTACGACAAGTCCGAGTACGACAAGCACGACTACGACAAATCCGAGTACGACAAGCACGACTACGACAAGCACGACAAGTACGAGCACGACAAGGGCCACTACGGCCACGGGCTGCTCAGCCTGTTCGGCCTGTAAGGCGCCGGGGCGCCAAAGGGCCAAACCGCACTGAGTGACGTACGCGGTGACGTGCAAGGTGCCGTGCACTCGGGCACTGCGGGTCACCGCAGCGAACGCCTTGGCCGCCGATCAACCAGAGGGTGTCCTGGGCATCATCGCCACCAGCACCGGCACCCGGTGTGGTCCAAAACTGACGATCGGTCTGAAACTGACGATCATCGTTGACATCTGGGTCTCCGATCACTCCGGAGATCCGCATGTCGGATTCCACCCCCATCACCCCGCCGCTTGGCCGTGAGGCCAAGCGGCGTCTGGCGGTGCTATGGGCGGGCTCAGCTGTTGGTCAGGGTGCCGTCGAGGAGGGGGAGCAAGCGCTCCCAATGGCGCTGCAGTGCGGAGGCGTTGAAGGCGTCGGTGTCGGACATGGTGAAGCCGTGGATGGTGCCGGGGTAGATCTCGGTGGTGTAGCCGACACCTGCGGCGTCCAGGGCCTGGTTGAGCTCGGTGATGGCCTCGGGCGGCATGTCGTTCTCGGAGAGGCCGAGGTGGACTTGGGCGGTGAGCTTGGGGGCATGACACGCTCAGCTCTCCGGCTTCGGCCTCATTTGGATTCCGTGCCGCGCGGCGATCTGCGCGAGACTCTCGAAGTCCGGCGGCTCGGTGGGGGGAGTGGGCAGTTCATTCGCTGTGGCAGGTTCGCCCGCCTCGGCGAAGAACTTCTCCATATACCCACCCGGTGTGTAGATGACGAGGAGGCGCGACGTCTCGAGCGGCTCGAACCTCTCCCAGGTGCCCTCGGGAATGTGGAAGAAGGATCCTGGGCCGCTTTCGATCGTCTCGCCGTTGATGTAGTAGCGGATCCTGCCCTCCAGGACATGGACGCTCTCGGTTCCGGGGTGGGTGTGCGGTGGCGGTCCCCAGCCGGCGGGAATCGTCATCTCCATGACGGTCAACGCGCCACCGGTCTCGTCGGCGGATGCCTTCACCGTGTACAGGCCGTTCAGCACCCAGAACGACCTGCCCTCGCCCTGCTGGAGCAACACCGTCTTCTCTGCCATGGGGAAAACCTCCTCTCCCCCTTGGTTTCTCCTTCCAGCGTCCGCCCCGCCAACACCCGCCGCAACCTCCGATACAGCCGGCTCCGCTGTGAGCACCGAGCGTGTTCGGCCCGACGTCTCCGACGGACACGGCGGGAAGGCGCAGCTCGGCTGCCAGCCGGACGCCATGCGGCCGGCGAGGGCGCGTCTTCGACCAGGCGCTCGCCCTGGTCTCGTCATGGGCTCCCCCCGGCTCCGGGCGAGGGCGCCGCCTCACCGTGGTTCGCCGCGATGATGCAGCGATGTGCCCTCATGTCTTGGTCCGGCCGCGTACGCCAGCGGAGGTGCGATCGCCTGGGCGTCCGCTCCCTCGCCGACCCACAGCCCGATGAACAGTGCGGCGGTCGCCTCCAGGAGTCCTGCCCGCTCGAGACCTCCGCCGGCCACCGGTTCACAGCCCACATCCCGCACCAACTCGTGTACGCGCGTCAGGGCTGCCTGGTCGTCCCCGCAGACCGGAACGGCCAGTGGCCGCCCGTCGAAGACGGGTGGCCGCATGCGCCACACGTCCTCGTGGCAGAGATTGAACGCCTTGACGACGTGGGCTCCCGGTGCCGCCGCGGCCAGCTGCTGCGCGGCCGAGGGGCCTCGCTCCGTCAGCAGTCGGAAGCCGGGCCCGACCGGATTGGAGCAGTCGAGCAGCACCTTGCCGTCCAGGGCTGTGTGCAGTTCCCGTGCCACGCCCGCTCCTGCGCCAAAGGGCAGCGCGGCCAGCACCACCTGACCGAACTCGGCCGCCGTACGCAGACCGGCAGGCTTCGCGCCGTCCCCGATGCGCGTCGCGAGCCGCTCTGCCTTGTGTGCGTCCCGTCCGCCGATGGTCACCTCGTGCCCGGCCCGCGCCCAGTGGGTGGCGAGCGCGTCCGCCATGTTGCCCGTTCCCAGTACGCCGATTCTCATCACGCGTTCCTCTTTCGTGCCTTCGACCGTTCGCAACGACGCTAGGTGGCCCGTCGGGCACCATTTGGTACGTGACGACCGACGCTTTCCTCGCCGACTGCCGCGCCCGCCTCGCTTTCGACCTGCTCTCCAACACCTGGAACGCCGTGGTGCTTTGGGCGCTGCGTGATGGTCCCAGGCGCCCGGTGGAACTGCGGGAGCGCATCGGGGGCATCAGCTCCAAGGTCCTCACCGAGACGCTGCGGCGCCTGCAGTTCAACGGGCTGGTGGCACGGCACGCGCATCCAGGAGCGCCACTGCGGGTCGAGTACCAACTCACAGCTCTGGGGCGGACCTTGTTGGCACCCATCGACGCCGTCGGAGCATGGGCCTTCGAGCATGGCGATGAGGTCGTGGCCGCCCAGGAGGCGGCATGCACCCACACCACGCCGTGCACCCCTCGTACCCACTAGGGCCTGTTGCGAAGGTCCCGCCTGCCCACCCGAACTCGCCCTGCACGACAAGGCATTCGGCGCACTCCCCAACGCCGCCCGCCATGGAGACGCCGCCAACATGACGCCACCAACATGACCTTTGAAATTTCTTTACATGTTCACTACATCTCCCTAGGCTTCCTTCGCCGGGCCACTGTGGCCTGTGTTCATTAGGGGGATTCGTGAGACCGGTGGAAGATTTGCCCTCTCCTATGGAGAGAGGGCGGATATGGCATGAGAAGAGCAGGAGCCTGCGCTGGATAGCGGGCGGGCTCTCCGCTCTGATGGTGGCGGCCGCACTGGAGGGCACGGCGCTGGCCGCCCCCGCCCAGGAGCAGGCGAAGGCCCCCAAGCCGAAGACCGCGACCACCGCGGCGGACATCCCCTCGGCGAGGGTGGCGGCCCGGCTGTCGGGGAAGCGGGTCGAGGCCCTGTCGGAGCGTAGCGAGACGTCGAAGACCTGGGCGAACAAGGACGGCAGTCTGACGACGGAGCTGTCGGCCGGGCCGGTCCGCTTCGAGCGGGACGGCAAGTGGGTCGCCGTCGACGTGGAACTGCGGGAGTCCGGCAAGGGCGTGGAGCCGGTGGCGCACCCCAACGGGCTGCGGCTGGCGGGGAAGACCGGCACGGTCGCGACGTCCCTGCGGGCCGGACAGCGGCAGAAGGCCGTCGACCTGGTGACCCTGGGGGAGGGAAGTGAGCAGATCACCCTCCAGTGGAAGGGCGGTCTGCCGGAGCCGAAGCTGGACGGCACGCGGGCGGAGTACGTCAACGCCGTGCCCGGCGCGGATGTCGTGGTCGAGGCGACCCGTACGGGCTTCGAGCAGTTCGTCGAGATCAAGAAGAAGCCGGCCGCGGACGGCTACGCGTACACACTGCCGCTGAAGGCCGCGGGCCTGAAGGTCAAGCAGCTGAAGAACGGTAGCGTGCTGTTCACCGACCAGAAGAACAAGAATCGGGCTGTCATGCCCGCGCCCATGATGTGGGACTCCACCGTCGACAAGCGCTCCGGCGAGCACACCCGCCGTGTGCCGGTGGCGATGAAGGTGGTGCGGAAAGGTTCCTCCGTCGATCTCGTGGTGACTCCGGACGCGAAGTTCCTCGCCGACCCGGACACCAAGTACCCGGTGACGGTGGATCCGTCCACCTCCTCGCTGTCCAACGTCTTCGACACGTACGTGCAGCAGGGCGAGACGGTCGACTGGTCGTCCGACACCGAACTGGACCTGGGCAACCCGGGCACGACCAACTCCGACGGCACACCGCGCATCGCGCAGTCCTTCATCTCCTGGAACACCACGCCGATCCAGGACGCATTGGTGCTGGACGCCAAGCTGTCCCTGTGGAACTTCCACTCCGGCAACAACGTGGACTGCAAGGCGTACCCGTGGGAGGTGTGGGCGTCGGGCGCGGCCTCCACCTCGAGCCGGTGGACCAACCGCCCCACCATGACGGCGAAGAAGGCCACCTCCACCGAGACCCGGGGCAACGCCTCGTGCACCACGCAGCCCGATGGATGGATCAACGCTGATGTGACCACCCTGACCCAGGAGTGGGCATCCGCGAACGCCACGCGCGGGCACATGGGCCTGCGTGCCACCAGCGAGTCCGTGGTCGCTCAGTGGAAGAGGGTCAACTCCGCCAACGCCGCTTCGAACCCGCCGAAGCTGGTGGTGAACTACAACTACCGGCCGCGCACGGGAACGAAGCAGGAGGCCGGGCCTCCGTACTTCTCCTACAGCGGCGCGTACACGGTGAACACGACCACACCGACGCTGCGGGACACCTTCGTCGACGCCGACGGCGACAAGGTCAACGGCACCTTCCAGATCTACGACAACGCCACCAACACGCAGGTCGGCGACGTCATCGTGTCGAAGTACGTGCCCTCCGGGCAGGCTGCCCCGGTGACCGTCCCGGCCGGTGTGCTCAGCAACGGCAAGACGTACAAGTTCCGCACCAGCCCCTATGACGGAACGCACTACAACAACGGCTGGTCGGCGTGGAAGACCTTCACGGTCGACACCTCCGCCCCCTCCGCCCCTTCGAAGATCCTCTCCACGGACTATCCGAGCGGGCAGTGGGTCAAGGGCGCGGGACAGACCGGCACCTTCACCGTCACGCCGCCCGCCGCCGACCACAACTGGCTGGAGTGGTCACTGGACGGCTTGACCTGGACGAAGGTCGCCACGGGTGGTTCGACGGCGGACAAGGGCATCGCCATCACCCCGCCGAAGAACGGCACCCACACCCTCCAGGTGCGGGCCGTGGACAAGGCCGACAACAAGTCCGAGGCGGTCGAGTACGTCTTCCACGCAGGTCCGGGTGGTTTCATCCAGCCGAGCGAGGGCGAGCGCACCGCGCGCAGGCTGCCCCTGGTCGCCGAGGCCGACGCGGCCAAGTACGACTCCGTGTCCTTCTCCTGGCGTCGTTCCGAGGCCGACCCCTGGGTGAAGATCCCCGCCGGGGACGTCACCTCCGGCGGTACCCCCCTGACCAGTTGGCCCGTCCCGCTCACGGGCGGCAAGAACGCGCCCTTGACCTGGAACGCGACGAGCACCGTCGATCCTGACGGCAGTGTTCGGATCAAGGCCGACTTCACCGGCGCGGGCTCCGCCTCCGGCAGCACCGAGCCCCTCACCGTGGTCGTCGACCGCACCGCGGACGGTGCCGCTGCCGACGAGGTCGGCCCCGGCTCGGTGAACCTGCTGACGGGCGACTACACGCTCTCGGAGACGGACGCCTCCTTCTTCGAGCTGTCGGTCAGCAGGACCGCTTCCTCCCGGGCCCCGGACGCCGCCACCGCCCAGACCGGGCAGGCGCCGATCTTCGGCAAGCAGTGGGTGTCCGGCACGGTCGCCGAGGCGACCGAATCCGACTACTCACACATCCGCCGGATCTCGGACACAGCGGTCGTCGTGGTGGACTCCGACAACGAGGAGACGCACTTCACCGCGAACACGGCGAAGACCGGCTGGGTCCCCGAGCCCGGCGCGGAGGACCAGACCCTCAAGGGCAGCGTCAGTGGCAGCTTCACCCTGTCCGACACCGAGGGCACGGTCACCGAGTTCACCAAGCCCGACGCCGCAGCGGACACCTGGCAGGTCTCCAGCACCCTGCTGGACGGGCTGTCGGGCTCGACCACGACCGTGATCTCCGAGACGGTCACCGTCGACGGCGCGAAACTGGCCCGCCCGAAGCGCATCCTCGCCCCCACGTCCGCGGCGACCGCCGCGACGTGCACCGCGACCCCGACCACCAAGGGTTGCCGGGCACTGGAGTTCGTCTACGCGACCACCACCACCGCCACCGACACCGGCTACGGCGACTACAGCGGCCAGGTCAAGGAGATCCGCCTCTGGTCCACCGAGCCGGGCGCGTCGGCTGCCACCTCCAAGTCCGTACAGATGTATCTCTACGACGGCACCGGTCGGCTGCGTCAGACGTGGCACCCGCAGATCTCGCCCTCGCTGAAGACCGAGTACGGCTACGACAGCGCGGGCCGTGTCACCAAGATCACCCCGCCGGGAGAGCTTCCCTGGACCTTCACCTACGGCAAGGCGGGATCCAGCAGCGCCGCCGGAGAGGGCATGCTGCTCAAGGCGTCCCGGCCCGGTCTGCAACAGGGCAGCGCCGACACCGTCTCCGGTGAGGCGGTCACGAGCATCGTCTACGACGTGCCGCTGACGGGTGCCAGTGCCCCCTACAAGCTGGGCGCGAGCGAGGTGAAGGCATGGGGGCAGACCGATGCCCCGACCGACGCGACGGCGGTCTTCCCCGCCGACTCCGTCCCCGCGTCCCACTCGGGTGACGCGCTGACCGCGTCTTCCTACGCCCGTGCGGATATCAGCTATCTGGGAGTCTCCGGACGCTCGGTCAACTCCGCCGCGCCGGGCGGGCACATCAGCACCACCGAGTACGACCGGTTCGGCAACACCGTCCGTGAACTGACGGCGGCCAACCGGGCCCTCGCCCTGGGCGTCTCCGCCGCGGACCGCGCGGCACAGGCGGAGCTCGGCATCGCCTCCCTCGCCACGGCCGAGCGTGCCGAGTTGCTGACCACGCGCTCGCTCTACAACGAGACCGGCACTCGCGAACTGGAGGAGTCCGGCCCGCTGCGGCGCGCCGATCTGACCGCCGATCTCAAGTCCGGCACCACGACGCTCGTCGCCGCGGGAACCCCGGTCACCGCGCGCTCCCGGACGGTCAACGAGTACGACACGGGCCGCCCCACGGACGGCACCGCCACGATCAAGGACCAGGTCACCAAGGTCACCACGGGTGCGCAGGTCCGGGAGCACCCGACCGTCCACGCGGAGACACGAGTCGTCCAGACGGAGTACGACTGGGCCAGGGGAATGCCGGTGAAGTCCATTCAGGATCCCGCCGGACTGGCCATCACCACCACGACCGAGTACGACGCCCTGGGCCGGGTCGCCAAGACCATGAACACCGGCAGCACCGGCACGGACGCCGGCACGGTCGTGACCGCCTACTGGTCCGCCACCGGCACGGGCAGCTGCGCCGGCCGCCCCGAGTGGGCGGACCTGGTCTGCTCCGTCGGACCCGGCGGGGCCGTCACCTCAGGCGGCTCCAACCCCAGCCAGTTGCCGACCACCACCACCGAGTACGACTGGTGGGGCAACGCGGCCAAGGGAACCGAGACGGCAAACGGCGTCACCCGCACCACGACCACGTCGTACGACGCGGCAGGGCGCCCGACCACGGTGAAGGTCACCGGCGGCAGCGGCCAGGCGGTCCCCGAGACCACCACCGAGTACGACCCGGCCACCGGGAAGGAGACGAAGACCACTTCGCCCACGGGCGGCACCATCACCCGGGCCTACGACAAGCTGGGCCGCGCGATCTCCTACACCGACGCCGACGGCGGAAAGACCACCACCGAGTACGACCTGCTCGACCGCCCGGTCAAGGTCACCGACACCGTTCCGTCCACTGTCACCTACACCTACGACCACACCGCCGAGCCGCGCGGCCTGGCCACGAGGACCACCGACTCCATCGCCGGTGCCTTCTCCGCCACCTATGACGCGGACGGCTCAGTCACCACGGAGAAACTGCCCGGCGGCTACACCCTCACCGTCACGGAGGACACCACCGGCGCACCCGTCGACCGCACCTACACCCGTGACAGTGACGGCACCGTCGTGATGTCGGACGCGGTGACCGAATCGGTTCACGGCCAGACCGCCAGCCACTCCGGATGGTCCGACCAGACCTATCGCTACGACGCCGTGGGCCGCCTCACCACCGTCGAGGACACCGTCGAGACGGTCTGCACCCGTCGCACCTACGGACTCGACAAGCACAGCAACCGCACTTCCCTGATCAGCGCCGCCGCGGCACCCGGCCTGGACTGCCCGACCACCGGAGGCACGACCAAGAGCTCCACCTTCGACAGCGCCGACCGCATCACCGACAGCGGCTACGCCTACGACGCCTTCGGCCGCACCACCGCCCTGCCCGGCGGGGTGAGCGTCGGCTACTACGCCAACGACCTCGTCCGCCAGCAGACCGCGAACGGCAAGCGCCAGACCTGGCAGCTGGACGCCAACCTGCGCTTCCGCTCCTGGACGGTGGAGACCGACAACGGCGGGACCTGGTCGCCGACGGAAAACAAGCTCAACCACTACGACGGCGACACCGACAATCCCCGCTGGATCATCGAGAACACCGCCACCGGGGCCCTGACCCGCAACGTGGACTCCCTCTCCGGGGACCTCGGTGCGATCACGAGCGCCTCCGGCGACACCGTGCTCCAATTCACCGACATCCATGGTGATGTCGCCCTGCAACTCCCGCTCAACGCGGGCGAAGCGCCCGTCGTCCTCGACACGGACGAGTACGGCAACCCCCGCAGCCAGCAGAAGGCGGTGCGCTACGGCTGGCTCGGCGGCAAGCAGCGCTCCCAGGAGACCGTCGCCGGCTACACCCTCATGGGCGTACGCCAGTACAACCCGGCCACCGGGCGCTTCCTGTCCGCCGACCCGGAACAGGGCGGCAACGCCAACGCCTACGAGTACTGCATGGCAGATCCCATCAACTGCGTCGACCTCGACGGGAAATGGGGCTTCAAGAAGTTCTTCAAGAAGGCCAAGCGCTGGGCCTGGCGCAACAAGTGGGACATCGCCCTGACCGCGGCCGGATTCATTCCCGGCCTCGGCGCGGCCGCCTGGGGCTACCGCGCCTACCGCGGCTACCGGGCCATCCGCGCCGCACGGTCCATCGGACGGTCGTGCCGCAGGAACTCCTTCCTGCCCGACACCCCGGTGATGATGGCGGACGGCAGCACGAAGCCGATCAGCGAGGTGGCCAAGGGCGACATGGTCCGGGCCGCCGACGAGGTCACGGGCGAAATCAAGGTCTCCCCCGTCACCGACGTCATCATCGGTGACGGCATGAAGGACCTGGTGACGCTGTCCGTCGACTCGGACGGCGACGGACGGACCGAGCAGCTCACGGCCACCACGGAGCACCCCCTGTATCTGCAGGGGCGGGGCTGGGTCGACGCCGGGAAGGTGCGGTCCTCGGACCGGCTGCTGGCGCCCGACGGGAGAACCCCGGTCGTCACCGGGGCGGTGCGGGATCGGGCTGTGCGTCAGGTACGGAATCTCACGGTCGGTGGGACGCACACCTTTTACGTTCTGGCCGACGGAGCACCGGCGCTGGTTCACAACTGCCGGATCATGAGCAGTAAATGGTTCGGAAGTCGTCGGGGTGCCTACCGGGCACGGAGGAACGACTACAACAGGATGCGGCAGAGGGGTTATACATGTCAGCTTCGTGGTCCGTGCCGTAATGGCGGACACGCTCACCTGGACTGGTGGCGCGGCAACAAGTCGGGCACGATTCACTACCGGTGGCACGGCCGTGGGCTGGGCCGCCGAGGCTGACTGATCTGATGCGCGCATTCTCTGGGGGCAGAGATATCTCTGCCCCCAGGGGACCGAACCACCGAACTACCGAATCACCGAATGAACTACCGAACCACCGAACCAGGACACGGTCATGAGTGATATGACGGGATTCGTCCGCTCGGGATCCTTTGTTGTCGCCTTCGCGATCCTCGACGACGGCAGCGGGGCCTGTGACCCGAACGACGAGGTGCTCGTCGCCGCCCCGAACTGGGCAGGCGCCGCGAGGCTGATGCGCGAACAGGGCTACCGGCATGTGCCGAAGCAGCCCGCCCGGATGAAGCCGGACCAGGACGCCGTCGCTCTCGCCTTGAAGACGCCCGGAGTCGTGTACCGGCGGAAGTGGGCGGCCGGAGAAGAATGGCAAGCGATGGACACGGCAGGAAAGGAGGGGGAGTAATGTGAACCTTGACACGGCGATTCAGGAGTTGCTTTCCGCCCTGCGCAGGCATGCCGAAACGGTGTCGACTTCGGGTGCCACGGACGAGGCGTTGGAAGAGGCATTCGCAGCTGTCCGCTCGGCGGCCCGTAGATACTCCGAGACCGTATACGACATGTCGGGTCACGAAGGCCCGTTCTATGACCTTGAACTCGCGTCTGCGGATTCTGAGGAGGATCACGAAGCCGAGGAACTCGCCGGTGCTGGTCCCGGAGACATCCTCAGGATTTCTGGTACGTGGGACTTCCGGGTGGTCGACGGAGATTCCTGGACCCGTTATGTGTCCCAGCGGCTCGGCGACGTCGAGTCGGAAACCGGGTTGGGACTGTCCGGGGATCCGGCGGAGGCCGCCGCCGCACTGCTGGAGTTCGGAGAGCCGTGGGCCTGGCTCCGCGAGCATGGGCTGGAGAGTGCGGGAAGCGAATGGTCGGTGGGGGACAGCCTGGACCCGTTGGGCGAAGAGCAGGATGAATAGAGGCCTTGACCGGGGCCCAACTTCTCGTCGGTCAAAGGAATATTGTGCAAAGCCCGGCCGAGTTGCTCGGCCGGGCTCTTTTCGGGTTCACGGGAAGGGAATTGCGGACCGGTATGAGAGTTCGTCGTTGGTGGGGTGCGGCCGCGGTCGTGGCTGCGGGAGTTCCGGGGTGCTGGTGGTCCAGGGGGTGACCGGCGGCCCCGCGGACAGCGCGAAGGATGGCGACGGAAAGCCCGGGCCGGTCAGGAGCGAGGCGCGTACGGCCGCACTGGAGGTGGCCGGAAACGGCACTTCCGCGCAACTCGGCAAGCGGGATACCGAGCCGTTCAGCATGCTCGGCGTCACCTGGGCGGATCCGTCCGCAAGGGTGACCGGGGCGGTCGAGGTCCGCACCCGGGACGCGGAGTCCGGAAAGTGGTCCAACTGGCTGAGCCTGGACGGGGACAGCGGGCAGGGCGAGAGCGGGGCGGCACGCGGAGGCACCGAACCGGCGTGGGTGGGACCGTCCGACGGGGTCGAGGTCCGGGTGGACGGGAAGTCCTCGGAGCGACTGCCGAAGGGGCTGCGGCTGGACATGATCGACCCGGGCGGCGAGGCTTCGGCGCTGGAGCCCGCGGCGTACACGGTCGAGGAGAGCGAGAGCCCGTCCGCCGCCACGGATGCGCCGGCCCCGGAGGAGTCGGTGACGGGCTCGGCGGAGCCGTCCGTGTCCGAGCCGGTGCCCTCCGAGCCGTCCGTGTCCGAGCCGTCCGTGTCCGAGTCGCCGTCCCAGTCGGAGCCGGTGACGCCGAGTGCGACTCCGTCCGAGTCCGCCTCGGATTCGGCCTCACCATCGGTTTCGCCGTCCCCGTCGGTGAACGTACCGACCGCTCCGCCGTCCACCGCGCCCAAGCCGCCGATCACTTCACGGGCGGGCTGGGGTGCGGACGAGTCGATCAGCCCGGAGGAGCCCGGCTATCTCCCCGGCGGGAAGATCAAGGCGGTGGTCGTCCACCACACCGCCGAGTCCAACGACTACACCTGCGCCCAGGCCCCGGCCGTCGTACGCGGCATCTACGCCTACCACGTGCGGCAGCTCAAGTGGAAAGACATCGGCTACAACTTCCTGGTCGACAAGTGCGGCACGGTCTATGAGGGCCGCAAGGGTGGCGTCGACCTGCCGGTGATGGGAGCGCACGCGTACGGCTTCAACTCCGAGACCACCGGCATTTCAGTCCTCGGCACCTACACGACGGTCGCCCCCTCGCAGGAGGCGATGACGTCGGTCGCACGGATCGCCGCGTGGAAGCTGGGCCAGTACGGGGTCGACCCGACCGGCACCACCACCCTCACCGCGGGCGCGGACGGCACCAACTACTTCCGCAAGTCCTGGACCAAGGGTGCGCAGCTGAGCTTCCCGACCATCCACGGCCACCGCGACGGCTACAACACCCAGTGCCCTGGCGACGCCTTCTACGACCGGCTCGGCACGATCCGCAGCTGGGCGGCAGGTCCGGTCGCCGGACTCACCCTCAAGTCGGTGACCGGCACGGGCGTTTCGGGTTCGACGTACTACACCAAGGCCGACGTCACGGTGAACTGGTCGGCCACGACGCCCGCCGCGCTGATCGCGAAGTACGAGGTGCTGGTCGACGGCAAGGCCGCCGCCACCGCCACGGGAACCGCCGGCTCCGCCAAGGCGACTCTGGCCGTGGGCACCCACAAGGTGGCTGTCCGGGCCGTCCACCAGTCGGGGAAGACCACCACCACCGCGGCCGCGACCGTTGTCGCCGAGACCACCGCCCCCACCTTCACCACCAAGCCGAACCTGGCCCTGCGCACCGGCACGGTCACCACCACCGCCGTACCGCTGGCCGTGAAGTGGAAGGCCACGGACGGCGGGTCGCTGAAAGAGGTCCGGCTCACCGCCCCGGTGGCCAAGACCTACGGCCCGACCGTCACCAGCGCCAACCACACCGCCAAGTCCAACGCCGCGACGAAGTGGTCCCTGACGGCGCACGACCTCGCGGGCAACACAGCCCTCGCCTCGGTCACCGGCACCCCGGTCATCCTCCAGGAGACGTCCGCCACCAAGTCCGGCACCTGGACGACCAAGTCCTCCAGCAGCTACCTCGGCGGCAAGTCTTACACCAGCAAGACCAAGAACGCCTCGCTGAGCTGGACCTTCACCGGTCGCTCGGCAGCCTGGGTGGTCTCCCGCGCCTCCACCTCCGGCCAGGCGCACATCTACGTGGACGGTACGAAGGTGACGACCGTCGACCTGAAGTCCTCCACGGCGAAGTACCGCGACGCGCTCTGGACCAAGACCTGGGCGTCCAGCGGCAAGCACACCGTCAAGATCGTGGTCGTCGGCACCAGTGGTCGGCCGACGGTCACGACGGACGGACTCGTCTACCTCAAGTAGGCGATCAGCGTTCTCAGAGATTCCAGTAGTCGCGGTGGTCCTCGTCCCGCCAGCGGTCGTAGTCGGTGAAGGGGGTGGGCAGCCCCAGTGCGACCCAGGTGAGGCGAAGGACCCCGTATGCCACCGGAACAGCCAGGCCCACGAACAGGCTCTGCCGCTCCGCCGTCCCGAGGGCGAAGCGGGCAGTGGCGAACCCGGCGGCGAAAAGGACGCCGGCTCCAGCGGTCGCCAGCAGGAAGTCGGCGGCACGGACCGCGTACGACTCCATCGACCAGTGCAGCAGCTTGAGGTAGCCGATGATGGCCACGCTTGCCATTGCCAGGCCGCCGATGAGAACAAGGAGATGTCGCTCCACACCACCGGAGAGTAGGGACCTGACTCGGGACGGGTCCCCGAGCGCGATCAGTACGTGCTGCTCAACGCCTGCTGTAGCGTGCGGTTATCAGGGTGAGGTTGAGCCGTTCGAGCTTCCCTGCAACGTGTTGGCAGGCCTCGGATTGATCGTGTCGAAGTAGACGCTGTCCGTACCCGGATCGAAGTAGAACGCGCCGGAATCGGTCGTCATCTCATTGTCGAAGGACTCGCTGCGGACCCACCTCGCGCTCTTGGGCATGAACTGCGCGAGGGCACTCGGCGGTTGGGGCGGCGTCGCGGGCTGGAAATCCCGCTGCGGCGCCCCGACGACAGCGGCGACGCCACCCGCTCTCAGCCGGGCCAAGCCGACGACACGAACGTCCGTGGGACCCGGGGCGGACACCCGTGAACCGGAGCCCAGTACAACGCCCAGCCAGTGAGCGTCGGAGAGCGGGCCGAGCGCGGTGAACCGCCGCTCCAGTGGTTCGAGGTCTGTACGGACCTTGCTGTCATCGGTGTTGCCGTCGTTGCCGCCATCGGTGCTTCTCGAATCCGGCGTGCACGACGAGAGCACCACCGCCGCGCCGAGCGCGAGCACTCCCCGACGTCCGAGATCTACCGAGCCGCCCATGAGACGCCCTCCCCTGCAGGGCGTTGGTGATGGTGAACGGAGTGGCAACGCTGAAGGGGCTCACCGGCTGCTCTGTGGGCTGTAGGGCTGGAGGAGCTGGTCGACGGGTGCGTAGTCGTCGGTGAGCAGTCGGGCATCGCCGATCCAGGAGGTGAGGTCGTCGCCGGTGGCGATCTTCCAGCCGGTTTGGCGGGCGTCCAGCGCTTCCTGGGCCGCACGTAGGTCGACTTGCCGGTTGGAGGCGAGCACCACCAGATTGCCCCCCTGGGGGATGGCGGTCGGGTCGAGGCCGATATCGGTGGGTTCGCCGACGAGGGCGACGTGCTCGAAGGTCTCGCTGAGGGTGGCTGCTTCGGCACGTGCGAAGGCCATATCACCGTGATCGATGAGGTTGGCGACGTACAGGCCGTCCTCGTTGAGCACCCGTCGTACGTCAGTCATCGCTTCCACCGTGGTGAGGTGCCACGGCACGCTGACGCCCCCGAAGGCGTCGCCGACGACGAGGTCACGACTGCCGGCGTCCAGTCGCCGCAGGCCGAGCCTGCCGTCCTCGACGCGTACGTCGATACCGGCCTGCGATCTCAGACCGAGTTGGTCGCGGTCGATACGCACGACCCCGCTGTCGATCTCGGATACGAGGCTGCGCGTCCCGGGCCGCGTGGCCGCGAGGTAACGGGGAAAGGTGAGCCCGCCGCCACCCAGGTGGTGGGCGGCAAGGGGCTCACCTTCGGGGAAGGCGGCATCGACCACCGACGCGATGGCGCGCACGTACGTGAACTCCAGGAACGTCGGGTTGTCGATGTCGACGTAGGAGTGCCGCACACCGTCCAGAACAAGTGTGCGGCCGCTGTCCCGGTCGGGGTCTGCGACGACCCGTGCGCAGTGGTACCTGGTCTCCGTGTCGCAGCCACCGGGCGCGACCGTGGTGGCGAGGCCGCCGGCGACGACCACGAGTGTCAGGGCAGGGGTGCCGCTCCACCCGCGCGTTCGCCACTCGACCAGCGCCGCGCCGACCACCAGCAGTGTTCCGAGGCCGATCAGGATGCCGCTGACCGGCAACCGCGATACGAGGACGAAGCCGGTGAGGACGGTGCCGACGATGGCGCCGACTGTGCCGACGCCGGACAGTCGGCCGACGACCGTTCCGGTCTCGGCGAGGCTGGTGAGACGCAACTTGGTCACGATCGGTGTCACCGCGGAGAGCAGCGCGCCCGGCACGAGGATGGTCATCGACGCGATGAACAAGAGCACCGGTGGTGCCCACTCCCCCGTGGTACGCAGCACGGCAGGGGTGAGCGCCACGACCGCTCCCGACACCCCGAGCGAAGGGCCCAACAGCCGGCGTGGATTGACCTGGTCGGCGAGGCGCCCACCCATCCAGGAGCCGACGGCGATCGCGGTGAGGGCGATGCCGATCACCATGGTGCTGGTCTCGAGGGTGAGGCCGAGGTAGGGAGCCAGCAGCCGTAAAGCGACGATCTCGACCACCAGGACCGCGGCCGAGGACCCGAACACAAGCACGGCAGCGGCACGGGGACCCAGGCCGTCGTTGCGAGGCGTGCCCTCGGCGACAGGCGAAGAAGACGATCCGGTCACGGGCGACATCCTTGCACGCACCACTCGTCGGCGGCCGTAAAGAGCCTTCAGCGGTACGACGTTGGGGAGGTCATTCGTGTCTCGCTCGTGGGCGCTGACGAATCTGCCGAGCTGCTCGTGCCCTCGGATGCGTGCGCACCGTCCGGTGTAGAGGCGGCGGCTGATGCGGAGGAGACGGCGAGCGATGTCCTTCGCCTGACGGTGGGCCTGGGCGTTCCGCTCGGCGTTGAGGTAGGTCGCGGCGCGCCAGGACGCAGTTGATCGACGCCGGCAGCGAGAGAGGTTCCGAAGCCGTCACGTATGTACTCCTCGGATTGTTCGCCGCTCTCGATGGAGTGGGGCGCGTTGGCCGGTACGCCCACTCTGCGCTCGGGGTCTCGGGACCGGTCCCGAGTGCGCGGTGCCCAGGGCACGAAGAAGGCCGGCTCGACGCCGTTGGCGCCGAGCCGGCCTTTTCGGTGGTGCGTCCCCCTTGGGGGCGGTGCGTCCCCCTTGGGGGTGGTCAGTCCGTGCCCGACTCCATCGCGGCGCGGTCCAGCAGTTGGTCGTCCTCGGAGACCTCGCCGCGGGAGGCGATGGCCTCCGCGCCGCCCTCCGGCATGGCCGGCATCGTGCCGATCAGGCCGGTCGCAGCCGCCTGGGCGGCGCCGATGGCGGGGCTGCCGGTGCCGATCAGGCCGAGGCCGGCGTACTGCTCCAGCTTGGCGCGCGAGTCGGCGATGTCGAGGTTGCGCATGGTGAGCTGGCCGATCCGGTCCACCGGGCCGAACGCGGAGTCCTCGGTGCGCTCCATGGACAGCTTGTCCGGGTGGTAGCTGAACGCCGGTCCCGTGGTGTCGAGGATCGAGTAGTCCTCGCCGCGCCGCAGCCGCAGGGTGACCTCGCCGGTGACCGCCGAGCCGACCCAGCGCTGCAGCGACTCCCGGATCATCAGCGCCTGCGGGTCCAGCCAGCGGCCCTCGTACATCAGCCGGCCCAGGCGCCGTCCCTCGGTGTGGTACTGGGCGAGGGTGTCCTCGTTGTGGATGGCGTTGACCAGGCGCTCGTAGGCCGTGTGCAGCAGGGCCATGCCGGGCGCCTCGTAGATGCCGCGGCTCTTGGCCTCGATGATCCGGTTCTCGATCTGGTCCGACATGCCCATGCCGTGGCGGCCACCGATGGCGTTGGCCTCCGTCACCAGGTCGACGGGGGAGGCGAACTCCTTGCCGTTGATCGTCACCGGGCGGCCCTGGTCGAAGCCGATCGTCACGTCCTCGGTGGCGATCTCGACCGACGGGTCCCAGAACCGCACGCCCATGATCGGCTCCACGGTCTCCACGCCGGTGTCCAGGTGCTCCAGGGTCTTGGCCTCGTGGGTGGCGCCCCAGATGTTGGCGTCGGTGGAGTACGCCTTCTCCGTGCTGTCGCGGTAGGGCAGGTCGTGGGCGAGCAGCCACTCCGACATTTCCTTGCGGCCACCGAGCTCGGTCACGAAGTCCGCGTCCAGCCAGGGCTTGTAGATCCGCAGGTGCGGGTTGGCGAGCAGGCCGTAGCGGTAGAACCGCTCGATGTCGTTGCCCTTGAAGGTGGAGCCGTCGCCCCAGATCTGTACGTCGTCCTCGAGCATCGCCCGGACCAGGAGCGTGCCGGTGACGGCGCGGCCGAGCGGCGTGGTGTTGAAGTACGCACGCCCGCCCGAGCGGATGTGGAACGCCCCGCAGGTGAGCGCGGCCAGGCCCTCCTCGACGAGCGCCGCGCGGCAGTCGACCAGGCGCGCGATCTCGGCGCCGTAGGTCTTGGCACGGCCGGGCACCGAGGCGATGTCGGGCTCGTCGTACTGGCCGATGTCGGCGGTGTAGGTGCACGGGACGGCGCCCTTGTCGCGCATCCACGCGACCGCGACGGAGGTGTCGAGGCCGCCCGAGAAGGCGATGCCGACGCGCTCGCCGGCGGGAAGGGAGGTGAGGACCTTGGACATGGGAAGAGTATGCATTGAAATGCATGATCATGCAAAGGCGCCTGCAGGTCCAATGCCGCCAGGTCGAAGGTGCTGCCCGCCGATCCCGATGATCCCGCTGATTCCGATGATCCCGCTGATCCGATGACCCCGACGAGACCGCTCAGCGACGCACGGCCGCCTCTCGCGCCACGGAGACGATGAGTTCCCGCAGCCCCTCGGCGTACAGCCGCATGTTCTTGTAGGCGACCTCGGTGTCCGGGTAGCGGCTGGCGAACTGCAGGCCGTCGTGGAATCTGGTGACCCACGCGCACACCTGGTCGCCGTACGAGACCCGCATCAGCGCGTACGCCTTCATCTCCTGCCACCGGTCCGATCCCGGGATGCCGCGTGTGTCGACGAACGAGACGATCGAGTACAGGTCCGGAGATGTGGGCCGGAAGTCGGTGCCCAGCAGGCGCAGCACGCGGGCGAGGGGCATCCGGGACAGCGGCTTGTTCTTCCGCAGTTCGGCGCGGACCATTTTCAGCGCGCTGTCGAAGTCCGGCGCCTGCGCCACGGGGATATCGATCGGCGCGCCGCCCACATACCAGCCGACCGAGTCCAGCCACTGGGACTTCACCCTGGTGTGGAACGGCACGACGGTGCGGTACACCTGTTCTCCGCCGATCTCGTGGACAAGGAGGGCGGTGGCCGCGAGGACGCCGACCAGGCTTCCGCCGTACGGGCGGCAGTACGCCTCGAAGGCTCCCGCGTCCGCGTCGTCGACGAGCATCTCGCGCATCAGCTTCTGGGTGGGCAGCGGCCCTTCGGGGTCGAGGCCGAGGTCGACGGGGAAGTTCGGCAGCCTCCCCTCGCACTGGGCGACGAACTCGCGCCAGCGGGCGACGATCGCGTGGGTGTCGTCGATCCGGTCGGCGTCCGTCCGCTCGATCGCGCAGAAGTCGACGTAGCTGGCGAGCGGTGTCGGCTCCAGGGCTCGGCCGGCGAGGGCGGTCTCGTAGAGTCCGTGGATCTCGGCGGGGATGCGGTAGATCGAGTACGCGTCGACGTTGCTGTGGTCGAACGCCATGTAGACGCTCGCGCCGTCCTCCCTGACGACCGCGGTGTAGATGAAGTTCGGCCAGCCGAGGGCGTCCGCCGCGACGTCGAAACGATCCTCCAGGTACCGGGTCAGCGTCGCCGCGTCCGCGAAGTCGCCGACGTCCTCGCGGTGCAGCGCGACGGCATCGGCGTCCAGCGTGAACCGCCGCATCTCGTCGCCGACCCAGCGGAAGCCGCTGCGCAGCGTCTCGTGCCGGAGGGTCCAGGCGCGCAGTGCCTCCTGAAGGGCCCCGGTGTCGACCGGCCCGGGGATGTCGAACGCGGCGCCGGACCAGGTGGGTACGAACAGTCCGTCTTCGCGCACCGACCGCGCTGTCCGTACGTGGGACTCCTGTACGTACGCGGGCGGGCGGGAATCCTCCGGCAACGCGGCCGCCGTTTCGACGGTCCTCGGATGCAGCGTCCATTCCACGAGATATCCGGGCCGGATCTCACAACGCTGGATGTCGGTCGTGTGCAAGGGGGCTCTCCGTTCGCGGCATCGTTCGATGTCGACATCAGCCCAACGAGGGATTGATCCGAAAGAGACGCCGAGGTCCTGCCGGGTCCTCCGGACGGCAGTCAGTTCCGGTTCACGGCACGGGGAGCGGGATCGGTCAGCTGGAAGTGCCAGATGAACATGGATTGAGTGACCAGGTCCGGCTCATCTCCCGCTCCACGGATCCGCCCGGCGGGCCAAGGTGTGGGCTCGGCGCCGTAGGTCCGGTGGGAGGTGGTGGAGGAGGTCTCGGGTGGTGCGGCGGAGGCGGGGGGTGGCTGTGGTGTGCAGGAGGATGCGGTGGGGGACGGTCGCTCGGCCCGGTTGTCCTACGGCCAGGCGGAGTTGACCGGCCGGGCCGCCCCAGGTGGGGAGGATCAGGCGGGGCGGGGTGCCGAGTTTCATCGTGGCGGGGCGGGCGCGGTCGTCGTCCGGAGTGAGGCGGGTTCGGCGGCCGATGCCGAGGAGTTGGGCGCTCGCCCAGACCAGGTGGGTGCCGCTCTGCATCGCCTCCCCTCCGGCCAGCGTCAGCGGGTCGATGGCTGTCTCGCCGGTGAGGACCACGCGGTGGCGGCCGGCGCCGAGGGGTTCGGTACGGGGGCTGAGGTCGGCGTCCGGGAACCACCACAGGTCGCGGGCGGTGTCGTGGAGGAGGAGTTCGCCGCGGGCGTGTCCGAGGGGGTGCGGGGCCTCCCAGTTCTCGGCGCCCTTGATGCCGTCGAGGAGGTCGGGGTCGAGGAGCAGGCGGCCGTGCCGTTCCACGAGGGTGAGGGGTTCGCCGTCGGGGCGGAGCATGCCGATCGTGGTGGTGACGTGGAGTCTGCCGGACTTCCAGCGGATGTCGTCGAGGGTGAGGTGCGGGGTGATCGCCTGGGTTCTTCGGGCGAGTTCGACCAGGGACTCCAGGTGGCCCTCCTCCAACAGGTGTCCTCTGAGCCGGCTGATCGCCGGGAGTCCCTGCCGTACGCCCGGCGGGTAGCTGTCGAGGGCCATGCGGCGTACGACGCCGAAGTGACGTTCGAGGGCCTTGCCCGTGCGTTGCAGGACGCGGGGTTCGCTGACCGGGCGGAGGAGTTCGACGCGGTAGGAGCGGCGGAGTATGTGGTCCTGGAGGGGGCCCGGTCGGGTGGCCTCCTTGATGGCTTCGACGACCGTGCGCAGATGACCGTAGTAGTCCTCGGGGGCGGTCGCTCGTCCGCTGGTGTTGCCGCCGTCGTCGCGGCGGTTCCATACGTAGCAGGGGTGGTCGCCGAGGATGGAGACGGACTTGGCCCGCAGGTAGGCCCGGGCCATGAAGAGCTGGTCCTCCAGGCGGACCCGTCCCTCGGGGAACTCGATTCCGTGGTCCAGCAGGAAGGCGCGGCGGAACATCTTGTGCGGGGTCAGGCTCTCGAAGAGGGGCATGTCCTCGGCCGTGCAGTGCTCGACGGTGCGTTTGAAGAGGCTGCTGGGGCCCTGCATGGTGCCGATTACCTTGCCGAGGACGATGTCGGAGCCGTTGCGGGTGGCCAGGCGGTGGAGGCGCTCGAGGGCCTCGGGGGTGAGTTCGTCGTCCTGGTCGACGAACTGGACGTACTCGCCGCAGGCCTCGCGGACGCCGACGTTGCGGGGTTTGCCGGGCCAGCCGGAGTTCTCCTGGCGGACCACGCGGACGTGCGGGTGCCGGGCCGCCAGGCGGTCGAGGCGCTGGGCGGAGTCGTCGGTCGAGCCGTCGTCGACGTAGATGACTTCGTACGCGTCCCGGCCGAGGCTCTGGTGGATGAGCGAAGGTGCGCAGAGCTCGACGTAAGGACCCGCGTTGTACACGGGCACCACAATGCTGACCTTGAGCATGAACGTCCCCCCAAAACCAAGTCCCCTGTTGTTCTACGAACGTTCATACTCTGGCAAACGTTCCTTAAGGACGGTCACGATCGCCTCACACAGTTCGTCCGGCTGGTCGAGGTGTACGTCGTGGGACGCGCCGCGGATGACGGTGTGGGGGCTGCTCGGGGTCGCCGGGGCTTCGGCCTCGCCGCCGCCGGGTGCGCGATCTCCGCGGGGTATGTGTCGGAGCTGCGCCTCCGGGGCGGCGGGGCGCGGAGAGAGGGCGAAGCCCGCCGGGCGAGGGGGTGACTCGACGGGCCTGCCTCAAGCCGTCGGTGTCAGTTCCGCACGGCCGAACAACAGGGCGTATCCCGGTGGGAGTTGGGCGAGGATACGGTCCACCAGGTCGTCGCCGATCAGCGGCGGCAGGACGCTCAGGACCGAACTGACGTCCCAGCGGGCCGTCGCCGGGGTGGCGCCGTCGATCCGGAGGGCGATCGCGTCCACGAACTCAGCTGCCGTCAGTGGGCGGGTCGCCGGGATCTGGGACGCGATCACCTGGGCCGCCTCCTCGGGCAGGGCCCGGGCGAGATCGACGCGTTCGTCGCCGATCACGTGGCCGCCGAGGGCCGACAGGACGATACGGGTGACGCGTTCCGCCTCCGCCCTGGTGGGGTACTGGCCGGCGTCCTGTACCGCGTCGACCAGGTCGGTCCATCTGGTCTTCCGCTGCGGGCTCGCGCTCTGCTGTGGCTGCCGTGGCGCGGGTGCGGGTGCGGGTGCGGGTCGCATGCTCAGTGCGGTCATGGTCGGGGGTTCTCCTCCGTTCCTCCGGGTGGCCGCACGGCGTCCCGCGGGCGCGTGCTCGCGGGACGCCGCTGATGGACTTCGCTTCCATGGGCTTGGTCAGCTGCCGAGTTCCTTGCGTTCGCTGCCGCCGCCCGTGATCTGGATGCGACGCGGCTTCGCCTGCTCGGCCACGGGGATGCGCAGCGTCAGGACGCCGGCGTCGTACGAGGCGTCGATGCGATCCGTGTCGAGGGTCTCGCCGAGGAAGAGCTGACGGGTGAAGTTACCCGTGGGGCGCTCGGCGACGACCATTTCCGCGTCCTCGGGGGCGGGGGAACGGCGCTCGGCGCGGACGTTCAGGACGTTGCGTTCGACGTCCAGCTCGATCGACTCGGGGTCGATGCCGGGCAGGTCGAAGTGGACGAGGAACTCGTCCCCGGACCGATAGGCGTCCATGGCCATCGCGGACGGGCCGGTGGGCGTACCGAAGACCTGCTGCGCGAGTCGGTCGAGTTCACGGAAGGGGTCGGTGCGCATGAGCATCACAGTCCATCTCCTCTCATCAGGCGCTGCTGTTGCGATGCCCTACGGCTTCTTATATAGCTCGGAGGAGAAAACTTGACAAGCCCTGACTCAGGTTCCGGGCGTCGTCCGAGGTGAGCGTTAGTCTCGGGGCACCGGGGGACGGGGACACCCGGGACCCACCAGACAGCAGGAGGCAGGCATGGCCAAGGTTCCCAGCGCGGTGGTCGCCGCGAGCGGGCTCGTCGGCGGGTACGGCGTCGCCCGCTGGACCGGGAAGCGGCAGCTGGGCGGCGTGGTCCTGGCCGTCGCCGGGGCCGCGGCGGCGCAGCAGTGGCGGCAGCAGGCGGGCGGGAAGTCCGCGGGGGCGCTGAGCGCCGCGTACGTCGCCGCCTTCGCCGGCTCCCACCCCCTGGCCAAGAAGGTGGGAGCCTGGCCTGCCGTGTTCGGGGTCGCGGGGTCCGTTGCCCTGGCGTCGTGGGCGGTGGCGGACCGGAACGGCTGAGGCCGCTGAAGCGGCTCAAGCGGTGAAAGCAGCTGAAGCGGTGAAGCGGCTGAAGCGGCAGGACAGGCTGACCGTCCTGGAGCGTCAGGTGCCGAGGGTGAAGGTGAGGGCAACGGTGCCGCGGAGGTCGAGCCAGGCTCTGTCGGGGCCGCGGACGAGGCGGAGGATCACGTGGTCGCAGTCGGGGCAGCGGCCGACGTATCCCGGGGCGTGTGCGTAGACGTGCAGGCGCGCCAGAGGCCACTGGCTGCCGCAGCCGGTGCAGCGGCCGAGAGCGGTGGTCGGGTCGACCGCGAGGATCTCGGAGAGGGGGCCGGCCAGGGCGTTGCCGTCCTCGTACTGGCCGGTGTACGGGTCCTGGTCGGGGTGGTGGGGCATGTCATCCTCCACTGGGGCCGAAACGTTCGGTGCGGATACGGTCCGGGGCGTGGCCCAGCGCTACCAGCAGGTCGGCGGCCGTTTCGACGAAGCCGGTGGGCCCGCAGACGTAGCAGGTGGGTTCGAACTCCGGCGGCCACCCGGCGCGCGAGAGGTCCTCTGCGGTGAGCCGCCCGGCGGGCCTGGGCCATTGCGGCGGGGCGGAGCGGGTGTAGACGTACGTCTTGTCGAGGCCGGGATCGTCCCGGCTCAGCTCGGGTCCGTAGAGCCGGTCTTCGGGTGTGCGCACGGAGTACACCAGCCGGAAGGGCGTACGGCTGCCGGCCGCGCGGCGGACGCGGATCATCGCCATCAGCGGTACCAGGCCCGAGCCTCCCGCCACGAGCAGGACCGGTTCCTTCTGCTCGTGGCGCCACACGAACCAGCCGCCGACCGGCCCGCGCAGTTCCACCAGGTCGCCGACCGCGAGTTCGTCCGTCAGGTACGGGGACACCTCGCCGTCGGTGACGCGCTGCACGGTCAGCTCGACGCGCTCGCCGTCCGGCGCCGACGCCAGGGAGTAGCTGCGCTGTGTGCTGTAGCCGTCCTCCGCGGTGAGCCGCACATCGACATGCTGGCCCGCCAGATGGCCCGGCCAGCCGGGTACGTCGAAGACCAGGGTGTGCGCGGCGGAGGACTCGGGGCGCCGGTCGGCCAGCCGGGCCGTCTTCCAGCGCAGCCGGTCGCCTAGTCGCCCTGGTACCGCTGCTCGCGCCATGGGTCCCCGTAGTCGTGATAGCCGGCGCTCTCCCAGAAGCCCGGTTCGTCCTCGAGGAGCAGCTGGATCCCGCGCACCCACTTCGCGGACTTCCACAGATACAGGTGCGGGACCAGCAGGCGGGCCGGACCGCCGTGCTCGGGCGCCAGTTCCTCGCCGTCGTAGCGGTACGCGATCCACGCCTGTCCGTCGAGCAGGTCCTCCAGGGGCAGGTTGGTCGTGTAGCCACCGTAGGAGTGGACGAGCGCGAATTCGGCGGCGGTCTCCACGTCCTCCAGAAGGAGATCCAGCAAGACGCCCTGCCACTCGGTGGCGAACTTCGACCACTTCGTGACGCAGTGCAGGTCCACCGTCGGCGTCTGGCTGGGCAGCGCCATGAGCTGCGCCCAGTTCCAGCTGTGCCGCGCGCCCGTCTCGGTGCGGATGGTGAACTCCCACGCGTCACGGTCGACCCTCGGCGTGGGCCCGGCGGACAGCACCGGGAATTCGGTGGTCTCGTACTGCCCGGGAGGCAGTTTGTGGTGCGTGTCACCTGGCCGACCGCGGAATCCGCGCGAAACGATGGCCATGCCGTGCCGCCCTTCTCCGAAGGTGCACTCTCCGCCATTGTCCATGGCATCGCGCGACAGAGCATCTGGTGGAGGAAGGAGGAGGAAGGAGCGGTGTGGCGGCAACCTGTCGGTCGCCCCCGCGCCCGTGCCGACGGATAGTGTTCGGCACCATGCACAAGCCAGGAGGTGCCCTGATGGCTGAGGAGCCGATCGACCTGATCCACCTGGAGGGCAACGGCAACAGCGTCATCCTCCGGATCACGGGGAAGGAGAAACTCCCCGGCGAAGCCGACGTCCTGGTCGGAGAGTTCCAGGTCGACACGCCCTTCGTGCGTGGCAGCCTCAAGACCTGGGTCTTCCCCGAGCATCTGCGGCAGTGGCAGCAGTCCCTGGACATGCTCGACGCAGGACATGACATCGCATGGCTCGAAGGCACCCGCGCCCCATGGTTGTACATCGAACTCGACGAGGACGACGACCGGTGCGAGATCACGATCAAGGACGACTCGATGTCCCAGACGACAGTGACAGTGACCGTCCCGTTGAGCGATGCCTGGTTCAACGATGCGTACCACCGCCTGGACCGGATCTGGGAGACCTGGCCTCTTGACGAAGACTGATCAACGAAGACTGATCAACGAAGACTGAACCGTCCTGACGGCTCAGGGAGACACCCTCCGGGCCCGGTGCTCCAGCACATTCACCACCCGCCCGTTCGGATCGCGTACGAAGAAGCGCCGTACGCCCCACTCCTCGTCCCGCAGCTCCCGTACGATCTCCGCGCCCGACGCCGCCAGCTGCGCGTACACCGCGTCCACGTCCTCGACCTCGACGCTCAGGTCGGGGACGACGGGTGCCGTTCGCTCCTCGGTGAAGAAGCTGATCTGGGCGGTGGGGTTGGCGGGTGAGGCGAGGGTCGTCACCCAGCCCATGTTCATGACCTCCTCGAAACCGAGCAGGCCGTAGAAGTCGTGGCTCGTGCGCATCGAATCCTCGGACGTGACCTGGATGTTGGGGACGATCCTGCGGACGGTCATCGGGTGTCACTCCTCGCGCGGGTCCGATCGGGGCTCCAGTTCCGGGCTCCAGTTCCGGGCTCCACTTTCAGTGGCTCCAGTTTCGGGGCTCCAGTTTTTGTTATCACCGGGGTCTTCCGCTCGTCTCCTCACCGTCCCCACCCACAGGCACGCGATTCGACCCCGAGGAACGAAGCACGTGACACGAGACTTCAGCCGCCGTTCCATGCTCAAGGCCGCAGGCGTCGCCGCCGGAGCCGTCGGCATCGGTACCGCCCTCGCCCCGAGCCCCGCCACGGCCGCCGGCACCGCCTACGCGCACCCCGGCCTGCTGCACACCCGCGCCGACCTCGACCGCATGGCGGCCAAGGTGAAGGCGGACGCCGCCCCCTACACAGCCGGCTTCGCCAAGCTGACCGCCAACCGGCACTCGGCCACCGGCTGGACGGCCAATCCGCAGGCCACGGTGTACCGAGGAGCGGGCAGCCCGCAGAACTACACGACCCTCTACAACGACATCCACGCCGCCTACCAGAACGCCCTGCGCGGACACGTCAGCGGCGACAGCGCGCACCTCGACACCGCCGTGGCGATCATCAACGCCTGGTCGGCCAAGCTGACCAGCCTCGAAGGCAGCGCGGACCGGTTCCTGGCCGCCGGACTGTACGGCTACCAGTTCGCCAACGCCGCCGAACTCGTCCGCGATCACCCCGACTTCGAGCTCGGCCGGTTCCAGGACATGCTGAGCAACGTCTTCGCGCCGCTCAGCGACAGCTTCCTCGCCGACCACAACGGCGCCGTCATCACCAACTACTGGCCCAACTGGGACCTGTGCGCCCTCGCCTGCGTCCTCGCCACCGGCATCTTCTGCGACGACAAGGCCCAAGTCGCCCGTGCCGTCGACTACTTCAAGAACGGTGAGGGGATGGGCTCGGTCAAGCACGCCATCCCCGTCGTGCACGACGACGGACTCGCCGAGTGGGTCGAGGCCGGCCGCGACCAGGGGCACGCTCTGCTCGGCGTCGGCCTGATGGGCACGGTGTGCGAGATGGCGTGGAACCAAGGGATCGATCTGTACGGCTACGACGACAGCCGGTTCCTCAAGGGCGCCCAGTACGTGGCCAAGTGGAGCATGGGCGGTGATGTCGCCTACACCGCCAACACCCGCGCGAAGGGCGCGATCAACGGCTGGTCGGGCAGCGAGACCGCGACCGAGGCGGCCGGCGTGGACCCGGCCGTGCAGCGGCCGATCTGGGCGATGATCGCCAACCACTACACCAAGCGCCGGGGAATGTCCGCGACGTACGTCACCCGGATCGCCGCCCAGGCCGCACCGGAGGGTGGCGGTGGGGACTACGGCCCCAACAGCGGTGGCTACGACCAACTCGGCTTCGGCACGCTGGCGTTCACGCGAGACAGGGCGGCCGATACGGCGGCTTCGCCGAGGCCGGCTGCGTCGGCGTCCGGCGCGGCGGCCGGCGGCTCGGGCGCGGGCTCCGGCTCCGGCGCCCGCCCGCAGGGCGGTACGGCCACGCCCTCCGCGTCCGCCTCCCCGGCGGCCGGGGGCGACCTGGCCGCGACCGGCTCCGACGACGTCGTCGGCTGGACCGCGGCGGCGGGGATCACCGCGATCGCCGGGGGCCTGCTGTTCCTGCGCCGGCGGGACCGGGTTCGACGCGAGGGCGGTCAGTAGGACCTGCCGACCGTAGTGGACGGGTGGGTCGCGCGGGCTGACGGCGTCGGCCGAGCCGAATCACAGGCCACCGCCAGCTGCCCAACTACCCGGCGTGAGGGCTGAGCGGGCGGGTCGCGCAGGCCGGCGCCGACCGACGGCGTCGGCCGAGCCGAATCACAGGCCACCGCCCGCAACCGGACGGGACCGACTACCCGCAGCGCCTGACGGCGTCGGCTGCCGGCAGCTGCGCGTTTGCTACGCCGTAGCCGGCCGCGACCCCGATCCCGGCCCCGACCTGGGCCCCGTCCCCGACCCCCGGTCCGTCTCCGACCCCGACGCCCCCCGCCCAGCCCCCGACCGGGCCACCGAAGCCGCCGCCGATGAAGCCGCCGCCGTCAGTGGGCGGGCGATGTCCTCCAGGGGGCGGCGTTCCGCTCGCACCGCCAGTGCCGCTGCCACCAACCCCGCCAGGCACATCAGTGTCGCGCCGATCTGGAAGGCGAGGACCGTGTCACCGACCTTTCCCGTGCCGGTGAGGTCGGCGAAGAGGAGGGGGCCGCTGATGCCGCCGGCGGCGGTGCCGAGGGCGTAGAAGAAGGCGATGGACATCGCTCGGGTCTCCATCGGGAAGACCTCGGAGACCGTCAGGTAGGCGCTGGACGCGCCGGCCGAGGCGAAGAACAGCACCGCGCACCAGCATGCCGTCAGTGTGCCCGCGCTCAGCGTGCCCTGGTCGAACAGCCAGGCCGTGCCGAACAGCAACAACCCCGAGAGCAGGTACGTCGAAGAGATCATCACCCGGCGGCCGACCGTGTCGAAGAGCCGCCCCAGCAGCAGCGGGCCGCAGAAGTTGCCGAGCGCGATGACCGCGAAGTAGTAGCCCGTGTCGCCGCTCGGGACGTCGAAGAACGTCGTCAGGATCGCGCCGAAACCGAAGGTGATCGCGTTGTAGAGGAAGGCCTGGCCGATGAAGAGGGCGAAGCCGAGGATCGCGCGCCTGCGGTAGTCGGAGAAGACCGTACGGCCGATCTCCAGGAAGGTGACGCTGCGGCGCTGGTGGAGGGTGATCTCGCCCTCGGGGGGAGGGAGCGGCTCGCCCTTCTCCTCCTCGATCCGGCGTTCGATCGAGGACACGATCCGTTCCGCCTCCTCGTCGTGGCCGTGGATCAGCAGCCAGCGCGGGCTCTCCGGGACATGGCGCCGTACGAGAAGGATCACCAGAGCGAGGACCGCGCCCAGGGCGAAGGTCAGCCGCCAGCCCACGTTCATCGCGAACAGGTCGGTGTCCAGCGCGACGATCGACAGCAGCGAGCCGCCGACCGCGCCCAGCCAGAAACTGCCGTTGATGATCAGGTCGACGCGGCCGCGGTACTCCGCGGGGATCAGCTCGTCGATCGCGGAGTTGATCGCCGCGTACTCACCGCCGATACCGAAACCGGTCAGAAAGCGGAACGCGAAGAACCACCAGCTGTCGAAGGCGATCGAGGTGAGCGCGGTGGCCGCGAGGTAGACCGCGAGCGTGATCATGAAGAGTTTCTTGCGGCCCCAGCGGTCGGTGAGACGGCCCCAGAACAGGGCGCCCGAGCAGGCCCCGGCGACATACAGCGCGGCCGCGATGCCGGTGATCTCGCCCGAGGTGATCGGAAGCCCGCTGCCGGGCTCCGACAGGCGGCTCGCGATGTTGCCGACGACGGTGACCTCGAGTCCGTCGAGGATCCACACCGTGCCGAGTCCGATGACGATCGTCCAGTGCCAGCGCGACCATGGGAGGCGGTCGAGCCGGGCGGGGAGGTCGGTGGTCACGGTGCGGCCGGTCTCGGCCTGCGCGGTCGTCATGGGCGGCTCCCTCCTCGTCGAGCGAGAACCGGGGTCGAGTTCCCTCGACCCTTGGCGTTACGCCCCCAGCGCGCGCGACACCGTGTAGATCAACAACCCCGCCAGCGAGCCGACCACCGTGCCGTTGATCCGGATGAACTGCAGGTCACGGCCGATGTTTGCCTCGATCTTCCGCGTCGTGTGCTCGGCGTCCCAGCCCGCCACCGTGTCCGTGATCAGGGAGGTGATCTCCCGGCGGTAGGTGGTGACGACGTACACGGCCGCGTCCTCCACCCACTTGTCGACCTTGCCCTGCACCTTCTTGTCGGCGGCCATCTGCGCGCCCAGGGACAGCAGGGAGGCCCGCACGCGCAGCCGCAGCTCGCTGCGCTCGTCCTCGGCGGCCGACACGATCATGGATCGTACGGCGGTCCAGGCGGAGGCGATCAGGTCCTGGACCTCACCCCGGCCCAGCACCTCACCCTTGAGCCGCTCGACCCGCGAACGCGTGTCCGTGTCGGACTGCAGGTCGGCGGCGAAGTCCGCGAGGAAACGGTCGAGGGCGCCGCGCGCCGGGTGGGAGGGCATGTCGCGCATCTCCGCGCAGAACCGCAGCAGCTCCTTGTAGACCCGCTCGCCGACCTTCTTGTCGACGAACCTCGGTGTCCAGCCGGGGGCGCCGCCCTGCACGGCGTCCATGACGGAGTCGCTGTGCAGCACCAGCCAGTCGTGCGCCCGGGTGACGACCAGGTCGACGGCCCGCCGGTGACCGCCGTCGGCGACGATCTTCTCCAGCATCTTGCCGATGCCGGGCGCGACCTCCTGGGCGTCGGCCCGGCGAGTGATCGCCTCGCCGACCACCGCCTGCACATCGGAGTCCCGCAGCACCGTCAGGGCGCCTCTGAGCGCGGCGGACAGCTCCGCCGTCACCCGGTCGGCGTGCTCCGGTTCGGCCAGCCAGGCGCCGAGCCGGTTGCCTATGCCGACGGCGCGCAGTCGCAGCCGTACGACGTCCTCGGAGAGGAAGTTCTCCCCGACGAACTCCCCCAAGGTCACACCCAGCTGGTCCTTCTTCGTGGGGATGATCGCGGTATGCGGGATGGGGATGCCGAGGGGGTGGCGGAAGAGCGCGGTGACGGCGAACCAGTCGGCGAGCGCGCCGACCATGCCGGCCTCGGCGGCGGCCGCCACATAGCTCGCCCAGGCGCCGGCGCCCTCGTTCGACGCCCACTTCGCGAGGACGTACACCAGCGCCACGAACAGCAGCATCCCGGTCGCGGTGAGCTTCATCCGCCGTACGCCGCGCTGCTTCTCCACGTCGGCAGCGCTGAACGTGGTCATGGCGCGGTTCGTGAAGGCGCCGGGGCGGGCAGGCTGCCCCGCGGCACCCGGAGTCCCCGAGGTCCCCGCGCTACCGATCGATCCCGTTTTCGTGCGTTCCATCCACTCCACCCGTTCGGTGATCCCTCACACATTGTCCCTTCCTGACCGACTCCCGGAACGGAACAAGAGTTCCCGGCGTCTGTCCGGTCGGGGGAACGCGGCGGGGTCCTGTCAGTTTTCCCCAGGCTCATGGATCATCATGGGCTCATCAGATCGGAGCCTCGGGCTCCCATCGCCCGAGGAGAACAGCACAGCATGACCCGGCGTCACGGTTACGCCCTGCTCGTCGCGATCGTCGCCGCGATCGTGGCCCTGTCCGCCGTCATCTACATCGGGGTGGCAGCCGATCCCGGTACGAACGACCGGGCCACGCTGGCCGGCGGACGCCACCCGCACAACTCCGCCGCCCCCGCCTCCACCGGCGTCTGGGTCGGCTCCTGGTCCGCCTCCCCCGTCGGCGCCGAACCCGGCACCGAGATCATGGGCCTGGCCGGCCGCGCGGTACGCAACGTCGTCCACGCGAGCATAGGCGGTACGAGTGCCCGCATCACGCTGTCCAACCTCTACGGCCAGTCCCCGCTGACCATCACCCACGCCTCGATCGCCGTCGCGGCCGGCACCGGCACCGCCGAGGCGGTCGCGGAGACCATGCGGCGGCTGACCTTCGGCGGCAACACCACGGTCGTCGTCCCGGCCGGACAGCAGGTCCTCAGCGACGCCGTCCGCATCACGATCCCCAGGGGCGGCGACGTCCTGGTCACCACCTACTCCCCCACCCGCTCCGGCCCGGTCACCTACCACCCGCGCGCCCGCCAGATCTCTTACGCCGCCCAGGGCGACCTCACCGAGGACGTCACCGGCACCGCGTACACCGAGCAGACCGAGAACTGGCGCTACCTGACCGCCCTGGACGTGCTGAGCGACGGGGCCGAGGGCACCATCGTCGCCTTCGGCGACTCGCTCACCGACGGCGTCGGCTCCACCAAGAACGCCAACAACCGCTGGCCCGACCTGCTGTCCGAGCGGCTGCACCAGGCCATCGAGGCCGGCCGGGACGTGCCCCGCTACAGCGTCGTCAACCAGGGAATCGGCGGCAACCAGGTCCTCGCCGACGGCCTCGGCCGCCCCGCCGAGAACCAGGCCGGCGTCAGCCGCTTCGCCCGGGACGTACTCGGCCGGACCAACGTCAAGGTCGTCGTCATCGACCTCGGCATCAACGACATCCTGCGCAACCCGCGGCTCGCCGACCCCGACAAGATCCTCGACGGCCTGCGCACGATGGTCCGCCAGGCCCACGCCCACGGCATCAAGGTCATCGGCGCCACGCTGATGCCCTTCGGCGGCCACCGCGGCTACTCCGACGCCCGCGAGGCCGTACGGCAGGAAATCAACGCCGAGATCCGCGCGGGCCGCGTCTTCGACGACGTCGTCGACTTCGACAAGGCCGTACGGGACCCGTACGACCCGCGCGAATTCCGCTCCGACTACGACTCGGGCGACCATCTCCACCCGAGCGACAAGGGGTACGAGCGGATGGCGGGGGCATTCGACTTGGACGACCTCAAGGGGGCGGCACCGGCGAAGCTGTAGGGACTGACTGCCTTCAGCCTGCGGGCAGTCATGCCGCTGGGGCGACTCCCGACCCACAGAAGGCGGCATCCCATAGCGCCGGGCTGCGCGATCCACCCCCGCTCAGCACCAACGCCGGTCAGCGATCCCGATCCCGGCGCCGATCCCGCCGTTCCCGCTGCCGCTCCCGCAGCTCCTCATGGCGTTCCCGCCGATCCTCCCGCCGGTCCCACCTATGGTCCCGGTGCCCCTCCAGCATCCTGCGATGAGCCTCGTGCACGTCGTCCCGGTACGACTCCTGCAACTCCCGCTTCGACGCCTTCCGCTCCAGCCTCTCCTGCCGCCGCTCCTCCTTCAGCCGCTGCCGATCGGACCGCGTCAGCTTGCGCTCAACCCCGACCCCACCCCAGAAGGCAAACCCCGTCACGATCACCCGCGGCGCCCCCGGATCCCCCGGCACACCCTCCTCACGGTGATCGAACCCGCCCATGATCCCGATCCCACGCACCACGACCTCGACACCGGGCGGCACGATCACCTGCACCCCACCCATGATCGCGACGCAGTTGATCTCGACCTCGCCGTCCGCGAAGTTCGCCTCGCGCAGATCGATCTCACCACCGCCCCAGAAGGCGAAGCAGTTGAAACGCCGGGGCACCGTCCAGCGCCCCTTGCGCTGGAACCCCGACATGACGGCCACGCCCCACGTCGACGACCCCTCGCCACCGACGATCCGCCCCGCCCAACTCCCGCTCTCCGCGGGCTGCTTGGTCATCGACACCTTGGGAGCCGGAGCCCCGGCGGCCGGCAGATCCCGCGTGATCGGCGCCAGCTCCCCGTACGTACGCGCCTTGTACGTCGCGTCCAACCGCTCCTCGAACTCCTCCATGTCGAGACGCCCCTCCGCGAGGGCGTCCCGCAGGACCTCGGCGACTCGTTCACGATCGGCGTCGGAGGCGCGCAGCTCCGGGGCATCCTCGGTCATACAAGCAGCCTACGAGTTCCGGGCGACGGGCACTATGCGATCGACTACCCGGCCCCACGCAGTCGGCTACGCGGTCGGCTACGCGGTCGACCTCTCCACATACATCTTCGCGATCACCGCCTCGATGTCCGGCTCCCGCACCGACAGGTCCACCAGCGGATACTCCGCCGCGATCCGCGCGACCAGCGGCGCCGCCGACTCCGACGCCGGGAACGCCAGCCACTGCCGGGGCCCGTCCACCCGTACGACCCGCGCGGGCGGCGGCGCCTCGATGGGCGGCAACTCGCGCTCCAGGTCGACCACGAGGGTCCGCTCGCTCTCCCCCGCCTCGTGCAGGCCGACGAGCGGACCGTCGTACATCAGCCGCCCGTGGTCGATGACCATCACCCGCGAGCACAACTGCTCGATGTCCTGCAGGTCGTGCGTGGTCAGCAGCACCGTCGTGCCCTGCTCGGCGTTCAACTCCCGCAGGAACTCCCGCACCTTGGCCTTGGAGACGACATCCAGGCCGATCGTCGGCTCGTCGAGGTAGAGCACCTCCGGGTCGTGCAGCAGGGCCGCCGCGATGTCGCCGCGCATCCGCTGGCCGAGCGAGAGCTGCCGTACCGGTACGTCCAACAGGCTGCCCAGTTCGAGGAGTTCGACAAGACGGTCGAGGTTCTCGCGGTAACGGGCGTCCGGGATCCGGTACATACGGTGCATCAGCCGGTAGGAATCGATCAGCGGCAGGTCCCACCACAGCGTCGTACGCTGCCCGAACACCACCCCTATCCGGTGCGCCAGCCGCGTCCGCTCCCGGGCGGGATCGAGACCGGCCACCCGCAGCCGGCCACCGCTCGGCGTCAGGATGCCGGTGAGCATCTTGATCGTCGTCGACTTCCCGGCACCGTTCGGCCCGATGTAACCGACCATCTCGCCGCGCGGCACGGTGAAGGAGAGGGAGTCCACCGCCCGCACCTGCCGCCGCTCACGCTTCAGAAAGCCGGCCTTCTTGCGTACCTCGAAGACCTTCTCGACGCGGTCCACCTCGATGAAACGGTCACCCAGATCACCGAGGCCACTCAGGTCACCCAAATCACCCACGAGCCCTCAACTCCCCGTACTCCGATACGACCTGAGCCCCCCACGCCACGCCAGACCCGCCAACGCACAGCACACCACCGCCACCAGCGGCGACGCCAAAGCCGCCCCCTCCGGCAGCCCGAGCGGATACGGCCGCCCCAACACGTAGGCGGCGGGCACCCAGTTGACGAACGCCAGCGGCAGCACGAAGGTCACCCCGCGCACCAGGTCCTTCCCGAACACACTGGGCGGGTACTGCAGCAGTGTCGTGCCCCCGTACGTGAACGCGCTCTGCACCTCGGCGGCGTCCTGCACCACGATCTGGAAGGACGCGCCCGCGACGAACACCGCGCCGAAGATCACCGCGCCGCTGACCAGCATCACCGGCACCAGAAGCACCTTCAACAAGGTCCAGTCGACGTCGACCGCGACGAGCGCGTAGCCCAGCACCAGCGCCCCCTGCGTGAGGCGGGCGACCCGGCGCAGCGCGAAGCGGTCCGCGGCGGCCTGCGCGAGCACCGGCGCCGGCCGCAGGAACAGCGTGTCGAGCGTGCCGTCACGCACCCGCTGCCCCAGCTGGCCCAGCGAGTTGCACATCAGGTCCGTCAGACCGAAGGACGTGACGGACAGGCCGTACAGCAGAGCGACCTCGGGCAGGGCGTAGCCGCCCAGCGAGTCGACCCGCGAGAACATCAACAGGATCGCGACAAAGTCGAGCCCGGACAGCAGCAGATTGCCGAGCACGGTCATGGCGAAGGAGGCGCGGTAGGCCAGGCTGGAGCGGATCCACATCCCGGCGATCAACCCGTACGCGCGCAGCCCGTCCACCACACGGCTCGTCTCACCCACCCTGGACCACCACCCGCCGGGTCGCCGACGACTGCAGCAGCCGCCCGGCCGCCAGGAGCGCCACAGCCCACGCCGCCGCGAAGACGTAGGCGCCCAGCGGGTCGGCCTTCCCCATGAGGACGTCCGCGGGCAGCTGCAGCAGGGCCGACCACGGCAGGGCCCGTACGACCTCGCCGAGCGCCCCCGGGAAGACGTTCAGCGGCAGTGTCATCCCCGAACAGAACACCCCAGTGATCATCAGGAGTTGCAGCATGCCCTTGCCGTCCAGCAGCCAGAACGCGCTCAGCGCCACCAGGTAGCGGATCCCGAAGCTGACCACCGCCCCGAGCAGGACCGCCACCAGGAACGCCAGCCAGGTCACCGGATCGCGCGGCAGCGCCGCAGGGAAGAAGAGCACCCCGAAGACGAAGGGGATCACCCCCCGGCCCAGGAGCTGGAAGAGCGACCTGCCCAGATCATTGGCCAGCCACCACAGTTGGAGATCGGCCGGCCGGTAGAGGTCGATCGCGATCTCACCGGTCCGGATGCGTTCCATGAGCTCGTTCTCGAAGCCCCCGCCCTGGATGGCCAGCGCCGCGAACAGCGCCTGCCCCAGCCACACATAGGTGACGGCCTCCGCCTGGTCGTACCCCCCTAAGTGGGGTCTTTCGTCCCACAACGCCAGATACGTGTACACCAGGATCAGGCCGAAAACGGTATTGGTGAACACCCCCGCGGCCGTGGCCGCCCGATACGTCGCGTATCTTCTGAAACCCCCCGCCGCGACGGCCGCGTACAACCGCCCCGAACCCACCGCAGCCGTCCTCCTCGCCCGCCCGACACCGAAGCGCAGGAGCCTAGTACGCGGCCGACTCGACCCGCCAGGCATTTTCCACGCGGCCAACACGTGCCGATTGTCGGGAACGGAACGCCTGGTGCGAGAGTCTTCAACAGGGGGCGTAGAAGACGTAGAAGGCGTACGAGGCGTACGGGAACGTACGAGGCGAAACAGGAGTCCGTGCACGACATGAGCGACGAGCCGCAGCCGCAGCAGCCGAACCAGGGCTGGGCACCGGGAGAGCCCCCCGGGGCCTCGGAAGCCGGGGAGCCGTCCGGCAAGAAGCCCAAGCGCCCGGGGCGCACCGGCTGGCGCCGGATCATCCCGACCTGGCGCATGGTGCTCGGCACGTTCGTCATCGGCACCCTGCTCCTGATCGGCCTGTTCTTCCTCGGCTACTCCATGGTCAAGATCCCGCCCGCCAACGCCCTCGCCACCAAACAGAGCAACGTCTACCTCTACGCGGACGGCAGCCAGCTCGCCCGCGACGGCGAAGTCAACCGGGAGAACGTCTCCCTCGGCCAGATCTCCAAGACCGCCCAGCGCGCCGTCCTGGCCGCCGAGGACCGCGACTTCTACACCGAATCCGCCATCGACCCCAAGGCCATGGTCCGCGCCGCCTGGAACACCGCCACCGGCAAGGGCAAGCAGTCCGGCTCCACGATCACCCAGCAGTACGTGAAGAACTACTACCTGGCCCAGGAACAGACCGTCACCCGCAAGGTGAAGGAATTCTTCATCTCGATCAAGCTGGACCGCACCGAATCCAAGGACCAGATCCTCGAGGGCTACCTCAACACCAGCTACTTCGGCCGCAACGCCTACGGCATCCAGGCCGCCGCCCAGGCCTACTACGGCGTCGACGCCGCCGAACTCACCGCGGCCCAGGGCGCCTACCTCGCCGCGCTCGTCAACGCGCCCAGCGAGTACGACGTCGTCGCCCACCCGGAGAACAAGACCTCCGCCGAGGCCCGCTGGAACTACGTCCTGGACGGCATGGTCACCAAGGGCTGGCTCAGCGCCTCCGACCGCGCCGGCATGAAGTTCCCGATGCCCAAGGAAGCCACCCTCTCCACCGGCATGTCCGGACAGCGCGGCTACATCGTCACCGCGATCAAGGACTACCTGACCAAGAACAAGATCGTCGACGCGGACTCGCTCGACGCCGGCGGCTACCGCATCACCACCACCCTGCAGAAGAGCAAGCAGAACGCCTTCGTCAACGCCGTCGACGACCAGCTGATGTCCAAGCTCGACAAGAAGAACCGCAAGGTCGACACCTACGTCCGCGCCGGAGGCGCCGCCGTCGACCCCAAGACCGGCAAGGTGCTCGCCATGTACGGCGGCATCGACTACGTGAAGCAGTACACGAACAACGCCACCCGCGGCGACTTCCAGGTCGGCTCCACCTTCAAACCGTTCGTCTTCACCTCCGCCGTCCAGAACGACTCCCAGACCCAGGACGGCCGCACGATCACCCCCAACACGATCTACGACGGCACCAACAAACGCCCCGTCGTGGGCTGGGACGGCGGACCCTACGCCCCCGAGAACGAGGACCAGGTCTCCTACGGCGACATCACTGTCCGCGAGGCCACGGACAAGTCCGTCAACTCCGTGTACGCGCAGATGGCCGTCGACGTCGGCTCCGACAAGGTCAAGCAGACCGCGATCGACCTCGGCATCCCCGCCGACACCCCCGACCTGACCGCGTCCCCGTCCATCGCCCTCGGCCCGTCCACGGCCAGCGTCCTCGACATGGCTCAGGCCTACGCCACCCTCGCCAACCACGGCAAGCACGGCACGTACACCATGATCGAGAAGATCACCAAGGACGGCAGCCAGGACATCGAACTGCCCCAGCAGAAGACCCGCCGGGCCGTCACCCGCGAGGCCGCCGACACCACCACATCGATCCTGCAGAGCGTCGTCGAGAACGGCACCGCCACCGCCGCCCAGGCCGCCGGCCGCCCCGCCGCCGGCAAGACCGGCACCGCGGAGGAGGACACCGCCGCCTGGTTCGCCGGCTACACCCCCGACCTCGCCACCGTCGTCTCCGTCATGGGCCAGGACCCCGTCACGGCCGCCCACAAGCCGCTCTACGGCGCGATGGGCCTGCCCCGCATCAACGGCGGCGGGGCACCCGCCGAGATCTGGGCACAGTTCACCAAGGACGCCCTCAAGGGCAAGCCGGCCACCGACTTCGACCTCCAGCTCCAGCCGGGCGCCGAGGAGACACAGGCACCCCCCTCCGACGTCCCCGTGGACCCGACCACGGGCGGCCAGGACAACGGCGGCACCACCGGAGACACCACCGGCGGCCAGGACACCGAGGGCCAGACCGGAGGCCAGGACGACAGCGCCACGCCGAGCTCACCCAGCACGGGCGACACCACCGGCGGCACGTCGGACGGCGGCACCACCGGAGACCCGTCCGACGGCACCACGGGAGACCCGAGCGACGGCACGACGGGCGACGCCACGACCGGAGGCACGACGGACGGCGGCACCACCGGAGACCCGTCCGACGGCACCACGGACGGCTCACAGGGCGGCCCGACGACCGGAGGCCTGACGCCACAGTTCACGAGCACGAGAAGGCAGTGACGGCCTACTGGGCCTAGTGGGCCTGCTGGGCCTACTAGGCCTCCTACCAGGCCTACTGGGCCTACTGAGGGAACGCAAAGGGGCCGGTGACGACGATCACCGGCCCCTGAGGCCGTTGCACTACGGGCATCTCTCTACAGGTACAACCCGGTGGTGTCCTCGGACCCCTCGAACCGATCCGCAGCCACCGCATGCAGATCCCGCTCACGCATCAGCACGTACGGGACACCCCGCACCTCGACCTCAGCCCGGTCCTCCGGATCGAACAGGACCCGATCCCCCGGCTCCACAGTCCGTACGTTCTGCCCCACCGCGACGACCTCCGCCCACGCCAGCCGACGGCCCACGGCCGCGGTGGCGGGAATCAGAATGCCGCCGCCCGAACGCCGCTCGCCCTCGCTGGTGTCCTGCCGCACGAGTACACGGTCGTGCAGCATCCGGATGGGCAGCTTGTCGTGCTGGGTGCTGTGCTCGTTCCTGTTGGCGCTCACGCCTTGAACCTACCTGTCTTCGACACGCCCGTACCCGGGTGGGTCAGCCCTTGCGCCGCCGGGTCCCCAGGGCCAGCAGCCCCACGACCCCGACCACGACGAGCGCCACGGGCACGACCCGCTCCAGCCGCGGCGAGCCCTCCTCGTCCACGAACTGAGCCTTGACATCCGTCACGGCCCGATTGACCCCCACATAGGCCCGCCCAAGGGTGTGATCGATATTCGACACGACCTTGGCCTTGGCATCGCCCACGATCGTCTTCGGGTGCACCCGCGCCCCGATCTCGTCGAGCGTCTCGGCCAGCATCTCGCGGCGGCGCCTGATGTCCGCCTCGATCTGCGCCGGGGTTCTCGTGTCCGACGTGTCCGCCACCGTACGGCCTCCGAAGTCTGCTGATGCTTTGTTCTGGACAGTCTGTCAGTTCCGCCCGCGACCGCGCTGTCAGCACCCCCGGTTACGCTGGACCGATGAGCGAGCGACTCCAGCCCGGGGACACCGCCCCCGCCTTCACCCTCCCCGACGCCGACGGCACCGGGGTGTCCCTGTCGGACCACAAAGGCCGCAAGGTCATCGTCTACTTCTACCCCGCGGCCCTCACCCCCGGCTGCACCAAGCAGGCGTGCGACTTCACGGACAACCTCGAACTGCTGGCCGGCGCCGGCTACGACGTGATCGGCATCTCCCCCGACAAGCCGGAGAAGCTGGCCAAGTTCCGCGACAAGGAGTCCCTCAATATCACGCTCCTGGCAGACCCCGACAAGAAGGTCCTCGACGCCTACGGCGCCTTCGGCGAGAAGAAGAACTACGGCAAGACATACATGGGCGTCATCCGCTCCACGGTGATCGTGGACGAGGAGGGCAAGGTCGAACGGGCCCTGTACAACGTACGGGCGGCGGGCCACGTGGCGAAGATCATCAAGGACCTGGGCATCTAAGAACTCGGGGACCTGAAGAAAACCCAGACGTCGGGAGCCAGGTCGGGCCGCTCGGGAACCGGCCTGCGCTCCTCCGTCCACGCCCCCGGCGCCAGCTCCTCGGCAACCCGCCGCCAGAAGCACACGGCACCGGGATTGTCGTCCTGAAAGGCGACCTCCCACTCCCCCGGATGCCGGGCCACAACCTCCCGCACGGCCGCCAGCCCGACCCCGCTCCTGCGCACGCCCCGCACGACGAAGAAGCTGTTGATCACGCGGGTGGGCTCACTGAGCGCCCGCACAAAGGCGAACCCGACGGGCTGCTCGCCCCTGCTGATCAGATACGGCGCCCAGTCGACGGACCCGGAGAAGGCAGCCTCCAGCCGCTCACGGCGAAACGTCCCGTCGGGGTTGGGCAGTTGCCCACCGAACTCGGACAGTTCATGCCGGAACAGAAGCCAGAGGCGCTCGACGGTGGGGCGGTCGGCGGAGGTGGCTGGGCGGACGGTCAGCTCTGATGAGGTCATGAAAAAAGCCTCCCGGGCGGACACGGGTCCGCGCCTGGAAGGCCTGACTGTGATCCGCAGCATATCAACAGACCGAGCGTGACCGTCCGATAAACGGTTCGTTACTCCGTGCGAGGCCACGAACGTGTGGCCGAGATCGGAGGGGAACGATGGGGGTCAGTGCGTATCCGAAGGAGCGGCTGGAGGAAGCGGCTCAGGGGGCGCGGACGTTGTCGGAGGCGTTGGTGAGGTTGGGGGTGGACCCAAAGAGTTCGACGCGGCGGTACATCTTCGAGCGGATGAACAAGCTGGGGGTGAATGTCTCGCACTTCGAGCGGGAGGGGGTGCGCTGGACCAGGGAGGTCCTCCAGGCGGCAGTCTCGGCTTCGACGAACATGTGCGAGGTGCTGCGCCGTCTCGGGCTCGAAGTAGTCGGCGGGCACCACACGCACATCAGCCGACGGATCAAGGCGTACGGCATCGATATCTCGCACTTCCAGGTGCCGACACGGCGCGGCAAGCCCTGGCGACCTCGAACACCAGAGGCCTTCCTTGTCGAGCAGCCAGTGGGCGAGGCCCGGCGCATCCCGAGCGATCGGCTGAGGTGGGCGATGACAGCAAAGGGCGTGCCGGAGCGATGTGCTCTGTGCGGTACGGAAGCCGTCTGGCGAGGTCATCCGCTCCCCCTGGAGGTCGACCACATCGACGGCAACTGGCGCGACAACCGGATCGAAAATCTGCGGTTCTTGTGCCCCAACTGCCACTCCACAACGGATAGTTACCGAGGGCGCGGCAAGGCGGCCGTCTCATGAGCAGTGGTGTGCAGTACACCCGCGAGCGACTCACCGAAGCTGCCGCACAGTGTGCCGACATCGACGAGGTCATCGCCTTTTTCGGTACCCAGCCGTACGGCACGCTCCGTAGGTACCTCACGAGACGCTTCGCTCACTTCGGCATCGACATCTCGCACTTCGGCAATAGGCGAGCACAGCCCAACCGCGACGAGTTACGTGCTGCGGTCGCCGAGTCCACCTCCATCGCAGCGGTGCTTCGCCGCCTGGAACGCCCGGACAACGGAACGCAACGCGCGCTGCTGCGCCAGTGGATCGCCGAGGAACAACTCTCGACCGAGCACTTTCTAGGGCAGGCGCATCAGCGAGGGAAGTCCCGTCCGCTACTTACCAAACGGCCCGAGGACATTCTGGTCAAGCATGAGGGCGAGCGCCGGACACGGACCATACTGCTGCGTCGAGCACTCCGCGAGGTTGGGATGGCCGAGGAGTGCGCCGAGTGCGGGGTTGGTCCCGAGTGGCTCGGCAAACCGATGACGCTGGAGGTCGATCACATCAACGGGGACTGGAGTGACGATCGACGGGAGAACCTGCGGTTGCTCTGCCCTAACTGTCATGCCAGCACCAGTACCTGGTGCCGAGGAGGTCGGCGTAGGCAAGCACGACAGGACCGGTAGCATGTCGCCTGCGCGGCCGTGGCGAAATGGCATACGCGAGGGCCTTAGAAGCCCTTGGGCGAAAGCCCGTGTGGGTTCGAGTCCCACCGGCCGCACCGCCCCGCACCTGCGATTCAAAGGTGCGGGGCGTTTCCGTGAGCTCAGCCCAACAGTTCCCGAACTACCGGCACAAGCGCCCGAAACGCCTTCCCCCGATGACTGATCGCATTCTTCTCCTCAGCACTCATCTCGGCGCACGTCCGCGTCTCCCCCTCCGGCTGCAGAATCGGGTCGTACCCGAAGCCGTTCGTGCCCACCGGCGCGTGCCGCAGCACCCCCCGCAGCTGCCCCTCCACCACCCTCTCCGTGCCGTCCGGGAGGGCGAGTGCCGCCGCGCAAGCGAAGTGCGCCCCCCGATGCTCATCAGCGATGTCGGACAGCTGGGCCAGCAATAGCTCCAGGTTCGCGCGATCGTCCCCATGCCGGCCCGACCAGCGGGCGGAGAAGATGCCGGGGGCGCCGCCCAGGACGTCGACGCACAGGCCGGAGTCGTCGGCCACGGCGGGTAGGCCTGTGGCCTGGGCGAGGGCGTGGGCCTTCAGCAGTGCGTTCTCGGCGAATGTGACGCCCGTTTCCTTGACGTCGGGTACGTCCGGGTAGGCGTCCGCGCCGACCAGGTCGTGGGGCAGGTGAGCGTCGGCGAGGATCGACCTGAGTTCGGTGATCTTTCCGGCGTTGCGGGTGGCGAGGATCAAACGGGTCATGGGGTCCAGTATTCCGCCCTCGCCGTCCGTGGTTACGGCGTGCAGACCTTGGTCAGTTCGCCGGCCGCGTCCGTGACGGGGCTGATGTCGGGGGTCGCGTCGCCGTTCTCGACGGAGGTGCGGACGTTGGTGACGGCCTTGCTCAGGTCGTCGACGGCCTTGTTGACGTCCGTGTTGTCCGTCTTGTCGCCGATCTCGTCGAGGTTCTTGTCGATGGAGTCGAGGGATTCCTCGAGCTGCGTCGGGTCGTTCGACGCGCTCTCCACGGCCTGCTGGAGTTCTGTGACGCTGTCGGCGATGGCGTCGGCGGTCTGGACGCAGTCCAGTGCCTTGTTGACGGCGTCGCAGCCCGTCGTGAGGCCGACCGTCAGCCCGACGGCCGCGACTGCGGCGGCGATGGCGGTACGGCGACTACGGCGGCGTCGGCTCGCGGCCATGGATCGGATCCCTCCCGTTGGCAGGCCTCGTCGGCCCGTGCGCTGGCCGGGCGCACGGTGGTGTGCCGTACGCCCGTACCCGTAGTGACGCCAGGCGGGTCGGCGCGGTTGCCCGCGGCGGCCGTCCTCCTTGGCGCGTCCTTTACTTTTCGAGGACGGTATCAAGTGCCTTGTGCTGGAGGACAGCGAGTTCCGTGCAGCCGGTGACCGCTAGGTCGAGGAGCGCGTTGAGTTCCTCGCGCGCGAAGGGTTCGGCCTCCGCGGTGCCCTGGACCTCGACGAAGCGGCCGTCGCCGGTGCAGACGACGTTCATGTCGGTCTCGGCGCGTACGTCTTCCTCGTAGCAGAGGTCGAGGAGTGGGACTCCGCCGACGATGCCGACCGAGACGGCCGAGACCGTGCCGGTCAGGGGCTGGCGGCCGGCCTTGATGAGTTTCTTGCCCTGGGCCCAGGAGACGGCGTCGGCGAGGGCGACGTAGGCGCCGGTGATGGCGGCCGTGCGCGTGCCGCCGTCGGCCTGGAGTACGTCGCAGTCCAGGACGATGGTGTTCTCGCCGAGTGCTTTGTAGTCGATGACGGCGCGCAGGGAGCGGCCGATGAGGCGGGAGATCTCGTGCGTTCGGCCGCCGATCTTGCCGCGTACGGATTCGCGGTCGCCGCGGGTGTTGGTGGCGCGGGGGAGCATGGAGTATTCGGCGGTGACCCAGCCTTCGCCGCTGCCTTTGCGCCAGCGCGGGACGCCTTCGGTGACGGAGGCGGTGCAGAAGACCTTGGTGTCGCCGAAGGAGACGAGGACGGAGCCCTCGGCGTGCTTGCTCCAGCCGCGTTCGATGGTGATCGGGCGGAGTTGTTCGGGGGTGCGGCCGTCGATTCGAGACATGGCCACGAGCCTAGTCGTACCTGGGGACGGGCCTGGCCGTCCGTGAGGAAGGGGCCCCTCCCGCGATGGGAAAGGCCCCTCGGAAGTGAGCCCCCTCGGAAGTGAGCGGGGCGGCTCACATCATGTCTTCGATCTCCGCGGCGATGGGGTCGGCGTCGGTGCCGATGACGACCTGGATCGCGGTGCCCATCTTGACGACGCCGTGGGCGCCGGCGGCCTTCAGGGCCGCCTCGTTGACCAGCGAGGCGTCGCTGACCTCGGTGCGCAGCCGTGTGATGCAGCCTTCGACCTCTTCGATGTTGTCGATGCCGCCGAGCCCGGCAACGATCTTCTCAGCCTTGCTGGCCATGTTCCTTCTCCCTATGGGTAGCGAAAATCACGGGTTCCTTATACGCCCTTCATCGTGCTACAAACAGGTCTACACCACTGAGTGGTGTAGACCACCACCCGATGGAGGAAGTATGAGCTCCGCCACCGAAACGGCGGCCCCCGCGAAGAAGCGGGGCTCCGGACTGTTCCAGGGCCTGCAGAAGGTCGGCCGCAGCCTCCAGCTCCCGATCGCCGTGCTGCCGGCGGCGGGCCTGATGGTCCGGCTCGGCCAGGACGACGTGTTCGGCAAGGACGGCCTCGGCTGGGACAAGGTCGCCTCGGTGTTCAACAACGCGGGCAGCGCCATCACCGGCGCCCTGCCGATGCTCTTCTGTATCGGCGTCGCCATCGGCTTCGCCAAGAAGTCCGACGGCTCGACCGCCCTCGCCGCGCTGGTGGGCTTCCTGGTCTACAGCAAGGTCCTCGAGTCCTTCCCGGTCACCGAGGCAAAGATCACCAAGGGTGCGGACATAGCCGCGACCTACAACAACCCGGGTGTCCTCGGCGGCATCACCATGGGTCTGCTCTCGGCGGTCCTGTGGCAGCGGTACCACCGCAAGAAGCTGGTGGACTGGCTCGGCTTCTTCAACGGCCGGCGTCTCGTCCCGATCATCATGGCCTTCGTCGGCGTCGCCGTCGGCGTCTTCTTCGGGCTGGTCTGGGAGCCGATCGGTGAGGCCATCGGCGAATTCGGCGAGTGGATGACCGGCCTGGGGTCCTTCGGCGCGGCCCTCTTCGGCGCGATCAACCGCGCGCTCATCCCGATCGGCATGCACCAGTTCGTGAACACGGTGGCGTGGTTCCAGCTCGGCGACTTCAAGGACGCCGCCGGCGAGGTCGTCCACGGCGACTACAGCCGCTTCTTGGCCGGCGACCCGACCGCCGGAATGTTCATGTCCGGCTTCTTCCCGATCATGATGTTCGGTCTGCCGGCCGCGGCGATCGCCATCGCGCACTGCGCCCGCCCCGAGCGCCGCAAGGCCGTGATGGGCATGATGATCTCGCTCGCGCTGACCTCCTTCTTCACCGGTGTGACCGAGCCGATCGAGTTCTCGTTCATGTTCATCGCTCCGCTCCTGTACGTGATCCACGCGGTGTTGACCGCCGTCTCCATGGCCATCACCTGGGGCCTGGGCGTCCACGCGGGCTTCAACTTCTCCGCGGGCTTCATCGACTACGCCCTCAACTGGAACCTGGCCACCAAACCCTGGCTGATCATCCCGATCGGCCTGGTCTTCGCGGCGATCTACTACACCGTATTCCGCTTCGCGATCACCAAGTTCGACCTCCCCACCCCGGGCCGCGAGCCCGAGGAGGAGGTCGAGGACCTCACCAAGGCGTGAGCAGTCCCTGAAGGGCAGCAGGAGGCCCCCGGAGCCGTCGAGCTCCGGGGGCCTTGTCATGCCGTATGCACTGGAAGTCGTATGCGCTGGTAGCCGTATGCGCTAGATCTCGTACGTCTGCCTCGGCGCCGCCAGTTCCACCGGGCCGTCGAAGGCCGCGCGGGCGTCGGACAGGTTGACCTGCGGGTCGGTCCACGGGGGGATGTGGGTGAGGACCAGGCGGCGGGCGCCTGCCCGGGCCGCCGTCTCACCCGCCTCGCGGCCGTTGAGGTGCAGGTCGGGGATGTTCTCCTTGCCGTACGTGAACGCGGCCTCGCACAGGAACAGGTCGGTGTCGCGGGCGAGTTCGTCCAGGGTCGGGGTGACGCCCGTGTCGCCGGAGTACGTCAGTGACGTGCCGGCGTGCTCGACGCGGATGCCGTACGCCTCGACGGGGTGGGCCACGCGCTCCGTGTGCACGGTGAACGGGCCGATCTCGAAGGTGGACGGCTTGACCGTGTGGAAGTCGAAGACCTCGCTCATGGACGAGGCGGTGGGGGTGTCCGCGTAGGCGGTGGTCAGCCGGTGTTCCGTGCCCTCGGGTCCGTAGACGGGGATCGGGTCGCAGCGGCCGCCGTCGTGGCGGTAGTAGCGCGCGACGAAGTACGCGCACATGTCGATGCAGTGGTCGGCGTGCAGATGGCTGAGGAAGATCGCGTCGAGGTCGTAGAGACCGCAGTGGCGCTGCAGCTCGCCCAGGGCACCGTTGCCCAGGTCGAGAAGCAGCCGGAAGCCGTCGGCCTCGACGAGGTAGCTCGAGCAGGCCGATTCCGCGGACGGGAACGACCCCGAGCAGCCGACGACGGTGAGCTTCATGAAACAGAAACCTCCGCTGGCGGGGAACGAGAGAAGGGGCGTCGGGGGTCGTGCGGTGCGTCGAGCGTAAGGCGCAAAACGCCGGGTCGCTCCTCCACCAAGGGCTGTTGTGGGCGAACTCACCTGTGGTGTCACCGAATCGGCTGGTCGCGGGGCGTGTGAGGTGTGGGAGGGGGCGCGCGGTGGCAGGCGCGCCGGTAACGTCGTCCTCATGGACACGTCTTGGTGGCTCGCGATCGCGGCGGTGGTGCTGCTCGCGCTGGTCGCCACGCTCGTTGACGGCTGGGGGCGCGGACGGCGTCCGGCGGGGCGGCGGACGCGGCCGCCGGGGCGTGCGGAGGGGCCGGCGGGGCGGGCGCGTGTTCATCCGGTGCCGGCGGAGATCTGGTGGGCGAGTGTGCCGTTCGAGGAGGGGTCCGGGGGGAAGGACCGGCCGTGTCTGGTGCTGGCGGTGCGGGGGCGTCACGCGACCGTCGCGAAGATCACCAGCAAGTACCGCGATGAGCGGTCCGGGGTGATTCCGCTGCCGCCGGGCTCGGTGGGCGACGCGCACGGACGCGCCAGTTTCCTGGAGACGGACGAGCTGCGTCGGGTGCCGGTGGGGGACTTCAGGCGGCGGGTGGGTGTGGTGGACCCGGTCCTGTGGGACCAGGTCCGTCACCTGGCTACATAGCTACGGAGAAGGGCCTACGCCCAGAGCTGGCCCTGGAGGGTCTCGATGGCCTCTTCGGTGGTGGCCGCCGTGTAGACGCCCGTGGACAGGTACTTCCAGCCGCCGTCGGCGACGACGAACACGATGTCCGCGCTCTCGCCGGCCTTGACGGCCTTGTTGGCGACGCCGATCGCCGCGTGCAGGGCGGCGCCGGTGGAGACGCCCGCGAAGATGCCCTCCTGCTGGAGGAGCTCGCGGGTGCGGGTCACGGCGTCCGCGGAGCCGACGGAGAAGCGGGTGGTCAGGACGGAGGCGTCGTAGAGCTCGGGTACGAAGCCCTCGTCGAGGTTGCGCAGGCCGTACACCAGGTCGTCGTAGCGCGGTTCGGCGGCGACGATCTTGACGTCCGGTTTGTTCTCGCGGAGGTAGCGGCCGACGCCCATGAGGGTGCCGGTGGTGCCGAGGCCGGCGACGAAGTGGGTGACGGAGGGGAGGTCGGCGAGGATCTCGGGGCCTGTCGTCGCGTAGTGGGCGCCGGCGTTGTCCGGGTTGCCGTACTGGTAGAGCATGACCCAGTCGGGGTGCTCGGCGGCGATTTCCTTGGCTACCCGTACGGCGGTGTTGGAGCCGCCCGCGGCGGGGCTGGAGATGATCTCGGCGCCCCACATGCCGAGGAGGTCGCGCCTTTCCTGGGAGGTGTTCTCGGGCATCACGCAGACCATGCGGTAGCCCTTGAGCTTGGCGGCCATGGCGAGGGAGATGCCGGTGTTGCCGGAGGTGGGCTCGAGGATGGTGCAGCCCGGGGTCAGGCGGCCGTCCTTCTCGGCCTGCTCGATCATGTGCAGGGCGGGGCGGTCCTTGACCGAGCCGGTCGGGTTGCGGTCCTCCAGCTTGGCCCAGATGCTGACGTCGGCGGACGGGGAGAGCCGCGGCAGGCGCACCAACGGGGTGTTGCCCACCGCGGCCAGCGGGGAGTCGTAACGCATGGGTGGTCAGGGCCTCTAGGCCATGCCGCCGGCGACGGCCGGCAGGATGGTCACGTTGTCGCCGTCGGTGAGCTTGGTGTTGATGCCGTCGAGGAAGCGGACGTCCTCGTCGTTGAGGTAGACGTTGACGAAGCGGCGCAGCTGCTCGTCTTCCACGATGCGGGCGTGGATGCCCGCATGCCGGGTCTCGAGATCGGCGAAGAGCTCGGCGAGAGTGTCCCCGGTGCCCTCCACCGCCTTCTGGCCGTCGGTGTACTGGCGGAGGATGGTCGGGATGCGGACCTCGATGGCCATGGCTCAGGGCTCCTGTCGGATGGTGTTCGGGTCGGTGGGCGCGCGGCAGCGCGGTTCAGCAAGGGTTGTTGCGGTCCGGGCGCCGCGGCTCACGGCCGTACGGCGGCAGGGGGCAGCGTCAACAGATGGCGCTGGCGAGCCTGCACAGGTCGACGTGCAGCCGCGCCACGAGCAGCATGCCCGGCGTCTTTTCGCTCACGTCGTGGGAAACCATGGGGTCATCGTATCGATTCCCGGTCCGGGTCCCGATATGTGATCCCACATTCCGGACGGTTTTCGGCCGGGGAGTGAGACGGTACAGCTCAGGACGCCGCACGGCTCAGGACACTGCACGGCTCAGGACGCCGCACGGCTCAGGCACACCGCAGGGCTCAGGCAGACCCCACGGCTCACACACACCGCAAGGCTCAGGCACACCGCGGGCTCAAGCGGACTCGCGAAGGACCAGCCGGGTCGGCACCACGACCGAGGACACGTCCGGTGCGCCGGCCTGTGTGGTGCGGTCGTACAGCAGCCGGGCCATGAGGCGGCCCATGCCCTCGACGTCCTGGTGGACGGTGGTCAGCGGCGGGTCGGTCGACTCGGCGATCTCGGCCAGGTCGTCGAAGCCGACGACGGCCACGTCGTCCGGCACGCGGTACCCGCGTTCCCGCAGCGTCTGCAGCGCGCCGGACGCCATGTAGTCCGAGGCGACGAACACGGCGTCCAGGTCGGGGCACCGGTCGAGCAGCGCGGCCATGGCGTCGGCGCCGCCCTGCCGCGTGTAGTCGGCCCTCTCGACCAGTGGGGGTTGGTCCAGGAGGACGTCCCGGTAGCCGGCGAGGCGGTCGACGGCGGAGTTCTCCTGGTCGTACGGGCCGGCGACGGTCGCGATGTGCCGGCGGCCGAGCGAGACCAGGTGCTGGACGGCTTGCCGGGCTCCCCCGCGGTTGTCGCCGTCGACGTAGGTGTGTCCGCGCACGGTGTCGCCGTCGCGCAGGAGGGGGCGGCCGCCGAACACGGTGGGGATGGCGAGTCGGTCGATCATCGAGTGCAGCCGGTCGCCGGGGCGCAGGGAGAACAGCACGGCGCCGTCGACATGGCCGCCGCCGAGGAAGTCGGCCACGCGCGCGTAGTCGTCGGGCTCCTCGAGGAAGAGCAGGACGGCCTGTGCGCCGTGTTCCGCGAGTTCTCTGCGGACGCCGCGCAGCAGGCAGTCGAAGAAGGGGTCGATGAAGAGCCGGTTCTGCGGCTGGGTGGCGACGACGGCGACGGCGTTGGTGCGGTGGGTGACCAGCTGGCGGGCGGCCTGGTTGGGTACGTATCCGAGCTCGGCGATCACTTCCCGGACGCGGTCGACGACCTCCGCCCGCACCCTGGGCTCGGCGTTGATCACCCGCGACACCGTGGACTTCGAGACTCCCGCCCGGCGGGCGACGTCCTCCAGCGTGGGGCGCCGCCCGTTCGTCCACTGCGTCAACACCATCTCCGATACGGCGAGTTGTCCGGTGGCGTACGACTGGCGTACGGCGATCAGTATGCCTCGACGACCTTGACCTCTTCCTCGGTCACCTCGCCCTCGAGGATCCGGAAGGAGCGGAACTGGAACTCGCCGAGGCCGTCCGTGTCGGCGGTGGAGACGAGGACGTAGTGGGCGCCTGGCTCCTGGGCGAGCTTGATGTCGGTACGGGAGGGGTAGGCCTCGGTCGCCGAGTGGGAGTGGTAGATGACCACCGCCTCCTCGCCGCGGGCCCGCATCTCCTTGTCGACCCGGAGCTGCTCCATGCTGTCGAACTCGTAGAAGGTGGGAGAGCGCGCGGCGTTGAGCATCGGAATGTGGCGCTCGGGCCGGTCGGACTTCTCGGGGCCCGCGATGAGGCCGCACGCTTCGTCGGGGTGGTCCGCGCGCGCGTGCGCGACGATCTTGTCGTACAGATCCTGGGTGATGGTCAGCATGCTGGTCAGGATAAGCAGAAGGGCCGTCCCGTACCGAGGGGTGGTACGGGACGGCCCACATGCCGGACGGACGGGCGGAAGAGTTCAGCCGACCTTGTCGAACCGCGTCTCGTGGCGCTCCGCGATCTGCGGGTTGCGGCTCTTCAGGATCGTCCAGCCGATGCCCAGGGCGGCGGCCCAGCCGGCCATCACGTAGAGGCAGACGCGGGCGTCGGCGTCGTAGGCGATGAGGCCGGTGACGAAGAGCAGGAAGGCGATGGCGACGTAGCTGCACTTCGAGCCGCCCGGCGCCGGGAAGGAGGAGGCGGGCAGGCGGCCCGCCTCGACCGCGCGGCGGTAGAGGACGTGGCTGACCAGGATCATCAGCCAGGTCCAGATGCCGGCGGCGGTGGCGACGGAGGTGACGTAGCCGAAGGCCTTCTCCGGGACGATGTAGTTCAGGATCACGCCGATGCCCATGAAGAGCACGGAGACGAGGATGCCGAAGGCGGGCGTCTTGGTCGACGACAGCTTGCTGAAGGCCTTGGGGGCCTCGCCGCTCTCGGCCAGGTTCCGCAGCATGCGGCCCGTGGAGTACATGCCGGAGTTGCAGGAGGACAGGGCGGCGGTCAGCACGACGAAGTTGACGATGCCGGCGCCGGCCGGGATGCCGATGACCGCGAAGGCCTTCACGAAGGGGCTGACGCCCTCGGCGAACTCGGTCCACTTCACCACGCAGAGGATGACGGTGAGGGCGCCGACGTAGAACAGGGCGATGCGCCAGGGAAGGGTGTTGATCGCCTTGGGGAGGGTCTTCTCGGGGTCCTCGGACTCGCCGGCCGTGACACCGACGAGCTCGACGGCGAGGTAGGCGAACATGACGCCCTGCAGGGTCATCAGGGACGAGCCGATGCCCTTGGGGAAGAAGCCGTCGAAGGCCCACAGGTTGGAGACGGCCGCGGTGTCACCGGCGTTGCTGAAGCCGAAGGTGAGCACGCCGAGGCCGATGACGATCATGCCGATCAGGGCGGTGACCTTGACCATCGAGAACCAGAACTCCAGCTCGCCGAAGAGCTTCACGGAGATCAGGTTGACCCCGAAGAGGATCACCAGGAAGACCAGGGCCGTCACCCACTGCGGGATGGACGGGAACCAGTAGTTGACGTAGATCGCGGCGGCGGTGAGCTCCGCCATGCCGGTGACCACCCACATCAGCCAGTACGTCCAGCCGGTGAAGTAGCCGAAGAACGGGCCGAGGAATTCGCGGGAGTACTCCGCGAAGGAGCCCGAGACCGGGCGGTAGAGCAGCAGCTCGCCGAGTGCCCGCATGATGAAGAAGATGATCACGCCCGCGAGGGCGTACATGAGGATCAGGCTGGGTCCGGCTTTGGCGATGTTCGCCCCGGCGCCCAGGAAGAGGCCGACGCCGATGGCGCCGCCGATCGCGATCATCTGGACCTGACGGCTGCCGAGCCCGCGCTCGTACCCCTCTTCGGGGGTCTTCTCCGTGTCGACCTGCGCTGAGGTCATGTTTGTGGTGCGCCTTTCTCCATGCCGACCCGGGCCTCTCGTCGGCCTCGGATCGGGTCTCGATCCCCCCGGACTGATGGAGCTGAGCGGGTTTCGCGAGCCCGCCCGTGCCTGGCCGGCGATCCGCCGGCTCGGTGGCGCACCCGGCCGAACATACGGGTGGTGTTCGCCGGGCGGTCGTGAAGATTTATCACGGCCGCCACATTGATCACCTGCGCGAGGTGTGGCGCATCACACAGGGAGAGGAGGACAAAGAGGACACAAAAGGGGCACAGTCGGCCGGAGCGGTGACGTGATCGTTATCCGGATTTGAGCGTCCTCTGAGCGAACACAGAACCGTCACAAGTCGGGAAATAAACCGTCACACATTACGGCAGAAGGGTGGCGACCAGCGTCTCCTGGAGCCCGCCCAGCCACAGATACGCCATCACCATCGGCTTGCGCGGGTCCTCGTCCGGCAGGCGGTAGAGGAGGTCGGTGTCCTCGTCGTCGCTGATCTCCAGCCGGGAGCCGATCGCCAGGCGCAGGTCGTTCAGGGCGCCGAGCCACTGCTGGGACTCCTCGGGTGACAGCTTCAGGACCGCCCCGCCCTCACCGGCGGAGGCGAGCGCGTCCAGTGAGCGGATCACCGCGAGGGCGTTGTCGCGCTTGCCGGCCCTGAGGTCGTTCTCGGTGTAGCGGCGGAACTCGGCGGAGTACGCCCGCTGCTCCTCGGCCTCCCTGGCCTGTGGGGTGCCCTCGGGGTCGCTGTAGGCGTCCGGGAAGAGGCGCTTGAGGACCGGGTCGGCGGGCGGCTCGCTCGGGCCCTCGGAGAACAGCTCGGCGAGCGGATCGTCGCCGGCCTCCTCGGCGGGGCCGGGGCCGATGAGCTCCAGGAGCTGGACGGCCAGCGACCGGATGATCGAGATCTCGACGTCGTCGAGGGCGACGGCCGCGCCGCCGCCGGGGAGCGGTTCGAAGTGTCCTGGCATCAGGGGGTATCGCTACTTCCGGTCCTGCGGGCGGCTGGGGCGGGTCCGGTCCGGCGCTGCGCTGCCGGGCCGGGTCATTTCCGGTCCTGCTGGAGCGTGGCCCACAGACCGTAGCCGTGCATGGCCTGCACGTCGCGTTCCATCTCCTCGCGTGTGCCGCTGGAGACGACCGCCCGGCCCTTGTGGTGGACGTCCAGCATGAGTTTGGTGGCCTTGTCCTTGGAGTACCCGAAGTACGTCTGGAAGACGTAGGTCACATAGCTCATGAGGTTGACCGGGTCGTTGTGGACGATGGTGACCCAGGGGACGTCCGGCTCAGGGACGGCGAAGACCTCCTCCGCCGATTCGGTGCGTTCGATCTCTACGGGAGCGGGTGACGTCACATGGCCCATGCTGCCACGCACGCCACAAATCGTCACACTGACGCGAATGGGGGTAGCATCTCTCGTCATGAACACAGCGGACCTTGGGCTGCCGGTGGATGTTCCCTCGACGGCGCTCTTCACGGACCAGTACGAGCTCACGATGCTGCAAGGCGCCCTGAAGGCGGGCACCGCCGGGCGGCGCAGCGTGTTCGAGGTCTTCACACGGCGGTTGCCGAACGGGCGCCGTTACGGCGTGGTCGCGGGCACCGGCCGCGTGCTGGACGCGGTGGAGAACTTCCGTTTCGACGCGGACGTCCTCGGCTTCCTGCGCGAGCGCGCAATAGTCGACGAGGAGACCCTGGGCTGGCTCGCCTCCTACCGCTTCAGCGGTGACATCTGGGGCTACCCCGAGGGCGAGGTGTACTTCCCGGGCTCGCCGATCATGCGGGTCGAGGGCTCCTTCGCCGAGTGCGTGCTGCTGGAGACCGTGATCCTTTCGATCCTCAACCACGACTCGGCCATCGCCGCGGCCGCCTCCCGCATGTCCTCCGCCGCCGGGGACCGCCCGCTGATCGAGATGGGCGCCCGCCGCACCCATGAGCTGTCCGCCGTCGCCGCCGCGCGCGCCGCGTACGTCGGCGGCTTCGCCACCACCTCCGATCTGGCGGCGGGCTTCCGCTACGGCATCCCCACGGTGGGCACCAGCGCCCACGCCTTCACCCTGCTGCACGACCGCGAGCGGGACGCCTTCCAGGCCCAGGTGAACTCGCTGGGCCGGAACACCACGCTGCTCGTGGACACGTACGACGTCACCGAGGCCGTCCGTACGGCCGTGGAGGTCGCCGGGCCCGAACTGGGCGCCGTGCGGATCGACTCCGGCGACCTGCTGCTGGTCGCGCACCGGGTGCGGCAGCAGCTGGACGAGCTGGGGGCGCGGGACACGAGGATCATCGTGACCTCGGACCTCGACGAGTACGCCATCGCCTCGCTGGCGGCGGCGCCCGTGGACGCGTACGGCGTCGGCACCCAGCTGGTGACCGGCTCCGGGCACCCCACCTGCTCGATGGTCTACAAGCTGGTCGCCCGCGCCGAGTCCGCCGACCCGAAGGCCCCGCTGGTGCCGGTGGCGAAGAAGTCGTCCGGCGGCAAGACCTCCATCGGCGGCCGCAAGTGGGCCGCGCGCCGGCTGGACGAGTACGGCGTCGCGGAGGCCGAGGTCGTCGGCACCGGGCCCGTCCCGGGCGAGCTGGCCGACCGTCAGCTGCTCGTCCAGCTCGTCAAGGGCGGCGAGGTCACAGCCCGCGAGCCGCTGGACGTCGTACGGGACCGGCACGCGGCCGCGCGCGCCAACCTGCCGCTGTCGGCGACCCAGCTCTCGCGCGGGGAACCGGTCCTTCCGACGGAGTACGTACACGGGGGCACGGGTAGCTAGGGGGCGTCTGATGGATATCCGCGGAAGAAGGAGCGGCGTTCGGTGCGTGCTCTCGGCGTGCCGCGCGGAAGTCCTCGTAGCGGAGCTACTAGGGCTTTCGCGCGGTGCGGCGAGAGTGCGTGCCGGGCGTCGCGACGCCGCGGAGATCCATCAGACGCCCCCTAGAGCTGGTGCCCGCGTTCACGCGCCCCATGGCGCCCCCTCCCATACGGCCGCCGAAGTCAATAGGCTCGGAAGTTCACCGGCCGGGCTCGCAGCACCCTTCACCCCCGACCCCATAGTCGAAGGACACCGACCATGCGCCGCGCCTTGATCGTCGTTGACGTGCAGAACGACTTCTGCGAGGGGGGCAGCCTCGCGGTGGCCGGGGGTGCCGATGTGGCCGCCGCCGTCACCGAGTTGATCGGGCAGGCGGCCGGCTCCGGCTACCAGCACGTCGTGGCCACTCGCGACCACCACATCGCCCCCGGCGGCCACTTCGCCGACAACCCCGACTACGTCCGCTCCTGGCCCGCGCACTGCGTCGCCGGCACCGAGGGCGTGGGCTTCCACCCGAACTTCGCTCCCGCGGTCGCGTCCGGCGCGGTCGACGCCGTCTTCGACAAGGGGGCGTACGCGGCGGCGTACAGCGGGTTCGAGGGCGTCGACGAGAACGGGGTGACGCTGGCCGACTGGCTGCGGGCCCGGGAGGTCGAGGAGGTGGACGTGGTCGGGATCGCGACCGACCACTGTGTCCGGGCCACCGCCCTGGACGCCGTACGGGAGGGCTTCCGCACGCATGTGCTGCTCGATCTGACCGCCGGGGTGGCCGGGGAGACCACCGAGCGGGCGCTGGAGGAGATGCGGGAGGCGGGCGTGGAGCTCTCCGGGAAGCCCGTGGTCGCCTAGAACCAGCTTTCCGGGAAGCCCCCGCTTTCCGGGAAGCCCGCGGTCGCCTAGGGGGTGTTTTGAAAGTCCTGTGCGGTGCCCGCGGTGTTCGGTGCGTGCCCTCGGCGTGCCGGACGAAGGCCCTCGTAGCGGAGCTACTTGGGTCTTTGGCCGGTGCGGCGAGGGTGCGTGCCGGGCGCCGTGGGTGCTGTGCGGGACTTTCAAAACACCCCCAAGGGGCCTACAGAGCCCGAGGGCTCACGCCGCGGCCGGTGGCCGTCTGAGGAGCGCCCTGATCGGCTGCCACAACTCCTGGACGAACTCCGGGCCGCCGACGCCACTGTCGGGTGCCGTACGCCATATGAGGCCGTCGGGGTGGTGCAGGACCGCGGTGATCTCGTCCGGGGTCGGCGGTGCGGCGTTGCCCCGCAGGTACACCGCCCGCATGCCGAGGTTGCGCAGCCTGGTCAGGGCCCGCGCCCGGTTCTGGGCGTGCACGAGCACGCGGACGCTGCCCGTGCCGTGGGTCGTGGGGCTGGGCAGGTTCAGCGCCACCACCACACTGCCGGTCGGCAGCTTGCAGAAACCTCCTGCGGCCATGCGGTCACACCCCCGTGCGAGTCGGCGTCGATGTCGGTGTCAATAAGCGAGGCACAGGACGCACCTAAACACGATCGGCGGCAACCCGCCAGAGGGCCATTGCCGACACGCCTCTGACCTGCTGGAATGCCGTCTACCCTACGGACGGTCCGATCGGGACCGTGATCGTTCGCCCATCCGGAAGCCTCTTGACGATCTTGATTCAGGCGCTGGTGTCAGTGACGCGGACGCCCGCGAGGGTTCATTTCCCGGACGCGTGACGGACAACCGAACAGGCGCGCGGGTCCGTCCACTGGGTGGACGGCATGAACCTGTGCGCCCCCCGTGCACCGGCACTGTTGGTCAGGTCACGCTTACCGTTCGTTCCACTCGGGCATGCAGGCGATTAGAGTCGATTGGCAGAACGCCCCGAAAACGGCGGAAAGCCAGGCCGACACCCCCGTGGACCCCCACTTCCGAGGACACGATTGCCATGCCTCGTCCGACTGCCGCACAGCTCGCCTACGGCTCCTGCACCGTGATCTTCTCGACGCTCGCCATGCTGCTGCTGTCACAGACGAGTTCGGGCGTGGGGATCGCGGTCATCGCTGTCGCGGCGCTCGCCCTCGGGCTTCTGGTCGCCATGACGGCCCCGGCACCGAAGTCCCGCGTGGTCGCGGTGCGGCAGCCCGCCGCGCAGGAGGCGGAGCAAGCGGAGGCGCCCGTGCCGGCCTCCATCGCCGCGGTGGCTTCCGAGCCGGTGCACGAGCGCGCTGCTTCCTGACGCCCCGTAGGACGCCAGTACCGCACCCTCAGCTGGTGCTGACCACCACAGTCTTGGCCGCCTTGTCGTGCAGGCCCTGTTTGTAGGGCTTGTCGAAGAAGCTCCAGCCGCCCGAGATCGCGGTCCAGATGCAGGCGCAGCAGAACGCGAACGGGAGCCACAGCACCGCCGAGCGGATCAACGTGCTCCGCACGGAGGGCGTGGCACCGTTGTCGAGGTTCGCCACCCGCATGCCCAGCCACTTCTTGCCGAGCGTCTGACCCGACTTGGCGATCATGAAGGTGTCGTACGCGATGTAGAGCACGGCGGCGACCAGCGACTGTCCGAGGGACTTGCCGTAGTTGACCTCGTCGGTGTCCACGTCGTACTCGTTGACGCCGAAGCCCCAGGTGAGCAGCCAGACCACGATGCCCACGAGGATCATGTCGATGATCCGGGCGAGCGTGCGCTTGCCGCTGTCCGCGAGCGGTGGCATGCCGGCGAGTGGGTCGCCGGGGTATCCGCCACCGCCGTAGGGGGCGCCGCCGTAGGGGCCGCCGCCGCCCGGGGGAGGCGGTGGCTGACCGCCGTACGGCGAGCCCGGGCCCTCGGACGGCGGGGGCTGCTTCCTGAACGGATCGTCTTCCGGTGGCTGCTGACCGGAGCCGGGAGGCGGTTCACTGCTCATGGCCCGAGTCGACCGCGAACACCCCGGCTCCGCATCCTGCGAGCGGCCGTCCGGGGGACCGAATTCCTTACGTCTTCTGCGGTATGCCCTCAGCCCGCCACGAACGTATGCGCGACCTTGTCGTGCCAGCACTGGTGCCACGGCCTGTCGAACAGCCCCCACAGGACACCGACGAGACCGACGGCGAGCAGTCCGGGCACGCTGTAGACGAGCCAGCGGCGCAGGGCCGCACCGAAGGACGGGGGCTCGTGGGCCTCGATGTCCCGCACCTCCAGACCGAGCAGCTTCTTGCCGAGGGTGCGGCCCCACTTGGCGGTGGGCAGCGCCTCGTAGAGGACGCCGGCGAGGAGCAGGACGGCGAGGACGATGCCCAGGTACACGGAGGTCGTGCCGTCGAGCAGCCAGACCGTGACCGTCTCGCCGGACAGCTTGGCCGCGTCGATCTTCTCGTTGACGTGGTCGATCGCCTTGATGCCGAGCGGTACGCCTGCCACCGCGGTGACGGCTCCGAGGACGAGGGAGTCCACCAGGCGGGCGGCCAGCCGCTTGCCGAGGCTCGCGGGGCGGGCGGAGGCCTGGCGGCGGGCGGCCGCCTGGAAGATGTCCTCGACCGGCGGCTTCCAGGGCGTGACGGGCTGCTCGTCGTCGGAGGGGCCCGCGAGCCGGTGCACCTGCTGGGCCCAGGAGGGCTGACCGCCGCCGGGGCCGCTCGTCACCGGGGCGGAGGCGTTCGGGGCAGGGGGGTTCGGGGCGGAGGCGTGGGGGGGGGGGGGGGGGGGGGGGGGGGGGGGGGGGGGGGGGGGGGGGGGGGGGGGGGCGGGGGGGGGGGGGGTGGGGGGGGGGCTGTGGGGATGGCTGGGGTCGCCGGGGTGGTAGCGGGGGCAGTGGCCCTGGCCGGCGTCATGGGCGTGGCTGGGGTCCTGGCTGTGGTCGTAGCGGGGGTCCTGGCTGTGGTGGTAGCTAGG
>NZ_NTGE01000140.1 GCF_002291145.1 Streptomyces sp. SA15
ATGAGGGGTTAAGGCTCCCAGTAGACGACTGGGTTGATAGGCCGGATATGGAAGCACCGCAAGGTGTGGAGTTGACCGGTACTAATAGGCCGAGGGCTTGTCCTCAGTTGCTCGCGTCCACTGTGTTGGTTCTGAAACCACGAACAGCCCCGTACCCGGTTCAGGGTGTGGTGCGGCGTTCACAGTTTCATAGTGTTTCGGTGGTTATAGCGTGAGGGAAACGCCCGGTTACATTCCGAACCCGGAAGCTAAGCCTTACAGCGCCGATGGTACTGCAGGGGGGACCCTGTGGGAGAGTAGGACGCCGCCGAACAATTCTTGAGAAAACCCCGTACCGGGATGGTGCGGGGTTTTCTGCATTTCAGAGTCGTTTAGGGTCGTGGCATGCGCTACGACCTGGTTATCTTCGACAACGACGGCGTCCTCGTCGACAGTGAGCCGATTTCCAACCGGCTGCTGGCCGCCTATCTGACCGAGCTCGGGCATCCGACCTCGTACCAGGACTCCATCCGGGACTACATGGGGTCCGCGATGCACCGGGTCCACGACCTGGTCCAGGAGCGGACGGGGCGGCGGTTGCCCGAGGAGTTCGACGACGTCTTCCACGGGCGGGTGTTCGCTGCCTTCGAGCGGGAGTTGGAGCCGGTGCCAGGGGCCGTCGGTGTGCTCGAGAAGCTGGCCGCGGGCGGGGTGCCGTACTGTGTGGCGTCTTCCGGGAGCCATGAGCGGATTCGGGTGGGGCATCGGAAGACCGGGTTGGACCGGTGGTTCGAGGACGGGCGGATCTTCAGTTCGCAGGATGTGGGGCGGGGGAAGCCGGCGCCGGATCTGTTCCTGCACGCGGCCAGGCAGATGGGGGTCTCGGCCGAGAAGTGTGTCGTGATCGAGGACAGTCCGCTGGGTGTGCGGGCGGCTGTCGCGGCCGGGATGGACGTGTACGGGTTCACCGCCATGACGCCGGCCGCCAAGCTGGTCGGGGCTACTGAACTCTTCTCGGACCTGGGGGAGTTGGCTGACCTGCTGGTCTGACATTTGTCATGCCGAGGTCCGGACGATCGTTTCTACTGGCGTCCGGGGGCAGCCGCGAAGCTGACGGCATGACGAAGAAGATGAAGGCCTTCGCACCGCTCGTCGTGGACGTGGCGGTGCCGATCGGGTCGTACTACCTGTTCAAGGACGGGTTCGGGATGAGCACCCTGGCCGCGCTGGGGTTGAGCAGTGTGGTGCCGGCCGTGCGGACCGGGTGGAGTGTGGTGAAGGATCGGGCGGTGAACGGGCTTGCCGCGCTGATCCTCTTCGTGAATGTGGTGGGGCTGCTGCTGAGCTTCGTCGCCGGGGATCCGCGGCTGATGCTGGTCAAGGAAAGCGCGATCAGCAGTGCGGTCGCGGTGGGTGTGCTGGTGTCCGTGGCGGTGGGGAAGCCGATGATGAGCGCCGCGATGAAGCCTTGGCTGATGAAGGGGGACGCGCGGAGGGAGGCCGCCTGGGGGCGGTTGCAGAGTGGGTCGGCGGAGTTCCGGCGGGCCGAGCGGATGTTCTCCGTGGTGTGGGGTGTCGTGCTGCTCGGTGAGTGTGTGGCGCGGGTCGTGGGGGCGTACACGCTGCCGGTGGACACGATGATGTGGCTCGGGACCGTCATCGTGATCGCTGCCCTGGCTGTGGGTTTCGTCGTCAGCGGGGCCGTCGCCGCCGGACCCATGGCGGCCATGGTCGCCGCGGAGGTCTGCGCCGAGGACTGCGACAGGCGGGCGAGTGTTGCCGCGGCTCCCGCGGTCGCCGGGGCGGAGTGAGCCGTAAAGCTGAGAGGAATTCATCTTCGGCTGGACCTACCCACGAGTACACCGGGGCCCTTACGCTCGCCGCCATGACTGATGTGCTGCGGCGCGGCAGGGCCTCGCTGGCGTTCAGCTTCTTCGCGCAGGGTGTCGCCTTTGCTCTGCTGGTGACGCGGATCCCCGCCATCCAGGACCGGCACGGGGTGTCCGACGCGCTGCTGCCCGCCTTCCTGGCCGCGGTGCCGATCCTCGCCGGGGTCGGGAGCGTGAGCACCGAGAAGCTGGTGAAGCGGGTGCCGCCCAGTCGGGTGTTGCGCTGGTCCCAGCCCGTGGTGCTCCTGGCGCTGCTCGGGGTGGGGGCGGGGGACCGGATGGTCGTGCTGGCGGTCTCGCTGGCCGCGTTCGGGCTGGCCGTGGGTGCGTTGGACTCCTCGATGAACATGCTCGGGGTGAGCCTGCAGCGGTCGTACGGGCGGAGCATCATGCTCAGCTTCCATGCCGCGTACAGCCTGGGCGGGATTCTGGGGGCCTCGCTGGCGTGGGTGGGGGCGCACTGGGATCTGGCGTTGTGGGTGTCGTATCTGCCGGTCGTGGTGGTGCTGTTGCCGGCCGCGCTGGTCGGGAGTCGGTGGTACGTCGACGGGGAGGCCGGCGTCGTAGGGGGGCCGTCGGAGAAGGAGGCGGGGGGCGAGGGTGGGCCCGTCGTCTTCAAGATGCTGTTGCCGCTGTGTCTGGTGATGTGCTTCGCGTACATCGGGGACTCGACCGTCTCCAACTGGAGTGCGAAGTATCTGCAGGACGTGCTGGGGAGCAGCGAGCAGCTGGCGACCGTGCCGTACAACGTGTACATGGTGACCACGCTGTTGGGGCGGGCCATCGGGGACTTCGGGGTGCGGCGGTTCGGGGCCGTGACGGTCGTCAGGGGTGGGGCGCTTGTGGCGGCGCTCGGGTTCGCCGTGGTGGCCGTGGCGCCCGGGGCGTGGGTCGGGATGCTCGGGTTCACGCTGCTGGGGCTGGGGTTGTGTGTGCTGGTGCCGCAGACGTTCGCGGCGGCCGGGCGGTTGTTCCCCGGGGCTTCGGATGTGGCCGTGGCGCGACTCAATGTGTTCAATTACGTGGGGTTCTTGATCGGGTCGCCGTTGGTGGGGGCGTTGGGGGACGTCTGGAGTTATCGCGGGGCCATGCTTGTGCCGATGGTGTTGGTGCTGGTGACGCTCGTGTACGCCCGGTCGTTCGATGCTCAACCGGACCGATACGGTGGCGGGCATGAGCGGCCGCGCACAGCTGATGTGGGACGAGGCAGTAACGGGCTATGACTTCGGTCCGGACCATCCGATGGATCCGGTTCGGCTTGCCCTGACGAGGAGTCTCGTTCAGGCCTTCGGGCTTGATCGGGAAGTGGATGTCGTGGCCGCCAAGGCGGCCGGGGAGTCGACCTTGCGGCTCGTGCACCGGGAGGACTACGTCGAGGCCGTGAAGGCGGCGTCGGTGGATCCGAGGGGGGCGGACGGGTCGTACGGGCTGGGGACCATGGACGATCCGGCCTTCGCCGGGATGCACGAGGTGTCCGCGTTGATCGCGGGGCAGTCGGTGGGGGCGGCGGAGGCCGTGTGGCGGGGGGAGGCGCTGCATGCGGTGAACTTCGCGGGTGGTCTGCATCATGCGATGCCGGGGGGTGCGTCGGGGTTCTGTATCTACAACGACGCGTCGCTGGCCATTGCTCGGTTGCTGGAGCTGGGGGCTGAGCGGGTCGCCTATGTGGATGTCGATGTGCATCACGGGGACGGGGTGCAGGCGGCGTTCTGGGAGGATCCGCGGGTTCTGACGATCTCGCTGCACGAGCATCCTCGGACGTTGTTTCCGCAGACCGGGTGGCCGGAGGAGACGGGGGCGGAGTCCGCGGAGGGGTCGGCCGTGAATGTCGCGTTGCCGGCGGGGACCGGGGATGCGGGGTGGTTGCGGGCGTTTCATGCGGTCGTGCCGGAGGTTATTGCCGACTTTCGGCCTCAGGTGCTGGTGACTCAGCATGGGGCGGATACGCATTTCGAGGATCCGTTGGCGCATTTGGCTGTGTCGCTTGATGCGCAGCGGGCTGTGCAGGTTGCTTGTCATGACTTGGCGCACGAGTACGCCGATGGGCGGTGGGTGGCGCTGGGTGGGGGTGGATACGCGGTGGTGGATGTGGTGCCGCGGTCGTGGACTCATCTGGTGGGGATTGCCGCGGGGCGGCCCGTGGAGCCGGAGGCGATGATTCCGGAGGGGTGGCGGCAGGAGGTGTTCGCTCGGACGCGGCAGTTGGCGCCGGTGCGGATGACCGATGGGCGGTGGCCTGTGGCTTGGGGTGATTGGGAGGCGGGGTACGACCCTGCGGATCGGTTGGATCAGGCGGTGTTGGCGGCTCGGCGGGCGGTGTTTCCGTTGCGGGGGTTGTTGGCGTAGGTGGGTGGACGGCTTTTCTGTGCGGACTGACGGCGTCGGCTGGGCGGGTGCACGGGCCACCGCCCGCTTTCCCGTCGCCCGGCGTCGTGGCTGAGGCCGGGTAGGTCGCGCGGCCCGGCGCTGACGGGGTGCCGCTGCGCCCACCCGTGCCGCCCCAGCGGCACGACTGCCCGCAGCTATGCCGGATGGGCGGGGCGGGTTGCCAGCGGCGTGACGGGGACGGCTGTCCGCAGCTATGCCGGATGGGAGGGCTCGGCTGCCTGCGGTGTGACGGGGGTCGGTTGCTCGCAGCTGTGCCGGATGGGCCGGGAGCGGGGTGTCCGCAGCTATGCCAGGTGCGAGGGCCCGGCTGCCCGAGGCGCGAGGGGGACGGGTGCTCGCGGCTATGCCGGATGGGCCGGGAGCGGGGTGTCCGCAGCTATGCCAGATGGGAGGGGCCCGGCCGCACGAGGCGCGACGGGACTGCTGCTCGCAGCTATGCCGGATGGGAGGGGCTCGGCTGCCTGTGGCGCGAGGGGGGCGGTTGCTCGCAGTTGTGCCGGATGGGCCGGAGCGGGCTGTCTGCGGCTGCGTCGGGTGGGCGGGGGCGGGCCGTCTGCGGTCTGATGAGGGCGGCTGCGCGCAGCATGACCGCCATTACGCCAACTGTGCGGTGTTTTCCCGTTCGTATCGCGGCCCCGTTCCCCGTCCGTCAGCATCGCACCGTGTTGAGTACCGGTGCCCTGCGTGCCCATCTTCTCGCTGCTCGGCTTGCCGGGGTTGTGGCGACCTCTCGGGAGGAGAGTCTGCGGAGTTATCGGTTGTTCGCCGCTCGTGATCCTCGGGTGCTGATCGGGATTGATCCTGAATGGGCTTGGGGGGAGCGGGATTTGATTCGGTTGATGGCGGATAGGTGTGGGGTTTCGGCCGATCCCCGTCACAGGTCCGGTCATGATGTGATCGATCCGGAGCTGACGGTGGCCGCCCTGGAGGCGTTCGCGGAGCGGCTCGCCGTGGCTGCCCGGAGCCGCGCCACGGTCCTCCTGGGTACCGGGCACCCCCATCGGCTGCTCGGCTTCTACGCCGCCTTGGCGGACGCGCTGTCGGCGGCGGGATGTGCCGTTCTCACCCCGGCGCAGGGTCGCTGTGTCGACATAACGACCCGGTTCGGTCTACGTACGCACAACCTTGACTACGTACGAGGAGTCGCGCTGGTGCGGGAACCTGGCGTGCCTCGCCCCGGTTGTGCGACCGGCGCACACACGCACTCGCCGCTCCCGGTTCGGACCGCGCTGGCCGCGGCCGCCGAGGCCGGCGGGCCGCTTCCGGAGCTGGTGATCGGGGACCACGGGTGGGTCTGCGGAGCAGGTCAGCTGGGGTTCGAGGCCATCGGGCTGGCCGATACGGACGACCCCGCCCTCTTCGTCGGGGAGGCCGAGGGGCGCGTGTCCGTCGTCGTTCCACTTGATGACGCTGTGCGGTCTGATTACTACCGGCCGCTGACCCGCTACGTACTCAATCGAGCGTGTCTGTCACAGTAGGCCGCCGATGGGTGCACCTCTTCCCCACTTGCATCACCCGCCCCTACATTGGGGAGTGAGCACGCAGCGACGAAGAGTCACCGGAAGGGGAAGCCGGTGGCCGTCGGTCGAGTGCGGAAGGTTCAGGTGTGTCATGGCTGCTGAGCAGAGGCCTCTGAGCGAGGTTCAGTTCCTTACCGTGGCGGAAGTCGCCTCGGTGATGCGAGTGTCCAAGATGACCGTGTACCGCTTGGTGCACAGCGGTCATCTGCCCGCGATCCGGGTGGGGCGGTCCTTCCGCGTCCCGGAGAACGCGGTTCACGAGTACCTCCGCGAGAGTTACGTGGGGGTGGAAACCGCCTGACGACGGTGATCCGGGTGGGTCGGGGAGATCCTCAGGGCTTTTCGAGGGTCTCCCCGATTCCCCCCTGATCCCCTCTGATCACCTCGATTACGACCTCAGCGCTCGGACGGGTAGGCTGGCCCCTCGTAGGTCGTATGGGCCCATGGCGCCCAAACACCGAGTGATGAGAAGTGAGCGAGGGTAGTCGTGGGCTCTGTTATCAAGAAGCGGCGCAAGCGGATGGCCAAGAAGAAGCACCGCAAGCTGCTCAAGCGCACGCGCGTTCAGCGTCGCAACAAGAAGTAAGCGACGCCGCGAGAACGTGTTCTGGCCCCCCACCCATGCCGGTGGGGGGCCACACGCGTTGTCGTGGGCTGGATGTCGTCACTTCGTGCAGTGGGCGGTCATCACAGCGCAACAACAAACCGCTAAGTTTGGCCGTACACGGGGAACGCGGCGGAGTACGAGGGCTGGAAGGAAGGCGCTGATCTTGGGCAAGATCGTGCTCGTGACCGGAGTGGCCCGGCAACTGGGGGGCCGTTTCGTACGACGCATCCAGCGTGACCCACAGGTGGACCGAGTCGTCGCCGTGGACGCGGTCCCGCCCGAGCACCATCTGGGCGGCGCCGACTTCATCCAGGCCGACCTCCGGCAGCCCACCATCGCGCGCGTGCTGGCCGAGACGGCCGCCGACACGGTCGTCCACCTGGACGTGACCGCGACCGCGCTGGGCAGCGGCAGCCGGACCACGGTCAAGGAGACCAACGTCATCGGCACCATGCAGCTGCTGGGCGCCTGTCAGAAGTCGCCGACCGTCAAGCGGCTCGTGGTGAAGTCCAGTACCAATGTGTATGGGTCCGCGCCCCGTGATCCCGCCGTCTTCACCGAGACGACGCCGCCCAAGTCGCTGCCCAGCGGCGGCTTCGCCAAGGACACGGTCGAGGTCGAGGGGTACGTACGCGGCTTCGCGCGTCGCCGGCCCGATGTCGCCGTGTGCGTGCTGCGGTTCGCCAACATCCTCGGCCCTACCGCCGACACGCCGCTCGCCTCGTACTTCTCGCTGCCCGTCCTGCCGACGGTGTTCGGCTACGACCCCCGGCTGCAGTTCGTGCACGAGGACGACGTGATCGAGGTGCTGCGGATCGCCTCGCACGAACCGGCGCGGGGCACGCTCAACAGCGGCACCTTCAACATCGCCGGCGACGGCGTCCTGCTGCTCTCCCAGTGCTCCCGGCGCCTTGGACGGCCCACGGTGCCGCTGCTGCTTCCCGCGGTCACCTGGGCGGGCTCGCTGGTGCGTACGCTGGGTATGACGGACTTCTCGCCGGAACAGATCCGGCTGCTCACGCACGGCCGGGTCGTGGCGACGGACCAGATGCGTGAGACGCTCGGCTTCAAGCCGAAGTACACGACGGCGGAGACCTTCGCGGACTTCGCACACAGCCGCGGACCCGGACTCCTGCCGCCGGAGGCCCTTGCGGGGGCCGTCGACCGGATCGCCGCGCTGCCCCTCGCGGGCGGCGGCCACCCCCCGACGCAGAGCGCCAACTGAGGAGCGCATCAACGATGGCGGATGCCAAGGTCATTCCGTTCGACGACGACCGGTCCCGCGGGAGCGCCGTACAGCGGCCGCCGCGGCGCCGGAGCGCGGGGAGCCGGCGCAAGGGCACGGAATCCGCGCTGGTACGTGAGGTCCAGCCCCTGCCCAGCAGGGCGCCCGCGCAGGATGATGTTCCTGTGACCCGTGAGGAACAGCCGCCCGAGCAGCACCGGCACACCGGCGACCACGGCGGCCTGGAGAAGCGCATCGCGGGCGGCCTGTCCTTCCTGCGCCGCCGCCTCACCGGGGACTACGAGGTCGACGACTTCGGCTACGACGAGGAGCTGACCGACCAGGTCCTGATGTCCCTGCTGCGCCCGGTGTACGAGAAGTACTTCCGGGTCGAGGTGAAGGGCGTGGAGAACATCCCGTCCGAGGGCGGCGCGCTGATCGTCGCCAACCACTCCGGGACGCTGCCGCTGGACGGCCTGATGATGCAGGTCGCCGTCCACGACCACCACCCCTCTGGGCGGCATCTCCGCCTGCTCGCCGCCGACCTGGTCTTCATGCTGCCGGTGGTCAACGAACTGGCCCGCAAGCTGGGCCACACCCTGGCCTGCGCGGAGGACGCCGAACGCCTCCTCGGGCAGGGCGAGCTCGTCGGGGTCATGCCGGAGGGCTTCAAGGGCATCGGGAAGCCCTTCAGCGAGCGCTACAAGCTCCAGCGCTTCGGCCGCGGCGGCTTCGTCTCCACGGCGCTGCGCCAGGGCGCCCCGATCATCCCGTGCTCGATCGTCGGGGCCGAGGAGATCTACCCGATGATCGGCAACGCCAAGACGCTGGCCCGGGTCCTCGGCTTCCCGTACTTCCCGCTCACACCGACGTTCCCCTGGCTGGGCCCGCTCGGCGCGATCCCGCTGCCGACGAAGTGGACGATCCAGTTCGGCGAGCCGATCCACACGGACGGCTATCCGCCGGAGGCGGCCGAGGACCCAATGCTGATGTTCAACCTGACCGACCAGGTCAGGGAACAGATCCAGCACACGCTGTACAAGTTGTTGGTGCAGCGGAGGTCGGTGTTCTTCTAGGTCTACGACGACCACGGCGCCCTTCATCTACGACGATGGGGGCGCCCTTCGTGAGAAGGGCGCCCCCATGGCCGTACGGACGGCGGCGTCTACCCCGCGTCCTCGCCCTCGATGCCCAATCCGGGCAGCAGGCCGGGGAGGAGCGGTGGGACCGTGACGTCCGTCCCGCCGGTCGGGGGCTTGCTGGTGGACGGTGACGCGCTGCCGGTGTCCTTCGGCGGGTCGAGCAGGCCGCCGGTGTTGCCGCCCAGCAGGCCGCTGCCGCCCTCGCTGCCGGAACCGGCCGACTTGCTGGGGCTGTTGCTGCCGGTGCCGGTGCTTTCGGAGGAGCCGCCGCTGCCGGTGCTGGGCGCCTTCGACCGGCCGGGACCGGACGATGTGTCGGAGGGCGTGGACCCGGAGCCCTGCCGCCGACCGCTTCCGTCGCCGCCCTGGGCCGGGGGCTGCGGGAGCAGGGACTGCAGCGGGGCGACCTCTTCGTCTATGGCGTCGAAGACCGACGACACCTGCTCGCTGACGTCACCGAGCTGGACGGGCAGCTTGTCGCGCAGTGCGCCCCAGGCGTCGCGGTGCGAGCGGGAGAAGGTGTCGAGGGCCTGGATGGGGCCCAGGGAGTCGGGGTCGCGCTGATACGCGGCGGTCAGCAGGCGGTGGCCCTCGGAGGCGTCGTGCCGCATGCCGGACAGGGCGCGGCGGATCTCGCCGAGGGACTCGTGGTCGAGGTCGCCGCCGCGGCCACGCTCCATCAGCCGGCGGGCTTCGCCGAGCCGTGTGGAGGCCTGGTCGAGGTAGGTCCGGCCGCGCTCGTCGTCACCGTCGGACAGGTGGTTGAGCTTGAAGTCCTCGATGCCCCGCTTGAGGCCGTACAGCGAGTCGCCGGGCAGGGCGTCGGAGCTGGCGGCGGCGACTCCGCCGAAGGCTCCCGCGGCCACGCCGACGCTGAGTCCGCCGGCGGCGAGGCCCTTGGTCAGTCGCGAACGCGGCCGGAGCTTGCCCAACGGGCTGCCCCGGTGAGCTCCCTGCCGGTGGGAGCGCTGCCCGGGTAGCGAAGAGTCCGCTGCCTCGCCTCCGGCGGTGCCCTCCAGCAGCATGGCCTCCATGGCGGCCACGAGCTGGGCCCGCTGGACGACCTTGACCTCGGGGTCCAGCTCAGGTTTGGGCAGCTCGCCGAGACCGGTGGCGAGGGCCAGTAGCCGGCCCTGCTCGGTCTGTTCCGCAGCAGCCGGGGACGGCGGTGGTCCTTCGGACTGCTCGGCCGCCGTGCCCCGGTCGGACTGCTCCTCCAGGGCCTGGGCGAAGGCGTTCGCCCGCCGGTGCGCCGATACGTTCGCGATCACTGGCGGCACCTCCTCTCGTCATGACGGTCGACTCCCCAGGGGGTCCTGAGGGTTGCACGCCCTGACCACAAGCACACGATCGGGTGATCGAAGTCGGCCAGGTAGTGACCACAGGGAGCCTGCATCCCGCACAACGAGTGGCGCGGCACTTGGGTTACGGACGGAGAATGATCGGGTCGGGGAGCCAACGGACTGTCACCGAAAGCGAGTTGAAGGTCACGGAACGTGCGCTGTCAGCGCGCGTCGTCCGGGAGGAGCCGGGCGAGGGTGCGCACGGCCCGGTATTGGAGGGTCTTGATGGCGCCCTCGTTCTTGCCCATCACACGGGCGGTCTCGGCGACGGAGAGGCCCTGGAGGAAGCGGAGCGTCACACACTCCTGCTGCTGGGGATTGAGCCGTCGTACGGCATCCAGGAGAGCGGCGTTGGAGAGGGACTCCAGGACGGAGTCCTCGGGAGACCGCTCGACCTCGTTGGCGTCGAGCATCTCGCCGGTGGTCACCTCCAGCCGGAAACGACTCGACTTGAAATGGTCGGCGACGAGATTGCGGGCGATCGTGACCAGCCACGCCCCGAAGTCCCGCCCCTGCCAGGTGAAGGTGCCGATCCGCCGCAGTGCCCGCAGAAAGGTCTCGCTCGTGAGGTCCTCGGCGGTCGCCTTCCCTCCCACTCGGTAGTAGATGTACCGGTACACGGTGTCGCTGTACTGGTCGTAGAGGCGGCCGAAGGCGTCGGCCTCGCCCGCCTGTGCGCGCTCGACGAGATCCATCATCCGAGCGCTGTCGCTGTCGGCAGCCGGCCGCCGAGCGGTGGCGGCACCACTCGAACGCCCCCGTCTGCCGACAGCGGCGCTGCCGTCGGCGAGCGCGTAGCACGGGCCGACGGGGGTGGTGGCTACGGCGAGGGCAGGGACGGCGTACGCGGTGGGGACGAAGCCGCGCAACAGGTCTTGGACCGTTGCGCGCAGCGTAGCCAGGCCCGAGGCGTCAACCCCGACGTGTGGGTACACGGGACTCCCAGAGGCAGAGCTTCCATCAGTGCAGTGCGGGACCTTTCACCCGTCGTAGCGACGGAGGGGGTACCGGTTTGCGTCTGAGGAGAATAACGCTTAGTACAGGTGCTGCTACACCCAGTTGCTCTATTCATCGATTACGTCGCTTCTGTAACCGAATGACGCCCGATCAAGTGCCGCACAGTGACCGGTTGTTGATCAGAACGGTGCATGTTCCGTCTGGGTCCGGGGCGTGTTGTGGCCGTGTGCAGCCAATGGGACTGGACAGGGGGGTTGCGGGTATGACTTGGGGATTGGGCGGGGTGTGGCGGGCGTGATCGGAAGTGTCGCCCGGCGTGGGGGCCGGCCTCGCTGCGGGCTCCGCGCCCGGACAAGCGCTACGCGCGACCCGCTACCGCCGCCGCCGGTGCAACGCGATAGCCGCAGCCGTGCCTCCGGCCACCGCCCCCACGCCCGCCGCCGCCGGAATGCCGACCTTCGCCGCCTTGCGGCCCGTGCGGTAGTCGCGCAGGCGCCAGTCCAGCTGTCGCGCGTGCTTGCGCAGCTTTGTGTCCGGGTTGATCGCGTAGGGGTGGCCGACCAGCGACAGCATCGGGATGTCGTTGTGCGAGTCGCTGTACGCGGCGCACCGGGAGAGGTCCAGCCCCTCCGCCACCGCCAGCGCCCGCACCGCCTCCGCCTTGGCCGGCCCGTGCAGCGGCTCGCCCACCAGCTTGCCCGTGTACACGCCGTCGACCGACTCGGCCACCGTTCCCAGTGCCCCCGTCAGTCCCAGCCGCCGAGCGATCACCGTCGCGATCTCGACCGGGGCCGCGGTGACCAGCCACACCTTCTGGCCGGCGTCCAGGTGTGCCTGCGCCAACGCCCGCGTACCCGGCCAGATCCGCTCGGCCATGTACTCGTCGTAGATCTCCTCGCCGATCGACATCAGCTCGGAGACGCGGTGGCCCTGGACGATGGAGAGGGCCGAGTCGCGGGCCTCCTGCATGTGCTCGGGGTCCTCGACGCCGGCCAGCCGGAACCACGCCTGCTGCCACGCGAACTTCGCGAGGTCGCGGGTCTCGAAGAACTTCCGCTTGTACAGGCCCCGCCCGAAGTGGAACAGCGCGGCGCCCTGCATCACGGTGTTGTCCAGGTCGAAGAAGGCGGCGGCATGCGCGTCGCCGGGGACCGGGAACTCCGGTTCCTCACCGGAAACGTCCTGCGTGGACTTGCGCGCTGCCTCCGCCGAGGCCTCGCCTGCCAGCACGCTGCGCGCTGTGGCGGAGCGCCTACGGGGAGTGAGCCATCCGAGAGCGGCCATGGCGTGAGCATAGCCAGTTTGTTCGGTGGTTCCTCAGTCGTGAGGTTTGAAGGGTGTGAACTCTCCACGACCGGCCCGTTAAACAGGCGGAGAATGGCCGACATGAGTTCCCTCTTTCGTCGTAGCGCCCCGAGCGCGCCGCAGGCACCGAACGTCCCCCGGGACCGTCTCGTCACTCTCATCCGTAAGCCGGGCTGCCATCTGTGTGATGACGCACAGGTCGTGGTCGAGAAGGTCTGCGCCGATCTGGGGGTCCCCTGGGAGAAGAAGGACATCACCCAGGACACCCAACTCCACGATCAGTACTGGGAACAGATCCCTGTCGTACTCGTCGACGGGGAACAGCACACCTTCTGGCGCGTGAACGAACAGCGCCTGAGGAAGGCCCTGACCGAGTAGTCCAACTGGACCAGAACGTCGCTTAGGATCGACGGCGACTGGGTCTCGGGGGCGGGAATCGTTGAGGAGAGTGTGCGGTTTTGCCCCCAAGAGAAGAGGAACGGTGGTGCGGATGCGCCGGTTCCACACCCGTGCGCCGGGGGCGCGTGACCCCGGTCACGTTGGCCGGGCAAAACGGACACCATCTTTGTGCACGCGTTCACAAAGACATAGCCTGCATTCGACGGGGCGGTCTAGGTACGTGTGACCGCCTGCAGCCCCGCTCTACCCGCAGGAGCACCGTGGCAACTGGCCGAACTCACCGACCGGCGACCCGTAGCCGAGGGATTCCCGAGGCCACCGTCGCCCGGCTTCCGCTGTACCTCCGAGCCCTCACCGCGCTGTCGGAGCGCTCAGTGCCCACGGTCTCCTCCGAGGAGCTCGCGGCCGCCGCGGGGGTCAACTCCGCGAAGCTGCGCAAGGACTTCTCGTACCTCGGCTCCTACGGGACCAGGGGCGTCGGCTACGACGTCGAGTATCTCGTCTACCAGATCTCCCGCGAACTCGGCCTCACCCAGGACTGGCCGGTCGTGATCGTCGGTATCGGTAACCTCGGCGCCGCCCTCGCCAACTACGGCGGGTTCGCCTCCCGTGGGTTCCGGGTCGCGGCCCTCATCGACGCCGATCCCGCGATGGCCGGAAAGCCGGTGGCCGGGATCCCCGTCCAGCACACGGACGAACTCGAGAAGATCATCAAGGACAACGGCGTGTCGATCGGTGTCATCGCCACGCCCGCCGGCGCCGCCCAGCAGGTCTGCGACCGCCTGGTCGCCGCCGGGGTGAGCTCCATCCTGAACTTCGCGCCGACCGTGCTGTCCGTCCCGGACGGCGTCGACGTGCGCAAGGTCGACCTCTCCATCGAGCTGCAGATCCTCGCCTTCCACGAGCAGCGCAAGGCCGGTGAGGAGGCCGCCGCCCTGCGCGACGGCACCGGACCGGTCGCCGCCACCCGCGAGGACTCCGCCGACAAGGGACCAGACGGGGATGTCCCCGCCGTGATGCCGGCATGAGTCTCCTCGTTGTCGGGCTGAGCCACCGCAGCGCCCCGGTCAGCGTGCTGGAGCGGGCCGCGCTGAGCGCGGACGCCCAGATCAAGCTGCTCCAGGACACGGTCGCGGCGGAGCCGGCCACCGAGGCCGCGGTGCTCGCCACCTGCAACCGCATCGAGCTGTACGCCGACGTGGACAAGTTCCACGCCGGTGTCGCCGAGCTGTCCACGCTGCTCGCCCAGCACAGCGGGGTCGGCCTGGAGGAGCTCACTCCCTACCTCTACGTGCACTACGAGGACCGGGCCGTCCACCACCTGTTCTCGGTGGCGTGCGGGCTGGACTCGATGGTCGTCGGCGAGGGCCAGATCCTCGGCCAGATAAAGGACTCCCTGGCCAAGGCGCAGGACGTGCACAGCGCGGGCCGCCTCCTGAACGACCTGTTCCAGCAGGCCCTGCGCGTCGGCAAGCGCGCCCACTCCGAGACCGGCATCGACCGCGCCGGGCAGTCCCTGGTCACCTTCGGCCTGGAACAGCTGGCGGCGGGCCAGGCGGTCGAGAAGTGGGCCAAGGGCAAGAAGGCCCTGGTCATCGGCGCCGGCTCGATGTCGTCCCTGGCCGCGGCCACGCTCGCGCGGGCCGGGGTCGCCGAGATCGTGATCGCCAACCGCACGCACGACCGCGCCGACCGCCTCGCACAGATCCTCACCGAGGGTGACGACACGGACGTGCTGGCCCGCGCGGTACCGATGGAATCGGTGCCGGCCGAGCTGACACGTGCCGACGTCACCGTCTCCTGCACCGGCGCGACGGGACTCGTCCTGACGGCCGAATCGGTCGCGGCCGCGGTGGAGGGCCGTACGGGAGAGCCCGTCACACACAGCCGTACGGCTTCGGGCGCCGACTCCGGTCGTAATACCACGTCGGCCGCCGGACGCGGCGAGCTCCCGCCCACCAGCATCGGCGCCGAGGACGGCTGTCCGCTCGACCTGCCCGCCGTGCAGGCGACCGCCGGGTTCTCCGTGCTCGGCGAGGCGGCCGTGGCCGGTATGGCCGCCTCCGACCTGGAACAGCACGCGGCGTGGGTGGACAACGCCCCGCGTCAGCAGAACTCCGCCCCGGCCCCGGCGGGCGCCCTCACCACGCTCGACCCGGCCGAGGAGGCGGACGCCATCGCCGCGCTCGCCGCCGCCGTCGCGGTCGTCGGACGCGTGCCCGAGCGGCGCAAGCCCGAGCCGGTCGCCGAGATCCCGCGGCCCGAGCCGGTGTTCTTCCTGCTCGACCTCGCCATGCCGCGTGACATCGACGCGGCCGTGCACCGGCTGACCGGGGTGCGGCTCGTCGACATCGAGTCGCTCGCGGAGGCCTCCGCCAACGCTCCCATGGCTGCCGACGTCGACCAGGTCCGCCGTATCGTCTCCGACGAGGTCGCGGCCTTCGGGGCGGCCCTGCGGGCCGCGCACATCACGCCCACCGTGGTCGCCCTGCGGACGATGGCCGCCGATGTCGTGGCGAACGAGATCGCCCGGCTCGAGGGGCGGCTGCCCGGCCTGGACGACAAGCACCGCGGTGAGATCGCGCAGACCGTCAAGCGTGTGGTCGACAAGCTGCTGCACGCGCCGACCGTACGGGTCAAGCAGCTCGCGGCCGAGCCCGGCGGCGCCGGGTACGCGGACGCGCTGCGCACCCTGTTCGACCTCGACCCCGAGACGGTGGCCGCCGTCTCCCGCGCCGAGGACAGCACCGAGAAGAACGGCAAGAACCGAGGGCCGGAATGACTCAGAAGGCATTGAGGCTCGGGACCAGGCGAAGCAGGCTCGCCCTGGCCCAGTCCGGGCAGGTGGCGGACGCCGTGAGCCAGGTGACCGGACGGCCCGTCGAGCTCGTCGAGATCACCACGTACGGCGATGTCTCCCGCGAGGCGCTCGCGCAGATCGGCGGCACGGGGGTCTTCGTGACCGCTTTGCGGGAGGCGCTGCTCAAGGGCGAGGTCGACTTCGCGGTGCACTCGCTGAAGGACCTGCCCACCGGGCAGCCGGACCAGCTGGCGCTGGCCGCGATCCCCGTGCGCGAGGACCCGCGCGATGTGATCGTCGCCCGGGACGCGCTGAAGCTCACCGACCTGCCGCGCGGGGCGCGCATCGGTACGGGTTCGCCGCGGCGGATGGCCCAGTTGAACGCGTACGCGCGCGGCCACGGGCTGGACATCGAGACGGTTCCGATCCGCGGGAACGTCGACACCCGGATCGGGTTCGTGCGGGACGGCGAGCTGGACGCCGTGGTGCTGGCCGCGGCCGGTTTGCAGCGCATCGGCCGGATCGACGAAGTGACCGACTTCCTGTCGGTCGACACGGTTTTGCCCGCCCCCGGCCAGGGGGCACTGGCGATCGAGTGTGCCGCGGACCACGCGGGCCTGATCGCAGCGCTCGGCGAGCTCGACGACCCGTTCACGCGGGCCGCCGTCACCGCCGAACGGTCACTGCTCGCCGCCCTGGAGGCCGGCTGCAGTGCCCCTGTGGGGGCGCTGGCCGACCTGTTGGCCGACGGGCAGATTGTCAAGGAAATGCGCCTGCGGGGCGTCGTCGGCACGACCGACGGCACTCGCACGGTGCAGCTGTCCACCACCGGTCCCGTGCCCGAGACGGACGACCAGGCAATGGCGCTCGGTCGCGAACTCGCCACCGAGATGCTTGCCCAGGGCGCGGCCGGTCTGATGGGGGAGCGAGCACATTGAGCCCCACCACCCTTTCCGCCGGTCCTGAACACGGGCACGTCACCTTCCTTGGTGCCGGACCCGGGGATCCGGGACTACTGACTCTGCGCGCCGTCGAGGCGCTGGCGCACGCGGACGTTCTCGTCGCCGGGCACGAAGTGCTCGACGTCGTACGCACGCACGCCAGACAAGGCGTCGCCGTCGTGAACCCGGATTCGGACCCTTCTACGGATACCTCGGATGCCTTTACGGATCCTTCTTCCGGCCCGATTCCGCGCTCAGGCACACCTCAACTGACGGTTGTTGACGGCGCGTCAACAACCGTTGGCGGCCCCGCCGTGCGGGATGCCGCACATCTTGTCATGGAGGCCGCGCGGGGCGGCAGGCGGGTCGTACGTGCGGTGTCCGGGGACCCCGGGCTCGACGCGTACGCCGCCGAGGAGATGCTGGCCTGCGCCGCGGCCGGCGTGCCGTTCGAGGTCGTGCCGGGTGTGGCCGCGGCGGTGGGCGTGCCCGCGTACGCCGGTGTGCCGCTGCGGGACGCCGAAGGCGCGGACGTGCGGTTCGTGGATGCGCGTACGGCCTCCGACCGGTGCTGGACGGAGGTGGGGGCTTCGGACGGGACGGTTGTCGTGTCGACGACCCTCGAATCCGTCGCGGCCGCCGCCGGTGAGCTGGTCTCCGCCGGGCGCAAGCCCGATACGCCGATCACGGTGACCGTGGCCGGTACGACCACTCGGCAGCGGACCTGGACCGCGACTTTGGGGACCATCGCGCAGACCCTGAAGCAGGCCAAGGTGCTGCCGTCGCCGGACGGTGTGCGGCCCGTGATAGCCGTGGTCGGTGAGCGTTCCGCCGCGGCTCAGCGTGAGCAGCTCTCGTGGTTCGAGTCCAAGCCCCTGTTCGGCTGGAAGGTGCTCGTGCCGCGGACGAAGGAGCAGGCGGCTTCGCTCTCCGACCAGCTGCGGTCGTACGGGGCCGTGCCGCACGAGGTGCCGACGATCGCCGTCGAGCCGCCGCGGACGCCCCAGCAGATGGAGCGGGCGGTCAAGGGGCTGGTGACCGGGCGGTACGAGTGGATCGCCTTCACATCGGTCAACGCGGTCAAGGCCGTTCGGGAGAAGTTCGAGGAGTACGGGCTCGATGCTCGGGCCTTCGCCGGGATCAAGGTCGCGGCGGTGGGGGAGCAGACGGCCAAGGCGCTGGTCGCCTTTGGTGTGAAGCCAGATCTGGTGCCGAGCGGGGAGCAGTCGGCGGCCGGCTTGCTGGAGGACTGGCCTCCGTACGATCCGGTGTTCGATCCGATCGACCGGGTGTTCCTGCCTCGGGCCGACATCGCCACGGAGACGCTGGTCGCCGGGCTGATCGAACTCGGGTGGGAGGTCGACGACGTCACCGCCTATCGGACCGTGCGGGCCTCTCCGCCGCCGGCGGAGACCCGGGAGGCGATCAAGGGGGGTGGCTTCGACGCCGTTCTCTTCACGTCGTCGAGCACTGTGCGCAATCTGGTGGGTATCGCCGGTAAGCCGCACAACGTGACCGTGATCGCGTGTATCGGGCCTGCGACCGCGAAGACCGCCGAGGAGCATGGGCTTCGGGTGGATGTGATGGCTCCCGAGCCGTCCGTGCACAAGCTGGCGGAGGCGCTGGCCGAGTTCGGTTTGCGGCGGCGGGCTGCGGCTCTGGATGCCGGGGATCCTGTTACCCGGCCGAGTGAGCGGCGGCCCGGGGCTCGGCGTAGGCGTACGACGACGTAGGCGTACGGCGGCGTGGATGTACGACGACGTAGGCATACGGCGGCGTGGATGTACGACGGCGTAGGCGTCCCGTGTGCCTACGCCGCCGGGGACACCGTGTGGCCGAAGCGGAGTAGGTTCGACGGGTCGTAGACCGACTTGGCGTGCCGGAGGTGGGCGTAGACCTCCGGGGTCCAGGGGCGGGCTCGGTCCTCCTCGTCGCCCGGTGTGCCGTGGATGTTGACCATGGTGTGACCCGTGCTGTACGGGGTCATCGCCGCGTGCAGGTCTCTCGTGGCGCGTTCGATGGCCTCGGCGGCCGGTGGGGCCTCCAGGACGCCCACCGTCTCCAGGAGGTATGTGGCGTCGCGGGCGCAGATCGCGTCCTCGGTCGGGGCCGGGCGGGACAGGGCGCCGCCCATGTGGCGGATTTCGACCATGAGCAGGGGGCAGTCGGGGGCCTCGGGGCCGACCTCGTCCAGGAACGCGCGGATCGCGTCCGGGGGCAGGTCGCGCAGGAGCAGGCACGACTCCCTTGCGGGGAGCGGGTCCTGCGGCTCCAGGTGGATGCGGTCCAGGGCGGTGTAGTCCATCTCTTCGACCGTGTCGACCGCCACCGGGGCGGCTGCGCGGATCGGGGCGATGAGGCGTTCACCGTCTTCCGGGGCGCCGGTCCAGGCGATCGCCACGCGCGCCCAGAAGCCGCCGCGCAGGGGTTCCGGGATCTGGGGGATGGGCGGCAGACGGAGCAGCGTGAAGGCGCTGCACATCTCCTGGGGGACGGTCGGGGTCCACTGGGCCCAGGCGGTGAGGAGGGCTTTCGCCTGGTCGCCGGGGACGTAGATGCCGCCGCCGAGGAGGCGGGACAGTGGGAGCAGGTCGCAGACCAGTTGCGTCACGATGCCGACGTTGCCCTTGCCGCCGCGCAGGGCCCAGAAGAGCTCGGGCTCGTTGGCGGCGTCGGTTTCGTGGAGGGTGCCGTCGGGGGTGACGACCTGGAAGGAGCGGACGTGGTCGGTCGCGTAGCCGTAGGCCCGGCCGAGGACCGGGAGGCCGCCGCCGACCGTGTAGCCGACCGCGCCGGTGTCTGTCGACGTGCCGGTCAGGGCCGCCAGGCCGTGGGGGGCGGCTGCCTCCAGGACGTGGCGCCACTTCGCGCCGGCTGCGATCGTCGCGGTGCGTCGGGCTGGGTCTATGTGTACGTCCGTCATGCGGGCGGTGTTGATCAGCAGGCCTCTGTCCATGGGGAAGTTCGCGCCGTGGCCGGTGGCCTGGACGGCTACGGGGGTGCCGGTGGCGGTGGCCCAGCGCATCGCGGTCGCCACGTCGGCGCCGTCGGTGGCTCCGATGACCACGTCGGGGGTGTGCAGGGCGGCCAGGTTGAAGCCGGTGACCTCTTCGGCGTAGCCGTCTTCGCCGGGGCGTAGGACCGGGCCGTTGATGTCGGAGAGGGCGAAGAGGTCGGGGGTGTCGTGGAGATGGTGGGTGGGGGGCATCGCTTCCTCCTGGGGCGCCTCGGGCTGCGCGGGGAGGCCTTGGTCTTCTGCCTGTACTTTCAGCTTGAACCTGGGCCATGCGGGGCGCATGTGGGGATGCGGGTGCCTCCGGCGGGTGGGCCGGACGCCTGCGGCGGCCTGTGCGGCTACGGTCGGAGCGCGTAGCGCCTCGTGTCGCGTTGGGGGTCGGGCGTACGCGGGTGCGGGCGCTCGCGGGTCCCGCGCGTCGACGTAGCGTCGGCAAAAGGGGTGCCGGGGCGGGCGTAGCGTAGGTGGCATGACGACGTACGGAACCTTCCCCGGCGCGCGGCCGCGGCGGCTGCGGACCACCCCCGTCATGCGGCGCATGGTTGCCGAGACCCGGCTGCATCCGGCCGACTTCATCCTCCCGGCCTTTGTGCGGGAGGGGGCCGCGGAGCCTGTGCCGATCGCGGCCATGCCCGGCGTTGTGCAGCACACGCGGGACAGTCTGAAGAAGGCGGCCGCGGAGGCGGTGGCCGCCGGCCTCTCCGGGATCATGCTGTTCGGCGTTCCGGAGGAGTCGAAGAAGGACGCGGTGGGGACGCCGGGGACCGATCCGGACGGGATTCTGCAGGTCGCCCTTCGTGATGTGCGGGCCGAGGTCGGGGACGAACTGCTCGTCATGTCCGACCTGTGCCTGGACGAGACGACCGACCATGGGCACTGCGGTGTGCTGGATGCTCAGGGGCGTGTCGACAACGACGCGACTCTTGAGCGGTACGCCGAGATGGCTCAGGTGCAGGCCGATGCCGGGGCCCATGTGGTGGGGCCCAGCGGGATGATGGACGGTCAGGTCAGGGTCGTTCGGGATGCCCTTGACCAGATCGGACGGGAAGACGTCGCGATCCTTGCCTATACGGCGAAGTACGCCTCCGCCTTCTACGGGCCCTTCCGGGAGGCTGTCGCCTCGTCGTTGCAGGGAGACCGGAAGACCTATCAGCAGGATCCGGCGAACGTGCGGGAGTCCTTGCGGGAGTTGGCGCTCGACCTCGAAGAGGGCGCCGACATGGTGATGGTGAAGCCCGCGGGGCCGTATCTGGACATCCTGGCCCGGGTCGCGGACGTGGTGGACGTGCCGGTTGCCGCGTATCAGATCTCCGGTGAGTACTCGATGGTCGAGGCCGCCGCCGAGAAGGGGTGGATCGATCGGGACCGGGCCATCCTGGAGACGCTGACCGGGATCAAGCGGGCGGGTGCGCGGAACATCCTCACGTACTGGGCCACGGAGGTCGCTCAGCGGCTGCTGTGACGCAACGGTTCGAGATCGGTGCGGCTACGGCTGGAACTCGGTCCGGGGAACGGCCGGGGGTGTCTCGTTGGCTTTCGGTGGGTTTCGGGGCTTCTCTCGGTGATCTTCTGCGGGTCTGTCCGGAAAATGCCCCTCGGGGATGGGGTGGTTGCTGGGCGTGGGGTGGGGTTGGGGCGATGAGCTGGCGAATGTAACGAATTGACGAGTTCCCGTCAGGTTCCTTATCTTCTGCGCCTGGCCTGATCCATTCGGAGGGGTCTCACATCGATCCCTGGGGGGACACAATGAGCTGGTTCGTCGAGGTACTGAAGAAGTACGCGGTCTTCGCCGGGCGTGCGCGCCGCAAGGAATACTGGATGTTCACGCTGTTCACGGTGATCTTCTACATCGTGCTGGCGGCCGTCGGCTTCGCGATCGACTTCGCCTACCTGCCGGTCATCTTCGAGCTCGCGATCCTGCTGCCCACGTTGGGTGTCACGGTGCGCCGCCTGCACGACACGGGCCGCACCGGCTGGTGGGTCCTCATCGGTCTGATCCCGCTCGTCGGCGCCATCGTGATGCTGGTCTTCCTGTGCAGCGACAGCGAGTCGGGTCAGAACAAGTACGGCCCGAACCCGAAGGAAGTTCCTGCCTTCGCCTGAGGTTCCGTGTGCTTCGAGGCCGCCCGTTGTCATCCGGGCGGCCTTCGGCTTGTTCGGCCTTGTGCGGTGTGAAGGCCGCCCCGGCCTTGGGTGTGGCCGGGCCTTCGTCTCGTACGCCTTCCCCGTCGGGCAGATGCTGTGAAATGTGGGGGCGGGCACCATCAAGTTCCGCCGGGAGTTAGGTTGTTGACCGCTCGTCCGCCGACTCTTTTCCAGGGAGACGTCCATGTCCGGTGACGCCCTCAGCCTCGACCCCGCCGAGCTGAGAAGGAGGATCGACACCACCAAGGCCCACCCGGCCCGCGTCTACGACGTCTTCCTGGGCGGCAAGGACAACTACCCGGTCGACCGCGACGCGGCCGCCGCCGCGCTCGCCGCCAATCCGCGGGGCTATCTCGACGTACGGCACAACCGTGACTTCATGCGCCGGGCGGTGAACACGCTGGCGCAGCAGGACGGCATTCGTCAGTTCCTCGACATCGGCACCGGGCTGCCGACCGCGGAGAACGTCCACCAGATCGTCCAGCGCACCAACCCGGACGCGCGGGTGGTGTACGTCGACAACGACCCCGTCGTCCTCGCCCACGCGCGCGCCCTGCTCACCAGCGGACCCGAGGGCCGTACCGACTACATCGACGCCGACTTCAAGAACCCGGCGCACATCCTCGAACAGGCCGCGAAGACCCTGGACTTCGACGAGCCGGTCGCGCTGTGCCTGGTGGCGATCCTGCACTTCGTGGAGGACGAGGAGGCGTACCCGATCGTGCGCGAGCTGATGGACGCGCTGCCCTCCGGCAGCCGGCTCGTCCTCAGTCACCTCACCGAGGACCTCAATCCGGAGAACATCCGGGCGGTGCAGCGGACGTACACCGAGCGCGGGTTCACCTTCGTGCTGCGGGCCAAGGCGGAGGTCGAGCGCTTCTTCGCCGAGAGTTCCCTGGAACTGGCCGAGCCGGGAGTCGTGCCGGCCCACCACTGGCGGGCGGACAACGCGGCGCCCGTGCCGGAGCAGCCCGAAGCCTCTTATCTGGCGGGCCTCGATGCCATCGAGAAGGTGCGCTATGCCGACATCAACGACGTCACGGACGCGGACATCAATGTGTACGCGGGGGTGGGGGCGAAGGCGTGAGGCCGTGATCCGCGCCGACCGGCGCGTCCGTATCCCGGAAAGCTGCTTGTAGGCGGCAGGTACCTCTCTAGGCTGCCGGGCACGAGTCGCCTCGCAGCCTAAGGAGCCGTGTCATGACGGTCACCGAGCCCGTGCCCACGTCCGCCCCCTTGCCGCCTCTCGCCGCGCGGGCCCGGTCGATCGGGGGTTCGCCGGTACGGGACATCCTCGCCGTCACCGCCCGCCCCGAGGTGATCAACTTCGCGGGCGGGCTGCCGGCGCCGGAGCTGTTCGACCAGGAGGGCGTCGCGGCCGCGTTCCGTGACGTGCTCGCCGAGACGCCCGGGCGGGCGCTGCAGTACTCCACGACCGAGGGTGAGCCCGGGCTGCGGGCCGCGCTCGCCGAGCGCACGGCGGTGCGCGGGCTCGCCACGGACGCCGACGACATCCTCATCACCACCGGGTCCCAGCAGGCGCTGTCCCTGCTCGCCACCGCGCTGGTGGAACCCGGGGACACGGTCCTCGTCGAAAACCCCTGTTATCTGGCGGCACTTCAGGTCTTCGGGTTCGCGGGCGCGCGGGTCGTGGCCGTGCCCGGGGACGAGGAGGGGCTGGACCCCGAGGCGCTCGAGGAACTGGTGGTACGGGAGCGGCCCAAGCTGCTCTACACCGTGCCCACCTTCCAGAACCCGACCGGCCGCACCCTGCCGGCCGAACGCCGGGCCGCCGTGGCCTGCGTCGCCGCCCGCCGGGGGCTGTGGATCGTCGAGGACGACCCGTACGGCGAGCTGCGCTTCGAGGGCGAGCGGGTGCCGTGGATCGCCTCCTACGAACAGGCCCGCGACCGAGTCGTCCTGCTCGGCTCCTTCTCCAAGGTCATGGCGCCGGGGCTGCGCCTCGGGTGGCTGCGGGCGCCCGGTGAACTGCGCCGGGCCTGCGTGGTCGCCAAGCAGGCCGCCGACCTGCACACCGCCACCGTCAACCAGCTCGCCGCCACACGGTACTTGGCGGACCGGGACCTGGACGCCCACGTCGAGAGGGTCGCCGGGGTGTACCGGGAGCGGCGGGACGCGATGCTGGGCGGGCTGCCCCAGGCCCTCCCCGCGGGCTCGACCTGGACGCGTCCCGAGGGCGGGATGTTCCTCTGGGCCCGGCTGCCGTCGTCGTACGACACGACGGAGCTGCTGGAGAAGGTGGTGCGGCATGACGTGGCTTACGTTCCGGGGGCGCCCTTCTATGCCGGTGAGGCCGATCGGTCGACCCTGCGGCTGTGCTTCGTGACGCAGACGCCGGGGGAGATCGGGGAAGGGCTGCGGAGGTTGGGGGAGGGGCTGCGGGGCTGAGGGCGAGCCTTACACCATCGTGTGATGTTCGTCGGGCGGGGGTGCAAGCGGATCCGACTGGTGAGACAACAAGCGGTATGGCAACCAGTGAGCTCACCGTGACCGTGCCCGACGATCTGCTGCGAACGGCACGAGAGGCGGCTGACGGCAACCTTTCCGCCTATATGGCCAGGGCCATAAGAGACCAGCTCGTACGCGATGCCATGACGATGTACGCCGAGGACACGGTCCGGCTCGGCGATGACCTGGACGACCTCTACAGCGCGGCGGAGGAAGACCTGTGCGACCGCTGAAGCGCGGGCAGGTGTGGACCGTCCCCACGGTGGGTCGGGACCGCGCGGTGGTGATCGTCCAGAAACGATCACGTCGCTGAACTGCATCCGGGCGCCGTCCTCTGTGCCCTGCTCGACACGTCCGGTGACCGGCGCGAGTCGCTGGTCACCGTGCGGGTCACGACGCCGCTGCGCGGCGTCGTTCTAGCGCCGGACTTGTACAACTTCCGGCTCACTCGCTTCGAGCAGGGCAAACATCACGGCGATATCCCCCGTGATCAGATGGACCGGGTCGACATCGCGCTGCGAGCGGTGCTGAACCTGTAGGAGGCCTCTCCTGATGCCGGTCAGTCCCACCAGAAGGACCAGATCCGCTGACCCAGCACCTCGTGCTCGGCGTACTCGCGCAGCGCCTCGTGATGCCCCTGGGTGATGTTGTCCGGGCAGAACGCGAAGTGCTCGGCGGCGACCGCCTCGGCCATCTCCCGGGTCGTGGGTGGAGCGGCGACGGACACGACCAGCTGGTCGAAGGTGAGGGCGAGGACGCGTATGCCGAAGCGGTCCTCCCAGGAGCGGAGTACGGAGCAGAGGCGGGCCGTGTCGCCCTCGTAGTTCAGCGGGCCCGTCCAGCCGATGGCCGCCGGAATGTCGGCGCTGCGGCGGGCCGGGACCAGGGCGAGACGCGGTTCCTTGAACCAGGAGCCCTCATCGAGGAGGGAATCGGCGATCTCGGCGGCGCGGGCGTCGGGGTCGGCGGTGAGGGAGGCGGCGGCCGGGGCGAGGCCGGGCCACGTCGGGCCGAAGGGGGCCACCGTCTCGTCGAGGGACCGGGGCTCGCCGAAGAGTTCTACGACGGTTTCCTTGCCCGGGTAGTCCTCGTCGGCGCCGAGTTCGTCGGCCGCGTACTCCTCCCAGAACTCCGCCAGCACCTCCTGCGGGTCGTGATCTCCGGGATAGGACATCTCCCCGGGCATCAACTCCCACTCGTCCGGCCCGCCTTGAGTGCCGCCGACGTCTATCAGCACCGGCAGCAGGCCCTTTCGCCCGGCAGGCGTGCCCAGTGCCGTCCAGGCGCCGGAGGACGCGGCGTACTCGGCATGCCACAGCAGCGGTTCGTGCCACGGGCCGTCGTCCGTCGCGTCGATCAGTCTCCCGAGCGGGAGTTCAAGGCCGAGGGAACGGCCGCTCGGGTCGGTCGCCAGCCGGGGCAGGGGGTTGGGAAGAGTCGCCATGTCGGTGACTGTAGGGGGTGCCACTGACAACGGCTCTTCGCAGCCGACCGGCCCCCCGGCGCCGATCTCCGGAAGGCGCGACACCGCCCGAGGAGGTGAGACCCAAGGCCTTAGTTCACACGGGCGTTGAAGCACTCCCTCTCGCCATCCGCCGCCGGTCGGAGACAGACCCGGACCATCGTGCCGGGGCGAGTCGCGGTCATGGGGGTGTAGACGTAGGACTCGGCGTCGATCTCGTCCTCGACCTCGGCGCCGCGGATGCCGGCACCGCGGCCGCCGCGACCGGCCACGGTCACTTCGAGCCGGTCGCCGACCCGCGTGTCCCACATCCGTGCCCAACTGGCCCCGCACTTCTCGCTGTACCGCAGTTCGATCCAGGCTCCGGTGGCCGTGCGGTGCGAGGCAAGGGTGGCCGGCCCGACGCTGCATTTCATGTGCATCGGGCTCTTGGCCTCGCAGGCGGCTCCCCGGCAGCGTGGCCCGGTGGCGGTCGGGGACGGGGGTGTGGACGAACGTGGTTCGGCGTGCTGGCCCGGCAGGAGGTACAGGGCCACCGCAACGCCCCCGACGGCCACGGCACACACCGATGCGAGTACCGCCGCGGCTGCCACGCTCTTGTTACGGGTACTCGAGACCTCTTCTGAAGCCGGAGCCGGGGACGGAGCCGCTGTCACGCGTCCGCTCCACTCCGACTCCGCGATCTCCCACAGCGCCAGACACCGCCCGTCCGGCTCGTCCGCGAGACGGCACAGCTCCTGCACCGCCTGGCGCGGCGGCAGTGTCCTGCCCTTGAGGTAGCGGTCCCAGGACGACTTGCTGAACGGGGTCTGCTCCGCGAGGCCCGCCAGGCTCAGGCCCGTGCGTGCCTTCAGCTCCCGCAGGGCGGCGGCCAGGCGGGCGCGTTCCGGTGAGGGTTCCGGTGAAGGTGTCGGCGGCGTCATCGCCGTAGGACTTTCCACGTGTGCGGTCCCACGATGCCGTCCACCACCAGACCCGCACGCCTCTGCACCTGCTTCACCGCACGTTCCGTCAGTGGACCGTAGATCCCGTCGATGTCCCCGGGCGCGAGGCTCGCCCTGCGCAGCAGACACTGTGCCTCGGCCACCTCCGGACCGGCCCGGCCCGCCATCAGGATGGCGTCCTCTGTACGACTGTTGCCCGTGTACCAGCGGCCGTCGATCCGCTCCGCGCGGCAGGTGTACGTGGGCGCCGACCGTGAAGCGGACGAGGCGAGGGGGGCCGCCGCCGCTTCTCCGTCGCCGTCATGGAGCCGTACGCCCAAGAGGACTGACGAGACGACGGCCAGGAGTAAGGCCGTCGCGCCGGCCAGGAGCGGCTTGCGCCGGGGACGTCCGGGAAAGCGCGCAGTCCCCGCCGACAGGATCTCCGGCTCCGTCTCGGCCGACTCCCGCGCGGGTGCGCTGCCACGTCCGTCCCTCCGGGCATCCGCCGCGACCTCGTGCAGTGCGAGCAGGCGGGGTCGGGTCGTCGCCGGCGATCCGGGCCAGCGACTCCACGGCATCCCTGGGCGGCAGCGATCTTCCGCCCAGATACCGTTCCCAAGACTTCGGGCTGTACCCCGTCTTCGCCGCCAGCTGCGGCATGGTCAGCCCGCTGTGGTCCTTCAGCCGGCGCAGGCGCGCCACCAACTGGCGGCCGCGCGGATCCAGTTCGTCGGGCAGTTCTTTCCAACGCGACATGGTCCCTCACTCGCGTCTACGGTCCCCGTTCCCGGTCGCATTCTGTTCCGTCGGGCACGGGACCGGACCCGACGGCGGTTCCCCCTGTCCCGTCGCACCGACACGGGGGACGGCGTCCTGGCAGGTCAGCGCATGGGACGTCCCGTGAGGACGTCACTTCTGCGGCAGTTGTGGCGACGCCTGCTCCCGGCCCCGCACGCTCGATCCATCGAACGCCCATCGGAAGGGGAAACGAAATGCGAGCCATCACCAGGACCCTCATCGGTGTCACCACCGCCGTCGGGATCGCCGCCGGAAGCCTGGCCGCCGCGGGTACCGCCTTCGCGGCACCCGCGCAGGACACGAGGGCGGTGGCGAGCGCGGAGGCCGTCGCCCCGCTTGAGGAGAACAACCTCGGCCTGGACGCCGAGCAGGCCAAGAACTGGCAGTGCTGGGTACGCGACCGCGGTTACAACCCCGGCGAGATCGACGGGCGGCTGGGCACCCAAAGCTGGAAGGCGGCGCAGCAGATGCTCAACGACAAGGGCCACAACGCCGGTAACGTCGACGGAGACGTCGGGCCCAACACGATCAGTGCGCTGCAGCGTTACCTGAACACCTTCGGCTACGGCCTCGCCGTCGACGGTGTCGACAGCGAGCCTTTCAGGGAGGCGTTCAGGGACTTCAACAACACCGGCTGCTGAGCTGAGCGCCGCGGCCCGTCCTCCCCTCGGGGGAGAGGACGGGCCGCGGCTCACGTGTGCATCAGAGCCGCTCGGGCGTCCTGATCCCCAGCAGCGCCATGCCCCGGTGCAGCGTGCGGGCCGTGACGTCGCACAGGAACAGGCGGTTCTGTACCTGCTGCGGCGTCTCGGCCTTCAGGACCGGGCACTTGTCGTAGAACGTCGTGTACAGGGACGCCAACTGGTAGAGGTACGCCGCCAGCTTGTGGGGGGCGTACTCCTTCGCCGCCTCCGCCACCGTCTCCGCGAAGGCGTCGACGTGCAGGCCCAGCGCGCGCTCCGCCTCGTGCAGGTCCAGCTCCGGGTGCGCGGCGGGGCGGGCCTCGCCGGCCTTGCGCAGGATCGAGCGGATACGGGCGTACGCGTACTGGAGGTAGACGGACGTGTCGCCGTTCAGAGAGACCATCTGGTCCAGGTCGAACTTGTAGTCCCGGTTCGCCGACGTCGACAGGTCCGCGTACTTCACCGCGCCGACGCCCACCTGGGTGCCCCGCTCGGCGATCTCCTCCTCCGAGAGGTCCTGCGCCTTCTCCCGTACGACGGCACTGGCGCGGTCGATCGCCTCGTCCAGCAGGTCGACCAGGCGGATCGTCTCGCCCTCACGGGTCTTGAACGGCTTGCCGTCCTTGCCGAGGACCGTGCCGAAGGCCAGTTGGACCGCCTTCACGTCGTCGTTCAGCCAGCCCGCCCTGCGCGCCGTGTCGAAGACCATCTTGAAGTGCAGCGACTGGCGGGCGTCGACCACGTACAGCAGCGTGTTCGCCTTGAGGTTGAAGACGCGGTCGCGGATCGCCGACAGGTCGGTGGCCGCGTAGCCGTAGCCGCCGTCCGACTTCTGCACGATCAGCGGGACCGGATTGCCGTCCGGGCCCTTGATGTCGTCGAAGAACACGCACAGCGCGCCCTCGGAGCGGACCGCGACGCCCGACTCCTCCAGCAGGCGGCAGGTCTCGGCGAGCATGTCGTTGTAGCCGGACTCGCCGACGATGTCCGGGTCCCGTACCTCCATGTCCAGCTTCTCGAAGACGGAGAAGAAGTAGATCTTCGACTCGTCCACGAACTTCTGCCACATGGCGAGCGTGTGCGGATCGCCGGCCTGGAGGTCGACCACCCGGCGCCGGGCCCGCGTCTTGAACTCCTCGTCGGAGTCGAAGTGCCCCCGTGCGGCCTTGTAGAGGCGGTCGAGGTTCGACATCGCCTCCTCGCCGGAGACCTGCGCGTCCTTGTGGTCCAGCTCGTGCGGGTGCTCCTCCAGGTACTGGATCAGCATGCCGAACTGGGTGCCCCAGTCGCCGATGTGGTGCCGGCGCACGACCGTCTCACCGGTGAACTCCAGCAGCTGGACCACCGCGTCGCCGATCACGGCGGAGCGCAGGTGACCGACGTGCATCTCCTTCGCCACGTTCGGCTGGGCGTAGTCGATCACCGTCGTGCCCGGGTTGTCCGCGTACGGGACGCCGAGGCGCTCGGGGTCCTCATACCGCGCGGCCAGGTTCTGAGTGATCGCCTGGTCCGTGACCGTGATGTTCAGGAAGCCGGGGCCGGAGACCTCGATGTCCTTGATCACGTCACCCGTCTCGACCCGCGTGACCACCTGCGTCGCCAGCTCCCGCGGGTTCGCCTTGGCCTTCTTCGCCAGCGCCAGGATCCCGTTGGCCTGGAAATCCGCCCGGTCGCTTCGTCGCAGCAGCGGGTCGGCAGAGCCGGTCTCCGGCAGGGCAGCCGAGAGGGCGGTCGCGAGACGCTGGTTGACGGAAGCGGTGAGGGACGTGACCGAGGCCATGGAGTGGGTGCCGTTCTCCTCGTGGGATGGATAGACACGGCCAGTATCCCATGGTGCGTAAAGCGGTTTTCTCGGGCGCGGGGAGGTCTGGGAGAATGGGCGGGTCAGCCGTGCGACCGTACCGGCTGTGGTCGAGTAACCAGAAAAAGAGGACGTGCCGATCGTGGCTCAGAGCACCGAGACCACCGACTGGGTCTCCCGTTTCGCGGATGAGGTCATCGAGGAGTCGGAGCGTCGGGCCCCCGGCAAACCCGTTGTCGTCGCGTCCGGGCTCTCGCCGTCCGGCCCCATCCACCTGGGGAACCTGCGGGAGGTCATGACCCCGCACCTTGTGGCGGACGAGATCCGGCGGCGCGGGCGTCAGGTGCGGCACCTGATCTCCTGGGACGACTACGACCGCTACCGCAAGGTGCCCGCCGGTGTCGCCGGCGTCGACGAGTCCTGGGCCGAGCACATCGGCAAGCCGCTCACCTCCGTCCCGGCCCCCAAGGGCTCCGCCCACCCCAACTGGGCCGAACACTTCAAGGCCGCGATGATCGAGTCGCTCGCCGAGCTGGGGGTCGAGTTCGACGGGATCAGCCAGACCGCGCAGTACACCTCCGGGGTGTACCGGGAGCGGATCCTGCACGCGATCAAGCACCGCGGCGAGATCGACGCGATCCTCGACCAGTACCGGACCAAGAAGGCTCCCGCCGCCAAGAAGCAGCAGAAGCCCGTCGACGAGGCCGAGCTGGAGGCCGCCGAGGGGTCGGGCGCGGCGAGCGAGGACGACGGGAGCAGTGGCTCCGCCGGGTACTTCCCGTACAAGCCGTACTGCGGCAACTGCGAGAAGGACCTCACCATCGTCACCGCCTACGACGACGACACCACCGAGCTGACCTACACCTGCACCGCCTGCGGCTTCGGCGAGACCGTGCGGCTGAACGAGTTCAACCGCGGCAAGCTGGTGTGGAAGGTCGACTGGCCGATGCGGTGGGCGTACGAGGGGGTCGTCTTCGAGCCGAGCGGGGTCGACCACTCCTCTCCGGGGTCCAGCTTCCAGGTCGGCGGACAGATCGTCGGGCTCTTCGGCGGCAAGCAGCCGATCGGACCCATGTACGCCTTCGTGGGTATCTCCGGGATGGCGAAGATGTCGTCGTCGCGCGGTGGCGTGCCCACCCCCGCCGACGCCCTGAAGATCATGGAGCCGCAGCTCCTGCGCTGGCTGTACGCCCGCCGCAAGCCCAACCAGTCCTTCAAGATCGCCTTCGACCAGGAGATCCAGCGCCTCTACGACGAGTGGGACAAGCTGGACGCGAAGGTCGCGGACGGGTCGGCTCTTCCGGCGGACGTCGCCGCGCACTCGCGTGCGGTACGGACCGCCGGCGGTGAGCTGCCGAAGACGCCCCGGCCCCTGCCGTACCGGACCCTCGCCTCCGTCGCCGACATCACCGCCGGGCACGAGGACCAGGCACTGCGGATCCTCTCCGAGCTCGACCCGGAGAACCCGCTGGCGTCGCTGGACGAGGTGCGGCCGCGCTACGACAAGGCCGAGGCGTGGATCAACACCCAGGTGCCCGCCGACCAGCGGACCATCGTGCGGGACGAACCCGACGCCGAGCTGCTGAAGTCCCTCGACGAGCAGGCCCAGCAGTCGCTACGACTGCTGCTGGACGGGCTGGCCGAGGCGTGGTCCCTGGACGGGCTCACCCACCTCGTCTACGGCGTGCCCAAGGTGCAGGCCGGGTTCCCCGCGGACGCGACGCCCAGGGAACTGCCGCCGGAGATCAAGACCGCCCAGCGGTCCTTCTTCGCACTGCTGTACCACCTGCTGGTGGGACGGGACACGGGGCCGCGGCTGCCTACGCTGCTGTTGGCGGTGGGGCAGGAGCGGGTGCGGGCCCTGCTCGGGGAGTAAGCGGTTCTACGACTGTGGGGGCGCCCGGTGTTTGCCGGGCGCCCCCACAGTCGTCTTTCGTGGATTCGGTTACGCGATGTGGTCTTCTTCCAGTTCCGCGTTGAAGCGGTTGGTGAAACGCATGACCATCCGTTTGGCGTCGGCGTCCAGGACGGGGATGCCGTAGGTCGCCTCGACGTTGCTGCTGAACTCGCGGGGAGTCGGGTAGCCGCTGCCGTCTATCGACTGCTTGAAGACCTGGTAGTACGCCTCTTCGTCCGGCTCGGGGGGTTCCGGGGGGCCGCCTCCCTCGCCCAGTTCGCGGGTGCGGCCGGGGCCTGCGGGGATGGGGAAGCTGCCGGTCTCCTCCGGAGAGGGGCCCTGGGTAGGGGGTTCCTCAAGGTACTGCTGGTCTTGGTACTGCTGGTCTTGGTACTGCTGGTCCTGGTAATGCTCGGCCTGGAGCTGTTCTGCGTACCACTGCTCGTATTGCTCTTGGGGGTCGTAGGTGGGGTCGTAGCCGCCCTGGTATTCGACCTGGCGGGGGGTTTCGAACCAGGGGCTGTTGTCCGGATCTGGCGTGTTGGGCAGTTGCTCGGCGTTGGGGTTGCTGTCGAGCTCCAGGCGCTGCCCGCTGTGGGGTGCCGCTCTCTGCGGGACGGGTGCCCCAGCGGCACGACTGCCCGCAGCCGCGTCGGATGCAGCTGCCGCGTCGGCTGCCGGGGCCGCGTCCAGCGCCTGCTGCGGTGCCGGCGGGAGCAACGCCGGCTCTATGCCTGCCGCCGCCAAGCCCGCCGGGGCCGTTTCCGCCAGTGGAACCCCGTACCGCGCCAACCGCAGCGGCATCAGGCTCTCCACCGGCGCCTTTCTCCTCCACGCCCGGCCGAAGCGTGACCGTAGGCGGGCCTGGTAGACCAGGCGCTCCTGTTCCAGCTTGATGACCTGCTCGTAGGAGCGGAGCTCCCAGAGCTTCATGCGGCGCCAGAGCAGGAACGTCGGGAGGGGGGAGAGGAGCCAGCGGGTGAGGCGGACCCCCTCCATGTGCTTGTCCGCCGTGATGTCGGCTATGCGGCCGATCGCGTGGCGGGCCGCCTCCACCGAGACCACGAAGAGGATCGGGATCACCCCGTGCATGCCCACGCCCAGCGGGTCCGGCCAGGCCGCCGCGCCGTTGAACGCGATCGTGGCCGCCGTGAGCAGCCATGCCGTCTGGCGGAGCAGCGGGAAGGGGATGCGGATCCAGGTCAGGAGCAGGTCGAGGGCGAGGAGGACGCAGATACCCGCGTCGATTCCGATCGGGAAGACGTAACTGAAGTTCCCGAAGCCCTTTTGGAGGGCCAACTCGCGGACGGCCGCGTAGGAACCCGCGAAGCCGATACCGGCGATGATGACGGCACCGGAGACGACCACGCCGATGAGAACCCGGTGCATCCGTGTCAGCTGCAGTGGCGCGGCCACCCGTACTCCCCTCCCAGTGCGTGTTGTTGCGCGCAACAGGGTGGCACATCTGTGCGGGAGACGGGTGGCCGGTCCAGAGTGACGGTCAGCTCTTCTTCGACGCCGACTTCGACGGGGAGGCCGAGGGCGCCTCCGAACCCGCCTCCGAACCCGCCTTCGACGCCGACTTCGTGGGCGACGGCGAACCGCTCGCCTTGCCCACGCCGTTCGCCGACGACACCGAAGCCACCGCCTCCTTCGCCGCCTTCTGCGCCAGCTTCGCCAGGGACTGAGCGCTCGGGGACTTCTCGCCGGCCAGGCCCGCGCCGTTGTAGTCGAGGGTGACGACGACGTTCTCGACGCGTGCCACGACCGTCTGCTGCTTGAAGGAACCCTCCTTCTTCTTCAGGTCGTAACTCACGGCCGTCGCCGCGTCGCCCGTCCCGGCGACCGGCTCCGACTTCGTGTTCTTCGCGCCGCTCACCGCCTGGGCGTCCTGGATCTGCTTGTCGTAGTACGACTGCGCCTGCTTCTCGCCCGTGCCGCGCGAGGTGTCCGACTCGAAGCGCAGCAGGGCGACGTTCAGCCAGCGGAACTGGGAGCCCTTGACGCCGTTGTTGTCGAGGCTGCTCCAGGAGCAGTTGGCGCGCGTCGCCGTGTCGTCCGACGTGCCCTCCTTGCCGGACTTCGCCGCCTCGGGCACCAGTTCGCCCAGGGTCTTCTTCGACAGCACCGCGCACGGCTCCGGAAGCGACTTGTACGCCGCCGCCTGCACCGTCGGCGAAGGGCTCGCGGAGGCCGAGGCGGTGGCGCCCGCGTTCTTGGCGCCGGCGTCGTCGGAGCCGGAGTCCGAGGAGCAGCCGGTGGCGATCAGCATCGCGGGGACGGCGGCAGCCGCGCAGACAAGGACGCGGTTGAGGCGCTTCGCTCGCTGATCGCGCTGGTCTCGCTTCTCTCGCTGTGCTAGTCGCTGCATGGTTCCTTCACTCATGACGCTCGTGTTCCTGCCGTCGGATCGGGTCCGGGGACGCTGGGGTTCCTGATGGTTCCTGGCGGTTCCTGCGGTCGGATCGGGTCCGAGGGGCCACGGTACGCGGTGAGGAGGACATGCGGCCGTGCTTCGTGCGCTTTGCGTGCGGGCGTGAGGAGCGTGTGAAGGGGCGTCAGTCGGACAGCGTGTTCGCCAACTGCGAGGCCAGTTTCCGGGCCTTGTCCTGCATTTCCTTGCTGTCCGGGGCCACACCGACGGTGGCCGGCTGCTCCACGTACTCGATCGTCACGATCACGTTCGACGTGCGGAACGCCACAGTCACCGTGCGCTGCTGGGCCGTCGAACCGGAGCTGCTCAAGACGTGGTCCAGGAACGCTTCGTCGCCGAGGTCGTCGAGGAGGCGGGGCTGGAGAGTGGAAGGGGTGGTGGAGACGGAAGGGGAGGGGGAGCCGGAGACGGACGTCGAGGGGGCGTCGCTCGGGTCGCCGGCTTCGTCGGCGCCGGTGGTGGGGCTGGAACTCGCGCCGGACGCCACTTCGGACACCGATTCGGACGGCGATTCGGACGCCGATTCGGACGGCGATTCGGACGGCGTCGGCTCGGGAAGGTCCGCCGCATCCTCCTTCGTCCCGAACAGCTGCTGCGCCTCGCTGTCGTCGCTCACGGTGTTGTCGTACGAGACCACCCGCTCGAAGTCGACGAGGAGATGGTCGGTGGCGTCCGTGGACTCCACCTTCCAGCGGCAGCCGACCTTGCGGTCCGTGTCGTAGGTGAGCGTGGCCTCGCCCGCGTAGGCCTTCTCCCGCTGCTCCGCGTCCGTGATCTGCCTGACGCCGGGCAGGAGCGAGTTGAGGGTGTCCTGGCCGACCGCGCCGCAGGGTTCGGGGAGGGTGCGGTACCGGCCCGGCTGGGCCGAGGCCGCAGCCGTACTGGAGTCGCCGGGGTTGGAGTTGTCAGGCGGACTGCCGTTGTCCGAGCTGCCGGTGCAGCCGGCCAGCAGGGCCGCGAGGAGCGCGACTGTGCCGGGTACGTAGGCCTTCCGCTGCACGGTCGGGCTCCTCTCGACGGTGTGTTTCCCTGAGGATCTCAGTGTCCCCGCTGGTTATTCGCTTGCCGCACGGGGGCGCCCCCTGGAGACAATGTGTATCGCACGCACTGCCGTGGACGCCGGTCCGCTGTCCCTTTCATCGACCTTGGCGCCGGTTTTGCGATTCGATAGTTCTGTTGATTTTACGGGGGAAGAGGGCGATATGTCGTACGTGGAAATGCCGGGCGCGAAGGTACCCATCCGCATGTGGACCGACCCGGCGACGGTCGAGGACGGGGCACTCCAGCAGCTGCGGAACGTGGCGACGCTGCCGTGGATCAAGGGGCTGGCGGTCATGCCGGACGTCCACTACGGGAAGGGCGCGACGGTCGGGTCGGTCATCGCGATGCGGGGGGCTGTGTGTCCTGCGGCGGTGGGGGTGGACATCGGGTGCGGGATGTCGGCGGTGAAGACCTCGCTGACGGCGAATGATCTGCCGGGGGATCTGTCGCGGCTTCGGTCGAAGGTGGAGCAGGCTATTCCGGTGGGGCGGGGAATGCATGACGATCCCGTCGACCCGGGGCGGCTGCACGGGTTCGCGACTGCGGGTTGGGACGACTTCTGGGGGCGCTTCGACGGAGTGGCGGAAGCGGTCAAATTCCGTCATGAGCGGGCCGGAAAGCAGATGGGAACGCTCGGATCCGGAAATCATTTCGCAGAAGTATGCATAAGTGGTGAAGGTTCGGTCTGGCTCATGCTCCACTCCGGTTCCCGGAACATCGGCAAGGAGCTGGCCGAGCACCACATCGGTGTGGCCCAGAGGCTTCCGCACAACCAGGGGCTGATCGACCGCGATCTTGCGGTTTTCGTGGCGGACACTCCGCAGATGGCGGCGTACCAGAACGATCTCTACTGGGCTCAGGAGTACGCCAAGTACAACCGGTCGATCATGATGGCCCTCTTCAAGGGCGTGATCCGTAAGGAGTTCAAGAAGGCACGGGTGACCTTCGAGCCCGAGGTGAGCTGCCACCACAATTACGTGAGCCGTGAGCGCTACGAGGGTATGGACCTGCTCGTCACGCGCAAGGGAGCGATCAGCGCCAGGTCCGGTGAGTACGGGATCATCCCGGGCTCGATGGGCACCGGTTCGTACATCGTGAAGGGTCTCGGCAACGAGAAGTCCTTCAACTCGGCCTCACACGGAGCCGGTCGGCGCATGAGCCGCAACGCGGCGAAGCGGCGCTTCTCGACGAAGGACCTGGAGGAGCAGACGCGGGGCGTGGAGTGCCGTAAGGACTCCGGTGTCGTGGATGAGATCCCGGGTGCGTACAAGCCGATCGAGCAGGTCATCGATCAGCAGCGGGACCTGGTGGAGGTCGTGGCGAAGCTGAAGCAGGTTATCTGTGTGAAGGGCTGATCCGCGCGTGTGTGGCACGGCCCCCGGCGGTGAGACCGGGGGCCGTGTTATCGGAATGATTCCGCCTATGCGGCCTGGATCTCCGGAACCGTCGTGCGCCACACAGGAATCACTGCAGTGGGTTCGAAGCGATGCGAGCCCTTGGTGCCGGGGAGGACGACTACGGCTTCAAGCAGACGGAACAGAATCTGACGCTTTTCCCTCAGGCGAAGTCCGTCCCAATGAGCTCGCGCGTCGATCCGCCCGCGCTCGACAGAACCGTGCCTGACCAGCCAGGCCTGCTGCTCATTCACAAGGCGCTTGATCTCCGTCTCTTCCCGTGCCAGAAGCGAGAAGTACTCGCGGTCGTTGATCTCACCGGCGTACCACTGTTCCTGTAGCAGTGCTTTTCGCTGATTCGTGGTTTCCAGCTTGTGCGTCTCTGGCCAGGGGATAGCAGGCGATGTGCCGAGTGCGCCCTCTCGTTCCAGTGCGGTGAGAACGTATTGGGTGATCAGATCATCCACCGCGGGGCCCTGGCGGCTGACTCGGCCGCAGCCACCGTCGAGCGCAGGCCGACAGCGGTACTCGTACGAAGCGGTGGTCGGGCGTCCGTGCAAGGGCGCGCCACAGGGCTGGCCGCCGACAAGCGGTCGCCCGCAACGCACCAGCCCGGTAAGCAGGTAGACACTGTCCTCTCGGCGGTGTGCGCCGTTTCTGCGCCAGCCCCCGGGGTGTCGTTGGCTCTCCAATGATTCTGCGACGGCCTGCCACTCCTCCGGCGACACGATCGGCTCCCATTGGCCGACGACGGGCATTCCGTCTGCATCGAGGACGAGCGTGCCGTGGAGCTTGCGGTATCCGCAGATACGCGCGTTGCGCAGGATCTGCTTGACCGTCTGGCGCTGCCAAGGGTTTCCCAGTGTGCTTGTGTAACCCGAGGCCACGAAGTCCTGGGTCACCGCGGTCAGTGTCTTGCCCTGCAGCAAGCTCTGCACTCCGCTCCGCACCACTTGCGATTCGCCCGGATGGAGCGTGACCTTGTCGGCGTTCCAGCCGAACGGGCGGCGCGATGCCACTGGCTCTCCACGCTCTGCTCGGGCGCGGTGGTTCAGTTTGGCCCGATGCTGTTGCTTCGTGCTCTCAGCTCGTGCGGCGGCCGCCCCCAGCAGGCCACGACGCGCAGCCTCTTCGCTGTAGAGGTCGTACGAGTCGAGCCCTTCGGCGTAAACGCGGGCGGGATGCGCGGTGAAGCACTTGAGGAAGCGCTGGTACGTGTGTACGTCCCGGTACAGCCGGTCGTCGGAGACGCACACGACCCCGTCGATCGGGTATCCAGCGGCAGTTTGCCCGTTCGTCAGGGCGTCGAGCATCGCATCGAAGTCAGGCCGCTCGACTCCGGCCTTTGAAGCCGACTTGTCGTTGTCGACGTAGCGATGAACGACGATCATGCGATTGCGCGCTGCGATGCGGGCGCAATGTCGTGCCTGGTCCTCAACCCCATGGCCGTCCCTTCTGTGCCTGTCGTTCGAGATGCGGCAGTAGACGACCACCAGACGCCAGCCGGCCTCCCGGAAGGACAGGGCTTCCTGCAGCGATGGTGTGCCATGGGGGACGCCACGGAGCTCCTTGAGCAGGCGTTGCACTGCGGAGGCCGAAGGTCTTTGCTTTGCAGATCGATAAGTCGAAGCGTTCGAAGGCACGCTAGTGTCGAGCTCAGCCACGCGGAAGCCTCTACTTCCTTGTTGGTCAGGCCCTCGCCCAGGACTGGCATCCCAGGCGAGGGCCGTCGCTTTGATGTTGTGGCGTGAGCCTAGATCGCCAGTTCAGTCCCCGTTCGGGTGATCGATGACCTTCACTCATGTGAGTTAACGCCCGTGGTCCTATGCGTCAGCCCGGCCCCCGAACTGCCATTCAACGCCGTGCAGTTCTTATTTGGGCGCGTGCGTCACCGCGTAGATCATCACGAACGCCACGATGTGGATGCCGAAGAGGAAGTACGCCAGCCACCACCACATCTTGCGTTCGTTCTTCTTCTCCTCGTTCAGGCGGCGTCTGTCCCGGTCGGCGCCGTCCATCACAGTTCCCGGTGGACCTTCGTGTTCGAGGCCTGGGCGCGCGGGCGGAGGATCAGGAGGTCGACGTTGACGTGGCTGGGGCGGGTGATCGCCCAGGTGATGGTGTCGGCGACGTCGTCGGCGGTGAGGGGCTCGTCGACGCCCTCGTAGACCTTCTCCGCCTTGTCCTTGTCGCCGCCGAAGCGGGTGAGGGCGAACTCGTCCGTCCTGACCATGCCGGGGGCGATCTCGATGACGCGGACCGGGCGGCCGACGATCTCCAGGCGGAGGGTCTCGGCGAGGACGTGGGCGCCGTGCTTGGCGGCGACGTAGCCCGCGCCGCCCTCGTACGTGCCGTGGCCGGCCGTGGAGGAGACGACGACGATCGTGCCGTCGCCGCTCGCGTCCAGCTTGGGGAGCAGGGCCTGGGTGAGGTTGAGGGTGCCGATGACGTTGGTCTCGTACATCGTGCGCCAGTCGTCCGGGTCGCCGGTCGCGACCGGGTCGGCGCCGAGCGCGCCGCCCGCGTTGTTCACGAGCACGCCGATGGTCTTGAAGGCCGAGGCGAACTCGTCGACGGCCGCGCGGTCGGTGACGTCCAGCTGGTACGCCGTCGCGGAGTGGCCGGCCGCGCTGATCTCCTCGGCGAGTGCCTCGATGCGGTCCTTGCGGCGGGCGGTGAGAACCACGCGGTAGCCGGCTGCGGCGAGCTGCCGGGCGGTGGCGGCGCCGATTCCGCTGCTCGCACCGGTGACGACGGCGATGCGGGAGGCGGCGGACGGGGCGGCGGTGGCCATGGACTGCTCCTCGGACGGGGGGCGAATGCCTGTCCGGTCAGGATAGGCGGGCGGGATGTGCGGGCGGTTCCTGGTCTCGTTCTCGGGTCGGCTCGTGGGCGGCCGCGGTGGAAGAATGGGGTGTGGGTGATCCCCTGAGCAGGAGGTGGATCCATGGGACAGGCACGTGAGGTCATGGACCGGCTCACGGATGCGCTGACCACGCACCCGGACCTCAAGGCCATCGCCGATCTGTATGCCGAGGACGCGGTCGCCGTCACGCCCGACGAAGGAGAGATCCGTGGGCGCGACCACATCGTCGACTACTGGCGGCAGATGACGGAGGCGGTCCCCGAGGCCACGTTCGAGTCGTTGCACAAGTACGAGACCGGTGACACGGCCATCGACGAGGGCATCTTCAGCGGCAGGAACACCGGGCCGCTGCACCTGCCCAGCGGGGAGACGCTCCCCGCGACCCAGAAGGAGATCAGGATCCGCGGGGTGGACATCGCCACCGTGAAGGACGGCCGGATCGTCGACTACCGGCTCTACTTCGACGAGATGGACTTCCTGGGGCAGTTGGGGCTGCTGCCCGAGCAGCCGTAGCGATTCCAGCCGTAGCGACTCCAGCCATATCCGACTCCAGCCGCCGCGAGCCGGCTCAGTCGGCTCAGTCGGCTCGCGGCGCGTACATGATGACCGCCATGCCCGCGAGGCAGATCAGCGCGCCCGTGACGTCCCAGCGGTCCGGGCGGTAGCCGTCTGCGGCCATTCCCCAGGCCAGGGAACCGGCGACGAAGACACCGCCGTACGCGGCGAGGATGCGGCCGAAGTTCGCGTCCGGCTGGAGCGTGGCTACGAAGCCGTACGCGCCGAGGGCGATGACGCCGGCGCCGATCCACAGCCAGCCGCGGTGTTCGCGTACGCCCTGCCAGACCAGCCAGGCGCCGCCGATCTCGAAGAGGGCGGCGACGACGAAGAGGGCGGCGGAGCGGAGGATGAGCATGCGGGCAGCTTCGCATGCGTGTGTGGAGGCGCAGGGGTCACCCGCGTGCGTCACCTGATGGTGGCCGGGCCTCGGCCGCCCCGCCGTACGATCTCTGCACGGTGCAGAGGAAAGGCGGGCGGCATGTCGGGTGGGGCACGTGAGCGGCTGCTGGACGAGCTGTCCGTGGTCTCCCGCCGTTACATGGCGTCGTACGCCATGTTCAATCAGGCCGTCGCCGACCATCTCGGGCTGCATCCGACCGATCTGCAGTGCCTGAACCTGCTCACGCTGGAGCGTGGGCCGGTGACGACGGGCCGTGTCGCCGAGCTGACCGGGCTGACGACGGGGTCGGCGACGCGGCTGGTGGACCGGCTCGAGCGGGCCGGGTACGTCGTGCGGGAGCGGGACGCGGCCGACCGGCGGCGGGTGCTCGTGGCGACCGTGCCGGAGAAGGTCGCGGAGTTCGGGCGGGTGTGGGAGCGGCTGGGCGGCGGGTGGACCGCGCTCTTCGACGACCTGGACGAGGCCCAACTCGGCCTGATCGTCGACCATATGAGGCGTACGACGGAGTTCAGCGCGGCCCAGGTGGCACGGCTGCGGGCCGGGGAGGTGTGAGGCCGGTCCCGTGCCGCGCCTTATGTGGTCAGCCTTCGGTGTCGTACTGCTCCCGTGCCTCCCAGACCTCCTCGATGTGGGTCTCCGCCCAGTCCTTCACGGCGCCCAGCAGCAGGCTCAGGCTGCGGCCCAGTTCGGTGAGTTCGTAGTCGACGCGGACGGGGACGGACGGGGTGACCGTGCGGGTGAGGATGCCGTCGCGCTCCAGTGAACGCAGCGTCTGCGTCAGCATCTTGGGGCTGACGCCGGCGATCTTGCGGCCGAGGTCGCTGTAGCGCAGGGGGCCGGGGGTGAGGGCGGAGACGACGAGGCTGACCCACTTGTCGCTGATGCGGTCCAGGAGCTGGTTGGTCGGACAGCTCTTGAGGAAGGCGTCGTACTCGGCACGGGCCTGTTCGCGTCGCTGGGCCGCCGTCTTGGTCGCCATGGCTCACCTCCGGGGTACGTACGCACTTTTTGGTAACTACTTCCCGATGGATAGTAACTCTTCCTAGGGTTGCCGTCAGTCGAGGAGAAACCTAGGCAGACAGTGACGTAGGGGGAGTTGACGGACATGCGAGCTGCGGTGGTGACGACATTCGGCGGGCCCGAGGTCGTACGGATCGTGGAGAGCGAGGTGCCCGAGCCGGCCGCGGGGCAGGTGCGGATCAAGGTCGCGGCGGCCGCGCTGAACCCGGTGGACGTCGGGGTGCGCACGGGCGTCTTCGGAGGCGCGGGCCAACAGTTCGGGCTCGGCTGGGACGTCGCCGGGACGGTGGACGCGACGGGGGCGGGGAGTGCCTGGAACGTCGGCGACGAGGTCGTGGCGCTGGACTACGGCATGCTGAAGCCGCTGGGCACGCACGCCGAGTACGTCGTCGTACCCACGGACGCGGTGGCCCTGGCGCCGAAGACGGTCGACGCGGTCGCGGCGGCGACCCTGCCGCTGAACGCGCTGGCCGCCGTACAGGCCCTGGATCTGCTGGAGTTGACGCCGGATCAGTCGCTGCTGGTGACGGGGGCGGCGGGCGCGGTCGGCGGGTATGCCGTCCAGCTCGCCGCGCGCCGGGGGATTTCGGTGACCGCGCTGGCCCGGGCGGAGGACGAGGAGTTCGTACGGTCTCTGGGGGCGGCCCGTCTGGTGACCGGTGCCGTCGGGGCGGGCAGCGTCGACGCGGTGCTGGACGCGGCGGTTCTCGGCGAGGCGGCCTTGGAGTGGGTGCGGGACGGGGGCGGCTATGCCGGCGTCATTCCGCGGGCGTACCCGGCGCCGGTGCGGGGCGTGCGGGTCGGCGCGATCGAGGTGAGGGCGGACGGGGCGCGGCTTGCCGAGCTGGTCCGGCTGGTGGACGAGGGGGCGCTGACCCTCCGGGTGGCCGAGGCATACGCCCTGGAGGACGCGCCGAAGGCGCACGCCCGGCTCGCGGAGGGTGGGGTGCGGGGGCGGCTGGTGCTGGTGCCGTAGGGCCTCGGGCCGACCGCCCCGGCCGGCTTGGGCGCGGCGAGCCAGGGCGGCCCGCCGAGCCAGTGCGGCCACGATGGCCCTCAGTACACCGCCTGTGCGCACGATTGGCCCTCAGTGCACCCCCTGTGCATACGCAGTCGGTGGCACCCCCACCGTCGTGGTGAAGTCGCGGATCAGGTGGGCCTGGTCGGCGTAGCCGAGGTCGGCGGCAAGGGTGGCCCAGTCCACCTCGCGGTCTCTCTCCGCGCGTTCCAGGGCCTCGTGGATGCGGTAGCGGAGGATGACCCACTTCGGGCCGACGCCGACGTATGCGGCGAACAGGCGCTGGAGCAGTCGTACGGACATGCCCTCGGAGTGGGCGAAGTCGGTGACGCGGCGGATCGTGCGGTCGGTGCGGATGCGGTCTACGAGGGTCGTCGCGAGGTCGGCCTGGGGGTCGGTCCGTGGGGTGAGGGCGAGCAGGAACGCGTCGAGGGCGGCGACGCGGGCGTCCTCGTCGGCCGGGGCGAGGATCGTGGTGGGGTCCGTGTCCGGGAGGACCTCGAAGACCTCGGGGGAGAAGATCCGCCGGCCGGTCCACTTCGTCACCGGCCGCTCCGGTGCGAAGGGGCGGAAGCCGCCCGGTCGGAATTTGATGCCGCAGACCCGGCCGCGGCCCTCCAGCTTCTGTGTGAAGAGGTCGAGCTGGATGCCCGCGACCTCGATGAAGGGCTCCCGGCCTTCGAACCGCTGGAAGACGATGTTGACCGCGGGGTGCGGGACGACATGGGAGACGTACGGCTCGGTGAGGTCCCAGTCGATCAGCCAGTACAGCTCGACGTACCGGCGCAGCGGCTCGGCGGGTTCGCGGCGGCGGAAGTGCACGCGCGCGAAGAGTTCCGCGGCGTCGACGATGCCTCGGGTGTCACGGCGTGGGGCGGCCATGCAGCGATCGTAGGACGGGGTACTGACACTCGGTGGATGTGTGGAATACGGGGGAGGGGCGGACCGTTCCAGGGGTATAGTTGAACGGTCAACAACCTGGAGGGTGAGCGACCATGCAGTTCGGGATCTTCAGCGTCGGCGATGTCACGCCGGACCCGACCACGGGCCGGACGCCGACCGAGCGTGAGCGCATCAAGGCCATGGTCGCCATCGCGCTGAAGGCCGAGGAGGTCGGGCTCGACGTCTTCGCGACCGGCGAGCACCACAACCCGCCGTTCGTCCCCTCGTCGCCGACCACCATGCTCGGCTACATCGCGGCGCGCACGCAGCGGCTGATCCTCTCCACCGCCACCACCCTCATCACCACCAACGACCCGGTGAAGATCGCCGAGGACTTCGCGATGCTCCAGCATCTGGCGGACGGCCGGGTGGACCTCATGATGGGGCGCGGGAACACGGGGCCCGTCTATCCCTGGTTCGGGCAGGACATCCGGCAGGGCATCAACCTCGCCATCGAGAACTACGCCCTCCTCCACCGGCTGTGGCGCGAGGACGTCGTGAACTGGGAGGGGAAGTTCCGCACGCCGCTCCAGGGCTTCACCTCCACGCCCCGCCCGCTCGACGGCGTGCCCCCGTTCGTCTGGCACGGCTCGATCCGCTCGCCGGAGATCGCCGAGCAGGCCGCGTACTACGGCGACGGCTTCTTCCACAACAACATCTTCTGGCCGGCCGACCACACCAAGCGGATGGTCGAGCTGTACCGGACCCGGTACGCCCACTACGGGCACGGCACGCCCGAGCAGGCCATCGTGGGGTTGGGCGGGCACGTCTTCATGCGGAGGAACTCGCAGGACGCGGTGCGCGAGTTCCGGCCGTACTTCGACGTCGCGCCCGTCTACGGGCACGGGCCGTCGCTGGAGGACTTCACCGACCAGACCCCGCTGACCGTGGGCTCGCCCGAGCAGGTCATCGACAAGACGCTGACCTTCCGCGAGTACGCAGGCGACTACCAGCGCCAGCTGTTCCTCGTGGACCACGCCGGGCTGCCGCTGAAGACCGTGCTGGAGCAGATCGACATGCTCGGCGAGGAGGTCGTGCCCGTCCTGCGGAAGGAGTTCGCGGTGGACCGCCCGGCCGACGTGCCCGACGGGCCGACCCACGCGTCGTTGCTCAAGGCTCAGGAGGCCACCGTATGAGGCGCTCAGGAGGCCGCCGTATGAAGCTCGTCGTCGTCTCGGCCGGGCTGAGCGTCCCGTCCTCCACCCGGCTGCTGGGCGACCGGCTGGCCGCGGCGGCTGCCGAACGGGGCTCGGCGGAGGTTCAGGTCGTCGAGTTGCGCGACCTGGCCGTGGAGATCGCGCACAACTTCACGAACGGGTTTCCTGGGCGGAAGCTGAGCGCCGCGATCGACGCGGTGACCGGGGCCGACGGGTTGATCGTGGTGACCCCCGTGTTCTCCGCGTCGTACAGCGGGCTGTTCAAGTCGTTCTTCGACGTGATCGACAAGGACGCGCTGGCGGGCAAGCCGGTGCTGATCGCGGCCACGGGCGGCACGGCCCGGCACTCGCTGGTGCTCGAGCACGCTCTGAGGCCGCTCTTCTCCTACCTCCGGGCCGTCGTCGTCCCGACCGGGGTGTACGCCGCCTCGGAGGACTGGGGCGCCGAGGGACTGGACGGGCGGGTCGCGCGGGCGGCGGGGGAGCTGGCTGGGCTGATGACCGGCCTCGCGGCGTCCGCGCCGGCGATGGACGACTCCGACCACTCCGACCACTCCGACCACTCTGACGACTTCGCGGTCGTGCCTTTCGAGGAACAGCTCGCCGCGCTGCGGCCCGCGAGGTGAGAGGACGGTAGGGGAGCATCCTCCGGTTGCTCCCCCACCGGTGAGAGGCCAGTAAGAAGGTGCCCACTGAGCCGTTCATCACGTCGTACGACCGTGATGGCTTGGCACACTGTGGGCGTGCCCCAAACTGTGCTGCTCGCCGAAGACGACCGCGCCATCCGTCACGCCCTGGAGCGCGCCCTGACGCTGGAGGGCTACCAGGTCACCGCGGTCGTCGACGGCGTCGAGGCGCTGGCGCAGGCCCACAAGACCCCGCCGGACGTGCTCGTCCTCGACGTGATGATGCCCGGGATCGACGGACTCCAGGTCTGCCGGGTGCTGCGCGCCGAGGGCGACCGCACGCCGATCCTGATGCTGACGGCGCTCGTGGAGACCCAGGACCGGATCGCCGGTCTGGACGCGGGCGCCGACGACTACGTGGTGAAGCCCTTCGACGTCGAGGAGGTCTTCGCCCGGCTGCGTGCCCTGCTGCGGCGGACCAGTCCGGTCGGCGCGCTGACCGGCGTACCGAAGCCGCCGCCGCCGGTGCCCGACGGGCGGATCGAGGCGGCCGGGCTGCGGATGGACGTGCAGGCCCGTCGCGCCTGGCGCGGGACGCGGGAGCTGGAGCTGACGCGCACCGAGTTCGAGCTGCTGGAGCTGCTCGTGCGCAACGCGGGGATCGTGCTCGACCACTCCACCATCTACGACCGGATCTGGGGCTACGACTTCGGGCCCGGTTCCAAGAACCTCGCCGTGTACGTCGGCTATCTGCGCCGCAAGCTGGACGAGCCGGGGGCGGCGCAGCTGATCCACACGGTCCGCGGGGTGGGTTACGTGCTGCGGGAGGACTGAGTGGGCCGCCTCGGGCGGTTGTCGTTGTCGGCGAGGCGGCGGCCCCGGCTCCGGCCCGTGATCCGGCGGCCGCGGCTGCTGTCGCTGCGGACCACCTTCGCGGTGTCCTTCGCGGCCGTGACCGCCGCCGTCACCCTCCTGGTCGGTGTGCTGTCCTACAGCGCCGCCGCCCGGCTGGTGCGGGTGGACCAGGAGTCCGTGTTCGACCAGGTCGTGCGGGATCTGCGGGACGAGGTGCGCACGGCCCGGATGTCGCCGGACGACTTCTCCTCCTCCGCGCCGGGCCACGACATCGTGCGGCCCGCCCGTACGGACGTGCAGGTGCTGGGGCCGGACGGTCGCGTCGTCGATCCGGGCAGTCCAGGGCTGCCGGTCACCGGCGCCGACCGGAGGATCGCCGCGGCCGGCACGTCCGGGAGGCTGGTCGAGCACGACGACGTCGACGTCGCCGACGACGTCTACCGGGTGGCGACCGTCTCGCTCGGCGGGGGACGGGGCGCGGTGCAGGTCGCGCAGGAGTTCAGCGACACCGAGGACCTGCTGCGGGCCCTGCAACAGCGCACGCTGATCCTGATGGTCGCGGTGGTGGTCGCCGCAGGGCTGTTCGGCTGGTGGCTGGCCCGGCGCATCACCCGGCGGCTGGTCATCCTCACCTCCGCCGCCGAGGACGTCGCCCGCACCCGCCGGCTCGGCATCCAGGTGCCCGTCACCGGCTACGACGAGGTCGGCCGCCTCGGTCGCGCCTTCGACCGCATGCTGGGCCGCCTCGCCCAGTCCGAGGAGGACCAGCGCCGGCTGGTCCAGGACGCGGGGCACGAGCTGCGTACGCCGCTGACCTCTCTGCGTACGAACATCTCCCTGCTGCGGAGGATCGACGAGCTGCCCCCCGCCACCCGCGAAGAGCTGGTGGCGGACCTGACCCAGGAGGCCCGCGAACTGACCGACCTGGTCAACGAGCTCGTCGACCTCGCCGCCGGGCAGTCCGACACCGAGCCGCCGCAACGGGTCGACCTCGCCGACCTCGCCGAGGAGGTCGCGGGGCTCGCCCGGCGCCGTACCGGGCGGGAGATCCTGGTCCGCGCGAGCGGCGACACGACCACCGACGGCCGGCCCGGCATGCTGACCCGCGCGATCTCCAACCTCGTCGAGAACGCGGCGAAGTTCGACAGCGACGGCACGGCACCCATCGAACTCGACATCGCCGGGCCCGCCCGGCCGGGGCCCTCATCCAGCGTGGGCAGCGGGTCCGTCCGCGTCGAGGTCCTCGACCGTGGCCCCGGCATCTCCGACCGCGACCTGATCCGCGTCTTCGACCGCTTCTACCGCGCCGCCGACGCCCGCTCCCTGCCCGGCTCGGGCCTGGGGTTGTCCATCGTGCGGGAGGTGGCGCTCGCGCATGGGGGAGCGCCGTTCGCTGTGCGGCGGGAGGGGGGTGGGGCGGTGATCGGGTTCACGGTGGGTGGGGGATGAGGGTGGCGGTGAGGTCGATCGGGCGCTCATAGTGCAAGGACCCCCTCAGTCCCCGGGGCTGTCCGCGTGCCAGGTCATCGTCACCGTCATGTGCGCCTCTGCCTGCGATTTTGCGATGACGGCGCCGAGTTCGGCGTTGAACCGCATGCCGAATTCCAGGCTGACCTCGTCGGGGCGGTGCGGCATGTCCCGCAGTCGCCGCAGGGCGGACGCCGCGGCGTTCCGGATCCGGTCGACCCCCTCCTCGAAGGAGGCGGTGGCATCGGCCACCGCGTTGCCCAGACGGGACACCTCGACGACACCCGGTTCGTTCTCCGCCACCTCGACGACCAGGGAACCGCTGCCGTCCTCGGACGGAAACCGCAACAACTGCGTCATGTCCTCCCCCTCCTGATGCCCTGTCCGGCGGCCGCGCCCGCCCCACGCTGTATGACCTGCGGCCGTCTTCCACTGGCGAGCCATTGCAGCCACCATGGAAGCGCACCCCGAGCCGCCAAACCACCACGTCAGGGGGAACCACGGTATGGCAGAGTCTGCGAAGGACTTCTGTTCCGACCTTGTCGATCTATCCGGGATCTCTTTGGCGGAGCTGCACTCCAGCGACGATCCGGCGTTGCGACGCGCGTTGAGCCGGGTGGACATCAGGGCGACCCTGGCTTTCGGGACGCTGACGGGGGACAGCCAAAGCGACGAAATGAGATTCGCCCCCGGGCGACGGCCGGATCAGCGCCAACCGTGACCTCTCGGCCGCTGGACGTCCACCGGGTGTCCCTGGAGTCTCTCCAGGCCATAGCGGCGGGCAGCGCGAGCGAGGCCGACCTGCATCTGTTGTGTTCCGCTCAGCGCAGCCAACTCCTGCTGGTCCTGCGTGCTTTGTTGGATCACGTCGACGAAGCGGCCCGGCGCACCCGGCACCCCGGTGGCTTCCCGCCGGGCCAGGTGGCTTGGCGCCTGCTGTGCACGACCGAGCGGCATGCCCCCGAGGCGGTGGAGATCGTGCTCGCCGATCCCACCGTCATGGCCTGGGCCCTGCGCCTGCTGAGACGCCTCGGTGGATCCGCTGCCACGACAGCGTCCGCTGCCCCGCTGTGGGCCGAGCTCGGCCAGTTCCACGCGCTGGCTGCGGCGGCGGCCGTGCGTGCCGGTGTCCCCGCCGTGATACGGGTGCCCGCACACCGAGGCATGGTCTGGCTTCCCGGCACGGGGATGGCGGGCCCGGTGGCGCGGCGCCGCTGGAGCGAGGCGCAGATCCGGGTGGGGCGGGAGGGCGCCGTCATACACGGGGAACTGGCGCAGGTACGGCTGTCCCGCCTCCTTACGGCGTCGGCGCCGGGGTGGCGTCCGCTGCGGCCTGTGCGGGGCGTCGCGCCGCGTGCGGAGGAGAACGCACAGGCGGGCCCGTGGCTGGACACGGTGACCCCGTACCGCGACTTCATTCGGTATCCGAGGTCTCCCAGCCGGTTGGGCGAGCGCCGATTACAGCTGTGGGAGGACCGCCTTTCCGGTGCGTACGCCCTGTTGGACCGCGAGTCCCCGGCGGACGCCGCCGCGCTGAGGACGCTCGTGCGGCTGCTCGTACCGCGGTCGTTCCGGACGGCAGCGGGTCTGGTGGCAAGCGCGTCCTCGCTGGACGCCTTCGGCGCGGTCACCTTGTCCCTGCCGTCCGACGCGACCCAGACGGCGGCGGTCCTCGTCCACGAGACGCGTCATCAGCAGCTGAACGCGCTGCTCAGCCTGGTGCCCCTGGTGCGGGGCACCGAGGACGAGCCCGGCGGGTCGACGGGGCGGCGCCTCTACTACGCGCCGTGGCGCAGTGATCCCCGGCCGGTGCGCGGACTGTTCCACGGAGTGTTCGCGTTCGCGGGGGTCGCGCGGTTCTGGCGGACGCACCGCAGGCACGTGACCGGAACGGAGGCGCAGCGCGCCGACTTCGAGTTCGCCGTCCTCAGGGAGCAACTGCGGGAGGCTGTCGCCGCGCTCATGACCGACGACGGCCTGACCGAGGCGGGCCGGATGTTCGTCCAGGAGATCGCGGCGCTCGTCGGGACGTGGCAGGAGGACGTCGTATCCGGCAGACCGGACGCACTGGCCCGTCACTACTGCGCGCTACGGCGATCGGTATGGCGGGCGCGGCACCTGGAGATCACCCGGTCCGCCGCGGAGCGACTCGCCGCTGCTTGGGCGGCCAGGCATCCGGCTCCCGCGTTGCCGGCATCGATCCTGCGTCCGCGCCCTGACCTGGTGCGCCTCGATACGTTCGGACCGCTGGCCAGATACTTCCTGTCGGCGCCGGAACTCTTCGCTCGCCGACGCCGACAGGAGGAGAACGGGGATCCGGCACGCCGGGCCGAGTACGCCGCGGTCGCGGGGGACGCCGAAGAAGCCGCGCTCGGCTACACGGAGTGGGCCGCGCGCGACTCGCAGAACGTCGAGGCATGGATCGGCGCCGCGCTGACGCTTCCCGAGCACGCCCGTGGAGCAGGCGTCGCCCTGCTGCTGGACCGGCCCGAAGTGGTGTCGGGCGTTCACCGGGCCATCGCCGCTGAGGGCGGCTCTCCCGCCCCCCTCGACCTGGCCGCATGGCTCGGCGGAGAGGGCACCGGCCTCACTCCGAGTGCTGCGGAAGCCTAGAGCGAGAGCAAGTCGATGTCGGCATTGGCGCGCAGCCCCTTCTCGGCGTCGCGTGTCGCGGGGTGCGACGGGCCCAGGACGCTCCGGTACCGCTCCAGGGCCTCGGTGTACAGCTGCTCGCTCTCCTCGGTCCTGCGCAGTGCCTTCAGGTCGTAGCTCAGATTGAGCTGGACGGCCAGGTTGGCCGGGTGGTTCTCGCGCAGTCGGGCCGACTCCTCGGCCAGGGCTTTGTCGAGGGCGTGGGCGTCCTCGGGATGGCCGAGGGCGAAGTGGTCGCTGGCCAGGTTCATTCGGGCGAGCAGTGTCCGGGGGTGTCCCTCACCGAGCAGGCGGGTCAGCCCTTCGACCGTTTCCTGGTCCAGTTCCAGCGCGGCCTCGGGCTGCCCGAGCAGCCTGAGCGTCACCGCGAGGTTCATGGCGCAGGCGTAGCTGTGCGGGTGCTCCCGGCCGTACCTGGCGCGGTGCCGTTCCAACACCTGTTGGCTCAGGGCCCGTGATTCCTGGAGCTTGCCGGCCTGGCGCAGGTCGTTGGCGTGGCTGACCGCGATCAGGAGGTGGTAACGGCTGTCGGTGCCGAGGACGTCGGCGATCAGTTCGATGTACTGGCGCGACAGGGCGTAGGCGCCCTCGTGATCGCCCATCTTGCGGCGCGTCACACACCGGTTGCGGTTCACCAGTGCCGCGAAGGGATGCCGCTCGCCGAGCTTTTCGATGACTTCTTCGGCCAGCAACTCGTAACCTTCGAGTGCTTCCTCGTACCGGCCGACTTCCTGGAGGTCGAGCAGGTAGGCCTCCCGGGTGGACAGCGTGTAGATGTGGTCCTCACCCAAGGCCTCGATCCGCCGCTGCCAGGTGTTGTAGTCGAGTTCCCGGGCTGTTTCCGAGGCACCGGCCAGGCGCAGACTCACGGCGTAGTTGTGCGCGGCGAGCAGGGTGGCCGGGTCGTCCGCCCCGAACTCCCGCAGGCTTGTTTCGTAGACCCGTTTGTCCATCTGCCGCGCCTCGTCGAAGTTGCCACGGTTGCGGTGGTGGATGGCCATGAAGCTCTGCGCCTGCAGCGTGTCCTCGTGGGCCTCACCGAGGACCCTGCGGAAGCGCTCCACGAGCCCGGACTGCAGGTTGTACGCCCGGCCGAGGTCGACGCCCTGTTCACGCAGGGCCTCGGCGATCTGCTGGTCGATGTTGAGGACCTCCTCGTGGTCCTCGCCCAGGCGGTCACGCCAGATGCCCGCGGCACGCTCGCCCAGGATCAGAGCTCCCGCGTGGTCGCCGCGTGCGCGCAGGAACCACACCTCGTTCAGTACGAGACGACGTGTCCACGGCTCTTCGCACTCGACGGCGTTGGACGCCCTCACATGGCTGAGGAGCGAGGAGTAGCGCGGCCAGTAAGCAGCCCGCTGCGGGTTCCTCGGGTCCGCATGGGCCAGCAGTTGATGCGCGGCGTGCCGCATCATCGCCTGTTCCTGCGGATTCATCTGCTCGATCAGCACACGCTGAACCAGCCGGTGCATCTGAACCGTGTTCTGCCGGTGATCGATCCGCGCCAGCGCATACCGCCCGATCTCCCGCACCGCCCGCCCCAGCTTGACCGGATCGTCCAGCGCGGACTGCAGCTCCTGCGGGACCGAGATGCCGCGTACGGCCGAGAAGAGGTCCCATTCGATGGGTTCCGGAGCGAAGAACGCACAGACCTGGAGCAGTTGCAGAGCGTCCGGACGGGTCTCCCGCAGTCGGCCCAGGGACACGTTCCAGGCGGCCGCCACCGACAGGGGGTAGTCACCGGGCGGCTCGGACTGCATCAGCGCTGTGAAGTTGCGCTCGTACACCTCGAGGTACTGCTGCACCGGCATGCCGGTCTCGGCCAGCCAGACCGCGGCCTGCTCGACCGCCAGGGGCAGGTCGCCGAGGGCGGCGGCGAGGTGGTCGACGGAATCGTCGGGGAGCTGGGGGCTGCGACGCCGCAGCAGTGCGACGCTCTCCTCACGTGCAAACACATCGACCTCTAGCGAGCTGGCATCGGTGGACCACTGGAAGTTGCGGGACGTCACGACGATGCGTCCCGGGCCGTCACTGGGGAAGTACTTGCGCACTTCCCGCGGATTCTCGGCGTTGTCGAACACCAGTAGCCATTCGCTGTACGGCTCGCCCCGGCGCAGGGCGTCCAGTACGGCGGGCACCGCACTCATTTCCGAACCCACCTGCAGGCCCATCTGCTCGCCCAGTTCGATGAGCGACTGGACGATCTGGTTCTCCTGCTCGGACGGGATCCACCAGATCAGCCGGTAGTCACGGCTGTGCCGGTAGACGTACTCGATGGCGATCTGTGACTTGCCCACACCGCCCATGCCGTGCAAGGCCTCCGGCAGCACCGCGGTGACGCCGCTGCCCAGCCGTTCCTGCAGCCGTTCGAGCAGCATCTCCCGACCTGTGAAGTTCCGGTTCCGCTGCGGTACGTTCCCCCAGATGCGGGGTGGGTCGTGCGGGCTTCGCTGGCCCGGGGCAACGGACAGACCGGCAGTCAAGGCAATTCCTCCTTGATGTGGACGCGCGGGCGTGGGTGCGGGCGCGGGGGAGGGCTGGGCGGGCGGAACGGTGGCGGATGCCGGCCCCGGGGGTGAAGTCCCCGTAGGGCGCGGGGTGTTCGCCGCTTCCGGGGCTTGAGGTGTTTCCGGGGCCTGAGGTGTTCGAGGCCCGTAATCTAGCGCGCCGGAGGGTGTAAAGTCGTACAACTTTGACCGCATTTCGGTCGATGAGTACCCTGATGGCCGCTTGTGCCCTGGCGTTGGAGCGCCGCCGGCGGCCTTGGCCGTCCGGGTCGGTCGGGGGCCGGCGCGCTGGAGCAGTCGGCCCAGGTGGTTCGCGCGGGTGAGGTAAGGGCCCGACACCGCGCACAGCGCCGTGTACAGGTGAGCCACGAACGGGCGGGTCTGGTCGGTCATCGGTGGGTCGGCGGGCTCACCCTCCGGGGCTACCAGCGCACTTCCTCCCTCACCCCACAGCGCCTCCAGCTGCGGGCCGAGGTGGTGCTGGATCCGGCGCAGCGCGCGAATCGTCTCCGTCCGGCTGCCGAGGGCGAGGAGTTCCTCCCGTACGCCCTCCTCGAAGTCGAAGGAGACCCGGTGGGCGTCCTCGGCGTCGGCTGTTTCGTCGGTGCGGTGCACCAGGCCCAGCAGCACGATCTCGGCGAGGTTCCAGTACTGCGTTCCGGGCAGGGCCTGTTGCAGCAGCCGCATGACGGGGAGGTTGAGCGGGGCCGCCGCGAGTCGCTGAGCGAGGGTGTAGGCAGCCGGAGAGGCCGTGGCCCGGAAGCGGCGCACCATGGTGGCGGCCCGCTTGGCCCGCCGTACCGCCGTCGATTCGGCGGACGCGGCGCCGTAGGCCTCGACGCTGTGCGGTTCGGCCACGATGTCGGCCAGCGCCTCAGTGACCGGACCGACCGCGGCCGCGCGCAGGTCCCCGCCCGGCGCGCTCCACAGGGCCGCCAGAGCGTGCCACTCGCCGCCGTCCGCCGCGGCCACCAGCCGGGCCCAGCGCTCCAGTGACTTCGGCCGCAGCTCCACGACGGGTACGGGAATCGCGCTGTGCCGGCCGGGCTCGGCGACGGTCTGCGGATCCGCTCCCAGGGCGTCCGCATGCGGGTGCTTCCAGTCGGCGTCGTACGAACGGTTGGGCGCGGCGGGGGACGACGCCCGTAGCCGGGTGGGGGCGATGGTGGGCAGTGTCAGGTCCCACAGGTGCTGGGGGAGCAGGCTCAGTACGGCGACGGGTGAGAACCGGCCGAGCCGGTGCAGCGTCGAGACCGCCCGGCCGGTGCGCCAGGCGCCGTGGCCGCCGTCCGTGACGGCCAGCAGCAACTGCCGGTCACCCGGCTGGACCTCGGTCGGCGGGATGCCGGGCGTCGCGCCGTCGTCCAGGTTCCAGCGGACCAGCCGTACGGTGCGGAAGGCCGCCGTCTGCTCCATCAGACCGGCGATCTGGCGCGCCGTGTGCGACCACAGAGCCATCGACGGGCTGTCGTCCACCAGCAGCAGCAGGTCGAGCCACCGCTCGGGAAGTGCTCGGCACACCGGGGCCCACATCCCTGCCAGCGCGGCCTGCTCCGCGGTCGCCTCCTCGTCCAGCTCGACGTCGTGGGGCGAGTCGCGGAACAGACGGAGCGGACGCAGCGACCTGCCGAGCGCCAGGGAGTCGGCCAGCCGGGGCGAGGCGGGCCAGCCGGCCTGGTCGGGGGACGCCTCGCGGCCGGAGTGACCGGAGTGAAGGGCGAGGAGCGGATGCGCCGGGGTCGAGCTCGCCGACGGGAGGCTGCCGAGCAGCGGCAGGTGGTCCGGGTCCGTCGGTGGCTCCTCCTGACCGCCGGGTTCCTGCCCTCCGTCGGTGCGGTGGCTGCCCTGGTGTTCGGGGGCGGGAGATTCGCCAGGGCGGCCGCTGTCCTGCCCCTCGGGAGCCGAGGGCTCGTCGCGGCGGCTGCCGTCCTGTCGCCCGCGCGCCGGAGGGGCGTCGGAGAGGCTGTCGGGGTGCTCCTCGTGTGCCGTCGGGTCGCCGGACGGGCTGTTCTCGGGTGCCGTCGGGTCGCCGGACGGGCTGTCCGCGGGTGCCGTCGGGTCGCCGGACCGGCTGTCAGCGGCCCGGGTGGAGGGCCGGAGCCGTTCGCCGCGCTCCCGGGCCGCCCGCCCCGGCGCGTCGAACAGCGGTACGGCCGCGTCCTGGCACGCCGCCAGGTACAGCGCGTCCGCCAGCTCCGCCCAGGTCGGCAACTCCCGGTCCGGGGCAGACCTGTGCCCTCCCTCCGGCCGTGCGGGCCGGCGAGGGGGTTCCGGGGAAGCCGCCGTCATCCGGCCCTCGATTCCGCCCCCGCTCCGTCGAGCCGGTGCCACAGCGCGTCCACGAGGTCCTCCAGTGCCTCCTCGTCGTCGGCGGGGAAGCGTCCCGAAGTCGTCAGGAACACGGCGTTGAGCAACTGGTCCACGGCGAGGCCGCCCCGGTCCCGGCTGTTGCGCAGGAAGCGGTCGATCAGGCCCTCGGCCGGGGCGGAACCCGTTGCCCCCGCCGCCTCCCTGAGGTGGGCCAGAACCATGTCGACCAGTTGCGGACGGTCCGGGTCCGGCATACGAAGCCGCAGACAGCGGCGGAGGAAGGCCGGCGGGAACTCGCGTTCGCCGTTCGATGTGATCACCACGATGGGGAAGGCGCGGCACTTGACGACGCCGTCGACGATCTCGGCGGTGCCGTTGGGGTCGTCGGTCATGACCGTCACCCTGGGGTGCAGTCGCCGGGCCCGCACGAGTTCGGCGATGGGGAACTGCCCCTCCTCGAACACGCTCAGCAGGTCGTTGGCCAGATCCTGGTCACTCTTGTCCAGTTCGTCGACCAGCAGCACCCGAGGCAGCTCGTAGGGAAGCAACGCCGTTCCCAGGGGGCCCAGTTGGAGGTAGTCGCCGATCCCCGGGAGTGCCTCCTCGCCCGCCGCCCGCCCGTCCGTGCCCTCGTCGCCCTCGTCGACAGTGCCGTCCGCCCGGTGCAGGGTGCGTAACGCCGCCGAGTCCTGGACTCGGCCGATCGCGTCATATTCGTACAATCCGGACCGTAGCGTGGTGCGGCTGGTGATGTGCCAGCGCAGCACTCGACCTAGTTTGAGTTCCCGGCTGATCCGGTAGGCGAGGGACGACTTGCCGGTCCCGGGCCGTCCCGTGACCAGCAGTGGCCGGCGCAGCAGCAGGGCTGCGTTCACCATGTCGGCCTCACGCCTGACGTGGTCGGAACCGGCGGACAACGCGGTGACCTGCCCCAGCCGCCGCTCCATCTCCTCGTCGTCCGTCGGAGGCGGGGCGACCACGGGCCCGCCGGTGAACCGGCGCCAGGGCGGTGGAGGCGGAAGGAGTTCACCGAGGTCGGTGTCGTACAAGGGCCGTCCCGTGCCGCGGTAGATCCACCACCGGTGGTCGGAGGAGCCTGGACCCGCACCGTCGGCTGCGGACCCGGCGGTGCCGTCTACGGCCGGAGCCGCTGTCGGGCCCCCCGTACGTGAGTCGTCGGCCGGACGCGTTCCCCCGGATGCACCATCGTCTGGAAGCATCTCGTCCTACCCTCCCCCCTGCGCGGATGAATCCGCCGCTTCTCCCCGCTCGCCCGGAAGGCGGTACGGGTCGTCCCAGAGCAAAGCTGCGTGGCGACCGAGCGAAGAGCCGCCCTCAGCAGGATCCTCGCCCTCAGCCTCGATGCGCAACGACCTGACTGCGTCTGGTAAGCGAAGGATGCCTTTGCGTGAGGTCAGTTCCCGCAATTCGTCGCGAAAGGCGGGATCCACACCCCCGCGCCGGTCCCACACCACGATCGGTACCCCCGCCCGGAGCGACTCGGCCAGCTCGTCGAACCCCGGACGGCCGCTCCGGCGGCCACCGGGCGGATCGCTCAGGACGACCATCACCGGCTGCGGATCGGCGAGCAGGCGGCCCCGGCCACCGTCGTCCGGAAACCAGTGGACCGGGCCGCCGCAGCCGGTCATCAAGGCGTCCCAGCGCTTGGCCCAGCGTCCATGTGTGTCCGCGCGTTCCATCCTTTCGAGGCTGCGAAGAACCACTGGGTGGTCCTCCCCAAGGGTGCCGTTCGCACCCTGGAAGCCATGTTTCGTCCATTTTTCGACAGGTAAGTCCAGAAGATCCCTGGGGAGCAGGAACTCCAGGGTCAGGTCTTCCTTCCAGAAGTACGCCCAGCCCGTCTCGGCCTCCTGCACCAGCGCCTTCACGTGCTCGGGCAGATCGGCCACGTCGACGCGCACGTCCCCGCCCCGCACCGGATACGGATCCGGTCCGCCGATCTGCCACCAGTACGACAGCAGCCGTTCCCCGTCGTGATCGGGATCCGGCAGCGGGCGCAGCCGGATCAGCAGACAGGCGGTGGGCCCCCAGACCGCGTCCTCCCCGACCTGAGGCAGTGGGTCGGGGGAGGCGGGCGTCACCGGGATGTTCCTGCCCTGACCCCTGCCCTGACTCCTGCTCTGACTCCTGCTCTGAGGGTGGCGGACGGCCGGACGGTCATGCTCCGCTCCCGCGGCCACAGGCAGCGCGGCGGGCGTACCGCTGTCCGCTGTCGGAGCACCGGGTCCGCCCGGATACGCCTCGGGGCGGACCCCGTGCTCCGCCACCCAGTCCAGTAGTTCCTGCTGTTGCTGCCCCTTCGCGTAGCGCGCGAGGTGTTCGACCAGGATCACGCACGGGAGCGGCTCGCCGGGCCGTGCGTTGAGGGTCGCCGAGTACAGCACCACCGACCATGGCTCCGCACAGTGGGCGGGCAGGGGATCGGGCCGATCGCCCAGGGCCTCGTGGAAGGCCCGGGCGACGTCGAGCACCTCCAGCCCGCCCAGCAGGCCCATCAGCCGTTCCCAGCTGCGCGCCGAGAAGAGCGGCGCTTCGGCGAGCGCGATGGCGGTCCGCACACGCGCCATGTGACGGGTCTCGCCCTCCAGCATCGAGACCACGCTGCCCAGCACCTGGAGACCGTCCGGATACGGCATCACCTCCCGGAGCAGGAACAGCAACGAGCCCCGTCGGCGGCTGCTCTCGGGCAGCGTGAAGGCGACGCCCAGCGCCCGGCTCACTTGCCGCGCGCACTCGTGCAGCAGCATCGGCTCCTCGAAGCACGGGACGGCGTCCAGCGCGTCCAGGAGGACCTTCGGCGGCCCCCAGGACCCCTGGGAGCGCGTCACGAGGTCTCGCCTTCCGGGCCCGTCGGCCACAGCTTCGCGATGAGGTCGAGGGCCGCCCTCGCGGGCTCCGACTCGTCGTCGAGCAGCCGGAGGGCGTCGAGGAGAGCCTGTCCGCCGTCGCGGTGGTCGGCGCAGGCCTGGACGACGTAGAAGAGCTGGAGCCGGGGTCGGGGATGGGTGCGGATGGCGCGCCGGATGGGGGCCGGCAGCAGCCGGCGCAGCGCTGCCGCGTTGTCGTCCTCGACCTGAGGCACGTTCAGTAGAGCCTCGGCCAGCGCGAATTGGTCCCTGTCGGAGGGAGGCCCCGACGGCTGTCGCAGTGTGGCCGGCCCGAGTGGCTCGGCCGGTGGGCGCGTGGACCGAATGCCTGGTCCCGTCCGCTCGGGTGCGGTCGGTATGGGCACACCGGGGTGCTCCAGCATCGGGTACAGCGTCGGCCACATCTGCGCCGCCGCCTCCAGGGGAAGCATCCACGCCACCTTGGCCTGCCGGTCGGCGTACGCGGCGGTGACCATGCCGACGACCCGTCGGCCGGCCGGGTCCCACACACCGGCACCGCTGAATCCATAGCCGACCCAGGCACCGACGGTGCCGAGCCCTTCCATCTGGATCCAGTCCCGGTGAGGGCCGCCCTGTCCCACCAGCCGAGCCGTGGAGACCAGCCCGTCGGGCGCTCCGGCCGGGTGGCCGCACACGCTCACCTCGCGCCGGTCCGGCTCGCCGCACACGCCGAGCCGTGCCGGGACCACGTCATGGGGCGGCGACCAGGCCGTGCGCAGGACGGCCAGGTCCCCGCCCGAACCACCGGCCAGCGGGCCGGGAAACCAGCCGTCCGGCACGACCCTCGCCTCGCCGGCCTCGATGTCCGGACGGCCGGGCACGTCGACCAGAACGGTGCGCTCCGGCATCGCCACCGCACGGTCCCTGGCCGCTCCCACAGCCGACGCCACCACATGTGCGCAGGTCAGCACGGTACCGGGCATCACCAGGATGCCGGCACCGAGCACGCCGCCGCCCGATGAGAGAACGCGTACTCTCCCTAAGGCCGACGAACCTGCCCTGTCCCCCTTGGCCACTGCCACGTCCCTTCCCCCGCGGGGTCCGTTGGCGGACGCCTCCCCGTTCGGACCAGCGTACGAAGCGCATGCGCCTGGTACACGGGCTACGTGTATCCCGGAGCTTTACCGGATGCGCCTTCGGTGAATCATCGGGGTGGGTGCGGGCGTTGGAGGTGCTACGAGTGCCGGGCCGCCGGAACAGGGACGCGGGGCCGTCACGCCTCCCGCTGGGCGTCGATCTCGGCGATCAGTGCCTCGATACGCGTCCTGATCTCGTCGCGGATGGGCCGTACGGCCTCGACACCCTTGCCCGCCGGGTCCTCCAGGGCCCAGTCGAGGTACTTCTTGCCGGGGAAGATCGGGCAGGCGTCGCCGCAGCCCATGGTGATGACGTAGTCGGACGCCTGGACGGCCTCGGTGGTGAGGATCTTCGGCTTGGCGTCGGAGATGTCGACGCCGACCTCCTTCATCGCCTCGACGGCGGCCGGGTTGACCTGGTCGCCCGGGATGGATCCGGCGGAACGGACCTCGACCCGGTCGCCCGCGAGGTGGTTGAGGAAACCGGCGGCCATCTGCGAACGCCCGGCGTTGTGGACACAGACGAACAGCACGGAGGCGAGCGGGCTGGAGGACATCGGTTCTTCCTTCGTTGCGGGATTCGGGGTCGGGCGCGGGGCGGATCCCGAGATCAGCCCAGGCTGGTATCAGCTCAGGATGATGTGACAGTATCAGTCCATGATGACGTCGGTCGACACTGATCTGATGCGGGTTCTGGCCGACCCGCTCCGCCTCCGGATCGTCACCCTCCTGGCCGAGGAGACGCTCTGCAGCACACACCTGATCGAGGAGACGGGCGCCAAGCAGACCAACCTCTCCAACCATCTGAAGGTGCTGCGGGAGGCGGGTGTGGTGGACACGGAGCCGTGCGGCCGGTTCACCTACTACCGGCTCAAGCCCGACGTCATCGCCTCGCTCGCCGGCCGCTTCGCGGACCTCGCGGAGACCGCGCGCGCCACGGCCGAGAACAACGTGAAGCGGTCCTGCCCCTGATCCGCCTCTACGGCGAACTGATCCCGCCTCTACGGCGAACTGATCCCGCCTCTACGGCGAACTGATCCCGCCCCTACGGGGAACCGAACCCGCCCCTACGGCGAACTGATCCCACCCCTACGGCGATCGATCCCCGCCCTTATGGCGACTGCACCGAGGAGTCCTGTTGACCGCCACGCACGAGACCGCCGCGGAGTCCGCCGTATCCGCCGTCGGCCCGCAGCCCGCCCCGGGCGCCACTCCGCCCCAAGCTGCTTCCCCGCTGATCGCCAAGGCCGCGGCCGAACTCGTCGGCACGGCGGCGCTCGTCGCGGTCGTCGTAGGCTCCGGCATCCAGGCCACCGACCTGACGAAGGACGTCGGCGTGCAACTGCTGGCCAACTCCCTGGCCACCGTCTTCGGCCTCGGCGTCCTGATCACCCTGCTCGGCCCGGTCTCGGGCGCGCACTTCAACCCGGCGGTCACGCTGGCCGAGTGGTGGACAGCCCGCCGGGGCGGCCCCGGCGTGACCCTCCGCGAGGCCGTCGTCTACGTCGCCGCACAGATCACCGGCGCCATCGGGGGCGCCGTACTGGCGGATGCGATGTTCGGGGAACCGCTGGTGAAGTGGTCCACCCACGACCGCTCGGCCGGCCACCTCCTCCTCGGCGAGGTCGTCGCCACCGCCGGCCTGATCCTCCTGATCTTCGGCCTGGCCCGCACCGACCGCCTCCGCTTCGCCCCCGCCGCGGTCGCCTCGTACATCGGCGCCGCGTACTGGTTCACCTCGTCCACGTCCTTCGCCAACCCGGCGGTGACGATCGGCCGCGCCTTCACCGACACGTTCGCGGGGATCGCGCCGGGGTCGGTCCCGGGGTTCGTCGGTATGCAGGTGGTCGGCGCGGTGGTGGGGCTGGCATTGGTGGGGCTGATCTTCATGCGGGGGCGTGCGGGCGAGGACCGGCCGACGGCGTGACGCACCCTGCGTGAGCAGGGAGTCGACCTGCGGATCTCACTCATCCGCAGACCCAGCGAGCGCAACGAGCGCAGGACGTAGGCCTCCGCCACCGCGACGAAGGGGACCGAGGGCTGTCCCTTGCGAACTGGCTCGACTCGATGCTCGAGAGGCGCCCCGGCGGCTGTCCCTTTCAGCCAGTTCGTGAGCGTTGACGGCGGAAGCTCCAGGTGGGAGGCCGTCTCCGTAGGCGTGAGCAGCCCGTCCGTGAATCGGTCGACCATGACCCGCCTCCCGCTGATCTCAGCCTCATGCTGTTCCACGAGGCGCAGCGAGGCGAGGATGACGACGGCCTGGGGATCGGCGTCGGCGAGTGTGGGTGTAGCGGGCTCGTCGCGCGGCGGGGACGCGGGCGCAGGGGCGGTGGCGGTGGGCAGAGGAGCCGCAGCACCAGAGGCAGCCGGTGCCGAGGCAGCCGGTGCCGGTGGATTGGTGTCTTCCGCAGGCTTGCGCGGCCGGGGCGGCGACGGCGGAGTGGGCTGGTCCCGGCCGGGCGGCACGAGTTGCGGGGTTGATCGTCGCCCGACGGTAGGGAGCTCGTTTTCCGCGCGTCCGTGGCTGCGGGGCGGTCGTTTCAGGTGGTGCGCCGGTCGTCGACGCAGACGGAGAGGTGTGTCCATGGCGCGGTGAGCTGTGTCAGTTCGTCGGCGGTCGTGCTGCTCGCCGTGCGCAGGCGCTCGTCCGGGAGGAAGTGGACGATGGTCCCGGTCGTACGGTTGTCGGCGATCGGTTCCAAGTCGGTGGTGGGGACGCCGTGTTCGTATCGCTGGGTCCAGGATCCGTTGCGGCGGCGGTTGGTGTGGACGAGCCAGGCACTGAGTGCGGCGACGGTGGACATGCCCCGGCGGGGGTGTTTGTCGGGCAGCGGTGGCGTGTCGGGGTGGTCGAAGAAGCGGAGGTCCTTCGTCGCCATGACCGGCTTCTTCACGACCTGGCCGTGTTCGTCGAGGCGTGTGTCGGTGCCCCGTCCGTCGTCGGCGACGGCCACGGAACCATCGGGGTGGAGGGTGATGCGGCAGTGCCCGCCGCTGTTGCATTGGGCCTCGTCGGCGGCATAGGCGACGACCTCCAGGATCAGATGCCGGATGCCGCCGGGGGCGAACCCAGCCGGGTTCTGGCGGATGTGCTCCAGGTGGTCGAGGTCGACGGTGCTCGCCCAGTCGTGTGTCGTAGTGCGCCAGGCAGCCCTTGGTGCGTCCATCCGAGAAGTATGCGGGGCGCCTCATTACGGTATGGGATGGAGTGCGGGCCAACTTGCTTCAATATGCGCCCCGGCCGCCTGCCGTCCCCTCCAGGGGCAGGAACAGGACGGGGTCCGAGAACCCCGTCCGCTACCCAGGAAACCCCAACTCAGGGCCACACAAGGCAATAAGGCTGATGCCCCGCCTCATGCAACCGATGGCTGAAGTCCTGCCACTCATGCAGCAGTTGGTACACATTGAACGCGTCCCGAGGCCCACCCCGGTCCGGCACCGTCGACCAGATGAACGCCGCCGCGCCCACCGCCTCCTCGCCGATGCCGCGCAGAGGGTCGACGACCGTCATGGGGAGCTTGACCACGGCGTAGTCGGGGTGCAGGACGACCAGTTCGAGCGGCGGGACCTTGTGCAGGGGGACGCCCTCTATGCCGGTGAGGACCATCGCCGCCATCGTCTCCGGCTTGATCTTCGTGAACATGCCGTTCATGCCGAGCTCGTCGCCGCCGAGTTCCTCGGGGCGCATCGAGATCGGGACGCGGGCCGCGGTCGCGCCGTCCGGCGCGCCGAAGTACTTGTACGTCACCCCCACCCGACCACCATTCCTGCTCCCCGCCCGCAGCCGGTCGACCCGTCGGTCGAGCCGGTCGGACTCACCAGTTCCACCAGTTCCACCGGGTTCTCCCTGGCCGCCCTGGCCACCCGGTATTACGTGTCCCTGACGTGCTTCGTTCGATTCCTCCGCGTCGCGCCGGTGCCTTCCCCGCCGGGCACGTCGAGGACCCAAGTCGTCAGTCCCCTCGCCCAGTCCGCCACCGCGATGCATATCTCCACCCGACTGCTTTTCTAGGACGCGTGGCCCCCGCCGCGCAACCCGATCATCGTGTCAGTGACCTCCCCCACGGCCGCCCGCCGAAACGTGCGTTGAAACACCTGTCCGCAGGATCTTCGCAGGCCCTGAACAAGCGGCACTACAGATTTGCCCCCGTGAGCTGTGTGTATCAGGTCTCAGTCTCGCAGATGTCTCACAGATTGCGGGCGGGGAGACTGGCTGCCGGGTCAGTAGCGGCCGAGCGAGGCCCCCAAGACCGAGCCAACACCGAGCCAAGACCGATCCCAGGCCGACCCGAGGCCGACCCGAGGCCGACCCGAGGCCGACCCGAGGCCGACCCGAGGCCGACCCGAGACCGATCCCAGGCCGATCCAAGCCCGATCCCACGCCGACCCGTGGCCACCCGGGTCACCCCCGCACCTCGCTGCCGTACGTCCCCCCTGGCCTACCCTGAGGAGGTCACTGGCAAGCGGAGACCGAGAACGTCGGAGAAGGTCGGAGAAGTCGCAGGTCATGAGCGAAATGCCCTATTCATACGATGCGCCTGTCTCACAGGCTCTTTTCGACCGTGCGGCCGCCGTCACGCCCGGCGGCGTGAACTCCCCGGTGCGCGCCTTCCGCGCCGTGGGCGGAACGCCCCGGTTCATGGTGTCCGGCAGTGGTCCGTATCTGACCGATGCGGATGGGCGCGAATACGTCGATCTCGTCTGTTCCTGGGGGCCCATGATCCTCGGGCACTCCCACCCCGAGGTCATCGCCGCCGTGCAGGACGCCGTCTCCCGCGGGACCTCCTTCGGTACGCCCGGTGAGGGAGAGGTCGCGCTCGCCGAGGAGATCGTGGCCAGGGTCGAGCCCGTCGATCAGGTGCGGCTCGTGTCCAGTGGGACCGAGGCGACCATGTCGGCCATCCGGCTCGCCCGCGGGTTCACCCGGCGCACCAAGGTGATCAAGTTCGCCGGGTGTTATCACGGGCACGTCGACTCGCTGCTCGCCGCTGCCGGATCGGGCGTCGCGACCTTCGCTCTTCCCGACACTCCCGGCGTCACCGGTGCCCAGGCCGGCGACACCATCGTGCTGCCGTACAACGACCTCGAAGCCGTGCACGAGGCCTTCCACCGGCATCCCGGCGAGATCGCCTGCGTGATCACCGAGGCCTCGCCGGGCAACATGGGCGTCGTGCCGCCGCTGCCCGGCTTCAACCAGGGGCTGAAGGACGCCTGCGCGAGCAATGGCGCTCTCTACATCTCCGACGAGGTCATGACCGGCTTCCGGACCAGCCGCGCCGGGTGGTACGGCGTCGACGGCGTCCGGCCCGATCTGATGACCTTCGGCAAGGTGATGGGGGGCGGCTTCCCCGCCGCCGCCTTCGGGGGGCGCGCCGATGTGATGGAGCACCTCGCGCCCGCCGGGCCGGTCTACCAGGCCGGCACCCTCTCCGGGAACCCGATCGCCACCGCCGCCGGTCTCGCCCAGCTGCGGCTCCTCGACGACGCTGCCTACGCCAAGGTCAACGCCGTGTCCGCGCAGATCCAGGCGCTGGTCTCCGAGGCGCTCACCAAGGAAGGCGTCGCGCACACCGTGCAGAACGCCTCCAGCATGTTCTCCGTCTTCTTCACGGACCGTCCGGTCCGTGACTACGAGGACGCCAAGGCGCAGGAGTCGTACCGCTTCACCGCCTTCTTCCAGTCTCTGCTGGCGAACGGCGTCTACCTGCCGCCGTCGTCCTTCGAGTCCTGGTTCGTGTCAACGGCCCACGACGAACGGGCCGTCCAGCGGATCGCCGACGCCCTTCCGGCGGCGGCCCGAGCGGCTGCGGAGGCCACGCAGGCATGAGCGACAAGAACGCGGCCACCAGCGCCACCGAAGGCGACATCACCGTCGTCCACCTCATGCGCCACGGTGAGGTCGCCAACCCGGACGGTGTCCTCTACGGCCGTCTCGCCGGCTACCACCTCTCCGAGCTCGGCCGGCAGATGGCCGACCGGGTCGCCGAGCACCTCGCCTCCCGCGACATCACGTACGTCTGCTCCTCCCCGCTGGAGCGGGCCCAGGAGACGGCGACCCCGATCGCCAAGGCGCACGGCCTGGACATCGCCACCGACGAGAGGCTCATCGAGGCCGAGAACGTCTTCCAGGGCAAGACGTTCGGTGTCGGGGACGGGGCGCTGCGGCGGCCCGAGAACTGGAAGCACCTCTTCAATCCTTTCAAGCCATCCTGGGGCGAGCCGTACGTCGACCAGGTCATCCGCATGATGGGCGCGCTCGACGCGGCCAAGGACCGGGCTCGGGGGCACGAGGCCGTGCTCGTCAGTCACCAGCTGCCGATCTGGATCGTGCGGTCGTACGTCGAGAAGCGGCGGCTGTGGCACGACCCGCGCAAGCGGCAGTGCACGCTCGCGTCCCTGACGACCTTCACGTATCAGGGCGACAAAATCGTCTCCGTCGGCTACACCGAGCCGGCCCGCGACCTCGTCCCCGCCCACCTCCTCGCCGGTGCCAAGCCGGTGAAGGGGAAGGACAAGGCCTTCGGAGCCTGAGACTTCTTCGGTGCATGAGGCTTCTTCGGTGCAGAGGCTTCTTCGGCGCCTGAGCCCCGTAGGAGCAATACCTACGGTTCCTGTGGCGTGTTCGTGACGTTTGTCGCGAAATACGTGTGATCGACAGGAACCTCCTCGTTCATCACGTCCTCTGACTGGGTGACCACCACAGGACGTGATGAACGGGGATGCAATGCGCACTCTCACCCGAAGGGGAGCACTCGGACTCGGCGCGGGGGCCGCGGCCGCCGTAGGACTCGCGGGGTGCGGCACCCTCACGTCGTCAGACGGGCCGACCCCCACGGGCGGTTCCGGGAACGACGGGAACAAGCCCTCGGGCAGCCCGAAGCCCACCGCCCGCCCCCTCGGTGACGGCTCCACCTCCTTCACCGGCAAGCAGCCCCACCAGCCCGCGAAGCCCGAGCCGTTGGAGCCGGGGCAGACCCCGCCGCAGTTCGTCGTCTTCTCCTGGGACGGGGCGGGGGAAGTCGGCAACGGCCTCTTTCCGCGCTTCCTCGACCTCGCCAAGGAGCACGGCGCGGCCATGACCTTCTTCCTCTCCGGGCTGTATCTGCTGCCCGAGTCGAAGAAGCGGCTCTACGACCCGCCGAACAACCCGCGCGGCGCCTCCGACATCGGCTATCTCACCGACGCGCACATCAAGGACACGCTCAACGGCGTCCGCCGCGCCTGGCTGGAGGGCCACGAGATCGGCACCCACTTCAACGGGCACTTCTGCGGAGAGGCGTACGGCTCGGTCGCGCACTGGACGCCGCAGCAGTGGCGCAGCGAGATCGACCAGGCCAAGTCCTTCGTCAAGGAGTGGCGGACCAACACCGGGTGGACCGACCTGCCCGCCCTGCCCTTCGACTACGACAAGGAACTCGTCGGCGGCCGCACGCCCTGCCTCCTCGGCCAGAACAACCTGCTGCCCACCGCCCGCGAACTCGGCTGGCGCTACGACGCCTCCTCGCCCGGCGGGCGCCAGGTGTGGCCTCGGAAGCAGCAGGGGATATGGGACCTGCCGTTGCAGCAGATACCTTTCCCCGGACGTTCGTTCGAAGTCCTGTCCATGGACTACAACATGCTGGCGAACCAGTCGATCAACTCCACCAACGCCCCCGCCTACAACCACCCGCGCTGGCGGCAGCAGTCCGCCCAGGCGTACATACAGGGATTCAAGCGGGCATACGAGACGAACCGCGCCCCTCTCTTCGTCGGCAACCACTTCGAACAGTGGAACGGCGGCATCTACATGGACGCCGTGGAAGAGGCGTTCAAGCACATCGCGCGGGAGAAGGAGAAGGGCGAGGACGTACGGCTCGTCTCCTTCCGGCAGTTCGCGGACTGGCTGGACGTGCAGAAGCCCGAGGTGCTGGCCAAGCTCCGTACGCTGGAGGTCGGGCAGCAGCCCGTCGGTGGCTGGAAGGAGTTCCTGAAGGACACCGGCGCCACGGCCTCGCAGGACCCCGGGCAGGCCGCCTGAAATGCGGGTTTCCGCCCGCAAGGGGGGTGCGCAAGATCCCCAGAACGGGCATGCGAAACTTTTCACATGAGTGCCGCCAGCCGCGCCCCCCTGCGCTCGACCCACCGGATTCATTCCCGCGACCGGATCCGCTCGCGCCGCGCCGCCCTGACGACCGCCGGCGCCGCCGTCGCGGCGCTGCTCGTGTCCGCGTGCTCCTCCGGGGGCACCTCCGGCGGGGGCGGCGACACCAACTTCGTGATGGGTGAGGACGGCATCTCGACCGTCAAGCAGGGCGAGCGGGCCGCGGCCCCCGACCTGTCCGGCGAGACCATCGACGGCAAGCAGCTCGACGTCGCCTCCTACAAGGGCAAGGTCGTCGTCGTGAACGTGTGGGGCTCCTGGTGCGCCCCCTGCCGCGCCGAGGCGCCGGGCTTCCAGAAGGTCTACCAGGACCTCAAGGCCAAGGGCGTGCAGTTCGTCGGCATCAACACCCGTGACACCAAGCCGGCCAACGCCCTCGCCTTCGACAAGGAGTACGGCGTCACCTATCCCAGCCTGTACGACCCGACCGGCAAGCTGATGCTCCGCTTCGAGAAGGGCACGCTCAACCCGCAGGCGATCCCCTCCACGCTCGTCCTCGACCGGGACGGGAAGATCGCGGCCCGCTCGCTGGCCGCGCTCAGCGAGGAGAAGCTGCGCGGCATGCTCGACCCGGTTCTCGCGGAGAAGTGACGTGAGCGCAGCGTTCACGCTCGCCGCGACGGGCTACAACGGCACGGTGCTCAACGGCGCCCTGCTCGTCGCGCTGCCCATCGCGCTGCTCGGCGGCCTCGTCTCCTTCTTCTCCCCGTGCGTGCTGCCGCTGGTCCCCGGCTATCTGTCGTATGTGACCGGCGTCACCGGCACCGATCTGGCCGAGGCCCGGCGGGGCCGGATGGTCGCGGGCGCCTCCCTGTTCGTGCTCGGATTCACCGCCGTGTTCGTCTCCAGCGGAGCCCTGTTCGGCTACTTCGGCGACACGCTCCAGGAGCAGAAGGGCATCCTGTCCAAGGTGCTCGGCGTGCTCATGATCCTCATGGGCGTCTACTTCATGGGCCTCATCCCCGGGATGACCCAGCGGGAGTTCCGCTTCCACAAGAAGCCGGTGGCCGGGCTGGTCGGCGCCCCCTTCCTCGGCGCGCTGTTCGGCATCGGCTGGGCGCCCTGCATCGGTCCGACCCTCGCCTCCGTACTGGCCCTGTCCTCCCAGCAGTCGAGCGCGGGCCGCGGGGCCATACTGACCGTCGCCTACTGCCTCGGGCTCGGCGTGCCCTTCGTGCTCGCCGCGGTCGCCTTCCGCAAGGCGCTCGGTGCCTTCGGCTGGGTCAAGCGCCACTATGTCTGGGTGATGCGGATCGGCGGCACCATGATGATCTTGACCGGTCTGCTGCTGCTGACCGGCGCCTGGGACCGCATCGTGTCGGAGATGCAGGTCTGGTCCAACGGCTTCACTGTGGGGATCTGATCGATGAGCAAGACCACCGCCGACACCACCACCGACACCACCCCCGACCGGGCGGCCGAGGACCAGGACCTGAGCGCCGCCGGCTCCCAGCTGTCCACCGCGCCCGTGGAGGGCCCGCCCAACCTGCCCTCCCTCGGCGTGATCGGCTGGCTGCGCTGGTTCTGGCGGCAGTTGACCTCCATGCGGGTCGCCCTGCTGCTGCTCCTGCTGCTGGCGCTCGGCGCGATCCCCGGCTCGCTCATCCCGCAGTCCGGCGTAGACGCGACGAAGGTCTCCGACTTCCGCGACAAGAACCCCACCCTCGGGGACATCTACGACAAGCTGGGCCTCTTCCACGTCTACAGCTCGGTGTGGTTCTCCGCGATCTACATCCTGCTGTTCGTCTCCCTCATCGGCTGCATCGTGCCCCGCACCTGGCAGTTCGTGGGCCAGCTGCGCAGCCGCCCGCCGGGCGCGCCCAAGCGCCTGACCCGGCTGCCCGCCTACACGACCTGGCGCACCGAGGCCGAGCCGGAGCAGGTACGGGAGGCCGCGCTCGCCCTGCTGAAGAAGCGCCGCTTCCGCGCCCACCTCACCGGTGACGCCGTCGCCGCCGAGAAGGGCTACCTGCGCGAGATCGGCAACCTCGCCTTCCACATCGCCCTCATCGTGATGCTGGTCGCCTTCGCCTGGGGCCAGCTGTTCAAGTCCGAGGGCAACAAGCTGGTCGTCGAGGGTGACGGCTTCTCCAACACCCTCATCTCCTACGACGACTTCAAGTCGGGCAACCTCTTCAGCACCGACGACCTGACGCCGTTCAGCTTCACCCTGGACAACTTCACCGGCACCTACGAGACCAGCGGCCCCAACAAGGGCACTCCGCGCACCTACCAGGCCACCCTCGACTACAGCGAGGGCGCCTACGGCAAGGAGAAGAAGACCCTCGTCAAGGTCAACCACCCGCTGGAGATCGGCGACTCGAAGGTCTACCTCACCGCCCACGGCTACGCCCCCGTCATGACGGTGCGGGACGGCAAGGGCAAGGTCGTCTACAGCGACGCCGTCCCGCTGCTGCCGCTCGACTCCAACGTCACCTCCTCCGGCGTGGTCAAGGTCCTCGACGGCTACAAGAACGCCAAGGGCGTCAGCGAACAACTCGGCTTCCAGGCCTTCTTCCTGCCGACGTACACAAAGGGCAACGAGGTGGCCTCCACCTTCCCGGCGCTGCTCAACCCGGTGCTGAACCTGCAGGCCTACCACGGCGACCTCGGCGTCAACTCGGGCATCCCGCAGAGCGTGTACCAGCTCGACAAGTCGCACATGAAGCAGTTCAAGAACTCCACGGGCGGGGACCTCAGGGAGAACCTGAAGCCCGGCGAGACCATGAAGCTCCCGAACGGCGCCGGCTCGATCACCTACGAGGCCACCAAGGAGTGGGCGAACTTCCAGGTCACCCAGCAGCCCGGCAGCGGCTGGGCGCTGGGCGGCGCGCTCACCGCGATCTTCGGTCTGGCCGGCTCCCTGTTCATCCAGCGCCGGCGCGTGTGGGTGCGGGCCACGCCCAGCGCCGATGGGGTGACGGTCGTTGAAATGGCCGGCCTCGGCCGCAGCGAGTCCGCCAAGGTGCCCGAGGAACTCGGCGATCTCGCCGGGATCCTGTACGACCGGGCGCCGGGCGCGCCGGATCCCGACGACGGCCCCACAGAACCCTCAGAACCCACGGACCACGCAGAACCCCCCCAAGCCCCAGAACCCGCAGAACCTTCAATTTCCCCCGACCCTGTTGCCACCGCCGAAGGGGCTGAGAATCAGTGACTCTCGCCGCCGCAACCGATCTGGCCGCCGCCGCCAACGAGAACCTCGCCAACATCAGCAACACGCTGATCTACTCCTCGATGGCCGTCTACACCCTGGCCTTCTTCGCGTACATCGCCGAATGGCTCCTCGGCAGCCGCAGCAAGGTCGGCCGCACCGCCGCCGCGCTCACCTCCAAGACGCAGGCCAAGGCTCCGGCCGTCACCGTGAAGAACGCCGGCGGCACCGCCGTACTGGAGCGGCCGCAGGTCGTCGTCCGGTCCGCGGCCGGCACACGTGACGTGCCCGACGGGCCGGGCGCGCACGGCGGGGACGAGCAGGGCGATCTCTACGGGCGTATCGCCATCTCCCTCACCGTGCTCGCGTTCCTGGTCGAGTTCGGCGGTGTGCTCACCCGGGCCCTCTCCGTGGAGCGGGCGCCGTGGGGCAACATGTACGAGTTCAACATCACCTTCTCCACGGTGGCCGTCGGCGTGTACCTCACGCTGCTGGCGCTGAAGAAGAACGTGCGCTGGCTCGGGCTGTTCCTGATCACCACGGTCCTCCTCGACCTCGGCCTCGCCGTCACTGTCTTGTACACCGCCAGCGACCAGTTGGTTCCCGCCCTCCACTCGTACTGGCTGTACATCCACGTCTCCACCGCGATCTTCTGCGGCGCGGTGTTCTACGTCGGCGCGGTCTCCACGATCCTGTACCTGTTCAGGGACTCCTACGAGAACAAGCTGGCGACCGGCGGCACGCCCGGGAAGTTCGCGAACTCGGTCCTGGACCGGCTGCCCGCCGCGGCCTCCCTCGACAAGTTCTCCTACCGCGTCAACGCGGCCGTCTTCCCGCTGTGGACGTTCACGATCATCGCGGGCGCGATCTGGGCGGGCGACGCGTGGGGCCGCTACTGGGGCTGGGACCCCAAGGAGACCTGGTCCTTCATCACCTGGGTCGCCTACGCCTGCTACCTGCACGCTCGCGCCACGGCCGGCTGGAAGGGCCGCAAGGCCGCCTACCTGGCGCTGATCGCGTTCGGCTGCTGGCTGTTCAACTACTACGGCGTGAACATCTTCGTCTCCGGCAAGCACTCGTACGCGGGGGTGTGAAGCGCACGATCGTGGACAACGGGGAGAGCGGCGGTAACCACGTGCGAATGCCCGCTTCCGGGGCCACGCTGGTGTCATGACCGGTTCGATCGAACAGGGCACCAGCCAGACCCGCGGGAACACGCACATCCTGCACTTCCTGGTACGGCTTCCCCGGCCCATGGAGGCGGTCTGGCCGGCGTTCTCCACCCCGGAGGGGCTCGCGGCCTGGTTCACCAGCGCCGACGTCCTGGAACCCCGCCTCGGCGGCGCGGTCACCCTGCGTGACCTGGGGGCCGGGCACGTGACCGCGTGGGACGTGGACCGGGTCGCCGAGTACACCGTGGAGGGCGGCGGCCGGATCCGCTTCCATCTGGAGCGGGACGGGGAGGAAGGGTCCGCCTTGCGCTTCACGCACGAGTTCCGGGGGGACGGGGAGTCGGAGGCCCGCTGGCGGGCACGGTTCCATCGGCTCATAGAGCAGATGGAAAGGCTCCCCTAGGACGGCGGCAGGCACTCCTTGGACGGCGGCTTCCCCTCCGGCCAGGCGATCCTCACGAAGCGGGCCGTGCCCTCGGGCGTCAGTTCCACGATGGGTACGGCCTTGTCGTACGGGTTGCCGTGGTTGTCCAGACAGATCCAGCCGCTCGCGCCGTTCACCCGCTGCTGCGTGCCCTTCATCAGGCGCCACTCGTTGCCGACGTCCTCGAGCGCCGGGACGGTCTTCCCGGCCGGCTTGGCCTCGCGGATGCCCTGGTAGGTGAGCCGCATGGCGTCGTACGCGATGATCAGCTGGCCGTCCTCCAGGTCGACCTCGCCGATGGGCCCCACCTTGTCGCCGCGGCCCTCGGCCACCAGGTCCTGGAGGACCTTCGCGTCCTCGGTGGAGCCGCCGGTCGCGGCCGGGCCTTTCACCCAGGCGTCCGGGTGGGCGAGGGCCGTGTAGCGGACGGAGAGGTTGCGCTTGAGGGCGTCCCGGTCCAGCTTCCGGTCACCAGTGAGATATGAGGCCTCGTCCCCGGTGAGCAGCGTGAACTTGCGGTCCTGGCAGCCCCGTTGCCCCAACGCGTTGATGAACTGCCGCAGCTGGGTGTGCCGCCCGGCGAAGAGAATGGTGTCCGTGCTGTCGCCGGTGTCGCAGACGAGGTGGGTGATCTGCCGGAAGTCGTTGGCGGTGTTGCCCTCCTGGCTGCGGTCGTCGGGCGGGTTGAACGACCAGGGCGCGTACGGCGACCCCTTCAGCAGCCTCTCGAAGGAGCTCTGCAGCGTCCGCGCGTACGGGTCGTCGCCCCGCTGGTCGTGCACCAGTACCGCTTTGTCGGCCGACACCTTGGCGAAGGAGGCGAGCGCGCGGGCCTCGTCGGAGTTGGTGGGGGAGACCCGGGCGAGCCCCGGGAAGGGGTCCTTGCCGTTCTGCCCGTTGGCGAGGTCGTCGGCGGTGATGGACGTGCCGACCACCGGGATACCGCGGCTGGTGAGCTCCGCGACGGCCTTCTTGTTGTTCGCGGTGCTCAGCCCGACCCCGGTGACCGCCCGCAACTGGTCCTCGCCCTCGGTCATCCGCTCCAGCTGGTCGACCGTGTGCTGCCAGTGCGCGCCGGTCGCCCCCGGGTTGGCGAGCACGAGCCGGATCGCCGGCAGGGCGCCGTTGGAGGAGTGGTTGGCCTGGTACTGGGCCAGATACGCGCCCTGCAACTCGTGCAGCACGTCACCCAGATTGTCGGGGTCGGTCGCCGTGAAGGGCTCCAGCAGGGCGACGGTGACATAGCTGCCGTCCTTGAGGGACTTGTTCTCGCGGTCGATCGCCCGTATGGCGTCCCGGAGCTGGGGCCGGCCGAAGAAGTAGTCCGTCGTCGACACGCCCACGCACTCGTCGCTGCCCTCGGGCATGACGACACCGGGCGCGCAGGAACGGTCCTCGCGGAGCAGCACCCGACCGCCGATGACCAGACCGGCCACCACCGCTGCGGCGACCAGCAGGGCGAGATAGCGGCGCAGAGGGATCTCCCAGACGCCCTCGCGCAACCACACTCCGAAACCGCGTGCCATCACGCCTCCCCGTCCCCGTCATCCCCGTTGTCGCCGTCCCCGTCGTCCGGAACCCGAAGGGACCTGCCCGCGAGCGCGTCCTCAGGCCAGTCCCGCGAGGCCCGCCACAGCAGCGCGTTGCCCGCCGGCCGCAGATTGGACAGCTGCTCCAGCTCGAACCGCAGCCGGTCGCACACCTTCGCGTCGGGCAGCGCGAGCGGGTCGGTCAGCTGCCACACGGCGTGCAGCAGCCGTCGTATCCGCAAGTGCAGTACGGCGTCCACGCCCTCCGGCACGACGTGCCCTGCGTCCGTACGGCCGAGCGCGATCGCCGCCCGCCGGTCCTCGCGTCCCGCGAAGTCGTGGCCCTCGGCGTCGTGCGCGTGGAAGTAGGGCGCCGAGGCGATGAAGCGCAGGGACCGCAGCCAGATGCGGATGTCCAGGGTGGGGAAGGCGTCACGCAGATACGCCACCGCCGACTCCGTGCCGCCCAGCGCGAGTTCGTGGTGCAGCCGGTAGCGGGCGCGGGCGGGATCGTCGTCGTCACCCGAGGGCTCGTAGTACCGGATCAGCGTCTCGTGCGCCTCCCGCCACTGCCCGTGGTCCGCGTCCCGGTGATGCAGCCGCAGCAACAGCAGCGTCCGTATGAAGGAATCCCCGACGAACCGGCCCGGCACCTCGGGCAGCCCCTCCCGCACAAGCCGGGTCTGAAGGGCCCGTACGTCCGCCGGGCCGAAGTCGTCCGGGAGGAGCGCGTCGGCGAGCGCGCACGCCGAGTCGTGGTCGTGGGCGGCGGCCAGCACCGTCAGCTCGTCCAGGCGGTCGGCGGGCACCAGCCGGTCGAGGAGCTCGAGGTAGGTGGGCCGCCCGTCGCGGTCCTCGTGCTGCCGTACGTCGGCGGTGAGCAGCTCCCCGAGCGAGGCGGCGCCCGGCAGGTTCTGCGCGGCGGAGTCGGCGAGCAGGACGATGCCGAGCGGGTTGCCGCCGGTCAACCGGTGAGTGGCGTACGGCAGTTGGGGCGGGACCGGGACCTCGGTGCAGACCGCGCCCACGAGGTGCAGGGTGTCGTCGGGACCGAGCGGCGGCAGCGCCACCAGCAGCGCCCGGGAGGACGGGGCCGCCGGGTCGGGTGACCAGTCGCTGCGCCGCACGACTTCGACCAGGGACCGTCGTACGGCATTGCGCAGGGCGGGATGGTCATGGCCGCGCAGCCCGCCGATGAACACGACCTGGTCGGCGATCCCGTCGGCGCGGTCACGCAGTACGGCGTCCGTCAGCCCCGGCCCGGGCGCGGACTGCGCGTTGTCGATGAGCACGACGGCCCGCCCCAGCCGCTGCATGCGCGGCAGCACGCCCGCGTAGGCGTCGGTCAGGTCGGCGAGCAGCGCCCGTACGAGATACCGCTCGGCGTGCTCCCGGGAGGTGCCGCCGGCCCGGAAGTGACCGGAGAGCAGGATCAGGCCGCGCCGGGCGTTGCCGCTCGCGTTCGGGTAGTCGCGCCACCAGGTGGCGGCCCGCTGGTGGCGTCGGCTGACGAAACTGTCGGAGAAGGACTCCAGGGTCGCCTCGATCGCCGACGCCACGAGCGGCCCGGTGCCGCTCACCGCGGCGACGACGTTGGCGGTGACCCGGCCGACCATCCGCCCCGCGAACCCGCCGATCCACGACCCGCCCTCGTTCAGCAGCAGGATCCGTTCCACCTCGCGCCGGATCCGCTCGGAGTCGGCGTCGCCCCAGCCGCCCGCCGCCACCGCGACAAGGCCCGACATCAGCCGCGGGAACGTGATCCGCCCGGCGCCGGTCACCGCCTCGGCGAGCTGCTCGGCGACCACCAGCAGCGCCTGCGACACCGGCGACCAGGCCTCGGCGGGCCGCCCGCCGGACGGCGCCGCGAACTGGGCGTCCTCGCAGTCGATCAACGCGACCGGGGTGTGCCCCTTGTAGGCGTCCCGCAACTCGCCGAGAACCGCGCTCTTGCCCAGCCCGCGCCCGCCGGTGAGGAGGACGAACGGGAGCTCTTTCGGATGCTCGACGGCGATGGCCCGGTGCTGATGGGGGCGCAGGCCCACGAGTCGCGGGACCAGACCCGCCGGATCCGTGTCGAACAGTGCCCCGCGACCGTGCAGCCGTCTGCCCACCGCATCTCTCCCCCCAGAGTGTCCAACCTCAGGGTAAGTAGGGGGAGTTGGTACGTGCCAGACCGCGTGATGTCCGTTGCGTTACGAAAATCTCGACCTGTCAGTCCACGGTGATCGAGTCGAGCTTCTCCCGCAGATACGCATGGGAGTCCACCGGCTCGTACGCCACCCTCCCCACCGGCGCCGGAACCGACTCCACGCGCGTACCCGGAGTGCACTCGCCGAAGTAGACGAGCGACATCAGCTCCTCGGCGGGCGCGTCGGCCGGCGGGGGCAGGACCCGGTGCCGCCCCGACCGCCACCGGTCGCCCGTCCAACGGGCCATCAGATCCCCGATGTTGATGGTGAACGCCTCCGGGTCGTACGGCGCGTCCTCCCAGCCGCCCGCGTCCGTGTACACCTGCAAGCCGCCCTTCCCGGCCTGCCGGTCGAGGATCGTCACCGTCCCGAAGTCCGTGTGCGGGCCGATCCGGAACTGCCCCGGCTGCGGCTCCCCGACGACCTCGGTCCCCGGATACCAGTTGATGTTGAAGCCGTAGGTCGGATGGTCCATGTGCCGGGAGAAGAAGTCGGCCTCGAGGCCGAGGGCGTCACCGAGCAGGGAGAGGAGCTGCTTCTCCAGCTCGGCCATCCGGCCCAAGTACTCCTCGCACAGTGTCTCGAGCTCCGGCACCTCCGCGGGCCAGACGTTGGGCGCGTACCACTCCGCGTTGACGACCGGGTCGTCGAAGGGCTCATGCGTCGCGAAGGTCAGCGACTCCTTCAGATCCGGCGGCGTCTCGGTCCCCTCGGAGTACCCGTTGGCCTCGGCTCCCGGCCCGAGCCAGCCGCGCCCGCCGACCTTCGCGGCGTACGGCTGCTTGAACTCGGCGGGGAGGGCGAAGAACGCACGCGCGGCCTCCCGGATGCGGGCGCGCAGCGACGGGTCCACGCCATGCCCGGTGACCAGGAGGAATCCGGCGGTCTGGAGGGCGTCGTCGACGGTGCGGGCGATGTCCTTGCGTGTCTCGGGGGCGCCCGACAGCCACGGCTGAAGGTCGATGGTCGGGATGCGGGGGCTGGAGGAGTCAGTCACCAATGTCCTCATTCCACAGGGCCGGATCGGCTTTGATGAAGTCGCGCATCATCTCGACGCACTCGGGATCGTCCAGGAGCACGATCTCCACGCCGTGCTCCGCCAGCCAGTCGTGCCCGCCGTGGAAGGTGACCGCCTCGCCGATCACCACCCGCGAGATGCCGAACTGGCGGACCAGACCGGAGCAGTACCAGCACGGCGAGAGGGTGGTCACCATCGTCGTACCGCGATACGACCGCTGCCGTCCCGCCGCCCGGAAGGCGGCCGTCTCCGCGTGCATGGAGGGGTCGTCGTCCTGGACGCGCCGGTTGTGGCCGCGGCCGAGGAGGGTGCCGTCGGGGCCGTAGAGCGCGGCGCCGATCGGGATGCCGCCCTCGGCGAGGCCGGCGCGGGCCTCCGCCACGGCGGTGGCGAGCCAGGCCGTCGCCTGTTCCTTGGGGTCCATGCCTTCACTCTCCTGTGGGCGAAACAAGAGGGCAACGTGCGGAAAGTACTCTCCCGGCATCCCGCAGCCGGACGAACTGTCAGCGCCCTGGAGGTTCCCGTGCCCGCACTCACCCTCCGCGAAGTCCTGGCCCTCGACCCGGTACGCGCCGCCGAGCCCGAGCTGCTGGCCGGGGAGGACGCCCTGGACCGCCCGGTCCGCTGGGTGCATTCCAGCGAGGTCTACGAGGGCGCGAACTTCCTCGACGGCGGGGAACTGCTCCTGACCAACGGCTTCGGACTGACGGACGCCGAGGAGGCGGACCGGCGGCGGTATGTCCGGGAGCTGGCGGCGAGGGACGCGGCCGGGCTGGCGGTGGAGGTGGGGCGGTCGCTGCCGTCGATGCCCGCCGAGGTGACGGACGAGGCGCGGCGTCTGGGGCTTCCGCTCCTGGCGCTGCACCGGGTCGTGCCCTTCGTACGGATCACGGAGGCCGCCAACCGGGCGATCGTGGCCCGGGGGCTGTCCGGGCGGTCCGTCGTACGGCCGTGGGGCGACGACCATACGGCCGCCCTGCTGGCGGACCTGGCGGACCGGGCGGCACTGAACCAGCCGGAGGTGGAGGCGCGGTCGGCCCTCGCCGGATTCCACCCCGGCCCGGGCGCCCGCCTGATCGGCGTGTCCCTGCACGGCACACGGGACGTGACCACGGTCGACCGGGCGGCACGGCTGCTGGGCGGGGCCGGGGTGCTGCGGGCGGCATTTCCGGGAGACGTCCTGGCGCTGCTGGCACTCTCCGGTGGTCGGCCCGGTGATCCCATACGGGGGGTCCAGGACGCCTTCCGTACCGCCGCCGAGCCCGGCCTGACCGTCGCGGTCGGTCACGCCGTCGCCGCCGGCAGCGGCTGGCTGCGCTGGAGCGACACGCTGCGTGCGGCCCGTACGACGCTGGAGCTGGCGCTGACCGTCCCGGCCGCCGAACCGGGCGTACCCGACGGCCCGCTGGTGACCTCCTCGCGCGCCCTCGCCCTGGAACGGGAGCTGACCAGGGGCGGGGTGGACGCCAACCGGGAGCGGCTCGCGGGCCTCGTCCAGCACGCGCTGGGCCCGCTGCTGGCCTGGGAGGCGGCCCACCCCAGCGACCTCGTCCGCACCTTGGAGGTCCACCTCCGCCACGGCTGCTCACCCACCCGCACCGCCGCGCTGCTGCACATCGGCCGCCAGTCGCTCTACCAGCGCCTGGAACGGATCGAGTCCCTGCTCGGGCTGGAGATCGGCGATCCGGATCTGCTGGGCGAGCTCCTGGCGGCGGCTTGTGCGCATCGGGTGGTGCGGGGGATGAGCCCCGCGGTCGCGGGTGGGCTGCGGACGGTGGCGTAGGGGCTGTCCGGCGGATCAGGCCCTAGCGGAGTGTCACGCGGCTCGTCCCGTTGTACGGCGCCATGCACAGCACCGTCTTCGGGGTCCGCAGGGTGTCGTTCCCGGCGAAGAGCTCCCGCGCCGTGTCGAAGGGCACGTCGTCGCCGATGACCAGGGCGACCCGGTCGTACAGCTCACGGGACGGGTCCGGCAGTGTCCGCTCCTCCCCCTCCCCCTCGCCCTCTCCCCAGACGTCCCACAACAGCGTCTCCACCTTGTTCAGGGCCGCGAGGTCGAGCCGGACGTTCCCCGCCACGAACCGCTCTCCCCAGAACGGCCCTTCTGCCGGCGGATGCAGCCCGAAGGTCTCCGGGTCAGCCCCGCGCTCCCGGATCGCCCGCCACGCCTCGCCCGCGACCAGGAAGCGGTCGCGGGGCACGTCCATGGGATCGAAGTCCACCTTCCAGTAGTCGGTGACCAGGGGATCGGCCAGCTGGGCGTCGGCGAGCAGCCACGCGCCCCGTTCGGCGTCCCAGTACTCGGTGACGACGTGGTCGCAGTGGAAGCCGTTGTTGCCGAAGTAGTCGGCGAAACCGGACCGTATGCGGGCGGGGATGCCGGCATGGCGCAGGAACGAGCAGTGCAGCAGCGAGAAGTCGCGGCACACCCCGACGAACCGGTCGCCGACCTCGCGCCGCCGGGTCAGCGGGGCGTCGTCGCGCCCCACGATGATCCGCAGGATGTCGTCGATGTAGCGGGTCTCGGCGTCGTTGTGGAGGCGGTCCTGCGGGTGGGTGTGGTGGAACTGCTGTCCTTCTCCGCGATGGATCATCAAGTCACGGGCGACGACGGCCAGTTGAGCGGGATCGTCCGGCAGGTCGGCGTACAGGGGCGCGAGTTCGCCGGGATCGGAGAACGCGCTCTGCGTGGCGTAGAACGCGGCGGTGTCCGGGGTGAGTCGTGCGGCTGGGGTGAAGGTCATGGTTGGACACCGTGGCAAAATTCCCCGCAAATTGTCCAGCGGTCCGGGCAAGTAACCGGTCAGGTATCCGGCCAAGTAACCTGTGCCGATCACGCCGCGTCCAGCGGCAGTTGGGCCCGGCGGGAGGAAGAACGGTCATGGTTGCTGCTCCGGTTCTGGAGGAGCTGCGGGAGGTCTGCCAGCCGCAGGCCAAGCTGGCGAGCCGTAACGGCGAGCACTGGGCGGGCCGGCTGTACATGCGGCGCGTCTCGCTGCGGTTCACCCGGCAGTTGGTGCGCACGCCGGTCACTCCGGACCAGCTGACCTGGAGCATGGTGGTGTGCGGCGTCGCGTCCGGCGCCGCGCTGATGATCCCGGGCCTGACGGGCGCCGTCCTTGCCGTCATCCTCATGCAGCTGTTCTTGTTGTTCGACTGTGTGGACGGCGAAGTCGCCCGCTGGAAGGGGCAGAACAGCGCGGCCGGCATCTACGTCGACCGGCTCGGCGCCTACCTCGCCGACGCGGCGCTGATGGCGGGCGCGGGCTACCGGGCCGCCGAGTCCGGGTTCGGCGGCTGGCTGTCGGTCGGCATCGCCACCGCCCTGGGCGTCGTCCTGCTGAAGGCGTCGACCGACCTCGTCGACGTGGCGCGGGCCCGGCGAGGGCTGGGCGTCGTCGACGACGAGTCGACCCGGCCGCGCTCGCAGGGCGTGGCCACCGTGCGGCGACTGGCGGCCGCCTTCAAGATCCACCGCGTGACGAACGGCATCGAGGCGTCGCTGGTCCTGCTGGTCGCGGCGGTGGCCGACGAGGTGACCGGCGGCATCGAACCGACCCGCTGGGCGCTGGGCGCGCTGGCGGTCATCACGTGGGTGATGGTTCCGGCCCACCTGCTGTCGATTCTGTCGTCGTCGCGGTTGCGGTGACGTAGCTGAGGTAGCCGTACAGGGCGCCCGCCCCTTCGAGCATGGCGAGCGTACGGGCGGTCAGCGCCTCCCCGCGTGCGCCGACCGCCGCCCGCAACGCCTCGGTGCTGCCCTCCCGCCGCAGCCCCTCCAGCACCGGCCGGATCTGCTCGAGGAAGTAGTGGCTGCGCCGCAGGGTGTGAATGAGACGGGCGTCGCGCACATCGGCGGGGCTGTAGACGCGGTACTTGGTCCCTCGCTCCCGCTCCGGCGCGAGCAGCCCGGCCGCCTCCCACACCCGCAGCGCGGACGTCCGTACGCCGAGCAGCGCGGCGACCTCCCCGATGCGCAGGCCGGAGTCGGGCAGCGCAGCGGGCTCCTCCCGGGCCAGGGCCTCCAAGGCCTCGCTCGCGGCCCGCAGCCGGGTCCGCTCCTCGTGCAGCGCGGCATGCGCGGCGTCCACGAGGGCGAGGGCGCCGGGCACGTCCCCGTCGTGCACGGTCCGCATGATCCGTGTCGCCGCCACCGGCCCGTACCCCTTGGCGAGGGTCCGATACGCCACCAGCGCACGGCGGTGTACCTCTGTGAAGGCGCGGTATCCGGAGTCGGTGCGCGCGGCCGGAGGCAGCACGCCCGCCTCCTCGTAGTTGCGGACCTGCTGCGTCGAGACACCGACGAGGCGGGCCAGGTCGACGGGCCGGAAACGCTGGGCATTCATCATCGATTTGAAGGTTACGGCCCTGTGCTCATGGCCCATACGGCAGCCCATACGGCAAAAGCCTCAACAGGAACTTCAATGGAAAACTTGAAGGCATGGACGACTGCATCCGAGTCAATGGCGCCCGTCTGCACAACCTCAAGAACGTCACCCTCTCCGTCCCCAAGAACAAGCTGGTAGTCCTGACCGGCCTCTCCGGCTCCGGCAAGTCCACACTCGCCTTCGACACCCTCCACCGGGAGGGCCAGCGGCAGTACATGGAGTCGCTGGGCATGGTCACCGGCCTCGTCAGCCGTCCGTCGGTGGACTCCATCACCGGCCTGTCCCCCTCCATCAGCGTCGACCAGCACCACACCAACCGCAGCCCGCGCTCCACGGTCGGCACGGTCACCGAGGTCTTCACCTATCTGCGGCTGCTGTGGTCGAGGATCGGGGTACGGCCGTGTCCGGGGTGCGGGAAGGAGATCCCGCCGTCGCACGCGTACGAGTACGACGACGAGGGCGATGACGGCGGCGAGGGCGACGAGGGCTACGAACCCGGCGAGTCCGCCCCCTGCCCGCACTGCGGCACGCTCGTGCCCGAACTGGTGATGGGGTCCTTCTCCTTCAACAAGCCCGCCGGCGCCTGCCCGGCCTGCACCGGCCTCGGCGAGGTGTACCGGGCGGACATACGGCGACTGGTGGACGGCACCCGCTCGGTCGCCGAGGGCGCGGTGCTCGGCTGGCACCCGAAGCTCACCGAGCGGAACGTGCCGATCCTGCGGGCGGCGGCGGGCCACTACGGGTTCACCTTCGACGCGGAGGCGCCGGTGGACGAACTCGACTCCGCCCAGCGGGACTTGCTCTTCTACGGCGTCGAAAGCCCAGAGTTCCGGAAGAGGTTCCCTGGGCTGGAGCCGCCCGGGACTGTCACCGGGGGCCGTTTCGAGGGGGTGGTGCCGGCGTTGATGCGGAGGTACGCCGAGCGCATCGAGGACGCCGAGTACCGGGAGCGGACCGAGAAGCAGGCCCTGGTGAAGGAGGCCTGCGGGGAGTGCGAGGGCACGCGGCTGAGGCCGGAGAGCAGGGCGGTCACCGTGCACGACCTGACGATCGTCGGGGCGGCCCGCCTCCCGCTGGACGAACTGGCGCACTGGTTGGGCGGGTTGCGGGAGCGGGTCACCGAGGACGAGTGGCCGCTCGTGGAGCCCGTCGTCGCCGACCTGGAGGAGCGGGTACGGCGGCTGGTCGACGTCGGCGTCGGATACCTGACCCTGGACCAGTCGACGCCGAGCCTGTCGGCGGGCGAGACGCAGCGGCTGCGCCTGGCGGCCCTACTCGGCTCAGGCCTCACCGGTGTCCTCTACGTCCTCGACGAACCGACCATCGGACTGCACCCGGCGGACACCGCCCGCCTGATCGACGTCCTGCGCAGACTGCGCGACCTGGGCAACACGGTGCTGGTCATCGAACACGACCTGGATGTGCTGCGAGCGGCGGACCACGTCGTGGACGTCGGTCCGGGGGCGGGCCGGGACGGCGGCCGGATCGTGGCGGAGGGCACGCCGGGGGAGGTGGCCGGTGTGGAAGGCTCGGTGACGGGCGCGTATCTCTCGGGCAGGCTGCCGGCGCCGGTGTCGAAGGGACGGGGGAACGGCGACCGTGCACTGGTGATCCGCGGGGCCCGGGCCCACAACCTCAAGAACATCACCGTACGGATTCCACTCGGCCGCCTGGTCACGGTCACGGGGCCTTCGGGATCGGGCAAGTCGACGCTGCTGCTGGACATCCTCGACCGGGCGGCCCGGCGCCGCTTCTACGGGGCGGGGGAGTCGCCGGCGGAGCACGACGGCATCGACGGCTGGGAGCACCTGGGCAAGATCGTCACGATCGACCAGGAGCCGATCAGCCGACTGCCCCGGTCGAACGCGGCGACGTATTCGGAGGTGTTCACGCCGATCAGGGAGGTCTTCGCGGCGGCTTCGGGCGGCCGGCTCACCCCCGGCCACTTCTCCTTCAACGTTCCGGGCGGCGGCCGGTGCGAACGCTGCGAGGGCGCCGGTGTGTTGATGGTCCACATGCACTTCCTGCCGGCGGTGGAGGTACGGTGCCCGGCGTGCCGGGGCCGCCGCTTCCGGGGCGAGGTGCTGTCGGTGCGGTACGAGGGCCACGACATCGCCGAGGTGCTGGAGGCGACGGTGGCCGAGGCCCTGACGGTCTTCGCGGACGCCCCGCCGGTAGCGTCCCGGCTGCGCCGCATGGCGGACGTGGGCCTCGGCTACCTCCCGCTGGGCCAGCCGGCGACGACCCTGTCCGGAGGGGAGGCGCAACGCCTCAAGCTCGCGAAGGAGTTGGGGCGGAGGGCGGCGGGCCGCACGCTGTACTTGCTGGACGAACCGACAACGGGCCTGCACGCCGCAGACACGGCCCGCCTCCTCGCCGTACTCCAACGCCTGGTCGACGCGGGCCACTCTGTGCTGACCATCGAGCACAACGTAGACGTGATGCGTGCCTCGGACTGGCTGATCGACCTGGGGCCGGAGGGTGGGGCGGCTGGGGGCTCAGTGATGGCGGAGGGGACGCCGGGGGAGGTGGCGGAGTTGGAGGCGGAGGCTTCTCGGACGGGGAGGTTTCTGTGGCCTGGGGGGAGGGGGGTGCAGTGAACGCTTGTTGACGGGGTGGCCGTTGGGCCACTCGCTTCTTTGCCGGTGTCGTGCTTCCGCGACCCGAGTAAAGGGCGCTTCGCGTCGGCTACGCCGATGGCCCTGCGGGCCACCATTGACTCGGCTCGCTCCAGCACGGGTGAGAAGCGAGCGAGCGGCCCGGAGGAATGGGGGGCCAGGTGGGAGGACCTGGGGGTTGGCTGAGGGGCGGGCCGGGGTGAGGGGGGCGGTCGCGCCTCGCCTGCACGCCGGGTGGGCTTGGCGGCGATCGGTGAGTGGGGGCTGCGGCGGCGCGCTGGCTGGGTGGGGGCACGCCGGGCCCGCTCAGCGGCTTGCGTTGAGTGGGGGTGGGGGCACGCCGGGGCGGTTTGGCGGCTTGCGGTGAGGTGAGTGGTGAGGGCGCACCGGACCGGTGGGGGCACGCCGGGGCGGCTCAGCGGATGGCGGGCCGGTGGGGGGTCGGCGGTGCGCGGTGCGCGGGTGTGCGCATCAGCGGGCCGACCGGACCCTTCGGGCCGACTCAGCGGCTCACGGCAGACCGGCACTCCGGACATATCGGTCGCACGCCCAGTAATTGGCAGATCTGTTCCACTGGCACAGTCACCTGACCTTGGGTTTTCCCTCCAGAGGGTGGAACAGATCTGCCAATTACCGCTCGATCCACCCCTCTCGGGCTCCTCGTACTCCGGAAGCCCCTGGACGGGTCGCTCGCCCAAGCCGCTGAGCGGGCCCGGAGGGCCCGGCTGGCCCCGCCTCGCTGGCGCGTCCCGCGCCCCCACTCGCCGATCGCCGCTGAGTCGGCCTGGCGTGGCCCCGCCCTGCCGACCGCGCACCGCCACCGCCCACTCACCGCAGGCCGCTGAGTCGGCCTGGCGTGGCCCCGCCCTGCCGACCGCGCACCGCTACCACCCACCACCGATCGCCGCCTAGCCGGCCCGGCGTGCTGGCGAGGCGCGAGTGCGCCCCCGAACGCCGTTCACCCCGAGACCGACGTGAGGGCCCCCGACGTGGCCACCCGCTCTTTCCGGGCCGTCCGCTCGCTTCTTACCCGTGCTGGAGCGAGCCGAGTCAAGGGTCGGCCGCAGGCCGATCGCCGAAGGCGACGCGGAGTGGAGCGCAGCGGAACGCAGCGCCCTTGACTCGGCTCGCGGAAGCACGACACTGGCAAAGAAGCGGGCGGCCCCACGGCCACTTTCCAACTGGCGTGTGGATCAACACCCCATGGGTGACGGCCACTCACCCCTGCCTCTCCAGCACCGCGTAGTCCGCGAAGCTCCTGCGGTAGCGGGTGTGCCGGGTCTCCTGGGTGTGCTTGCGCTGCCACTCCTCGACCTCCGCCGGGTCGCCGCACCGGCCGGACGCGGCACCGCACTCGGCCTCGTCCCCCGACACACAGCGCGCCTCGTACTCCGGCTGGGCCGACGCGTCCTGCACGATCGAGTACGGCACGTAACGGAAGATCCTGCGTCGGGCGGGCGGTGCCCCGTCGTGGTCCCGGCGTTGGTGCTGGCGCAGCAGTACGTTCGCGTCGGTCACCGCGCTGCCGTCGAAGGCGGCCTGCGCCTCCTCCCGCCGAGCGGCCAGTTCCTCGCACGTCGCGCAATCGGGCACCGGTACGGGCGGACGGGATACGTCATCCAGCTGACGTGACGTCGCCAGCCCTTCCCGGAAACGGTCGTTCAGCGCCTTCACCCCGGCACTCAGCCGTTCCTCCTGCGTCGCCGCACGGATCAGGGCCGGGTCCGCCTGCCACTCCCGTCCGCCGCCGATCGGCCGCAGCATCGCGTACGGGCCTGCCTTGTCCCGGTACTCACCCACCTTGCGCGTCTGTGGGTCGTAGACGATCGTTCCCGGTTCCAGCCGCTCAACCATGTCCAACTCCCGGCACCTTTCGTAACTCTGGGTGTATCGAGCGTCGCCCACGGGAATCGTCCGCATCAATGCTTCGGGCGTGCCACTGATCGACTGTCACAGGGGGAAGCGGTGAGCCGACGCAATGCCGAGGGGGGAGCGGGGGTCACCACGGCCGTCGTTTTCGGTGAGGTGCTGAAGCACTTCCGCGAGGCCGCCATGCTCACGCAGGGGGCGCTGGCCAAGGAGATTCCGTGCGACCGGTCGCACGTGGCGCGGGTGGAGGCGGGTACGCGTGTCCCGCAGGACACCTTCGCCAAGAAGTGCGACGAGCTTCTCGGTACGGGTGGGGTGTTGATGCGGTTGTGGGGGCGCATCGACTGGTATCCGCAGGTGGAGCATCCGGATTGGTTCCGGCGGAGGGCCCAGATGGATGCGGTGGCGACCCAGCTCTACGAGTACCAGGTAATGGTCATTCCGGGTCTGTTGCAGGCGCCGGACTACGCACGGGCCCTGCTTTCCCAGACAGCCAGCGGCGACGAAGTCGAGGAGCGGGTCCGGGCACGCTTGAGCCGACAGCAACGCTTCCTCGCCGACAATGGGCCGCTGTACGTCGCCGTACTGGACGAAAGCTGTCTGCGCCACATGGTGGGGAGCCCTGCCGTTATGCGCGACCAGTGCGCGCACTTGATGAGCATCGGACGGCGTCCCAATATCCGCATTCAGGTCGCCCCGGCCGTCGCCGGAATCGTCCGCCCCACCACGTCCATGTCGCTGATCACGATGCCCGGTGGAGAGCGCTGGGTCTATTCGGAGTCGCTAAGCCGTGGCCACTTCAACAACGATCCGACCCTCTACGCACGCCACAGTCGAACTTATGATGTGCTCAGGGCTGACGCTCTGTCTGCCTCGGAGTCTGCCGCACTGATCGGCGAGGCGATGGAAGGGTACGGGCACGATGAACAGGCACGAGCTCAGCGCAACGACCTGGATCAAGAGCAGCTACAGCGGCAACGACGGCGGCAACTGCATAGAAGTCGCCCCCGGTTTCCCCACCGTCGTCCCCGTCCGAGACAGCAAAACCCCTGACGGCCCGATCCTCCTCATCACCCCCTCCGCCTGGTCGGCGTTCACGTCAACTCTCCGCTGACCCGAAGCGGCTGCCCCCTATGCTGGGCGTGCCCGTAACAGGCAACGCACGCACGCCAGGAGGCACTTGTGGCAGCGCTGGAGCCGGATGACCCGCGCTCCGTCGGGGACTACCGGTTACTGAGCCGGCTCGGTGCGGGTGGCATGGGCCGGGTCTTCCTCGGCCGTTCCCCGGGCGGGCGGCTCGTCGCGGTCAAGGTGGTGCACTCCGAGCTGGTGCGCAGGCCGGAGTTCCGGTCCCGTTTCCGGCGGGAGGTGCAGGCCGCCCGGCTGGTGAGCGGGGCGTTCACCGCGCCCGTCATCGACGCCGACCCGGAGGCGCCCCTGCCGTGGCTGGTCACCAGCTACATCGCCGGGCCGTCGTTGGAGCAGGCGGTCGTCGAGCAGGGTCCGATGGCCACGGGTGCGGTACTGGGGCTGGCGGCCGGTCTGGCCGAGGCGCTGATGTCGATCCATGCCGTGAACCTCGTCCACCGCGACCTCAAGCCCTCCAACGTGCTGCTCGCCGAGGACGGACCGAGAGTCATCGACTTCGGCATCGTCCGCAGCGTCGAGGGCGACTCGATTACCAGGACCGGGCACATGGCCGGGTCGCCGGGGTTCATGTCCGCCGAGCAGGTCAGCGGCGACGAGATCACCCCGGCCAGTGACGTCTTCTGTCTGGGCGCGGTCCTGGCCTTCGCGGCGACCGGCGACAACCCGTTCGGAGGGGGACCGACCCCCGCCCTCCTCTACCGCGTCGTACACAACGAACCCGACGTCGACGCCATCGCGGACCCGACCCTGCGCGCCCTGGTCAGCGCGTGTCTGGCGAAGGACCCCGGCCGCCGCCCCACGCCGCGCGAGATCCTCACCCAGGTCGGCCTGGCCGGCGTCGAGAGCACGATGGCGCTGCGGCCCACCGTCCAGCGGCCGCACGCAGCCGAGACCACCCACACATCCGGTCCCGCTCCCGCAGCCACCCACCCGGCCTACCCGCCCACCGCGGTCCACCCGACGCACCCCGCCACGCAGCTGGACACCACCCAGCCACCGCCCCCAGGCGTACCGAGCCCGCCGACCGCCCCCGACGACGGACGCCGTAGCCCCCGCAACCGCCGCACCTTCCTGCTCTCCGGAGCCGGCGCGGTCGCCGCGATCGGCGTCGGCGCCGGCTTCTGGCTCAACCGGCCCGCATCCGACGACGAAGGCGACGAAGGCAACGCAGGCGAGGCCAGCGACAAGGACAAGGGCACCGGCGCCAGCACCTCCCCC
>NZ_NTGE01000114.1 GCF_002291145.1 Streptomyces sp. SA15
ATCCGAGGGGCCCCGGCGGCTCGCCGCCGCCGTGCGCGACAACACGCACACCGGGCCGCTGCCCGCCCCCACCCGTTCGGCGCCCGCCCTGCGTGCCCTCGACGACGCCCTCCTCCACGCCGCCGAGGCCTTCGACCGGGCCAAGGGGACCGACCTGCACACCCGCAGGCGTACCGCCAGGACCCTGCTGCGCACCGTCTTCGGGGCCGGAGGACGTGAGTACGGCCTCCGCGTCGCCCTCTGCTTCGGGGCCAGCGTGGCCGTGGCCCAGGCCCTGCACCACTCCCGCTGGTCCGGGCAGCACGAGCACTGGTACTGGCTGCCCGCCACCGCCGTCTTCCTCGTCAAGCCCGACCTCGGACCGCTCGCCTCGCGGGTGCTGTGCCGTGCGGCCGGGACCGTCCTCGGAGCCCTCGTCTTCGCCGGGTTCGCCGCCGTGCTGCCCCGGCCGGAGGGGCTCATCGCACTCGTCGCCGTCAGCGGTGCGCTCATTCCCGTCGCCACACGGCACTTCGCCGCGCAGACCGCCGTCGTCACGGTCCTCGTCCTGGCGCTGGTGATGGTCGGCGGGGAGCCGCAGGCGTCTGCCAGCCGGATCGGGGAGACGCTGCTGGCCTGCGCGATCGTGCTGATCGTGGGGCATCTGCCGATGCCGGGGCAGCGGGGTGGAGGCGTGCGCGCCCGGCTGGCTGCCGCGAGCAGCGCCGCTCAGGCGTACCTCGACCACGTCCTGCGCGAGGCCGGCGGGCACGTCATGACCAGCGTCGGCACCAGCACCCCCAAGGCCGGCGTCAGCGCCGGCGCCAAGACCAGTGCCGACATCAGTGTCAACGCGGGCGCTCCGACCCACGCCGACGCCCGCGCCGTCCGCTGGACCCTCCGCCGCGAGGCCTACCGCACCCTTGCCGAGGCCCGTACCGTCATCTCCCTCGCCTCCGCCGAACTCCCCGCCCTCGCCCGGCACTCGGAAGGCGCGGACGAGATCGTCGCCGTCCTCGAACGGCTCGTCGACACGACCACCGCGTGTGCCGTCGACCTCGACGACTCCGGCCGGCTCACGCCCCGGCACACCGAGCGGCTCGCCGAACTCCTCGACGAACTCGCGGGGCACCGCGAGCGCGCGGGTCTACGGCTGCCCGAGCTGCCCCTCGCCGTGTAGCCCACCAAGTTGTCCTGCCCCGTCCAGCACCGTGTGCACCAACGCGGTCCCCGGCGCTGTCCTGCCACCTGGTCCCGGCGTGTGCCTGACCTCCTCCGGCCGCAGTTCGCCGCCGCAGTGCGAGCACGTCACCCGTGCCTCCGCTGCGTGCCCGCACGTCTCGTGGACCAGCACCAGCGGTGGGCCCGCCACCGCCCGGTGCCGGTCGCCCCACGTCAGCAACGTCAGGACGACGCCGTACAACTCCCTCCCGGCATCCGTCAGTTCGTACTCGTACCGCACCGGACGCTCCTGGTACGCCACCCGCTCCACGACTCCCTCGGCCACCAGGTGGTCGAGCCGGTCCGCCAGGACATTGGTGGCGATGGCCAGGTCGGCGCGCAGGTCCTCGTAGCGGTTCAGGCCGAGGAAGAGGTCGCGCAGGATGACGACCGTCCACTGGTCCGCGACCACGGCCGCGGCCCGCGCTACCGAGCAGTGCATCCGCGCGAAACGTTCACCTTTCATGCCGCCACGGTAGTCCCTTGTAAATCGCAAGGGAGGGTCCTAGCCTCTCCGTAGAGGGTGACTTGCTAATGACAAGCCACCATGGGAGGCAAGCCACCCACCCGGAGTGAGGTGCCCGCATGTACCACGCCATCGTCCGCCGCAAGGTCCGCAACCTCTGGCGCACCGTCGGCAGCGGCGATGGCGGCTACCGGCAGGCCGTCGCCCTCGCCGCCCCCGACGTGCACTTCCGCTTCGTCGGCGACACCCCGATGGGTGCCGATCTGCGCGGCCGGGAGGCGTTCGCCGACTGGTTCGAGCGGTTCGAGCGCATGTTTCCCGGGCTCCGGCTGACCCTTCAGGACGTCGTCGTCCAGGGCCCGCCCTGGAACACCAGCGTCGTGACGCGGCTGACCGTCCGCGGCACCCTCGCGGACGGCAGCGCGTACGAGAACGAGGCCGTGCAGTGGGTACGACTGCGCTGGGGGCGCATGGTCGAGGACACGGTCCTGGAGGACACGCTGCGGCTCGACCAGGCGTACCGGAAGCAGACAGCGGCTCGCGCTAGCTGATCCGCACCCACACCGGTGCGTGATCCGACCCCGCCGCCCCCCGCCGCTCATCCGGATCGGCCCCCACCGACGGCAGCCGTGGCATCCCCTCGTCGGGCAGCCCCGTCCCCGCCTCCGTCACCCGGTGCACCAGGCGGTGGCTGACCAGGACGTGGTCGATCAGTTCGCGGCGCCCGGAGTTGACGCGGGAGTAGCGCCGCTCGGCGGGGATGAGCGGGGCCACGTTCCACAGGCGGGTCGCGTCGCCCTTGTCGGGCGCCTCGTACCCGGGTGTGCCGATCTCGGAGCCGGGCGGGCCGAGCAGGATCTGCGTGGTCGCCGCCTGCACCTCGTCGTTCAGGTCGCCCAGTATCGCGACGTCCCGGGCGCGCCCGTCACCGGCCAGCAGCCCGTCGGCGAGTGCGCGCAGCGCCGTCGCCTCGGCCGTCCGTCGGTACAGGGCGTACGCGCCGTACCGCGCCCGCTCGCCCTCGTCGCGCGGCTGGAACCGCCCGCGCGGATACGACAGCAGCTTCGACTTCAGGTGCGCGACCGCCACCCGCAACGGCCCGCCTCCGGTCGCCGCCTCCACCGCCAGGAAGCCCCGACCCGACTCCGCCACCGACACCCCCTCGTCGTCCGCTTGCACCGGTCGCAGTTTCTCCGGGAACGCGCTGGTGTCGGACAGCACCTCGAACGACGTACGACCGAGGAAGCCGACCCGGATGCCCCGGCTGTCCGCGCGCCGGGACAGGGCCAGATGCCAGTCGCCGTCCAGCATCCCGGCCAGGTCCCGCAGCGCCTCGGGCTCGCCGACCTCCTGGAGGCCGAGCAGCGTCGGGTCGAGTCGGTTGATCACGTCGGCGAGGGCGGCCAGCTTCGTCTCGTAGGCGGCCTTGTCCTTGGGGCCGAACGGGACGCCGGGCCGGTACAGGTTCTCCAGGTTCCAGGTGCCTATGAGCATGCCGGGCTCCTTCCGGAAGCCGTCGGGCAGCGGGCGGTGGTGAGGCCAGGGTGCCCGTACGGGCCGCCCCGGGACAGAGCCGCGACGGGATGCGCGGTTCGGCTCACGCGAGCCCATGACGGCGTCGTACGTTGGCGTGATGACGCCGTCTCCCGCAGAGAACGCCGCAGAGAACGCCGCAGAGAAAGCCGCCCGGAACGCCGAAGCAGTGGCCGATCTCATCATCACCGGCTGCACCGTCCTCGTGCATGACGAGCAGGAGCGGATCGGGTTCGAAGAGGACGCCGCGATCGTCGTACGGGACGGAGTCGTTCAGTCCGTGACGACCGCGGCCGCGGTGGTGAACCGCCCTGCCGCCGAGCGCATCGACGCGCGCGGCCAGGTCGCCATGCCGGGCCTGATCAACTGCCACACCCACGCCCCCATGGTCGCCCTGCGGGGTCTCGCCGAGGACCTGCCGACCGAGGAGTGGTTCAACGACGTCGTCTGGCCTGTGGAGTCCAACCTCACGGAGAAGGACGTGGAGCTGGGGGCGCGACTCGCCTGCGCCGAGATGATCCGCGGCGGTGTCACCTGCTTCGCGGACCACTACTTCAGCATGGACGCGGTCGCCGCCGTCGTCGCCGAATGCGGGATGCGGGCGCATCTGGGCGAGGCCTACTTCTCCTCCCAGGGGTCCGAAGGGCGGGAGAAGTCATTGGAGTTCGCCCTACGGCACCGTGGTGGCGCCGACGGCCGCATCACCACCGCCCTCGCCCCGCACGCCCCCTACACCGTCGACGACGCCGACCTCACCGCCACCGCCCGACTCGCCCGCGAGCACGGCCTCCCCGTGCACCTCCACGCCTCCGAGAACCGCGACCAGACCGACACCAGCCTCGCCCGGCACGGCGTCACCCCGATCGAGGTCCTTCAGCGCACCGGAATCCTCGACACCGACGTGCTCATCGCGCACGGCACCGGCATCGTCGAACGCGACCTGCCCGTCCTCGAAAGCGCCGCCGGTTGTACGACCGTCGCCAGTGCGCCGCGCGGCTACCTCAAGTTCGCCTGGCCCACCACCACACCGGTCCGCGCCTTGCACGACCTCGGCATCCCCGTCGGACTCGCCACGGACGGCGCCGCCTCCAACAACTCCCTCGACGTATGGGAGTCGATGGCGCTCACCGCCCTGATCCAGAAGTCCACGACGGGCGACCCGCGCTGGCTGACGTCCCGTCAAGCCCTGCACCATGCAACTCTGCAGAGCGCCCTAGCGGTCGGCCTCGGCGACCGCGTCGGCAGCATCGCCCCGGGCCGCCGCGCCGACCTCGTCCTCGTCGACCTCACCGGTCCGCACACCCAGCCCGTCCACGACCTCGCCGCGACCCTCGTACACAGCGCCCGCTCCTCCGACGTCCGCACCACGATCGTCGACGGACGGATCCTGATGCGCGACCGCCGGCTGCTGACGATCGATGTGCCGGCGGTGGTGGGGGAGTTGGGGGAGCGGCTGCCCGCCCTCGTGGACCGCAGCCACGGCAAACGCATTCAGGACTACGACACATAGGCCCGGCGGCTACACAGGACTACGAGCTACGCGGCACCCCTCCCCATCACCGTCATCTGCGACCTCCTCGGCGTCCCCGACGCTCACCGCCGGGTCTTCCACACCTACTCGACGTACGAGCGCGGCCTGGACGGGCTCGGCTCGACCACCAGCCTGCTGGACCTCACCGCGCTGGGACGGCAGGAGGAGTGGGAGGAACCCGAGGGGCGGGCGTCGGCTCTGGGGGCGCCCGCGGGCAGCGAGGGCATCCGATATCACGATGAGTACGAGGAGTGATACGGAAAGTGATCGAGATTGTCGTATAGTGACAGGGTCCTCACCCTGTGCGGTGAACGAGTGTCAACTACGTCTCAGTACAGCAACTGAGCGAGGCGTTCGGCCGCCGGAAGGCGTTAACTCCTACAAGTACAACGCTTTCTGGAGGTGCAGGATGGTGAACGGGCGAACAGTGCTCGAACGCTTTCCCGCAGGTGGGCCGCGAGGCTCGTGGCCGGCGGAGGAGTTCGCGCACGCGCGACGTCTGGAAGGGCTGCCCGCGGAGGTCGTCATGGACCTCTCGACGGACATGTTCCTGGTGATCGTCCGCAGCGGCGAGACAGCCGACGCGGCGGCCTGATGGTCAGCCCGCCTTCGGGGCGGGCACCTTCGCCGTTGCCCCGGAAGCGGGCACCTTCGCCTTCGTCCCCGAAGCGGGTACCTTCGTCGTGAACTGCTCCGCCTGGAGCGAGTACAGCTCCGCGTAGACCCCGCCGGTGGCGAGCAGCTCCTCGGGTGTGCCGGACTCCACCAGTCGGCCCTGGTCCAGGACGTGCACCAGGTCCGCATGGCGTACGGACGCCAGTCGGTGGGTGATGAGGATGACCGTCTGGCCGGTGCCGGCCAGGGCGCGGATCTTCTCGAAGACCTCCAGCTCGGCCCGGGCGTCCAGGGCGGCCGTCGGCTCGTCCACGATCAGGATGCGGCCGCGCCGGTACGCCGCCCGGGCGATGCCGAGCCGCTGCCACTGGCCGCCGGACAACTCGTGCCCGCCGCTGAAGTTGCGGGCCAGCAGGGTGTCCAGGCCACGCGGCAGATCCCTGACCACGTCCTCGGCCCCGGCCTCCGCGACCGCCTCCGTCACCCGCTCGTCCGTGAGCGGCACCGAAGAGCGGCCGACCGCCACGTTGACGCGGGCCGTGAACGGCCACCGCTTGAAGTCCTGGGCGACCATCGCGACGCGCTCCGCGAGCAGATGCCGGTCCGCGCTCGCCGCGTCCACGTCGTCCCACAGGATCCGGCCGCGGTCGGGGGCGTACAGCCCGGCCAGCAGTTTGACCAGGGTCGTCTTGCCGGAGCCGTTCTCGCCGACCAGCGCGACGATCTTGCCGAGCGGCACAGTGAGCGTCACGTCGTCGAGGGCGGGGCGCGCCGCGTCACCCGGGTAGGTGAAGCTGACGTTCTCGAACCGGATCTCGCGCGGGTCATCCGGCAGAGCCGCCCCGCCCACTGGAATCGCCCGCTCCGCCGCCTCCGCGTACAGCCGCTGGAGGTCGCCGACGAACAGCGCCTCCTCGTGCAGGGCGTTCACCTCCACCACCAGGGTGTCCAGGCTCTGCGAACCCGTGCGGATGGCGATCACGGCCGTACCCGCCACCGACAGCGCCATCGCGCCCGCCAGCAGCAGCCCGCCCAGCGTCGCGTACGTCGCCGCCGTCGCCAGGCCCGTCCAGGCCGCCGCGATCAGACCCGTACGGGCCGCCAGCCGGGCCAGACGGGCCTGCTCCGCCTCCGCCGTCTCCGACATCGCACGGAAGTGACGCAGCAGGAACGGGCCCACCCCGTGCACACGGATCTCGGGCGCCGCCTCGGGCTCGATCAGCAGGGCGCCCAGCAGCCGGCCCGCGCGCGCGTGCTGCACCCAGGCGTGGAAGGACTCGTAACGCCGGCGCGCTATCGTCAGCGCGCTCCAGGCACTCGGCAGGGTCATCGTCACCAGCAGCGGCAGCAGCGCCGGGTGCAGCACGGTCAGCACGCCCGCCGCCGCGATCAGCGAGATCATCGCGTTCACCACACGTGTGGCGTACGAGATCATCCGCCGGGCGGAGGCGGCGCCGTACTGTGCGGTGTCCAGCAGCTTGTGGAAGGCATGGTCCTCGATCGCGGCCAGCTCCACGGTCGCCGCCCGCTCCAGATAGCGCTCGGTCGCCACCCGCTCCACCTTGGGCTCCAGACGCCCGGTGGCGTACGTGGACGCGGCCCGCAGCAGCGCCCCGACCAGCATCACGGCGGCCATCACGACCAAGGCGGGGACGGCGCCGCGCAACCGGTCCTCCAGCGTGCCGTCGCCGATCAGCCGGCCGAGCACGCTGTTGACCGCGAGCAGGCTCACCGCCTGGGCGACCCCCCGGCCGACCTCGGCGGCCACCACGGTCCGCGCGGCGCGCCGGTCCGCCTGCCAGGCGAGCCGGAAGCTGGCCGTCAGCAGGGCCGGGAGCCGGGTCACCATGGCCCGGAAGTTCAGCTCCAGGAAGGCGTCGGCGTGCGAGTTCCAGCCCATGTCGTAACGCAACGGGCCGCCGAAGAGCAGCCGCTCCGACTCGGACATCTGCGGCTGCGCCGAGTTCCTTCTCTTCTCCCGCTTGGCCCCGCCCCTCTTCTCCCGCCTGGCCCCGCCCCGCTTCTTCCCCACCCGTGACCTCCCCCGATCCCGATCGTGGACGAACGGCCACTATCGCGGGGCGGACTTCTGCGGGGCAGGGCGCAAGCCGGAGCGACGGGAGCGCGCGGGCGCACGACCGGTGAGAGGCGCCGGCTTACGCGCTGACCGGTCGTGACCAGGTAGGAGGCGTGCCGGTCGCCCGGCACAGGGCGAGGTACAGCGGTATCGGCGGGGTGTACGGAAGCGTGCCGTCCGGCCGGTGGATCAAGCCGGGGAGGCCCGGGGCGTCCAGGACGACCGCTCCGGCGGCGTACCGCGCGGGGGCGGGCCACTCCAGGGCGTAGTCCGAGTCCGACGGAACGATCCACCACCAGTGCGTCTCGTTGGCGTAGACGCACCCCACCCGCGGCAGCCGGGGCATCACCAGAGGACCGAAGTGGGCGGGCACCGCCACCGCGTCGCAGCCCATCGGGGCCGTCATGCCTTCGGGCACGGACAGTCGCCGGGGGGCTGCCGGGGCGTGCAGGCCGCGTCGGAGGCGGACCAGCGTGTCCAGGTTCAGCACCTGGCCGCCGCCAGGCCCAGGCCTCACGCCCTGCCCCGATCCGGGCTCCACCGCATCGGGGGGACCGCCGGGTGCGGCATCGCCGCCGGGCCGTGGTGCGCCTCGGCCTCGTCCTCCTCGCCCGAGCCGCCGGCCGGACCGGGCTTCGGGCGGGTTCCCCAGCCCAGGTCGTCGCGGGGGCCGGTGTCCCGACGAGGTGTGTCCGCTGTGCGCGGCAGCTTCGCCCAGACCAGCAGCCCGGGCCCGTGTTCGTGGGCGCCCCAGGAGTGGCACAGGGCCTCGACGAGGAGCAGTCCCCTCCCGTGCTCCTCCTCGGGCCGCTGCGGCGACGGGTGGGGCTCACCCGGCGCACATCCTTCGTCGCGTACGGCTATGCGCACCAGGTCGTCACCGTCGTGCAGCTCGCAGACCACACGGGTGCTCGCGGTGTGCACGATGGCGTTGGTGACCAGCTCGGAGACCACCAGGGCCGCCGTGTCGCAGGTGTCCTCGCAGACCGACCAGCCGGTCAGTCGCGCCCTCGTCAGGCGTCTGGCCTGCGCGGGAGAACCCGGATGAGCGGCCAGCTCGAATCGGAACCGGCGCTCGGCAGCGGCCCTGTCGGGGCCCACTCCCCCGGCACCGAGACCGAGGGGGCGGCCTGCGGCAGCGTCTGTTCCTAAGGGCGGAGACGGAATCACGCTTGCCACTATCGCCCCGCCGTGAACACTTGGCAAGTGTCACTCTGAAAAATGCAGAGTGCTGTGTGACGCGGTGAAGTGCCGTGGCACACTGCTCGCAAGTGCATGTCGAGCGGCGCCAGTTGGGATCACCGGAGATCCGTACGCATCCGTACGGCTCTTCGAAAAGATCTTCGAATGGCGCCGCGGGGCTGTCAGCATGCTTCGCCTGCACGGCTGTCAGCATGCTTGTGTGCCGGCCTGAGCCCTTCTGGCCGTTCTGCCAGGGACTTTGTGGAGGTGGAGGGTGAGCGAACCGCGGTCCGCGCCGACGGTCGGCCAGGTCGTCCTCGGTCGACGCCTGTTGGACCTGCGGGAACGCGCCGGGCTCAAACGCGAGGAGGCCGCCCGCATCCTCCGTGTGGCCCCCGCCACGATCCGCCGTATGGAGATGGCCGAGGTCACGCTCAAGATCCCGTACCTCCAGCTGCTGTTGAAGGCCTACGGCGTCTCCGATCTGGAGGCCGAGGCCTTCGTGCAACTCGCCGAGGAGGCCAACCAGCCCGGGTGGTGGCAGCGGTTCCACGACGTCCTGCCCGGCTGGTTCTCGATGCACGTCAGCCTCGAGGGTGCGGCCGCCGTGATCCGCCAGTACGAACCGCACTTCGTCCCGGGACTGCTGCAGACCGAGGACTACGCGCGTGGCGTTCTGGAGTCGGGCGCCATCGGCCAGACGAGCCCCGACGAGATCGAGCGCCATGTCGCCCTGCGCATGCAGCGCCAGGAACTGCTCACCCGTCAGGACGCGCCCCGGCTGTGGGTCGTGATGGACGAGACAGTGCTGCGTCGGCCGGTGGGTGGCGCGCAGGTGATGCGTGCTCAGATCGACAAACTGCTCGACGCCACGAAGCTGCCCAACGTCACGCTGCAGGTCGCCCCGTTCGCGAACGGGCCGCACCCCGGCACGTACGGGCCCTTCGTGCTGTTCCGATTCGCCATGCCGGAACTCCCGGACATGGTCTACAGCGAGTACCTGACCGGCGCCGTCTACCTGGACGCGCGCACCGAGGTGGCGGCCCACCTCGAGGTCATGGACCGCATGGCGGCGCAGGCCGCCACTGCACATCGCACGAAGGAGATCCTCCGGGATCTCCGCAAGGAGCTGTGAATGAATCGCATCAAGCCGCGCATACGCGTCTACAACGGCATGCCCGCGCGGGACTTGGGGAGCGAAGGCTGGCACAAGCCGTGGAGCGGCGGCAACGGCGGGAACTGCCTGGAGGCGATGAAGCTCGCCGACGGCCGGATCGCCGTCCGCCAGTCCACTGACCCGGACGGTCCGGCGCTGATCTACACCACGGACGAGATGACCGCCTTCATCGAGGGCGCCAAGGCGGGGGAGGCCGACTTCCTGCTGTCGTGACGTGATTGCTCTTTCTCTCGCTCAACTCCCTTATGTTGGCAATGAATTGTGTGCTGAATTGATCACCACCCATCGCGTCTTACGGAGTGCCTCATGACCGGGCAGGACCCCCTCGGCGCCGCCCCGATCGACACCGGCAAGCCCCATCCCGCGCGGATGTACGACTGGTATCTCGGCGGCAAGGACAACTACCCCGTCGACGAGGCGATGGGCCGGCAGATGCTCGCCCTCGACCCGAGGGTGCCCGTGATGGCGCGGGTCAACCGCGCGTTCATGCACCGGGCCACCCGCTGGCTCGCCGAGCAGGGCGTACGTCAGTTCCTGGACGTCGGCACCGGCATCCCGACCGAGCCGAACCTCCATCAGGTCGCCCAGGAGATCGCGCCCGAGGCGCGCGTCGTCTACTGCGACAACGACCCGATCGTGCTCGCCCACGCGGCCGCGCTGCTGCGTGGCACCGAGGAAGGGGCCACCGAGTACCTCCAGGCCGACGTGCGGGACCCGGAGGCCACCCTCGAAGGCGCCAAGAAAGTCCTGGACTTCGGCCGGCCCGTGGCGCTCTCGCTCATCGCGCTGCTGCACTTCGTCTCCGACGAGGACGGTGCGCAGGAGCTGGTGCGCCGGCTGCTGTCCGAACTGCCCTCCGGCAGCTTCCTGGTGGTCAGCCACGCGACGGCCGACTTCACGCCCGAGGAGTCGAAGGCGGCCACCGAGAAACTCAAGGCCGCCGGTGTCACGCTGGCGCTGCGCTCCCGCGAGGAGTTCACCCGCTTCTTCGACGGCCTGGAACTCGTCGAGCCCGGCGTCGAGGTGCCGCACCGGTGGCATCCGGAGCTGGGCGAGCCGGTGCCCGGTCAGGACACCGGGGTGATTCCCGGGTACGGGGCGGTGGGGCGCAAGCCGTGATCCGGCGGTGATCAGTGGCGGTTCAGGCTCAGCGGTGAGCAGCTGGGACTCAGCGGTTCACACCCACGACCACATGCGCCGCGGGCCGTCCACCAGGCGGCTGACGACCACCACCGGCAGCGGCGGCTGCTCCGCCTTGCTGAGGCTGAGGTTCAGCCCGTAGTAGATCTGCTCGATCGACGGTGGTCCGACCGCGAGGTTGCGCCGGACCGCCATCGGCGACGACTCCTCGCCGGTGTGCACCAGGTACGCCGCCGCCATCGTGCCCGTACGGCCGACCCCGGCACCGCAGTGCACGAACACCGGACCGGACGCCTTGGCCACGACGTCGAGGAAGCGCCGCACCTGCTCCGGCTTCGGCGTCTGCCCGTCCCGGATGGGCAGACGCACGACGTCCAGGCCGGCGTTGCGCGGGCCGGCGAGCTGGTGGGCGCTCAGGTCCTCGGCGCGCAGGTCGACGACTGTGGTGATGCCCATACTCGCCAGCTGCCGGTAACCGGCGGGGGAGGGGGCGGCACCGCGCCGGAGTCGTCCCTCGGCGTCGACGGGCTGGAAGTGGTGCACACCTTGCACCGTGCGGGTCCCCGCTGGTGCCGGGGTCTCCTCGCGCGCCCAGAACGACAGCGCCAGGATTCCCAGTGCGCCGGTGGCCCACAGGGTGAGGTAGCCGAGGGCCGGGAGGATGAGGATCCGCAGGGACCGCCGCGACAGGGGGCGTCGGCGGAGAGCGGGAGGGGGCAGGGTTGCGCTGAGAACAGCCATGGGCGACCCGGGGGCTCGGGGACGAGGGCGCGTTTTGGAATCCTGGAGCGACGCCAGTCGCCTTGCATGCCGTCGGCCGGCCTACACGGTCATCGGGCGGTCGTACGGCCCGATCGGCGCCGGCAGCCGCGAGCTGCCCGTCAGGTGACGGTCGACGGCCGCCGCCACCGCCCGTCCCTCCGCGATCGCCCACACGATCAGCGACTGCCCGCGCGCCGCGTCCCCGGCCGCGAACACGCCCGGGACGTTCGTCGCGAAGCCGGCGTCCCGGGCGATCGTGCCGCGGGGCTCGAGCTCCAGCCCCAGCTGGTCGACGAGCCCGTCGCCCCGGTCCGGTCCGGAGAAGCCGAGCGCGAGCAGCACGAGGTCGGCGGGAAGGGCCCGCCCGGTGCCCTCCACCGGCCGCCGCCGCGCGTCCACCTCGACCAGGTGCAGCGACCGCACATGGCCGTCGGCGTCCCCGGTGAAGCGGAGCGTGGACGCCGCGAACAGCCGCGCGTCCGCGTCCGCCGCCGGCGCCGTCCGCAGGTCACGGGCCTCCTCGTGCGCGGCCGACAGCCGGTAGATCTTCGGATACGTCGGCCAGGGCTCCGCGTCCTCGTCGCGGTCCTCGCCAGGCTGGGGGTAGATGTCCAACTGGGTCACGGACGCGGCGCCCTCCCGCACCGCCGTACCCAGACAGTCGGCCCCCGTGTCCCCGCCGCCGACGATGACGACGTGCTTCCCGGCGGCGGACATCGGCGAGGCTTCCAGGTCCCCCTCGCACACCCGGTTGGCCAGCGGCAGATACTCCATCGCCTGTTGGACGCCGGCCAACTCCCGCCCTGGTACGTCCAGTTCGCGCCACGCCGTCGCCCCGGTGGCGATCACCACGGCGTCGTAGCGCGCCCGCAGCTCGGCGGCCCCGATGTCCCGCCCGACCGCGGTGGACGTGCGGAACTTCGTGCCCTCCGCCCGCATCTGCTCGATCCGCCGCTGAAGATGGTGCTTCTCCATCTTGAACTCGGGGATGCCGTACCGCATCAGACCGCCGAGCCGGTCATCCTTCTCGTACACGGCGACCGTGTGCCCCGCCCGGGTCAACTGCTGTGCCGCGGCGAGCCCGGTGGGCCCCGACCCGATCACCGCGACCGTCCACCCGGACAGGCGGTCCGGCGGCCGCGGCGGCGCGAAGCCTTCCTCCCAGGCCTTGTCGGCGATGGCGCACTCGACGTTCTTGATCGTGACGGCCGGCTGGTTGATGGCGAGCACGCAGCCCGCCTCGCACGGCGCGGGGCACAACCGGCCCGTGAACTCGGGGAAGTTGTTCGTGGCGTGCAGCCGGTCCGCCGCGGCCCGCCAGTCCTCGCGCGAGACCAGGTCGTTCCACTCGGGGATCAGATTGCCCAGCGGACAGGCCTCGTGGCAGAAGGGGATGCCGCAGTCCATGCATCGGTCGGCCTGCTGGTTGATGATGGGCAGCAGCGCCCCGGGGACGTAGACCTCGTTCCAGTCCCGGACCCGTTCCTCGACAGGCCTGCGCGGCCAGTCCTGGCGAGGCGTGGTCATGAATCCCTTGGGATCGGCCATGGCCGTCTTCCTTGCGTGCGCGTGTGGCAGGCCGTGCGTCATCGGGCGGCACATTCCTCCGGCCACGATACGTCCACTCGGTCACACGCGCAGAGGGGGCCGACAGCGCTTTCTGCGAGGCCCTCTCAGGTGAGGGCCAGCACATACGCCACCGCCGCGGCGGCCGAGGCGACCGTACGGACGTGGTTCCAGAACGTCCACTCACGTACATACGTCGGCCAGTACGCGGCCGCCTCCCGGGTGCCCGGGTCCAGCCGGGCCAGCGCCTCGTTGCGCGGCACGTTCGCCACCATGGTCAGCCCGAACACGCCGAACAGGTACAGTCCGCTGCCCACCAGCAACTCCACCGTCCCCTCGTCCGGCCACAGCACGAACGTCACCACCGCGATCACCGCGCACAGCACCGCCGACCCGACGAACACGATCATGAACGCCGGCTGCACCGCGGCGACATTGATCGCGTTCATCGCGGCGACGCCCTGCGCGGGCGGCAAGGCGGCGAGCCCGCGCATCACGAAGGTCGAGAACCCGCAGAAGACCCCGGCCACCAGCCCGGTCCCGAGCACACCCACGACCGTCAGTACGAAGTACGGTCCCTCGATCATGCCGACACCAACTCCCGCATCAGGCCGAGCTCATACCCGGCACCACCCGTTACCACCAGTGAATCCCCGCACGAGAACACCGACCATGGGCGAGCCACGCGACGGCATACGCGAGCGTCCAGGCCGGGCGGGGCGGCGGTGGGCGCGGAGGCCGGGGTTGTGTGAGCGCGGAGGGCCGTCCGGCTTTGTGCGGGGGTGCGCGGCAGTCTGTCCTTGTGGGAGGTAGCGCGGCTGTGGGCCCCTGCGGGCTGTCGCGACCGCCCGGCCCGGGTGTCCGAGTGAACTCCGCTCGCCCGAGGAAAGCCGCCGTTGACGGTGCGCACCGACGATGGTCGGCCCGGCGGTGCGGCCCTGCCGTTCCTGCCATGGGCTCGGTCCTTCGCGGCCGTCGGTCGGTGTGCCCTTCGTTTCCACGGTTCCCACTCCGCCCCCGCCCTCAGCCGGCCTCTGTCTCCACCCTCGCCGTCCGCCATCCCTTCAGCACCGCCTCCACGGCTCCCGCGATACGCCGACGTGCCTCATGCCTCGCCACCCCGCTCATCAGCAACTGGTCGTACGGCGTGTCCGCATGCCGTACGGACGCCACGACCGCCGAGGTCACCGCCCCCTCCGACAGCGCCCGCCCCGCCGCACTGCGCCCCACCCGCCCGCTGCCCCGCACGGAGGCATGCGTGGCGATCTCCCGTGCCCGGTTCATCGGGCACCCGGGGAACAGCCGCCGTATCTCCGCCGCGAACGCGTCCGCGAACCGCACGTCCTCCTCCGCCCGCCGCCGCGCGTCCCGCGCCCGGCGCCGCCGTCGCGCCTCCGCGTCGGCCAGGCACCGCGCCTCGGCCCGGGCGAGCCCGGCCTCCTCGACGAGGACGCCCTGCCGCTCGTACCGCCCCTTGCGCCGGTTGAACCGCACGACCACCGCCGACAGCGCGCTCTCCTCCCGCGACCGCCGGGTCAGTGCCACGTCCCCGCGCGGCAGGAACACCAGGTGCCCCAGATCGGCACAGTCGAGGCACCGCGGCGCGCCGTCCTCGACGACGAGCAACGACAACGGCCCGCCAAGGCACTCCGCGCAGTGTCGTCTCCGCAGCGGCTGGATGACGAGAAGTCCGGCGGGCTGCGGGGGAGTTGCGAGGAAAGCCATACGGGGTTCATTCCCGCCGGTGACAGGGACCCACGCCATCTCCGAACGACGTCGGCTGTCACTGCCCGCCTGGTCCGTTCGGCCCGCCTGGCCCGCCCGGTCCGTCCGCCCGGCCCGTCCCGCTCCGAACCCGGCCCGCTTGGCCCGCCTGGCCCGCCTGGCCCGTCAGGTCCATCCGGCCAGTCCGGCCCGTCCGGCTCCGAAGACGACGATGCCGCTCGTGCCACGAGCGGTGGGCACCCCGCCCCGGGCCTGACGCATCATGGGCCGTGTGCGACTCGAAGCGATCACCTGGGACCGGCTCGGCGACCTGTTGGCCGAGCGTGTGCTCGACCTGAAACCGGCCGACGGCAGTCCCTGGCCACGCATCGCCTTCGACGGCGCCCCGGCAGCCCTCCCGGGCGACCTCGCCGAGCGCGTGTCCGCGGCGCTGCGTATACGCGGCCGTCCCTCGCTGGTCGTCGGCACACACGGCTTCTTGCGCCCCGCCTCCCTCCGCCTGGAGCACGGCCACCAGGACGTGGAGGCCTATTACAACAGCTGGTTCGACACCGGCTCCCTCTGGCGCGAGGTCTTCGGCCCCCTCGAACCCGGCGGCGACGGCCGCGTCCTGCCCGACCTGTGGGACCCGGCCACCGACCGCGCCACCCGCAGCCCCTACGTCCAACTCCCGCCCGGTGGCTTCCTGTTGCTGCACGGCCCCCTCCTGCTGCACCACTGGTTCCCCTTCGACCTGACCGTCCACGTCCTTCTGTCCCCGGGCGCCCTGCGCCGCCGCACCCCCGAGGCCGAGCACTGGACGCTCCCCGCCTTCGAGCGCTACGAGAACGAGACCGACCCGGCCGGCACGGCGGACATCCTGGTACGCGCCGACGACCCGCGACATCCGGCATGGAGCGGCTGATGCGGTCCGATGTGACAAACCGCCTTTAGATGGGCATGCATTCAACTAGCCTGAGGTCATGACCACCTCCTCGAGCAGCGGCATCGACCCGCCGTCCGAGAAGGACGACGAGGTCCGCGTGATCATCCGCATCCTCCCGCGGAAGATCGTGAGCTTCTCCGCCTGACCGCCGGCGCCCGGAGCGACTGCGCGAGCCGCCCACGGCTCCGGGTGCGTGCGCAGGGTGACGCGGCGACAATGAAGGGCGCCGGGACTTGCGGTGCTGTCCGGCGCCGCGCCGGCCGTCCGGCACCGGGAGGTACTACATGACCACCGCCGGAGACATCATGCACCGTGGTGCCCAGTGGATCCCCGCCCACGAAACCCTGGACCGCGCCGCCCAGCTGATGCGCGAGCTCGGCGTCGGCGCCCTGCCCATCAGCGACCAGAACGAACGGCTCTGCGGCATCCTCACCGACCGCGACATCGTCATCGGCTGTGTGGCCATGGGCCACGACCCGGCCAAGGTCACCGCGGGCGACATGGCCCAGGGCACCCCGCGCTGGATCGATGCGAACGCCGATGTCAGCGAGGTGCTCCAGGAAATGCAGGAGCACCAGATCCGCCGGCTCCCCGTCATCGAGAACAAGCGCTTGGTCGGCATGATCAGCGAGTCCGACCTGGCCCGGCATCTGCCGGAGGAGCAGATCGGGACCTGGGCCGAGAGCGTCTACGCCAGGACCTCCGGCAGCCACTGATCCCCGCCGCGGTGACTTCTGTTCCGGTGCCCCCTGTCCCGGACACCTCGGTCAGAGCCAGCCGATGCGCCGGAAGCCGCGGTACAGCGCCAGACAGATGATGGATATCAGTCCGATGACCATGCCGTAGCCGTACCGCCAGTGCAGCTCCGGCATGTGCTCGAAGTTCATGCCGTACACCCCGCAGACCATCGTCGGTACGGCGATGATCGCGGCGCATGCCGTGATCTTCCGCATGTCCTCGTTCTGCGCGACCGTCACCTGCGCCAGGTGCGCCTGGAGGATCGAGTTGAGCAGTTCGTCGAAGGCGGCTATCTGCTCCTTGGCGCGCAGCAGATGGTCGGAGACATCGCGGAAGTAGGCCTGTATCTCCGGATCGACGACCCGGATCGGCCGGGTGGCGAGTTCCTCGAGCGGGCGGCTGAGCGGCATCACGGCCCGCTTCAGCTCCAGGAGTTCGCGCTTGAGCTGGTAGATGCGTCCCGCGTCGACCCGGGCGCCGGTCTCCGCGAACACGGCCGTCTCGACCTGGTCGATGTCCTCCTGCACGGAGTCTGTGACGTTCAGATAGTCGTCGACCACATGGTCCGCGATCGCGTGCAGCACCGCTGCGGGTCCCTTGGCGAGTTGCTGGGGAGCGGACTCCAGTTCCTCGCGCAACGGGCCCAGTGATCCATGCCGTCCGTGGCGTACCGTGATCACGAAGTCCTGCCCGACGAAGACCATGATCTCGCCGGTGTTGACCACCTCACTCGTCGACGTGAGTTCCTCGTGTTCGACGTAGCAGACCGTCTTGAACACGGCGAACAGCGTCTCGTCGTAGCGCTCCAGCTTCGGGCGCTGGTGGGCCTCGACCGCGTCCTCGACCGCCAGCGGGTGCAGGTCGAAGAGTTCGGCGATGCCCGCGAACTCCTGGTCCGTCGGCTCATGGAGACCGAGCCAGACGAAACCGTCACGGTTCTTGCGCACCCGTTCCACGGCCTCGACCAGGTCGCTGCCGGCGGGGACGCGGACGCCGTCGCGGTACGTCACGCAGTTCACCACCGAGGAGCCCAGTGGGGAGCGGGCCGGGTGGCTCAGGTCGACGCGGGGGCGCCGCCGGGCCAGCCGCGCCACCTTGCGCAGGCCGCCGACCCTGCCGAGGCTCGTGACCTTCCGCAGGTTTCCTGCCATGGACATCGGCATCTCCCCTTGCACGGATCTCCTTGCGACGCGTTTCCGCGCCCTGGCGAGCCAGTTTGCCAGGTCGGAGTAAGCGGTGGGTGAGCCTGTGGGAACGGGATGTTCCGCTTGGTTCCCGACTGTGGACGCAGGCGTGCACGTGCGCCGAGACGGCGAGGAACCCGCGGTGTTTCGAGCGGTGATCGGGCCCGTTGCGCTGCGCGGCGGCATCGGCCCGTCTCGTCGTGTCCTGGTGCCGTGTCCCGAGTGTCGTGTCCGAGCGTCGACCGTTCCGGACAAGCCGGGCAACTGGGATGATCGCGGTATGACTCGAACCGACGGGTACCTCTTCGACAACCGGCAGACCGAGGCGGGCGAGCGATTCGACGCCCTCGCCGCCCTCTTCGACCCCACGACCTTCCGGCACCTCGAAGCATTGGGCGTCGGACCGGGTTGGCGCTGCTGGGAGGTCGGCGCGGGAGGCACCTCCGTGGTGTCCTGGCTGGCCAAGAAGGTCGGCCCGACCGGACGGGTCGTCGCGACCGACATCGACACCTCGCGGGTCGCCGCGGTCGCCCGTCCGCCCGTCGAGGTCCGCGTCCACGACGTGGGTGCCCAGGAGCCACCAGGGGAGGAGTTCGACCTGGTCCACGCCCGGCTCGTCCTCGTCCATGTCCCGGACCGGGAACGGGCGTTGCGGTCGATGGTCGAGGCCCTGCGGCCAGGCGGACGGATCCTCGTCGAGGACGCCGATCCCGCATTGCAGCCCCTGATCTGCCCCGACGAGCACGGCCCGGAGCAGCATCTCGCCAACCGGCTGCGGCAGGGCTTCCGCCAACTGCTGGCCGACCGCGGTGCCGATCTCGCCTACGGCCGCAGGCTTCCGCGGCTGCTGCGCGAGGCCGGTCTGCGCCGGGTGGAGGCCGACGCGTACTTCCCCGTCACCTCACCCGCCTGCGCCGCCCTGGAGTCCGCCACGATCCGCCAGCTCCGGGACCAGCTCGTCGCCGCGGGCCTCGCCACGGACCAGGACATCGACCGACACCTCGCGAACGTCACCTCCGGCGGCCTGGACCTGGCGACGGCTCCGATGATCTCGGCGTGGGGGCGTAAAGCCTAGAAGGGGTGCGGAAGTTGACGCGGGATGCAGGCGGCGCTGGCGTTGTTGGCCAATCACCCGGTGCCGGCGGGGTGGTGACGGCACCCTTCGTCAGGCGGCCGGCTTCTTCGACTTCTCCACGGCGGCCGCGAGCTGTTCGAGGATCGGCGGGTGGGCGCCCCGCCGTATCCGCGCCTCGTTACCGTCGACCGCTGCGAGCGGCCGACCGGGCTGCCGTAAGCCCTACCGGTCAACCACGCCCCGGCGGCCTGCCCCCCACCCGCTCCACCGCCGACGCGCCCGCCCGGCATCCCTCCGCTGCCGCCTCCTCGGCTCCGGCGCCGGTGAGCAGCGCGGCGAGGAAGGCGCCCGTGAACGCGTCGCCGGCCCCGGTGGTGTCCCGGGGTGTCGCCGGTACGGCGGGGACGCGGGCGCACACCGCACCGGAACGGGCCACCAGCGCACCGTCCGCCCCCTGCTTGGCGACCACCAGCGGCACGTGGCGGCTCAGCTTGGCCGCCGCGTCCGCCGCGTCGGGCAACCCCGTGAGCAGACACGCCTCGTCCCGGCTGGGCAGCAGGACGTCCACGCCTTCGACGAGCGCCAGGAACCGGTCGACGCCCAGCTCCACCAGGAAACCGGCCGACGCCGGATCCAGGCTCACCGGCACCCCACGCGCGCGTGCCGCCTCCAGCGCCACCGCCACCAACGCACGGCTCGGTTCGGAGAACAGCAGGTAGCCCGAAAGATGCAGTCGTACGACACCGTCGAGCAACGCGTCCGACCAGTCGTCGGGCGAGAGCCGCAACGACGCGCCGCTGTCGGTGAGGAACGTCCGCTCGGCGGCGGCACCCGCGTCGACGAGGCAGATCACCGTCCCGGTCGGCGCCTGCGGATCGACGACGAGCCGGGGCCGTACTCCGCAGGCGACCAGCTCCCGCTCGTGCCACGCCGCCGCGTCCACGCCCACCCGGCCGAGCAGCCGTACCTCCGCATGGCCACCGTGGGCGGCCCAGCAGGCCACGTTCGCGCCCGCGCCGCCCGGCAGCGTCCGGATCGTCGCGGCCGTGTCCGTGCCGGCGGCGAGCCGCCCCCGGTGCCGGGCGATGACGTCCGTGACGACATCCCCTACGACCAGCAGTGCGCCGTCCGGGCGGGTTCGGTTGCGCCGGTGATCCGCCTCAGCGGCTGGGTCACGCCCGGGCCGCCCCGCTGTCATGCCTCGGCCCAGGCCGCCGCGATCCGCCCCGCCAGCCGCACATTGCCGCGCACCGCCGCCAGATTGGCGCTCAGCGAGGCCCCGTCGGTGTGCCGCACCAGGTAGTCGAGCAGGAAGGGCGTGACCGCCTGACCGGTGATCCCCTCTTCCTCGCAAGCGTGCAGCGCGTCAGCGAGCACACGCGCGTGCAGCTCGGGATCCAGCTGCTCCTCCTCGGGTACCGGGTTGGCGACGATCAGTGCCGACTCGGGCCCGTCGAGGGCGTCCTGGGCCCGCATCACGTCCGCCACCCGCTGCGGGGAGTCCAGCGTCCAGTCCACGGGATGCCCCGAGTCGGACAGATAGAAGCCGGGGAACCGGTCCGTGCCGTACCCGGCCACCGCGACGCCCAGCGTCTCCAGCCGCTGCAGAGTGGCCGGCACGTCCAGGATCGACTTCACCCCCGCGCACACCACCGTGACGCGCGTGCGGGCCAGCAGGCCGAGGTCGGCCGACTCGTCCTGCGTCACCGTCCACTCCCGGTGCACCCCGCCGAGCCCGCCCGTCGCGAACACCCGTACGCCCGCCAGGGCCGCCAGCAGCGCGGTCGCCGACACCGTGGTCGCCCCGCTCGCCCCGGAGGCCACCGCGAGCGGCAGGTCGCGATGGCCCAGCTTGCGGATCCCGTCCTCGTTCGCGACCCGCTCCACCTGTTCCTTGTCCAGGCCGACGTGGGGCCGCCCGTCCAGCACGGCGATCGTCGCGGGGACGGCACCCTCCCGCCGTACGACATCCTCCAGCTCCAGCGCCACCCGCAGATTGCGCGGGCGCGGCAGCCCGTGCGCGATGATCGTGGACTCCAGGGCGACCACGGGTCGACGCGCGTCGATCGCCTCCCGGACTTCTTCGGACACCACCAGCACCACGTGCCTGCCTCCTGTCGGTCGGTCTTCCCTCATCTCTGGCGGGCGGCACGCCCGGTCAAACACTTGCGGCCTGTGGGGGACGACACCAGCCTGGGCTGCATGACGGACAACACGACACGCCTCGACCACATCGTCCTCTGGGTACGCGACCCGGTCGCCGCCGCCGACTTCTATCAGAAGGCCGTCGGCCTGGAGCCGGTCAGGCTCGCCGAATTCACCGCCGGCGAGGCACCGTTTCCCTCTGTACGCGTCAACGACGAGGCCATCGTCGACCTCATGCCGCTGACCATGGCGGACCGCATGAAGATGCTCCCCGGCGCCGCGGACAGCTCCGGGCACCCCGTCAACCACGTGTGTCTCGCCCTGCCCCAGGACGCCTTCGACGCGCTGCGCGCCCGACTGGAGGAACGTGCCGTCCCCGTGTCGGACGTCTCGCACGGCTCCTTCGGCGCCCGCGGAAAGGCCACACGCAGCTTCTACTTCCGCGACCCGGACGGCAACGTCTTCGAGGCGCGCCACTACGACTAGTGCGCAGGGGGGCCACGCACGCGTGGCCCCCCTCAAAAGGCCCGAGTGCTCAGAACAGCGGCTCGGGCAGTACCCCCTCCAGGGCGAGCAGCTTCCGCTTGGTCTCCAGGCCGCCCCCGAAGCCGCCGATGCCGCCGTCGCTCTCGACGACCCGGTGGCAGGGCACGACGACCGGCAGCGGATTGGAGCCCATGGCCATGCCCACCGCCTGGGCCGCGCCCGGCTGGCCGACCCGCCCGGCCAGATCGCCGTACCCGACGACCGTGCCGTACGGCACGCCGGACGACAGCTCGCGCAGCACCTGCCGGTTGAAACCCGAGATCAGCGACCAGTCCAGGGGCAGCTCGAAGTCGTGCCGCTCGCCCGCGAAGTACGCCTTCACCTGGCGTATCGCCTCCGCCAGCAGCGGGGAGTCGGGTGCCTCGACGGGCTCGCCGCCCAGCCTGGACCCCAAGCGGTCGAGCGCCTTGTCCCGGACCGCTTCCGTGGCGTGGAAGACGACGCTGACCAGGCCCTCGCGGGTCGCGGCCAGCAGCAGCGGACCGATGTCGGTGGCGACGACGGCCCACACGACCTGCTGCTCGTACTGCCCATGGCTGTTCATGCGACCCACCGTACGACCCGGCACTGACAACGCCCGGGGAACCGCGGGCGTCGCACCGCGCGGGCTCCCCGGACGAGTGGGGCTCAGAGCTCGGGCAACGCGTCCCGCACCACGTCCGGCGCGTTGGTGATGATGCCGTCGACGCCGTACCCGGCGACCTGCCGGGCGGTGTCCGTGGTGTCGACGGTCCAGGTGAAGACCTCCAGCGGCTTGCCGTGCGGGCCGGTGAAGGCGTGTACGGCGCAGACGTACCCCGCGGAGAGGGAGCCGTACGAGGGGTTGATCTGGTCGGCGAAGGTCGCGTAGGTGGGCAGCTCGGCCACGGGCGGCGTACCGAGGAAGCCGGTCTTCACACCGGGCTTCAGTTCGTGAACGGTCCGCACCGTGTCCGCGTTGAAGCTCTGAACGATCAGCCGACCCGCGAGGTGCCGCCGGTCCAGCCAGCCCTCGTTGCTGAGCAGCTTGAGGGTCTGTCGCTCGATGCCGGGGTACAGCTGCGGGTTCTTGATCTCCAGGAGCAGCTTCTGGTGGTGGTGCTCGACGCGCCGCACGTACTGCTCCAGCGTCGGCACGCGCGCGTCCGCGTACGCGGGACCGAACCAGCCCCCCGCGTCGAGGCGCGCGATTTCGGCGGCGGTGAAGTCCCGCACCTTCCAGGGCGCCCGGTCGGGGAACAGCTCCTCGACGTCGGTGGTGCGCTGCAGGCTGTCGTCGTGCAGGACGACGAGCTCGCCGTCCTTGGTGCGCTGGACGTCGTTCTCGACCCAGTCGATCCCCAGCTCGGCCGCCTTGTCGACGGCGGCCAGGGTGTTCTCGGGCGCGTAGGCGGAGGCGCCCCTGTGGGCGATGACCGTGGGCCGCTCACCGTCCACGTCGGCGCGGACGTCGGGGGCGGGAAGCAGAAAGGCGGTGGTCCCCAGGAGTGCGGTGGTCGTGGCGGCGGCAACTGCGCGCGCGTGCATGCGTACTCCTCGCGTCGAGCAATCGGGAAATCACAGACAGCTCAACTGTGACAGCAGAGGGTCAACGGCAGAGGGGTACAGAATGGCCACAAGTTGAATGGAGTCGCCCCAAGTCCGCTCACTGGTACCGCACAACTGCGGCAAGGGCGTGTTTCTTTGCCGGAAAGTCGTTCGACCATTCCGGTGGGAGTCATACTCTCTGCGTCAACCCTGACCGCTCGGGCGGTCCTGGGAAGGGGTGCACATCAGGGAATTCCGGGACGGAAGAGGGCGGAAGGGTAGCCGCGCATGCAGGGCACGGTCGACGGATTCAGCTACGGACTCGTGACACCGCTGGTGGCCTACCTCATGGCCTGCCTGGGCGGGGCCCTCGGCCTGCGCTGCACCACCAGATCCATGCTCGTGAGCAACTCCTGGCGACCCGGCTGGCTGGCCCTGGGCGCGGCCGCGATCGGCTCCGGCATATGGACCATGCATTTCATCGCGATGATGGGCTTCACGGTCGAGCAGTCGCCGATCCACTACGACAGGGCGATGACGTTCGCGAGCCTGGGCGTGGCCATCGTCATGGTGGGCATCGGGATCTTCATCGTGGGCTACAAGGGCGCGACCGGAGCGCCCCTCATGACCGGAGGAGCCATCACCGGCCTGGGCATCGCCTCTATGCACTACCTGGGCATGGCCGGCATGCGCCTCAACGGAAACCTGGAGTACAACACGCTCACCGTCGCCGCCTCCGTGGTCATAGCCGTCGTCGCCGCCACCACCGCCCTGTGGGCGGCCGGACAGGTCCGGGGGTTCCTGTGGAGCGTGGGCGCGAGTCTCGTCATGGGGCTCGCCGTCAGCGGCATGCACTACACGGGCATGGCGGCCCTCAGGGTCCACCTCCATGGCACGGCGGCCCCCACCGCGGGCGACTCGCCCGCCTCCCTGCTGGCACCCCTGATGATCGGCCCGCTCGCCTTCCTGCTCCTCGCGGCCGTGGTCGTGATGTTCGATCCGCTGATGGTCATGGGCAAGCCCGTCTGGACACCCGTCGAGAACAAGCCGGGCGTACCCGCGCGCGAACTGGTCACTCACTCTCCCGCCCGCCGCCCCTCGTTCCGCGCCCGCCGGCCCTCGGGCCACCGCGACCGCACGCCGCAGAACCGCTGATCCGCCGCCGGCACCCGGGAGCACCTGGCGGTCTCGCCGGGCAAAGCCGCTGTTCGGGCCGGGTTGTCAGTGGGGGGTCGTACGGTGGATGGCATGCGGCCCGTTTCCCACATCGAACGCACGGTGGCGCCTTTCGAGGTCGTCAGCCCGTACCAGCCCAGCGGCGACCAGCCGGCGGCCATCGCCGACCTCGCCCGGCGCATCGAGGCCGGTGAGAAGGACGTCGTCCTGCTCGGCGCGACCGGCACCGGCAAGTCCGCCACCACCGCGTGGATGATCGAGAAGCTCCAGCGCCCCACGCTGGTGATGGCGCCGAACAAGACCCTGGCCGCCCAGCTGGCGAACGAGTTCCGCGAGCTGCTGCCGAACAACGCCGTCGAGTACTTCGTCTCGTACTACGACTACTACCAGCCCGAGGCGTACGTCCCTCAGTCGGACACCTACATCGAGAAGGACTCCTCGATCAACGAGGAGGTCGAGCGGCTGCGCCACTCCGCGACCAACTCGCTGCTCACCCGCCGCGACGTCGTGGTGGTCGCCTCGGTCTCCTGCATCTACGGCCTCGGTACGCCGCAGGAGTACGTGGACCGGATGGTCCCCCTCAGGGTCGGCGAGGAGTTCGACCGCGACGAGCTCCTGCGCCGCTTCGTGGACATCCAGTACACGCGCAACGACCTGGCCTTCTCCCGCGGCACCTTCCGCGTGCGCGGCGACACCATCGAGATCTTCCCGGTCTACGAGGAGCTCGCCGTCCGCATCGAGATGTTCGGCGACGAGATCGAGGCCCTGTCCACCCTCCACCCGCTCACCGGCGAGATCATCAGCGACGACCAGCAGCTGTACGTCTTCCCGGCCTCCCACTACGTGGCGGGTCCCGAGCGCCTGGAGCGGGCCGTCAACGACATCGAGAAGGAGCTCGGGGAGCGCTTGGCCGAGCTGGAGAAGCAGGGCAAGCTCCTGGAGGCCCAGCGCCTCAGGATGCGCACGACGTACGACCTCGAGATGCTCCGCCAGATCGGCAGCTGCTCCGGCGTGGAGAACTACTCGATGCATTTCGACGGCCGCTCGCCCGGGTCCCCGCCCAACACCCTGCTCGACTACTTCCCGGACGACTTCCTGCTCGTCATCGACGAGTCGCACGTCACCGTCCCGCAGATCGGCGCCATGTACGAGGGCGACGCCTCCCGCAAGCGCACGCTCGTCGACCACGGCTTCCGCCTGCCTTCCGCCCTCGACAACCGCCCCCTGAAGTGGGAAGAGTTCCATGAGCGCATCGGTCAGACCGTCTACCTGTCGGCGACCCCCGGCAAGTACGAGCTCTCCCGCGGGAACGGCGTCGTCGAGCAGATCATCCGGCCCACCGGCCTCGTCGACCCCGAAGTCGTCGTCAAGCCCACCGAGGGCCAGATCGACGACCTGGTGCACGAGATCCGGGTGCGCACCGAGAAGGACGAGCGTGTCCTGGTCACCACGCTCACCAAGAAGATGGCCGAGGACCTCACCGACTACTTCCTGGAGCTCGGCATCCAGGTGCGCTACCTGCACAGCGACGTCGACACCCTGCGCCGCGTGGAGCTGCTGCGCGAGCTGCGCTCCGGCGAGTTCGACGTCCTGGTCGGCATCAACCTCCTGCGCGAGGGCCTCGACCTGCCCGAGGTGTCCCTGGTGGCGATCCTGGACGCCGACAAGGAGGGATTCCTGCGCTCGGGCACCTCCCTGATCCAGACCATCGGCCGCGCGGCGCGCAACGTCTCCGGCCAGGTCCACATGTACGCCGACAAGATCACCCCGGCGATGGAGAAGGCCATCGAGGAGACCAACCGCCGCCGGGAGAAGCAGGTCGCGTACAACAAGGAGAGGGGCCTCGACCCCCAGCCGCTGCGCAAGAAGATCAACGACATCGTCGCGCAGATCGCCCGCGAGGACATCGACACCGAGCAACTCCTCGGCTCCGGCTACCGCAAGGCGAAGGACGGCAAGGGCGCCAAGGCCCCCGTGCCGGCCCTCGGCGGCAAGGCGGCGGGAGGCGCCAAGGCCGGCAAGGGCAAGGCCAAGGCCAAGGAGACGGTCCCGACCGACCGCCCGGCCGCCGAGCTCGCGGAGCAGATCGAGGAGATGACCGAGCGCATGCGCGCCGCCGCCGCCGACCTCCAGTTCGAGATCGCCGCCCGGCTGCGCGACGAGGTCTCCGAGATGAAGAAGGAACTGCGCCAGATGAAGGAGGCCGGCCTGGCCTGACGGCCCGCACGGGTGCCGGTCCCGGCCCGGACCGGCGCCCGCCGGAGCGTCCCCGCGGCTCACCGCGTACGCACTGTGTTGCAAGACCGACACAAAGTGCGGACATGGGTACGGCACTGTCAGTGGCCCTGCGTAGGGTTCAGGGCATCCGCGGATCCCGCGGCAACAGGGGAAACACGAAAGGGGACCAGCGCGTGGTGGACGTATCCAAGGGCGGCACGCCCGGCGGTGGCGTCAATCTGACCAAGGGTCAGGCCATCAGCCTGCAGAAGAAGGACGGCGGCAGCCTGACCGCCGTGCGCATGGGTCTCGGCTGGCAGGCGGCTCCCCGGCGCGGGCTGTTCGGCACGCGCACCCGGGAGATCGACCTCGACGCCTCCGCCGTCCTGTTCGCGGACAAGCAGCCGGTCGACGTCGTGTTCTTCCGGCACCTGGTGAGCGACGACGGCTCGGTGCGCCACACCGGCGACAACCTCGTCGGGGGTGTCGGCCAGGGCGGCGACGACGAGGCGATCCTCGTCGACCTGTCGCGCGTGCCGGTCCACATCGACCAGATCGTCTTCACCGTGAACTCCTTCACGGGACAGACCTTCCAGGAGGTGCAGAACGCGTTCTGCCGCCTGGTCGACGAGACCAACGGCCAGGAACTCGCCCGCTACACGCTCGCGGGCGGCGGCGCCTACACGGCCCAGATCATGGCCAAGGTGCACCGCACGGGCCCGGGCTGGACGATGACGGCCCTCGGCACGCCGACCAACGGCCGCACCTTCCAGGACCTGATGCCGGCGATCCTGCCGCACCTGTAGGCCGGCACGGCGATCGGCCCACGACACGACACAACGACACAGGGGGACGAAGGGCGATGACGGCCGAGCTGGTGCGGGGGCAGAACCACCCGCTCTCCCAGGCCCGTCTCGAGATCCGGGTCTCGGCCGGCACATCGGTCGTGGCCGGAGCCACGCTCGGCGACGAGCAGGGCACGGTGCACGGCATCGAGTGGGTGGCCCACCCGGGCACACCCACCCTGCCGGGGCTCGAGGTCTCCCGGCAGGCGGCCGCCGACCATCGCCTCGCGGTCGACCTCGGCGCCATGCCCGAGGCCGTGCAGCGGATCAGCGTGCTGCTCGCCCTGCCCGCGGCGGGCGGGGGAGGACCGGTGAGCTTCGGTGCCGTAGCCGCCCCGTTCGTCGCGGTCACCGGCCTGGACGGCACCGAGGTCGCCAGCTACACGATCACCGGCCTGGACGCCGAGTCGGCCGTCGTCGCCCTGGAGCTGTACCGCCGCCAGGGCGCCTGGAAGGTGCGCGCCGTCGGCCAGGGATATGCGGGCGGCCTCGCCGAGCTCCTCACCGACCAGGGCCTGCCACAGGCCCACCAGCTCGCCGGGGGTATCAACGAGGCGGTGGCGCAGGGCTTGGCCCGCTCGGTCCCGGCACCCCCGCCGCGTACGACGTCCGGCGACCGCTCCCGACAGGCGGCCGCACCGGCAGGCGGCCCCGACCCAGCCCGCCCCACGACCCAGGGCGCTTCCGGCCCCGTACCGACGCAGCCGACGTCTCCGTACGGTCCCCAGGCACCCGGCGCACCACCGCAGCCCACGTCTCCGTACGCCACGCAGGGCACCCCGGCCGCTGACCCACCGCAGCCCGGACACCCCCAAGGGCCCGCGCCCACAGGCCCCTCCGCCGCCCCCCAGCCGTCCATGCCGCCCGCCGGGGGCCCGATCGACTACAGCCACCCCCGCCGACAGAACGCGGCCCCGCCGCCCCCGCCGGCCGCACCTCCGGCCCAGCCCGGGCAGCCCGCGCGGCCGGTCGCCGGTGACGCGACCGGCTGGTCCATGGACGAGCGGCTCTACAACCAGGTATGGGGCATGTTCGAGGACCTGGCCCGCACCATGGCCGCGTATCGCAGCGCCGTCGACTTCGCCGACTCGCGCATGGAGAAGGAACTCGACCAGGTCCTGTCCGACCCGCGCAGCCGGATCGGCGGACAGGGCGACGCCGCGCGCGAGGCGGCCCGCGCCAAGTACACCCAGCTCGTCGACCAGGCCCGCGAGGCCCTCGACCGGGACCTCACCCAGCTCACCGCGGAATCCGAGGTCGTCGAGCCCGCGCTGCCGCCGGCCTACGCAGGCTGGGACAGCCCCGTGTGGCACGGCTACCGCGTGCCCACGGACAACCCCATGGCGCTGCGCCTGGGCGACCTCCACCTGCCCGAGTGCGCCCAGCTGCGGATACCGCTGCTGGTCCGCCTGCCGCTGGAACGCGGGCTGTGGATCGACAGCGGACGTGCCGGATCGCTGGACGGCTCGTTCACCGACGCCCACGACCTGCGGCGGCTCGCGATGGAGACAGCGGTGGGGCACGCGGCCCGGCTGCTCGCCGTCCATCCGGCGGGCGAGTTCACCGTGCACGTCATCGACCCCGCCGGTTCAGGAGCGCAGGCGCTCGTACCTCTGGTGCGGACCGGCGTCCTCGCGGCCCCGCCCGCGGTCGGCGCGGCGGGGGTGACGGACGTCCTCGGCCGCCTCACCGAGCGCGTCGACCTGGTGCAGATGGCCGTGCGCGCCGGTGCGGCCGACTCGCTCCCGCCCGGCCTCGACACCTCCGAGCAGTTGCTGATCGTCAACGACTTCCCGCACGGCTTCGACGACCGTGCCGTGAACCAACTGCGCTACCTCGCCGACGAGGGCCCGGCCGTCGGCGTCCACCTGATGATGGTCGCGGACCGCGAGGAGGCGGCCGGCTACGGCCCGTTGCTCGACCCGTTGTGGCGTTCGTTCCTGCGACTGACCCCGGTGCCCGACGACCACCTCGCCGACCCCTGGGTCGGGCATGCCTGGACGTACGAGCCGTCGCTCGTGCCGGCCGGCAGTCAGGTGCTCCAACATGTGCTCACCGAGGTCGCTGCTGCCCGTACCAAGCGCACGTAAAGCGAGCTGACCAGGTAATTTGACCTCTCTTTTGCCAACTGCTTTACCTTTCCTTGGTGATTGGGGTACCGTCTTCCTCACGGAGGGGAGTACTCCCTGTCGACTGCGGCGTACCCGTCAATACGGATCAGGCCAGATCCCGGGGCGTCGGCCCATCTTGGGTGGAAGAGACCTCCGGTAGCGACGACGCTGACATTTGCCGTTACGACTGCCGGAGGCGCAGTGGATGTTTCCCTGACCCTGTGGGTCCTGACGATCGTGGGCCTCGCCGCCCTGATCGCTGTCGACTTCTTCATCGGCCGCAAGCCGCATGACGTATCCATCAAGGAAGCCGGAATCTGGACGGTCGTCTGGATCGTCCTGGCCGTACTCTTCGGGCTCGGCCTGCTCGTCTTCGGCGGCGGTCAGCCGGCCGGCGAGTTCTTCGCGGGCTTCATCACCGAGAAGTCGCTGAGTGTCGACAACCTCTTCGTCTTCGTCCTGATCATGGCGAAGTTCGCGGTTCCCTCGCAGTACCAGCAGCGGGTGCTCCTCATCGGCGTCCTCATAGCCCTGGTCCTGCGGGCCATCTTCATCGCCGCCGGCGCGGCGATCCTCGCCAGCTTCTCGTGGGTGTTCTACCTCTTCGGCGCCTTCCTGATCTGGACCGCCTGGAAGCTCATCCAGGAGGCCCGGGCCGACCAGGAGGACGAGGAGTACGAGGAGAACAAGCTGCTCAAGGCCGCCGAGCGTCGCTTCGGCGTCGCCGACCGCTACCACGGCACCAAGCTGTGGATCCAGGAGAACGGCAAGCGGGTCATGACCCCGATGCTGGTCGTGATGCTCGCGATCGGCACCACGGACGTCCTCTTCGCGCTCGACTCGATCCCCGCGATCTTCGGCCTGACGCAGGACCCGTACATCGTCTTCACGGCCAACGCGTTCGCGCTGATGGGCCTCAGGCAGCTGTACTTCCTGATCGGCGGACTGCTCAAGAAGCTGGTCCACCTCAGCTACGGCCTGTCGATCATCCTCGGCTTCATCGGCGTCAAGCTGGTCCTGCACGCGCTGCACGAGTCCGGTGTCCACGTCCCGGAGATCAGCATCCCGGTCTCCCTCGGCGTGATCTGCGCGGTTCTGATCGTCACTACGATCACCAGCCTCAGGGCCTCCAAGAAGCAGGCGGCGGCCGAGGCGGAAGCGCAGACCGAAGGCGCTCCGAAGGACAGCATCGAGGCCTGACCACCTCGGACGTAGGAGAACCACCCCCGGGAGGGGGTGGTTCTCCGTACGCCATCTGCGACGACCACTTCAGCAGCCGGCGCGATCAATCCATGGCCGGCTTCGCCGCCACCACCGGCACCGGCCGCGTCTCCGGCAGCAGCGCGAAACACCCCAGGCTGAGCAGCGCGACCCCGGTCAGATACGCCCCCACGCCCCACGGCACCCGACCGCCCTGCTCGACGAGAGCCGTCGCCACGATCGGCGTGAGCGCGCCCCCGAGGACCCCGCCGAGGTTGTAGCCGACCGCGGCGCCCGTGCAGCGCACCCGCGGCTCGTACAGCTCCGGCAGATACGCGGCGATGACCGCGAACATCGTGATGAACGCCAGCATCGCGCCCAGGAAGCCGAGGAACATCAGCAGCGGCTCCCCCGTCGCGAGAAGCGCGACCATCGGGAACATCCACAGGGCGGCCGCCGCACACCCGGCCAGACACAGGGGCCGCCGCCCCCAGCGGTCGCCGAACAGCGCCGCCACGGGCGTCAGCAAGCCTTTCACCAGTACCGCGGCCATGATGCAGGTCAGCATGACGGTACGGCTCACCCCGAGCCGCTCCGTCGCGTACGCCAGGGACCAGGTCGTCACGGCGTAGAAGATCGCGTACCCGACCGAGAGCGCCCCGGCCGTCAGCAGCACGAGCCGCCAGTGGTCGCGCACGACCTCGGCGAGCGGCACGCGCGCGTGGTCGTCGATTTCGAGAAACCGGGGACTCTCCGCGAGCGACGACCGCAGCCACAGTCCGCCCACCGCCAGGACCCCCGCCGCCCAGAACGGCACCCGCCATCCCCACTGGGTGAACTGCTCGTCGGACAGCGTCGCCGCCAGTCCCAGCACCACACCGTTGGCGAGCAGGAAGCCCAGCGCGGGCCCCACCTGCGGGAAGCTGGACCAGAGGCCGCGCCGTTCGGCGGGCGCGTGCTCCACGGTCAGCAGCACGGCCCCGCCCCATTCCCCGCCGAGCCCGAGCCCCTGCAGGAAACGCAGCACCAGAAGCAGCACGGGAGCGGCCACGCCGATCGTCTCGTACGTGGGTACACAGCCGACCGCGACCGTGGAGGCGCCGGTCAGCAGCAGCGAGGCGACCAGGACCGGCCGGCGCCCGTGCCGGTCCCCGATGTGCCCGAACAGCACCGACCCCAGCGGCCGCGCGACGAAGCCCACGCCGAACGTGCCGAAGGCGGCCAGTGTCCCCGCGACCGGCGAGAACGTCGGGAAGAACAGCGGCCCGAGGACCAGCGCCGCGGCTGTCCCGTAGACGAAGAAGTCGTAGAACTCGATGGCCGTCCCGGCGAGCGAGGCGGCCGCGAGCCGCAGCATGGAGGGTGCCCTTACGGTGCGTACGTCGTGCATGCCGCGTCAACTACCCACAGTGATCGCGGGTTACGGGGGCGCGCGGGGTCGCGGCCCGCGTCAGTACGCGACCGTGATGCGCCGGGCCGGGCCGTCGACGCGCACGGTGCCGCCGTACGGGATGACCAGTTGAGGGTCGGTGTGCCCGAAGTCCACGTCGAAGACGATCGTGGTCTCGGGGGCGTAGATCCGCATGGCACGCAGCACGGCCTCGCGCTGCTCGGCGGCGTAACGAGCGCCCTCCTCCGGGCTGTTGGGGCGTTCGAAGGACCAGGTCTTCGGGCGGCCCATCAGGAGCGCGGAGAAGCGCTGGAGCAGGCCGCGCTCGCCCATGTTCCGCAGGGTGCAGAAGACCTCCGTGCCGCTCGGCAGGTCCTCCGAGGTCTCCAGGAGCAGCACTCCACCGTCGTACACCGTCAGATCGTGGCAGACCTCGCGGTCGGCCATCAGCAGCCAGCCGAGGATCTCCAGGTTGCCGCCCCAACTGCGGCCCTCGACCACCCTGTCGGCGTTCAGCCAGGTCCACCCGGTGCCGGGCCGCGTCTCCGGCTCCGCCTCGAAGGTCGCGGGGTCCGCCCAGTCGCGGTCGACGTCACTCCAGCGCTCGGCGGGCCTCAGTTCGTACTCGCTCGAGGTGAACAGGGCCGCCCGCAGGGACTCGGCGGTCTGCGGGTGCAGGGCGCCGGGGCGGCCCAGTTGGACCATCACGGTCGCGCCGTGGTAGGCGACGATCCCGGTGTTGTGCAGGTAGGCGAGCAGGTTCGTGTTGTCGCTCATCCCGAAGAAAGGCTTCGGGTTCGCCCGGATCAACTCCCGGTCCAGCAGCGGCAGCACGGTGATCTGGTCGTCGCCGCCGATCGACGCCATGACCGCCTTGACGCCGGGGTCGGCGAAGGCCGCGTGGATGTCGTCGGCACGCTCCCGCGGCGTCGTCCCCATCTTCCGGGTCGTCGGATACTCGACGGGCTCGAGGCCGTACTCCGTGCGCAGCCGCTCCAAGCCCAGCTCGTAGGGGCGCGGGAAGAGCTCGGGCAGGCCGTCGGAAGGCGAGATGACGGCTATGCGGTCGCCGGGTAAGGGCTTGGGAGGGTACGCGGGTGTCGTCATCCCGCGAGGGTACGAGCCGTCGCTCCCTCCTCGCACCGTGATAAACCGGGTGCGAGCATCCCGCCTTCACCGGACCGGAGGAACCGTGCCCCGCACCCTGGCCAACGCCCCGATCATGATCCTCAACGGCCCCAACCTGAACCTGCTGGGTCAGCGCCAGCCGGAGATCTACGGCTCCGACACCCTCGCCGACGTTGAGGCCCTGTGCGCCAAGGCGGCGGCCGCGCACGGCGGCATGGTGGACTTCCGTCAGTCCAACCACGAGGGCGAGCTGGTCGACTGGATCCACGAGGCGCGGCTGAACCACTGCGGGATCGTCATCAACCCGGGTGCCTACTCGCACACGTCAGTGGCGATTCTGGACGCACTCAGCACCTGCGACGGACTGCCGGTGCTGGAGGTCCACATCTCCAACATCCACCAGCGCGAGTCTTTCCGGCATCACTCGTACGTCTCGCTGCGCGCCGACGGGGTCATCGCGGGGTGCGGGGTGCAGGGGTACGTGTTCGGCGTCGAGCGGGTCGCGGCGCTGGCGCGGGCGGGTCAGGCCGAGGCGTAAGTCCCGCTGTCTAGGCGGACGCCCCTTACAGCCGCCCCGCCTCCACGATCCGCCGCAGGAAGCGCCGCGTGCGCTCCTGCTGCGGATCGCCGAAGATCTGCTCGGCCGTGCCGCGCTCCAGAACCACCCCTCCGTCCAGAAAACAAACCTGGTCGGCGACATCTCGGGCGAAGCCCATCTCGTGCGTCGCCAGCACCATGGTCATACCGTCCTCTTTGAGGTCGCGGACGACGGTGAGAACTTCACCCACGAGCTCGGGGTCGAGGGCGGCGGTGATCTCGTCGAGCAGCAGCAACCGGGGACGTACCGCCAGAGCGCGGACGATCGCCGCCCGCTGCTGCTGGCCGCCGCTCAGCCGGTCCGGGTACTCGCCCGCCTTCTCGCCCAGCCCGAGCCGCTCGAGGAGCTCACGCGCGCGTGCCTCGGCCTCCGCGCGGGACACACCGTGCACTCGGCGCGGGGCCAGGGTGATGTTCTCCAGGACCGTCATGTGCGGAAAGAGGTTGTACGCCTGGAAGACCACGCCGATACGGCGGCGTACCGCGTCCTGGTCGGCACGCGGGTCGGTGATCTCCTCGTCGTCCAGCCAGATCGCGCCGTCGTCGATCTCCTCCAGGAGGTTGGCACAGCGCAGCAGCGTGGACTTGCCGGAGCCGGAGGCGCCGATCAGCGCGGTCACCGTGTGCGGCGCGACTTCCAGGTCGACGTCCCGCAGCACTACCGAGCCGCCGAAGGTCTTGCGGACTGACTCCATCCGCAGCACGGGTGCGTCGCTCACAGTGATCCTCCCTGGGCCCGCTGACGGTCCATCCGGGCCGTCACCCAGTCGGTGAACCGGGTCATCGGGATGGTCAGCGCCACGAAGACCAGGCCCGCGACGATGTACGGCGTGTAGTTGAGGCTGCGGCCCACGATGATGTCGGCGGCCCGTACGGCGTCGATCGCGCCGCCGATCGACACGAGCCCGGTGTCCTTCTGGAGGGACACCAGGTCGTTCAGCAGGGGCGGCACCTGACGGCGCACGGCCTGCGGCAGGACGACGTACCGCAGCGCCTGCCGGTTGGTCAGGCCGAGCGAGCGGGCCGCGGCGCGCTGCGAGGGGTGCACGGACTCGATGCCGGCGCGGAACACCTCGGCGACGTACGCCGAGTACGTCAGCGTCAGCGCCGTACCGCCCAGCAGCACCGGGTCGACGGTCACGCCCTGCAGTCGCAGCGCGGGGACACCGAGGACCACGATCATCAGGTTGATGATGAGCGGCAGGCCCCGGAAGAAGTCGGTGTACGCGGCGGCCAGCACCCGCAGCGGGAAGAACACCGGGCCCCGAAGGGTGCGGGCGACGGCGATCAGCATCCCGAGGACCAGCACGGCGGCGCCGCAGATCAGCAGCAGCCGGACGTTGAGCCAGAGCCCTTCGAGGACCTTGGGGAACGCCTCGCGCGCGTAGCCCCAGTCGAAGAACGTCTCCTTGGTGCGCGGCCAGCCGGGCGCGTTGACGACGACCACATAGAGGACGACGCCCGTGAGCAGGGTCGAGAGCGCGCCGATCGCCGTGGCACGACGGGAGCGGGCGCGCTTGTAGGCCTCGCGCTCGATCCGCCGCTGCGACGGGACGTATCCGTCGCCCCCGCCGGTCATGTCACCCTTGTCGTCCGCGCCCTCCTGGCCGGACTCCTCCTTCGTGACCGTCACTTGAGCACCGGGGCGTCGACGGCGTCGGACAGCCACTGCTGCTCGAGCTTCGCCAGCGTGCCGTCCTCGCGCAGCGCGTCCACGGCGTCCGTCACGCACGAGGTGAGCGCGCTGCCCTTGTCGAGGACGAGCCCGAACTGCTCCGGCGTACCGCTCTGGTTCTCGAACTGCCCCACGATCTTCGCGTCCGTCACCTCGGCCGAGGTGATGTAGAAGGCGGTCGGCAGGTCCACGACGATGGCGTCGACCTGGCCGTTCTGCAGCGCGGACTTGGCCTGGTCGTTCTTGGCGTACGCGGCGGCCGCCTGCTTCGGCCGCACCACGTCGTTGATGTAGTTGAGGCTGGTGGTGCCGACCTGGGCGCCCAGCTTCACGTCCTTCAGGTCCGCGATGCTCTTCGCCTTCGCGGCCTTGGAGTCCTTCAGCGCGATGACGGCCTGGCGCACGTCGTAGTAGCCGGACGAGAAGTCCACGGCCTTCTTGCGCTCGTCGCTGATGGACACCTGGTTGATGTCGAAGTCGAACGTCTTCTCGCCGGGCGCGAAGGCCTTGTTGAAGGGGACGCTCTGCCAGACGACGGCGTTCTTGTCGTAGCCGAGTTGCTTCGCCACGGCGTACGCGACCGCCGACTCGAAGCCCTCGCCGTTCGCGGGCTTGTCGTCCTTGAACCACGGCTCGTACGCGGGCTCGTCGGTGGCGATGGTCAGCTTGCCGGAGGCCTTGGTGCTCAACTTGCCCTTGGCGCAGGTGGTCCCGGCCGAACCCGAAGGCGAGTCGGCCGCCTTCTCCTCCGGCTGCGGAGCACAGCCGACGGCGGTGGCGAGCAGGGCGATGGTCGCGGCGGCGACGGCGCGGCGCAGCGCGCGCGGGGCAGGATGCATGGCGGGAGATTGACAGCCCGCCGACCCGTTTGTCGAGGTCACAGCGGGAATTGTCCGGATAGTGGGAACGGGTGTTGCATTCTTGTGAACACTTCCCGCGAAGGTCGCCGGGGCCGCCGGTCGAGGGCGGGGATCGGAAGACCGGCGGCCCGTACCGCGCAGGAGCCGTCATCCTGTGCGGGGCTGCTTCCAGTTGACTGCGCAACCATGTGCGCGGGGAGCGTGCGCGTGACACCGGCGTGTGTGAATGCTTCACACGGGGCGCGTGCACGGCGCTGGCCCGGGGCGCGCATTCAGTACGCGCGCCCGCGTGCCGACGCTCACCACCCGCGCGCGTGCCACTCCGGCAGATGCGGCCGCTCCGCGCCGAGCGTGGTGTCGTCGCCGTGCCCCGGGTAGACCCAGGTCTCGTCCGGCAGCACGTCGAAGATCTTCGTCTCGACGTCGTGGATCAGGCTGGCGAACGCCTTCGGATCCTTACGGGTGTTGCCCACGCCGCCCGGGAAAAGGCAGTCGCCCGTGAACACGTGGGGATGCCCGTGCGGGTCGTCGTAGACGAGGGCGATCGAGCCCGGCGTGTGCCCGACCAGATGGCGCGCGGTGAGCTCTACCCGCCCCACACGGAGGACGTCGCCGTCGTCCACCAGCACGTCGGTCGGCACGGGAATGCCGTCGGCGTCGTCGCGTCCGGCGTAGGTACGGGCGTCGGTGGCCGCGACGACCTCGGCGAGCGCCTGCCAGTGATCGCCGTGCTGGTGCGTGGTGACCACAGACGCGATGCCGTCGTCGCCGATCGTGCCGAGCAGGGTCTCGGCGTCGTTGGCCGCGTCGATCAGCAACTGCTCGTCGGTGGCCCGGCAGCGCAGCAGATAGGCGTTGTTGTTCATCGGGCCGACCGCGATCTTCGTGATCATCAGGTCCTTGAGTTCATGCACGTCGGCAGGGCCGCCGACCGTCACCTGGCCGCTGTACGTCATGGCGTCAGCCTATAGCGGGGGAGCGGCCCGGAGACGTCCTGGTGCTACAGCGGAGGGAGTGCGGGCAGGGTGCCGCCACGCACTGTCAGCCCAGAGCCGTCACGGCGTCCGGCGAGCCAGCCGAGCAGGTCGGGTCCGGTGCCCGTGACGGTGACCTCGGGTGTGCTCGCCTCGCGGCCCGTGCCCCACGCGCGCATGCCGTCCGTGAGGTGGGTGGCCGGCACGTCGGGGTGGCCGCTGAAGCGCTCGGTCAGGAAGTCGATCTCCCGCTCCACGAACTCGGCGGGAAGATCCTCCAGCTCGTACCCGATCCCGAGGTCCACATGATGCAGCTCCACCTCGACCCACCGCCGGAACGGCACCCGGGACGCCGAGTCGGTGACCCCGTTGCGCAGCTCGACCGTGCGCGACCAGTCCGCCGGGGCGGTCCCGGTCTCCTGGAAGCGGGCCGCGCTCTCGCGCAGTTCGGCGAGCTGGACGTCGAGGGGGCGCGGGGCGTCCCGCTCGATGTCGGCGTCACGCGCCTCGGCGGAGGCGTACATGGGACGCCCCTCCAGGACGTTCACGAGGGCGTCGGCGTTCCGGGAGAGATGGGCCAGGATGTGGCCACGGGTCCAGCCGGGCAGGCGTGACGGCTCGGACACGGACGCGTTGTCCAATTTGGCGGCTGCGGTGAGCAGCCGCTCCGTCGCATCGCGTACAGACGCCAGGTCATGGGCGTGATCAATCATGGTCCTGACCCTAGACCCGCCACACCTTTGGGTGAAGGTGGTGAACAGGCGCCGTAAATCGAATGTGCGTGCTATAGGGTCTGGCGTGGCGTCGGGCATGCTGGATGGCCGGGGATTGTTATGCCTCCTGGGAATCCGACCGGCGTTGTCAGTGGCTCCCCCTAGTCTGAGAAAGCACGGGGGCCTCGCCCCTGTCACTTCTCTCAAGAAAGGTGCGGACCGGCGTGGCCGACCGTCTCATCGTCCGTGGCGCGCGCGAGCACAACCTGAAGAACGTCTCGCTCGACCTGCCCCGCGACTCGCTCATCGTCTTCACGGGCCTGTCCGGTTCGGGCAAGTCCTCCCTGGCCTTCGACACCATCTTCGCCGAGGGTCAGCGGCGCTACGTGGAGTCGCTCTCCTCGTACGCCCGCCAGTTCCTCGGTCAGATGGACAAGCCGGACGTCGACTTCATCGAGGGCCTGTCGCCCGCGGTCTCCATCGACCAGAAGTCGACCTCGCGCAACCCGCGCTCGACGGTCGGCACGATCACCGAGGTTTACGACTACCTGCGCCTGCTCTTCGCGCGCATCGGCAAGCCGCACTGTCCCGAGTGCGGCCGCCCGATCTCGCGCCAGTCGCCGCAGGCCATCGTCGACAAGGTCCTGGAGCTGCCGGAGGGGAGCCGCTTCCAGGTGCTGTCGCCGCTGGTGCGCGAGCGCAAGGGGGAGTTCGTCGACCTCTTCGCCGATCTCCAGACCAAGGGGTACAGCCGCGCGCGGGTGGACGGCGAGACCATCCAGCTCTCCAACCCGCCCACCCTGAAGAAGCAGGAGAAGCACACCATCGAGGTGGTCGTCGACCGCCTCACGGTGAAGGAGTCCGCCAAGCGCCGCCTCACCGACTCCGTGGAAACCGCCCTCGGCCTGTCCGGCGGCATGGTGGTGCTCGACTTCGTCGACCTCCCCGAGGACGACCCCGAGCGCGAGCGCATGTACTCCGAGCACCTGTACTGCGCGTACGACGACCTCTCCTTCGAGGAGCTGGAACCCCGCTCCTTCTCCTTCAACTCGCCCTTCGGCGCCTGCCCCGAGTGCACCGGCATCGGCACACGCATGGAGGTCGACCCCGAGCTGATCGTCCCGGACGAGGACAAGTCCCTTGACGAGGGCGCCATCCACCCCTGGTCGCACGGCCACACCAAGGACTACTTCGGCCGCCTGATCGGCGCCCTGGCGGACGCGTTGGGATTCCGGACGGACATCCCCTTCGCCGGTCTGCCGCAGCGCGCCAAGAAGGCTCTGCTCCACGGCCACAAGACGCAGATCGAGGTCCGGTACCGCAACCGCTACGGGCGCGAGCGCGTGTACACCACGCCCTTCGAAGGAGCGGTCCCCTTCGTCAAGCGCCGGCACAGCGAGGCCGAGAGCGACGCAAGCCGCGAGCGCTTCGAGGGCTATATGCGCGAGGTGCCCTGCCCCACCTGTGAGGGCACGCGCCTGAAGCCGATCGTCCTCGCGGTCACGATCATGGAGAAGTCGATCGCCGAGGTCTCCGCGATGTCGATCAGCGACTGCGCGGACTTCCTGGGCGAGCTGAAGCTGAGCACCCGCGACAAGAAGATCGCCGAGCGCGTGCTGAAGGAGGTCAACGAGCGGCTCAGGTTCCTGGTCGACGTCGGCCTGGACTATCTCTCGCTGAACCGCGCGGCCGGCACCCTCTCCGGCGGCGAGGCCCAGCGCATCCGCCTGGCCACCCAGATCGGCTCCGGCCTCGTCGGCGTCCTCTACGTCCTCGACGAGCCGTCCATCGGACTGCACCAGCGCGACAACCACCGGCTCATCGAGACCCTGGTCCGGCTGCGCGACATGGGCAACACGCTGATCGTCGTCGAGCACGACGAAGACACCATCAAGGTCGCCGACTGGGTCGTCGACATCGGCCCCGGCGCGGGCGAGCACGGCGGCAAGGTCGTCCACAGCGGCTCCCTGAAGGAGCTGCTGGCCAACGCCGAGTCGCAGACCGGCCAGTACCTGGCGGGCAAGAAGTCCATCCCGGTGCCCGACATCCGGCGCCCCCTCGACCTGTCCCGGCAGCTCACGGTGCACGGCGCCCGCGAGAACAACCTCCAGGACATCGACGTGTCCTTCCCGCTGGGCGTGTTCACCGCGGTCACGGGCGTGTCCGGCTCCGGCAAGTCGACGCTGGTCAACGACATCCTGTACACGCACCTGGCCCGTGAGCTCAACGGCGCCCGGAGCGTTCCCGGGCGGCACACGCGCGTGGACGGCGACGACCTCGTCGACAAGGTCGTGCACGTCGACCAGTCGCCCATCGGCCGCACCCCCCGGTCGAACCCGGCGACGTACACCGGCGTCTTCGACCACGTCCGCAAGCTGTTCGCCGAGACGACCGAGGCGAAGGTCCGCGGCTACATGCCCGGCCGTTTCTCCTTCAACGTCAAGGGCGGCCGCTGCGAGAACTGCGCGGGCGACGGCACCATCAAGATCGAGATGAACTTCCTCCCGGACGTGTACGTCCCCTGCGAGGTCTGCCACGGCGCCCGCTACAACCGGGAGACCTTGGAGGTCCACTACAAGGGCAAGTCCATCGCGGACGTGCTGAACATGCCGATCGAAGAGGCCATGCACTTCTTCGAGGCCGTCCCGGCGATCTCCCGCCACCTGAAGACGCTGAACGACGTCGGTCTCGGCTACGTCCGGCTCGGCCAGTCCGCGACCACCCTGTCCGGCGGTGAGGCGCAGCGCGTGAAGCTCGCCAGCGAGCTGCAGAAGCGCTCCACCGGACGCACGGTCTACGTCCTGGACGAGCCGACCACCGGACTGCACTTCGAGGACATCAGCAAGCTGCTGACGGTCCTGTCCGGCCTGGTCGACAAGGGCAACACGGTCATCGTCATCGAGCACAACCTCGACGTGATCAAGACCGCCGACTGGGTCGTCGACATGGGCCCCGAAGGCGGCGCCGGCGGTGGACTCGTCGTCGCCGAGGGCACGCCCGAGCAGGTGGCCGGGATTCCGGCCAGCCACACCGGCAAGTTCCTGCGCGAGGTCCTCAGCGCCGACCGGATCAGTGACGCACCGGTGAAGGCCCCGCGTCGGACGGCGGCCAAGACAGTGGTGGCGGCCACGTCGACGGCGAAGAGAACGGCGGCGACGGCCAAGGCCGCGAACAACACGGCGACGAAGAAGACGGCGGGAGCCACGAAGAAGGCGGCGCCCGCGAAGAAGACGGCCCGGGCTCGGAAGGTCTGACCGAAGGGCCGGACGGGCAACTCGCCAAGGCCCGCAAGGGGGTGGGCCCGGACCGCTGCGGCTGAGCAGATGCAGCCGACAGCGGCCCGGGTCACCCCTTTGCGCGCGCCTGCCGTACACGTGGGGGCATCATCGCGACCATGGCGGAACGGGCAAGTAGCGCCGCGCGGGGCACTACGCCGACGCATGCCCCCACTGCCGGCCGTGTCGGCGGCGGCCCTCGGCCACCTCGTGCTGCGCCTCGACCCCACGGAGAGCCGGTCCACCGGTGTGACATCGCCGCGGCCGGAAGGCCCGGGCGGGACGGGGCAACCGTAGACCGGAGTCTCGAAGGCTCAGGCCAGTTCCGCCGCGAACGGCGGCTCGGCCCCCGCGCGTGAGCACGTGATCGCCGCCGCGCGGGCGGCGAAACGCAGCAGCCGGGTCCAACCGTCGGCGCCCAGGCCCACGAGCGCCTGCGGGGACAGGGCGTCCCGGTCGGACAGGCCGTGCAGCAGGGCCGCGTTCACGGTGTCGCCGGCGCCGATCGTGTCCACGACGTCGACCTTCTCGCCCGGCACGGCGTACACCGCGCCGTCCCGGGTGAAGGCCGTCAGGCCGTCGCCACCCTGGGTGATCACGACGGCTGCGGGGCCGGCGGCCAGCCACTCCTGCGGGGTGCCGCCCAGCCACCGAGCGTCCTCCTCGGACAGCTTGAGCAGCGACACCGACGGCAGCCAGCTCTTGAACCGCGCCCGATAGGCGTCCGCGTCGGGAATCAGCCCCGTCCGGATGTTCGGGTCGAGCGTGGTGAACACGCCCTGCGCGGCCGCGCCCCGCATCAGATCCTCGTAGGCGCTCGCGCCCGGCTCCAGGACCAGCGAGCAGGTGCCGAAGGACACCGCCCGCGTCCCCGCCGGCAGCCCGGAGGGCGCCGTGAACAGCCGGTCGGCGGTGCCGTCGACGTAGAAGGAGTACGCGGCCGAGCCGTGCCCGTCGATCGTGGCGACCGCGAGGGTGGTCGGCTCCGTGCCACGCTGTACGGCCGACACGTCGACGCCGGACTCCCGCAGCCTGTCCAGCAGGGCCTCGCCGAAGGCGTCGTACGAGACGCGGGAGCAGAAGGCCGTGGGGGAGCCGAGGCGGCCGAGGGCGACGGCCGTGTTGTAGGGGCCGCCGCCGAGCGCCGGCTTCAGGTCCGCGAGGGCGCCCGTGCCCTGCGGTACCAGGTCGATCAGGGCCTCACCGGCGACGACGATCACGAGACGGTTCCTTTCTCGGACTGCTGGGGCTGCGTGGGGTGCTCCGGCTCCGCGGGGCAGCCGCACGAGGTGCGATGGACGAAGGCGCAGGCGAGCCGCACGGTCCGGGCGGGCCGGTCCGGTGCGGCGAGGCGGTCCAGGAGCAGCCGGACCGCCTGTGCGCCGAGCTCCTTGCTGGGCTGGGCGATCGCGGTGAGCCGGGGAGCGAACAGGTCCGCCCAGGCGAAGTCGTCGAAGCAGCACAGCGCGATGTCGTCGGGCACCGACAGGCCACGCTCGCGCAGCGCGCGCAGAGCCCCGATGGTCATCGCGTTGTTGGCCGTGACGAGCCCGGTGGGCGGCGCGGCGAGGGACAGCAGAGCCGCGGTCGCCCGTTCGGCGCCGGCCCCCTCGGAGTCGCCGTGCACCACCAGCCGCTCGTCGTAGGGGAGTCCGGCGGCCGCGAGGCCGTCCCGGTATCCGGTGATCCGCTCCCTGGTCGTGCTCAGCCCCGGCCGGCCCGCGACCAGGGCGATCCGGCGGTGGCCGAGCCCGGCGAGGTGGGTGACCAGCTCGGCCGTCGGCTCGGCGCTGTCGGCACAGACCTGGTCGAAGCGCGCCACACCGTCCTCGGGAAAGTCGAGCAGCCGGTCGAGGAACACGGTCGGTACGTCGTGACGCCCCAGGTAGGCGACGAGCGCGCGTGGATCCGCGGAGGGCGCGACGATCATGCCGTCCACCCGTCGTTCGTGCAGGAGCTGGACGACCTTGCGCTCATGCTCCGGATCGTCGTGCGGATCCGCGATGAGCAGGCTGTAGCCGTGCTCCAGGGCGCTGGCCTCGACTCCCTGGAGGATCTCCGTGAAGTACGGGTTGCTGATCGCCGACACCGCGAGGCCGATGGACCGCGTGCGGGAGGTCACCAGCGAGCGGGCGAGGGTGTTGGGCGTGTAGCCGAGCTCGTCGATGGCGTCCAGCACGGCCTGACGGGTGTGGGGCAGCACCGGCCGGGTGTCGTTCAGTACGTGCGAGACGGTCGCCACGGACACACCGGCGCTGCGCGCGACATCAGCCATGGTCGGCATTGGGTCCACCTCCCGGAGCGGAACGGCACGCGGCACCTGCGGCACGGGGAAGGTATCGCATGCGGAGCCGCACGTAAACGCTTGCGCAAGCGCTTACGCGGGATCGTCGGACATCACTTCCAGTCCCAGGCGATCCCCACGATCCCCGACCGCACCCGAGGTTCCACGAGGTGCACCGAGTGGTGCCGACCGGCGAGGGCCAGTTCCTGCCGGCCGCTGCGGGGCGCCGCCGCCGAGTGCTGGGCGAAACGGTGGCAGCGCGCCGGCAGCGCGTCCTCGTCGAACCGCACCTGGAGCGCGTACTGGCCGCCGGCCGGCCCGAACCCGCGGACGTACTCCCGCGACACACCGGCCGTGCCGTCCTCGACGCCGTAACGGAAGAGGAAGGTGTCGCCGGCCCGCAGCCGGGTGTCGAAGAGCAACTCGGCCACCAGCACCCCGGTCTCATGGTCCGACCGGACGCGTCCCGTACGGCAGTTCTCCAGGGCGTGGACCCTCATGCGCTCCGGCACGCAGCCCGGGTCGCCGTGGTGAACGGCCACGAAACGGTCGACGCCGTCCCGGTGGGCGCGCACGATGTGCTGCGCCTCGCGCCCCGCCAGCTCGCGGCGCGCCCCGATCCGTACGCGCTCGTGGTGCCCGAGTGTGTGCAGCCCGCCGTCGAGCGGCGAGTCAAGCTCGGCCAGCAGCTGTTCCAGGACGCCCGAGGCCTCCACCAGGGAGCGGTAGGAACGGGCCGCGGGCCGCTGTGCGGCCGGGTCCTCGTCGGTCCGGGCGAGCAGCCGGATCAGTGACTCCTCGGGCAGCTGGAGAATCTCCTCCAGCGCGCGTACGGCCCGCAAGGACTCGGGGCGTTGCGGGCGCCGGGCGCCCTGCTGCCAGTAGCTCAGGCTCGTGACGCCGACCCTCACCCCGTACCGCGACAGATGGTGCTGCACCCGCTGCAGCGGCAGTCCGCGGGCGGCGATCGCGGCGCGCAGCGCGACGTGGAAGGGTCCGCCACGCAGGGCCGAGTCCAGTTCCGCTGTGGCGATGGTGGCGACGTCCGCGTGCTGTGGGGCGTGCGGCATGCAGGGGCCTTTCTGTGAATGCTTCACAACGGCTGGTCAGACCGTTCACGAGAGGTGTGCCGGGGGCACCGCGCCGGCGCCGGGGGGTCTTCACATCCGTACGCCGTCGTTCAGGACCCCCGAGTTCCCCCGCATTGAAGCGTGTTGACCAAGTCCCGACAACACCTGATGTCCGACAGCGCCGTCTCGTGGCCGATTTTTGCGCGGCCCGGCCGACTGGAGATTCCCTTCACTCAGCGCAATGGCGTGCTCACGAGAGGTGGTGCGTGACGTTGTCCACAGGGAGCCTGGCGACCCGGCGGCCGTTGTCCACAGCCCACCGCGCTGTCACCCCCCGCCAGTAGGGTGTGAGACATGGCCGATCCCTCCAGCTACCGCCCCAAGCCGGGACAGATCCCGGACTCTCCCGGGGTGTACAGGTTCCGTGACGAGCACCGCCGGGTGATCTACGTCGGAAAGGCGAAGAGCCTGCGCCAACGCCTGGCGAACTACTTCCAGGACCTGGCAGGCCTCCACCCCCGCACCCGCACGATGGTCACCACGGCCGCGTCCGTGGAGTGGACCGTGGTCGCCACGGAGGTCGAAGCCCTGCAGCTGGAGTACTCCTGGATCAAGGAGTACGACCCCCGGTTCAACGTCAAGTACCGCGACGACAAGAGCTACCCGTACCTCGCGGTGACGATGAACGAGGAGTTCCCGCGCGTTCAGGTGATGCGCGGTCACAAGAAGAAGACCGTGAGGTACTTCGGGCCGTACGCGCACGCGTGGGCGATCCGCGACACCGTCGACCTCCTCCTGCGCGTCTTCCCGGTCCGCACCTGCTCCGCCGGCGTCTTCAAGAACGCCGCCCGCACCGGCCGCCCCTGCCTGCTCGGCTACATCGACAAGTGCTCCGCACCCTGCGTCGGCCGGGTCTCCGCCGAGGAGCACCGCGAACTCGCCGACGAGTTCTGCGACTTCATGGCCGGCCGCACGGGTACATACCTCCGCCGTCTGGAGAAGCAGATGATGGCGGCCGCCGAGGAGATGGAGTACGAGCGCGCGGCCCGTCTGCGCGACGACATCGAGGCCCTGAAGAAGGCCATGGAGAAGAACGCTGTCGTGCTCGCCGACGCGACCGACGCCGACCTGATCGCGGTCGCCGAGGACGAACTGGAAGCGGCCGTGCAGATCTTCCACGTCCGCGGCGGACGCGTGCGCGGCCAGCGCGGCTGGGTGACCGACAAGGTCGAGGAGATCACCACCGGCGCCCTCGTCGAGCACGCCCTCCAGCAGCTCTACGGCGAGGAGAAGGGCGACGCGGTCCCCAAGGAGGTCCTCGTCCCTGCCCTGCCCGACCCGGTGGAGCCCGTCCAGGAGTGGCTGACCGAGCGCCGCGGGTCCAACGTCTCGTTGCGCATCCCGCAGCGCGGCGACAAGAAGGCCCTCATGGAGACCGTGCAGCGCAACGCCCAGCAGGCGCTGGTTCTGCACAAGACCAAACGCGCCTCCGACCTGACCACGCGCTCGCGCGCGCTGGAGGAGATCGCCGAGGCCCTGGACCTGGACAGCGCCCCGCTCAGGATCGAGTGCTACGACATCTCACACCTCCAGGGCGACGACGTCGTGGCCTCCATGGTCGTCTTCGAGGACGGCCTCCAGCGCAAGGGCGAGTACCGCCGCTTTGAGATCAAGGGTCGTGTCGGAGACACGCAACTCTGGCACGGCGAAGGCCAGGACGACGTCCGCTCCATGCACGAGGTGATCACCCGCCGCTTCCGGCGCTACCTCGCCGAGAAGGAGAAGACCGGCGAGTGGGTGGACGACGATCTCAAGGACGACGAAGGCCGCCCCAAGAAGTTCGCCTACCCGCCCCAGCTCGTCGTCGTCGACGGCGGCCGGCCGCAGGTCGCGGCCGCCAAGAAGGCCCTCGACGAGCTCGGCATCGACGACATCGCCGTCTGCGGCCTCGCCAAGCGCCTGGAGGAGGTCTGGCTGCCGGACGAGGACGACCCGGTGGTCCTGCCCCGCACCAGCGAGGGCCTCTACCTGCTCCAACGGGTCCGGGACGAGGCCCACCGCTTCGCGATCACCTACCAGCGCACGAAGAGGGCCAAGCGCTTCAGGTCGAGCCCCTTGGACGACGTGCCGGGGCTCGGGGACACGCGCAAGCAGGCTCTGCTGAAGCATTTCGGTTCGTTGAAGAAGCTGCGATCCGCCACCATCGACCAGATCTGCGAGGTTCCCGGCATAGGCCGCAAGACGGCCGAGACGATCGCCGTGGCTCTCGCCCAGGCGGCTCCGGCCACGCCGGCGGTGAACACGGCGACTGGAGAGATCATGGAAGAGGAACCCGGCACCATGGGTTCCAGTGGGGAGCCCGTGACAATGGGCGCCCCGGACGAACGACGGGGGCAGGAGACATGAATGTGAACAAGCACGACGGGCAACAAGGCCAAGGCCAAGGCCAAGGCCAAGCCGGAGACGGAGCACAGGTGAGTACGGGCACGCCCAACGACACGGCGGCGGTCCCGGACGCCGCGATCCCCGAGCTGGTGATCATCTCCGGCATGTCCGGAGCGGGCCGCTCGACGGCCGCCAAGTGTCTGGAGGACCTCGGCTGGTTCGTCGTCGACAACCTCCCGCCCGCGCTGATCCCCACCATGGTGGAGCTCGGCGCCCGCTCCCAGGGCAACGTGGCGCGGATCGCGGTCGTCGTAGACGTCCGCGGCCGCCGCTTCTTCGACAACCTCCGCGAATCCCTCGCCGACCTCGACAGCAGGCAGGTCACCCGGCGGATCGTCTTCCTGGAGTCCTCCGACGACGCCCTGGTGCGCCGCTTCGAGTCGGTGCGCCGCCCCCACCCCCTCCAGGGCGACGGCCGCATCGTCGACGGCATCGCCGCCGAGCGCGAGCTGCTGCGCGAGCTGCGCGGCGACGCCGACCTGGTGATCGACACCTCCAGCCTGAACGTGCACGAGCTGCGCGCCAAGATGGACGCCCAGTTCGCCGGCGACGAGGAGCCCGAGCTGCGGGCCACCGTCATGTCCTTCGGCTTCAAGTACGGCCTCCCGGTCGACGCCGACCTGGTCGCGGACATGCGCTTCCTGCCCAACCCGCACTGGGTCCCGGAACTGCGCCCCTTCACCGGCCTCAACGAGGAGGTCTCGGCGTACGTCTTCAACCAGCCCGGCGCCAAGGAGTTCCTCGACCGGTACGCCGAGCTGCTCCGGCTGATCGCGGCCGGATACCGGCGTGAGGGCAAGCGGTACGTGACCATCGCCATCGGGTGTACGGGCGGCAAGCACCGCTCGGTCGCCACGTCGGAGAAGCTCGCCGCGCGCCTCGCGGCCGAGGGTGTGGAGACGGTGGTCGTGCACCGGGACATGGGACGCGAATGACGGGACGTACTCCGCGGCTGAGCAGGCTGCGCCGTGCGGTGCCCGAGGGGCGCGCGAGCAGGCCCGTCGAGGCCCGCGGCGCCAAACCCCGCCGCCGGGGCGCCCAGCCCAAGGTGGTCGCCCTCGGCGGCGGCATGGGACTGTCCGCCTCGCTCGCCGCCCTGCGCCGGATCACCGGCGACCTCACCGCCGTCGTCACCGTGGCCGACGACGGCGGCTCCAGCGGCCGCCTGCGCGACGAGCTGGGCGTGCTGCCGCCCGGCGACCTGCGCAAGGCACTAGCCGCGCTGTGCGGCGACGACGACTGGGGCCAGACCTGGGCCCGCGTCATCCAGCACCGCTTCCAGTCGCAGGGCGACCTGCACGAACACGCGGTCGGCAACCTGCTGATCGTCGCCCTGTGGGAGCAGCTCGGCGACCACGTCCAGGCCCTCGACCTGGTCGGCAAGCTCCTCGGCGCGCACGGGCGCGTGCTGCCCATGTCCGCCGTACCGCTGGAGCTCCAGGCCCTGGTCAAGGGCCATGACCCGGACCGGCCCGAGGAGGTCGAGACCGTGCGGGGTCAGGCGACCGTGGCCCTCACTCCCGGCGAGGTGCAGTCCGTGCACCTCGTGCCGAACGACCCGCCGGCCGTGCCGGAGGCGGTGGAAGCCGTCCTCGACGCGGACTGGGTGGTCCTCGGCCCCGGCTCCTGGTTCTCGTCGGTCATCCCGCACCTGCTCGTGCCCGAGCTGCTGGACGCCCTCACCCAGACGAAGGCACGCCGGGTACTCTCGCTGAACCTCGCCCCGCAGCCCGGAGAAACCGAAGGCTTCTCCCCGCAGCGTCATTTGGAGGTTTTGGGACGACACGCCCCTAAACTCGCCCTGGACGTGGTGCTGGCCGACGAGGCCGCCGTGCCCGACCGCGATGTGCTCACCGAGGCCGCCAAGCGGTTCGGTGCCGCGGTCGAGCTGGCCCCGGTCGCCCGGAGAGACGGTTCTCCGCGGCACGACCCGGAGCTGCTGGCCGCCGCGTACGACCGTATTTTTCGGATGCATGGAAGGATCGGCCCATGGCGATGACGGCAGCGGTGAAGGATGAGATCTCCCGGCTCCCCGTCACCCGGACCTGCTGCAGGAAGGCGGAGGTCTCCGCCGTTCTGCGGTTCGCCGGCGGCCTCCACCTGGTGAGCGGCCGCATCGTGATCGAGGCGGAGTTGGACACCGCGATGGCGGCCCGCCGCCTGAAGCGGGACATCCTGGAGATCTTCGGCCACAGCTCCGAACTGATCGTGATGGCGCCGGGCGGACTGCGCCGCGGTTCGCGGTACGTCGTCCGGGTCGTCGCCGGCGGCGATCAGCTGGCCCGGCAGACCGGCCTGGTCGACGGCCGGGGCCGCCCGATCCGCGGCCTGCCCCCGCAGGTGGTCTCCGGCGCCACCTGCGACGCGGAGGCCGCCTGGCGCGGGGCCTTCCTGGCGCACGGCTCGCTCACCGAACCAGGCCGCTCCTCCTCCCTGGAGGTGACCTGCCCGGGTCCCGAGGCCGCCCTCGCCCTGGTCGGCGCCGCCCGCCGCCTGTCGATCGCCGCCAAGGCCCGCGAGGTGCGCGGCGTGGACCGGGTCGTCGTCCGCGACGGCGACGCCATCGGCGCCCTGCTCACCCGGCTCGGCGCCCACGAGTCGGTGCTGGCCTGGGAAGAGCGGCGGATGCGCCGCGAGGTCCGGGCCACGGCCAACCGTCTCGCCAACTTCGACGACGCCAACCTGCGCCGCTCCGCGCGCGCGGCCGTCGCCGCCGGCGCCCGCGTCCAGCGGGCCCTGGAGATCCTCGGCGACGACGTCCCCGAGCACCTCGCCGCCGCCGGAAAGCTGCGCATGGAACACAAGCAGGCCTCCCTGGAGGAGCTGGGCGCGCTCGCCGACCCGCCGCTGACCAAGGACGCCGTCGCCGGCCGTATCCGCCGTCTGCTGGCGATGGCCGACAAGCGGGCCCAGGACCTCGGCATCCCGGGCACGGAGTCCAGCATCACCGAGGAGATGGCGGACAACCTCGTGGGGTGACGTGAGCGGGTGACGTCAGCGGGAGACGTGAGCAGGTGACGTAAGCAGCCCAACACGCCGGTGCCGAAGCCCACTTGGGCCACCGGCACCGGCGTTCGCATGTGCTCGAGGCACTCTTGACTCGATCATGAAGTGACATGAGCCTGGCATGTGCTCGCCACTGTGGCGAACCACTGCTAGGGGGGTTCATGAGACGAAAAGCGAGACCGATCCTCGCTGTTGGCGCACTCCTGCTGGGCGGTGCGGGAATCGCACCCGTCGCCCAGGCGGCGCAAGACCCCGGTACTCCCGATCCGAACGAGGTCAAGGTCTTCCGGGCCGAGGTCACGCAGAAGCAGGTACCCCTGCTGCTGGCGGCCGGCCAGGACGCCCACGAACTCGGTGAGCAGGTGCCCGAGAAGGGCAAGGCCACCGTCGAGGTCTACCTCACCGACCAGCAGGCCGAGAAGCTCGAGGACAAGGGCGTCGACCTCCGAGAGCACAAGCTGTCCGCCAAGGCCGAGAACCGTGTCGAGGACGCCGCCGAGGGCGTGTTCCGGCCGTACAGCGGAAGCGGCGGTCTGAAAGAGGAGATCCTCAAGACCAGCCAGGAGCACCCCGGCCTCACCAAGGTCGTCTCCATCGGCAAGACGGTGGGCGGCCAGGACATCCTCGCCCTCAAGATGACCAAGGGCGCCAAGAAGTCCAAGGACGGCTCCAAGCCCTCCGTCCTGTACCTGTCCAACCAGCACGCGCGCGAGTGGATCACGCCGGAGATGACCCGCCGGCTGATGCACCACTACCTGGACAACTACAAGACGGACAAGCGCATCAAGAAGGTCGTCGACTCCACCGAACTGTGGTTCGTGCTGTCGGCCAACCCCGACGGCTACGACTACACCTTCCAGGACCCCGACAACCGCATGTGGCGCAAGAATCTGCGCGACAACAACGGCGACGGCGCCATCACCACCGGCGACGGCGTCGACCTCAACCGCAACTTCTCCTACAAGTGGGGCTACGACGACGAGGGTTCGTCCCCCAACCCCACCAGCCAGACCTACCGCGGCGCGGCCCCCGGCTCCGAGCCCGAGACCCAGGCCCTGGACGCCTTCGAGAAGCGGATCGGCTTCACGTACGGCATCAACTACCACTCCGCCGCCGAACTCATCCTCTACGGCGTCGGCTGGCAGGTGGCCACGCCCACACCGGACGACGTGCTCTACGAGGCGCTCGCCGGTACGCCGGAGAACCCCGCGATCCCCGGCTACCACCCGCAGGTCTCCTCGGAGCTGTACACGACCAACGGCGAGGCCGACGGCCACGCGGCGAACGTCAACGGGATGGCGATGTTCACCCCCGAGATGTCGACGTGCGAGACCGCTTCGAACGTCGACCCGAACGACGCCTGGAAGCCGGAAGACTGCCAGTCGATCTTCACCTTCCCGGACGACGAGAAGCTGATCCAGCAGGAGTTCGCCAAGAACATCCCGTTCGCGCTCTCCCTCGCCGAGTCCGCCGCCCGTCCCGACCAGCCGAAGTCCGCGGTCGGCCTGAGCGCCGCCGACTTCACCCCGGCCGCCTTCTCGACGTCGTACTCGCGCGGCGCCGACCAGGAGGTCTCCGTCGTCGTACGCAAGTCCGTGCGCGACAAGGAGCTCAAGTACCGCGTCAACGGCGGCCGTACGGAGGACATGGCGCTGGGGGCCTGGAAGGGCGGCGAGACGTACGGCGGGGAGGACAACCTCTACTTCGACGAGTACCGGGCCGAGGTCCAGGACGGCGACCCGGGCGACAAGGTCGAGGTGTGGTTCACCGGCGAGACGAAGAGCGGAAAGCCCGTCTCCAGCGAGCACTTCACCTACACCGTGGCCGAACGGCCGCGCGCGGACACCCTCGTCGTCGCAGAGGAGGGCGCGGCCGCCACACAGGCGCAGACATACGTCGACGCGCTGAAGGCGAACGGCCGCAAGGCAGTCGTGTGGGACGTCGCCACGCAAGGCGCGCCCGACGCGCTGGGGGTCCTGGGGCACTTCAAGACGGTCGTCCACTACACCGGCGCGAGCGTCCCGGGCATCGCCACCCAGCTCCAGCTGCGCGCCCACCTCAACGAGGGCGGCAAACTGATCGAGGCCGGCGAGCAGGCCGGCGGCAACGTCGACCTCGGCGGCGGCACCCTGTCGAATGACTTCGGCCAGTACTACCTGGGCGCCTACACACGGACGTCGACCCCAGGGGCCACCGGCTTCACCGGCTCCGGCAGGCTCGGCGGCTTCACCGGCGCGCTCACCGGGGCGACCGGCAACCCGCTCGACCGCGCCGGGACGTACGGCGTGACGTCGGACGAACTGCCCGCCGACAAGTTCCCCCAGTTCGCCAGCGCGGGCGCGGGCCAGTTCGCCGGGACCACCAATCCGTACGGACCGTACGCGGGCGCTTCCATGGCCGCCGCCGTCCACACCGACGACGCCTACAAGCGGCTCACCCGCACCGTGGACCTCACCGGCGTGAGCGCGGCCGACAAGCCCACTCTGCGCACCCAGCTGCTGTGGAACACCGAGCCCGGCTACGACAACGTGCTGGTCGAGGCCCACACCACGGGGACCGACGACTGGACGACCCTCCCGGAGACGGGCGGCGCCACCCGCACCGCCGTGCCGGAGGACTGCGCGGCCGGCTACTACGTGGGCGAGCACCCCTGGCTCGAGCACTACCTGACCGTCGGGACCGGCGGCTGCACCGCGACCGGCACCACCGGCTCGTGGAACGCCCTCACCGGCGCCTCCGAGGGCTGGCGGCAGGTGAACTTCGACCTGAGCGCGTACGCGGGCAAGTCGGTCGAGGTCTCGATCAGCTACGTCACCGACCCGGGCAGCGGCGGCCGCGGTGTCCTCGCCGACGACGCCTCGCTCGTCGTCGGCGGCACGGCCACCGAGACCGAGGGCTTCGAGACGTCTCTGGGTGCCTGGAAGGTCGCCGGACCGCCCGCGGGCAGCCCGGCCGCCCTCAAGGACTGGGCACGCACCGGGGCCCTGTTCCAGACGTACGGAGCGGTCACCACGGACGACACCGTGCTGCTGGGCTTCGGCCTGGAGCACGTCGCCTCGGCGGCCGACCGCACGGCTCTGCTGAAGAAGGCGCTTACCGCCCTCAAAGGGTGATCCACCTGGTCAAACCGGCGTGATTCCGAGTCGCCGGATCGAGTGATCGGGTCTTCCGGCCCGGGCGGTCCGTACCCCTACTGGTGGGTACGGACCGCCGTGCCGTGTATGGGGCGTCTCGATGTCACCCCGGACGCCTCAGGGAGGTAGGGTCGTAGGCGGTCGGGGACATCCCATACAGCTCGCCGGTCTCGAAACCGGCGTACCAACGAGGAGATCGGTTCGTGACGATCCGCGTAGGCATCAACGGCTTTGGCCGCATCGGTCGTAACTACTTCCGCGCGCTGCTGGAGCAGGGTGCAGACATCGAGATCGTGGCTGTCAACGACCTGGGTGACACCGCGACCACCGCTCACCTGCTGAAGTACGACACCATCCTGGGCCGCCTCAAGCAGGAGGTCTCCCACACCGCCGACACGATCACCGTCGACGGCAAGACCATCAAGGTCCTGTCCGAGCGCAACCCCGCCGACATCCCGTGGGGCGAGCTGGGCGTCGACATCGTCATCGAGTCGACCGGCATCTTCACGAAGAAGGCCGACGCCGAGAAGCACATCACCGGCGGCGCCAAGAAGGTCCTCATCTCGGCTCCGGCCAAGGACGAGGACATCACCATCGTGATGGGTGTCAACCACGACAAGTACGACCCGGCGAACCACCACGTCATCTCCAACGCCTCCTGCACCACCAACTGTGTGGCGCCGATGGCCAAGGTCCTCGACGAGAACTTCGGCATCGTCAAGGGCCTGATGACGACGGTGCACGCGTACACGAACGACCAGCGCATCCTGGACTTCCCGCACAAGGACCTGCGCCGCGCCCGTGCCGCCGCCGAGAACATCATCCCGACCACCACCGGTGCCGCCAAGGCCACCGCCCTGGTCCTGCCGCAGCTCAAGGGCAAGCTGGACGGCATCGCCATGCGCGTCCCGGTCCCGACCGGCTCGGTCACCGACCTGGTCGTCGAGCTCGGCCGCGAGGTCACCAAGGAAGAGGTCAACGCCGCCTTCCAGAAGGCCGCCGAGGGCGAGCTCAAGGGCCTCCTCGAGTACACCGAGGACGCGATCGTCTCCTCCGACATCGTCAACGAGCCGGCGTCCTGCACCTTCGACTCCTCCCTGACCATGGTCCAGGAGGGCAAGAACGTGAAGGTCATCGGCTGGTACGACAACGAGTGGGGCTACTCCAACCGCCTCGTCGACCTGACGGTCTTCGTCGGCAACCAGCTCTGATCAACAGAGCAGGCACTTGATGTGAGGGCAGGGCTCGGGCAGCGCAGGGACGCGCTGCCCGAGCCCTGACTCACGTGCGGATCAGCCCTCTTACGATCACGAGCATCACGAGCCCTCCCCAGGAGTTCCCTCCATGAAGACGATCGACGAACTTCTCGCCGAAGGCGTGGGCGGCCAGCGGGTCTTCGTCCGCGCCGACCTGAACGTGCCGCTCGAAAGCGGCGCGGCGACTGTGAAGATCACCGACGACGGCCGCATCCGCGCCGTGCTGCCCACCGTCAAGGCCCTCGCCGAGGCGGGCGCCCGCGTGGTCGTCGCCTCGCACCTGGGCCGCCCCAAGGGCGCCCCGGACCCGGCCTTCTCGCTCGCTCCCGCCGCCGCGCGCCTCGGTGAACTCCTGGGCGCCGACGTGGCCTTCGCGACCGACACGGTCGGCGAGTCCGCCCGCTCCACGGTCGCCGGCCTCGCCGACGGCCAGGTCGCCGTCATCGAGAACCTGCGCTTCAACGCCGGCGAGACCTCCAAGGACGACGCCGAGCGCGGCGCCTTCGCCGACCGGCTAGCCGAGCTCGCCGATCTGTACGTGAGCGACGGTTTCGGAGCGGTGCACCGCAAGCACGCCTCGGTCTTCGACCTCCCGGCTCGGCTGCCGCACGCCGCCGGCTACCTCATCGCCACCGAGGTCGCCGTCCTGAAGAAGCTCACCGAGGACGTCAAGCGCCCCTACGTCGTCGCCCTCGGCGGCGCCAAGGTCTCCGACAAGCTGGCCGTCATCGACCAGCTGCTCGGCAAGGCCGACCGCCTGCTCATCGGCGGCGGCATGGCCTACACCTTCCTCAAGGCCAGGGGCTACGAGATCGGCAAGTCCCTCCTCCAGGAGGACCAGATCCCGGCCGTCGTCGAGTACATCGAGCGCGCCGAGAAGAACGGCGTCGAGCTGGTTCTCCCCGTCGACGTGCTGGCCGCCCCGGAGTTCCCGGACCTGAAGACCAAGGCCTCGGCCAACCCCAACACCGTCGCCGCGGACGCCGTCCCGGCCGACCAGATGGGTCTCGACATCGGCCCTGAGTCCCGCAAGCTGTACGCCTCGAAACTCGCTGACGCGGCCACCGTCTTCTGGAACGGCCCCATGGGCGTCTTCGAGCACCCCGACTACGCCGAGGGCACCAAGGCGGTCGCCCAGGCCCTCCTCGACTCCCCGGGCTTCACCGTGGTGGGCGGCGGCGACTCCGCCGCGGCCGTCCGCACCCTGGGCTTCGACGAGACCGCATTCGGCCACATCTCGACCGGGGGCGGCGCCTCCCTCGAATACCTCGAGGGCAAGACGCTCCCCGGCCTCGCCGCACTGGAGGACTGACCAAGCATGAGTACGCGCACGCCGCTGATGGCGGGCAACTGGAAGATGAACCTCAACCACCTCGAGGCCATCGCCCACACACAGAAGCTCGCCTTCGCCCTGGCCGACAAGGACTACGAGGCCGTCGAGGTCGCCGTCCTGCCACCCTTCACCGATCTGCGCTCCGTGCAGACCCTGGTCGACGGCGACAATCTCAAGATCAAGTACGGCGCCCAGGACATCTCGGCGCACGACGGCGGTGCCTACACCGGCGAGATCTCCGGCTCGATGCTGGCCAAGCTGAAGTGCACCTACGTCGCCATCGGCCACTCCGAGCGCCGCCAGTACCACAACGAGACGGACGAGCTGGTCAACGCCAAGGTCAAGGCCGCCTACAAGCACGGCCTGACCCCGATCCTGTGCGTCGGCGAGGAGCTGGAGGTCCGCGAGGCGGGCAACCACGTCTCGCACACCCTCGCCCAGGTCGAGGGCGGCCTGAAGGACCTCCCGGCCGAGCAGGCCGAGGCCATCGTGATCGCCTACGAGCCCGTCTGGGCCATCGGCACCGGCAAGGTCTGCGGCGCCGAGGACGCCCAGGAGGTCTGCGCGGCCATCCGCGGCAAGATCGCCGAGCTGTACACGCAGGAACTGGCCGACCAGGTCCGCATCCAGTACGGCGGCTCCGTGAAGTCCGGCAACGTCGCCGAGATCATGGCGCAGGCCGACATCGACGGCGCGCTGGTCGGCGGTGCCTCCCTGGACGCGGACGAGTTCGTCAAGATCGTCCGGTTCCGCGACCAGTGAGCAGGAGGGGCGCGGCCGGTGTCGAGAGGGCGAGCGCGCGGAGGCCCGAAGGGCTGAGCACGGTCGGCCTCTCGACACCGGGTTGGAGCGCCCCGGAGGCGACCCGACAAGCTGCGAGTATGCGGTAGCGGCGTTCCGTCGTACCCTTGCGGGGGCATGGTGGCTTGCCACCGTGCCCCCGTCGTCTATCCAGATCCGAGGAAGTTGGTCCAGCCGTGGTTATGGGGTTCTCGATCGCCCTGATCGTCTTCAGCCTGCTGATGATGCTGCTGGTGCTGATGCACAAGGGGAAGGGCGGCGGCCTCTCCGACATGTTCGGTGGCGGCATGCAGTCGTCCGTCGGCGGCTCCTCGGTCGCCGAGCGCAACCTCGACCGCATCACCGTGGTGGTCGGTCTGCTGTGGTTCGCGTGCATTGTCGTGCTGGGGATCCTGATGAAGGTGAACAACTGATCAGCGTCGCACACGCAGCACGCCCATTCCGCACGTAACGCCCCATGTTCGGTGCGCCCTCCTGAGCGCGGCCTATCATGGGGCTTGCGTCTGTGTGGGGGTTGTAACTCCAATCACTGGACGCGCGTTGGGCCTTACGTAGACTGAGGCGCTCGCAGTGAAGCGAAACGCCGACTCGCTTTGCGGCACCATCACGCAGGGAGTTACGACCGTGGCAAGTGGCAACGCGATCCGAGGAAGCCGGGTCGGGGCGGGGCCGATGGGCGAGGCCGAGCGCGGCGAGTCCGCGCCGCGGCTGCGCATCTCCTTCTGGTGCTCCAACGGGCACGAGACGCAGCCCAGCTTCGCCAGCGACGCGCAGGTCCCCGAAACCTGGGACTGCCCGCGCTGCGGCTTTCCGGCGGGGCAGGACCGGGACAACCCCCCGGACCCGCCGCGCACCGAGCCCTACAAGACGCACCTCGCCTATGTGCGGGAGCGACGCAGCGACGCGGACGGCGAGGCGATCCTCGCCGAGGCGCTCGCCAAACTGCGGGGCGAAATCTAGGAGTTGACAACCGGCCGGGCACCGAGCGGTGCCTGGCCGGAGCTGTTTCGCGCACCCGCGGCCGCCTGCCCGCGGACCGATTGTCAGTGCTGCCCTCTACGGTTTGTGAATCGGCGAACCGTGAGGGGGACTTGTGGCGACGGTCGAGGTGGCGGACAGGCGTGTGCCCGCGTGGCGCGGAGGATTCGGACGGCTGTGGAGTGCCGCCGTGCTCTCCAGCTTCGGTGACGCGCTGCGTGGATCCGCGCTGCCCCTGCTCGCCGCGACACTGACCGACCGGCCGCTGCTCATCGCGGCGGTCACCGCCTGCGGCTATCTGCCCTGGATCGTCTTCGGACTGCTGGGCGGCGCCGTCGCCGACCGCGTGGACCAGCGGCGCGCCATGTGGACGGTGGATGCGGTACGAGGACTGCTCGTCGCGTGCTTCGCGGTGGCCGTCGCCCTCGGGCACGCCTCGATCGGCCTGCTGATCGCCCTGGCCTTCGCCCTCACCACCCTCCAGACGCTGTTCGACAACGCCTCCACGGCCCTGCTGCCCGCCCTGGTGGACCGGGAAGCGCTGGGCAGCGCGAACGCCCGCCTGATGACCGGCCAGCAGATCGCGGGCGGCCTGCTGGGCGCGCCGGTCGTGCCGCTGCTGCTGGTGGCCGGCACCGCCGCGCCCTTCGCGGCCGACGCCGTGACCTTCCTGGTGGCCGCCGCCCTGGTCGCCTCGCTGCGGACCGCCGCGCCGCAGCGGAAACCGAGACCGGCCGGCAGCACCCTGCGCCGGGAGATCGCCGAAGGGCTGCGCACCCTGGGACGCGACCGGGCCCTGCGCGGGCTGTGCGCCGCCACGGCGCTGTGCAACATCGGCGTGGGCGCCCTCATCGCGGGCATGGTGCTCCTGGTGACCGGCTGGCTGGACGCCGGCACCGCGGGATACGCGGCGGCCATGACCGCGTACACCATCGGCGGCCTGACCGGGGGAGGGGCCAGCGGCCGGCTCCTCGCCCGGCTCGGGCGGGTCCGCGCGGTGCTGCTCGCCGGGACCGTGCAGATCGGCGCGCTGGTCGTCATGGGCTCGGTGCGCAGCCCGGTGGCGCTCGCGGTCGCCATGGCCGCCTTCGGGTCCATGGGCATGGTGTGGAACGTCAGCACCAGGACACTGATGCAGGAGCGCAGCCCCGCCGAGATGCTGGGCCGGGTCAGTGCCGCCTTCCGGACCCTGGCCGTGGCGGGTGGACCCCTGGGCGCTCTGCTGGGTGGTGTCGTGGCCACCGCCTGGGGCCTGAACACTCCGGCCCTGCTCGCCGCGGCCTTCTTCGTCCTGTCCGTCATCGCGCTGATACCCGCGCTCAAGGCGGACGTATCTGTTGTTGCGTCGGACGACGACGCCACGACAGCTCAGGCCCCAGGCTGATCAATTAGGTTGGGAACGGCAGCGGGGCAGCACGGACAGGGACGAAAGAAGGCTGAAGTCCGACATGAACGCAGACGGCCGTAACCGGCTCAACCAGAGGCCCGAGTGGACCGCTCTGGCCAAGCACCGCGAGGAGCTCGGCGAGGTGCGGCTGCGCGAGCTGTTCGCCGCCGACCCGGGCCGCGGCACCGGCTACACCCTGCAGGTCGGTGACCTGCACGTCGACTACTCCAAACACCTCGTCACCGACGAGACGCTGCGGCTGCTGCGCGAGCTGGCCGCCGCGACCGACGTCTTCGGCCTCAGGGACGCCATGTTCCGCGGCGAGAAGATCAACACGACCGAGGACCGGGCCGTGCTGCACACCGCGCTGCGGGCGACGCGCGATGCGGTGATCGAGGTCGACGGGGAGAACGTCGTCCCGGCGGTGCACGCCGTCCTCGACAAGATGGCCGACTTCGCCGAGCGCGTCCGCTCCGGCGCCTGGACCGGCCACACCGGCAAGCCCATCAAGAACGTGATCAACGTCGGTATCGGCGGCTCCGACCTGGGTCCCGCGATGGCGTACGAGGCGCTGCGCGCGTACACCGACCGCGACCTCACGGTCCGCTTCGTGTCGAACGTGGACGGCGCCGACCTGCATGAGGCCATCCGCGACCTGGACGCGGCGGAGACCCTGTTCGTCATCGCCTCCAAGACCTTCACCACGATCGAGACGATCACGAACGCGACTTCGGCCCGCAACTGGCTGCTCACCGAGCTGAAAGCCGGTCAGGAAGCCGTCGCGAAGCACTTCGTCGCCCTGTCGACAAACGCCGAGAAGGTCTCCGAGTTCGGCATCGACACGGCGAACATGTTCGAGTTCTGGGACTGGGTCGGAGGGCGCTACTCGTACGACTCGGCGATCGGCCTGTCCCTGATGATCGCCATCGGCCCGGACCGCTTCCGGGAGATGCTCGACGGCTTCCGCCTCGTCGACGAGCACTTCCGCACCGCGCCCGCCGAGTCCAACCTGCCTTTGCTGCTGGGCCTGTTGGGTGTCTGGTACGGCAACTTCCACGACGCCCAGTCGCATGCGGTGCTGCCGTACAGCCACTACCTGTCCAAGTTCACCGCCTACCTGCAGCAGCTGGACATGGAGTCCAACGGCAAGTACGTCGGCCGGGACGGGCAGGAGGTCGGCTGGCAGACCGGTCCGGTGGTGTGGGGCACGCCGGGCACCAACGGGCAGCACGCCTACTACCAGCTCATCCACCAGGGCACCAAGCTGATCCCGGCGGACTTCATCGGCTTCGCCGAGCCGGTCGCCGACCTGCAGCCGGGCCTGGTAGCCCAGCACGACCTGCTGATGGCGAACTTCTTCGCCCAGACGCAGGCGCTGGCCTTCGGCAAGACGCCGGACGAGGTGCGGGCCGAGGGCGTGCCCGAGGAACTGGTGCCGCACAAGACGTTCAAGGGCAACCACCCGACCACCACGATCCTCGCCCGCGAACTGACCCCGTCGGTCCTCGGCCAGCTCATCGCCCTCTACGAACACAAGGTGTTCGTCCAGGGCGCGATCTGGAACATCGACTCCTTCGACCAGTGGGGCGTCGAGCTCGGCAAGGTCCTCGCCAAGCGCGTTGAGCCCGCGCTGACCGAGGGGACTGAAGTGCCGGGCCTGGACGCCTCGACCAAGGCCCTGGTCGCCACGTACCGGGAGCTGCGCGGCCGGCAGTGACCCCGGAATGCGAGAAGCGGGCGGCACGCGGCCGCCCGCTTCCCCTGGGGTTTCCCGTCAGCCCGTCAGGCCGACGCAGGCGGGTACAGCGACCTCGGCAGCTGAGAGGCGGCCGCCGCGTCCAGGAGCCACAGCGTCCGGGAACGGCCCTGCGCTCCCGCCGCCGGGGCCTGGATCTCGCCCGCGCCGGACAGGGCGATCGCCGCGGCCTTCGCCTTGTCCTCGCCGGCCGCCAGGAGCCACACCTCGCGGGCGGCGCGGATCGCCGGGAGGGTGAGGGTCACCCGGGTCGGCGGGGGCTTCGGGGCGCCGTGGACGCCGACGACCGTGCGCTCGGTCTCCCGTACCGCGGGGAGTTCCGGGAACAGGGACGCCACATGGGTGTCCGGGCCGACGCCCAGCATCAGGACGTCGAAGGTGGGCACCGCGCCATGGTTCTCGGGGCCGGCCGCACGAGCCAGCTCCTCCGCGTAACCCGCGGCCGCCGCGTCCGCGTCGGCGCCGTACGGTCCGTCCGACGCGGGCATGGCGTGCACGCGCTTCGGGTCCAGGGGCACCGAGTCCAGCAGGGCCTCGCGGGCCTGCGTGACATTGCGTTCCGGGTCGCCCTCCGGCAGGAACCGCTCGTCGCCCCACCACAGGTCGAGACGGCCCCAGTCGATGGCGTCCCTGGCGGGGGCGGCGGCCAGGGCGGCCAGCAGCCCGTTGCCGTTGCGGCCGCCCGTGAGGACCACGGACGCCGAGCCGCGCGAGGCCTGCGCGTCCACGATCTTCGTGATCAGGCGGGCCGCCGCGGCTTGAGCCATCAGCTCCTTGTCGCGGTGCACGACCAGTTGCGGAGTACTCACTTCGCCGCCGCCTTCCTCACCGGTGCCGGCGCCGCCGCCTCTTTCGCGGGTGCTTTCGCAGCGGTTTCGACGGGAGCCCGGACCGCGACCGCGTCTCCTTTGGCCGGCGGCTCGTCGGCCGGGACGTCGGCCGGGCCATCGGCGGCGGCCCTGCCGTTCGAGGAGTTCAGCCGGTCCACCCCGAAGCGCAGCGCCGACGCGTACGTGTCGTCCGGGTCCAGCCGCCGCAGCTCCTCCGCGATCAGCTCGGCCGTCTCCCGGCGCTTGAGCGCCACCGCGCGTTTCGGCTGGCCCTGGATGGACAGGGTCGCCAGCGTGCCGTCCCCGCGGTCCAGCGTGATCGGCCCGCAGTCGGTGTCCAGACGGACCGCCGTCAGGCCGGGGCCCGACGACAGCGAGCGCTTCACCGGCACGTCCAACCGGTCCGCGAGCCACATCGCCAGCAGCTCGCAGCTCGGGTTGAACTCCTCGCCCTCCACCTCGACGGCCTCGACCTCGCAGGTGACCTGATCGAGGGCCGCCGCCAGCATCGAACGCCAGGGCGTGATCCGGGTCCAGGAGAGGTCGGTGTCGCCGGGCGTGTAGGTGTCGGCGCGGGCGGCGAGCTCCCGTACCGGCTGCTCGGAGGCGTAGGTGTCGGTCACCCGGCGCTGGGCCAGCGCTCCCAGCGGGTCGTTCGCCGGGTCCAGTGGCGCGTTCACCGGCCACCAGACCACCACCGGGGCGTCCGGCAGCAGCAGTGGCAGGACCACGGACTGGGCGTGGTTCACGACCTCGCCGTACAGACGCAGGACGACCGTCTCGCCGGTGCCCGCGTCCGCGCCGACCCGCACCTCGGCGTCCAGCCGGGACTGCGTACGGTCGCGGGGCGAACGCGAGACGCGCTTGATGACGACGAGCGTGCGCGAGGGGTGCTCGTGCGACGCGTCGTTCGCCGCCTTCAGGGCGTCGTACGCGTTCTCCTCGTCCGTGACGATGACCAGCGTGAGCACCATGCCGACGGCGGGGGTGCCGATGGCCCGGCGGCCCTGCACCAGCGCCTTGTTGATCTTGCTGGCCGTGGTGTCCGTGAGGTCTATCTTCATGGCCGGCGCCAGCTCCGTCCGTCTCGCTCGAGCATTTCGTCCGCCTCGACGGGCCCCCACGTACCGGCCGGGTACTGGGCGGGCTTGCCGTGCCGGTCCCAGTACTCCTCGATCGGATCGAGGATCTCCCAGGACAGCTCGACCTCCTCTGTGCGCGGGAAGAGGTTCGAGTCGCCGAGCAGCACGTCGAGGATCAGGCGCTCGTACGCCTCCGGGCTCGACTCCGTGAAGGACTCGCCGTACGCGAAGTCCATGGACACGTCCCGGATCTCCATCGAGGTGCCCGGCACCTTGGAGCCGAAGCGGACCGTGACGCCCTCGTCGGGCTGGACGCGGATGACGATCGCGTTCTGGCCCAGCTCCTCGGTGGCCGTCGTGTCGAAGGGGGAGTGCGGCGCCCGCTGGAAGACGACCGCGATCTCGGTGACGCGGCGGCCGAGGCGCTTGCCCGTCCGCAGGTAGAAGGGGACCCCGGCCCAGCGCCGGTTGTCGATCTCCAGCTTGATCGCCGCGTAGGTGTCGGTCTTCGACTGGGCGTCGATGCCGTCTTCCTGGAGGTAGCCGATGACCTTCGCGCCGCCCTGCCAGCCGGCCGCGTACTGCCCGCGGACGGTGCTCTGGCCCAGGTCCTTCGGCAGCTTCACCGCGCCGAGCACCTTGGTCTTCTCGGCGGCCAGCGCGTCCGCGTCGAAGGATGCGGGCTCCTCCATGGCGGTGAGGGCCAGGAGCTGGAGGAGGTGGTTCTGGATGACGTCACGGGCGGCGCCGATGCCGTCGTAGTAGCCGGCCCGGCCGCCGATGCCGATGTCCTCGGCCATGGTGATCTGCACATGGTCCACGAAGGACCGGTTCCAGATCGGCTCGAACATCGTGTTGGCGAAGCGCAGCGCCAGGATGTTCTGGACGGTCTCCTTGCCCAGGTAGTGGTCGATGCGGAAGACCTGGTCCGGGGCGAAGACCTCCTCGACCGTCGAGTTGAGCTCCTCGGCCGACTTCAGGTCGTGGCCGAAGGGCTTCTCGATGACCGCCCGCCGCCAGGAACCGCTCGACTGGTCGGCCAGGCCGTGTTTCTTCAGCTGCTGGATGACCACCGGGAAGGCGCCCGGCGGCACGGAAAGGTAGAAGGCGAAGTTGCCGCCCGTGCCCTGCGCCTTGTCGAGCTCCTCGATCGTGCCGCGCAGCCGCTCGAAGGCCTCGTCGTCGTCGAAGGTGCCCTGGACGAAGCGCATCCCCTGGATGAGCTGCTGCCAGACCTCCTCACGGAACGGCGTACGGGCGTGCTCCTTGACGGCGTCATGGACCTCCTGCGCGAAGTCCTCGTGCTGCCACTCGCGCCGCGCGAAGCCGACCAGCGAGAAACCCGGCGGCAGCAGACCCCGGTTCGCAAGGTCGTACACGGCGGGCATGAGCTTCTTTCGTGACAAATCGCCTGTGACGCCGAAGATGACCAGGCCCGACGGCCCCGCGATACGCGGGAGCCGTCGGTCGGCGGGGTCACGAAGCGGGTTCGCTCCGGAACCGGGAGAAGGCGCCAAGGTCTCAGCCCTCCGAGGGGGCGAGGCGCTGGAGCTCCGCCTCGGTCGACTTGAGCAGGTCGATCCAGGACGTCTCGAACTTCTCGACGCCCTCGTCCTCCAGGAGCTGGACCACGTCGTCGTAGGCGATGCCCAGCTTCTCGACCGCGTCGAGGTCGGCACGGGCCTGCTCGTACGTCCCGGCGATGGTGTTGCCGGTGATCTCGCCGTGTTCCTCGGTGGCGAACAGAGTCGCCTCCGGCATGGTGTTGACCGTGTTCGGCGCCACCAGCTCGTCGACGTACAGGGTGTCCTTGTACGCCTTGTCCTTCACGCCGGTCGACGCCCACAGCGGACGCTGCTTGTTCGCGCCGGCGTTCTCCAGCTTGCTCCAGCGCTGAGTCGAGAAGACCTCCTCGTACGCCTGGTAGGCGAGGCGCGCGTTGGCGACGGCGGCCTTGCCGCGGGCGGCCTTGGCCTCGTCCGTGCCGAGCGCGTCGATCCGCTTGTCGATCTCGGTGTCCACGCGGGACACGAAGAAGGACGCCACGGAGTGGATCTTCGACAGGTCCAGGCCCCTCGCCGTGGCCTTCTCCAGGCCGGCGAGGTAGGCGTCCATGACCTCGCGGTAGCGCTCCAGCGAGAAGATCAGCGTGACGTTGACGCTGATGCCCAGGCCGATGGTCTCGGTGATCGCCGGAAGACCCGCCTTGGTGGCCGGGATCTTGATCAGGGTGTTGGGGCGGTCCACCAGCCAGGCCAGCTGCTTGGCCTCGGCGACGGTCGCCTTGGTGTTGTGCGCCAGGCGCGGGTCGACCTCGATCGACACGCGGCCGTCCTGGCCGCCGGTGGCGTCGAAGACCGGGCGCAGGATGTCGGCGGCGTCGCGGACGTCCGCCGTGGTGATCATGCGGATGGCCTCTTCGACGGTGACCTTGCGGGCGGCGAGGTCGGAGAGCTGCTGCTCGTAGCCCTCACCGCTGGAGATCGCCTTCTGGAAGATCGACGGGTTGGTGGTGACGCCCACGACGTGCTGCTGGTCGATCAGCTCGGCCAGGTTGCCGGACGTGATCCGCTGGCGCGACAGGTCGTCCAGCCAGATCGCGACGCCTTCCTCGGAGAGGCGCTTCAGTGCGTCTGTCATGGAAATTGCATCTCCTACGTGTCGTATATGAGCGTCAGCGCTGGGCTGCGGCGATCGATTCCCGGGCTGCGGCAGCGACGTTCTCCGCAGTGAAGCCGAACTCGCGGAAGAGGACCTTGCCGTCGGCCGAAGCACCGAAGTGCTCCAGGGAAACGATGCGGCCGGCGTCCCCCACGTACTTGTGCCAGGTGAGCCCGATACCGGCCTCCACCGCGACACGCGCCTTCACCGCGGGCGGCAGGACGCTGTCCCGGTACCCCTGGTCCTGCTCCTCGAACCACTCGACGGACGGCATCGACACGACCCGCGTCGGCACACCCGCGGCTTCCAGCTGCTCGCGTGCCTCGACGGCGACGTGCACCTCGGAACCGGTGGCGATGAGGATCGCTTCCGGCGTCCCGGTGGAGGCCTCGAACAGGACGTAACCGCCGCGCGCGGCATCCTCGTTGGGCTCGTACGTCGGCACGCCCTGACGGGTCAGCGCGAGGCCGTGCGGGGCGCCCTTGCCGAATACCTTCGTGTAGCGCTTGAGGATCTCGCGCCAGGCGATCGCGGTCTCGTTGGCGTCCGCCGGGCGCACCACGTTCAGACCCGGGATCGCGCGCAGGGAGGCCAGGTGCTCGACGGGCTGGTGGGTGGGGCCGTCCTCGCCCAGGCCGATGGAGTCGTGCGTCCACACGTACGTCACCGGCAGGTGCATCAGGGCCGACAGCCGTACGGCGTTGCGCATGTAGTCGGAGAAGACGAGGAAGGTGCCGCCGTAGATCCGGGTGTTGCCGTGCAGGGCGATGCCGTTCATCTCCGCGGCCATGGAGTGCTCGCGGATGCCGAAGTGGATCGTCCGGCCGTAGGGGTCGGCCTCGGGCAGCGGGTTGTCCGCCGGCAGGAACGACGACGTCTTGTCGATCGTGGTGTTGTTGGAGCCGGCCAGGTCGGCCGAGCCGCCCCACAGCTCCGGGATGACCGCACCCAGCGCCTGGAGCACCTTGCCGGACGCGGCGCGGGTGGCGACACCCTTGCCCGCCTCGAAGACCGGGATCTTCTCCTCCCAGCCCGTGGGCAGCTCGCCCGCGGCGATGCGGTCGAACTCGGCGGCGCGCTCAGGGTTGTTGTTGCGCCACTCCTGGAACGACTTCTCCCACACGGCCTTGGCCTGACGGCCCCGCTCACCCAGCGCCCGGGTGTGCGCGAGCACCTCGTCGGCCACCTCGAAGCTCTGCTCCGGGTCGAAGCCCAGGACGCGCTTGGTGGCCGCGACCTCGTCGTCGCCGAGCGCCGAGCCGTGCGCGGCCTCGGTGTTCTGGGCGTTCGGGGCGGGCCAGGCGATGATCGAGCGCATCGCGATGAACGACGGCTTGTCCGTGACCTGCTTCGCGGCCTCGATCGCCGCGTAGATGGCCTGCGGGTCGAGGTCGCCGTTGGCCTGCGGCTCGACGCGCTGCACGTGCCAGCCGTACGCCTCGTACCGCAGAGCCGTGTCCTCGGAGACGGCCGTCTCCGTGTCGCCCTCGATCGAGATGTGGTTGTCGTCCCACAGCAGGATCAGGTTGCCCAGCTTCTGGTGGCCCGCGAGCGAGGACGCCTCCGCGGAGATGCCCTCCTGCAGACAGCCGTCACCGGCGATGACGTAGACGAAGTGGTCGAAGGGGGAGGTGCCCTCAGGAGCCTGAGGGTCGAACAGGCCGCGCTCGTAGCGGGCCGCCATCGCCATGCCCACCGCGTTGGCGACACCCTGGCCCAGCGGGCCGGTCGTCGTCTCCACGCCCGTGGTGTGGCCGTACTCGGGGTGGCCGGGGGTCTTCGAACCCCAGGTGCGGAACGCCTTCAGGTCGTCCAGCTCCAGGCCGAAGCCGGCCAGGTACAGCTGGGTGTAGAGCGTCAGGGAAGAGTGTCCGGCGGACAGCACGAAACGGTCGCGGCCCACCCAGTCGGCGTCCGCGGGGTCGTGCCGCATCACCTTCTGGAAGAGGGTGTAGGCGGCAGGTGCCAGGCTCATCGCCGTACCCGGATGGCCGTTGCCGACCTTCTGTACGGCGTCGGCGGCCAGGACGCGGGCGGTGTCGACGGCCCGCTGGTCCAACTCGGTCCACTCGAGGTCTGTGGTGGTCGGCTTGGTGCTCACCCTGGGTCAGGGCTCCTCTCCACATGTCACGCATATCGAATGCCGGTGCAGTGAGTGCCCCGGCCGTGGTCGAGCCTACCCCCGCAAGTACGTGCGTCTTCGAGTCGTTCCAGACTGCCGGGCCCTGCGTGGATCCGCCTCCCGGACTGCGCCGGATCGTATTCGGCAACTGAATACGGAGCCGCTCGTCCGAGTACTCAATAGTGGGGTGACGGGCTCTTCCGAGGCGCTGCCCAACACGACCCCACCCCCGCGAATGTCGGGATATGGGCAACGTCTACAGTGGCGTGGTACGCGCGAGCCTTTACCGGGACTTCACACGGGTGAGGCTTGCTGGGATGTCTCTGTAGGGGTGTGCGTGACGGCCGTCGAATCCCGTCCAGCGGGGGTGCTCGGTGCGAGCCAGAGCCCGAGTCACCGGCCGTTCGGGGCCCGTGTCAAAGCGTTCGTGGCACTGACCAAGCCTCGGATCATCGAGCTGCTGCTGATCACGACCGTGCCGGTGATGTTCCTCGCCGAGCAGGGCGTGCCGGACCTGAGGCTGGTACTGCTCACCTGTATCGGCGGCTACCTCTCGGCGGGCGGCGCCAACGCGCTGAACATGTACATCGACCGCGACATCGACGCCCTCATGGACCGCACCTCGCAGCGTCCCCTGGTGACCGGCATGGTCAGCCCGCGCGAGTGCCTCGTCTTCGGCATCAGCCTGGCGGTCGTCTCCACCCTGTTGTTCGGCCTGACCGTCAACTGGCTCTCCGCCTGGCTGTCACTCGGCGCACTCCTCTTCTACGTCGTCGTCTACACGATGCTCCTCAAACGCCGTACGTCGCAGAACATCGTGTGGGGCGGCATCGCCGGCTGTCTGCCGGTGCTCATCGGCTGGTCCGCCGTCACGAACTCCATGTCGTGGGCGCCCGTCGTCCTCTTCCTCGTCATGTTCTTCTGGACGCCGCCGCACTACTGGCCGCTGTCCATGAAGGTGAGGGAGGACTACGCGCGCGTGGGCGTGCCGATGCTGCCGGTCGTCGCCTCCAACAAGGTCGTCGCCAAGCAGATCGTGATCTACAGCTGGGTGATGGTGGCGGTCTCGCTGCTGCTGACCCCGCTCGGCTACACGGGCTGGTTCTACACGGCGGTGGCGCTGCTGGCCGGCGGCTTCTGGCTGTGGGAGGCACACGGACTGCAGAACCGGGCGAGGGCCGAGGTCACCGGCGCCAAGCTGAAGGAGATGCGGCTGTTCCACTGGTCCATCACCTATGTGTCGATCCTCTTCCTGGCGGTCGCGGTGGACCCGTTCCTCCGTTAGCTCCTCAACGTCGCTCTTCGCTCGCGGGCGGGGTGCGTGGTCAAGGCCACTCACCCCGCCCGTCGCGGTTCGATCTACCCGTCGGTAGCATCCTGACCATGGCAGACACGCAGCAGGTGGACCCGAAGGCAGAGCGCAAGGCGACCCGCCTCGCCCGGCAGATCAGCACCTTCTCCAAGGCGCACGGTGGAGCCGAGGGCCAGATCGCGTACCTCGGGCAGCGCGGCGCCCGGATCGTGCTCGTCGGCGGGGACGGCACCTGGGGTGACCTGGTGGCCCCCTCGTACGAGCTCGCCGAGAAGGCCGTGGCCAAGTCCGGCATCACGGTCCACGAGGACTTCGACGGCGAGCTCGCGGCGAAGGTGAGGACGGGGCCCTACGAATGGACACGCATGGCGGGCATCCAGATCGGCGGCCCATCCAACGGCTGAACAACGCCCGGCGAGGGCCGCGACCTGACACCCCGTTCACCCGTTAGGACCTGTTGAACGACGTGGTCCAAGCGACGGGGAGTCCGGATGATCGAAACGCCGTCCCTCGTGGACCAGTACTGCCACGGCGTACTGAGAACGGAGCTGGGCCTCGGCACCTTCGAGGCCCAGCTGGCCCGCACCGAGGGCCCGCCCGCCCCGGGGACGACGCTCTTCGACACCCAGACCGGGTTCGCCGTACGACGCTGGTGCCCCCCGCTGCTCGGCCTGGAACCGCACTGCGCGCCGGCCCGCTATCTCGCCCGGCGCCGGGAACTGGGCGTTCTGGAGGCGGGCCGCAGGCTGCTGCGAGGCAGCGGCATCACCACCTACCTGGTGGACACCGGGCTGCCGGGCGACCTGACCGGCCCCGCCGAGATGGCCTCCGCCGCGGTCGCCGAGGCCCGCGAGATCGTGCGGCTGGAACTCCTCGCCGAACAGGTCGCCGACACTTCCGGCACGGTCGAGTCCTTCCTCGCCAACCTCGCCGAATCGGTGCACGGCGCCGCCGCGAACGCCGTGGCCTTCACCTCCGTGGCGGGCGTACGGCACGGACTGGCGCTCGCGCCCGAGCCGCCGGGGCCGGGAGAGGTACGGGGCGCGGTGGGCCGCTGGCTGGCGGGGCGCCGGGTCGGCGGGGAGCTGAGCGACCCGGTGCTGCTACGGCACCTGCTGTGGATCGCCGTCGCCTCGGGGTTGCCCCTGCAACTGCACGCGGGGCTCGGAGAGCCGGGCCTGCGCATCGACCGCACCGACCCGGTCCTGCTGACGGATTTCGTACGGGCGACGGCCGGCCTCGGTACCGACCTGGTCCTGCTGCACAGCTACCCCTACCACCGGCACGCCGCTCACCTCGCCGGAGTCTTCCCGCACGTGTACGCCGACTCCGGCGCCGCCCTGGTCCGCACGGGGGCGAGGGCGGCCACCGTACTGGCGGAGATCCTGGAGTTGGCCCCCTTCGGCAAGATCCTCTTCTCCAGCGGGGCCCAGGGCCTGCCGGAACTGCACGTCGTAGGCGCGCGCCTGTTCCGCGAGGCCCTCGGGCGGGTGCTGGGCACCTGGGTCACCGAGGGGGCGTGGTCGCTGGCGGACGCGCAGCGGGTGGCGGGGCTGATCGCGGCGGGGAACGCGCGGCGGGTGTATGGGCTGGGGTGAGGCGTACGGACCGGACGGGTGCCCCGCCTCGCGCGGGGCACGCTCCCGTCAGTTCGAAGCGGGCTCCAGCCGGTCGCGGTGGGCGGGAGCCGGAATCTCCGGGTCCGCGTCGGGGCGTTCACGCAGCGACAGCAGCACCCGCAGCACCCAGATCCACATCACGGCGGAACCGAACATGTGCAGGCCGACCAGCGCCTCGGGAAGGTCCGTAAAGTACTGGACATAACCGATCAAACCCTGACATAGCAGGATCAGGAACAACTCCCGCGTCCGGCGCACCGGTCCCTTGGGCGCGTCGACCGCCTTCAGGACGAACCACAGGGCGAACGTCAGCGACACCACGATCCAGGCCAGCACCGCGTGCACCTTGCTGACCGTCTCCCAGTCGAGCGGCATCCGCTCGACCTCGCTGGAGTCGCCCGCGTGCGGGCCCGCGCCGGTCACCACCGTGCCGACCAGGATCAGCAGGACCGAGGCCCCGACCAGGAACCACACCAGCTGCTGCACGGCCTTGCCGACCAGCGGGCGCGGCGCCGTGTCACCCTCCCGGGTGCGCTGCCACATCACCGCGGCGACCGCGATCAGGGCCGACGTGGCCACGAAGTGGGCCGCGACCGTGTACGGGTTGAGACCGACGAGCACGACGATGCCGCCGAGGACCGCGTTGCTCATCACGATCCAGAACTGCGCCCAGCCCAGCCGGGTCAGGCTGCGCCGGTACGGCTTCTCGGAGCGCGCGGCGATGATCGCCCAGCCGACCGCGGCGCACAGCACGTAGGTGAGCATGCGGTTGCCGAACTCGATGGCTCCGTGGAAGCCCATCGCGCTGGTGGCGGTCAGCGAGTCGTCAGTGCACTTGGGCCAGGTCGGGCAGCCGAGCCCGGAACCGGTCAGCCGCACCGCACCGCCGGTGACCACGATGACCACCGACATCACGAGCGCGGTGAGGGCCGCGCGCTGTACCGTCCTGGGGGTCGGGGTCCAGCGTTCGGCGATGAAGGCGAGCGGGTTGCGGAGGGCAGCCACGGCGTCGGCGCGGGTCAGTTTTGGCACGCGTTCCATCGTAGGGGGCCGCTTGTGCACGCTTTCACGAGGGTCCGTCACGGCGCCCACCCCCTTCTACTCCCAGCGGAAGAACTTCCCGGCGACCGCCAGACCCACGACCGCCCAGACGGCGAGAATCCCCAGGTCACCCCAGGGCATGCCGGCGCCGTGCTGCAGCACGTCCCGCAGCCCGTCCGACAGCGCGGAGATCGGCAGCAGCCCGAGGACGTCCTGCGCAGCGGCCGGGAACTTGTCCAGCGGCACGATCACCCCGCCACCGACGAGCAGCAGCAGGAAGACCAGGTTCGCCGCGGCCAGCGTGGCCTCCGCCTTCAGCGTGCCCGCCATCAGCAGGCCGAGCCCCGAGAAGGCGGCCGTCCCGAGGATCAGCAGGAGCAGTACGGCGAAGGGGTTGCCGTGCGGCGACCAGCCCAGCGCGAAGGCGATCGCCGTCAGCAGGACGATCTGGAGGACCTCCGTGACCAGCACGGACAGCGTCTTCGCGGTCATCAGGCCCCAGCGGGGGAGCGGGGAGGAGGCGAGGCGCTTCAGGACGCCGTACCGGCGTTCGAATCCCGTCGCGATGGCCTGGCCCGTGAACGCGGTCGACATCACGGCCAGCGCGAGGACGCCGGGCGTGAGGAAGTCCACCGCCTCGCCGGACCCGGTGTCGACGATGTCTACGGAGCTGAAGAGGACAAGGAGCAGCGTGGGGATGACCACCGTCAACAGCAGCTGCTCGCCGTTGCGCAGCAGCATCTTCGTCTCGAGGGCGGCCTGGGCCGCGATCATGCGGGGGAGGGGCGCGGCCCCCGGCTTCGGGGTGTACATGCCGGTGCCGACGGTGGTCACGAGCGCAGCTCCTTGCCGGTGAGCTCCAGAAACACGTCTTCGAGGGTGTGCCGTTCGACCGAGATCCTCTCCGGCATCACGCCGTGCTGCGCGCACCAGGACGTGACCGTCGCGAGCAGCTGCGGGTCGACCTTGCCGACGACCCGGTATGAGCCCGGCGTCAGCTCCGCGGCCGTGCAGTCCGCGGGGAGCGCCTTCAGCAGGGAGCCGACGTCCAGGCCCGGGCGGCCGCTGAAGCGGAGCGTGTTCTCGGCGCCGCCTCGGCACAGCTCCTCCGGGGTGCCCTGGGCTATGACCCGGCCGGCGTCGATGATCGCGACGTCGTCGGCGAGTTGCTCGGCCTCGTCCATGTAGTGCGTCGTGAGGATCACGGAGACGCCGTCGGTGCGCAGGTCGCGGACCAGGTCCCAGGTGGCGCGGCGGGCCTGCGGGTCGAGCCCTGCGGTCGGCTCGTCCAGGAACACCAGCTCCGGGCGGCCCACCACGGCCATCGCCAGCGCGAGCCGCTGCTGCTGGCCGCCCGACAGCCGCCGGTACGTGGTCCGGCCGCAACTGCCCAGCCCCAGGCGCTCGATGAGCGCGTCGACGTCGAGCGGATCGGCGTGCAACCTGGCGACATGGCGCAGCATCTCGTCCGCTCGCGCGCCCGAGTAGACGCCCCCGGACTGCAGCATCACGCCGATCCTGGGGTGCAGCTCACGGGCCTGTCTCACCGGGTCGAGGCCCAGGACGCGCACCGTGCCGGAGTCCGGCTTCCGGTACCCCTCGCAGGTCTCGACCGTGGTCGTCTTGCCCGCCCCGTTGGGACCGAGTACGGCGGTCACACCCGCCCGGGCCACCAGGTCGAGGCCATCCACCGCGGTCTTTGTGCCGTACCGCTTCACCAGGGCCTGGACCTGGACCACGGGCTCACTTCGCATGGGTCCAGAGTCTAGGTACGCGGAGTGTGCCTCAGACGGGCGGGTGCAGGAACTCCTCCTCACGGGGCCGGTGCACCGCCAGCCACCGTTCCGCGTACGCCACGGCGTCCGCGACGGGAAACAGCCGTACGTCGGCCGCGCCCACCTTGCCCCGTACGACAGGGCGGTCGACGGGACGGTCCCGCTCGAAGTCGTGGCCCAGTTCGTCGAACCGCTCCGAGGAGATGGACACCTCGGTCACCACGTCCCAGCCCGCGGGCCCCGGCCGGCCCACCTTCACGAGCGGCGAGGGTATGCGGTATTCAGCCAGGTGAAAGCTGGTGCACGCGTCGTAGCCCGCGCCCAGCATCAGCACCCGGGCGCCGAGGGCCTCCAGCCGGGCCAGTGGGCTGCGTTCGCCCAGCCGGCAGTCGGGCGCGTGCCCGCCGGTCACCTCCGCCGCGCGCGGACCGACAGCGGCGAAGGACGTCTGCGGGTGGGCGCTGCGCAGGGCGCCCGGCCACGTGCGCACGGTTTCCGGGATCACGCCGACCCCGCGCGAAGGCGTCACCAGTGGGTCGTAGGCGGGCATGGTGGCCCGAATCGTCTCCCACCACTCCTCGGGCACCGGCGGATTGCCCCACACGGCCGGGTTCGAGAGGTCGCCGGACTGGGTGGGGACCACCAGGGTGCCCTTCCGGCCGAGCGCGTCGAGCAGTCCTTGCACGACCGCCACGGCGCCTCCGCAGACCCAGCCGAGCGAGCTGAGCGAGGAGTGGACGAGGAGGGTCTCGCCGGCTCGGACGCCCAGCTCGCGCAGCTCGGTTGTGAGGGCGTCCCGGGTGACAAGAGGGCCGGTGGGAGGCGGTGTGGGCATGGTTGTGGAGTGTCCCGGAAGCCGTCCGCCGACGCCACCCATTTGATCGATCGGAGATCGTTCTCGCAGGTCAGATTAGGTAAACCTAAGTGACGCAGGGCACCATCCACCCGCCCGGACGCCGCTTGCCCGCCCCTGAGGAATTACGCAACAATGGCGTTGTGAAAAACGTCGTGCGTTCGACTGAGTCTCCGCAGGAGGAACTCGCGACCGGTGAGCGCTCCACGCGCAACCGGGTCGCGCGGTCCATCCTGGACCACGGGCCGTCGACCGTCGCGGCGCTGGCCGAGCGACTGGGGCTCACCCAGGCGGCCGTACGGCGGCACCTGGACGCACTGGTCGCCGACGATGTCGTAGAGGCGCGCGAACAGCGGGTCTACGGAGCGCGGACCCGTGGCCGCCCGGCCAAGGTCTTCGCACTCACCGACTGTGGCCGCGACGCCTTCGACCAGTCGTACGACCAGCTCGCCGCGGACGCCCTGCGCTGGATCCAGGAGCGGTTCGGCGGGGACGAGGCCGTGATCGCCTTCGCGCGCGCGAGGATCGCCGAGCAGGCAGCCGCGTACCGCGCGGCGATCGAGGCGGCCCCGCCCGAGCAGCGGACCGAAGCCCTGGCCAAGGCCCTGAGCGCGGACGGGTACGCTGCTACGGCGCGTAGCGCACCGGTCGGCGAGCAGCTCTGCCAGCACCACTGCCCGGTGGCCCACGTCGCGGAAAAGTTCCCGCAGCTCTGCGAGGCGGAGACCGAGATCTTCTCCCAGCTGCTCGGCACGCACGTCCAGCGACTGGCGACCATCGCGCACGGCGACGGCGTCTGCACGACGTTCATCCCAAAGATTTCCCAAACCACTCATCACGCATCTGCAAGCACGGCCGGGAGGAACCCCGCATGACTCTCCCCACGGAGACTGCCCACCCTGAGCTCGAGGGCCTGGGCAAGTACGAATACGGCTGGGCCGACTCCGACGAAGCCGGTGCCTCTGCCAAGCGCGGTCTGAGCGAGGCTGTCGTCCGCGACATCTCCGCGAAGAAGAACGAGCCGGAGTGGATGACCAAGCTCCGGCTCAAGGGCCTGCGCCTGTTCGACAAGAAGCCCATGCCGAACTGGGGCTCGGACCTGTCGGGTATCGACTTCGACAACATCAAGTACTTCGTACGTTCCACGGAGAAGCAGGCGGAGTCCTGGGAGGACCTGCCCGAGGACATCAAGAACACGTACGACAAGCTCGGCATCCCGGAGGCGGAGAAGCAGCGCCTCGTCGCCGGTGTCGCGGCCCAGTACGAGTCCGAGGTCGTCTACCACCAGATCCGCGAGGACCTGGAGGAGCAGGGCGTCATCTTCCTCGACACCGACACGGCCCTGAAGGAGCACCCGGAGCTCTTCAAGGAGTACTTCGGGACCGTCATCCCGGTCGGTGACAACAAGTTCGCGTCGCTGAACACCGCCGTGTGGTCGGGCGGCTCCTTCATCTACGTGCCGAAGGGCGTGCACGTGGAGATCCCGCTCCAGGCCTACTTCCGTATCAACACGGAGAACATGGGCCAGTTCGAGCGGACCCTGATCATCGTCGACGAGGGTGCCTACGTGCACTACGTCGAGGGCTGCACCGCGCCGATCTACAAGTCGGACTCGCTGCACAGCGCCGTGGTCGAGATCATCGTCAAGAAGAACGCCCGCTGCCGCTACACGACCATCCAGAACTGGTCGAACAACGTCTACAACCTGGTCACCAAGCGCGCCGTCGCCTACGAGGGCGCGACCATGGAGTGGATCGACGGCAACATCGGCTCCAAGGTGACGATGAAGTACCCGGCCGTCTACCTGATGGGCGAGCACGCCAAGGGCGAGACCCTGTCCATCGCCTTCGCGGGCGAGGGGCAGCACCAGGACGCCGGCTCCAAGATGGTCCACATGGCGCCGAACACGTCGTCCAACATCGTGTCGAAGTCCGTCGCCCGCGGTGGCGGCCGTACCTCCTACCGTGGTCTGGTGGAGATCGGCGAGGGCGCCCACGGCTCGAAGTCGAACGTGCTGTGCGACGCGCTGCTCGTCGACACCATCTCCCGCTCGGACACGTACCCGTACGTGGACGTCCGGGAGGACGACGTCTCCATGGGCCACGAGGCCACTGTCTCCAAGGTCTCCGAGGACCAGCTCTTCTACCTGATGAGCCGCGGTCTGAGCGAGTTCGAGGCGATGGCGATGATCGTGCGCGGCTTCGTCGAGCCCATCGCGAAGGAGCTGCCCATGGAGTACGCCCTCGAGCTCAACCGGCTGATCGAGCTGCAGATGGAAGGCGCGGTCGGTTAAGTCCCGCCTTCGGAAGCGGCCTCCCGATTTCTAGACGTAGGAAAGAGAGCACAACGACAGCCATGGCTGAGGCTCAGAACATTCCGGTGGGATCCACCACCGCCGGCCAGATCGCGGTGGCCGCCGAGTCGACCGTCGCCACGCGCATGAGCGCGCCCCCGTCCTTCGACGTGGCGGACTTCCCGGTCCCGCACGGCCGCGAGGAGGAGTGGCGGTTCACCCCGCTGGAGCGCCTGCGCGGGCTGCACGACGGCACCGCCGTCGCCACCGGCGACGGCGTGAAGGTCGACGTCCAGGCCCCCGAGGGTGTCACCGTCGAGACCGTCGGCCGTGACGACGCCCGGCTCGGCAAGGCGGGCATTCCGGTGGACCGCGTGGCCGCCCAGGCGTACTCGGCGTTCGAGAAGGCCGGCGTGGTCACCGTCCCCAAGGAGACGGTGCTCACCGAGCCGATCCGGATCGCCGTGCACGGCGAGGGCGGGATTGCGTACGCTCACCAGGTCATCGATCTTGGAGCCTTCGCCGAGGCCGTCGTCGTCATCGACCACACCGGTGACGGGGTGCTCGCCGCGGGCGTCGACTACATCCTGGGCGACGGCGCCAAGCTGACCGTCGTGTCCGTCCAGGACTGGGACGAGAAGGCCGTACACGTGGCCCAGCACAACGCCCTCGTCGGCCGGGACGCCTCGTTCAAGTCGGTCGTGGTCACCTTCGGTGGCGACCTCGTACGACTGCACCCGCGCGTGTCGTACGCGGGCACCGGTGGCGAGGCCGAGCTCTTCGGCCTGTACTTCACCGACGCCGGTCAGCACCAGGAGCACCGCCTCCTGGTCGACCACAACACCCCGCACTGCAAGTCCAACGTCGCCTACAAGGGCGCGCTGCAGGGCGACGACGCGCACGCCGTGTGGATCGGCGACGTGTTGATCGAGGCCAAGGCCGAGGGCACGGACACGTACGAGATGAACCGCAACCTGGTCCTGACGGACGGGGCGCGCGTGGACTCCGTACCGAACCTCGAGATCGAGACCGGCGAGATCGTCGGGGCGGGACACGCCTCCGCGACCGGCCGCTTCGACGACGAGCAGCTCTTCTACCTGATGGCCCGCGGCATCCCGGCCGACGAGGCCCGTCGCCTGGTGGTCCGCGGCTTCTTCGCCGAACTCGTCCAGCAGATCGGTGTCGACGACATCGAAGAGCGCCTGCTCGTGAAGATCGACGAGGAGCTGGAGGCGTCGGTCTGATGGCCACCACCTTCGTACGCGCCTGCGGCCTGAGCGAGCTGGAGGAGGACACCCCGAAGAGGGTGGAACTCGACGGCACGCCGGTCTCGGTCGTCCGTACCGAGGGGGAGGTGTTCGCCATCTACGACATCTGCTCCCACGCGAACGTCTCGCTCTCCGAGGGCGAGGTGGAGGACTGCCAGATCGAGTGCTGGCTGCACGGCTCCAGCTTCGACCTCCGCACCGGCAAGCCGTCCGGCCTACCCGCGACGCGCCCCGTCCCCGTATACCCCGTAAAGATCGAAGGGGACGACGTGCTCGTCTCCCTCACCCAGGAGTCCTGAGGCACCCATGGCAACGCTTGAAATCCGAGACCTGCACGTCACCGTCGAGGCCGACAACGCCACGAAGGAGATCCTCAAGGGCGTCGACCTCACCGTGAAGCAGGGCGAGACGCACGCCATCATGGGCCCCAACGGCTCGGGCAAGTCGACCCTCGCCTACTCGCTCGCGGGTCACCCGAAGTACACGATCACCGGCGGCACCGTCACCCTCGACGGCGAGGACGTCCTGGAGATGTCCGTCGACGAGCGCGCCCGTGCCGGCCTGTTCCTGGCCATGCAGTACCCGGTCGAGGTCCCCGGCGTCTCGGTCTCCAACTTCCTGCGCACCTCCGCCACCGCCATCCGCGGCGAGGCCCCCAAGCTGCGTACCTGGGTGAAGGAGGTCAAGGAGGCCATGGAGCGCCTCAACATCGACCCGTCCTTCGCCGAGCGCAATGTCAACGAGGGCTTCTCCGGCGGTGAGAAGAAGCGCCACGAGATCCTCCAGCTGGAGCTGCTCAAGCCGAAGGTCGCGATCCTCGACGAGACGGACTCCGGTCTGGACGTCGACGCGCTCCGCGTCGTCTCCGAGGGCGTCAACCGCGTCCGCGAGACCGGCGAGGTCGGCACGCTGCTGATCACGCACTACACGCGCATCCTGCGCTACATCAAGCCCGACTACGTCCACGTCTTCTCGGCCGGCCGCATCGTGGAGTCCGGCGGCGCCGAACTCGCCGACAAGCTGGAGGAAGAGGGCTACGAGGCATACACGAAGGGTGGCGTATCAGCGTGACAGAGTCGCCGGGCCTCCTCACTGAGCCCACTCTGCTGGGCGAGGCGATCCGCAAGGACTTCCCGATCCTGGACCGCCTGGTCCATGACGACCGGAAGCTGGTCTACCTGGACAACGCGGCGACCTCGCAGAAGCCGCGCCAGGTGCTGGACGCCCTGAACGAGTACTACGAGCGCTACAACGCCAACGTCCATCGCGGTGTGCATGTGCTCGCCGAGGAGGCCACGGCGCTGTACGAGGGTGCGCGCGACAAGGTCGCCGCGTTCATCAACGCGCCGAGCCGCGACGAGGTGATCTTCACCAAGAACGCGTCCGAGTCGCTCAACCTCGTGGCGAACATGCTGGGCTGGGCCGACGAGCCCTACCGGGTGGACCACGAGACCGAGATCGTCATCACGGAGATGGAGCACCACTCCAACATCGTGCCGTGGCAGCTGCTGGCGCAGCGCACGGGCGCGAAGCTGAAGTGGTTCGGCCTGACCGATGACGGCCGCCTCGACCTGTCGAACATCGACGAGATCATCACGGAGAAGACGAAGATCGTCTCCTTCGTGCTGGTGTCCAACATCCTGGGCACGGTCAACCCGGTCGAGGCGATAGTCCGCCGCGCGCAGGAAGTCGGCGCGCTGGTCTGCATCGACGCCTCGCAGGCCGCGCCGCACATGCCGCTGGACGTGCAGGCCCTCCAGGCCGACTTCGTGGCCTTCACCGGCCACAAGATGTGCGGCCCGACGGGCATCGGCGTGCTGTGGGGCCGCCAGGAACTCCTGGAGGACCTGCCTCCGTTCCTCGGCGGCGGCGAGATGATCGAGACCGTGTCGATGCACTCGTCGACGTACGCCCCGGCGCCGCACAAGTTCGAGGCGGGCACGCCGCCGGTCGCACAGGCGGTCGGTCTCGGCGCGGCCATCGACTACCTGTCCTCGATCGGCATGGACAAGATCCTCGCCCACGAGCACGCGCTCACCGAGTACGCGGTGAAGCGGCTGGCGGAGGTCCCCGACCTGCGGATCATCGGCCCGACCACGGCCGAGGACCGCGGAGCGGCCATCTCCTTCACGCTGGGTGACATCCACCCGCACGACGTGGGCCAGGTCCTCGACGAGCAGGGCATCGCGGTCCGGGTCGGCCACCACTGCGCACGGCCGGTCTGCCTGCGGTACGGAATTCCTGCGACCACGCGAGCGTCGTTCTATCTGTACTCCACGCCGGCCGAGATCGACGCTCTGGTCGACGGCCTGGAGCACGTACGGAACTTCTTCGGCTGAGGAGCTGGCTGGGTCGTGAAGCTTGATTCGATGTACCAGGAAGTCATCCTGGACCACTACAAGAACCCGCACGGGCGTGGTCTGCGGGATGGCGACGCCGAGGTGCACCACGTCAACCCGACGTGCGGCGACGAGATCACGCTGCGCGTGAAGTACGACGGCACGACGATCAGCGACGTCTCGTACGAGGGCCAGGGCTGCTCGATCAGCCAGGCCTCCGCCTCCGTACTGAACGAACTCCTCGTCGGCAAGGAGCTGGCCGAGGCGCGGAAGGTCCAGGAGACCTTCCTGGAGCTGATGCAGTCCAAGGGCCGCCTCGAGCCCGATGACGCGATGGAGGAGATCCTGGAGGACGCGGTCGCGTTCGCGGGTGTCTCCAAGTACCCGGCGCGGGTGAAGTGCGCCCTCCTGAGCTGGATGGCGTGGAAGGACGCGACGGCCCAGGCCCTGGGCGGAGCCGACGCCGAAAGGAAGACGGCATGAGCGAGACCGTTGAGATGAAGCCGGCCTCGGAGGAAGAACTCCGCGAGGCCCTGTACGACGTCGTCGACCCCGAACTGGGCATCGACGTCGTCAACCTCGGCCTGATCTATGGCATCCACATCGACGACGCGAACATCGCGACCATCGACATGACCCTGACCTCGGCGGCCTGCCCGCTGACGGACGTCATCGAGGACCAGGCCAAGTCCGCCACGGACGGCCTGGTCAACGAGCTGCGCATCAACTGGGTCTGGATGCCGCCGTGGGGTCCCGACAAGATCACGGACGATGGGCGGGAGCAGCTTCGGGCGCTCGGGTTCAACGTCTGAGTCCGTCTGTACGTGTGTGGCCCTCGGCTCTGCGCCGGGGGCCACACGTGTCTTCCGGACTCAGGCCAGCCCGTCCACCAGCCGGAACGCCGAGTCCGCCTGGTACTGACCGCTGTACTGGTACGACTCCAGGCGGACCGTGAAGTTCCTGTGGCGCAGGAAGCGGCCCGGGTAGTTCACCGCTTCCAGCATGACCGCGCCCGAATAGGGCGAGCTCCGGGGGCAGAACGTGGCGTCCTGCTCGAACAGGGACGAGCCGTCGTCGCGGTCCGCGCGCAGGACGAAGTCGCGGTGGCGCAGATATGCGCCGTCGGACGTGGCGAAGGAGTAACAGGAGGCGTCGGCCAGGCCCTTGACCTGCTTGAAGGTGGAGTCCTCGCGGGATTCCGAGCCGCGGACCGGGTCGAGCCTCACCAGGCCGCCGCTGACGTGCCAGTAGCGGTCGGGGTAGTTGACCGAGCGGACCGAGCGCCACGTGGCGGCCGGTGGCTTCGCGTCCGGCGAACTGGGGCGTGGGGTGGGGGACTTCGGCGGGTCCGCCGGCGGGGTCGCGGAGGCCGAGCCGTGCGGGCTGGGGGAGGCCTTGGTGGTGCGGGCGGGGGGCGAACCGCTCTTCCTGCCCGGTGTCGTGGCGCCGCTCGTGGACGGCGTGGCGAAGGAGATCAGACCGGGGCCGGTCGGGTCGGTGCCGGCCGCCTGGTCCTGGGGCGACGGTGACCGGCCGTCAGAATGCCGGTCCGTCATGGCTATCGCGGTCAAGCACGCGGCGACGGTGGCCAGCGCCAGCGCGCCGGCCAGCCACAGACGTCGCGTTCCCGGTACCCGGGAGGTGTCCGGAGTCCAGCCGCTCTCCCATGGCTGGTTCTGCGGGGGCCGGGACTTGCTTTCTGGCATGCGCGATTCCTCCAGCGGCGCCCGTGGCGACGGCTGCGGCCGGTGATGGGTAAGTTGATGAACGGTGAAACACTAGTGGAGCGGGTGAGTTCCCGGCAGCCGTTTGCGTGAGCGGCTTCCACATCGGATATGTACGCTCGTACACATGGGATACCTGATGCTCGCCGGCGCCATAGCCGCCGAGGTGGCCGCGACGACGGCCATGAAGTACACCGACGGCTTCACCAAGTTGCTGCCCTCGCTGCTCACCGCCCTCGGCTACGTCGTCTCCTTCGCGCTGCTCGCCCAGACGCTGAAGACCGTGTCGGTCGGCACCGCGTACGCGATCTGGTCCGGCGTCGGCACGGCGGCCATCGCCACCATCGGGATCGCGTTCCTGGGGGAGGGCATGACCGCGACCAAGGCGGCCGGCATCGCGCTGATCATCGTCGGCGTGGTGGTGCTGAACCTGGGCGGTGCGCACTGATGCCCCGACGGTACGACCCCGAGCGACGGCAGCGGATCATCGACGCGGCGATCCGGGTCGTGGGGGAGAAGGGCCTCGCCGGACTGAGCCACCGCACCGTCGCCGCCGAGGCCGATGTGCCGCTCGGCTCCACGACGTACCACTTCAAGACCCTCGACGACCTGATGGTCGCGGCGCTCCGGCAGGCGAACGAGGGCTTCGCCAAGGTGGTCGCCGCTCGCGGCGGCCTGTCCGAGCCGGGCACCGACCTGGCCGCGGAACTCGCCGGCCTGCTGGGCGAGTGGCTCGCGGGCGAACGCACCGGTGTCGAGCTGGAGTACGAGCTCTACCTCGCCGCCCTGCGCCGCCCCGCTCTGCGCCCGGTCGCCGCGGAATGGGCCGAGGACCTCGCCGCCCGCCTCGCCCATCGCACGGACCCGGTCACGGCACGGGCGCTGGTCGCGCTGCTGGACGGGATCTGTCTGCAGGTGCTGCTGACGGGGGCGCCGTACGACGAGGGGTATGCGCGGGAGGTGTTGTCGCGGGTCATCGACGCCTCGGCGTGAACCACCGTGATCCTGCCGGGCGTCGCCCGTGAGTCCCCTTCCGCCGCCGTCGGTGAACCGATCCGCGGCCGTCCGTGAACCGTTCCGCGGCCGTCGGGGAACAGCGGGTGACACGCTCACCCCGACCACACCCACGGAGGCCACCACGTGACCGGACCACCGGACCCGTCCTCGCCCGAGGACGCCCAGGTCGTCGCCCAGTCCCTGGAGGAACCGGAGCTCTTCGCCCGCCTCTACGACCGGTACGCCCCCGACATCCACCGCTACGCGGCACGACGGCTGGGCGTGAGCGCCGCCGACGACATCACCGCGGAGACCTTCCTGGTCGCCTTCCGCATCCGGTCCCGCTACGACACCACCCGCCCCAGCGCCCGCCCCTGGCTCTACGGCATCGCCGGCAACCTCATCGGCAAGCAGCGCCGCGCCGAGGTACGGGCCCTGCGGGCGCTGGCCCGTACCGGGCACGACCCGGTCGCCGAGACCTGGTCCGAGCGCGCCGACGAACGCGTCACCGCGCAGGCGGCGCAGGCCCCGCTCGCCGGGGCACTGGCCGCGCTGTCCGTGGGCGACCGGCACGTGCTGCTGCTGGTGGCCTGGGCGGACCTGACGTACACCGAGGTCGGTGAGGCGCTGGGCATCCCCGTCGGCACCGTGCGCTCCCGGCTCAACCGCGCCCGCCGCAAGGTCCGTTCGGCCCTGGGCGCCGATCCCGCATTCACGCTCGACGCCACGGAGGTGGTCTGACCATGGACGAGATGACGGCGGTCCGCGATCTGCGGGCCGAGGCGCCGGCGGCCGAGCGCGCGGATCTCGTCGCCGGGCGCGAGCTGCTGCTGCGGGAGGCGGCGGGCCGCACCCGCACCCGCCGGCTGCGGAGCGACTGGCGGCTCGTGGCCGCGGGAACGGCGGCCGTGATCACCGCCGTGGCCGTGATCGGGACACAGGTGGCGGACCGCGGACCGGAGGGTGCGCAGCCGGGAGCCGGAACCGGCTACAACCTCGAACTGGGCAGTGCCAAGGACCTCCTGAACGACGCCGCCGACGCCATCGCCGCCGGTCCCGCGGTCACCGCGCGCGACGGCCAGTGGATCTACGTGAAGTCCGTCGAGACGAACGTGACGGACGACGAGCCCGACCCGCAGACCAGCGAGGACTGGATGGCGTACGCCGATCCGAAGATGGAGGGCAGGCGAGCCGGCGACGACCACTCGCCCAGGGAGGAGTACGCGTTCCTCAAGAGCCTCCCGGACGACCCGGCGAAGGTGCGGGCGAAGGCGCGCGCGTTCTTCTACGCCACCGACCCGTCCGAGACCCGTACCCAGCACGAATACCGGGCCCTCGTGGCCGTCCTCAGCCGGGCGTACGCGTACGATCCCGCCGGCCTCGCCAAGGTCTACCGGGCCCTCGCCACGATCCCCGGCGTGCAGGTCGCGGAGGTCCAGGACGACGCGGGACGCAGCGCCTACGCGCTGTACCTGAAGAGCGTCTCGAACACCTCCCGCGACGAAGTGCTCCTCGACCCGGACACCTGGCTCTACGCGGGGTACCGGTCGGTGGAGCGGAGCGGCAGAAACGAGGAGTGGGGCAAGGGAGACGTCGTGATCAGCACGGCACGGCTGGCGGTGGCGGTGGTGGACAGGAAGGGCGAGAAACCCTGAGGCCGCCGTGATCAGAAGCCCTGAGGTCGCCCTGATCACGGCCCCGTCCCGGCCGGTGTGCCCGGCACATGAGACGCCGTGTACACCGGTTCGCCCTCACCCCGCCCGGCCGGTTAGGTTGCCCGTATGACCGACACGACTGCTCCTCGCACCACCGGCGCCGTTGCCGCCGGCCTCGCCACGATCGCCGCCGACGGCACCGTCCTCGACACCTGGTTCCCCGCGCCCGAGCTCACCGCTGCGAGTGCCGAGGGCCCTGGCCCGTCCGGCACCGAGCGGCTGTCCGCCGAGCAGGCCGCGGAGCTGCTCGGCGGCGGCGCGACCGCGGCGATCGGCCCGGACGCCCGCCGGGGCGTCGAGGTGGTCGCGGTCCGCACGGTCATCGCCTCCCTCGACGACAAGCCGATCGACGCGCACGACGTCTACCTGCGCCTGCACCTCCTCTCGCACCGCCTGGTCAAGCCGCACGGCCAGAGCCTGGACGGCATGTTCGGCTTCCTCGCCAACGTCGCCTGGACCTCGCTCGGCCCGGTCGCCGTCGACGACATCGAGAAGGTGCGGCTCAACGCCCGTGCCGAGGGCCTGCACCTCCAGGTGACCTCGATCGACAAGTTCCCGCGCATGACGGACTATGTCGCCCCCAAGGGCGTCCGCATCGCGGACGCCGACCGAGTCCGTCTCGGCGCGCACCTCGCCGCGGGCACCACCGTCATGCACGAGGGCTTCGTCAACTTCAACGCGGGCACGCTCGGCACGTCGATGGTCGAGGGCCGTATCTCCGCGGGCGTCGTGATCGGCGACGGCTCCGACATCGGCGGCGGTGCCTCGACCATGGGCACACTCTCCGGCGGCGGCAACATGATCATCTCCATCGGTGAGCGCTGCCTGATCGGCGCCGAGGCAGGCGTCGGCATCGCCCTCGGCGACGAGTGCGTGGTCGAGGCCGGTCTGTACGTCACCGCCGGCACCCGCGTCACCATGCCCGACGGCCAGATCGTCAAGGCCCGCGAGCTGTCCGGCGCCTCCAACATCCTCTTCCGCCGCAACTCGGTCACCGGCACGGTCGAGGCCCGGCCGAACAACGCGGTCTGGGGTGGCCTGAACGAGATCCTGCACAGCCACAACTGACGTACGCACAGCGCCACGAACGAGTTACCCGGCGTGACCTCGCAGCGGTTCAGTCAGATGAACGGGTGGACGCTCCAGTCCGATCAGAGGCCGAACCGACGAAACGAGGGACCTGGGTATGAGGAACGAGCGGGCGAGGATCGTGGCGCGCTGCCTGACCGGGGCGGTCACGGCGGCCGTGGCGTGCTGGCCGGCGGCCGGTGTCGCGCACGCCGACGAGACCAACACGGCCTCGCACAACGGCCCCCGGATCGGGCTGGTCAACGTGGGCCAGGTCGACGACCCGATGGAGGATGTGCTGGAGCACACCTTGCTGTTCGGCGACGGCTACCGCTGGGGCTGACCTGCTGCCTCGACGGGCCGGGGTCCCGCACCGCACACGCGCGGTACGGGACCCCGGCCCGTTTGTCCGTTCGCTGGACCGGGCGGAGTGGGAGCCGGTCTTCGCCCGCCGCTGGCCGGGGGTTTCCCTCAGGCGGCCACCAGCCGTTCGTACGCCGCCAGCAGCCCGTCGACCGCCCTACGGTCGGCGGGCCGCAGCGGTGCGCGGACCGGGCCCGCGGGCAGGCCCAGTTCTTTGAGGAGGGCCTTGGCGGTGACCGTGCCGGGCAGGCCCGCCGACATCATCAACTCGATGAGCGGGATGGCACGTTGCTGCAGCCGGGCCGCCTCCGCCGTGTCTCCCGCGTCGAACGCGGCCAGGACGGCGCGGAGTTGGGTCGGGGTGGCGTTCGCGACCGTGCTGATGTATCCCGCGCCGCCCACCGCGTACAGGGCGAGGTTGTGCTCGTCGCAGCCCGCGTAGTACGCCAACTTCGTGCGTGAGAGCACCTTCTGGGCGCCGAGGAAGTCGTACGAGCAGTCCTTGACCGCCACGATCCGGGGATGTTCGGCGAGCCGGATCATCGTGTCGGGCTCGATGCGGGTGCCGGTGCGGCCCGGGATGTCGTACAGCGCCACCGGCAGCCCGGACGCGTCCGCGACCTGGCGGAAATGTTCCTCCAGGGCGTCCTGCGGGGGCTTGCTGTAGTACGGGCTGACCACCAACAGGCCGTCCGCGCCCGCCTTTTCGGCCGCCAGGGCCAGTTCGACGGTGTGCCGGGTGTCGAAGGTGCCCACGCCCGCGACGATCGACGCCCGGTCGCCCACCGCCTCCCGGACCGCGGTGATCAGCGCGGCCTTCTCCGCGTCCGTGGTGGTCGGCGACTCGCCCGTCGTACCGGACAGCACGAGACCGTCGCAGCCGTCCGTCACCAGCCGTTCGGCGAGCCGCTGCGCGCCGTCGAGGTCGAGCGCGCCCGCGTCGCCGAAGGGCGTGATCATGGCACAGAGCGCGCGGCCGAAGGGGGCGGCGGAGGGAGCGGCGGAGGGTCGGGCTGTCGTCATGCGAGTAGTCTCGGCAGAGCGATAGTGAAGCTCCACTTAATTTTTCTACGAGGTATCGGTAAGGATTGCTGCGAGGTCGCCGTCCGTGGCAGCGTCGCCCGAAGCGCGATGGCCCTATGTCCAAGTCGGCCCTTCATGGGTCACCATGGCCAGGACGGTCATCGACCCCTGGTCATGGGAGGCGTCATGAAGCTCGGCAAGGCACTCGCCACCGGAGTCGCGGAAGAGCGGCCGCAGGCCACCGTGGAAGAACCCGAATTCGAACTCCCCGCGGAAATCCGGGACGTCGAAGAGTCCGTGCCCGAAGAGGCCCCGGCCGCCCGATGAGGCTGCGGCTCCCCGAGGAACGCCCGACGGAGCCGCCGACCGGATACAAGATCGCCCACCCGGTGCTGTCCCACGACGGCACCCGGGCCGGGTTCACCGGTGTGTCGCTGGGCGGCGCGCTGCCGTACGGAGTCCTGGCCGACGCGGCTTGCGTCTACGGCCTGCGGCACCGGGCACCGCACCGCCGCTGCGACTGCGGATTCCACTGCGTGCACGACCGTACGACGGCCGAGGCACTGCTGTGCACGGCCGAGCACCGGACGGCCGTCCTGCTCGAAGTATCGGTACTCGGCCGCTACATCCGCTTCGAACGCGGCTTCCGCTACGCCCGCCAGCGGGTGCGCACCGCCACGGTCGGCCCGTGCGCCTGCGGCACGGTCGCGGCGGCGCTCGCCGACGCCGG
>NZ_NTGE01000113.1 GCF_002291145.1 Streptomyces sp. SA15
GGTGATCGCGGAGCGGCATCACACGAACATGCTGCGCGCGCTCGAGAAGTGGGGGTTCGAGCCGATCCCGTGCGACCTGCTGCACTACGCGCCGTTCGGCGGATCGTTCCACTGCGCGACGCTCGACGTCCGGCGCCGCGGAACGCTCGAATCGTATGTCAATTGATCGGCGCCACTTGCTCGGCCTCGTCCGGGGACGGTCGATCTCCCTTTGGGTCGAGCGGACGTCAGGTACTAGCCCCTCAGAGGTTCCGAAAGCCTTGTGATCCGCCCGCCGCTGCTGGCGGCATCCTCCCGGGCATCGAGTTCCCGATGACTCGGCGAACCCTTCCTCCACGCTACGCGCTGTAATCCCCCAAATACACAGGCGGCGCCGCCTATGAATTCCGGGGTTGTGGGTCGGTTTCGCCGACCGGAGCCTGTGTAGGGCTGTCCACCTGGGGTAATCGGGCAGAAAAACAGGAGGAAGATGAGGTGAGTACGATGCGAGTGCTGGCGTTCCTGCTGGTACTGGCCACCGGCGCATTCACGGCTATCGCCGTCGTGGAGAACTTCTCGGCCGGGCCTGACTACGCCGTGGAGATATTCGATAACCAGATAGCGACGCTGAATGCGCCGGGGCTCTTCCTTTCCGGCGTGGGGTTGGCGCTGATCTTCTGTTTGGGGCTGGCCGTACTCACCGCAGGACCGAAGCGGCGGCACCATGCACATGAAGCCGTGCCGGTCGCGTACACGTCAGAGCAACGGGAGGCCGATCGCGCCGTGTCGACGCAGGCGGTTCACCGCCGCCGCGGATGGCACATCTTCGGGCACTGAGGTTTTTCCAACCTCCGTTTACGGCGCTGAGGTAGAGGGTGAGGCGCTGCGGAGCGGCCGTCGTGTGACTGAGCGGACGGGAACGGCCGGCCGAGGACTCTGTGACCGGCGCTGGTGCACCCCCGGCTGTCAGAGCAGCGGTCTATAAGGCTGGCGGTGGATGTGGGCCATCGGTGTGGTGGCGGCGCGGTGGCCGTTGTCGTGGGTCATCATCACGCGTTGTGCAGCGTGTGGAACCTCGTGGTGGCGATGTTGTGTCGTCTGTGGGCCCGGCTCGGGGCTTACTGGCTCAAGTCCTCCAAGCGGGATAACCAGGCGGGCGTCATCCCTCGCACAGGTGGGTGGGGCCGGGCCGCAATGGTCATCTGCTCGGCGGTGACGGTCGTTGCCGCTGTGGTGCTGGCTGTTGTGGGCCGACTCACCTGAGAGTCGAAAGATGCCCAGAGACCGGGTTGGGGGTAAGCATGAGCGGCGCAAGACCGGCCTGGACTGCCGGTTCCGGGGTCTGCAAGTTGCTGCGTGATCAGCTCGTCGAGGTGATCAGTGGCGTCCGCTCGCAGGCCGCGCTGGTGGATGGGTTGGCTCTTACAGGTGTGGGTGGAAGCCCGGGCACCGGGGCGGAGGATGCCCGGTCGACGACCGGTGCCCCGCAGCCCGTAAGGCACGACGGATCAGTCAATTTCGGTGAGGAGGATGAAGAACCGTGACCTAACCGGGGGGCTTATTCATGTGGGAGACACGTGAACTTGTTCCGCCGCCCCATAGCGGGACAGGTGTAGGAGACGGCCCCGTGACTGTCGTGGGGGGAATCTGGACCGTCCGGGCGTTGCGCGTCCGTTTCCTGGCAGGCTGCCCCACCGGTCAGGTCACTCCGCGGCGCTGCGCGGTGCCGGACCCACATCTGGGTGGGGCCCCTGGCCTGATGGCGGCGGGAAGTTGTCCGGGGTCGGGCCCGACTCAGTGGCCAGTGTGCCGTCGTGCTGTTCGTGCTGTTCGTGCTGTTCATGCTGAGACAGCGCCGACCCGAGCGCGAAGAGTGTTCGTCGCCCACTTTCCGACCAAGATGCCCCAGCGGTCGGCCGGGTTCATCCTGGTGTTCTCCGTGAGCAGCGACGGCCCAGGACAGGTAGGACCGCCGCTTGAAGATCACGGAATTTTCTCATCCATTGCACCGATCGTCCGGATCAACGAGTGCCCCAGCTTGTGATGACCACACCAAGGCCAGCACCATCCCGCCTCCCGTAAGCCGAAAGCGACCCCGGTGGGAACCGGGGAGGTTTCCTCTCCGTGCTCCGGGAGCCCCGCGGCGCCTCGCGGACATCCTGCCCCGCCCGTCGGCGCATCCTTCGATCACCTGGAGGAGTCATGCCAGCGACCCGTCTTGGTGCCCTGTGCGCGGGAGCCGTCCTGCTCGCGGGCGGTACAGCGGGCGGTACAGCCGTCCCCGCCACAACCGTGGCCGACACGGCACCGGCAGAAGTCTCCGAGGCCGACGGCACCTTCCTCAGAGCCGCGCACCAAGGCAACCTGGCCGAGATCGCCGCCGGCCAGGACGCCCAGGCCCACGCGACGACCGCGTGTGTCATGCGAGTCGGCGCGCTCTTCGTCCGCGATCACCAGAAGCTGGACTCCGACGTGTCGAAGACCGCCTCCGCGCTAGGCGTGAAGCTGCCCACCGCACCGACCGCGGCCGAGCAGCGGGAGCTTGCCGCTGCCAGGGCAAAGGCCGGATCGTCCGCATACGACGTCGCTTGGCTGAACGCCCAGGACAAGGCCCACCAGCAGACACTTGCGCTGATCGACAAGGAGCTGAGGTCCGGCACGGACAGCCGCGTCAAGGCCGCCGCCAAGGCCGCGCGGCCGGTGGTCGCGATGCATGCGGAGATGGTCAGCGGCGGCACCTGCCGTGACACCATGCCCCCTGGAGACATCGACGCCGGTGACAGCGGTCAAGTGACCGCTGCCGAAGCGGGACACGAGGAGGCAGGCCTGGCCACGGTGATCGTCGGGCTGCTGCTGGCCGGGTCGGGAGGAGCGGTCTGGGCGGTACGCCGCCGTCGCAGCAGCGCAGACGCCGAAGCACGCCACTGAGCCGTGCGTCCGTTCCAGTGCCGTCGCCGGGCTCCTGCTGCGCTCGCCGCCGCTGTCGATGCAGGACCACGCCATCGCGGAATCACCGGCGTGAACCGGGGCGGCGCACCCGCCGCACAGGTTCCCGGGGGCCCAACCCACTGGAGCCCGGAGGCCGCAGTCCAGACGGCGACACCCGGCACCACTACGCCCCGCGCGACCGGCGCAGCAGTAGGGCGAGCGCCTGACCTGGTTGTGACCAGAGATGGTCGGGGCGGAGAAACCGTCCCGCCTCTCCGCCGTCTCGGCTCCTCCACCGCGGTGGAGGCGACGCCCGGCGCGACTGACGCCTCCCGCGTTCCGTAACCCCAAGAAAGGGAACCCGAGAAGAGGCGCCGCCGGGATGACACTCCCAGGCCGTGCTCCCCGGCGGTGCCGCACCACGCTGTCAGGTCCGGCCGACAGTCTCGGTGTCTCTGCGTGTCCCGACCGGGACCCGACACAGAGTGTCCGGACAGTACGGGGAATCCAGGAACACCCGGGAACGTGGGGGCCGTGACGGTGTGAGGAGACGGCGCACGTGACCGAAGCCGACCGGGACCAGGGCGTCCCGGACCGTACCTGGTGCCTGTCCGCGGTCGACGTCTTCCGCGACCTCGACGACGTCGAGAAGGCGGCCATCGCGGACATGATGCCGGTGAAGACGTATTCGTCCGGAGACCTGTTCTGTACCTCGCAGGAGCAGTGTGAGGCGCTGTACATCCTCAAATGCGGCCGGGTTCGCGTCTTCCGGCTCTCGACGGACGGGCGCGCCCTGACCTGCGTGATCCTCCACCCAGGGTCGATCTTCGGGGAGATGCTGCTCCTCGGGCAGCGCATGTACGGCAACTACGCCGAAGCCCTCGACGACGTGACCGTGGGCGTCCTGAGCCGCGCAGAGGTCGACCGCTTTCTGCTGTCGGACGCCCGCATTGCCACGCGCCTCACCGAGATTCTCGGGCGCCGTCTCGCGGACCTCGAACAGCGGCTGTCCGACACCATCTTCAAATCCGTCTCGCAGCGCGTCGCCGCCACACTGCTCAGCCTCGCCGCCGAGTCGACGCCCGATCAGTCACCGCGGCCCGAGGCTCCGTACCCGGAAGTTGCCCTCACCCACGGCCAGCTGGCCACACTCGTCGGCACCGCGCGCGAGTCGGTGACCAAGGTGCTGACCCGCTTCGCCGAGCTCGGGCTGGTACGGGTCTCGCGTGGTCACATCGCCGTCGTGGATCCGGACCGGCTCCGCGACGCGGCTGGATGAGCCGGATGGTGAAGGGCTGCGGGTTTCCGCGCTCGTTCCCGGCCGGATCGGGGCGGCAGGACCGATTATCCGCCGCGCCGTGTGCGGAAGGGCCTGCAGACGTTCCTGGTGCGGTGCCCGGCCGGAGCGCGAACCCGTTGCCGCGGCGGGCCGAGCGGCACGGCTCCGCCACGGATCGAGCACCAGCCACGTCGAGACGGCCGGCGAAGCATGCGGCGTTGACTGCGCCTGAGGAGCCCACCAGCAGATCGGGCGCGATGTCGTGCTCGGCCAGGGCGCACGGGAGGGCTCGGCGGGGCCGCGGGCGTGGCGTGTGCGCCGACGGCGGCGAGCAGAACCAGCAGGGCGGCGCCGGTACGGTGGGCCGGAGCGGCGGGTGCGCCGGCCGTCGCAAATGTCTCATCGGCGTGGGGGAGGGGCACCTGCTGCGCGAGGTGAACGACCGGACGGTCTCGGGTCCGCAGTCGCCCCCCGCCATGCCCGGCAGGTCGGTAGCGTACGGCGGGCAGGCAGGCATGGGGCCGGTCGTGTGTGCGGTCCTCCAGTCGGCTGTCCCCGGCATGCCGGGGTGTCCCTCGGCATACACGCTGGAGCAGGAGATCACCCGTCCGTCCCCTCAGGAGGCCGACGATGGCCACAGCCCTGTCCCTGCTCGACACTGAGGTTGTGGGGCGTCGCGTCGCGCAGTGCGTACTGGACGCCCTGATCTCCGCGCCGATCGTGCTGCCCATGGCGATGCTTGTGGACGTCGGCGCGAGCAGCGACAGCGGTACGACCGCCTGGGCGGTGCTCGCCGGGCTCATGTGCGGACTCCTCGCTCTGTTCTGGTACTGGGTCCTGCGTCCGGTCGGCTCCGGCCAGACCTGGGGCATGCGGTTGCTCGGCATCCGCGTGGTCAGGACCGACCGCTCGCCCCTGACCACGAACGCCGCGGCCGCCCGTGTGCTGCTCCTGGTCGTCGACGGCCTGGTCTGCGGCCTGGTCGGACTGATCGCGATGCGCCTGTCTCCCCGGCGTCAGCGACTCGGAGACGTAGTCGCCGACACTCTCGTCGTCCGTGATCGGCGAGCAGATCGGGCTGACGGCGACACGTTCGGTGCTGCCCTTGTCTGTTCACGGAGAGGGTGAAAAGCTCGCCTGTCCCTTCCACGGGCAGGTGGTTCAGGCGCTGGTGCTACGCCGATCCCGTGCCCGCCGCGGCACAGATCCGCGGCGGGCACGTCGTGTTCTGGCACGGCGTACAGGCGAGGCCGCCGTCAGGCGGGGGTGATCTGCCCGTTCTCGATTTGGAAGTTCTCGGTCGGTGAGCAGCCGATCGATGGCGTGACCAGCAGGCTGACGGCAACCGGTGCCGGCTCGGTGCTGGCGGTGGAGAACTCGCACACCGCGCGGCGGCCGGTCAGGGGGAACCAGAACCAGCCGTCCACGTCACCGACCAGAGCACGGTCCGACTCTCTCCACGCGCCGTCCTTGAAGGTGAAGACTTGGAGACGCACGGATGCCGCGAGTGGATCGGTCTGCGACCTCAGAGCGGTGAGTGTGAACTTGAAGTCCCGGCCCAGGACCGACGTGGCGATCTGTCGGCGCTCAGTTGCCTGAGGCTCAGTCTGCGGTTCCTTGTCCCGGCCGGCCGTCGGGCGGGTCTGCGGGTCGACCGGCAGCGGGTTCGGCGGGCCACCGGTGGTCGCGCCGATCGTGACGGTGGCGGTCGCGGCGGTGGCCAGGGCGACGCCCCAGCCTATGAGTGATGAGCGGGGATTCTTGATCACGACGTCTCCCGTGTGGTCGTTGAGTGTGGTCGCGGAGGTACTGAAGCGTGCCGATGACCGGGACCGGCGGGAACCGCTACTCCCGCCACTGCAACCCAGGGCGATGGCGGCACACCGTCACGCGCTACTTGCCAGGGAAGGACGGAGGCGTGGGCGTCGGCTGCTGGGACCGGTTGAGACCATCCCGGGACCGACTGGGCTGCACGTCGAGCACTTCGAACGTGAGTTGCCAGGTCGCCGGCGTCAACACCCGCTGTGTCACCTGGCCGCGCGCCTTACGGAACTCCCCGGTGCCTCCGGTGATCGCGTTGCTGACCGGGCTCGGCACAGGAATTCCGATTTGCTCGCCCTGGACTGTGATCTGTCCTTCCGGCAGCACCGCGGTAGACGAGCATTGTCCTGCGTTGCGTTCGAGGTCGGTGATAACGCAGAACCCACCGAAACGTCCGACGACGCGTTCTTCTTCCGACCCTCTGGTCGAAGACAGATTCCCGCTGAAGATGAACTGGTCGCCGACGCTGCGGCCCGGTGCACCCAGATCCAGCTCTTCACCCACTTGTAGCCCGGCCACCACGCGGATGGTGCGGCTTTTCTCCGAGGAGCCGTCGGCAGGGAGGGTTGCGGCAGGTATGGCCGTCTGCTGCGAGGCCACTTCAGCCGATGCAGGGAGGATGAGAGCGAGCACGGCAGAGCCACCGAGAACCGCAACGGCGAGGAATGGAAAGGGCCGACGAGTGAAGCCCATGGTTGCCTCCATGTTCTGGGAATGAACCGAGTCAGGTCGCCCGTGCTTTATACGACGCCGGTGTTTCCGGACGGCGATGCATGGGTCGGTTCACTGAGGGAAATCCGTCCGGAGCGGAGTTGGGGTCCGCGGACGAGAACGTATAAGAAGCGCTGCGGTATCACGGGCAGAGTTCTTCATGTTCGTTCTGGTCGGACGAATTTGCTCCGAGTTCATTCATGACGGACCCTCCGTCTAGCGGCAACGCTAAAGGCGGCGTTGGCGATGCGCTCAATAGAGGGCCAAGATTGGGGCCATTGGAGTGCATTCGAGGGACGTACCCTTGCGGTGGCCGTCCCGCCGTGGCACGTCAACACGGCTGCGCGCAGGAGCGCAGCCGCTCCATCGACCTGAGCGTCGACGCCGCAGCCGGTGAGGACGTTCGCGCCGAGATCTCCGTGAAGGTCCGCGCAACTTCTTGACCAGGGAATTCGTCCGCCCGGGTTCGCGGTGCGCGAGTGGTGGACCGACCGGCGACAGCGCTTCGCTCTGCTGCTCGCCATCCGCGGCTGACGTGGAGTGGTCGATCAGAGTGGTCGATCTCCCGCAAGGAGCCTGAACATGACCGTGTCACGAGCGCATGGGAACATATTCCTCAAAAAGGGGGAACTCCGGCCGAAATATGCCGGGTTCCCCGTCCGTGTGCCGTTGCGTCGTGCCGCGTGCGGACGGTGTTCCGGGCCGCGCGGCCGGGGGTTCCTGAGGGAGCCGGGAGTACGACATGGGCATCATGGCTCTTCCGCTGAAGCGGGCAGCACCTTCCAGGGTGCACACGAATCTCATCGCCCTGGTGGCGGGGGCATACGTGGCCGTCTTCGTGGCGGTGCTCACCCGGTCGCCCCTGCTGGAGTTCGACTGGCGGCTGGCCATGTGGCGGCCCTACAAGCAGTGGCCGCAGCTTCGTGGGTTCCTGGACATCCTCGTCGTCGCCGGTCAGCGGGGCCCGACGGTGACAGCGGTGCTGGCCTGGCTGGGTTGGCGCTCCTGGCGGAGCAGGAATCCGCGCCCGCTGCTGGTCTTCCTGACGGCGCTGGTGCTGCTCAACGTGAGCGTCGGCGCGGTCAAGCTGGGCACCGGACGTCTGGGGCCCAGCTACGCGCATGCCATCGGGTCCACCGAGCTCTTCCGGGGTGGTGACATCTTCCCATCCGGGCACACGGCCAACAGCGTCGTCATCTGGGGGACGCTCGCGTATCTCGCGCCGCGCCACCGCAGGGCGGCGGCCGTGGTGGCGGCTCTGGCCGCCGTTGTGGTCGGCCTGGCCACTGTCTACCTGGGCACCCACTGGTTCAGCGACGCGCTGGGCGGCTGGGTGGCCGGCGCTCTCGTGCTGCTGGCCCTTCCGTACTGCGAGCCGTTCGTCGAGCGTGTGACCGTATGGGGCGGGGGGCTCTGGGAGCGTCTGCGGACCGATCCTGTGGCCGGGTCCGTTCCGGCGGCCGTAGGCGCACTCTGTGTCCCTGGAGCGGAAGTGCCACGCCCCGCTACTCGTACGTTCATGTCGGGGCGAGTGGGACCCGCTGCGGAGGCGGGCGCCTTCCATCCCCGGGTGTGGAATGAGCGCGGGCCGCCGCGGGTTCCTAATGTGTCGTAAATGCCCCGTTATGTTCCCTGCGTGTCTGGGGTCAGCGGAATGAATGCCTGGGGCGACGCCGACCGCGTCGGCCTCGGGGCGCGTACCGCGGGCAAGCCGTGGTGGGCGCCGTGAGCCGGTGCTCGACAATGGAGATCACCAGTGGCAGTCCATGTTCTGATCGCGGAGGACCACGCGGTAGTCCGGCAAGGCTTGCGTGACTTCCTGAGCCTTGACGATGACATCGCGGTGGCCGGTGAGACGACCAACGGCCGGGAGGCCGTGCGGCTGGCCCGGGAGCTGAGCCCTGATGTCGTGCTCATAGATCTGATGATGCCCGTGATGGACGGCATCGAGGCCACGGAGCAGATCCGCCGGGAGTTGCCCGAAGTCAGGGTTGTGGTGCTGACGAGCGCTCTCGACGGCGCCTCGGTGATGGCGGCGGTCCGGGCGGGTGCGACTGGTTTCCTGCTGAAGACCGCGGAGGCCGACGAGCTGCGCCATGCGGTGAAAGCCGCGGCGGCTGGGCGAACGCATGTCTCCAGTGCCGCGGTCGCGCGCCTGGTGGACCAGGTCACGGACGCGACGCGACCGGAGCGTCTGACCGAGCGCGAGTCGGAGGTGCTGGTCATGCTGGCCCGCGGCAAGGCGAACAAGGAGATCGCGCGCGAGCTGCGCATCGGGCAGCAGACCGTGAAGACGTATGTCAGTCACATTTTCGACAAGCTCGGGGTGCACAGCAGGACGCAGGCGGTCACGCACGCCCTGCGGCTGGGGCTGGTGCCGTCCGCAGAACTCGCCCGCGGCATCGCCACGGCGGACGAGTACCCGTGGTCTGCATGACAGGCAACTCTTCCACCGTCCCCGAGGCGCCGGGCCCGACGCCGGACGTCGAGCCCGGCGAGCAAACTCGGCGGTCGGCAGGGGGCGGCGCCTCGGAGGTGGTCCTCCTGTTGGATCCCCAGGGGCATGTGCTGAGCGTCGGCACGGGTGCCACCCTCCCGGGCGGCCACGGCCCGGCCGACCTTGTGGGGCGGCATGTCTCGGTCCTCTACCCGTCCGAGAACGCGGCGTCGGGCGGCGCGGCCCGCGCGTTGGACGCGGCCGCGGGCCTCGGCACACACCGGGAGTGCGCCTGGCGGGTCCGCCCGGACGGGGTGCGCTTCTGGGCCGAGACGGTCATCACGGCGACCCGGGACGCGCACGCACGCCTGGCGGGCTACTGCGTGGCCGTCCACGACCTGACCGCGCGCTGGCGACACGAGAGCCGACAGCGGGCGGTCGCCGAGGTCACGCAGAGCGTCATGGAGTGCCGTCCCGGGCCCGAGGCGTTGGCACTGGCGGCGCGCCGGGTGCGGGAGTCCGTCGGCGCGGAGACGGCCCGCGTGCTGGCAGTGGACTGGGGCGACACGTTGACCGTGTGTGCTGCGGACGGCGTCGCGGACAAGGCGTCACGTGGCTTGCTGATGCCGGGCGAGTCCGCACTGGTGCGCGAGGTGGTCCGCCTCGGGCGTCCGAGGATCTTCTCCGACACCGACCATGAGCCGGCGAAGCTGCGCACAGCGCTGCGCGACGCCGGGCTGGCATCCGTCATGGACGTGCCCCTGACGGTCCGCGAACGGATCGTCGGGTTGCTGGAAGTGACGAACCGGCGGGGTGGACGCTGTTTCACCTCCGAGGACCTGCGGTTCGTGGAGCCGTTCTCCGGCCCGGTCGGCCTCGCGGTCGAGCGATCCCGCGCGGAAGAGGACCTGGACCGGCTCGGCCGTACATCCTTGGTCGGTCAGAACGCCGTACAGCAGGCGCTGAACTCCGTGGCCGCCGAAGCGGTCACCGGCACCGGTGCCGTGTGCTGTGTCATCTATCTGCTGGAACCGGAGGCAGGGCTGCGCCTGGCCGGATGCCACGGCAGTGTCGGTCCGCTGCCCTGTGACCGTGCGGAGCGCCCCGTCGCTCAGCCTGTCAGAGTGGCGATGGAGGCGATCACGAGAGCGGCCCCGGTGATCAGTGGCATCAGGGGCGACGGAGAGGACGCGGACACAGCGGTCGAGAGGGACCCGGAGTCCGCGAGAGAACCGGCCCCGGATTCGGGCGAGGTCCTGACTGCCGTGCCGCTGCTCTGCCGTCAGGAGGCGGTCGGCGCACTGTGCTGCCGCTTTCCACGGGGGCACAAACCCGGTGCCGAGGACCTCGGAGCGTTCCAGACCCTCGCGGGCAGGGCCGCCACCACGGTGGAGGCACAGCGGCTGCGGGCCGTGGCCCGGGAGCAGACGGCACGCGACGAACGGCGGCACCTGGCCCGCGAGCTGCACGACTCGCTCTGCCCGGCCCTGTACGGCATCGCGCTCAACGCGCGCGTCGCCCGCGAACTCCTCGGCCGCGAGCACACCGAGGACACGGGGGCGCACCGGCCGATCGACTCCGTGCTCCGGCTCACCGACGCGGCCCTGAGCGAGATCCGGACGATCCTGTGCCGGCTCAGCCCCGAGTCGCTGGAAACCGAAGGACTGGCCACCGCACTGAGCCGGTACGTCGGCCAGGTGCGCGTCCGGCACGCCATCGCGGTCGAGGCGAGCCTCTCAGCCGAACCGGACGTGGCACCGAAGGCCAAGCACGCGCTCTACCGGATCGCCCAGGAAGCCCTGCACAACGTCATCAAACACGCGGCGGCACGGCACGTCCTGCTCAGTCTGTCCACGGAGGCCGACACCGTCACACTCGTGATCACGGACGACGGTGTGGGCTTCGACACCAGCAGGCCCTTCCCCGGCCACCTGGGCCTGCGTTCCATGCGGGAACGGGCGCGGGAGGCGGGCGGCGCCTTGGACGTGGACAGTCGCCCCGGGCGCGGAACCCGGGTCCGGGCCGCCGTCCCGGCACGCGTGACACCGGACGGCTCTCGCGCCGAACGACCGCCGACGCAGAGGTGATCGTGCCGCGCCGGTCCTGCGGTGAGTCACCGCCGGGCGCGGGCGGCGGCCGCGTCACACAGCCCGGCCAGGGCGTCTCTCGCCGCGCAGTCCGGAAGGTCGTTGAGCGCGGCCCGCGCCTGGCGGGTCCGGCACAGAGCGTCTCGCAGCGCCCGTCGCGGTGCCGGCTGTGCCTGGGCCGGGCACTGTCCGGTCGGTGCGTCGGCCCGCAGGGGCACTTCGTCGGTCGGGCCCAGCACGTCGTCCGTCAGCCTGAGCGCCGTGCCGAGCCGCTCACCGTACCGGGCCAGGACATCCCCGACGCGGTCGTCCGCGCCCGCCGCCAGGCGCCGAGCCGCCCCGAGACACCCGTGAGCGAGCCCGTTTGCTCGGCTGCCACCTCGCGGTGGTTGAGCGACCGGGTCGCATCCCTCGTCCGGGCCCCTCCGGCCCAGGATCTGGCCGGTGACGACACGCGCGTACGCCGTCGTCTGGACGCGTACGGCCTGAGGGCCGAGGTCGGCCAGGATCTGTGAGGCGCGGGCGAACAGGAAGTCGCCCGCAAGGAGGGCGACCGAGGTGTCCATGGGTGCACCCGGATCCGGCCTGGTGCGCCCGGCGGCTTCCGCGTCGCGCACGCGTTCGTGGCCGAGTGCGGCACGGTGGGTGAGCTCGACGGCAACCGCCGTCGACACGACATCGGGTAGGTGCGGATCGCCGAACCGCGCCGCCAGCAGCACCAGCAGGGGACCGGTCCCGCCCCGGATGGATGAAACGGGCATCGACGCAGGCGTGCCGAAACGGCTGAGGGGCCGCGGACATGGTGTCCGCGGCCCCTCGCCGTCCACGCGCCCGGTGCTCACCGGGTTGCCCGTGGAACTACTCGGACGCCTTCTCGGTCTTCTTCGCCCCCGGCAGCGGCGACTGGTACATGGAGACCAGCGCCTTCTTGCCCGGATCCACGGTCTTCCAGTCGTCCTTCAGAACGCCGCCGGTGTCACCGGAGTTGGGGTTCCAGCTCCAGTAGGTGTAGCTGATGCCGTTCTTCTTCAGGTACTGCATGAGGCTCTTCTGCCAGACAGCCTCGGTGCTGTTGCCGGTGCTCTTCCTGCCGCCGAACTCACCGAGCAGCACGGGAGCGGTGTTGTTCTGCTTCAGGAATCCCCAGTGCTTGTCCCAGAAGGCCGGCATGTTGCTCGGGAAGCTCTTCTCCATGAACCAGTTCTGGTTGTACACCCCGGGTCCGTAGTCGTGCGCGGAGTACACGACCTTGTCGGCCTCCCTGAGCTTCACCGGGTGCTCCTTGGCGCCGCGCAGCTCGCCGCCCCACCAGGTCGACTCGTCCTTGTACTTGTCGTTGCCCTCGACGAAGACCAGCCAGTCCGGGTTGACCGAGTGGATCGTGTCGCCCGCCTTCTCGGCGGCCATCTTCCAGTCCGTCTTGGGGTTGCCGTCGCCCCAGGTGGCCTGACCGCGCGGCTCGTTGTGCAGGTCGGCGCCGATGACCTTGTCGTTGCCCTTGTACCGTTCGGCCAGCATCTTCCAGTCGGACAGCCACTTGCTTTCGGGGAGCTTGTCGGTGTACCAGAGCTCGCTCTGGCCGTACTGGTCCGGGCGGTGCTGGTCGAGGACGACCATCATGCCGTGCTCGGTGGCGCTCTCGACGACCTTGTCCATGATCTGGAGCCCGTTGAGCCCCTTGAGCTCGGGGTTCTGCTTGTAGTCGATGCCGTTGGGCTTGCTCTTGGCGTCGAACAGCTCGTTGGAGTAGGGGAGCCGGAGCGTGTTGAAGCCGGTGTCGACCATCTGCTCGACCATGGAGTCCAGGTTGCGCGCCCACAGGCCGTGCGGAGCGAACGTGCCGGTCTCCAGGCCGAACCAGTTGACGCCGGTCAGGACCACCTTCTTGCCGTCGGCGTCCACGATGTCGCCCCCTTGGGTGTGCAGCGGGCCGTGCACCCCGGAGGCGGCGGACGAGGAATCGCTCACAGAGTCCACCGTAAACGCGGTGACGGTTCCGCCGACGGCGGCGACCGCGACAGCCGCTCCCGCGGCACCGAGCAGCATGCGGCGGCTGAGACCTCGCTTCTTGTCCTCGGGTGCGGACTCGGGCGCGGACGTGGTCGGGTCGGGGTGGTTATCCATGGAGGAATTCATGCGCTGAGACTCCTGAGGAATTCGGGTGCGGCGGTCTTGAGAATGGTGATGGGGGGTGTTTTCGCCGACGATTTCGGACACTCCTGGCGCGGGTCCGTGGCTGCGGAGAGAAGGACGAGCAAAGCCTTGGGAAGGAGTTCGCCGAGCTGGTGGCCGAGCCGGTGCGACTGCCAGTTCGATGCGTCGGCGTCGACCAGGACCACGTCTGGGATCACGTCGTTGACCAGCTGAATTGCCTCGGCAACAGTGGTCACCGCGCCCACGAGTTCACATCCCGGCTCGTCCTCCACGAGATCGGTGAGGGCCGCGAGTGCCTGCGGATGAGGCTCTACGACGAGAACTCTTTTCATGGGTGGCGGACTCCTTCGGGCTTTTTCTGCATGCCCGAAAGGCTAGGAAAGGAGCCGCGATCGAATCGCCGTACGAGCGAGTGGATTCAGCGCACATCAATCGGCCGAATTCGGGCTACCTCGATTGAGGTAGCCCGAATTCGGCCGATTGATTACCTATTTTCCGATGTGAGGCGTGTAAGAGTGCGGGGTTGCGGCCGCGTCAACGGGCAAGACGGTAGGCGTACTGCGCGTCGAAGGTCCCCGCGGCCGATGTGCAGCCGTCCGCCTGGCCGGGTGGCTTCACCCAGAGATAGGCGTCGACGCCCAAGACGCCAGTGGCGGTCGTCGGGGTCTGCCCCAACCGTCGGCCCGGAGGATCACAGGCGCGGTGGCCCCGGGCGGGCCCAGCGCCGTTGCGGCTGGTGTCGATCACCATGGCCAGGCGGGAGCTGTCCAGCTCCCGGATCACGGAGTAGCCGTAGCCGATCTCGTCGCGGGTCGTGTTGAAGTTCGACACGTTCAGGGCGATCCCGTCCGCGTACCGTGTCGCGCCGGCGCGCCGGAGGCGGTCGGCCATGGTCCGCGCGGGGTGCCAGCCGGAGTTGCCCGCGTCGTAGTACACCCAGGTGTGCGGGGCGTCCCGGCGCAGCACGCTCCCCGCGTAGGACAGGGCCGCGAACCTGTTCTGCCGTTCCCGGGGGCTGAGGCAGTCGGCGAGCCCGAGAGCGTCTGGTTCGAGGACCACCAGTGCGTTTGCTGAACCGATTCCCCGGGCGAAGCCCTCGATCCAGTCGCGGTAGGCGGCGAGATCACCGGTGCCGCCGGTGCTGTGTCCGGAGCAGTCGCGGCGATGTACGGCGTAGGCGACCAGGACCGGCAGCGTGCCCTCGGCCCGGGCGGCATCGACCACCGCGCGCACGTCGTCTTCCACCTTCAGCGGATCCGGGTCGGTGAACCAGGAGCCCTGCGGTCGGGAGGCGATGCGCTCCCGGATGACCGCTGCCCGGGAGTCCCGGGGGTGCTCTTGGACCCAGCGGGCGGCCGGGGTGTCGGGGGTGGTGTAGAGGCGGGTGGCGGCGGGGAGGCGAGGCTGCGGAAGGGCGGGAGGCCGTGCGGCGCCGGAGCGTGGGTCCGGGAGGAACGGGGCGTTGGTCACTGCCGTGGCGACCGCGACGAGGAGACCGAAGGCGGACAGCAGAGCCGCCAGCCGCACTCTCCATGGACGCGGATGCGCGCGCCCCGGGGCCGGTGTTTCGGGGCGCGCGCGCTCTGGGACGGGGTCGTACAAGCCGCTCCCGTCGTCACTCGTCGTCCGTGGGCGACACATTGCGCCGGATCAGGAGCCATGCGATGACGGCCAGCACGAGCAGCGTCACCGTCACGGCCAGCACGATCAGTATCGGACCGGTGTCCGAGGACTCCGCGTCGGTGCGGTCCTGGGCGTCCGCCGTCCGGTCGGCCGACAGCGCCCGCGAGGAGTCGGACGCCGTGAGCGCCGCTGCGGGGGCGACGACCCCCGAGCCGTACCGGGCATCCCAGGTCGCCTTGCCCTGCTGAACGGCCGTGTCGGTCAGCCTCCGGGTGACATCGCTGACCGTCCACTTCGGGTGCTCGGCGCGCAGCAGCGCGGCCGAGGCCGCTACCCAGGACGCCGCGAACCCGGTGCCGGAGCCGGTCCAGTAGTCGCGGTTCCGGGCGGTGGTGAGGATGTCGACACCAGGTGCGGCCAGGTCCACGTCGTCACCGTGGTGGGAGTCCGGCCAGAGAGCGCCCTTCTTGTCGATGGCGGTGACCGAGAGGACTCCCGGATAGGCGGCCGGGTAGGTCTTGGCGTTGCCGGTCCGGCCGGTGTCGCCCGCGCCGGCGACTATCAGGGCGTCGCGGTCGGCCGCGAACTCGACCGCCGTCTTGAGGGCGGCGAGCGGGCGGGTGAAGCCGACGGTGACGTTGATGACTTTGGCTCCCTGGCGTACGGCGTCCATGATCGACCTCGCGGTCGCCGCGGTCAGGGCTGTGTTGTCGCGGTAGACCTTGAAGGGAAGGATGCGGGCCTCCGGAGCGAGCCCGAACAGGCCGTCGCCGGCGTAGTTGCGGCCGGTTCCGGTGATGACGCCCGCCGCGTGGGTGCCCTGTATCGCCGCGTTGCCCTCGTCGCGCGTGCCGTCGACGTCCGTGCTCTTGGCGATGCGGCCCGTGAGGTCGGGATGCGAGGCGTCGACTCCGGTGCCGATCACCGCGACCGTCACGCCCTCACCCCTGGTGATCTCCCAGGCCTGCTCAGCCTTGAGCGCGGTCAATGCCCACTCGGACTCGCGGAGCGCCCCGGAGTCCGCCGGAGCGGTCGCGGTGGGCATGGTGACAGCGAGCGCCAGCGCCGCGACGGCGGCTCCGGCGCGTGCGGCGAGCCTGGGGCCCGACGGCTTACGACCTGCCATGGCGAGGCACCTACCTTTTGGCGCTGATGGGATGTGAGGCCGAGCCGCTGGGGGTGAGAGGGCGACCCGGCCGTTCGAGCGCCGTTCGAGCCCGGGCTCTCGCGGGAGAACCGGGCCCGAACTCCCCTGCTCGCTCCATGGTCAGCAGCCAGTGGCGAGGCGCTGTACCCGCGAATGGGGGAGAAAGTGATCCCCTCTTCGGGGGAGGCCGAGGTTTCCGCCCGTCTCGTCTCTCGTCCTCCCGCGTATCCCCCAAATGGGGGTACGAAGAGCCTCCTCTGTAGGTATGGCCCAGGCTCACCCATTCCTGTGATGTTCGCGGCTGCTCATGAGCGCAGGCTGGTGAGCGTGAGGTCCCGGCGAGCGGGGCCGAGGGCGCTCTCCCACCTGGAGGAGCCGCGATGTACCCCTTCCAGACGGCACCCGTACAGACCGGCGAGCCGCGAACCGAGGCAGAACCATCGCGGACTCCTGCCGTCTCTGCAGCACAGGGCGGCTGGGCCCGAGAACTTCCGGTACGCCGGATTCTGCGCTTCGCGGTGGTCGGTGGTGCGGGAACGGTCGTGAACACAGTGGTTCTGTACATCCTGCACCGTCTGCTGCATGTGCCGCTCGTCGTCGCCTCGGCAGTGGCCGTCGAACTCGCTGTAGTTCACAACTACATGCTCAACGACCGGTGGACATTCGCGGCACGCGCGCCGTCCCTCCGGCGGTTCGGCAGGTTCAACGTGTCCATGCTGGGCGGCCTCGCCGTCAACGTGTTGGCCCTGTGGGCACTGGTGCACGGCGGAGTCCACCTCGTGGTGGCGAACCTGCTCGCCATCGGTGTCGCCTTCGCGGTCAACTACACCTCCAGCAGCCTGTGGGTTTGGGGCAGGAGCCGGGGGAGCAGCCGATGATGACGCTCCTGCTGTACACGGGACTGATCATGGTCTCCGTCCTGCTCACGGTGCAGTCGGCCCATGTGCTCTATCTGATGCTCTACACCTGGGACCAGCCGGACGCCGAGGAGAAGGCCAGGGCACCGGAGGAGTTCCTGCCGCCGCGGCTGTCCTTCAGCGTGCTGTTGCCGGCCCGGCACGAAGAGGACGTCATCCAGACCACCATCGACCGGGTGGTGCGTGCCCACTATCCGGCTGATCTGCTGGAGGTCTTCGTGATCTGCTCGGCGGACGACACCGGAACGATCGGCAAGGCCGAGGAGAAGATCGCCGAGCTCGGCCGGGAGGGCCTGCACAATGTCGAGGTCGTCGTCTTCGACGACAAACCCATCAACAAGCCGCATGGGCTGAACGCCGCGCTGCCGCACACGAGTCACGACGTGGTGACCATCTTCGACGCCGAGGACGACATCCACCCCGCGATCTTCGACCTGGTCAACACCGTGATGATCCAGGACGAGGTCAACGTGGTCCAGTCCGGCGTCCAGCTGATGAACTATCAGTCCACCTGGTACTCCGCCCTGAACGTTCTCGAATACTTCTTCTGGTTCAAGAGCCGATTGCATTACCACGCCCTTGAGGGGGCCATCCCACTCGGCGGCAACACGGTGTTCTTCCAACGCGACCTGCTCGTTCGCCTCGGGGGCTGGGACGATCGCAACCTCACCGAGGACGCGGACCTGGGCCTGAGAGTGTCGGCGGCGGGGGAGCGGGTGCGGGTCGTCTACGACGACCGCTACGTGACCAAGGAGGAAACTCCACCAACGCTCGGGCACTTCATCCGGCAGCGCACCCGCTGGAGCCAGGGGTTCATGCAGACGCTGAGCAAGGGCACCTGGAAGCAGATGCCCACCCGCAAGCAGCGGTGGCTGGCCTTCTACGTGCTGGCGTTCCCGCACGGGCAGGCGCTGCTGGGCCTGTACTTGCTGGTCTCCTTCGGCATGATCGTCTTGTTGAAGGTGCCGGTGCTGGTCGCCCTGATCTCGTGGCTGCCCGTGCTGATGCTCGTGGCGCACTTCGTCACCTCGGTGGTGGGCCTGTACGAGTTCACCGACGCCCACGGCCTCCAGGCCACCCCGAAGTCCGTCCTGCGCATGGCCATCGCCTGGTACCCCTACCAACTCGTCCTCGCCTACGCCGCGATGCGTGCTGTGCGACGTCAGCTGACCGGCCGTAACGACTGGGAGAAGACCCAGCACGTCGGAGCCCACCGGGCCCAGTCATCGGAGGCGAACTCCGATGTCGCGTGAGCCGAGGCCCAAGCTGGTGGTGGTCCACGACGGGGATCCCGCGGAGACCGGACGGGCCCGGGCGCCCACCGAGCGGAAACCGCAGCCGGTCATCACCATGCGCGACTTCCCCCGGCTCGGGCGGCGCGGGCGGATCGCGCTGGCCGCCGCCGTCCTCACCGGGCTCCTCACGCACGGCTGGCACCTGTTCCAGTACCCGCTGTACCTCACCGACGAGGGCATCTACATGCAGCGGGCCTGGTCCGTGGTCCGGCAGACCAGTCTGTCGCCATATACCTACGACTACGACCACGCACCCGGCGGCTGGATCCAGCTCGCGGGCTGGGCCTTCCCCCTGCCCAACCAGTTCGAGACCTTCGGCAACGCGGTCAACACCGGCCGGTTCCTGATGCTCCTGGTCCATCTCGTCAGCGTCGTCCTGCTCTTCGAGATCGTCCGGCGGCTGACCGGCAGCGTGCTGGCCGCGTCGGTGGCCGCTTTCTTCTACAACGTCTCGCCGCTCGCCGTCTACTACCATCGGCAGGTTCTGCTGGACAACCTCATGATGTTCTGGGTGCTGCTGAGCCTGTACCTGCTGCTCTGCCGCGACATGAGAATCCGGCACGCGGTGGGCGCCGGGGCTGCGCTGGGAGTCGCCCTGATCACCAAGGAGAACGCGCTCTTCTTCGTCCCCACCCTCGCCTACCTGCTGTATCGCAGAGCGAAGGGATCCACCCAGCGCCGGTTCGCCACATCGCTCTGGCCATTGGCGACGGCGGTCCCGGTCGGCGCATACGTCCTCTACGCCGTGCTGAAGAACGAACTCCTGCCCAGCGGGCTCGACTTCGACCTGAACAACCCGCCGGCCGACCACGTGTCGCTGCTCTACACCCTGTGGTGGCAGCTCAACCGCAACCAGGGATCCCTGCTCAGCTCGGGTGGGCTCCTGTACACCAGCTGGATCCCGAGGGACGGGCTGCTCCTGCTCCTCGGCCTGCTCGCCATGATGGCCGTCCTGTACTGGGGCTTCAGGAGCCGGGAACACAAGCTCGGGTTCCTGGTCGTCGGCACGATGGCCGTCGCCTATGCCTTCTATCTCGTGCGCGGCAGTGTGCTGCTGGACTTCTACATCGCCCCCATGATCCCGCTGTTTGCCATGAGCATCGGCATGGCGGCGGATCGGCTGCTCCGACGTCTGAGGCCCCGGGTGCGGATCGCGGTGCCCGCCGTGGCCGGGGCTCTGCTGCTGCTTGTACCGGCGACCGACTACGTCCTGACGATCAACGACGAGGGGCGCGTGACGATCGCGGACCAGTACCACCCGAAGCTGAACCTGACCCGCATGCAGGAGGAACAGGTCGCCTGGATACGGGAGAACGTGCCGGCGGACGCGCGGATCATCATGGACGACGACCTGTGGAGCGCACTGCACGACGTCCCTCCGTTCTACCCGTTCGCGCATTCCCATTGGAACGCCGCTTCGGACCCGGATGTGCGCGACAAGCTCTTCGCCAAGAAATGGCAGAACGTCGACTACATCGTGATGTCCAACAAGATGCGGCAGGCCATGGACGGAAACAACGGGGACGGCCGCGAGGACTGGATCCTGACCGCGCTGAAGAACGCGAAGAAGGTCTGGGAGACCGGACAGGGCGACATCCATCTGCAGATCTACCGGGTCGGTTAGTCCCGGGCCGAGGAGGTGAACGTGATGCCCGAGAACCCCGAGAACAGGGACAAGGACATACCTGAGAACACTGAACAGCCACCTGGCGGAGAAAAGGAGGCCGAAGGGAAGGGGACCGGAGAAAAGAAGATGCGGTTCACCTGGAAAAAGGTCCTGATGGCCGCCATAGCGCTCGTGGTCGTCGGCTCCCTCGTCCAGGTGATCGCGAGGAGCGGCGGTTTCGGCGGCGCACTCAACACCACCGGCGACAATCAGGAGAACTCCAAGAGGGAGCCACAGAAGATCAAGAAGCCCTCCCAGAAGCCAAAGACGATCGAGTTGGGGGAGCAGAAGATCCCCCGGGAGTCCGGCCCGATCATCGTGCTCAACCCCGGCCTGGTCACCCCTGGCGGCAAGGCGACCGTGGAGGGCGCGGGTTTCGACGCAAAATCCACCGTGGACCTGTTTCTGAAGACCTCGGCGAAGCAGAATGAGGGAAAGGGAATCTCCGCGGTGAAGACCGACAAGTCCGGGTCGCTCAACGCGCAGATCAATGTGCCCGAGAACGTCAGGAAGGGCGCCGTCCTGGTCGCGCAGCAACGCGATGCCGACAAGGTGGCCGAGGCCCAGCTGGTCTCGGGCGGTGTGGTCGGAACAGTGAAGATCAACAAGCAGGTGGGCAAACCAGGGGACTCGGTATCGCTGAGCATCAGGGGCTTCGGCGCCGGGGAGCGCATCGACGTCTTCTGGGGGCGGGTCGGCGGCAAGCCGGACGCCACTTTGACCGCCGATGGGTCCGGGGGCATCGGCCGGGCGGACGTCAAGGTCGGCGTCGCGCCGACAGGCGTCAGCACGCTGATCCTGGTCGGTAAGAAGAGCCAGACCACGGCCACGGCGCCCTTCCAGGTCCTGGGCCTGTACCCGACGCTCAAGTCGTCGCCGTACGCCCTGAAGGCGGGGCAACGGATCAACGTGTCCTCCGCCGGGTTCGCACCCCAAGAGCGCGTCCTCTTCTACATCAACAGCGCCAGCGGCGTCCCGGCGTTCACCGCGAACGCCGACGCGGACGGCAACGTCGGAGCCGTGAGCTTCGACGTGCCGTTCGGCCTGGAGGGCGAGCAGAGCGTGGCCGCGATCGGCGAGCGGACCCGGGCCGTGGTCCGCGCCGCCTTCCAGGTGATGCCGTACACGCCGACCGCCGAACCGAGCACGTACTCGGGCAAGGCCGGCACGAGGGTGAGCTTCTACGTCACCGGCTTCGCCGCGAACGAGACCGTGACCCTCTACGCGGGCGGCCCGAACGGCGAAGCGAAGAAGATCACGACGTTCCAGGTCGACGCCAAGGGCGCGGCGGAGGCCGTGGGCTCCTACCCGATCACCAAGGCGGACGAGGGCGGCGTGGCCTTCAAGCTCGTCGGCAACAAGAGCGGCGGCGAGGCCAAAGCCTCCGTCAACTCGACCCAGCAGGAGGGACAGCAGGGCCAGGGGCAGTAGACCTGGCGGGCCGAACGAGCGGTCCCGAAGCCGCAGAGCGACAGACACGTGAGGAGAGCACCATGAGTGTCGTCTTCGGGCCCAACAGCCGACGGGTCCTGCAGTTTCTCACCCACATCGAGGACCTGTCGCCGCGGGAGATCGACCGGGTGGCCGGCCTGTGGCGGCAGACCTCGAGCCAGACCCGAGCCGAGGCGTGGGCGGAGGTCCGGCGCACCACCACCGACACGGAGCGCTACCGCATCCTCGTGGCGGCGTCGGTGGCCCGCCGGGCGGCCCTGGACACGGCGCAGAGCCACCACCGGCACGACTGGGCGTTCTGGGCCGCGGTGTGGGACGCCGCGGCCGCGGTCGCCGTCTGCGACCGGATCGGTGGCCACTACGACGTCCTGATCGCCCCGGTCGCCGCCGTCATGCCGTCGCTCGGAGTGTGCAGGCGTGACCAGCTCGGCACCCGCCACCTGCCCGACGCCGTGCTCGGGAGGAGCGGGCAGCCATGAACCACGGCATCCCCGTCATGGTGGCCGACAACGACGCCGAGGTCCGCGAGGCGCTCGCGGACCTGGTCGAGTCGCACCCCGCCTTCGAGCTGGTGGGTCTGGCTGTCGACCACGCCCAGACCGTCTCGGTGGCGAGCCAGACGCAACCCCGGGTCCTGGTCCTGGACGTGCAGATGCCCAAGGGCGACGCCCCCAGCACCATACGTACCCTGCGCGAACGCGCACCGGAGACAAGGATTCTGGCCCTGTCCGCGTACGCGGACAGGGAGACCGTGACTGACGTGCTTGTCGCCGGGGCCGTCGGCTACCTGGTCAAGGGCGCCCCCGCGGAGGAGATCCTGGAGGCGATCACACGAGCGGCTCGTGGCCAGTTCAGCATGTCGGCCGAGCTCGCCGAGGCCTGCCTGGAACCGTTGCGGCGAGCGCCTAGACCACCGGTCCCGGGCGCCGGAACCTCGCCCGTACGGATCGACGAGAAGGCGTGCCTGGACGTGCTCGAACTGGCCCCGTGCGGCGTGCTGGTCACGGGTGCCCAGGACCGTGTGGAGCTCGCCAACGCGCATGCCCGGCGCATGTTCGGCTACAGCACCACCGAACTGCGCGGCAGGCGGCTGCGGGACCTGCTGCCCGAGCACCCCGGCGCGGGGACAGCGGGCGGACAACTGATCGCTCCCGTGACGCCGGGATTGCGCAGGGACGGCTCCGAGTTCCCGGCCCGGATCGGCGGAGGCCGGCTGCGGAGCGGGCGCCCGCGGTACGTGGTGTACGTGACGGACCTCAGCGAGGCGGGCGCGCCTGGTGACCGCTTGCGCCAGCTCGTCGACTCCTCCCCGGACGCCATGATGGTCGTGGACTCCGAGGGCCGCATCCGGCAGGCCAGTCCCCGTGCCGAGGCCCTGTTCGGATACAGCCGCGAACAGCTGACCGGCATGCTCATCGAGACGCTCCTGCCCGACCAGCCGCTGATCGTCTCACTGCGCGACTGGACCGACCCCCGCCAGGAGCCGGCAGGACACAGCGTGGAACTGGTCGGCCGACGCCAGGACACCAAGCAGTTCCCGGCCGATGTGAGCGTCAGCCCGCTGCGTACCTCCGAGGGTGTGTTCACCGTCCTGACCGTCCGGGACATCACCGAGGTGCAGCGCGCCCAGTTCGTCCTCGAGCGCAGCCTGGAACTCCTGGAGGGCACCGACCGCGACCGGCAGGCTCTGCTCAGCCACCTCATCCACGCCCAGGAAGAGGAGCGCAAACGCATCGCCGCCGACATCCACGACGACACCATTCAGGTCATCACCGCTGCGAGCCTGCGCCTCCAGCAGTTGCGCAGGCGGCTGACGGACCCCAAGGACGTGCAGGTGATGGACAAGCTGGACGAGACCCTCAAACTCTCCCTCAGCCGCCTGCGCCAACTCATCTTCGACCTGCGGCCCTCCAGCCTGGAGCACGGCAGTCTGACCACCGCTCTGCAGACCTTCCTCGACCGGATGCGCGCGGAGAGCGGCACGCGCTACAAGCTGGAGGACCGGCTGGAAGCCACGCTGCCCGTCGAGACCATGGTGGTGGTCTACAGGACCGCCCAGGAAGCCTTGATGAACGTACGCAAGCACGCTCGGGCGAAGATGGTTCGCGTACAGCTGCTAGGCGTCGACGACGGCTGCCTGATGCGGATCGTCGACGACGGTGTGGGTTACGACCCCCTGGAGGTAGAGTCCCGCCCCGGCCACCTCGGCCTCACCCTCATCCACGAACGCGCCCAGATGGCGGGCGGCTGGAGCCGCGTCGAGAGCGAGCCGGGAGTCGGCACCACCGTCGAATTCTGGGTACCGCTCACGGAATCCGGGACGGAGGACAACGGCTGTGCGTCCACGCCGAAGGACGCCCAGCGATGAACAACGCACCCGACCTCATCAAGGTGCTGCTCGTCGAGGACCACCGCGCCGTCGCGGAAGGACTGTGGGCTCTGCTCGACGAATACGACGACCTGACCGTGGTCGGCTGGGCCGACTCGGTCGTCGAGGCCGTGCCCATGACGGAGCAGCTCGCTCCGCAGGTGGCGCTGATCGACTACCGGCTGCCCGACGGCACCGGCGCCGACGCGGCGGCCCGCATCCGCGCCCGCGACCCCACCGTCGTGGTCGTCTTCCTCAGCGCCGACACCAGTGACGCCGCCCTCCTGGCCGCGGTCGAGGCGGGCGCCAGCGGATACCTGCTCAAGTCGGCGGGCGGTGACGAGATCGCCGCAGCCATTCGCGCGGCGGCCGCGGGCGAGACCCTCATTCCCGCCCGCACCCTGATGGAGGTCCTCGCCCGGCACCGCGAGAGCGTCCGGGTCTCCGCCCGGCAGACGGAACGACTTCAGAGCCTCACCGCCCGGGAACAGGAGATCCTCGCTCTCATGACCCAGGGCCTCGACAACAGGGCCATCGCCGACCGCCTGACCATCACCTACGCGACCGTACGCACCCACGTACGCGGCATCCTGGAAAAACTCGAAGCGCGCTCCCAACTGGAGGCGGTCGCCAAGGCCGCCGACTGGGGCTTCCGCCCGGTTCCGCCGGATCCAGAGGAGCCGTGAGCACGGCGAGTGGATACCACGCGCCGTGATCACGGCGAGTGGATACCGCGCGAGTGGATACCGCCTGTCTTGGGCTCGCGGATGCCCGCATAGACAACCGGCGCGCGTGCAGGACACGCCCCGGCCGCGGGAAGGGCGAAGCCCACCTGACGCTCGACGAGCATGCGGCATTTCCTCGCTTCCGGCCTGACGCTGCGGACACCAGGAACTCGCGGAAGGGTCCGCTGTGCCTGTCCGGTGTCTGCCCGACAACCCGGCCTCGAACGTCTGCGCAAGCAGGCCAGGACGCTGCCGCCCCCCGGCGCACGCGCCGAAGGCGCTCGCCCTGGTCGCCGAGGTACACCTGCGGCCGCAGCAGACGCTGAAGCTGGAGCCGAGAACGGTGCACCTAAGCACCAGAGCGCCCAAGGCCGCCCGGACGCCCTGCGATGACGGGGCGCAGCCGACGATGCTGGGGATGCCGGTCACTACATTCCGACGAAGGTCTTGTCGCCCCACTTCCCCGGGGCCTTGGCGACGGTGGCGCCTCGCCCCGGCACACGGCGCACCAGGGGGCCCAGAACCACAGCACCGCGTCCTTGCCCGCCGGCGAAGTGCCCGCGAACGCCTTGCCGTCCACGGTTGTCGTGGTGAACTTCGACTGAGCCGGTACCTTCGCCGCCGGACCGCCCGCGTCCGCCCCGGACGTCTTCACGCCGGTGCCTTCGGCGGTCTCTGCGGTGCCGCAGCCCGCGGCCAGCGCGGCGAAAGCCCCATCCGGCGGAAGACGGCGCCTCAGGGGGCGCTCCGCCTTGACAACAAAGGCGTGGCGTCAACCGATGTCGAACAGCGGACCGGTGATCGTCAGCCCGAGGGCGTCGTCGGCGTGCGAGATGAGAGCGAGCAGCATCAGCGAGGCTCCGGCAAGGGCCATGTCCTTTTGGAACTGGACCATTTCCATCTGCCGCGCCTGGGCGTCGCTTTCCTTCCAGAACGCGTGCATCAGCAGCGCGGTCGGGATCAGGAATACGGCCAGGAGTAGGGCGCCGAGGTCGGCCCAGATGCCGAGCAGGACGCTCAGCCCGCCGAGGAGGAGCAACAGACCGCTGCCGCGAATCACCGGGACGGAGGCCGGTGCGCCCTTGGACGCGGCGTACTCGGCCATTGTCTTGGTCTGCCTGAGGTGGCCGAAAGCTGATCCGAGGAACAGCGCCGCGAAAAGGAGGCGGCCGATGAGCACCAGGATGTCCATAACGGTCTCCGGGCGTGGAATGCTGCTGAAGCAGAAACCATCTGAATAAAGGCTACTCTCCGATCAGGTCCGCCGCGGTCTGAGCGGGAGTGGAATGCGGACTCAGGAGCGAAGGGTTCCGTCATCGTGGAGGAACGGTCGCCGCGCGCGCAGACGGAGCGGGACAGTGCATGCGCGCAGTGCGTGTTGCCCGACGACGGTCAGCAGCCGCGGGCCTGGCTGCTGACTCTGATGCACCAGGTACGCGCCGACCGGCCTCGCGACGGCGGATCACGCACGCTGGGCGATCGGGGTGTCGGTCCTGTTCCGGCATCGGCGGGCGCCCCCGGGCGCGCTGAGGAATCGCTCGTTGTCGGACAGGCGTTCTGCGACGTGGTGGAGGTCGCCGTGGCGGCTCTGCCGGTCAAGTACCGGCAGGTTGTCCGGCTGGTGGACATCGACGGTCTGTCGTACGCGGAGGCGGCCGGGGTGCGGGGCCTGAGCGAGGCGACCGTGACGAGCCGACTGCGCCGGGCGCGCAGGCGTATCCGCGTCCGGCTGGCGGCGGCCGGGCTGGTGCCGGGACGAGGTGAACGGTGAGCATGTGGTGGAAGCGGAGACAGCCGGCCGAGCGCAGCATGAACTGCGTGCAGGTGGCCCGGGTTCTGCAGGCGTACCTGGACGCGGAGACCGACGAGGTCACCGCCCGCAGGGTGGCGGCACATACGGAGGACTGCCGCCGCTGCGGCCTGGAGGTCGAGACCTACCGGAAGATCAAGAAGGCGCTCACCCGCGGTACGGAACCGGACGCCGACGCGGTGGAGCGGCTGCGCGGGTTCGCCGAGGGCCTACTGGGGCCCGGCACGGACGGGGAGGGAACGGAGCAGACGCCAGGGGCGTGACCCGGCCCGGGTGGAACGTGCTGGTCCGGCCGGCGGATGGAGGAGCTGATGTCCAGGGGCATTGAACATGAGTTCCGTGACATACCGAAGGGGTGGGCTGTGTCCAGCATTTGCTCAAGGGCCCCGGCTGACTGACGTCCGGTCGACGTGCCGGCCCGGGCCCTGGCAGGACAGCCGCCACAGTGGCGACTGTGACGGGTGCTCACCCACCAGGTATGCGATCGCCCCTGGTACCCGGGCCGGTATGCAGCAGGGACTCGCCGAACCCGCGCAGCCGCTCCACTGCCCGAGTGTCGGGCCGCTCGTGCCGGGCCAGCGACTTCTTGATCTCGCGGTACAGGTCGGCCTCCAGCCCGCAGTCGCGGCAGTCGTCCAGGTGTGCGACCACCCGGCGGGCGGTGGCCTCGTCGGTCTCCCCGTCCAGATACGGCTGCAGGACGCGGATGACCTCGGCGCAGCCCATCCTCCGCCGCGCCGTGTCCCGCCGTCTCGGCCACACCCTCATCCTGCACCTCACCTCGGTTCCGGACCGGCCGCCGCATCGACGTCGTCACCCGCTGAACGACGGCCTCGGAACCCGCGCGCCGACTGTCGCTGTTCGGGCACGCAGACGCGGGAACCGGACCGTCGAGCCGTACGCCTGGTCAGTCGGCTGCCCCATTCACAACCCAACGGATCGTCGAGGCCCGGAAACGGCCTTTCCACACGCAGGAAACCCGCCGACGGCGCCTCCACATTCCCCTTGGCCCGCTCCGGAACGGCACGTGCGCGCACAGAGCGTGGCCCAACCCGCGTGGGCACCGTCCCGCTGTGCCCAGTCGGTCGGCGCGGTCACCAACGCCGCACCGCCACGGGCGAGTCGGTGCCGCCAGACGGGGGGCGCCGTGCCCCGGTGAGCTGCCCGTCCGCGTACGCCCACCGCATTCCGTGGAATGCTCCGATTGGCCTGGGGGGGTTTCCAGCCCGTGGGAGACAGAGTGGCGCAACCGGCGGAGGTGCGGGACAAGGCGTTCGCGGAGTTCGTGCTGCCCGAGGTGGAGGTGCTGCTGCGGGTGGCGATGACGCTGACGGCGCAGCCCGCCGACGCCGAAGACCTGGTGCAGGACACCCTGCTGCGCGCGTACAGGGCGATCGACCGGTTCGACGGCGAGCATCCGCGTGCCTGGCTGCTGACCATCATGCGCCGGGCGGAGATCAACCGGCACCGCCGCCGCAGGCCTCACCTGCTCGACGACCCGGACATCGACCTGGACCGGCTGACCTCGGACGGCACGGTGGCCTCGCCCGAGGAGGTGGTCGTCGGCGAGGACTTCGACGAGGTGGTCAGCGTGGCGCTGGCAGGCCTGCCCGACAAGCATCAGCAGGTCGTACGCCTGGTGGATATCGGCGGGCTGAGCTATGCGGAGGCCGCCGAGGTGCTCGACGTACCGCAGGGGACCGTGATGAGTCGCCTTCATCGGGCCCGCAAGCGCATAAGGACGCAGCTGGCCGCGGCCGGGCTGGCACCGAAGAGGAGCAGGGTGTGATCGGGCACCGGGGCAGGGCGGCGCACCGCCGCGTGAACTGCAGGCAAGCTGCCCGCGCGCTGCAGGCGTGCCTGGACGGCGAGGCGGGCGAGGTAACCGCACGCCGAGTTGCCGAGCACGTGGAGGACTGCCGGCGCTGCGGCCTGGAGGCCGCCGTCTACCGGGAGATCAAGAACTCGCTGGCCGGCCAGGAGGTGCCGGAGACCACGACGGCCCGCCTGCGCGACTTCGGTACCGCGCTGCTCACCGCGGGACCGCCCGGGGCGTGCGACGAGACGGCCGGACTCGGCGGAGCCTGGTGACCATCTGGCGGTACGCCCAGCTCACTGCCTCGGGCCCGGAGGCTGTGGGGCACGGCTGGGTGCCGAGCCGATGGCCGCGCTCGTCCACGGCCTCTCTGACTTCGCGCGCTGCATTCTCACCCGACCCCGCCGGGCGGGGAGCCGCACTTGCCGTTCGGTGTATGTGGCGGACAGGAACGGTCCTGCCCGTAACACCCCCCACGGCAGCGCTGGTTCGCGGGCAGGGACCGCCCCGTCACGGGACTCGCGCTCGTCTCCGCGACCGAGTTGTTGCCGGTCGCGGCGTCACCGGGCCTGATCCGCCTCCTGGTTCGAGTACGGCAGGCGCCCCTGCCGTCGGCGAGTCCGACCGGGCCGTCAACTGCTACCAGTTGCTGCTCGGTGTGGGCGACACGCTGCCTCCGCGTCTCGCGCCCGCCCTGATCGGGGCCCCAACGGCTCGCTGGCCGGACGGGCGGTTTACGAGGCATTGCACGACCCTCAGTTGGCCGAGGTGCTGTTGGAGCGGCTCCGGGGGCCCGGCAGCGGTGCGGACGCGTGCCGGCGCCGGTCGTCTGGTTCGAGGCGCACACGCAGGAGAGCGCACCCGGAGCACCGCTCCTGCTCGGGGCGCTGCGGCCCTGTCTGAAGGACGCTGTGAACGGCTGGGAGCTGGTGCTCGTGCGAACAGGCTGAACCCTCCTCACCGAGGTGGTGCCCAGCCTCGCGCCGTCCCGGGCGCTCGGCGGCCGATCAACACTCGGCGATCAGGCGGTGAGTGGCCGTGTTCGTCGCACTGCTCCTGCCGTCCGGGTCGAGTGGCCGATCTTCACCGGAGGCAACGCCTGCTCTTCTAATGCCTGCTCTTCTACGGAACAGGCCCTGCCGTGGCCAGTCGGGCCCTCATCTGTCTGCGGGCCCGGCGCACGCGGTGCATCACGGTGCCCTCCGGCACGCCGAGCAGCCCGGCAGCCTCCGTGTAGCTCAGCCCGCCCATGTCCACCAACCGCACCGCCAGCCGGTACTTGTCCGGCAGTGAGGTGAGCGCCGCGCCGACGGCCTCGTCGAAGTCGCCATAATTCACCACGTCCTGCGGTGATACGGCTGCCCCGGCCGACGCCGACCGGTCGAGACCGGTGCCCGGGGCAGCGAGCCGGTGCTGCCGGTCGATCTCGGCCCGGCGCATGAGGTCCAGCAGCCAGACGCGCGGACGCTGACCGTCGAGCCGGTCGATGGCGTGGTAAGCGCGCAGAAGCGTGTCCCGCACCAGGTCCTCGGCGTCGACGGGCCGTTCCGTCAGCGCCGCTGCCGCCCGTAGCAGTACCTCCACCTCGGGCAGCACGTATGCCTTGAAGGTCTGTTCCCGCGCCGCTACCTGACGCATCGCCCGACGCCTCTTTCCGTGCTTGCATCCTCTTCCACACTGGCACCGGATCGGGTGTCGCACCACTTGTCGGCACATTCACCTGTGACATGGCGTTCTCCGGGAGCATGCCAGGAGGCCCGCGTGTGGCCATGGCCGTGGCCCGGGGCGGGCGACCGCGCCGCCCCGGAGTTCGGCCACCGTGTCGAAGCCGGCCTCGCGCTCACGCCACCTCATACGGTGATGCCTCCTTCCGAACCCGCTGCCCGTCGCCGCGGCCGGTTCCGTCCTGCGATCAGCCGGTGGTGGAGCTCGCCGGGGTGCCGGCCACCGCTGAGTATCCGACCGGTCTCAGCACGAGGCGGCCCGCCGCCCGATGCGGACGTCGGCGCGCATGCTCGGCCGCCATGCTCGGCGTACGCCGTCTCTCTATTGACAAGATCCTCGAGGACTGCTGCCCCTGCCTGGCTGGCGGAAGCCACCGACATCACCGAGTTCGCGCACCGGAAACGGCCCGGCAGCCGATGCGGCTGCCGGGCCCTCGCTGTCTCCTCGTCGGGGTCAGGCCCCCTGGTCGTCCAGGTACGAGGCCACCCACGCCAGCGGGGCGTTCCAGTTGATGGTGATCTCGTTCGTGGACCACGACTCGATGTCGTCGAGGTAGCACTTCGCCGGGGCGCACCCCTTGAGCTTGCTCTGGGCGACCGGGTCGTCGATCGACGAGTTCGGACCGCCCGCCACGGTGCCGGGCGCCGGCTGCGGCAGCTTGGCGTCGATCTGCTTGGCCCAGAAGCGGTGGTGCTGGTTGTGGGCGTACCGCTCGCCGTAGCCGGTGACGTACGACCGGCCCATCGGGTTGCGGCCCAGGAGGTAGTCCATGCCGCTCGTCGCCGCGTCGCGGTACTTGTCCTCGCCGGTGATGTCGTGAGCGGTGGCGAGGACCACCATGTTGTTCAGCACCTGGCCGTTCGAGCCCCACGCGTAGCCGCTGTTGCCGGGGGCGTACGGGACGCCGTACGCGGCCTTGCGGGCGTCCGCGGCGTAGCGGTCGGCGGCCTGCGTGACGGTCTTGCGCACCGCCTTGACCTCGGAGCCGCTCAGCTTGTTCGGCACGGTTGCCAGGTCCAGGGCGCCGAGCCCGCCGACCGACTGCCAGGAGATGCCGCCGCTCGGGATGAGCGCCTTGCTGTCGTTGTGCAGCGGGGACTTGAGCACCGCCTGGCGGTACTCCTTGTCACCAGTGGTGATGAACAGCTCGGCCGCGGCCCAGTAGAACTCGTCCTTGACGTCGTAGTCGCTGTAGGCGCCGCCGCCCGTGGCGTCGCCCGGGTCGGCGTACATCTCCGGGTTGGCCTGCGCCGCGTCCCAGGCGGCACGCGCGGCCTTCAGAGCCTTGGCGGAGAACTCCTTGTCGTACGGCTCGAAGAGGCGGGCGGCCTGCGCGGCGGTGGCGGCCAGGTTGAGGGTGGCCGCGGTGGACGGCGCGTGCAGCTCGCGCTTGCCGTTGCTCTCGTGGGCCTTCAGCGGCAGGCCCGACCACTGGCTGTCGTGGACCTTGTGGTGGGCCATACCGGCCAGCTTCTCCCCCTGGGGCACCTGCATGCTCAGCAGGAAGTCCATCTCCCAGCGGGCCTCGTCGAGGATGTCCGGGGTGCCGTTGCCCTGCTCGGGCACGACGAGGCGGCCGTCACCCAGCGCGTCACTGTCGGCGCCCTCGGTGTTGAGGGTCCGCTCGTAGCTCGACATCAGCTGCGCGACCGCGATACCGCCGTTGACGACGTACTTTCCGTAGTCACCCGCGTCGTACCAGCCCTTGCTGACGTCGAGGGTGTAGTCGCACACCTTCGGCTGGCAGGGAACCTTTTCGTCGCTGGAACCCCGGGCACTGTCGACGTGGCCGGCGGGGCGGGCGTACTCCTTGCCGACGAGGTCGGCGTCGATCTCGATACCACTGCGGTTCTGGTAGAAGTACGAGAGCGAGTCGGTGCGCAGCTGTGAGTAGATGTCGTCGCCGATGGCGAACCGCTCGCTCTTCTGGCCGCCGACGGTGACGGTGTAGCCCTCGCCGGAGTCGCGGACCTGGCTGAAGTCGAAGGTGTGGACGTTCTCGCCGGAGGACGCGTCCACGCCGCCGGGCTTGGTCGTGCCGCTCGCGACTTCCTTGCCGTCCCTGTCCTTCAGCGACCACGCCAGCGGCTTGGTGGCCTTCGTCACATAGGTGCCCTGCTTGGGGCTCTCGGTGAGGTAGCCGACCTGGTTCACGCGGACGGTCGGGGCGGAACCGGTCTTGGAGGCGGCCGGCTTGGAGATGCTCGGCGCGGCCGCGGCGGCCGCGCCCGCCTCCGCACCGAATCCGGAGGCGATGGTCGGCACGGCGATACCGCCGGCGACGACACCGGCCACGGCCGCGACGGCCAGCCTGCGGCGTCCGCCACGATTCAGCCGGTCGAGCACGCGGGCCGAGCGGGAGAGGGGGCTGGGCACCAGAGGGTCCTTCCGAGACGGGGCTGAGGTGAGCTGTCCGCGGGTGAGCCCTGCGGACCCGGACCACCGGTCCGATCGGCGGGGTGTTCTCCCGCCGCCGCATCGACTGTAGGAAAAGGACAGGGGCGCAATCGTCGTACGCCCGAGCGAAGTTGAGGACCCTCGATCGAACGGCAGGCGCGTACCTCAATTGAGGTAGACCCCCGAAATCACCGGGTGAGAGGTGTACGGCACGATCTCCGCCCGCCGTCGAGCCCTCGAGTCGCGTCTGAGTCGCTACACACCGTGACGGCAGATGGTGAACCGATGAAGCCTGCCAGGCGCCCGGCGACCAGAGCCATCAGCGCCGGTAGCAGCTGCGGACCACACTCCGTGAGGCGTCTGCGGCCACCGGCCCATCTGCGGTCGGATCTCGATGACTCCCAGTAGGGCTTGGTCAGTTGCATTTGTCGTGTTAGCCCCGGGCGCACCGCCAGAGCTCCCCAAGCGGATTCGCCCACCGAGCTTGAGCAGTTGCGCCTCCTCGCCGACGGCATCCACCGTTGGGACAACGCCCAAGGCGGCGGGTCATGGTCGGCGACTTCGTCGGCCGCTCGATGGCGTGGGCCGTACAGGTGTCCGTCGACTGCCCGCCGGCGCTTCGCCCGGAACTCCTCGGCAGCGTTGCACGGCTGGGCATCGTCGTCGGCGCCACGCACTTCGACGCCTACGCCCACGATGAGGCCGCGTTCTCCATCCTGGCCCGACAGGCCATCTGGCTCGGCGATGGTCGCCGGCCACAGCGACGACTACGCCCGCTCTCGCGGCATCTCCCGTACGAAGCTGGCCCCAAGGAGGTCCACCTGACGACTCCCGCACGATCTGTTCGCTTCACTGCCCCGGCCCTCTTGGCGCTCGGCGCCCTGAGGCATGGACCGCTCAGGCGATGGAGGACTGCGGCGCCCTGTCCACGGCGCACTGTCTCTGTGTATGCGGGGCAGGGCTGTTCGGCGAGGGCCGGCTGCAACGCAGCTACTGCCGGGACCGATAGGTCCTCGTGTACATCGCGGTACCATCCGGCGCCGCAACTCGCCACGTAGCACAGGCCGTTGGTGCCGCCAAGCGCGACATCGCCCGCAACCTCGATCGCCTCACTGGTGCTGGTGACGGATGGCGCGACCCCCGCTCTCCGCTCGTACGGCCTGGCCTCCTGACCGAAGCGGAGAAAGGGGCGAGGGCAGGCCCTCGTCGTGCAGGGCGATACATAGCAGACGATCCCCGGTTACCGAAGCCGGCGATCGTACAGCGCATTGATGGTGTTCGCAGTCGCCCCATACGCTCCGTCGCAAGGAACACCACCTCATGTGCCGATACGCGATACGCCCTCCGCGCCAAAGACAGCACCTGCACGGTCTGTTGGCAGGCAGCCCACAAAACAGACGGATTCGCGCACTGCCTTCGTCGCGCGCCAAGGGAGCGGAACCCTGGCAGTGGGCGGCGGCCCCGAAGGACGGCTTCCACGTGCTGCGGCACACCTATGCCTCGATCATGCTGGAGGGCGGAGAGTCCGTCGTGACCTCGGCGCGGTGGCTCCGGCACTCCTCGCCCGCGATCACCCTCGGTTACTATGCTCACTTCATGCCGGAGGCCGGAAGCAAGGGGCGAACCGTCATCGACGGACTGCTCGGGGAGCAGGGAGAACTGCATGCCAGTCGAAACTCCCCAGATTCTCCCCAGGGCCGTTGACGGCCGATTCCCGCTGCTACGTCCCTTCGAGGTGGGTCGTGGATTGCAAGGCTGAAGAGACGGGTGGCCTGGGAAAGTGCTGAAAGAGGTCATTGCGACCCGCTACATCACGCCCCTGCGTGAGGGCGGCTCGCTGCCGGGGCTCGTCGAGGCCGACGACCACGGGACGTACGTCATGAAGTTCACCGGCGCCGGGCAGGGCCGCAAGACGCTGGTCGCGGAGGTCGTCTGCGGGGAACTCGCCCGGCGACTCGGCTTCCGGATGCCCCGCCTGGTGACGATCGACCTCGACCCGGTGCTGGGGCTCGGCGAACCCGACCAGCAGGTGCAGGAGCTGCTGAGGTCCAGCGGCGGCATCAACCTCGGCATGGACTTCCTGTCCGGCGCGCTCGGCTTCGACCCCCTCGCCTTCGCGGTGAGCCCCGAGGAGGCCGGGCGGATCGTCTGGTTCGACGCCCTGGTGAACAACGTCGACCGTTCCTGGCGCAACCCCAACCTGTTGATGTGGCGGGGCGAGGTGTGGCTCATCGACCACGGTGCCACCATGATCTGGCACCACAACTGGCTCGCCGCGGAAGGCTCCGCCGCCCGCCCGTACGACGCCTCGGACCACGCCCTCAAGCCCTTCACGCCGGACGTCACCCGGGCCGCCGCCGAACTCGCGCCCCTGGTCACCGAGCAGCTCCTCGCCGAGGTCACCGCCGAGATCCCGGACGCCTGGCTGGCCGGCGAGCCGGGCTTCGACACGCCGGACGCCCTCCGGCAGGCCTACGCACGGCCACTGCTGGCGCGCGCCGCCGTCGTCCACGACCGCATCGAGGGGGCCAAGTGAGCGAGCGCCACATCATCAAGGCAGGCCAGGGGAGCGGCCGGGACATCTTCGAGTACGCCCTTCTGCGCGTCGTACCCCGCGTCGAGCGCGGCGAGTGCATCAACGCGGGCGTGCTGGTCTACTGCCGTGCCCAGGCCTACGTCGGCGCGCGTACCCACCTCGACGAGGCGCGGCTGCTGGCGCTCGACCCGGCCGCGGACGTGGCCGGCGTGCGCGCCGCTCTCCGTGCCGTCGAAGGCGTCTGCACGGGCGGCGAGGCGGCGGGGCAGGCCGCGCGCGACGACCCCGGACGGCGCTTCCGCTGGCTGATCGCGCCCCGTTCGACGGTCGTCCAGCCAGGGCCCGTGCACACCGGGCTGACCACCGATCCGGCCGCCGAGGCGGACCGGTTGCTGGACCTCCTGGTGAGGTAATGGATCACATGGACCCGGTTGCCGTTGACACCGGGTGCCAGGGCTTCTAGCGTCACGTCTGCCGAAGGTACTAAGCGGTCGCTCATCAGATGGGCGTACCCTTCTCAACGGATGTCTCAAGGGCTTTCTCAAGGGCTTTCTCGAGGGCGAGGAGAACCAGCAATGTCCACCACTGAGCAGCGGGTCGCCGTGGTCACCGGCGGAGCGCGCGGCATCGGCGCCGCCACCGCCGTACGACTGGCCGCCGAGGGCCGCGCGGTCGCCGTGATCGACCTCGATGAGGCCGCCTGCAAGGACACCGTCGAGAAGATCACCGCGGCGGGCGGCAAGGCCCTCGCGGTCGGCTGCGACGTCTCCGACGAGGCGCAGGTCGAGGCGGCCGTGGCACGCATCGCCCAGGAGCTCGGCGCGCCGACCATCCTGGTCAACAACGCCGGCGTGCTGCGCGACAACCTGCTGTTCAAGATGAGTGTCTCCGACTGGGACACGGTCATGAACGTGCACCTGCGCGGCGCGTTCCTGATGTCGAAGGCCTGCCAGAAGCACATGGTGGACGCGGGCTTCGGCCGGATCGTCAACCTCTCCTCGTCCTCCGCGCTCGGCAACCGCGGCCAGGTCAACTACTCCGCCGCCAAGGCCGGACTGCAGGGCTTCACCAAGACGCTCGCCAAGGAGCTCGGCAAGTTCGGCATCACCGCCAACGCCGTCGCCCCCGGCTTCATCGCCACCGAGATGACCAAGGCCACCGCGGACCGCGTCGGCATGGGCTTCGAGGACTTCAAGGCCGCCGCCGCCACCCAGATCCCGGTGCAGCGCGTCGGCGAGCCGGAGGACATCGCCAACGCGATCGCCTTCTTCACGGGCGAGGCCGCCGGTTTCGTCTCCGGCCAGGTGCTGTACGTGGCCGGCGGACCGCTCGACTAGGGGAGGAGGGAACATGACTTCGGTGGAACTCTCCGGCAAGGTCGCGCTCGTCACGGGCGCCAGCCGAGGCATCGGCTACGGCGTCGCCGAGGCGCTGCTCGCGCGCGGTGACCGCGTGTGCATCACCGGCCGCAACGAGGAGGCCCTCAAGGAGGCCGTCGAGAAGCTGGGCGCCGACCGCGTCATCGGCGTCGCCGGCAAGGCCCACGACGAGGCCCACCAGGCCGTCGCCGTCGAGCGCACCATGGAGGCCTTCGGCCGCGTCGACTTCCTGGTCAACAACGCCGGGACGAACCCGGTGTTCGGGCCGATCGCCGACCTCGACCTGAACGTGGCGCGCAAGGTCTTCGAGACCAACGTGGTCTCGGCGCTCGGCTTCGCGCAGAGGACCTGGCACGCCTGGCAGAAGGACAACGGCGGCGCGATCGTCAACATCTCCTCCGTCGCGGGCGTCTCCGCCTCGCCCTTCATCGGCGCGTACGGCATCAGCAAGGCCGCGATGATCAATCTGACCCTCCAGTTGGCGCACGAGTACGCGCCCAAGGTGCGCGTCAACGCCATCGCCCCGGCCGTGGTGAAGACCCAGTTCGCGAAGGCCCTGTACGAGGGCCGGGAGGAGGAGGCCGCCGCGGCCTACCCGTTGGGCCGGCTCGGCGTGCCCTCCGACATCGGCGGCGCCGCCGCGTTCCTCACCTCGACACAGTCCGACTGGATCACCGGCCAGACGCTCGTCGTGGACGGCGGGATCTTCCTGAACGCCGGCGTGGGCTGACCCTCGTCAATCTCGACACGGGCGCTCGTTGACGGTAACGGCGCCCGTGTCCACGTAGAGGAGCCCTCACAGGCCCATGACAACGTAGTCATGAGCGAATCGATCAAGAGAGCTATTTCTGGGGAGGCTTATGGGGCGAGCGCTGCGGTATTGTCTGCCGACCCTTGGTACGGCATTTCGAGGAGCAAGCGCGTGTTCATGCGGAACCGATACCTGCCGCCGCTCGCGGCCCTCGCGTCCATATCCATGGTGGCCGGATGTGCTGTGTTCTCCTCGGACGCCTCCGGAGACGAGGCGCCGCTCGTCGTGGGAACCACCAGTGCTCCGGCCACCTTGGATCCCGCGGCTTCCTGGGACAGCTCCTGGGAGTTGTTCCGCAATGTGTACCAAACACTCCTGAACTACACCCCCGGTGGGGCCGAGCCCGAGCCCGACGCCGCCGAGAGCTGTGGTTTCACGGACGACTCGAGCACCGCGTACCGCTGCACGCTGCGCAAGGACCTGAAGTTCTCCGACGGGCACCCGCTGGACGCCAAGGCCGTCAAGCACTCGTTCGACCGGATCAAGGAGATCAACGTCAATGGCGGTCCCGCGGGTCTGCTGGGCACTCTCTCGCGGGTGCAGGTGAAGGGCGACCGTGAGGTCGTCTTCCATCTCAGCCAGCCGGACGCGACCTTCCCCCTGGTGCTGACCACGCCCGCCATGTCGATCGTGGATCCCGAGGAGTACCCCGCGGACGCGCTCCGAAAGGACGGAAAGATCAGCGGCTCGGGGCCCTACAGCCTTGCTTCCTACGAGGAGGGCAAGAAGGCCGAGCTCGTCCGCAACGACAACTACAACGGCATAGCGAACCGCAAGAACAGCGCCGTCACCATCCGCTACTTCCAGCAGTCGGACGAGATGGTCAAGGCACTCAAGAACAAGCAGATCGCGGTCGTCTATCGCGGTCTCGGCGCCTCGGACACCGTGGACATCGAGGCCAACCAGGAGGCGGAGGGGCTCCAGCTCGTCGAGAACCCCACCACCGAGATCAGTTACCTGGTCTTCAACCCCAAAGACCCGTGGGCCGCGAAGCCCGCGGTCCGCAAGGCGGTCGCCCAGATCGTCGACCGCCCGGCGCTCGCGCACAACATCTACAAGAACACCGTCGAGCCGCTGTACTCCATGATCCCCAGGGGGCTGGTGGGCCACACCACGGGCTTCTTCGACGACTTCGGTGCCCCCAGTGTGTCGAAGGCCAAGCAGATCCTCACGGAAGCGGGCATCACCGATCGGGTCCCGCTGAAGCTCTGGTACACGAGCGACCGCTACGGCTCGACGACCAAGCCCGCCTTCGAGGAGCTGAAGCGGCAGCTCGAGGCCTCCGACCTGTTCACGGTCACCCTCAAGAGCCGCCCCTGGAAGAGCTACGTGGAGGGGTATCAGAAGGGCGAGTACCCGGTGTTCGGGCGCGGCTGGTTCCCCGACTTCAACGACCCCGACAACTTCATCGCGCCCTTCGTGGGCGAGCAGAACGCGCTCGGTACCCCGTACGACGCACCTGAGATCACCGGCAAGCTGTTGCCGGAGTCCCGCGCGGAAAGCGACCGCGGGGCCGTGGCCAGGCAGATCGAGGAGGCCCAGCAGATCCTCGTGGACGACGCGCGGCTGCTGCCCCTGTGGCAGGGCAAGCAGTACGTGGCCGCGAGCGAGGAGATCGCCGGTCTGGAGAAGGTCATCGACCCGGCGACGATGATGGTCATGTGGGAGCTCTCCTGGAAGACCAGCTGGTAGGGAGCCGCTTGTGCGGTCCGCGGGCAGGCTGTCAGTGCTCGCCTGTAGGTTCTGTGGCCTGGACGTGACCGCACACCGTAAGGAAGTCGACGTGACCGACATCGCCATGCTGCCCGAGTCCTGGCGCGGGGTTCTGGGCAACGAGCTCCAGCAGCCCTACTTCAAGGAGCTGACGGAGTTCGTCGAGGAGGAGCGGGCGAAGGGTCCCGTCTACCCTCCGCGCGAGGAGGTCTTCGCCGCGCTGGACGCCACGCCGTACGAGCGGGTGAAGGTCCTCGTCCTCGGCCAGGACCCGTATCACGGCGAGGGCCAGGGCCACGGCCTGTGCTTCTCGGTGCGTCCCGGGGTGAAGACCCCGCCGTCCCTGCGCAACATCTACAAGGAGATGCAGGAGGAGCTCGGCCTGCCCGTCCCGGACAACGGCTATCTGATGCCCTGGGCGCGGCAGGGCGTCCTGCTGCTCAACGCGGTGCTCACGGTCCGGGGCGGCGAGGCCAACTCGCACAAGGGCCGCGGCTGGGAGAAGTTCACCGACGCGGTGATCCGCGCGGTGGCCGACCGGCCCGACCCGGCGGTCTTCGTACTGTGGGGCAACTACGCGCAGAAGAAGCTCCCGCTGATCGACGAGACGCGGCACGTGGTGGTCAAGGGCGCGCACCCCTCCCCGCTGTCGGCGAAGAAGTTCTTCGGCTCGCGTCCGTTCACGCAGATCAACGAGGCGGTCGCGCGGCAGGGCCACGAGCCGATCGACTGGCGCATCCCGAACCTCGGCTGAGCACTTCCGCCGGGCCGGTTCCCCGTCGAACCGGCCCGGTGCCGCCTGACCGGGATTGTCCGCCGGTGGCATTAGCGTCGGCAGGGACAGCCGATGAGTGCGCGGAGGACACGGTGGCCGAACGACAGGGGCAGACGACCGCGGACGCCGTGATGACGCGGATCGGGCAGGTCGCCATCCTGCATCACGCGGGGGACCGTGAGGAGGCCCGGCACCGGTTCCTGGACCTGTGGGCGGAGATCGGCGAGGACGGCGACCCGCTGCACCGCTGCACCCTCGCGCACTACCTGGCCGATACCCAGGACGACCCTTCGGACGAACTCGCCTGGGACCTCAGGGCGCTGACCGCCGCCGAGGAACTGACGGACGACCGGCTCGCCGAGCACGAGGGGGCGCTCGCGGTGCGGGCGCTGTATCCCTCCCTGCATCTGAATCTGGCCGCCGACTATGTGAAACTCGGCCGCGCGGGGGCCGCCCGCACGCATCTGCGCCGGGCGCGGGGCGCGGCCGATGCGCTGGGCGAAGACCGGTACGGGGACGGGGTGCGGGCGGCGATCAGCCGGCTGGAGCTGCGGCTGGGGGAGGGGGACTCGTCCGGAGGGGGAGCGTGGGGGCCGCCGCGACAGCGGCCCTGAAGCCCCCTGACGTCCCTCGCGTCAACGCCCGTACGTCTGCCGGCAGATGAGCGCCTCGGGACTGTCCGCGCGCCAGCCACCGTACCGCTTGCCGAGGGCGCAGACGTCCTGCTGGTTCCCCGGGATCGGCTTCGGCTTCGGCTTCGGCACGTCGGGAACCTCGATGCGCGGCTCAGGGGGACGCCGGGCCTCGGGCCGCCGGGGCTCGGGGCGGGCCGGCCGGGGGTGCGAGCGACCGGGCGGCTGCTTGCGTGCCGGTGCCGCGGCCGGGGGGACGGGGCCGCGCGGTGCGGTGGCGGCCGGTTGCGGTCGGCGGGGTGGGCCGATCATCTCCAGGGCCTCGCGGGCCGGCGCCTGTACGACCTGCGGCTGCGCCCGGTCGTCCGAGCGGGAGGGGTCGTCCGAGCCGGGCGGGGCGTCCGGGCGGGGCGCCGACGGCTGGGACGGTACCGACGCCGGGCCGGAGACGGGCGGGCGCTGGACCGTCACACAGCCGGCGAGGGCCGAGACTGCCACGGTGACCAGGAGCGCTGCGGTGGTCGTCGTTCGATGCACGCGCGCAACTCTTCTGGGTCGGGCGGCCTTTGGACAGCGGACAAGCGGAGGATGCCCCGCACGGGTGATCCCCGGCCCCGTACGGCGGGCTCGGCCCCCCGCGGCTGACGTCAGTCGCCCGTGGCGCCGTCGACGCGCTCGCGGATCAGGTCGGCGTGGCCGTTGTGACGCGCGTACTCCTCGATCATGTGCGTGTAGAGCCAGCGAAGGTTGTAGCGCTCGCCGGTGCGCCGGTGCTTGCCCTCGCTGAGGTCGTCCAGACCGAAGCGGGCCGCGTTGCGCCGGGCGGCCTCGATCTCCGACTGCCAGGTGCCGTACGCCTCCTCCCAGGTGTCCGCCTCGGTGAGGTGGAACTCGCCGTCCGGGTCGGCGTCGCTGAACCAGATCGGCCCCGCTTCGTCGTTCACCAGCACCTTGCGGAACCAGCCCCTCTCCACCTCCGCCATGTGCCGCACCAGCCCCATCAGGGACAGCTCGGACGGCTCCACCGAGGCGGTCCTGAGCTGGGCGTCGGTCAGGCCCTCGCACTTCCACGCCAAGGTCTGCCGGTGGTACTCCAGCCAGCCCTCCAGCATGGTGCGTTCGTCGGCGTTGGTGGCGGGTTCACGGCGTTCAGTGGTCATCCCCGCATCCTGTCCCAACTCACCCGAGGTCTCCAGGGGTTTTCGCGTCCTCGGGAGCGCCGCCGAGCATGCCCTCCAGCAGCTCCCGCAGCCCGGCCCGCACCTCGTCCAGGCTCGGCACCTCCGCGTGGAAGGAACCGGCCACGCAGCTGAACATCAGCCCGTCCGCCCAGGCCACCAGCGACAGCACGTGCCGGGCCGGGTCCGTCGAGCCCATGGCCGTCACGAGGGCGGCAAGCTGGTCCCGGAAGCGGGCGCCCGCCGCGTCGAAGTAGGCGCGCAGTTCGGGGCGGCGGGTCGCTTCGAGGGCCAGTTCGTAGCGGGCGAGCGTCAGCTCGCGGTTGCGGGTCAGGGCGCGGTGCGTCGCCAGGGCCAGCGCGTCGACCAGTGCGGCGAAACCACCCTGCGGGTCCGGCATCTCGTGCAGGGCCAGTACCCGCGCCTCACGCTCGGCGAGGCGGCGCACGGCCAGCTCCAGGAGCGCCTGCCGCGTGCGGGCGAGATTGGAGGTGGACCCCTGGGGGAGCCCGGCCGCCTCGTCGACCGCCCGGTGGGTGAGACCGCGCATCCCGCGCTCGGCGAGCAGGGCGAGAGCGGTGTCGGCGAGGAGGTCGGCGCGCGAGGCGCTCGGGGTGGCGCGTACGGACATGGAGGTCAACCTATCTCTGTCACTACGGCTGTAGTACAGTCGACGCGTCAGCTCACTACAGCTGTAGTGAGAAGCTGTCGGGAGGTCGGGAGGACCCATGGCACAGTCGAGGCACGCGGTCGTGATCGGCGGCGGGATCGGAGGCCTGACGGCGGCCGCGGCCCTGCACCGGTGCGGCTGGCAGGTCACCGTGCTGGAGCGGGCCCGCTCGCTGGAACCGGCCGGCGCGGCGATCTCCCTGGCGCCCAACTCCCTGCGCGCGCTGGACGTCATCGGCCTCGGCGAAGAGATCCGCGATCTCGCCGCCTGGGAGGGCGACGGAGGACTGCGCACCCCGGGCGGGCGCTGGCTCGCCCGCTCCGACGCCGCCGCGACGGCCGAGCGCTTCGGCGGCCCGCTCGTCCTGCTCCACCGGGCCACCCTCATCCACAGCCTGGCCGCACAACTCCCGCCGGGGGCCGTCCGTACGGCCGCCGCCGCGACCCTCGCCGACCCGGGCGCCGCCGACCGTCCCGCCCGCGTGAGCACGCCCGACGGAGAGCTGGAGGCCGACCTCGTGGTGGCCGCGGACGGCATCCAGTCCGCCGTACGCCGAACCCTCTTCCCGGACCATCCCGGTCCCGTGTACTCGGGGTTCACCACCTGGCGGGTCGTGATCCCGGTCCCCGGCGCCGAGTTCGCCTCGCACGAGACCTGGGGCCGGGGCCGCATCTGGGGCACGCACCCGCTGAAGGACGGCCGGGTCTACGCCTACGCCGCCGCGACGGCCCCCGCCGGGGAGCACGCGCCCGACGACGAGAAGGCCGAGCTCCTCCGCCGCTACGGCGACTGGCACGACCCGATCCCGGCCGTCCTCGCCGCCGCCCGCCCCGAGGACGTCCTGCGCCACGACGTCCACCACATCGCCGAGCCGCTGCCCGCCTACCACCGAGGCCGGGTCGCCCTCGTCGGCGACGCCGCGCACGCCATGCCCCCGACCCTCGGGCAGGGCGGCAACCAGGCCATCGAGGACGCGATCGTCCTCGCGCACCACCGCGAGGACCTCGCCGCCTACTCGGCGGCCAGGCTGCCGCGTACGACGGCGATCGCCCGCCAGGCCGTCAAGGTGGGCCGCCTCAACATGATGACCAACCGCCCGTTGATGGCCGTACGCGACACCGCGGTCGCCGCACTGTCGAAGGCGGTACCCGGCCTCTTCCTGCGGAGTTTCGAAGGGATCGCCGACTGGCGGCCGCCGCAGCAGCCGTATGCTTCCGACGTGACCCCGGCAGGCAACCGCTAGAGGAGACCCCCGTGCTGTGTCTATCCGGGGGACAACCCCCGGACCCCCGGCAGAAAAGCAGGTCGGCGGCTGTCGCCGGCGTGGAGCGGCGAGGTGAGCTCTTGTGAAGGTCGGCTGCATCGGACTCGGTGACATCGCGCAGAAGGCGTATCTGCCGGTGCTGGGCGGCCGTCCAGGCGTTGAACTGCACCTGCAGACCCGCACGCCCGCCACACTCACCCGGGTCGCCGACAGCCTCCACCTCCCCGACGGGCAGCGCCACGCCGACCTCGACTCCCTGCTCGCCCAGGACCTCGACGCCGCCTTCGTACACGCGCCCACCGCCGTGCACCCCGAGATAGTGGGCCGGCTCCTCGAGGCGGGCATCCCGACGTACGTCGACAAGCCACTCGCCTACGAACTCGCCGACTCCGAACGGCTGGTGGCGCTCGCCGAGGAACGCAACGTGAGCCTGGCCGTCGGCTTCAACCGGCGCTACGCCCCCGGGTACGCGCAGTGCGCCGAGCACCCGCGCGAGCTGATCCTGATGCAGAAGAACCGGATCGGGCTCCCGGAGGAGCCGCGCCTGATGATCCTCGACGACTTCATCCACGTCGTGGACACCCTGCGCTTCCTGATACCCGGCCCGGTCGACGACGTCACCGTGCGCGCCCGCGTCGTCGACGGCCTGCTCCACCACGTCGTGCTCCAGCTCGCCGGGGACGGCTTCACCGCGCTCGGCGTGATGAACCGGCTGAGCGGATCGGCGGAGGAGATCCTGGAGGTGTCCGGTCAGGACACCAAGCGTCAGGTGGTCAACCTCGCCGAGGTGATCGACCACAAGGGCCAGCCGACCGTGCGACGGCGCGGCGACTGGGTGCCGGTGGCCCGGCAGCGCGGCATCGAGCAGGCCGTGCTCGCCTTCCTCGACGCCGTACGCGCGGGCAAGGTGCTCAGCGCCCGGGACGCGCTGGCGACTCACGAACTGTGCGAGCGGGTGGTACGGGCGGTGCGGGGGCAGGCCGCCTGACCCGCAGCGACCGTACGCCCTCGCCCGCGGCCCACGCGACGAGGATCAGCAGCGCCGCCTTCACGGTCCAGTCGCCGTGGCGGACGTACGGGGTGGTGCCGTGCGCCAGCGGTACGTCGTACACCTGGGCGGTGATGGCGCGGGTGTCGAGCAACGGGCCGACGCGCTGTCCACTGGCGCTGTAGACGGCGGACACGCCCGTCAGCGTCGCGTGCACCATCGGGCGGCCCGTCTCGGCGGCGCGCAGCGCGGCCAGCGAGGCGTGCTGCTCGGGGGCCCAGCTCTGCTGGAAGGTAGAGGTGGCCGACTGGCCGATCAGTACGTCGGCGCCGTTCTCGGTGAGATGGCGGGTCATGTCGGGGAAGGCGGTCTCGAAGCACACCATCGGCCCGACGCGCAGCCCTTCCCCGACGTTCATCACGACCTGCTCGGAGCCCTTCCTGCGGTCCTCGCCCGCGGCCTCGCCGACGGAGGTCGCCCAGCCGAGCAGGGAGCGGGCCGGAATGTACTCGCCGAAGGGCACGAGCCGCATCTTGTCGTAGCGGTCGCCGGTGAGGCCGTCGGGTCCGACGAGGATCGAGCTCTTGTAGATGCCGGGTTTGTCGGAGCGCCGGGCGTCCACGTTGACCAGGATCTCGGCGCCGGTCTCGCGGGAGAGCGCCGCGATCCGCCGGGCGAGGTCGGGCCGCCGGCTCAGATCGAAGCCGACGCTGCTCTCGCCCCAGACGATCAGGTCGACGTCCTGGCCGACGAGCCGCCGGGTCAGCTGCTCCTCGCGTTCGAACCGGGTGTTGCCGCCGGTCACCACGCCCGGCTGGACGACCGCGATCCTGACCCGGTCGTCGGTGTCGGGACGCGGCGACCACACCCAGACCGCCGAGGTCACTGCCGCCGTGGCGACGAGGCAGGCCACGGCCGGTATCCGGGACTCCCGCACCGCCACGAGAACGACGACCGCCACGTTGACGGCCACCACCAGGAAGCTCAGCAGCCACACCCCGCCCACCGAGGCCAGCCGCAGCGCGGGTTCCACCTGCCACTGGGTGGACCCGAGCATGCCCCAGGGCCCGCCGAGCCCCTGCCAGGAGCGGACCAGCTCGACGGCGATCCAGCCCGACGGCAGGACGAGCAGGGCGGCCGCGATCCGGCCGCGGGAGGGCGTTCCGGCGAGGCAGCGGCGCACCAGCAAGCCCCAGGGGGCCCACAGCGCGCCCAGCAGCGCGGCGATGACGAACGTGAAGACGTGCAGATTCGGCAGCAGCCAGTGATGCATCGCCAGCATGAAGCCGAACCCGCCGGACCAGCCGTCGTACGCCGCCCGCTTCCAGGTCGGTGCCGAGCGGACGAGCAGGATCCAGGGGACGAGGGCGACGTAGGCGCACCACCACAGGGACGGCTCCGGAAACGCGAGCACGGGAAGGGCGCCCGCCAGTGCGGCGACGGTCGAGCGCCGCCACGGGGAGGCGAGCCAGTGGCCGAACGTCTTCATACGGCGTCTCCTACCCCGGGAGTCTCCAGTGTGCGCACAGCGGAGGACCCCGGGACAGGGGGCGTCCGCTCAGTTGATCATAGGATCGAGGTGGGGATTCGGCAGGCGGCGCCATTTCTCCTGCGCGATCACCTCGCGCAGTCGCCAGCCGTCGTACGTGCGCAGCAACCCGAAGGAGTACCGGCCCCCGCTCACGAAGTCGGGGGCGGTCGAGCCGTCGGCGTTCCCGTCTTCCTCTCCGGCGAGGCGCATCGGATTGATGTAGTCGGCCTGCATGCGGGCCGTGTCGCCGGTGTCCTGCTCCAGGGTCCCGAAGCGGAGCCGGCGGTTGACGATCAGATGCTGGCGCATCGCGAACAGCCGCATGCTCTCCGCGAGCCATGCGGCGACCTTCACGGCGTCGCCCTCGATGCCGCCGGCCGAGCGGTAGTCCGCCCGCCCGTCGGATGTGAACAGCCCCCTGTACGCCTCCCAGTCGCCGTCGTCCACCGCCACCGCGTAGTCGGTGATCAGTTCGTCCACTGCCAGCCGGTCCATCACGGTGGCGAGCTCCACACGCTGCGTCATCGGCTCAGTGTTGGGCATCGGGAGGGCGTCGCCAAGGGGGGCGCGGCGATATTCGGTGGCCGTTACCGGTTGTGGGGGCCGAGTCTGTTCATGTGAACGATCAGTCAGTCTCTGTTGCCCAGCAAGAGCCCAAGTTCCGTGTACGTGCCCGCCAGACGGAGTCCACGGTCACCGTCTACCAGGCGTACCGGCCCGAGATCGGGCGTGTCGCCGCCCGCCACGGTCGCTTCCCGGCGTCCTGGAAGCGGGACCGGATGACCTGGATCAAGCCGTCGTTCCTCTGGATGATGTACCGCTGCGGCTGGGGCACGAAGGAGGGCCAGGAGACCGTCCTCGCCGTCGAGATCAGCCGGGAGGGCTTCGTCAGGGCGCTGCGCAACGCGTGTCTGTCGCACTACGTGGCCGACCTGCACGGCGACCGGGCCGCCTGGAAGCGGCAGCTGAAGCAGGCGCCCGCGCGCGTGCAGTGGGATCCCGAGCGTGATCTGCACTTCAGTCCGCTGCCGTACCGGTCGCTGCAGCTGGGTCTCGCGGGGGAAGCGGCGGCGCGGTACGCGGACGAGTGGATCGTGGCCATCGAGGACGTGACGCCGCTCGCCACGGAGATCCACGGGCTGGTCCGTGAGGGTGAACTGGAGCGGGCCGCGGGGCTGTTGCCCGAGGAGCGGCCCCTTACCGTCGAGGAGACGGTGCTCGCGGGGCTGCGGGCCTAGGGGGCTAATTGGAACGTCGGCTTCAGGCCGCCTCGATGACGTCTCCGCGGATCGCGGCCGCCCACTCGACCACCAACAGCTCGTACTCAGCGCGCTCCTGGGTCGAGAGGGTGCCGCCCGCACGCAGCCAGAGGGCCCGGATCTGCTCGTTGAGCTCGGCAGCAGACCGCACGGAACCAGGGGTCACGGAATCGGGGGACATGCGCACAAGCCTAGGGGCAAGCACTGACGGTCCGCTACCGGATGGCTACTGATCCTGTATGCGATTGGTCACGGGCGGGCGGCGCGCGCACCGGGGCGTCAGCCCGCCGGCGCGCGCACCGGGGCGTCAGCCCGCCGACTCGGCCGCGTGGGGGCTCAGGGCGCCCATGGTGACCAGGACGACGATGACCACACCGAGCGCTATGCGGTACCACACGAAGGGCATGAAGCTCTTGGTGGAGATGAACTTCATGAACCAGGCGATCACGGCATATCCCATCCCGAAGGCGATCACCGTGGCGAAGATCGTCGGGCCCCAGGAGACGTGGTCGGTCTCCATCGCGTCCTTGAGCTCGAACAGGCCGGAGGCGAGCACCGCGGGGATGGCGAGGAGGAAGGAGTAACGGGCCGCGGCCTCGCGCTTGTAGCCCATGAACAGGCCGCCGCTGATGGTGGCGCCGGAGCGCGAGACGCCCGGGATGAGGGCACAGGCCTGGCAGAGGCCGAAGATCAGGCCGTCCCTCACGCCCAGGTTCTCGAGGGCCTTGCGCTGCTTGGGCGCACGGTGCCGGCCGCCGTTCTCGTCGCGCGCCGCCAGCCGGTCGGCGACACCGATGATCACGCCCACGACGATCAGCATCGTCGCGGTGATCCGCAGATCGCGGAACGGCCCCTCGATCTGGTCCTTGAGCGTCACTCCGAGCACGCCGATCGGGATCGAGCCGACGATCACCAGCCAGCCCATCTTCGCGTCGTGGTCCTTGCGCATCGCCTTGTTCGTGAGCGAACGCGTCCAGGCCGAGATGATCCGTCCGATGTCCTTGCGGAAATAGATCAGCACGGCGGTCTCCGTGCCGATCTGGGTGATCGCCGTGAAGGCCGCACCCGGGTCCTCCCAGCCGGAGAAGGCCGCCGTCAGCCGGAGGTGCGCACTGGAGGAGACGGGGAGGAACTCGGTCAGCCCCTGGACGAGTCCGAGGATGAGGGATTCAAACCAAGACATGAAGTTACGGAGTCCAAGCGCTGATCGTGGTGAGGAGCGAAGGGCGCACCGCGCCGGCGGGCGCGGTGTGATCACAGGTGTCGAGGGGCAGCGTAGCGTCCCCCGATGACAGCCCCGGCACAGGGGCCGCGAAGCGGTGACTCGGGCTGCTCAGCGGGTTACGCCGCCGTCGGCCCCGCCACTGTCCAGCCCGGGCTCTGGGGGTGGGCCGTCAGGTCCTCGTGGCGGACGGGGGCGCCGCAGGCCTGGCAGATGAGGACCGGGACCAGTTCGTTGCCGCAGATGTGCTCGTGCACCATCGGGCGGTCGCCGTCCTCGCGCAGGTGGCGATCGCCCCATTCCATCAGGGTCATCAGGACCGGCTCCAGTTCGAGCCCCGCCTGCGTGGGCCGGTACTCGAAGCGTTGCGGGCGCTCGCTGTAGATCCGCTTCGTCAGGATCCCGGCGTCCACGAGCCGGCGCAGCCGCGTGGCGAGGATGTCGCGCGGGGCGCCGATGTTGCGTACCAGCTGGTCGAAGCGGCCGTTGCCGAGGCACACCTCCCGCAGGACGAGCAACGAGTACTTCTCGCCGACGAGCGCCAGGGCATCGGCGATGGAGCAGGGGCGCGGGTCTTTGGGAGCGGCCATGGCGCCCAGTTTAGGGGAGGGTTTGATTGTCCAACCCAGAGGGTTCGATTTTCCAACCTAGCGGGCTATGGTGAGTTCGGATTTCCTACTCACTGGTAATCGCTCACTGGTATTCGTGGAGGCCGGCACCATGCGTGACGCAGTCGTCGTCGAAGCCGTACGCACCCCGATAGGCAAGGGCAAGCCGAACGGCGCCCTCGCGCACGTCCACCCCGTGGAGCTCCTCGCCCACACCCTGCGCACCCTCGTCGAGCGCTCCGGGGTCGACCCGGCGCTGATCGACGACGTCATCGGCGGCACCGTCGACCAGGTCGGCGAGCAGGCCATGAACACCACCCGCTACGCCGTCCTGTCCGCGGGCTTCCCGGAGACCGTCCCCGCGACCACCGTCGACCGCCAGTGCGGCTCCTCCCAGCAGGCCGTGCACTTCGCGGCCCAGGGCGTCATCTCCGGTGCCTACGACCTCGTCGTCGCGTGCGGTGTCGAGTCGATGAGCCGCGTGCCGATGTGGTCGAACGTGCCGGCGGGCAAGGACCCCTTCGGCCCCGGAGTCGCCGAGCGCTACGAGGAGGGACTCGTCCCGCAGGGCATCAGCGCGGAGCTCATCGCCGCCAAGTGGTCGATCACCCGTGAGCAACTGGACGCCTTCGCGGTCTCCTCGCACCGCAAGGCCGCCGCGGCCTGGGACGCCGGACTGTTCGACGCCGAGATCGCGCCCCTGGAGGGCGTCAGCCGCGACGAGTGCGTACGGCCGGGCACGACCCCCGAGATCCTCGCCGGCCTGAAGCCCGCCTACCACGACCCGACCTTCGCCGAGCGCTTCCCGCAGATCGAGTGGAACGTCACCGCGGGCAACGCCAGCCCCATCAACGACGGCGCCTCGGCCGTACTCATCACGTCCAGCGAGACCGCGGCCCGCCTCGGCCTGCGCCCGCTCGCCCGACTGCACAGCTTCGCCGTCACCGGCTCCGACCCGATCCTCATGCTCACCGGGGTCGTCCCGGCGACCGAGAAGGTGCTGCGCAGGGCGCACCTGTCCCTGGAGGACATCGACCTGTTCGAGGTCAACGAGGCGTTCTCCAGCGTGGTCCTGGCCTGGCAGCAGGAAACCGGGGCCGACCTCGCCAAGGTCAACGTGCACGGCGGCGCGATCGCCCTCGGCCACCCCCTCGGCGCGAGCGGCACCCGCCTGACGACCACCCTCGTGCACGCGATGCGGGAGCGCGGCGCCCGTTACGCCCTGCAGACGATGTGCGAGGCGGGCGGCCTCGCCAACGCGATGGTCCTGGAAGCGGTGTGACTGGAAGCGGTGTGACTGGAAGCTGTGGGAAAGGGGGCTAACGGTCCCGGAAGTGGTGCCGCTTGCGCCAGGCCACCACCGCGCCCGCAAGCGCCGGCAGCGCGATGCAGGCCATCGCGATCAGGAAAGCCGGTGACGTCGGTGCGGAGGCGCGGGCGCCGGCGACGACGTACGCGGCGGTGTTCGGGATCGAGCCGAGCGCCGTCGCCAGCAGGAACGGGAAGTACCCCATGCGGGAGACAGCGGCGCAGTAGTTCGCCGCCCAGAACGGCACCCCCGGGAACAGGCGTGCCGCGAGCATCGAACGGAAGCCGTGCCGGCTGAGCTGCCCGTCGGCGGCGTGCAGCCACCGGCCGCGCAGCAGCGGGCGCAGGGCGTCCTGGCCCAGCACCCGGCCGAGGCCGAAGGCGACACCGGCCCCGAGCACCGTGCCCGTGATGGAGACACCGAGGCCCAGCTGCGAGCCGAACAGCGCGCCCGCCGCCAGATTGAGCAGCGGCCGCGGCACGAACGCCACGGTGCACAGTCCGTACGCCACCGCGAACACCACCGCCGCCGCGGCTCCGCCGAGTTGCGGCGGCCAGCCGTCCGCCAGCAGCCGCTGCGGCTCGAAGAGCAGCACGGTCGAGGCGGCGCCCGCGAGCAGGGCGATGAGCAGGGACAGGCGTGACCACGGCGAGAGCAGCACTCTCGTGCAGCGCGCGGCGAGGCCCACCGGAGCGGGAACGGCGACGGCGAGCTCCGTGGCGGCGGCCCGGGGAGGGGCCGTGGCGGTGCCCCCAGAGCGGGTGGTGGCATCGAGCATCCAGTGACGGTAACCGACGGACATGTGTGATCGCCGTATGGATCCCGTCCGTTGTGCGGGCCGGCACCGCCAAAAACCATTCGACGTGGGACAACGCGTCGGCAATGATCTGCGTCATGTTCCGGTACGCCTTCGTCCTCGCAGCATCCGCGGTCGCGGATGCTCCGAAGGCTGCCGTTCCCGTCTTCCTGGCCGCTGTCGACGGCGCCCGAAGCTGACCCTCTCCGGATCGTCCGGCGGACCCCGCAGGGGGAGGGTCGGCGAGTCCTTGGGGTCCCCACTCTCCTTCGAAGAGGTTTCGAGGTACCGCCATGCCCAAGACGGCATACGTCCGCACCAAACCGCATCTGAACATCGGCACGATGGGCCACGTCGACCACGGCAAGACCACGCTGACGGCCGCCATCACGAAGGTGCTGGCCGAGCGCGGCTCTTCCACGTTCGTGCCCTTCGACCGCATCGACCGGGCGCCCGAGGAGGCGGCGCGCGGCATCACCATCAACATCGCGCATGTCGAGTACGAGACCGACACACGGCATTACGCCCACGTGGACATGCCGGGCCATGCCGACTACGTCAAGAACATGGTCACCGGAGCCGCGCAGCTCGACGGGGCGATCCTCGTCGTCTCCGCGCTCGACGGGATCATGCCGCAGACCGCCGAACACGTGCTGCTCGCCCGGCAGGTGGGCGTGAACCACATCGTCGTCGCCCTGAACAAGGCCGACGCGGGCGACGAGGAGCTCATCGACCTGGTCGAGCTGGAGGTGCGTGACCTGCTCACCGCGCACGGCTACGGCGGCGACGCGGTGCCTGTCGTACGGGTCTCGGGGCTGAAAGCGCTGGAAGGGGACCCACGTTGGACCGCGTCCGTCGAGGCGCTCCTCGACGCGGTGGACACGTATGTGCCGATGCCCGAGCGGTATCTGGACGCGCCGTTTCTGATGCCGGTGGAGAACGTGCTGACCATCACCGGCCGGGGGACGGTGGTGACCGGGGCCGTGGAACGGGGCACGGTGCGGGTCGGGGACCGGGTCGACGTGCTCGGGGCCTCCGTGGAGACGGTGGTCACGGGGCTGGAGACGTTTGGCAAGCCGATGGAGGAGGCGCAGGCCGGGGACAACGTGGCGTTGCTGCTGAGGGGTGTGCCGCGGGATGCGGTCCGGCGCGGTCATGTGGTTGCGGCGCCGGGGAGTGTGGTGCCCCGTCGTCGCTTCACCGCGCAGGTGTACGTCCTGTCGGCGCGCGAAGGTGGTCGTACGACGCCGGTGTCGACCGGTTACCGCCCGCAGTTCTACATCCGCACGGCGGATGTGGTCGGTGACCTCGACCTCGGTGAGGTGGCGGTGGCGCGGCCGGGGGAGACGGTTGCCGTGTCCGTGGAGCTGGGGCGGGACGTGCCTCTGGAGCCCGGGCTTGGTTTCGCCATCCGTGAGGGTGGGCGGACTGTTGGGGCGGGGACCGTGACAGCCGTTCAGTGAGGGTGGTGCTTGTGCGTGGGGGACTGCGGGCCGGTTGTGGCGGGTCGCAGTCCCCCGCGCCCATTTGGACCTGCTGCACAAAGGCACAATGGGAGGGTGAACGAGCCCATCCCCGTCACTCTCCCCGTCGATCAGGGCGTTGCCAAGCTGATGCCCGACATCGACCGGAAGCGGGCCTGGCTGCTGACCGTCGACGGGGCGCCGCAGTCGTACGTCGATCTGGATGAGCCGGCGTATCTGGAGTTCGAGTACGCGCGGCGGCTCGGGCATGTGCTGGACACCGTCGCCGAGGCGGGGCGCCCGCTGGACGTGCTGCACCTCGGTGGGGGCGCGCTCACCCTGCCCCGGTACCTGGCCGCGACCCGGCCCGGCTCCCGGCAGGACGTGGTCGAGTCCGACCGCGCCCTGCTGGAGCTGGTCGTGGAGCATCTGCCGTTGCCGGACGGCGCGGGTATCGCCCTGCACGCCGCCGATGCCCGCGCCTGGCTGGAAACCGCCCCCGCGGACTCCGCCGACGTGCTCGTCGCCGACGTCTTCGGCGGCTCGCGCGTCCCGGCGCACCTGACGTCCCTCACCTACGCCCGCGAGGCCGCGCGCGTCCTGCGCGCCGAGGGCGTCTACCTGGCCAACCTGCCCGACGCCGCGCCCTTCGCCTTCCTGCGCTCTCAACTCGCCACCTTCGCCGCGGTGTTCGAGGAGCTGGTGCTGATCGCCGAGCCGGGCGTGCTGCGCGGGCGCCGCTTCGGCAACGCGGTGCTCGTCGCCGCGCACCGCCCCCTCGACACGGCCGCCCTGGCCCGGCGTACCGCCGCCGACGCCTTCCCCGCGCGGGTCGAACACGGGCCCGCCCTGCGGGACTTCATCGGCGATGCCGCGCCGGTACGGGACGAGGACGCCGTACCGTCACCCGAGCCCCCCGACGGGGCGTTCGGCATCGGGTGAACCGGTCCCGACCTCCCGCATCATGTCCTTGGTGTTCCGCCGCAGATTTCGTACGTCCGGCATGCACAGCACCGCCGCCGTGACCACCACGACCAGCGCCGAGCAGCCCCACAGGGCCTGCGGCCGGCCGAACGCCGCCTCCGCCGGGCCGGTGAGGGCCGTTGCCAGCGGGACCAGGGCGACCGAGCCGAACCAGTCGTACGCCGAAACGCGCGAGAGCTTGTCCTCCGGTATCTCCTGGTGCAGGGCGGTCATCCAGGAGACGCCGAAGACCTCCACGGTCGCACCGGCGGCGAACATCGCCACGCACAGGGAGGCCACCGACACCGGGACGGCCAGTGCGGCCGAGGGCAGGGCCAACGGGAAGACGCACAGGGTGCCCGCGAGCAGTAGGCGGCGCGGTTTCCAGCGGGTCATCAGCAGCGCGCCGGCCACCGTGCCCGCCCCGAAGCAGCCCAGGGCCAGGCCCCACGGGCCCGCGCCGCCCAGGTGGTCCCGGGCGACAAGAGGGCCGTAGACCGCGTCGGCGGCCGCTACGACCGCGTTCGCGATCGAGAACTGGACGACGATGCCCCACAGCCACGGCCGGCCCGCGAACTCCCGCCAGCCGTCCCGGAGATCGGCGAGCATTCCGCCGCCCGGCGCGCGCGGCGGAATGTGACTCACGTCGAGGAAGGACCGCAGCGCACCGGCGGCCGCGAACGCCGCCGCGTCCGCGGCGAGCACCCAGCCCGGCCCGATCGCGGCGACCATCGCACCGCCCAGCGCGGCACCGCCGAGCGCCGCGCCCTGCATCGCCATCCGGAACACAGCGAAGGCACGGCCTGCCTGTTCGCCCTGCACCGAGGACAGCAGCATGCCCTCGGCCGCCGGGCCGAAGAACGCCTGGCCGGTGCCGCCGAGCGCGGTCAGCAGCATCATCTGCCACAGCCGCGGTTCCCCGGCGAGGACCAGGACCGCGAACGCGCCCTGGGAGACGCAGTTGAGGGCGTTGGCCGCCACCATCACCCGATGCCGGGGCAGCCGGTCCGCGACGGCGCCGCCGATCAGCAGGAAGACCACCAGCGGCAGTGTGCGGGCGGCGGCCACCAGCCCCACGTCGCCGCCGTCGCCGCCCGCGTCGAGGACGGCGAACGCGGCGGCGATCAGCGCACCATGGCTGCCCAGGTTGGTGACGACCGCCGCGGCGGTCAGCAGGCCGTAGTTGCGGCCCGCCCAGGCGGGTCTGCGGGAGCGGCGGGACGAGCCGGAGGCTGAGGTCACCGGCCGACTATCGCCGCCGGGGCCCGACTTGCCAAACCGTTCAGGACAGTTCTGGCCGGTCAGGGCACGGCAGGGGTCATCCCGTGGGTTCGCCGTGCAGCCGGACCGTGCTGAGGATCTTCAGGATCGTCTTCTCGGGCAGCTCGTCGCTGACGCCCTTCGCCCCGTAGAGGCTCCAGGCGACGTAGTCACCCGCGGAGTTCTTGAACGCGAACGTCGTCGCCTTGCCGTCGGAGTCGCACTTGTCCTCCTTCTTCACGCCCTTCGTGTACGCCGATGCGACGCTGCCCTGGACGCCTGACGCCGTGGTGAACGGCTTCGGCTTGACGAGGGTGAGCAGCTTCTTCGAGGCGTCCGACTGGTCGGTGTAGCCGCCGAACGCCCACCAGGCCGAGTCGTTGCGTGCGACCTCGTCGGTGTTCTTGGCGCCGTTCTGGCCCTTGGTGCCGGCCGCCGCCAGGTTCGAGTCGCTGGTCCGCCCGTCCTTGTCGGCGTCGGAGGTGCACCACTTCTCCTTGAAGTAGGCGGGTGCGGACATGCCGATGAGGGCGGAGCCGTCGCCCTTCTTCTCGTCCTCGAAGCCGATGAACGTGCCGGGCGAGTCGATCGTCCAGTCCGCCGGGACGTCGAAGGCCGTGCCCCACTTGGGGTTGACGACGACCTTCCAGCCTGGCACGGTCGGCTGCTCCGCCTCACCGCCCCGCGGGTTGTCCGCGGAAGGGGAGGCGGTGACGCTCGGCTCGGTGGTCGGGCTCGCGGACTTGTTGCCGTCCTTGCCGGTGACGTCGTCCGCCTGGTCGTCCTTGTCGCCGCCGAGGACCAGGAATCCGGTCACACCGGCGGTCACGACGACGGCCAGTGCCGCCACGATCGCGACCAGCTTGGTCCGGTTCCCGCCACCCCCGCGCGGCGGCTCCGGAGTACCGACCGGCGCCGGAGTCCCCCACTGCGGCTGCTGCGCATAGGGGTTGGGCTGCTGGAATCCGGGTTGCTGGTACGGATTCGGCTGCTGGTACCCCGGCTGCTGGTACGGATTGTTCTGCTGTTGCGGATTCTGCTCGCCCCCGGGCGGCTGCTGTCCTGGCCACATGGGCAGCCACCCTAGTGCCGCCAGGGACACGATTCGGTCACCGTGCCTTGTCAGGGACGTAGCAATCACGACGTGGCAATCACCGTTCGTCCGTGGGCGTGTTGAGCCGCACGGTCTTCATGATCTTCTCGACGGTGGCGTCCGGGTGCCGACACTGGCCAGTGGCGTGTAGTCCGTCCGTCCGGCGTAGGCGGTGGGTGGCGCGGCCCGGGCGCCGCCGCCCAGCAGGACGGCCCCGGTCACGGCGGCGGCCACGACGACGACCGCGGCCGTGGCGATCGCGAACGTCTTCGTACGGCGCCCTCCCCCCGGTGGTCCGGCCGGAGCGCTGGGCGCATCCCATGCGGGCGGTTGCTGTTGTAAGGATTCGGCTGCTGGTATCCGGGCTGCTGGTAGGGGTTTCCGTCGGCCGGCTGCTGCTGCGGATTCTGTCCGCCCCCCGGCGGCTGCTGTCCTGACCACATGGGCGGTGAGAATACGGCGATCACCGAACGGATCTGGCCAGATTAGCTACTCGTGGGTAACCTGCGGGCATGAGCGCAGACCAGATGTCGATCGGCGAGATGCTCGCCGCCACGGTGCCGATGGCCAGGACCTTGAACCTCGAGTACCTGGAGACCACTCCGGACAAGGCCGTGGTGGCACTGCCCGACCAGAGCGACTACCACAACCACGTCGGAGGGCCGCACGCCGGAGCGATGTTCACGCTGGGCGAGTCGGCGAGCGGGGCGATCGTGCTGGCCGCGTTCGGGGACCAGCTCTCCCGTGCCGTACCGCTCGCGGTCCGCGCCGAGATCGCGTACAAGAAGCTGGCGATGGGTCCCGTCACGGCCACCGCGACGCTGGGCCGCCCCGCTGCCGAGGTCGTCGCGGAACTCGACGAGGGTCAGCGGCCGGAGTTCCCCGTGGCCGTCGCCATCCAGCGCGCGGACGGGGCCGTCACCGGCGAGATGACCGTCGTCTGGACGCTTCGGCCCAACAGCTGAGCCGCGTTTCCCGCTAGGGGGTGTTTTGAAAGTCCTGTGCGGTGCCCGCGGTGTTCGGTGCGTGCCCTCGGCGTGCCGGACGAAGGCCCTCGTAGCGGAGCTACTTGGGTCTTTGGCCGGTGCGGCGAGGGTGCGTGCCGGGCGCCGTGGGTGCTGTGCGGGACTTTCAAAACACCCCCTAGGGCCCTTAGGTGCCGGTCCGGCCGGCACCCCTCGACGTGTCATCAGGCGGCGGTCCGGTCGCGGCCGGCCGCCCCGCCTTCGCCCAGTCCGGCCACGAACTCCTTGAGCCAGGCGACGAATTCGGGCCCGAGGTCGTCGCGGTCGCAGGCCAGCCGGACCACTGTGCGCAGATAGTCCGCCTTGTCGCCGGTGTCGTAGCGCAGTCCGTCGAAGACGACCCCGTGCACCGTGCCGCTCGCGGCGAGTTCCTGAAGGGCGTCGGTCAGCTGGATCTCGCCGCCCCGGCCCGGCGGGGTGCGCTCGAGGGTGTCGAAGACGGCGGGATCGAGGACGTACCGGCCGATGACCGCGTAGGCGCTCGGAGCGTGTTGCGGCGACGGCTTCTCGACCAGGCCGGTGACGCGGACCACCCCGTCCTCCCCGGTCGGTTCGACGGCCGCGCAGCCGTAGAGGGGGATCTGCTCGCGGTCCACCTCCATCAGGGCGACCACGCTGCCGGCGAACGTGTCACGGACGTCGAGCATCCGGCTGAGCAGGGTCTCGCGCGGGTCGATCAGGTCGTCGCCGAGGAGGACGGCGAAGGGCTGGTCGCCGACGTGGCGGCGGGCGCAGAGCACCGCGTGCCCCAGGCCCAGGGGTTCGCCCTGGCGGATGTGGTGGATGTTCGCCAGCCGTGCCGGGTCGCGCACCGCGTCCAGTCGTACGGCGTCGCCCTTGGCCGCGAGCGCCTGCTCCAGCTCGAAGGCGTGGTCGAAGTGGTCCTCGATGGCCCGCTTGTGCCGGCCGGTGACCATCAGGACGTCGTCGAGCCCGGCCGCGGCGGCCTCCTCGACGACGTACTGGATGGCCGGCTTGTCGACGACCGGGAGCATCTCCTTCGGAGTCGCCTTCGTCGCGGGCAGGAACCGCGTGCCGAGGCCGGCGGCGGGTACGACCGCCTTGCGGACGGGGCGGGCAGGGGCGGGGGCGGCTGTCGTGTGGGGGACGATCATGCGGCTCATGCTGGCGCACGGGGATGGGAGTACCCCGAGAGAATCCTCGGAACTCGCTGTGGGCCGGGCGGGAAGGGGAGATTTTGTGTGCCAACCGCCCTTCCTTGCACACAACTTGACCGGCCCGCGACGACGTTTTTTCGAATGTCGGTGCGGATACCGTCGGTAACATTTCTGAAGTACCCGCTTTTTGAACTCAGGTCACTCGAGCTTCTTGTTTCCTGTGAGTCGTTTGTGCGAAAGTGAGCGGCCAAATAGCCGACCCGCACCTGACGCGGCATAGGTATGCACCAATCAGGCACCTGCTTTCCTACGAACGCGCATTTCGCATGCCGTCCTGCGGCTTGGAAGGAAATGGTCCAGTGCAGTCTCCTTACCCCCCACGCCCGCCGTACCCGCCACGGCCCGGATCGCGTCCCGGGGAGTCCGACCGAGATCTCGTGGCCCGGCTGGGCGGAGCCGACACGGACGCCCACGCCGTCGCGCTGCTGATGGCCCGGCACTGGCGGGCGACCCACGACTACGCGGTCATCTGCCTGCTGTCTTCGGACGGTTCGGCCTCCATGGCGACCGCCGCCGCGTTCCACCGGGTGCTCTCGGGGACGGCCGGCGGCGCCGTGCGTCCCCAACTCCTCGCGGCGGTACGGGAGACCGTCAAGGGATGGGCCGCGGACGACGGAATTTCCGCTCTGCTGCCGGAACTCCGCAAACCGACCGGTGGCCGTGGTCTACGCGCGGCGAGGCCGGTCACCCCCGAAAGGCGACGGCTCGCCGAGCGCGCATTCCAGGCCCTTCCGGGCGCCTCCCAATGCCTGCTGTGGCACACCGAGGTCGAGGCCGAGCCCATATCCGTACCCGCTGGTCTGCTGGGTGTGGACACCGCTACCGCGGCCGCCGGTCTTGAGCGGGCTCGGGAGCAATTCCGGGCGGGCTGTGTACGCGCCCACCGGGAACTCGCGCCCACCAGGGAATGCCGCTTCTACAACCGTCTCCTCGACGTCCCCATTCGCCGGGGCGGAGCCCTGTTGCCCGATGTCCGACGTCATCTGACGGCGTGCGGGTACTGCCGGCACGCCGCCGAGCAGCTCAGTCATTTCGAGGGCGGCCTGGACGCGCTGCTCGCCGAGACCGTGCTCGGCTGGGGCGCCCGCCGCTACCTCGACTCCCGGCCCGGTCGCGGCACCGCCCCGCAGTCGCCGGGCAGGCCTCCGTTCGTACGGCCGCGAACCGGCGGACGCCACCGCCCCGCCGGGGTCGGCCACCTCGCCCCCTCCCGTCGGCACGGCAAGGCGTTACTCATGGGCGCCGGTCTGTCCCTCGCCCTGCTCGCGACCGTGCTCGTCGCCAGGAGCTGGTCCGACGAGGGCGGCGTCCCCGGGCCACGCGCCACCTGGGGGGCGCCGAGCGGCACCTCCGTCTCGCCGGGGGACAAGGGCGACTCGTCGTCCGCCGGATCCCCGTCCGCCGCCTCCGTGGGCAACCCCGTCGAGGTCGGGCACGGCAGGCTCCGCAATCTGGTCGCCGGGCTGTGCCTCGACGTGCGCGACAGCAGACCCGCGGACGGTGCCGGGACCGTGCTGGCGGCGTGCTCGTCGGCCGCGTCGCAGCAGTGGTCGTACCAGGACGACGGACTGCTGCGCAGCGCCACCGACCCCACCCTCTGCCTCGACGCCGACGCCGACGAGGGCTCGGTCGTCGTCGCCGACTGCCTGGTGCACGCGGGCGAGGTGCGCTACGACCTCACCGTGCGGGGCGAGTTGCTGCTACGCGGGGGCAAGGGGCTGCTGGTGGCGCCCAAGAACGGGAAGACCGTGGTCGTCGCCGAACGGGACGGATCCGAGGGGCAGCGGTGGGTCCTGGAACCCGTGAGCGACGAGCCGGAGACGACACAGGGGGAGGGCCCGGCGGAGAACGGGACGCAGAACGGCAGCCCCGAGGAGCCGGACTCGCCGGAGGCCGCACCGGCGTCCCCCGACGCCGCGACTCCGCCCAAGGATCCCGAGACGCCGCCGGACGCGCCGGTGGTCCGGCCGCCGCAGTTCGAGAAGCGGATCGCCCCGGCCGACTGCTGTGCCGAGCCCGAGCCGGCCGCGCCCACCGAGGATGCCGACATCCTCCCGGGCGGCTTGTCGGACGCCCCCGCACCGGTCACCACTCCCACCACGACTCCCGCCACGACTCCCGTGACCGGGACCCTTGACTCCGCCCCGCTCTCGCCGCGGACGGAGTCGAGGGCGGGAACGCCCTGAGCACCACCGTGCCCCGGGACCACCAGTGGGACCTGTGGGACGCGGGAGCATCTCCGTGACCCGGTAGGCTTCCCGGGGCGCGCCTGTGTGAAGGCGCCCCCGGGACTAGAGGGACGCGAATCGGAGGAACCGGCGTTGCACGTGCAGGAGTGGCTCGACACGGTGCCCGCGGCCGCCGTCTACGCCTTGGTCGGAGTGGTCATCGGCCTGGAGAGCCTGGGCATTCCGCTGCCCGGCGAGATCATCCTGGTCTCGGCGGCGCTGCTGTCCTCGCAGCACGCGGGCATCGACCCGGTGATCCTCGGCGCGTGCGCCACCATCGGCGCGATCGTCGGCGACTCCATCGGCTACGCCATCGGCCGCAAGGGCGGACGGCCACTGCTGGTCTGGCTCGGCAAGAAGTTCCCCAAGCACTTCAGCGAGGGGCACATCGCCACGGCCGAGCGGTCCTTCGAGAAGTGGGGCATGTGGGCGGTCTTCTTCGGCCGCTTCGTCGCCCTGCTGCGCATCTTCGCGGGCCCGCTCGCGGGTGTGCTGCGGATGCCGTACTGGAAGTTCCTGATCGCCAACGTGTTCGGGGGCATCGTCTGGGCGGGCGGGACGACCGCGGTCATCTACTACGTGGGGATCGTGGCGGAGTCGTGGCTGAAGCGGTTCTCTTGGCTGGGCTTGGTGGCGGCGGTATTGGTCGGCGTCACGTCCATGCTCGTGCTGAAGCGGAAGGCGAAGCAGGCGCAGGTCGCCCATCAGGAAGCGGAACCTGTTCCCGCCGGGGAGTGAAACGCCGTTAGGGGTGCGGGGCTGTGGCACTGTGCGGCTCCGCCGCGACGGGAGCCCCCCGCTCGAGCGAAGTCGAGAGTTGGGGGAGCGACCAGCCGCCCACAACCCGCAGCCGCCGGACTACCTACTCATGCACCCCACGATGCGCCTTGGCCAACTCCGCATAGTGCGTACCGTTCAGCGTGACCCCCTGACGCTCCTCCTCCGTCAACTCCCGCTTGACCTTCGCGGGGACCCCGGCCACCAGTGACCCCGCCGGCACCTCCATCCCCTGCGGCACCAACGCCTGCGCGGCAACCAGCGACCCCGCCCCGATCACCGCACCGTTGAGCACGGTCGCCCCCATCCCGATCAGACAGTCGTCCCCGACCGTCGCCCCGTGCACCACGGCGTTGTGCCCGATGGAGACGCGCTCGCCGACGGTGACGGGAAACCCCGGGTCGGCATGCAGCGTGCAGTTGTCCTGGACATTGCTGCTCGCCCCGACGGAGATCCGCTCGACGTCGCCGCGCAGCACCGCCCCGTACCAGACGCTCGCCCCCGCCTCCAGCGTCACATCCCCGATCACCGAGGACGTGGGTGCCACGAACGCCTCCTCGTGGACCTTCGGTTCCTTGCCGCCGATGCCCGTGATCAACGCCTTGTGCGCCATCGCCCTCTCCTCGCCGTCGTCCTCAACACCGGCACCGTACGCCACCGGGTGGGGTGAAGATCACAGCCCCTCGATCTCATGGGTCCACCTGACGCTGAGTACGGTGAGCGGGTGCCGAAGCGCAAGAACACGTTCTCATCATGGTCACGCAGCCTCGCGCAGCGGGCCGTGCACGCGGGCTGGGCCTGGGCGCAGCGCACCGGCTCCGTCACCGCCGAGCACCCGGGACGCTTCCGCTTCCACGCGCTGGGGACGGGCACCCGGCTCGCCTTCCCGCTCGGCACGGTCTTCGGCGAGCCCTGGATCCAGCTGGGCGCCCACTGCATCGTCGGCGAACACGTCACCCTGACGGCCGGCCTGATGCCCGACCTCGACCTCGGCCCGGACCCGATCCTGCGCATAGGCGACGGAGTCGTCCTGGGCCGCGGCAGCCACGTCATCGCCGACACCGCGGTCACCATCGGCAGCGACTGCTACTTCGGGCCGTACGTCTACGTCACGTCCACCAACCACTCGTACGACGATCCGCACGAGCCCATCGGCAAGCAGTGGCCGCGGATGGAGCCGGTGGAGATCGGGCCGGGCTGCTGGATCGGCACCGGCGCGGTGATCCTGCCGGGGGCGCGCATCGGGCGGAACGTCGTCGTGGCGGCCGGCGCGGTCGTCCGCGGTGCGGTGCCGGACCACGCGGTGGTGGCCGGGGCGCCCGCGCGCGTCGTACGGCGCTGGACTCCCGCCGACGGCTGGCAGCCACCGCTGAGGACACCGGCCCCGGTGCCGATACCGGACGGCGTCACCCCGGAACAGCTCCTGGCGCTGGCCGACCTGGACGAAGACGCCGCCGCCCGGCTCGCGGAGCTCGACGCCGACGCCTAGGGGGTGTTTTGAAAGTCCTGTGCGGTGCCCGCGGTGTTCGGTGCGTGCCCTCGGCGTGCCGGACGAAGGCCCTCGTAGCGGAGCTACTTGGGTCTTTGGCCGGTGCGGCGAGGGTGCGTGCCGGGCGCCGTGGGTGCTGTGCGGGACTTTCAAAACACCCCCTAGGGGGCTTTTGATGCCGCAGACGCCCTAACCCGCCGCCAGCAGCACCGTACCCATCAAGGCCAGGCCCGCCCCCGCCGCCTGGATCGCTCGCAGGCGTTCGCTGAGGAAGCCGCGGGCGGCCAGGGCCGTCACCACCGGGTAGAGCGAGGCGAGTACGGCGGCCACGGTGACCGGCCCGTGCTGGGCGGCGATCGCGTACGTACCGTTGGCGGCGACGTCCGCGAGGCCGACGAAGGCGAGCGCCGGCAGCGAGGCCCATGGGAAGCCGCCCGACGGGAGGGCGTCCGCTCCGCGCTTGACGGAGACGTATAGCGCGGCTCCGCCCACGGCCACGTTGGTCACGCGCTGCACGAAGAGGGCCAGGAACAGGCCGGTGACCGTCGTCGACGCCTCCGCGATCAGCGCGAACACCGCTCCGAAGCCGACGGCGGAGACCAGGGTGAGGACGATGGCCCGGCGTTGCACGGGCGCTCCGCGCAGCTGGGGTCCGCCCGCCAGGACGACACCGGCGACGGCGACCGCGATCCCCGCGACCTGCACCAGGCCGGGGCGCTCGCCGAGGAAGAGCCCCACACCGACGGGGACGGCCACACTCAGGGTGGCGAGCGGGGAGACCACGCCCATCGGGCCCAGCGCCAGCGCCTTGTAGAAGCAGATCATCGCCACCGGCCCGGCAAGACCCGCCGCGACCGCGAACCACAACCGCGGGCCGGCCTCGCTCCACGCCCCCGTGGCCACCACGATCACGCCCAGCACGGCCGTCGCGATCGTCTGCGAGACGACCACCACCGTCAGCGCCGGGGTGCGCCGGGTCAGCAGTCCGCCGCCGAAGTCGGCCAGCCCCCACAACAGGCTGGTGGCCAGGGCGAAGAATGCTGTCACGGGTCGCCTCGCAGTACAGTTCGGTGAACGATCGGGTGCACCACATCATAGTGCAGCAAATTGAACTCTGTCATCCAGAATATTGGACGGAAAGTGTCGGACCTCGACCTGCTCACCCAGTCCCTGGCGCGCAACGTCAAGCGCTGGCGCACCGAGCGCGGCTTCACCCTGGACTCGCTCGCCGCGCGTGCCGGGGTCAGCCGCGGCATGCTGATCCAGATCGAGCAGGCCCGGACGAACCCCAGCCTCGGCACGGTTGTCAAGATCGGTGACGCGCTCGGCATCAGCATCACCACCCTGCTCGACTACGAACAGGGGCCGAAGGTGCGGGTCGTCCCGGCCGAGCAGGTGGTGCGGCTGTGGCACACCGACGCGGGCAGCTACAGCCGGCTCCTCGCGGGCACGGAGGCGCCCGGCCCGCTGGAGATGTGGGACTGGCGGCTGATGCCGGGCGAGAGCAGCGGGTCGGACCCGCACCCCGCCGGCACGGTGGAGATCGTCCACGTCACGGTGGGCGAACTCACCCTCACCGTCGAGGGTGTGGAGTACCGCGTCCCAGCCGGCGCCAGCGCCACCTTCGAGGCCAACGCCGCCCACACGTACGCCAATCAGGGCGACGTCCCCATGGAGATGATGCTGACGGTCTCGGTCCCGGCCGTGCGCTGAACCGGCCCGGGCGGTCCTGTTAGCGTGCGGTCATGCGCGCACCCATCGGACACTTCGACCACGCCACGCCCGCCCCCGACTGTCTCGCCGACCTGACCGCCCCGGTCGCCGACGCCGTACGCCACTGGAGCGGCAGCGTGCCCGCCGAGCAGATCGTCTACGTCGACACCGACCCGCACTGGGCCGACACCGCGGTCTTCGTGGAGCACTACGGCCGCGAGCTGCTGGAGCAGTCGGCGAACTGCGTGGTGGTGGCCGGCAAGCGCGGCGGCGAGACCACGCTCGCCGCGTGCGTCGTGCTGTCCACCACGCGGGTCGACGTCAACGGCGTCGTGCGCCGCCAACTCGGCGCGCGAAAGGCCTCGTTCGCCTCGATGGACACGGCGACGGGGGAGACCGGCATGGAGTACGGCGGCATCACCCCGATCGGACTGCCCGACGGCTGGCCGGTGCTGGTGGACTCGGCCGTCGTCGATCTGCCGTACGTCCTGGTGGGCAGCGGACGCCGACGCGGCAAGTTGCTGGTACCGGGGAAGGCGTTCGCCCAGTTGCCGGGGGCCGTGGTGCTGGAGGGGCTGGGAGTGGCCTGAGCTCAGGAGCCACGTGGGCGGTTCGGCAACGCGCCTGGGGGTCCCCCACGCCTTTGAGGCAGTGGGGGAGTGCGTGCCAGGCGGCGGGCGCCCGGCCGGCATGTGACAGGTTCTCAGGCCGACGCGTGGTGGGCGAGGGCGTGATGCGGGTCCGCCTCGCCCGGCACCGGCGCCGGATCCGCGTGCACCAGCGCCGCGGTGAGCCGCGGGACCGCGTGCAGCAGGGCGTGTTCGGCGTCGACGGCGATGGCGTGGGCCCGACGTACCGTCGCCTCGCCGTCCACGACGACCGCCACCTCGGCACGCAACCGGTGCCCGATCCAGCGCAGCCGCAACTCGCCCACCTCGCACACCCCTTCGACGCCCCGCAGCGCCCGCTCGGCCCGGTCCACCAGAGCCGGGTCGACGGCGTCCATCACCCGCCTGAACACCTCGCGCGCCGCGTCCCGCAACACCAGCGTGATGGCGGCCGTGATCGCCAACCCCACGATCGGGTCGGCGAGTTGCCAGCCCAGGGCCGATCCGCCCGCCCCCAGCAGCACGGCCAGTGACGTGAACCCGTCCGTACGGGCGTGCAGTCCATCGGCGACCAGCGCGGCCGAGCCGATGGAGCGGCCGACCCGGATCCGGTAGCGGGCCACCCACTCGTTGCCCGCGAAACCGACCAGCGCGGCCACCGCGACCGCCGGGACGTGCTCGACGGGGCGCGGGTCGAACAGCCGGTCGATCGCCGCCCAGGCCGCGAAGGCGGCGGACGCGGCGATCGTCAGCACGATCACGATGCCCGCCAGGTCCTCGGCGCGGCCGTAGCCGTAGGTGAAGCGGCGCGTCGCCGCACGCCTGCCCAGCACGAAGGCGATCCCGAGCGGTACGGCGGTCAGCGCGTCCGCGGTGTTGTGCACCGTGTCGCCGAGCAGTGCGACCGACCCGGACAGGGCCACCACGACCGCCTGCGCCAGTGCCGTCGCCCCGAGCACCGCGAGCGAGACCCACAGGGCGCGCATACCGCGGGCCGAGGACTCCAGGGCGGAGTCGAGCTTGTCGGCCGTCTCGTGGGAGTGCGGGGTGAGGAGGTGGGCGAGGCGATGGCGGAGACGGGGATGGGGGCGTGGGTGCTCACGATGCTCGTGGCTGTGCCCGTGGTCCCGTCCGTGGCTGTGCTCGTGGTGGTGCCGGTCGCTCACGAGGTTCCCCTTCCGGTGTGCGCTGGTGGACGCGGGACGCCCACGACAGCCATTATGTGCGTATGAGCGCACGCATGCACCTGTCACCTGCACACGATGCGCACCCGCGCAGCCCCGGCGAGGAACAGTTCGCGCTCGCCGCCGAACTGCTCGCCCTGCTGGGCGACCGCACCCGGCTCGCCCTGCTGCACGCCCTGACGTCGGGGGAGGCCGACGTCACGACCCTGACTCAGGCGTGCGGTGCGGCGCGGCCGGCCGTCAGCCAGCACCTGGCCCGGCTGCGGCTGGCCGGCCTGGTGAACACCCGCAAGGAGGGCCGCAGGGTGATCTACTCACTGCGCGACGGCCATCTGCGGCGCCTCGTGGACGAGGCCCTGAACGTGGCGGACCACCGGCTCAGCGACCGGCCGCCGCACGACTGACCGGTTCAGTACGCGGGGGCCGTACCGAGGTACTGCTCCGCGAAGGCCGCCGCGGCGGCGGGCGAGGTGAACAGGCGCCTCAGCCGGGCGAAGGTGGTGCCCGCACGGTACGCGTCGCCGGACGACGTGCCGTGGTACACCTCGGAGAGCCACTGCGAGAAGTCCTGGTACTCCCACACGCGCCGCAGACACGCCTCCGAATAGCCGTCAAGCCCCGACTCGTCGCCCTTGGTGAGGTACCCGACGAGGGCGTCGCCGAGCAGGAAGGCGTCGTGCAGGGCGAGGTTCATGCCCTTCGCGGCGATCGGCGCGGTGAGGTGGGCGGCGTCCCCGGCCAGGAAGAGGCGTCCGAACACCATGGGCTCGATGACGTAGCTGTGCATGTCCAGGACACGCTTCTCGATCAGCGGTCCTTCGATGAGCGGACCGGCCAAGGTCGCCGCGAGCCGCTCGCGCAGCTCGGACCAGACGCGGTCGTGCGACCAGTTCTCCGGGTCGTCGCCGGGCGGGCACTCCAGGTAGTAGCGGGTCACCTGGGGGCTGCGGGCCATGTGCCCGGCGAAACCGTTCGGATGGATGCCGAAGACGACACAGTCGTTGGACGGCGGAGCCTCGGCGAGCAGGGCCAGCCAGCCGACGCCGTAGTCGTACCGGGCGATGTGGGCGTCCTCCGGCAGCGCGCTGCGCGTCACCCCGCGCCCTCCGTCGCACCCGGCGACGAAGTCGCACTCGACGAGCACCCGCCCGCCCGTCTCCGCGGAGAGGTATGACACCGAGGGGCGGTCCGTGTCCAGATCGTGCAGTCGCACGTCCCGCACGCCGAACCGGATCTCCCCGCCCCGCACGTCCGCGTACTCGCGCACCAGGTCCGTCACCAGCAAAGGCTGCGGATAGACGAAATGATGATTCCCCGTCAGCTCGATGTAGGAGAAGCGGAAGCGGTCCCCGCCGAACCGGAACTCGCACTCGGTGTGCAACTGCGCCCGCTCCAGCAGGTTCTCGCCGAGCCCGCGTTGCTGCAGCCCGCGCACGGCCCATTCCTCGATGACTCCCGCGCGGGGCCGCTGCTCGATGAACTCCCGCGTCTCGTTCTCCAGGACCAGGCAGTCGACACCGGCGGCCCGCAGGATGTTGCCGATGGTCAGCCCGGCGGGCCCGGCGCCCACGACGACGACCGGAAAGCGTTGCGGGGCACCGGAGTTGGGCTGGGGGGTGGTGGTCACGCGAACATTATGTCGGCGGCCGGGCGGGGTGGGGAGAGGCTCACGGACCGTGCCCTCAGTGTGCGGGCGCGTCCGTGACGGCGACCTCGTCGATGCTCCGCTCGATCTCCTCGGGCCGGGACGCGCAGGCCCTGGCCCAGTAGTAGATCACCAGGGAGAAGGCCGCGAGGACGAGGATGTCCCACCACAGCGCGATGCGACCCTGGCCGCCGAAGCTGCCCTGCCAGGAGATCAGGCCCATGCCCACCAGGTACACCGGTAGCCACTGGGCGGCCCTCCAGTCCGGGCGGGGCGCGTCGGGCAGGCCCTTGCGGGTGGCGTACCAGGCGTATCCGCCGAGGAGGAGGTAGCCGAGGACGATCGCCACCCCGAGCCGCCACAGGGTGTCCCAGGTCGACCAGTAGATGATGAGGTTGGCGACCACGAACGACAGCGGGGCGATCACCGTGCCGCCGGGCAGCCGGTAGGGACGGTCGTGGTGCGGGAGCCGGTCGGCGAAGACGCCGTACGCCAGTGGAGCCCCCGCATACATCAGGACGCTCGCCGAGGTGATGAAGCTGACCAGCTCCTGCCAGCTCGGGAAGGGCAGGAAGCAGACCACGCCCGTCACGAAGGAGATGAGGAGCCCGAACCACGGCACCCCCCGGGCGTCGGTGCGCTCGAACAGCTTGGGGGCGTAGCCGTTCCTGGCCAGGCCGTAGGAGACGCGGGCGGTCGCGGTGGTGTAGATCAGGCCGGTGCCGCCGGGGGAGATCACGGCGTCCAGGTACAGCACCACGCTCAGCCAGCCGAGGCCCACCAGAGTGGCGAGGCCGGCCCAAGGGCCGCTGATTCCGGGGTAGTCCAGCTTGGCCCAGCCGTGCGCGAAGGAGCTGTGCGGGAGCGCGGCGATGAACACGACCTGGAGCAGGACGTAGACGACCGCGCCGATGGCGACGGAACCGAGGGTGGCCCGGGGCAGGTCGCGCTTGGGGTCCCGGCTCTCGCCGGCGAGCTGGATCGCCTGCTCGAAGCCCAGCAGGGCGAAGATGATGCCGCTCGTGCTGATCGCGGTCAGCACGCCCTTGGCGCCGAAGGGCGCGAAGCCCTCCGAAGTGAAGTTCCCCGGGTGGAAGTTGCCGATGGCGATGACGAAGATGGCGGCCAGCGGTACGGCGATCTTCCACCAGGTGGCGGCGCTGTTGGTGTGCGCGAGGGCGCGTACGCCGAGGAAGTTGACGACGACGAAGACGGCCATCAGCAGCACGGCGACCAGGAGCCCGCTCGTCGTCAGCGTCCCGTCGGAGGCGTGCAGGAAGCCCCGCGCCCAGGACCAGTGCCCGGCATAGCCGATCATGGCCTCGACCTCGATCGGCGCCACGGTCGCCGCCTGGAGCCAGGAGAACCAGCCGAAGGACATACCGGCCAGAGAGCCGAACGCGTAATGCGGATAACGCGCGGTGCCGCCGGCGACCGGGAACATTCCGCCGAGTTCCGCGTGCACCAGCGCCAGCAGGACGATTCCCACCGCGCCGATCAACCAGGAGATGACGGCCGCGGGACCGGCCGCGGCGACCGCCTTCTCGGCGCCGTACAGCCAACCGGATCCGATGATGGAACCGACCGAGGCCCACATGAGCCCGATCAGTCCGATGTCCCGCCGCAGGCCGCCGCCCGGGCCCCTTCCGACCTCCGGGGCGGCATGGTCAATGCTTACCATTATTTAAGGGGCCTCTCATAAACGAACAGAAATGTTCGACGTACAAGAGGCCTCACATTAGGAATCGGAAGCTGTTCCGCTGAAGGCTGTTGCCGGAATCTTGACTTGTTCCCGGGGGTTTCCTGGACAGCCTTTCATGAATTCCGGTGACGCTCAGCCGAGCCGGGGAATCTCGATCGCCGGGCAGCGATTCATCACCATCTCGAGGCCGGCGGCCCGGGCGCGGTCGTACGCCGCCTCGTCGATGACCCCGAGCTGGAACCAGACCGCCTTGGCGCCCTTCGCCACCGCCTCGTCGGCGACCGGACCGGCGAGATCGCTGTTCACGAACACGTCGACGACGTCCACCTCGAAGGGGACGTCCGCGAGGGAGGCGTACCCCTGCTCCCCGTGCACCGTCTCCGCCTTGGGGTGGACCGGCACGATGCGTTTGCCGTAACGCTGGAGCACCTCGGCCACGCCGTACGCGGCGCGCCCCTGGTTCGACGACAGGCCCACCACGGCCCAGGTGTCGCCGAGCGCGGTGAGGATCTTGCGGACCGTTGCCTCGTCGCCGTACACCGTGGGTCTCCTTCGGGCTCGCGGAAGAGCTGGTATCGCGGAGAACAGCGGACCATGCCCGATGATTCCCCTTGTTCGCTGAACGTATGTTCGGGCCGGCGGTGGCGCGGCGCTGTGCGCGCGCCTACGCTCACCTCGTGCTGCGCATCATCGACGCCCGAACCGGCGAGCCCGTCGAGGCCGCTCCCGCCCGCCGCGGGCTGACCCGCGTCGAGGCCCACACCGCGGGCTACGACGCCACGGCCCTGCGCGTGCTGCTGGTCACCGACCTTCTGGAGCGGGCCCTGGAGCTGGGCGGTACGCCGGTATGGGCGCTGATGGCGGGCGAGCGGGAGCAGGCTGAACTGAGGGCGGGAGCCGCGGCCCTCGGCATGCGGCCCCTGGAGGACAGCCGGGGCACCGGGGCCGGACTGGGCGAGTCCCAGGTCATCCACGTGGTGGGCGAGGACGGCACGGCCCCCGACGGCATCCGGGTCGCCGTCGCGCCCGTCGACCCGGCGGCGCCCGGGATTCCGGAGGGCGCCGATCCCGCCGTCGTACGCCTGGCGCTGCTCTCCCGGCCCCGGAGCGCGCCCGTGCGGCTGGACGTGGCTGCTCTGGACGAGGCCCGGGACACTCTCGTCCGCTGGCGCCGCGCGGTCGCGGAGTGGGCGCGTCTGCCGTCGCGGGCGATCCCCGAGGAGGTGCGCGGCGAGCTCCGCACGGCCTGGGAGGACGATCTGAACGTACCCGCCGTCCTGCGGGTGCTGCACCGGGTGGAGACCTCGGACCTGCCGGAGGGCGCGCGCTTCGAGACGTACGCGTACGCCGACCGGCTGCTCGGGCTTGAGCTGGCCCGTGACGTGGGAGCTTCGGCGTGATCGCCCGGGCGGGAGCGGGCCCGCTGCGTCACCTGGTCGTCGTGTGGCGCGCCGAGTCGGCCTGGCCGGAGGGCGCGCGCTTCGAGACGTACGCGTACGCCGACCGGCTGCTCGGGCTTGAGCTGGCCCGTGACGTGGGAGCTTCGGCGTGATCGCCCGGGCGGGAGCGGGCCCGCTGCGTCACCTGGTCGTCGTGTGGCGCGCCGAGTCGGCCTGGCCGGAGGGCGCGCGCTTCGAGACGTACGCGTACGCCGACCGGCTGCTCGGGCTTGAGCTGGCCCGTGACGTGGGAGCTTCGGCGTGATCGCCCGGGCGGGAGCGGGCCCGCTGCGTCACCTGGTCGTCCTGCGGCACGCCAAGTCCGCCTGGCCGGAGGGCGTCGTCGACCACGAACGCCCGCTGGCGCCGCGCGGCCGCCGGGACGCGCCGGTCGCGGGCCGGATCCTCGCCGAGAGCAACCTCCTCCCGGACCTCGCCCTGTGCTCCACCGCCGTACGCGCCCGCCAGACCTGGGAGCTGGCCTCCGCCCAGTGGGGCACACCGCCGCCGGTGCGTTTCGATCCGCACCTGTACGCCGCCGGCGTACCCGACCTCCTGGACGTCGTGCACGACGTGCCCGCCGAGGTCGACACGCTGCTGCTGATCGGGCACAACCCCGGCCTGGAGGACCTGGTGCTCGACCTGGCCGGGGACGGTCTGGACGACGCACTGGACGAGGTGCGCGTGAAGTTCCCGACCTCGGCGATCGCCGTCCTGGCCTGGCGCGGCACCTCCTGGGAGGCCCTCACCCCGGGCACGGCCCTGCTGACGAACATGATCGTCGCGCGGGGCGGGAAGAAGCGATGATCGGCAGGCGCGAGCGCTGAACCGGCCCGTGCGGGCGGTGGCAGGCGCCCCGCATAAGCTGGGCCGATGCAGGACGAGTACCGCACAGTCGCCCGCGCGGGCGTGCACGAGACCGAGGTCAACCGCTCTCGCTTTCTGTGCGCCCTCGCCCCGGCGGCCACCGAGCAGCAGGCCCAGGAGTTCATCGCGGGCATCCGCAAGGAGCACGCGGACGCCACGCACAACTGCTACGCGTACGTCATCGGCGCCGACGCCGCGATCCAGAAGGCGAGCGACGACGGCGAACCCGGCGGCACGGCCGGTGTCCCCATGCTCCAGATGCTGCTGCGCCGTGACATGCGGTACGTCGTCGCCGTCGTCACCCGCTACTACGGCGGCGTCAAGCTGGGCGCGGGTGGACTCATCAGGGCGTACGGCGGAGCGGTCGGCGAGGCCCTGGACACCCTCGGCACGCTCACCCGCCGCCGGTTCCGGCTGGCCACGGTGACCGTCGACCACCAGCGGGCGGGCAAGGTGCAGAACGACCTGCGGGCCACCGGGCGTGAGGTGCGCGACGTGCGCTACGGCGAGGCGGTCACCCTCGAGATCGGGCTGCCGGACGCCGATGTGGAGGCCTTCAGGGCGTGGCTGGCGGACGTGACCGCCGGGAGCGCCGGGTTCGAACTCGGCGGCGAGGCCTACAGGGACGCGCCATAACGGACAAACGATGCGCCATGCGCGGCAAGTAGCGCAAAGCGGGCTTGCGTGGCGCCCGTGCATAACAGGCTTGCGTCACGGCCGTCATGACGGGTCGATACGGGAGTAACCGCCCGTGGTGTCAGACCCGGCCGTTAGTCTCGGGGATCATGAGGCTGCTGCACACTTCCGACTGGCATCTCGGCCGGGCGTTCCACCGGGTCAACATGCTCGGGGCCCAGGCCGAGTTCATCGGCCACCTCGTCACGACCGTGCGGGAGCGCGAGGTCGACGCGGTGGTCGTGTCGGGGGACGTGTACGACCGTGCGGTGCCGCCGCTCGCCGCGGTCGAGCTGTTCGACGACGCCCTGCACCGCCTCGCCGACCTCGGTGTGCCCACGGTGATGATCTCCGGGAACCACGACTCCGCGCGCCGCCTCGGGGTGGGCGCCGGCCTGATCGGGCGCGCGGGCATCCATCTGCGGACCGAGCCGTCGGCGTGCGGGACGCCCGTGATTCTCGCCGACGGACACGGCGACGTGGCCTTCTACGGACTGCCGTATCTCGAACCCGCCCTGGTCAAGGACGAGTTCGGAGTCGAGAAGGCCGGGCACGAGGCCGTGCTCGCCGCCGCCATGGACCGGGTCCGCGCCGACCTCGCCGCACGCGCGCGGGGCACCCGCTCCGTCGTCCTCGCGCACGCCTTCGTCACCGGCGGCGAGGCCAGCGACAGCGAGCGGGACATCACCGTCGGCGGAGTGGCCGCCGTCCCCGCCGGGGTCTTCGACGGCGTCGACTACGCCGCGCTGGGGCATCTGCACGGCAGCCAGACCATCACCGACCGCGTGCGCTACTCCGGCTCCCCGCTGCCGTACTCCTTCTCGGAGGCCGGCCACCGCAAGAGCATGTGGCTCGTCGACCTGGGCGCCGACGGCGCGGTCACCGCCGAGCGCGTCGACTGCCCGGTGCCCCGCGCGCTGGCCCGCATCCGAGGCACCCTGGAGGAGCTGCTCGCCGATCCGGACCTCGCCCGGCACGAGGAGGCCTGGGTCGAGGCGACTCTCACCGACGCCGTCCGCCCCGCCGACCCCATGGCCCGGCTCACCGAGCGCTTCCCGCACACGCTGAGCCTCGTCTTCGACCCCGAACGCGCCCCGGACGACCCCGCCGTGTCGTACGCCAAGCGCCTCGCCGGCCGCAGCGACCAGCAGATCGCGGAGGACTTCGTGGCCCATGTGCGCGGTGCCGGGCCCGACGAGCGGGAGCGGGCGGTGCTGCGGGACGCGTTCGACACGGTGCGCGCGGACGAGGCCGTGCGGGAGGTGGCGCGGTGAGGCTGCACCGTCTCGACATCACCGCGTTCGGGCCCTTCGGCGGCTCCCAGACCGTGGATTTCGACGAGCTGTCCGCCGCCGGGCTCTTCCTGCTGCACGGACCGACGGGAGCCGGCAAGACCTCCGTCCTGGACGCCGTGTGCTACGCGCTGTACGGCACGGTGCCGGGCGCCCGCCAGTCCGGCCAGGGCACGACCCTGCGCAGCGACCACGCAGCGTCCGGCACACGCACACAGATCCGCCTCGAACTCACCGTCGCGGGCCGCCGGTTGGAGATCACCAGGCAGCCCCCCTGGGAGCGGCCCAAGAAGCGCGGCTCCGGCACCACCCTCGACAAAGCCCAGACCTGGCTCCGCGAGTACGACGCGACGGCCGGCGCCTGGAAGGATCTCAGCCGCTCCCACCAGGAGATCGGCGAGGAGGTCGCCCAGCTGCTGGGCATGAGCCGCGAGCAGTTCTGCCAGGTCGTGCTGCTGCCCCAGGGCGACTTCGCGCGCTTCCTGCGCGCCGACGCCGAGGCACGCGCCAAGTTGCTGGGCCGCCTCTTCGACACCCGCCGGTTCGCCGCGGTCGAACAGCGCCTCGCCGAGCGCCGACGCGCGGCCGAGGCCCAGGTGCGCGAGGGGGACGCCGCCCTGCTGGCCGACGCCCACCGCATGCAGCAGGCGGCCGGCGACAGCATGGAGCTGCCGGAGCTGGCCCCCGGCGAGCCGGGGCTGGCGGAAGCCGTCCTGAGCGCCGCCGCCATCGCCCGCAGCACCGCCCGTGAACG
>NZ_NTGE01000052.1 GCF_002291145.1 Streptomyces sp. SA15
GTATCGAGACCGCCCAGGAGGCCGCGACCCGCGCCGAGCAGCTCGCCGTGCGGCGCGAGCCCGCCCGGCAGCGGCTCGGCGCCGCACGGATGCGCGACCAGCTGGCCGGCGACACGGAGACCGCCGCCGAACAGGCCCGTCTCGCGCGGGAGCAGGCGCTCAAGGCCAAGGCGCACTGGCTGGACGTCAAGGAACAGCGCCTGAACGGCATCGCCGCGGAACTCGCCGCGCAGCTCACGGACGGCGAACCCTGTGCCGTCTGCGGCGCCACCGATCACCCCGCGCCCGCGCGCAAGGACGCCGGACACGTCGACCGGGAGGCGGAGGAGCGGGCGCTGGCCGCCTACCAGCAGGCGGAGGAACGGCACACGGAGAAGGAACGGCGCCTGGGCGTCGTACGGGAAGCCCTGGCCGCCGCCACCGCCGAGGCCGGGGACACTCCGACGAGTCAACTCGCCGAAGCGGCCGACGAGTTGGAGCGGCTGTACGAGCAGGCCCGCAAGGAGGCCTCCGCGCTGCACGCCACGCACGAGGAGCTGCGTCGGGCCGAGGACGAACACGAGCGGCGCACCGCCGCCCATCAGCAGGCGGCGGTGCGGGCCGCCTCCCGGGTCGGTCGTCGCGAGCGTCTGGACCGCGAGAAGGCCGCCTTGGACGCGGAGTTGGTCCAGGCGCGCGGCGCGGCCGAGAGTGTGGCCGCGCGGGCCGCGCAGCTGGAGCGGCGGGTCGCGCAGCTGACCGAC
>NZ_NTGE01000097.1 GCF_002291145.1 Streptomyces sp. SA15
TTCATAGTGTTTCGGTGGTTATAGCGTGAGGGAAACGCCCGGTTACATTCCGAACCCGGAAGCTAAGCCTTACAGCGCCGATGGTACTGCAGGGGGGACCCTGTGGGAGAGTAGGACGCCGCCGAACTCCTTTTAGAGCTCTGGCTCTTGGGCACATAGCCCGAGAGCCAGAGCTTTTTTGCGTTGAGGTAAGGTCAGGGAGCATCGTTGGCACGTTTCCCACAGGAGGCTCCCGGGTGGAGGTCCAGGAGACCCGCGTCCAGACGGACCGGGTCCTCACCATCCCCAACATCCTCAGCATGGCGCGGCTCGTCGGCGTGCCGCTCTTCCTGTGGCTCATCCTCCGGCCCGAGTTCGGCGGTCCCAAGAGCGATGGTTGGGCGCTGCTGGTACTGGCTCTGAGCGGGATCAGTGACTACCTGGACGGCAAGCTGGCTCGGCGTTGGAACCAGATCAGCAGCCTCGGCCGGCTCTTGGATCCCGCAGCCGACCGCCTCTACATTCTCTCGACTTTGGTCGGTCTCACTTGGCGCGAGATTCTGCCAATCTGGTTGACTGCTGTACTTTTGGCGCGAGAGCTGGTTCTGCTGGTGATGGTGGGCATCCTCAGACGTCACGGCTATCCGCCGCCGCAGGTGAACTTCCTGGGCAAGGCAGCGACGTTCAACCTGATGTATGCCTTCCCGTTGCTGTTGCTCAGTGACGGAAGTGGATGGATCTCGTCACTCGCTGCTATTTTCGGATGGGCGTTCGCCGGATGGGGTACAACGCTGTACTGGTGGGCAGGAGTTCTCTACGTGGTACAAGTCCGCCGCCTGGTTCGTGCGGACGCCATGACCGACTGAACCCCGCCGGTTGAAGCAGCTGTAGCGGCGCGATGGCCCGCGGCGGAAAAGTGCGGGACAATCTGGACGGGTGAAGTCGGCTAGACCGTCGTCTCTTAGAGGAGGACGCTTCCGACATGAAGGCCGTCGTGATGGCCGGAGGCGAAGGCACGCGCCTTCGCCCCATGACCTCAAGCATGCCCAAGCCGCTCCTGCCGGTGGCCAACCGGCCGATCATGGAGCACGTTCTGCGGCTGCTCAAAAGGCATGGGCTCAACGAGACCGTCGTTACTGTCCAGTTCCTGGCGTCACTGGTCAAGAACTACTTCGGTGACGGGGAAGAGCTCGGCATGGAGCTCACCTATGCCAATGAGGAGAAGCCACTCGGTACCGCCGGAAGCGTCAAGAACGCCGAGGAGGCGTTGAAGGACGATGCCTTCCTTGTCATCTCCGGTGATGCCCTGACCGACTTCGATCTCACCGAGCTCATCAATTTCCACAAGGAAAAGGGTGCGCTGGTCACTGTCTGTCTGACGCGTGTGCCCAATCCGTTGGAGTTCGGTATCACGATCGTCGACGAGGAGGGCAAGGTCGAGCGTTTCCTGGAGAAGCCGACCTGGGGCCAGGTTTTCTCGGACACCGTGAACACGGGTATCTACGTGATGGAGCCCGAGGTCTTCGACTATGTCGAACCCGATGTGCCCGTGGACTGGTCCGGCGATGTCTTTCCGCAGTTGATGAAGGAGGGCAAGCCGGTTTACGGCTATGTGGCGGAGGGTTACTGGGAGGACGTCGGGACACATGAGAGCTATGTGAAGGCGCAGGCCGACGTCCTGGAGGGCAAGGTAGACGTCGATATCGACGGGTTCGAGATCTCCCCGGGCGTGTGGGTGGCCGAAGGCGCCGAGGTGCACCCTGATGCCGTTCTTCGTGGGCCCCTCTACATCGGGGACTACGCCAAGGTCGAGGCCGGCGCCGAAATCCGGGAGCACACGGTCGTCGGCTCGAACGTGGTAGTGAAGACCGGGGCCTTTCTACACAAGGCCGTTGTGCACGACAACGTGTACGTCGGCCAGCACAGCAATCTCCGGGGCTGTGTCGTCGGAAAGAACACCGACATCATGCGCGCGGCCCGGATCGAGGACGGCGCTGTCATCGGGGACGAGTGCTTGATCGGTGAAGAATCGATCGTCCAGGGAAACGTGCGGGTCTACCCGTTCAAGACCATCGAAGCGGGCGCGTTCGTCAACACGTCGGTCATCTGGGAATCAAGGGGTCAGGCGCATCTCTTCGGCGCCCGTGGCGTCTCCGGAATCCTGAACGTGGAGATCACCCCCGAACTCGCCGTGCGTCTCGCCGGCGCCTACGCGACGACTCTCAAGAAGGGCTCGACCGTCACGACGGCCCGTGACCACTCCCGTGGTGCCCGTGCGCTGAAGCGGGCGGTCATCTCCGCGCTGCAGGCCAGCGCCATCGACGTACGCGACCTGGAGAACGTACCGCTGCCCGTGGCCCGGCAGCAGACCGGTCGGGGCAGCGCCGGCGGGATCATGATCCGGACGACGCCAGGTGTGCCGGATTCCGTGGACATCATGTTCTTCGACGGCCGGGGTGCCGACCTCTCGCAGGCGAGTCAGCGGAAGCTGGACCGGGTGTTCGCGCGGCAGGAGTACCGGCGGGCGTTCCCGGGCGAGATCGGGGATCTGCACTTCCCGGCCAGCGTCTTCGATTCGTACACCGGCTCGTTGTTGAGGAACGTCGATACGACGGGGATCGCCGAGTCGGGGCTCAAGGTCGTCGTCGACGCCTCGAACGGCAGCGCCGGGCTCGTGCTTCCCAGCCTGCTCGGCAAGCTGGGGGTGGACTCGCTCACGATCAATCCCGGTCTGAACGAGTCCCGGCCGACGGAGACGGCCGACATGCGGCGGTCGGGGCTGGTGCGGCTCGGTGAGATCGTGGCGTCCTCGGGCGCCGCGTTCGGAGTGCGTTTCGACCCCGTCGGCGAGCGGCTGTCGCTGGTCGACGAGAAGGGCCGCATCATCGAGGACGACCGGGCGCTGCTCGTGATGCTCGACCTGGTCGCCGCGGAGCGGCGCAGCGGCCGGGTGGCTCTGCCGGTGACCACTACGAGGATCGCGGAGCAGGTGGCGGCGTATCACGGCACGCAGGTGGAATGGACGACGACGTCTCCCGACGATCTGACCCGGGTCGGGCGCGACGACACGACGATCTTCGGCGGTGACGGCAAGGGTGGCTTCATCGTCCCCGAGTTCAGCAGTGTCTTCGACGGTGCGGCGGCCTTCGTACGGCTGATCGGGCTGGTGGCGCGGACGCAGTTGACGCTCAGCCAGATCGATGCGCGGATTCCGCGGGCGCACGTCCTCAAGCGTGATCTGGCGACTCCCTGGGCCGTCAAGGGACTTGTGATGCGGCGGGTCGTGGAGGCGGCCGGAGACCGCTTCGTGGACACCACCGACGGCGTGCGGGTGGTGGAGACCGACGGGCGCTGGGTGATGGTGCTGCCCGACCCGGCCGAGGCGGTCACCCACCTGTGGGCGGAGGGGCCGGACGACGCCTCCGCGCAGGCGCTGCTCGACGAGTGGTCGGCGGTCGTGGACAGCGCCGGGCGCTGAATCACAGCACGCGCGCGTGCCGGACAAGTGTCCTCCAGGGGGCCTGTCCGGCACGTTGCCGGGGCCATTCGGAGGTAGTGGGCGCGACGTGCGACGATGTGCGGCATGCCGCAGCAGCCCCCCGTTCGGAGCACACCCACGCGCGCGTCGCGTCCGGACGCGTCCATGTCGCTGCTCACCAACGTCATGGACCACAGTCTCGACGACGGATACGCCGAGGCGGCCGCGCGGAAGAAGGCCAGTGGCGACGGCGGTATGCCCAAGACCCTCAGGGCGAAGCTCGGTCTCGCCGCCGGTCTGGTGCTCGCGGCTCTGGTGGTGACCGTCGGTGCGGCACAGGCGCGGGTCGCGGCGCCCGCCGTGGCCAAGGAGCGCGAGGAACTGATCGACCGCATCGACCGGGAGACCGAGAGCGCGGACAAACTCGAGGACTCCGTCGACGAGCTGCGCGACGACGTGGGCGCGCGGCAGCGTGAGGCCCTCAGGAAGACCGGCCACAGTGACCAGACGGCGCTCTTGGGGCTTCTGGCGGGTTCGACTGAGGTGCGCGGTCCCGGCGTGAAACTGGTCGTGGACGATGCCAAGGAAGCCACCACGGAAGGCGAAGGCGACCCGCGTGAGACCTCCGGGTTCTCCGACACCGGCAGGGTGCGCGACCGCGACATGCAGCGCGTGGTCAACGGTCTGTGGGAATCGGGCGCGGAGGCCGTCTCGATCAATGGGCAGCGGCTGACCACGCTGTCGGCGATCAGGGCCGCGGGTGACGCGATACTGGTCGACAACAAGCCGCTGGTTCCGCCGTATACGGTGCTTGCCGTGGGGGACGGCGACGGCATGAGCACCAGGTTCCAGAACAGCGCCGACGGGCTGTATCTGCACGCCCTGCAGGAGAACTTCGGCATCCGGACCGCCATCTCCGTGGAGGACGACCTCCGGCTGCCCGCCGCACCGAGTGTGACCGTACGTACAGCACAGCCGAAAACCGAGAAGGGCACATCGTGATCGCCGTACTGGGCCTCGTCGTGGGAGTCGTGGTCGGCCTGTTGGTCCGGCCTGAGGTTCCGGCGGTCGTCGAGCCTTATCTGCCGATCGCCGTCGTGGCGGCACTCGACGCCGTCTTCGGAGGTCTGCGGGCCATGCTCGACGGCATCTTCGACGACAAGGTCTTCGTCGTGTCATTCCTGTCCAACGTGGTCGTGGCCGCGCTGATCGTGTTCCTGGGCGACAAGCTGGGCGTGGGAGCCCAGCTGTCCACCGGTGTCGTCGTCGTCCTCGGGATCCGGATCTTCTCGAACGCCGCGGCGATCCGCCGGCACGTGTTCCGGGCGTGAGGCCGATGAGCAACCAGGACGAGACGCCCGACAACAGGCTGCGCAAGGAACTGCCCGAGGAGGTACCCGCGGCGGCCTCTCCTCCGGCCGAGAACGCCTCCGAGCGGGAGCCGCAGCTGACCGGTCGGCAACGTCTGGTGAAGGGGTTGTGGCCGCCGCGTGTCACGCGTGCCCAACTCATCGTCGCCGTGCTGTTGTTCGGCCTGGGATTCGGTCTCGCCATTCAGGTGGCGTCGAACAGTGACAGCGACAGTGCTCTACGGGGTGCGCGTCAGGAAGATCTTGTTCGCATCCTCGACGAACTGGACGACCGTACTCAGCGTCTTGAAGACGAGAAGCAGGGTCTCGAGAAGCAGCGGGACGAGCTGGAGAACAGCTCGGACCAGGCCGAGGAGGCCCGTAAGCAGACGGTCGAGAAGGAGAGGCAGCTCGGCATCCTCGCGGGCACGGTGGCCGCGCAGGGGCCCGGCATCACCATGACCATCGACGACACGAAGGGGACGGTCGAGGCGGACATGCTGCTCGACGCGGTCCAGGAGCTGCGCGCGGCCGGCGCGGAGGCGATCCAGGTGAACGGCGTGCGGGTCGTCGCGGGGACGTACCTGACCGACTCCGGCAAGAGCGTGAGCGTCGATGGGAACAAGATCAACGCTCCCTATCGTTTCAAGGTCATCGGCAGGCCGCAGGACCTCGAACCGGCGCTCAACATCCCTGGAGGCGTGGTGCAGACTCTTGAGAAGGAGCAGGCCACCGTGACCGTCGAGCGGTCGGACAAGATCGTCGTGGACGCCTTGCGAGCAGCGAAGCGGCCTGACTACGCTCGGTCGTCCTCCCAGTGAACCGGGGGTGCATGGGGGGCGTCCGGCCAGGGCATGAGGTTGCGGGGGGTCGGCGCACCGAATGGGTGGTGCGTGGTGGAAACTGTCTGGTGGATACGGACGTTGTGAGGATGTCCGGGTCGACCGGTGTGTTCAATCAGGGTTCGTCCTGCCCCACGGGCGGGTCTGTTTCGGTCAAGGGGAATCGCCCGTGAAGTTGTTTGCGAAGTTGTTCGGCAAGAGCGCGCGAGAGGGCAGCGACAACGCGACCGCTCGTCATCGCGCACAGCCTGACGCAGAAGGTCAGCGCCCGCTGTTCCGGGACCAGGTCGGTGGTCCGGGCGCTGACGTTTCCGGAGGTCAGGGCGCGCCGTCTGTTGACCCTGCCCAGTCCGGAGGCATAGGTTTCGGACAACCGTCAACCTCAAGTACGGGTGGAGGGTTTTCCGCCGACCCGTACGCGTCCAATGCCCCTGGGGGGCAGCCGCGGCAGGAGGATCCGTCCATGTCGGCCCTGGTGTGTACGAGGTGCGGTAACCGCAACGCGGAGAACAGCCGCTTCTGCTCCAATTGCGGCGCGCCGCTGCGGGCCGGAGCCGCGGCAGAGCGTCCGTCCGAGACGACGTCCACGATCTCCATCTCCGGACTCGAGGCCTACGACGCCGAGGCCACGGGCCAGACGCCGATTCCCATGCTCTCCCCGGAGGCGCAGGCGGCCGTCGACGCACTGCCGCTCGGTTCGGCGCTGCTGGTGGTGCGCCGTGGTCCGAACTCGGGCAGCCGCTTCCTGCTGGACGGCGACCTGACCACGGCAGGGCGTCATCCGCAGAGCGACATCTTCCTGGACGACGTGACGGTCTCCCGTCGGCATGTGGAGTTCCGCCGCGGTCCGGACGGCTCGTTCACGGTGGCCGACGTGGGCAGTCTGAACGGCACCTATGTCAACCGTGAGCGGATCGACCAGGTCGCCCTGAACAATGGTGACGAGGTGCAGATCGGCAAGTACCGGCTGGTCTTCTACGCGAGCCAGCGGGGCTACTGACCCTCCCCCGGACGCCGTCCGGGGGGACCCCCAGGGAAGGTCCATGGTTCAAACATCGAGCGGCGGTGCCGGGCACGGCATCGCCGCCGCGGACAGTGGGCTGATGAGCATCGGCACGGTGCTGAACGCGCTGCGTGAGGAGTTCCCCGAAGTCACCATCTCCAAGATCCGTTTCCTGGAGTCGGAGGGCCTCATCGAGCCGCAGCGGACCCCCTCGGGGTATCGCAAGTTCAGCGCCCAGGACGTCGAGCGCCTCGGCCATGTCCTGAGGATGCAGAGGGACCATTATCTGCCGCTCAAGGTGATCCGTGAGCACCTGGACGCCATGGAGCGCGGCGAGGCCGTACAACTGCCGGCACTGGGCCGTCAGCGGGACGGCGAGGCCGTTGCGGAGGCCGTCGAAGGGCCCACGGCGGTTCGGATCGGACGGGACGAGCTGATGGCCGCCGCCGAGATCGATGAGCAGGAACTTCAGGAATGGGAGTCGTACGGGCTCATCACCGCGCTGCCGGATGGGGCGTACGACGCGGAGGCGGCCACCGTGGCCTCGCTCGTCGCCGAGCTGGGGCGGTTCGGGATCGAACCGCGGCACCTGCGGGTGATGAAGGCCGCGGCCGACCGCGAGGCGGGGCTCGTGGACCAAGTGGTGGCCCCGCTCAAGCGCCACCGCAACCCGCAGACCAGGGCGCATGCCGAGGCACGTACGAAGGAACTCGCCGGGCTCACGGTGAAACTGCACGCCGCGCTGGTGCAGACCGCTCTCGGGGTGCGGCTGCCCTGAAGTGGGCGGGCGAACGGCGGCCGGAACGGCCACCCGTTTCCTGCTCGACTACCCAAACGTCCCGAGCACGGCCTAGGGTTGCTGTGTGAACGAGCTCGATGTCGTAGGTGTCCGGGTCGAAATGCCCTCCAACCAACCGATCGTGCTCCTGCGTGAAGTGGGAGGCGACCGCTACCTCCCCATCTGGATCGGGCCTGGGGAGGCCACGGCGATCGCTTTCGCCCAGCAGGGCATGGCTCCCGCCCGACCGCTGACCCACGACCTGTTCAAGGACGTGCTGGAGGCCGTCGGCCAGGAACTCACCGAAGTGCGCATCACGGACCTGCGTGAGGGCGTCTTCTACGCGGAGCTGGTGTTCGCCAGCGGGGTCGAGGTGAGCGCCCGGCCGTCCGACGCCATAGCGCTGGCGCTGCGCACCGGGACGCCGATCTACGGCAGTGACGGTGTGCTCGACGACGCGGGCATCGCGATTCCGGACGAGCAGGAGGACGAGGTGGAGAAGTTCCGCGAGTTCCTCGACCAGATCTCCCCGGAGGACTTCGGCACCAGCAGCCAGTGAGTCATGGGCCCGGCGGGCGCACGGAGCGTGTCGGGCCTGTCCTCGTCCGGTGACGCCTCAATTGACGGCATTTGCCAACGGCGCGTGAGAGCGTCTGCGGCCCCGTCCGAGCGCATTCGGCTAGCCTTTCCCCGCGGTGGGGCACGTGAAACCACTCTTAGGGTGATTATCACTCGGCGTGCCGAGTGTGGCGATCGTTGACGCACCCCTGGTGACTGCCTACCGTCGAGAAGGCAGGTCAAGGACGGAGGTCGGCGTGAGAAGCAGCGGCGACGGTACGGCTGGGGGTGTTCCCGGACGCAGTCTGGGGGAGAGCGGTCCGTACCCGCTTCATGGCAGCGCGGCCGATCACGCTCCGCAGCGACCGACGGCCGTGCCGAGCGGCGGAGGGGCGACGTCCATGGCGTCCGAGGAGATCGGCTACCGCGGTCCGACGGCCTGTGCGGCCGCCGGTATCACCTACCGGCAACTGGACTACTGGGCCCGCACCGGGCTCGTCGAACCGAGCGTACGGCCCGCCTACGGGTCCGGGACGCAGCGTCTGTACAGCTTCCGGGACGTCGTCGTCCTGAAGATCGTCAAGCGGTTCCTGGACACCGGTGTGTCGCTGCAGAACATCCGCACCACCGTGCAGCACCTCAGAGAGCGCGGCTTCCGTGACCTGGAGCGCATGACGCTGATGAGCGACGGCGCCACGGTCTACGAGTGCACCTCGCCCGACGAGGTCCACGCACTGCTCCAGGGCGGCCAGGGCATCTTCGGAATCGCCGTCGGGGTGGTGTGGCGGGACGTCGAGAGCGCTCTCTCGCAGCTGCACGGGGAGCGGGTCGACACCGGGGAGACCCTCGTCGGGCACAACCCCGCGGACGAGCTGGCGCGGCGGCGCAACCGGGCGGTCTGACAGCCAGGAGACGAGGGCGGCGGGTCGCACTCCCGCTCTTCGGACGGGGCCATTGTCAGTGGCGTAGGGCAGCATCGGAGATGTGAGAAGTGCGCCCACGATCCTGCATCTCGACATGGATGCCTTTTTCGCCTCGGCGGAGCAGGCGTCCAAGCCGAGCCTGCGCGGGAAGGCCGTCATCGTGGGAGGGCTGGGGCCGCGTGGGGTGGTGGCCACGGCTTCGTACGAGGCGCGAGTCTTTGGAGTCCACTCGGCGATGCCAATGGCTCAGGCACGCCGGCTCGCGCCGAACGCGGCGTATCTCGTGCCGCGCTTCGGCTTCTACCGGACGATCAGCGAGCAGGTTATGGGGCTGCTGCGGGCGCTGTCGCCGCTGGTCGAGCCGTTGAGCCTGGATGAGGCGTTCGTGGATCTGGAGGCCGGGGGAGCGGCCTGGGACGAGGAGTCGGCGCGGCTGGTGGGGGTGAAGTTGCGCGCCGACATACGGGCGGTCACCAGGCTGACCGGGTCGGTGGGGCTCGCCGCGTCCAAGATGCTCGCGAAGATCGCCTCGGAGCAGGCCAAGCCCGACGGGCTCGTGGTGATCGAGCCGGGGACCGAGCGGGCGCTGCTCGGGCCCATGTCCGTGCGGATCCTGCCGGGGGTGGGACCGGCGACGGGGGACCATCTGCGGCGGGCCGGGATCACCACGATCGAGGAGATCGTGGAGGCGGGCGAGGACGAGCTCGTACGGCTGCTGGGGAAGGCCCATGGGCACGGGCTGTACGCCATGGCGCTGGCGCGCGACGAGCGGGCCGTGGTGGCCGAGCGTGAGACGAAGTCGGTGTCCGTGGAGGACACGTACGACATCGACATCCACGACCGGGTCCGGGTGGGGCTGGAGGTGCAGCGGCTGGCCGACCGGTGCGTGCGGCGGCTGCGGGGTGCGGGGCTGTCCGGGCGGACGATCGTGCTGAAGGTGCGGAGGTACGACTTCTCCACGCTGACCCGGTCCGAGACGTTGCGTGGGCCCACGGACGATCCGGCGGTGGTGCGGGAGGCTGCCGCCAGGTTGCTGGACTCCGTGGACACGACGGGTGGCGTACGGCTGCTGGGGGTCGGGGTCAGTGGGCTCGCCGACTACACGCAGGAGGATCTGTTCGCGCAGGCGGCGGGGGAGCGGGCGGACGCGGCGGTGGAGGAGGCCGAGGATGCGCCTGCCGAGGAGCCGGAGGCGCCTGTCGAGCGACGGTGGTCTGCGGGACACGATGTGCGGCATGCCGAGTACGGGCATGGGTGGGTGCAGGGGAGTGGGCTCGGGCGGGTGACCGTGCGGTTCGAGACGCCGGAGTCGGAGCCGGGGCGGGTGCGGACGTTTCGTGTCGACGACCCTGATCTGGAGCCGGCGGAGCCGTTGCCGTTGGTGCGGGGGAGATCCGGGGAGGGTGGAGTTGTGGTGGACGGGGGTGGGGTGCGTGCGGGTTAGGCGGGGCGGGGTGGGTCGCGCAACCCGGCGCTGCGGGGTGCCGTCCGCGCCCACCCGTGCCGCCCCAGCGGCACGACTGCCCGCGGGCTCACGGCGTGGGCTGTGCGCGGACTGGGCGCGCGTTGGATGGGCCGGGGGAAGAGAGGACGGGCGTGGACTGCTTGGGCTGGCGGCGTGGGGCTGGGCGTGGAGGGAGGGGCGTAGAAGCTCCGCGCGGCCGCCGGGGGCGAGGGCGATCCTGCGGTGCGCTTCGCGTGGAGTGGCGGCGTGGGTTGGGAGCGGAGGGACGGCGTTGGCTGAGCGCGGCATGGAGGGATTGGGCTTGGCTGGGCACGGATGGGCGGGCGCTGGCGACTTGGGCTGGGAGCGAAGGGAAGGGCTTGGCTGCGCGCGGAGGGACGGGCGTGGGTCGCGCGTGAGCTGGCGACGTGGCTGAGAACTGCAGGGAGGGCGTTGGCTGGGCGTGGATGGGCGTGCGTGGGTCACGCCGGGCTGGCGGCGGGGCTGGGAGCGAAGGGACGGCGTTGGCGGGGCGGAGGGACGGGCGTGGGCCCGCGTGTGCTGGCTGCGATGCCTCTGGCGTCGGCCGCGTGGGGTGGCGGCATTGGCTGGGCACGGTCGGCTGAGTTGGAGGGCGCGGAGGGTCGGTCGGGCTATGCGCGCTTGGAGGACGGGGCGCGGCCTGGCAGTGTCGCTGGGTGCGCTACGGGGGGCGGGTGGGGTAGCTGGATCTGCAGCGAGCGTGTGGCCTGTGTGGCAATGGCTGGACAGGAGAACGTGTGTGGCCTGTGTGGCAATGGCTGGACAGGAGCGCCGGGCGGGTGGCAGTGGCTGGGCGATGGCTCGGGCCTGGCTGAGGGGGAAACGGGTTGGGCGGAGGCGCAGGGTGTCGCTGAGAGGGAGGGGTTGATCCAACAGCGCGGATGTGGCTGAGCCGGGTGCGCGGAGCTGGCGGGGAGAGGTGGGTGGGCCGGGTGCGCGGGGCTGGCGGGGAGGACGTGGCGGCTGGGCCGGGGTGCTGGGCTGGCGGGGAGGACGTGGCTGAGGCGGGGCGGGGTGGTGGAGGGGCTGCGGGCGGTTCACGGGTGGGGGTAGGTGTCAGGGCTCGTCCGTGCCTGCCAGGTTGCCGAAGTCGTGGTCCGGGAGTGCGGGGGGAGCGGCCACGTCGAGGCCGTAGTGGTGGTAGAGCTGGAGTTCCTGTTCCGGGGAGAGGTGGCGTCCGACGCCGAAGTCGGGGGCGTCCTTGATCAGGGCGCGGTCGAAGGGGACACGCAGGGTGCCCTCCCTCAGCTCGCTGGGCTCCAAGGGGACGAAGGCGTCCCTGCTGAACAGTCCGGTGCGTATGGCCGCCCACTCGGGTACGCCGGTCGCGTCGTCGAGGTAGACCTCGTCGATCGTGCCGATCTTGGTGCCATTGCGGTCGAACACCTTGCGGCCTATCAGGTTGCGCGGATCGAAGTCGGTCTGCACGGGCCCTCCTCTCGGTCGCAACTCATCCGTAAGCACTACGAAAGAGCACATTGAGGACAGCGGCCACTCGAGGACCGGACGTTGACCTCGCTGGTACGCTGGCTAGCGGCTGCTGACCCCGTGCGGGAGAGTCCTCCAGACACCATCGGAGGCGCCGAAGGAGCAAATCCTCCCCGGAATCTCTCAGGCCCACGTACCGCATGGACGAGGTCACTCTGGAAAGCAGGGCGGGTGTCGACGGCTTCCGCTCTCACCGACGGTGCAAGCCGGTCGCCCTCGCGGTGATCCGGTGAAGCTCTCAGGTTGAGATGACAGAGGGGGAGGCCGTCCGGGCACCCGCGCCGTGGTGCCCCTCGAAGGTCGCGTCAGACCAGGAGGCCTCCGCAATGACCGCCCACCGCATTCCGCTCTCCGAGCTCGAGCAGGGAATCCCCTTCGAACAGCGCCACATCGGGCCTGACCAGGAAGCACGGGCGAAGATGCTCGCCCAGGTCGGTTACGCCTCGCTCGACGAGCTCACCGCCGCCGCGGTGCCGGACGTGATCAAGAACGCCGATGCCCTGGACCTGCCGGGCGCGCGCACCGAGGCCGAGGTGCTGGCTGAGCTGCGCTCGCTGGCGGACCGGAATCAGGTCCTCGATTCCATGATCGGCCTCGGGTACTACGGGACCTTCACCCCGCCCGTCATCCTGCGCAATGTGATGGAGAATCCGGCCTGGTACACGGCTTACACGCCGTATCAGCCCGAGATTTCGCAGGGGCGGCTCGAAGCGCTGCTGAACTTCCAGACCATGGTCGCCGACCTCACCGGACTGCCGACCTCCGGTGCCTCGCTGCTCGACGAGGGGACAGCGGCGGCTGAGGCCATGGCCTTGTCCCGGCGCATGGGCAAGAACAAGCGGGGGCTCTTCCTGATCGACGCGGACGCACTGCCGCAGACCATCGCCGTGATCGAGACGCGTGCCGAGCCGACCGGAGTCGAGGTCGTCGTAGCCGACCTGAGCGAGGGCATTCCGGCCGAGATCGCCGGCCGTGAGATCAATGGCGTGCTGATCCAGTACCCGGGCGCCTCCGGTGCCGTACGCGACATCAAGCCCGTCATCGAGCAGGCCCATGAGCTCGGTGCCCTCGTCACCGTCGCCGCCGATCTGCTCGCGCTCACGCTGCTGAAGTCCCCGGGTGAGCTCGGTGCGGACATCGCCGTCGGGACGACCCAGCGGTTCGGCGTGCCGATGGGATTCGGCGGGCCGCACGCCGGATACATGGCCGTGCGGGAGAAGTTCGCGCGCAGCCTGCCCGGACGGCTCGTGGGCGTGTCCGTGGACGCCGACGGGCACAAGGCGTACCGACTCGCCCTGCAGACGCGTGAGCAGCACATCCGCCGGGAGAAGGCGACCAGCAACATCTGCACCGCGCAGGTGCTGCTCGCCGTGATGGCCGGCATGTACGCCGTCTACCACGGACCCGAGGGCCTGAAGACCATCGCGCGGCGCACCCACCGGTACGCCACGCTCCTCGCGGCGGGGCTGAGGGCCGGCGGGGTCGAGGTCGTGCACGGTTCCTACTTCGACACGCTGACCGTTCGGGTGCCTTCAAAGGCCGCCCAGATCGTCGCCGCCGCGCGCGAGAACGGCGTCAACGTGCGTCTCGTGGACGCCGATCACGTGTCCCTCGCCTGCGACGAGACCACCACGCGGGCCCAGCTGGGCGCCGTATGGACCGCGTTCGGGGTCGAGGGCGACATCGAGGCGCTCGACGAGGGGACGGAGGAGGCTCTTCCGGGCGCGCTGCTGCGCGCCGACGAGTACCTCGCGCACCCCGTGTTCCACCAGCACCGCTCCGAGACCGCGATGCTGCGCTACCTGCGTCGCCTCGCCGACCGCGACTACGCGCTCGACCGCGGCATGATCCCGCTGGGCTCCTGCACCATGAAGCTCAACGCGACCACGGAGATGGAGCCGGTCACCTGGCCCGAGTTCGGGCAGCTGCACCCCTTCGCCCCCGCCGAGCAGGCGCAGGGCTACCTCACGCTCATCCGCGAGCTGGAGGAACGTCTCGCCGAGGTCACCGGATACGACAAGGTCTCGCTGCAGCCCAACGCCGGGTCGCAGGGTGAGCTGGCCGGGCTGCTCGCCGTACGCGGATATCACCGTGCCAACGGGGACGAGCAGCGGACCGTGTGTCTGATTCCGTCCTCCGCGCACGGCACCAACGCCGCCAGCGCCGTGATGGCCGGGATGAAGGTCGTCGTCGTGAAGACCGCCGAGGACGGCGAGATCGACGTCGAGGATCTGCGGGCGAAGATCGAGCAGTACCGCGACGAGCTGTCGGTGCTGATGATCACGTACCCGTCGACGCACGGGGTGTTCGAGGAGCATGTCGCCGACATCTGCGCCCAGGTGCACGAGGCGGGCGGGCAGGTGTACGTCGACGGGGCCAACCTCAACGCCCTGGTGGGGCTGGCCAAGCCGGGGCACTTCGGCGGTGACGTCTCGCACCTGAACCTGCACAAGACCTTCTGCATCCCGCACGGCGGCGGCGGTCCGGGCGTCGGCCCGGTCGGGGTGCGCGCGCACCTGGCGCCGTATCTGCCGAACCACCCGTTGCAGCCCGCCGCCGGTCCCGAGACGGGGGTCGGGCCGATCTCGGCCGCGCCGTGGGGTTCCGCCGGGATCCTGCCGATCTCGTGGGCGTATATGCGGCTCATGGGCGGCGAGGGGCTCGAGCGGGCCACGCAGGTGGCGGTGCTCAGCGCGAACTACATCGCCAAGCGGCTGGAGCCGCACTACCCGGTGCTCTACACCGGTCCGGGCGGGCTGGTCGCACACGAGTGCATCATCGACCTGCGGCCGCTGACCAAGGCGACCGGCGTGAGCGTCGACGACGTCGCCAAGCGGCTCATCGACTACGGGTTCCACGCGCCGACGATGTCCTTCCCTGTGGCCGGCACGCTGATGATCGAGCCGACCGAGTCCGAGGACCTGACCGAGCTGGACCGGTTCTGCGAGGCGATGATCGCCATCCGAGCGGAGATCGAGAAGGTCGGCTCCGGCGCATGGCCCGCGGACGACAACCCGCTGCGGGGCGCCCCGCACACCGCCGCCGCGCTGGGCGGCGAGTGGGAGCACGCGTACACGCGCGAGGAGGCCGTCTTCCCGGCCGGTGTCTCGGCCGCGGACAAGTACTGGCCGCCGGTGCGCCGTATAGACCAGGCCTTCGGTGACCGGAACCTGGTCTGCTCCTGCCCGCCGCTGGACGCGTACGAGGACTGACGGACGACTGTTGGCCGTCAGGTGGTCGCCAGTGCGACCTCGGTCGACTTGATCAGGGCGACCACCGGGACGCCCGTCGAGAGGCCGAGGTCGGTGACCGCGTCGTTGGTGATCGCGGCGGTCAGTTCGCTGTCGTAGATGCCGATCCTGACGGTCGCCATGGCGCCGCCGGTGGCGATGTCGGTGACCGTGCCCGGAAGTTGGTTGCGGATCGACAGGCCCTCGACCGGGGCGGTGGCGAGGGAGACCTCCGTCGACTTCACCAGGGCGCGTACGACCGACCCCGTGCCGAGGCCGAGGTCCTCGGCGGCCTCCCGGGTGATGGCCGCGGTGAGGTCCTGGCCGCCGGTGAGGCGGACCTTGACCGTTGCCATGACCTCGCCCGGGGTGATGGCGGTGACGGTGCCGGGAAGTTGATTGCGGATGCTCAGGCTCATGGGGGCCTCGCTGAGGATGGGGGTGGTCCGGGGTTCCGGGGCCCCACCGTAGCCGTCGTCAGGGCTTATGCCGGGTATGCGTGTGTCTGCGTCGCCTTGACCGTCGCCCAGACCGGTGCGCCCGGACGCAGGTCGAGTTCGGCCGCGGCGACCGTGGTGAGGTCGGCGGCGAGGGGTAGTTCGCCGGCGAGGTCCGCGCGGATCTGGTCGCCGTGGGTCTGCAGGCCGGCGACCTCGCAGCGCCAGAGGTTGCGGGCGCTGGAGCCGGTCGGCCTGTCGCGGTAGAGGGTCACGGCTCCCGGGGGGAACGCGACGAAGACCGGGCCGGCGAGGTCCTCCGTGGTGGTGATGGCGGGGCCGGCGTCGAGCCGGACGGTGTGGCCGTCGGCCTGGCCCTTGTAGAGGTTCAGGCCGACCAGTTGCGCGATGTAGTCCGTGCGGGGGTGGCGGGCGATGTCGGCGGGCGTGCCCTCCTGGACGACCCGGCCGTTTTCGACGACCACCAGCCGGTCGGCCAGCACCATGGCGTCCAGCGGGTCGTGCGTGACCAGGACGGCGACGGCCTCGAACTCGGCCAGGTGGCGGCGGAGTTGGGCCCGTACCTCCAGGCGGGTGCGGGCGTCCAGGGCGGCGAGCGGTTCGTCGAGGAGGAGCAGGCGGGGGCGGGTGGCCAGGGCTCGGGCGAGGGCCACGCGCTGGGCCTGGCCGCCGGAGAGCCTGCGGGGCTTGGCGCCGGCGTGTTCGGCGAGGCCCATACGGTCCAGCCACTCGGCGGACTGGGCACGGGCCTCGGACTTGGTCGCGCCGTGACAGCGCGGGCCGAAGGCCACGTTGTCGAGGGCGGTGAGGTGGGGGAAGAGCAGGTAGTCCTGGAAGACCACGCCGACGGGGCGGGATTCGGGTGGCGTACGGTCCAATGCGGTGCCGTCGAGGCGCAGATGGCCGCCGGTGAGTGGGACCAGACCGGCGAGCGCGCGCAGGGCGGTCGTCTTGCCGGCGCCGTTCGGGCCGAGGAGGGCTACGACGTCGCCGGGGGCGGCGGCGAGACCGACGTCCAGACGGAAGGATCCGCGGTCTACGACGAGGCGGGCGTCGAGGCCTTCGCGGGTGTGCTCGCAGGGGGCGTTGGCTGCGGTGTCGTCGAGGTCGGTCATGGGGTGCGGGTCCTGGAGTGGAGTTGGTTGTGGCGGGGCGGGGTGCCGGGAGCGGGGGGGCTGGGAGGCGCCTCGTACGTGCGTTGCGTGGACGGTGTTGGTGCCGGGGGTTTCGGTGGGCCGTGTTCGTGCGTGAGTGGGGTGGGTGTGAGCCGGGAGTGGGTCGCGCGGCCCGGCGCCGGCGGGGTGCCGCCTGCGCCCACCCGTGACGGCCCAGCGGCACGACTGCCCGCAGCCTGGTGGGGGTTGTGCTGGGCGCAGCGTGGCGGGGTGGCTGGGCGTTGCGATTGGGCGGAGTCTGGCGGGGGTGGCTGGGGGGCGTGGCTGGGCGGAGCCTGATGGGGTCGCTGGTCGTTGGGGCTGGGCGCAGCCTGACGGCGTGGCTGGGCGGCACGGCTTCGCGTCGCCTGACGGCGTGTCGGGTGCGCGTGGGTGGCGGTGGCTTGCGGTGTCGGTTGTCGGTGGGGTCGTACGGCCGGCCCTCATGACGCTGTGACCCAGCGGTCCCGTAGCCCCGCCAGGACCGCGATCGACACGGCGAGCAGCACGAGGCTGAGGGCGATCGCGGCCGCCGGGTCGTTCTGCAGGGCCAGGTAGACCGCGAGGGGCATGGTCTGCGTACGGCCGGGGAAGTTGCCCGCGAAGGTGATCGTCGCCCCGAACTCGCCCAGCGCCCGCGCCCAGGCCAGTACCGAGCCCGCTGCGATACCCGGAGCGATCAGCGGCAGCGTGACACGTCGGAACGCGGTGAAGCGGGAGGCGCCCAGCGTGGTGGCGGCCTCCTCGTAGCGCGGGTCGGCGGCGCGCAGGGTGCCCTCCACGCTGATGATGAGGAATGGCATCGCCACGAAGGTCTCCGCCAGGACGACGCCCGTCGTGGTGAAGGGGAGCGTGATTCCGAACCAGGAGTCCAGCCACTGTCCGACGACGCCATTGCGGCCGAGGGCGAGGAGCAGGGCCACGCCGCCGACCACGGGCGGCAGGACGAGGGGCAGGGTCACCAGGGCGCGGACCAGACCGCGGCCGGGGAAGTCGGTGCGCGCCAGGATCCAGGCCAGCGGGACGCCGATGACCAGGCTCAGTGCGGTCGCCGCCGTGGCGCACACCAGGGACAGGCGCAGCGCCTCCCAGACCTCGGCGCTGGTCAGCTGCTCGGGGAGGCTGCGCCAGGGGGCCCGTACGAGCAGGGCGATCAGCGGCAGGAGGAGGAAGGCCAGGCCTGCGAGGGCGGGGACCAGGAGGGGCAACGGCACCCCTCGGCCACCGCCCGCCCGGAGACGCCGACGCGGCCCACCCTCCAGGGCGACGGTGTCGGTCTTGCCGGATCCGGTCACGGCTTGAGGAACCCCGCCTCGGTCAGGACCTTCTGGCCCTCGGCGGACTTCACCAACTCGATGAAGGCCTTCGCCGTGGTGGGGTTGGGGGCGTTCTTGAGGAGGGCGATCGGGTAGTCGTTGATGGCCTCGGCCGATTCGGGGAAGTCCACGCCCTCCACCTTGTCACCCGCCGCCTTCACGTCGGTCTTGTAGACGACGGCGGCGTCGGCCTCCTTCAGCTCGACCTTCGTCAGGGCGCTCTTGACGTCCTGCTCGTACGAGACCGGCGTGAGCTCGAGGCCACTGGCCTTCAGGGCCGTCTGGGCGGCGGAGCCGCACGGCACGGTCTTGTCGCACAGGACGACCTTCAAGCCCGACTTGGTGAGGTCCTTGAGCGAGGAGACCTTGTCGGGGTTGCCCGGCAGGGTGGCGATCTCCAGCTGGTTGCGGACGAAGGTGGCCGGCGTCTCGACCGTGTCCTTCTGGTCCGTCACGATCGCCATGGTCTTGGTGCTGGCCGCGGCGAAGACGTCGGCAGGGGCGCCGCCGGTGATGCTCGCGGCGAGCGTGTCGCTGCCGCCGAAGTTGAAGACCAGCTTCGTGCCCGGGTGCTTCTTCTCGAACTCCTTGCCCAGCTTGCTGAAGCTCTCCTGGAGCGAGGCGGCGGCGAAGACGGTCACCGTGCCGGACAGCTTCGCCGAGGAGCCGGCGGCGCCGGACCCCGCGTCGGGAGAGTCGGACGAATCGGTCGAGGAGGAGCAGGCGCTCAGGGCCAGGAGCGCGGCGGCTCCCGCACAGGCCGCCCGCAGGGTCCGGCGGGTCCGGTGCGCGGAACGGGTCGTCACGGGGCCACTCCCTTGGTCGGTGGGGGAGGAGGCCGTCGGACCCCTCCGGTGCACCGATCATACTTCCGCATATGCGAGGCGTAAGTCTGCTGTGGCATCGCATGAGCAGGTGTGAGCGGCAGTGGCGGTATGCATGTGCGTTTCTATGGAGGGCTGCTGTTCAGGCGCGGTCGATGTGCACGTTCGTCGACTTCACGCGCGCGGTGGCCTCCATGCCGACCTCCAGGCCGAGTTCCTCGACGGCCTCCCGCGTCAGGAGGGAGACCAGCCGGTGGGGGCCGGCCTGGATCTCGACCTGGGCGGCCACGTCGCCCAGCTTGATCGCCGTGACGATGCCGGGGAATGCGTTGCGGGCGGAGGTGTACGGCGTGTCCTCGTCGGAGCTCTGCGCCTTGGCGAGTTCCACCGAGAAGGCGGCCAGGTCCCGCCCGTCGATGAGCCGCCGCCCGCTGTCGTCGCGGTGGGTCACCACCCGGCCGGCGTCCGCCCAGCGGCGCGCGGTGTCGGGGCTCACGCCGAGCAGCCGTGCCGCCTGGCCGATTGTGTAGGACTGCATGCCGGTCACCATAGGCGCGCCGGAGGGGAACGGTCATGAGGGGGTGGCCGTTGTTGAGTATGACGCGATATAGCGTTAGTTTGTCGAGAGGAGGGGTGTCCGTACAGACGCCCGGGAGATCGGGGTGAAGCCATGGCCGGAGAATCCTTGAGCATCGGTGTTTCGCCGGAACCGGGCCTGCGGGCCTCGCATGCGGACCGCGACCGGGTCGTGGACGTGCTGCGTATTGCCGCGGGCGACGGCCGGCTGACCGCCGAGGAGCTCGACGAACGTCTGGAGGGCGCGCTGTCCGCGCGCACGATGGGTGAACTGGCCGCTCTGACGGTGGACCTGCCGTCGGTGGCGGACGGGGGTGCCGTCGAGGCCAAGGACGTCGTCCGGATCGAACAGAAGGGCGCTTCGGCGCGGCGCGGCGAGGGCTGGGTGGTGCCGCGGCGGATGGAGATCCACTCCGACTGGGGCGAGGTCACGCTGGACTTCACCGAGGCCGTGATCACGTACGACACCCTGCGCATCGACCTCGACATGCGCGGCGGCGCCCTGATGTTGGTGACCCGGCCGGGCGTCGTGGTGGACACCGATGCGCTGGTGACGAACTACGCCAAGATCAAGACGCGTCGAGCGGCCCTGTCCGATGCCCCTGTCGTGTTGCGTGTCGAGGTCACCGGGGAGCTGAGTTTCGGGCAGGTCCTGGTGCGTCCGCCGCGGCGCGGGTTCGGCAGGAGGGCGGTGCGTGGCTGAAAGGCTCGCCCCCGGCTCAAGGGCTTGGCGGGGTGCGTCGCTCAGCCCGTGTGGACGCGCGGGCGGCGGACCCGGTCCGATTCCGCCTCGCGGAGGACCTCTCGGGTGACCGGGGCGACCTCGCCCTGGCCGAAGAGGAAGAAGCGCAGGAAGTTGGCGAAGGGGTTGCCCTCGGTCCACTCGAAGTAGATGTGCGGGGTGCAGCCGGTCGTGTCGCGGACGTGCAGGAGCAGGGCGGCCAGGGCGTTCGGGATGGAGGAGGACTCCAGGGTCAGGACGCGGTAGCGGTTGTGCAGGACCTCGCCGCGCACGGTCAGGCCCGCCTCGAACTCGGAGGGGTCGAGGACCGTGACCTCGACGAAGACGAAGTCCTCCCCGGGGATGTCGTTGTCCTGCCGGATCTGCTCGATCTTGTCGCGGTACTCGGCCTTGTCCCGCTGGTCGGGTTCGTTGGCGATGAACCGTATCTTGCGGCTGGCCATGTCCCTGACGAAACGTTCCGCCATGTCATCCAGCGTCACGCTGGTCACGCGCAGCTCGAAGGCGCGGGCCAGCCGGGACAGCAGAGAGAGCAGGATGATGCCGGCGATGAAGCAGGCGCCGATCTTCACGCCGTCGGGGCGCTCGATGACGTTCACCACCGTCGTGTAGAGGAACACCGCCGAGATCACCGCGAACGCGATGGTCCAGTTCCGCTGGCCGGCCTTGCGGGCGGCGATGGTCACCGCGATCGCGGCGGAGCTGATCAGCACCAGGACGCCGGTGGCGTAGGCGCCGCCCTGGGCATCGACGTCAGCGTCGAAGATCCAGGTGACCAGGAAGGCGACGAGGGTGAAGACGATGACCATGGGGCGCACGGCGCGGGCCCAGTGCGGGGCCATGCCGTAGCGGGGCAGGTAGCGGGGCATCAGGTTGAGCAGCCCGGCCATCGCGGAGGCGCCGGCGAACCAGAGGATGGCGATCGTCGAGATGTCGTAGACCGTGCCGAAGGCGTTGCCGAGATAGTCGTGCGCCAGGTAGGCCAGCGCGCGGCCGTTGGCGTTGCCGCCCGGTTCGAACTCCTTCTCCGGTATCAGGAGGGTGGTGATGAAGCTGGTGGCGATCAGGAACACGCTCATGATCAGGGCAGCCGCGGTCAGCAGCTTCTTCGTGTCCCGGATACGGCCGAGCGGTCGCTCCTCCGTGTCGCCCGCGTCGCCCTTGACGTGCGGCATCACGGCGACGCCGGTCTCGAAGCCGGAGAGGCCGAGCGCCAGCTTGGGGAAGACGATCAGAGCCACGCCGATCATGACGAAGACGTTGCCGTGTTCGGCGGTCAGGGCGCTGGACCAGTCGGTGACGACATGGCCCGCGGTGACGATGTGCCACAGGCCGACGATCACGACGACGACGTTCAGCATGAGGTAGACGCCCACGAGCGCGACGGCGACGCCGATCGCCTCCAGGAAGCCCTTGAGGAACACCGCGCCGAGCAGCGCCACGAGGACGAGGGTGATCAGCAGCTTCTGGTCGTGCAGGACGCTGGTCAGATGCGGGTTCTCGACGAGGTGGGTCGAGGCGTCCGCCGCCGACAGCGTGATGGTGATCAGGAAGTCGGTCGCGGCGAAGCCGAGCAGGGTGAGGACGAACAGCTTGCCCTTCCAGAAGGACAGCAGCCGTTCCAGCATGGCGATCGAGCCCTCGCCGCGGGGGCTCTCCTCGGCCACGCGCCGGTACACGGGCAGGGCGCCCGCCAGGGTGACGATCACGAGGACGATGGTCGCGATGGGTGACAGCAGGCCGGCCGCGAGGGCCGCGATGCCCGGCTGGTAGCCGAGGGTGGAGAAGTAGTCGACGCCGGTCAGACACATGACCCGCCACCAGGGCTGGCCCTCGTGCGCGGGTTCCGGTGTGGCGTGCGGTCCCTGGTGGCCGCCGCCTTTGCCCATGTCGGACAGGCCCTCCAGCATCCAGGAGCGCAGGCGACTGGTCTCGGTTTGTTCGGTGGTGGCCATCGGGCGTGCTCCTGGGGTGCGGCTCAGCGTGTGGCTGCGGTCCCCACGCGTACGGCGCGACCAGCGTAAGCGGAGAGTGACACTCGGGCCTGTGGATGAAGGGGGTGAGCGCGTCAAGCTTGCGTTAAGACTGGCCGAGGGGTCCGGTTGTTCTCGGCGCAGCCGGCCTACGTGACTCCGTCGCGTCCAAGGTCCATCGGCGGGTGCAGTGTCGCTTCGTAACGTTCGCCCTGTCAGACGAAAGTTTCGCCAACCGCTCGCGTATGCATCGTCGGGTCCGTGAAGCAGGAACCGTCAAGCCGGGGCTCGCCGGAACAAGTTGGCGACGGACTCCCTCAACATTCCCCGCGTACAAGGGGTTGCCACCGTTTGGCAGCTGTCTCTAGGGTGCGGCAACAACGAACCTTTCTGGATCAATCCCGAAACTTTCGGTCCAGCGGACGGCCGCAGACGCGCCGTCCCGTACCCAAGGAGCGCAACATGGGCGACCCGGCACTGTCCCGCCGCGGCTTCCTGGCGGCGTCCGCCGCGGCCGGTCTGAGCATGACGGCATTGAGCGGCTGCGGCGGCGACTCGGACGGAGGGTCGTCGGGGACGACCACCGTCGAGTGGTGGAACATCTCCACCACCGAGCCCACGAAGGGCGTCTGGGCCGCACTGGCCAAGAAGTTCGAGGCTCAGAACCCCAAGGTGAAGATAAAGATCGTCCAGCTGGAGAACGACGCCTACAAGTCGAAGATGACAGCGCTGACCGCCTCCGGGAAGCTGCCGGACATCTTCCACACCTGGGGCGGCGGCGTCCTGAAGCAGCAGGTCGACGCAGGGCTCGTCGAGGACCTCACGGACCGGACGAAGGACTGGGCCGAGGGGCTGCTGCCGGTCGCGAGGGAGCCGTACCTGCTCGACGACAAGGTGTACGGCATCCCGTTCGACATCGGCATGATCGGCTTCTGGTACAACAAGGCGCTCTTCCAGCAGGCGGGCGTCAGCACGCCCCCGACCACCTGGAGCGGCTTCCTCGACGCCGTGAACAAGCTGAAGGCCAAGGGCATCACCCCCCTCGCCCTTGCGGGCAAGGAGAAGTGGCCCGGCATGTACTACTGGGCCTACCTCGCGATGCGCACGGCGGGTGCCGAGGCCCTGCAGAAGGCCAACGACGACAAGGACTTCACCGGCGACGACTTCGTCCAGGCCGGACAGCACCTGCAGGAACTCGTCGACCTCCAGCCGTTCCAGAAGGGCTTCCTCGGCGCCGCCTATTCCACCCCCAACGGCCAGGCCGCCACCGTCGGCAACGGCAAGGCGGCGATGGAACTCATGGGCCAGTGGGCCCCGGTCGTCCAGGCGGACCAGGGCAAGGGCCTCGGCGACGACCTCGGCTTCTTCCCGTTCCCCGCCGTCGAGGGCGGCAAGGGCGCCATCACCGAGGTGTTCGGCGGGGGCGGCGGGCACGCCCTGCGCCAGGGCGCTCCGCAGGCGGCCGTCGACTTCCTGAAGTTCTTCGCTTCCGAGGCGACCGACCTGGAACTGGTCAAGAAGACCGGCGTCCTCCCGGTCGTCCCGGCCGCCGAGAGCGCCCTCACCGACCCCAACCTCCAGGCCGTACAGAAGCAGTTGAAGGGTGCCACCGGCTTCCAGCTCTACCTCGACCAGGCCTACGCGCCCGCGCTCGGCCAGGAGGTCAACGACAGCGTGGCCGCGCTCATCGCCGGCTCCAAGTCCCCTGAGCAGGTCACCGAGTCGATCAGCAAGACCGCGAAGGAAGAGCAGTAACCGACGTGTCCTCCACGACCCCCACCTTCCTGCCGGACAAACGGACCGGCCCCGACCTCGACACCCCGCCCCCGGCCGCAGGCAGAGCCCGGGGGCGGGCCCGGCGGCGGATGCTGAACTGGCTCACCGCGGTCGGCTTCCAGCTGCCCGCCCTGGTGCTGTTCGGCGTCCTGGTGCTGCTGCCGATCCTGTTCGCCCTGTACGCCGCCTTCTTCCGCTGGGGCGGCTTCGGCATGCCCTCCGACTACATCGGCGGCGACAACTTCACCCGGCTCTTCCAGGACGAGGTCTTCCTGGGCGACCTGTGGCGCTGCCTGGTCCTGGTGCTGCTGTCGCTCGCCCTCCAGCTGCCGTTCGCTCTGGCCATGGCCGTCCTGCTCAACCAGAAGGTGCGCGGCCGGGCCGTCTACCGGATGCTGTTCTTCGCGCCGTACGTCCTGTCCGAGGCCATCACCGGTGTGCTGTTCAGCATGATCTTCGCCCCGGACGACGGCCTCGCCGACCGGATCCTGGGCGGCATCGGCCTGGACGGGCTGGGCGGTGAGTGGTTCGCCGATCCCTCCACCGTGATGGCGACCCTCTTCCTCGTCATGACCTGGAAGTACTTCGGCTTCCACATGATGCTCTACCTGGCCGGACTCCAGTCCATCCCGGCCGAGTTGACCGAGGCGGCGCTCATCGACGGTGCCAACGCATGGCAGCGCTTCCGCAATGTCACCCTGCCGCTGCTCGCACCCACCCTGCGCATCAGCGTCTTCCTGTCCGTCATCGGCTCCATCCAGCTCTTCGACCTGGTGTGGGTGACCACCGCGGGTGGCCCCGACCACCACTCCGAGACGATGGCCGTGACCATGTTCCAGTACGGCTTCAAGCGCTATCAGGTCGGCTACGCCAGCGCGATCAGCGTGGTCATGTTCGGCATCAGCCTCGTCTTCGCCCTCGCCTACCAGCGGTTCGTGCTCCGCCGCGACCTCGAAGGGGCCACCACGACCATGCGAGGAGGCGGCAAGTGACGACCAATTCCCCCAGCGGAAAGCGCGGGAAGACCTTCCCGGTCCACGTCGTCCTCGTCGCCGTCGGCGCCGTGATGGCCGTACCGCTGCTCTACGCGGTCTTCTCCGGCTTCAAGTCCACCGATCAGCTCTCCGGCAACCCGATCGGGCTGCCCGACCCGTGGGTGACCTCCAACTACACCGACATCCTCGGCTCCGGGTCCTTCTGGCAACTGCTCGGCAGCAGCACGCTGATCGCGGTGGCGACGACCGTCATCGTCGTCGCGGTATCCGCGCTCGCCGCCTTCTCCTTCGCGCGGTTCGCCTTCCGTGGGCGGGAGTTGCTGTTCACGCTGTTCACGATGGGGCTGATGTTCCCCTTCGCGGTGGCGGCCCTGCCGCTGTTCCTGCTGCTGCGCTCGATGGACCTGCTGGACAACCCCCTCGGCGTGATCCTCCCGCAGGCCGCCTTCGGACTGCCGATGACGATCATCATCCTGCGCGGCTTCTTCCGGCAGATCCCCGGTGAGCTGGAGGAGGCGGCCACGCTCGACGGCTGCGGTCCGTTCGGCTTCTTCTGGCGGGTCCTGCTGCCCATGGCGCGGCCCGCGCTCGGCACCGTCTCGGTCCTCGCCGTCGTCACCAGCTGGAACAACTTCTTCCTGCCGCTGCTGGTGTTCACCGATTCCACGTGGTGGACCATCCCCATCGGCGTCCAGCAGTTCCAGGGCCAGTACTCCGCGGACACCGCCCGCGTCTTCGCCTACCTGGTCCTGGCCATGGTCCCCGCCCTCGCCTTCTACTCGGTCGCCGAGCGCCAGCTCGTCGGCGGCCTCACCGCCGGCGCCACGAAGGGATGACCGCGCGCCTGCGGACGTACGGCTCACACCCCCATCCGACCGTGAGGAGTCGCACCATGCGCACCATCCGTACGACGATCCGCTCCCGCACCCGGCTCAGACTCGCCGGCGCCCTCGCCGCCGTCCTGGTCGCCGCCGGGGTCGCCACCGGCCCGCCGGCCCAGGCGGGCGAGGAGCACGGCAAGCAGCCCACCCTCGCCGACCTCGCCCAGCGCCACGGCCGCTACTTCGGCAGTGCCACCGACAACCCCGAGCTCGTCGACGAGCCGTACAAGGCCCTCCTCGGCAGCGAGTTCGACCAGATCACGCCGGGCAACGGCATGAAGTGGTACGCCACCGAACCCCAGCAGGGCGTCTTCGACTTCTCCCAGGGCGACGAGATCGTGAACCTCGCCCGGGCCAACCACCAGAAGGTGCGCGGCCACACCCTGGTCTGGCACAGCCAGCTGCCCGGCTGGCTGACGAGCCGCGCATGGACGGCCCCCGAGCTGAGGGCCGTACTGAAGAAGCACATCCAGGCGGAGGTACGGCACTACCGCGGCAAGGTCTTCGCCTGGGACGTCGTCAACGAGGCCTTCAACGAGGACGGCACCTACCGGGAGACCGTCTTCTACAAGACGCTCGGCCCCGGTTACATCGCGGACGCGCTGCGCTGGGCCCACCAGGCCGACCCGCGCGTCAAGCTCTACCTGAACGACTACAACATCGAGGCCATCGGCCCGAAGAGCGACGCCTACTACAAGCTGGCCAAGGAGCTCAAGGCACAGGGCGTCCCGCTGCACGGCATCGGCCTCCAGGCGCACCTGGCGCTCCAGTACGGCTATCCGACCACGTTGGAGGACAACCTCCGTCGCTTCTCGCGGCTCGGGCTGGACACCTCGCTCACCGAGGTCGACATCCGTATGTACGTGCCCGCGGACGAGGCCAAGCTGGCCACGCAGGCTCAGTGGTACCGCGACCTGACCGAGGCGTGCCTCGCGGTGCGCAGGTGTGTCGGAATCACGCTGTGGGACTACACGGACAAGTACTCCTGGATCCCGGCGTTCTTCGAGGGCGAGGGTGCGGCGCTGCCGTGGGACGAGCAACTGGCGCCGAAACCGGCGTACTTCGCGATCAGGGAGGCGCTGAAGAAGTAGGGCGCGCAACGCACAGCATGTGACGGCGGAAGGACCCGTTCCCGGGCGCCCGAGGGGGGTGCCCGGGAACGCCCGCGTCAGGCCTGGGCGACCGGTGCCGTACTCGCCCGCACCACCAGCTCCGTGCCCAGCTCCACCCGCGGCGAGTCCGGCTGTTCGTCGCGGGCCAGACGCAGCACCGTACGGACGGCCAGCTTGCCCATGTCGGCGAGCGGCTGGCGGACCGTGGTGAGGGGCGGAGCCGACCAGCGGACTTCCGGAAGGTCGTCGAAACCGACCACGCTCATGTCCTCCGGCACCCTCAGCCCGCGCCGTCGCAGCGCCTCGATCGCGCCGAGCGCCATCTGGTCGCTGGCCGCGAACACCGCGGTCGGCGGCTCGGGCAGGTCGAGGAGGGCGGTGCAGCCGGTGAACCCGGACTCGGGGTGGAAGTCGCCGGGCACGACGAGGGAGTCGTCCACCACGAGGCCGGCGCCCTCCAGGGCCGCGCGGTATCCGTCGAAGCGGGCCCGGGAGCACAGCAGCCGCGGCGGACCGGCGATCAGGCCGATCCTGCGGTGGCCCAGCGACAGCAGGTGTTCGGTGGCCGCCATGCCGCCCGACCAGTTGGCGGCCCCGACGGTGGGCACGTCGAGGGCGGGGGAGCCGGCGGGGTCGACGACCACCAGGGGGACGCCGAGGATGCGCAACTCCTCGTGCAGTACGGGCTCCAGTGCCGACGTGACGAGGATGACGCCGTCGGAGGCGCGGGCCCGCAGGTTGCGCAGCCATTCGCGGGCGTCGCCCGTGCGGCCGTGGATCGCCGACACCACCGTGCCGACCCCGGCCGCGTGGGCGACCTCCTCGACTCCCCGGATGATCTCCACCGCCCAGGGGCTGTCGAGGTTGTTGAAGACGAGGTCGAGCAGGGCGGCGCGGGTGCCGGGGGCGGCGGGGCGCTTGCGGTAGCCGTGCCGTTGCAGCAGGTCCTCGACCCGGGCCCGGGTCTGCGGCGAGACGTCGGACCGGCCGTTGACGACCCGGGACACGGTCGGCACCGAGACCCCGGCCTGCCGGGCGATCTCCGTGATCGTGACCTTGCCCCGGGCCTGCGGCCCGGTCTCGGCGTCGGCCTCGTGTGCTGCCACTTCCCCACCTCCGTCGACACGCTGTCGAAACTTCCAGGAGTCTTCCGGAAAGAGGGCGACCGTGGGAAGAGGCCGCGCCGCGAAGGCACCACACACGGGGGACTACGGGGAGTGACCGACCCCGGACACGCGTCGGGGCCGGTGCGCAGTCGATGGCTGCGAGCCGGCCCCACATGTTCTACGGGCGATCTTGTGGACCGCCCGCTGCCGCTCAGGCGGCGGTCATCACCTGGCTCGGGCGGCGCGGGGCGATGACCCGGCCGTCCGGCAGGAGCTCACCGGTGTCCTCGAAGAGCAGAACGCCGTTGCACAGCAGGCTCCACCCCTGCTCCGGGTGGTGCGCCACGAGTCGGGCGGACTTCCGGTCGGCGGATTCGGCTGTCGGACACGGTGGCTGGTGCTGGCACATTGGTGGGATCTTTCGCTCTGTCGTGACGGATGAGATGGCTGTCGTGTCTGTCCCGCGGCTTGAAACGTCGTCCATGGCCGCCCCCCGTTGTGATCGGTCGGTCCGAACCCAGTGTTGCCCCACGGGCGTCAATCCGCAGGGATTTAGCAGCACCGCTTCTTCACAGTTTGAAGACGCACCACCCGCGCGGACGGTTCATTCCAACTGCACTGTCACTTCGGGTGGTTCGCGGTGGCCGGATGGGGCTAGTCCGGACGGGTCGGAGGCCTGTTCGGCTCGTACGAGCCGCAAAGCGCTCGTACGAGCGAAATGGCCACCGGGAAACTCCCTATGAGCCTAAGGGCACCCGAAACAGCGGCGTACCCCGCCACCCTGAATTCGGGAACGGGGTACGCGAATCGTCGCGGTAGGGGAATCTCAGGCGGGCGAACCCAGCAGAGGCGCCGGGGCCACCCGATGAGTCAGCACCGGCAGCAGCTCGGCGACCCGGTGCGGACGGTGGGCGGCGATGCCGGGCGGCGCGGGTGCCAGCGGGACGAGCAGGTCCGTGGCCGCGGGGTGGCCGGTGGCGCCGTCCGCGGTGCGGTCGCCGTGCAGCCAGAGCGCGAGCATGTAGAGGCCGGGGATCGACAGCAGGCGCGGCTGGTAGGGCTGCGCGATGGTCTCGGCCTGGCGCAGCGCGCGCTCGGTCGAGGCGACGTACGGGCCCTCGAAGAACCGGGAGAACGCCCAGCCGTCGGGGGTCAGCATGGTCTCCGCCGCGGCCACGGCGCGGTCGCCGCAGCGGATCAGGAAGCGCCAGCCGGCCAGCCGGGTGGCGGGGACGCCCGCGGCGTCGACCCCGTCCAGGACGTGCACGGGCAGCGGCAGCTCGGGCGTGGCAGGTCCCTGGGCGTGCAGCAAGGAGGGAGTTCGGGCCTCGCGGACCGCGGTGGGGGAACCGAGGGCGGTGAGGACGGAGCGAAGTGCGGGCGCGGGAGCCGGGGGGACATGCAGGGGCATGGTGGGTCGCCTCTCTCGTTCGACAGGCACGGTGGCGCGAGGGCGGGGCTGGGGCGGACGACGCTGTCAGCTCACGGGGTCAGAGAGGCGGGGGCCGTGGTCCGATGGCGAGGGATGCGGGAGAGGTCTGCCGTAGGTCACCTGACGGCAGCACCGAGGGCCGCGGGCGCCAGCCTTCTGCCTTCTTCGCGGAGTTTATACGACATATGTTCAGACGGTGTTTCGTCTAGCCGTTTCCGACGGGTAGAGCAAGGGCTCATTCGGTCGGCGATTCGCGGGAATCATCCCGATTCCGGAGCGACCGCGCGGCGGTGACCTCGGAAAATGCGCGACGAGCGGTCGGCCCATTCTCGTCGGCGTTTTTCACGAGTTCCATCGGGCACTCGAAACTGCGTAGTGCACCATGCCCGGTGAATGTGCCTCCGGTCACCTCGACAGCGTAGCGGGCGCCGACCCAGCGCGTGACGTTATCGATCGTCCCGGCTGGGCATCATCCCACCTGCACCCCGACACCGGCGGCCGGCACATCGGCCTGCCCATCGCGAGGAGGGACGCTTCGATGGGGGAGAAGGTCGTGGCGGCGCCGTTCGACCTGTCCGACCGCCAGCACTACCGCGACAAGCTGCGGCGGTGCCTGACGGGTCTGGAGCGACTCCTGGCGGAGAAGCGGTTCGATCGCCCGAAGAACCTCATGGGCCTGGAGATCGAATTGAATCTCACCGGTACCGACGGCATGCCGAAAATGCTGAATGCGCAAGTGCTGGAGCGGATCGCGAGCCGAGATTTTCAAACAGAACTCGCCATGTTCAACCTGGAAGTCAACATAGCCCCACATCGGCTGGGTGGCCGCGTATTCGACCGACTTGAAGAGGAACTCCGCACCTCCCTGGCATATGCCGACCGGAAAGCGGGTGAGCTCGACGCGGGAATCGTGATGATCGGCATCCTGCCGACGCTCGACCGCGACGACCTGGTCTCCTCCAACCTCTCCGACGTCGACCGTTACGCGTTGCTCAACGAGCAGATCGTGGCCGCCCGCGGCGAGGACTTCGTCCTGGAGATCGACGGCGTGGAGCGACTCAGCTGCACCTCGAAGTCGATCGCGCCCGAAGCCGCCTGCACGTCGGTGCAACTCCACCTGCAGGTCACGCCGGGCCGTTTCGCCGACGTGTGGAACGCCGCGCAGGCCGTGGCCGCCGCCCAGGTCGCCGTCGGCGCCAACTCGCCGTTCCTGTTCGGCCGCGAGCTGTGGCGCGAGTCCCGCCCGCCGCTGTTCCAGCAGTCCACCGACACCCGCCCGCCGGAACTCCAGGCCCAGGGAGTACGGCCGCGCACCTGGTTCGGGGAGCGGTGGATCTCCTCCGCGTACGACCTGTTCGAGGAGAACCTGCGCTACTACCCGGCCCTGCTGCCCATCTGCGACGAGGAGGAGCCGCTGGACGTCCTCGACGCGGGCGGCGTCCCCAAACTCGCCGAGCTCGTCCTGCACAACGGCACCGTCTACCGCTGGAACCGCCCGGTCTACGGCATCGCCGACGGCGTCCCGCACCTGCGCGTGGAGAACCGCGTGCTGCCGGCGGGCCCCACCATCACGGACGTCATCGCCAACGCGGCCTTCTACTACGGCGTCGTCCGCGCCCTCGCCGAGGAGTCGCGGCCGGTATGGAACAGGCTGCCGTTCGAGGCGGCCGCCGCCAACTTCGACTCCGCGTGCCGGTACGGCATCGACGCCCGCCTCACCTGGCCCCGGCGCGGACGATACGGCGGCACGGCCGAGGTCGACGCGGTCAGCCTCGTACGCGACGAACTGCTCCCTCTCGCCGAGGCCGGCCTCGACGCGTGGGGCGTGGAACCCGCCGACCGGGATCTGTACCTCGGCGTGATCGAGGAGCGGTGCCGGCGCCGGGTCAACGGCGCGTCCTGGCAGGCGGCGACCTTCCACCGGGCGCTGGAGACGGGGCTCTCGCGGGAAGCCGCGCTGGCCGCCACGACCCGGCGGTACCGCGAGCTGATGCATAAGGGGGATCCGGTGCACACGTGGCCGGTGGGGCTGCTGGAGCCGGTGCCGCTGGGCTGAGGGCCGCATGGGCTGCCCGAGGGCCGTTGCCCTTGCCACCGTACGGCGGCGTACTTGGGGGTCGCTGTCGCCTGCCCCCTGCCGATCGGGCAAGCTGTGACGTCCCAAGACGGTGATGCTGGAGGCAGGTGTGCAGTCGGAGGCGGGGCCCGGTGGCTGAATCGTTTCCTCATGAGCCGCCCTCTCGACGGATCCTCCGGGACGAGACGCTGCTCGTCCTGGGGGTTTCACTCGGTGCGAGCGGTGTGTCCGCCCTGATCAGCTTCATCGGATCGGTCACCAAACCGGGCGGCCTCAAGGACCAGGCGGCCACCCTCAACGCCTCGGCCGCGCCGGGCCGTCCCTGGCTCGATCTCGCCTGGCAGCTGTTCGGGATCGCCTCGGCGCTCGTGCCCGTCGCCCTCGTCGCACACTTCCTGCTGCGCGAAGGGCGGGGCCTGCGGACCCTCGGCTTCGACCGCACCCGGCCCTGGCCGGACCTCGGCCGCGGGGCCGCGATCGCGGCGGTGATCGGCAGCACCGGAATCGCCTTCTACCTGGCCGCACGCGGCCTCGGCTTCAACCTCACGGTGGTGCCGGAGGCGCTGCCCGACGTGTGGTGGAAGTACCCCGTGCTGATCCTCTCGGCCGTGCAGAACGCCGTCCTCGAAGAGGTCATCGTCGTCGGCTATCTGCTGCGCCGGCTGGGCCAGCTGGGCTGGACGCCGGGCACCGCGCTCATGGCCAGTTCCGTACTGCGCGGTTCCTACCACCTCTACCAGGGCATCGGCGGCTTCATCGGCAACATGGTGATGGGCGTGGTGTTCGTGTACCTGTACCGCCGGTGGGGCCGAGTCGGACCGCTGGTGGTCGCGCACTCCCTGCTCGACATCGGGGCGTTCGTGGGATACGCGCTGCTGGCCGGGAAGGTGGACTGGCTGCCGACGGCTTGAGGACCTGCGAGGACTTCCGGGAGGAGCGTACGACGATCTCGTACGCCCCTCTGTTCGTACGCCCCTTCCGCGCTGCTCAGACGAGCAGGTCGCCCTCGATCACGGTGACCGCACGCCCGCTCAGCAGCGTCCGGTCGCCGCGCAGCTCGGTGCGGACACGGCCGGAGCGGGGGGAGGCCTGCAGGCCGGTGAGGACGGGGCGGCCCAGGCGCTCGGACCAGTAGGGGGCGAGGGCCGTGTGCGCGCTGCCGGTGACCGGGTCCTCGTCGATGCCGATGTTCGGGAAGAAGCAGCGGGAGACGAAGTCGTAGCCGTGTGAGGGGTCCTCGGCGCGGGCTGTGGCGATGATGCCGCGCGCGGAGTAGGCGCCCAGGGCCTTGAGGTCCGGGGTCAGGGCGTGGACCGTCTTCTCGTCGGCGAGTTCGAGCAGCAGGTCGCCGACGCTCGGACCGGTGTCGAGGACGGCGCGCGGCTCGGCTCCGAGGGCCTCGGCGACTCCGTTCGGGACGTCGACCGCAGTGAGCGGGGCCGTCGGGAAGTCCAGGGTGATCGAGCCGTCCTCGCCGGGCGCGGCCATGAGGACACCGCTGCGGGTGGCGAACCGCACCGGGCCCTGGTGGGCGCCGGTGCTGTGCAGGACGTGGGCCGTGGCCAGCGTCGCGTGGCCGCACATCGCGACCTCGGCGGCGGGCGTGAACCAGCGCAGCGCCCAGTCGGCCTCGCCGCCCTCGGGCAGACGGTGGGCGAACGCGGTCTCGGCGTGGTTGACCTCCAGGGCCACCTGCTGGAGCCAGCCGTCGTCCGGGAAGGCGTCGAGGAGCAGGACTCCGGCCGGGTTGCCGGCGAAGGGGCGGTCGGTGAAGGCGTCGACGATTCGGATGCGCATGCACTGACGCTAGAAGGGCCGTGGAGGGGCGGGCCAAGGCCAATTCCGGAGTGCTGGACCGATTTCGGGGATGTCACCGCCGAGCGGCTGACCTGTTGGTTGAGCACCTGGGCGAGGACCTCTCGGAACTGGATGATGTCCTCGGCCGGTGGCGGAGCGTGTGTCACCAGCCCAACCCACCCGGGGTCATGGCGCATGAGCACACAAGGCTCATATGTCGGGGTGTCGTTGAGGCTCCCCGTCAGGGCAGGGCGAGGACGCAGAGCTCGTGGCCCTCCGGGTCGGACAGGCACGTCCACGGGACGTCGCCCTGGCCGAGGTCGAGGTCGGTGGCGCCGAGGGCCCGCAGCCGGGCCACCTCCGCTGCTTTGTCGTCACCGGGGTACGGCAGCAGGTCAAGATGGACGCGGTCCGGCACGGTCCTCACGTCGGGCGTGCGGAGGAACTCCAGATACGGGCCGACACCCTTGGCTGAGCGCAACACCGCATGATCGTCGGTCACCTCGTGCAGGGTCCAGTCCAGCGCCTCGTCCCAGAACCGGGCCATGGCCCGCGGATCCGCACAGTCGACCACCACCCGGGCGATCGGCCCGGTGTCCCGGTAGATCTCCCGAGGCTCCAGCAAGCAGAACTCGTTGCCCTCCGGGTCGGCGAGGACCGTCCACGGCACTTCGCCCTGGCCCACGTGGGCGGGCGTCGCACCGAGAGCCTTAAGGCGTGCGACCAACTCCGCCTGATGGGCCGCAGAGGTGGTGGCGAGATCGAGGTGCACACGGTTCTTTGTTGTTGTCTCTTGGGTTCCGGGACGGGAACGACATCGACGCAGACGGCGACCGGGTCCGGCCAAACGCGGCCGCCGACGGGTCCCACGTAGGTGGTCACGCCGGGGCTGTAAGCACTCCAGCCGAGCGCCTCCGCCCAGAACCGGCCGACCGCCGAGGCATCAAGAGCCTTTACGTTCACCTGAACAGGTCGCAGTGCCATGTCGGCGATCCTATGCGCCCGCTCTCATCGGTACTGCTTCGGTGAGATCTGAGCCACCTTCCTCGAACAGGTCAGCGGCCGTCGTGTCCGGGCCTTGCCATGCGAGCGGTTCCGATATATCGTTGAGCCATCGCGACAGATCAACGATGGAATGGAGTGATTGCGATGCGTTCCCATGGATTCGAGCGTGGACACGGTGGTGGCGGTCGTCAGGACCGAGGCGGTTTCGACGGTCGGCGTGGTGCCTTCGGCCCCTTCGGGCCGGGTGGTCCCGGCTTCGGCGGACCGGGCTTCGGTCCGGGGCCCTGGGGTCACAGGGGCCGTGGCGGACCACGAGGGAGGGCGCGGCGCGGGGACGTGCGCGCGTCGATCCTGGCCCTGCTGAAGGACCGGCCCATGCACGGGTACGAGATGATCCAGGAGATCGCCGAGCGCAGTGGCGGGGCGTGGAAGCCCAGCCCGGGTTCGGTGTACCCCACCCTCCAACTGCTGGAGGACGAGGGGCTGATCGCCAGTGAGAGCGAGGGCGGCAAGAAGCTGTTCTCGCTCACCGACGCCGGCCGTACGGCGGCCGACGAGGGGCCCGACGCACCGTGGGAGGAAGCCTCGCGCGGCGTCGACTGGGAGGTCCTGGGCGAGATCCGGCAGGCCGGTTTCGGTCTGATGGAGGCCTTCGGGCAGGTCTGGAAGACCGGCAGCAAGGAGCAGCGCGAGAAGGCGCTCGGTGTCATCAACGACGCCCGCAAGAAGCTGTATCTGATCCTCGCCGACGAGGACTGACGGCCGGGCGGCCGGACAGTCGGTCGTACGGCCGGATGGTCGGACGGTCGATCCTGCGGCAGGCGCCCCGTGGAGCGATCCGCGGGGCGCCTTCCTGCGTGCGGCCGTCAGGTCACCAGCGCGGCCAGTTTGCGCAGCGACTCGTTCAGGGCGGCCGTCGCCGAGTCCTTGAGCTTGCCCGCCATCAGTGAGACGGCGGCGCCGGTGAACTCGCCGCAGACGCGGACCGACGTAGCGTCGCCGTCGGGAGCGAGGGTGTAGCGCGTGGCGACGGTCACGGCCATCGGGCCCTTGCCGCGGATCGCGAACACCCGGGCCGGCTCGAGTTCCTCGATGGTCCACTCGACCTCGGCCGGGAACCCCATCAGCTTCATGTTCTCCTGAAACGTCCCGCCCACGGCGAGGATCTCGGGACCGCCCTTGGGGAAGCTGGTGTGGGTCGCGTTCCACTCGCCGTACGAGGACCAGTCGGTGAGCCGGTCCCAGACCTTCTCCGCGGGCGCCCCGATCCGTGCCTCCGCGCTGACTTCGGCCATGCGACCACCTCTTCGTGTCGGGCTACAGTGTCGCGGAACGTAGCCGCAGGGTCTGAAACATTCAATACTGATGAACCGTCAGATTACCGTGTCCGTGCGAGATGTAGATGAGGGAGCGCGGGACAAGGCGGCGCGCGCCCGTCGGGGTAAAACAGCGTGATCTCATCCGTAAGGAGGAGATTCCGGCGCCCCGCGTCCGCTTCCCGTGGGACGCCAAAATGCTTCCTCCCGTGGATGACCGTAGGCCGGAGGGACTGATGGGGTAGGGGATGTGCAACCCCGTATCCCCCGGCAGTCGGCCCACGAGGCCGGCAGCCGGCGCCCGGCCCACACGGACGACGATGCCCGGCTCAGTGCCGAACTGGCAGCGGTGGTCTCCGGTGCCCGGCGACGGGCGGTCAGGGACGGGGACCGGCAGGTCGACACGGCCCATCTGCTGCACTCGCTGCTGGAGTCCGACCCCGAGGCGCGGGCCGTGTTCGACGGCGAACCGCAGTTCGCCCGACTGCTCGGCTACCTCGTCCAGCGCAGCATCGGCTACGGCCTGCGCTGGCAGGGCAGCGTCGAGGACTCCGGCGCCGTACCCGTGGTGACGCAGGCCGAGGGCTACTCGCCGCTGGCGGCGGGCGCGATGGAGTACGCCCGTGCGCGGGCCGCGCGACGCGGCGGCGGTCCGGCCCGTGGCATCGACCTGCTCGCGGCGATCGTCGTGGACCCGGAGGCACGGGCTGTCGAGGTGCTGGACCGGGCGGGGATCGACGCGCGTGAGGTGTTCGCGCGGGTCGACAGCCGTTTGGAGACGGATCGCGCCTGACGAGCGCCGTCGGGGGAGGCCCGTCCAGCCGCTGAGACAGGTGTCAACGGGGGTGACGCTCATGTCATCGCCTGTCATCATGTGCCGGTGCATACGTCTGAGAGCAGTCAGGGCAGCCGGGGAAGGGGCGTCGGGCTCGGTCTCGCGCTGGCGTCCGCGCTCGCCTTCGGCGGATCCGGGGTCGCGGCCAAGCCGCTGATCGAGGCAGGGCTCGACCCGCTCCACGTGGTGTGGCTGCGCGTCGCGGGCGCGGCCCTGGTGATGCTGCCGGTCGCCTGGCGCCACCGCGCGCTGCTGCGTCGCCGCCCCGCCCTGCTCGCCGGGTTCGGGCTGCTCGCCGTGGCCGGCGTCCAGGCCTGCTACTTCGCGGCGATATCCCGGATTCCCGTCGGGGTCGCCCTGCTCGTCGAGTACCTCGCGCCCGCCCTGGTGCTCGGCTGGGTGCGGTTCGTGCAGCGGCGGCCGGTGACGCGGGCCGCCGCGCTCGGCGTGGTCCTCGCGGTCGCGGGTCTCGCCTGCGTCGTCGAGGTCTGGTCGGGCCTGAGCTTCGACGCCCTCGGCCTGCTCCTCGCGCTCGGCGCAGCCTGCTGCCAGGTCGGCTACTTCGTCCTGTCCGACCAGGGCAGCGACTCCGGGGACCAGGCACCCGACCCGCTCGGGGTCATCGCGTACGGTCTCCTCGTCGGCACGGCCGTACTGACCGTCGTCGCCCGCCCCTGGACCATGGACTGGGCCGTACTCGCCCGCGCCGCGGACATGGACGGCACCCCGGTCGCGGCAGGCCTGCTGCTGGCCTGGATCGTGCTCGTCGCCACGGTCCTCGCCTACGTCACCGGCGTCCTCGCGGTGCGCCGGCTCTCCCCGCAGGTGGCCGGTGTCGTCGCGTGCCTCGAAGCGGTCATCGCGACCGTCCTCGCCTGGGTCCTGCTCGGCGAGCACCTCTCGGCACCGCAGATCATCGGCGGAGCGGTCGTCCTGGCCGGAGCGTTCATCGCGCAGTCGTCGGCGCCCGCCAAGGGCTCCCCGGAGCCGGTCGCGAGCGGCGGCACCGAAAGGGAGTTGTCGGCGCGCGGGACCGCCCCATAGGCTGCCGAATCATGCATACGAACGCACTCGTTCTTCCGCCTCCGGCCGCCTGAGGCGGGCCCTCCGGACACCAGGGGCGTTGTGGGACACCCCTGAGCCCTGCACGCCGCCGGGCGGAACGGTGCTGCCCGCAGAAGAAGTCCGTGGACCCCGCCGAGCGGGCGTCCTCCCTGAACTTCAGCGCATCTTGCGCATCTGCGGAGAGAACGCGTGTCGAATACTGCTTCCGGCCTGCCCATCGGGCGAGGCTTCCTCTACCTGATCGTCGCCGGTGTCGCCTGGGGCACCGCGGGCGCGGCCGCCTCCCTGGCCTACCGGGCCAGTGACATCGGGCCCGTCGCCCTGTCCTTCTGGCGCTGCGCGGCCGGGCTCGTACTGCTGCTCGCCGTCCGCCTCCTGCGTCCGGGCGGCGCCCGGACCGCCGTATCGGAACCGCTGCGTCGCAAGGCGCTGCGGGTCGGCGTCACGGGTGTCGGCCTGGCCGTGTTCCAGACGGCCTACTTCGCGGCCGTGGAGTCCACCGGACTCGCCGTGGCCACCGTCGTCACGCTCGGCGCCGGGCCCGTTCTCATCGCGCTCGGCGCGCGGCTGACCCTGGGGGAGCGGCTCCGCAGCGGCGGGGCCGTCGCCGTCGCCGGTGCGCTCGCCGGACTCGGGGTGCTGACGCTCGGCGGCGAGGACGCGGCCGTACGCCCGTGGGGCGTCCTGCTCGCGCTGCTGTCCGCGGCCGGGTACAGCGTGATGACCCTGCTCACCCGACGGTGGGGCCGCGGCGGCGAGGTCGACGCCGCCAGTACGTCCGTGGGGGCGTTCGCGGTCACCAGCCTGTGCCTGCTGCCGTTCGCCCTGGCCGAGGGATTGGTGCCGCACACCGCCGAACCGGTCCGTCTCCTGTGGCTGTTGGCGTACATCGCGGCCGTCCCCACAGCCCTCGCCTACGGCCTCTACTTCGCGGGCGCGGCCGTCGTCCGGTCGGCCACGGTGTCCGTGATCATGCTGCTGGAGCCGGTGAGCGCGGCGGTGCTGGCCGTCGCCCTGCTCGGCGAGCGGCTCACCCTGGCCACGGTGGCCGGCACCTTGCTCCTCCTCGGCTCGGTCGCGGGGCTCGCGGTCGCGGAGACGCGGGGCGCGGTGGAGCCGGAGGAGGAACCGGCGCTCGTGTGACGGAGAGGGGCCCTTCTCGAGGTCCTTTTCGGGGGAAGGGCCCCTTCGCTCAGGCTCCGCGCCGGCGCAGCAGGTGCTCGCGTGCCGCCGCGTCGCGCGACCCGCTCCGGTCGGCCGACCCGCTCCGGTAGGCCGGCCCGGCCGCGATCCGGTCCTGGACCTCCTCGGTCCGGTGACCGGCGTACTTGAACTTCCCCCGGACGGCGACCACTTCGAGCCGCAGCCCGCGGATCCCGGACAGCATCCGCCCGTACGGCGCCTCGCCCACCGCCACCCGCGTGGAGCCGCCCTCCGGCTGGAAGTGGCCGATCTGCCGGTTGAGGAGCGCGGCCTTCTCGGTCGGGGCGTCCACGAGGCGGGCGCGGCAGCGGAGTTGGACGGCGGCGTAGAAGCTCGTGGGCGTGATGGCGTGTTCGGACGGGCCGTCGGGCGGGGCCTGTCAGGGGCCGGGGACGTACACGTAGTCGTCGAGCTCGTCGCGGGGATGGATCAGCGTCACGGGACCGGCAGGTAGTCCGGGAGCTCGGTGCCGGGGGCCAAGCCGGCGTCCGCTACAGGGGTTTCGTAGCCCTTGCGCAGGGGGACGACGCCGGCCCAGTGCGGGAGGGCCAGGTCCTCGGGTTCGTCGTTGACGCCGCCGGTGCGGGCCTTGGCGGACACCTCGTCGAGGTCGAGGCGGATCACGGCGGTGGCGGCCAGCTCCTTCTTGTTGGCCGGCCGGGAGTCGCGGGCACGGCCCGGTACGACATGGTCGACCAGCGCGTCCAGGGCCGCCAGTTTCTCCTCGGGGTCGGTCACGTCGTGGGCGACGCCGTGCACCACCACGGACCGGTAGTTGATCGAGTGGTGGAAGGCCGAGCGGGCCAGGATCAGCGCGTCGACGTGCGTGACCGTCAGGCAGACCGGGAGCCCCGGGTCGGCCTGCCCCGTCATCCGCAGCGGGCGGGAACCCGTCGAGCCGTGCACGTAGAGCCGCTCGCCGACCCGGCCGTACAGCGTGGGCAGCACGACCGGCGCGCCGTCGCGGACGAAGCCGAGGTGGCAGACGTAGCCCTCGTCGAGTATCGCGTGCACCAGTTCCTTGTCGTACGAGGCACGATTCGGGGAGCGGGTGGGGACGGTGCGGTCGGTGGGGGTGTAGGCGGCGGGCGTCGTCGACTGCTGGGTCCCCTGCATGGCGCTCTCCATTGCACTAGTGCATAATTGTCTTTGTGCTAGGAGAGTATCGGATCGCAGGTCGGCGCGCAGCGGAGATTTCGGCGAGCATCGAGCGGGCGGTGGCGGCCGGGGAACTGCTTCCCGGTCAAGTGCTGCCGCCCATGCGGGAGTTGGCCGCCGAGTTGGGCGTGAATCCCAATACCGTCGCGGCCGCCTATCGCACGCTGCGCGAGCGCGGGGTCATCGAGACCGCCGGGCGCCGGGGCAGCAGGGTGCGGCCCAAGCCGGCCACCACCGGGCGCGAGCACATCCGGGTGGACGTGCCGGACGGAGTGCGCGACATGTCGAACGGCAATCCGGATCCCGCGCTGCTGCCGTCCCTGGCGAAGGCGTTCGCGGAGGCGGCCGAGCAGGCCGACCGAGAGCCGGTCCTGTATGGAGACGCGCCCATGGAGCCGGAGTTGGCGCGAATCGCGCGGGCGGAGCTGAATGCCGACGGCGTGCCGGACGGGCCCCTGGCCGTCGCCTCCGGGTCGCTCGACGCGATCGAGCGGGTGCTGGCCGCCCATCTGAAGCCTGGGGACAGTGTCGCGCTCGAGGACCCCGGCTGGGGCAGTCTTCTCGACCTCGTCCCGGCGCTCGGGCTGCGCACGGTTCCGGTGGGTGTCGACGACGAGGGGCCGCTCCCCGACGACGTACGGCGGGCTCTGGCGGCCGGGGCCCGCGCCCTGATCGTCACCGACCGGGCGCAGAACCCGACCGGCGCGGCGGTGAGCGCCACGCGCGCGCGTGCCCTGCGGTCCGTGCTGCGGGAGCACCCGGAGACCCTGCTGATCGAGGACGACCACGGCCACGGGATCGTCGACCTGCCCCTGCGCCCCCTGGCCGGCGAGGCCCGCACCTGGGCCTTCGTGCGCTCGGTCGCCAAGGGGTACGGGCCTGACCTGCGGCTGGGCGTGCTCACCGGGGACGCCGTCACCGTCGACCGGGTGCGCGGACGGCAACGGCTCGGGCCCGGCTGGGTCAGCCGGATCACCCAGCGGGCCGTGCTACGGCTGTGGGCCGACGGCACGCTGGACTCGCCGGCGGTGGCTGCCGCATACCGCGAGCGCCGGGACCTGCTGATCGAGGCGCTCGCGGAGCGGGGCGTCGAGGCCCACGGGCGCTCCGGCCTGAACGTGTGGATCCCGGTGCCCGACGAGACCGGAGCCGTCGCACGGCTGCTCCACGCCGGCTGGGCCGTCGCACCCGGCGCCCGCTTCAGGATGAGCGCACCGCCCGGGATCCGCGTCACGGTCTCGACGCTGACGGTGGAGGAGGCGGGGCCACTGGCCGACGCGATCGCCTCCGCGGTGGGGCCGGCGCCGGTTCGCAGCTACGTCTAGGGCTAGGTCCGGGAACCGTGTCCAGAAGTCGTGTCCGGGAACCGGCCACGGTGTGGGGCGGAGCGGGGTGGCTCAGGCAGTTGGCGTCGGAGACGGGCGTGGACTGGGATCCGGCCTTGGCTCGCGTTCCGGGCCCGATGTGGGCGTGGAGTCGGCCTCGGCCCTGGGCGGGGGCCCGGTGCGGATGTGGAGCCAGGCCCGGGCTCGTGATCAATACACCGCCGGCTTCAGGCCCGGCCGGCCTCGGCGGTGAGTGTGGGTGTGGTCGTGTCGGGGCCCGCTCTCGGTTCGGCGGCGGGGCTCGAGGTGGTTTCGGGTCCAGGTGTGTTGCCCGGAACAGGTTGGTGACGCGGCTGGCTGGGGGTTGGCCGTCGATTGCGGTGTGGGATCGGTGGTGGTCGTACCAGTCCAGCCAGTCGGGAAACGCTGCCTGGCGTTCGGCTTCTGAGGTGTAGGGCCGGTGGCCTGCCGCCCTGGCTTCCCCGACGCAGTCGGTGACGTTGCTGGTCCGCCGTAACGTGGATCACCGCGCGGATGCCACGCTTGCGCAAGTGGCTGCGGATTGCGCGGGAGGGGAACGCCTTGTGTGGGCATCGGAGGCAAGGTGGATCTTCGGGGTTGGTCCGCCGCGGGACCGCCCGATGGGATGGTCAGCCGGTTCGTCGGCCGGGGCCCTTTCTTGCGGGCCCCGGCGGCGTGCTGGTGTGCACGCACGATCGTGGTCGGTGTCCGATCCGGGAGTAACGGCTCGATCCGCGCCCACTGCGCGTCAGTCAACGGCACACAGGACGAACGACCGACTGATCCAAACGAGACGCCTAGCGATTCCGGTACCACTCGGCGAGCAGGAACGCCAGGTCGAGGGCCTGGGAGTGGTTCAGGCGCGGGTCGCACGCCGTTTCGTAGCGCTGCGGCAGCGTTTCCCTGGCCACGGCACTGCTCCCGCCCAGGCACTCCGTGACGTCGTCGCCGGTGAGCTCCAGGTGGACGCCCCCGGGGTGCGTGCCCAGGGCGCGGTGCACCTCCACGAAGCCCCGCAGTTCGTCGGCGACGGCGTCGAAGTGCCGGGTCTTGTGGCCGCTCTCGGTGACGAAGGTGTTCCCGTGCATCGGGTCGCTGACCCAGCAGACGGGCGCCTCCTCCGAAGCGACCTTCTCCACCAGCAGGGGCAGCAGGTCGCGGACCCGCTCCGCTCCCATCCGCACGACGAACGTGAGCCGCCCGGGCTCGCGGTCGGGGTCGAGGAGGTCCACGTACCGCAGCACGGTGTCCGCGGTCGCACCGGGCCCCAGCTTGACGGCGAGGGGGTTGCTGATCCCGGCGAAGTACTCGACGTGCGGCCCGTCCGGCCGACGGGTCCGCTCGCCGATCCACAGCAGATGGCCGCTGGTGGCGTACGTCCTCCCGGTCGTGGGATCGGTGCGCGTCAACGCCCGCTCGTAGTCGAGCAGCAGCCCCTCGTGGCTGACGAAGAACTCGGCGGTGGCCAGCCCTCCGGCCCGGCCCCCGCACGCGCGCAGAAAGGCCAGCGCCCGCTCGATCTCGTCGGCCAGCCGCTCGTAGCGCCGGCCGCCGGGCGAGGCGGCGACAAAGGCCCGGTTCCACTCGTGCACCCGAGCCAGGTCGGCGAAGCCCCCCGCGGTCAGCGCGCGCACCAGGTTCAGCGTCCTTGCCGACGCCTCGTACATGCGCAGTAGCCGGTCCGGATCGGGGGTGCGCTCCCGCACGGTGAATGCCGGGCCGTTCACCGCGTCCCCCCGGTATACGGGCAGCGTCGTGTCGCCCCGCCGCTCGAACGGCTGGGAGCGTGGCTTGGCGAACTGACCCGCCATACGGCCCACCTTGATGACCGGCATCGACGCCCCGTGCGTCAGGACGACCGCCATCTGCAACAGCGTGCGCAGCTTGCCGTCGACGGACTCCTGCGTGGCACCGGCGAACGTCTCCGCGCAGTCGCCGCCCTGCAGCAGCAGCGCCTCCCCCTTCGCCACCGCGGCGAGCCGGGAGCGCAGCGCGTCGCACTCCGCGGCGAACACCAGGGGTGCCGCCTGCGCCAGTTGGTCGGTGACGTCGCGCAGCCGGACCGGGTCGGGCCAGTCCGGCTGCTGGTCGGCCGGCGCCGGGCCGCCCCCTTGCGTTTTGTGCGAACGGGGTGCGCTTTCCGACGTCATTCCGGCTCCTCCGACGGTGCTTCGGTCAATTCCGGAGCGTTCCACATCGCCCTCCCTCAGCCATGGCATCTCACTCCAATTCCTCGCCCCTTTTGCCGTCAAGCTCTTACGGAATTGGACCGGCTCCACGCACCCGAATTGGTCTGGCCGCCCTCGTGTCGCCTCTGATTCGCTGTCCATCGGTACCTCCCCGGCACCGCCGCCGAACCCAATTCGGCGGAGCCGGCGGGAAATTGTGAACAGTGCGATAACCGAGGGGAATCACACGATGGGGCGCAGCGCACCGATCCACGTACGCGTCACGGCGTCCGGGCTGCCGGCGCACGACCCGCTCGACCTCTACGAAGAGCTGCGCCGCACCCATCCGGCCGACGACGTCTTCCTCCTCGAGAACGCCTCCGGCACCGGACGGGACCCCGACCGGGCGGTCGTCGGCTGCGGGCGCCTGGTGGACATCCGGGTCATCCGCGGAGGCACGCGCGAGGTGACCGTCCGCCTCACGGGCGAGCCGACGCTCGGCCGAGCGCTGCTGGAACACGCCGAGGACCTCGGACTGCGCCGGGCGGCCACCCCCGCGGCGGCCGGGAGCCGAGGGCTCCTCGCCGAGCTGAGCGCCGAGCGGCCGGAGCAGCTGTGGGCGCTCCTGGAAGCAGCCCGGAGCGAACTGTTCGAGGTGCGGACGGACCTGTCCCCCCAGAGCTGGTCCTTCGGGTTCCTGACCAGCCTGGCCTACGAGTCGACCTGGTACATGGAGGACCTGGGCGAGCGGACCAAGCCGCCGCGGGGCCCGGACATCACGCTCACCGTCTTCCGGCACACCGTGTGGTACGACCGCACCGACGGCACGGTCAGCGAACTACGCGCCGACAGTGCGGAGTTCGTCGCACGGCACGATCCCGGACTGCTGGAGATCGCCCGGCGGGCGGCCGGGCGGGAGGGCGTGGCACCCGTGCCCGAGGCGCCCCGGCCGCGGTCGGTGCACGACAGCGTGGACCGGGCGACGTTCCTGCGCTGGGCGGACCGCTGCCTGGAGCACATCCGGGTCGGGGACATCTACCAGATCCAGATCGGTCACCGCGTCGACGTCCGCACCGAGCTGGCGCCCGAGGCCGTGTACCGGCGGCTGCGGGCCCGCAACCCCTCGCCGTACATGTACCTGGCGCCGCGCGGCGACACCTTGCTGATCGGAGCGAGCCCCGAGCTGTTCTTCCGCATCGAGGACGGCGAGATCACCATGCGCCCCATCGCGGGCACCGCCCCGCGCGGCGCGGACGACGAGGAGAACCAGCAGCGCGTCAAGCAGATGCGGGAGAGCACCAAGGAACAGGCCGAGCACATCATGCTGGTGGACCTGTGCCGCAACGACATCGGCCGGGTCTGCCGGCCCGGCACACTGCCGGTGGACCGGCTGATGGACGTGGAGACCTACTCCCACGTCTTCCACCTCGTGTCCACGGTCAAGGGCCGCCTCGCCGACGGCGTCAGCGCGTGGGAGGCGGTCCGGGCGACCTTCCCCGCGGGCACGATGACCGGCGCGCCGAAGATCCGCGCCATGGAGATCATCGACGAACTGGAGAGCGAGCCCCGGGGCGGCTACGCGGGCGCGGTCGGCCTGCTGGACGTGCGCGGCTGGAGCGAACTGGCCCTGTGCATCCGCACGATCGAGTACGACGGCGCCACGTACTCCACACAGAGTTCCGCCGGTCTCGTGGCCCAGTCCGAGCCCGAGGCCGAGTGGCGGGAGACGCTGGCGAAGATGGGGGCCGCCCACTGGGCGCTCACCGGAGAGGAGTTGCTGCCGTGAAGGTGCTGCTGATCGACGCGTACGACAGCTTCGTGCACATCATCGACCAGTATCTGGGCACGTTGGGCGCCCGGACGGAGGTCGTACGGTCGCGGACGCGTACCCCGGAGGAGCTGGCCGCCCTGGCCCCCGACGCGGTGGTCCTCGGGCCCGGCCCCGGCCACCCGGCCGACTCGGGCCACGTCGAACTCGTCCACCGGTTCGCCGGAAGCGTTCCCCTGCTGGGCGTCTGCCTGGGGCACCAGGCGATCGCTCTGGCGTACGGAGGACGGATCGAGGTGGCGCAGCAGGTGATGCACGGCCGGACCAGCGTCGTACGGCATGACGGCGCCGGCCTCTTCGAGGGACTCGGCAACACGCTGGAGGCCACGCGCTACCACTCGCTCGTCGTCGCCGAGCCACTGCCCGAGCCGCTGCTGACGACCGCGGTCTGTGTCGACCACGGCTACGTCATGGGCCTGCGCCACTGCTCGCTCCCCGTGGCCGGCGTGCAGTTCCATCCCGAGAGCATCATGACCACGGGTGGCCTGCGCATCCTCGAGAACTTCCTCGACATGACCAAGGCGCCTGTCGCCGTGGGGTGAGCAGGGTGCCTGTGGCCGTGGAGCAGGGCACCGGTTGCCGCGGGCTGAGCGGGGTGTCGGTCGCTGTGGGCTGACTCCACGCCGGTCACGACCGGCTGCCCCCGTGCCGGTCACCGTCGGCCGGCACCACCCGCGCAGATCACCCCCGGCCGGCCACGGCGCCGAGTTCCTGGAACGCCTCGCTCACCCCGGACAGCGGCAGATGGGCGTGCCCGACGACCAGTGCGGGCGTCTCCCGGCGGGGAACGGCGCCGAAGGCCGCGCCGCCGCGCACCAGGACACCGCGGCGCAGCGCACCGGCCACCAGCGCCGCCTCGTCGGTGTGCGCCGGGAGACGGACGTAGGCGTGCAGGCCCGCGGCGGGCCCGAGCACCGTCGCGCCGGGCAACCGGGCGCGCACCGCCTGATCGAGAGCCTCGCGCCGGGCGGCGCACCGCTCGGTGAGCCTGCGCAGGTGCCGGTCGAACAGTCCCCCGCGCAGCAGGTCCGCAAGGGCGAGCTGGGTGAACGACTCGGTGCCGAGGTCGTGCCGGCCACGGACGTGCAGCAGCCGGTGCAGCAGTTCCTCGGGAGCGGTGAGCCAGCCGAGCCGAAGGCCGGGGTCGAGGAGCTTGCTGGCGGTGCCGGCGTAGATCACCCGTTCCGGCTCCAGTCGTTGCAGGGCCAGGGGCCGGGGGTGCTGGTCGTCGTACCAGAGCCCGCCATCGTAGTCGTCCTCGATCACCCAGCCGTCGACGGCCCGCGCCCACCGCACGAGCGCTTCGCGGCGGCGGTCGGAGAGCACGGCTCCGGTCGGGAACTGGTGGGCCGGGGTGACGAGGACGGCGCGTGCCCGGGTCGCCGCGAGCGCGTCGACGTCTATGCCCTCGTCGTCCACCGGCACCGGCACCCCGCGCATGCCGCTGTCCTGGACGAAGCGGCGTTGTCCCGGGTGGCAGGGGTCCTCCACCGCCAGCTCCGTGATGCCCGTCGCGGGCAGCGCGGCGCACAGCAGGGCCAGCGTCTGCGCGAATCCGCCCACCACCAGCACGGTGCTCGGCGTCGCCCGCACCCCGCGGAGCCGCCCGAGGTGGCGGGCGAGTTCGACGCGCAGCTCAGGCTCACCCGCGAGCGACGGATAGGAGGTGCCGCGCGACTTCGGGGAGAGCAGGACGCGCTGATACGCCGTCAGCCACTCCTTGTGCGGCACGCCGGGGGCGTTGTGGCCGCCCGGACGCAGGTCCCAGCGCACCGCGGGCACCGGGCCCTCGTCCAGCAGCGCCGGTACCACCGCGTCACGGGACAGATGGCCCGTCACCCGGGTGCCCGCTCCCCGCGCCGCCTCCAGATACCCCTCCGCGGCGAGTTGCGCGTACGCCTCGACGACCACGCTGCGGGAGATGCGGAGGTCCTCGGCGAGCCGCCGGGTGGCCGGCAGCCGGGTGCCGGGGTGCAGGGTTCCTTGCTGGATTTCCTTTTTGATGAACTTCTGTATCTGAGAGGTGAGGGATTCATCGGAATCCCGGGAGATGTTCACCGCCAAATGCAGGGGCATTCATCCTCCTTCCCAACGCGTTTGCCGCTCCTCTCGTGGTCCGGCTCTTGGACCGTTGTTACGCCGGGGAATTGGTCTGGCCGACCCGGCTCGGCACGCACACACTGGGCGGCGACATTCATCCGGTGCCGACGAGGAGAATTCCCGTGACCGCACGGCCGAAGGTTCGAGACTGGCCCGCCCTGCTCGAGACGCTGCTGGAGGGCGGCGGCCTGACGTCCGACGACACCGACTGGGCCATGGAACAGATCATGGCGGGGGAGGTCGGCGCCGCCGCGCTGTCCGGCCTGCTGATCGCGCTGCGGGCCAAGGGTGAGACCGTCGACGAGGTCGAGGGGCTGACCCGAGCCATGCTCCGGCACGCGCTGCCCCTGCGGGTGCCGGGCCGGACCCTGGACATCGTGGGCACCGGCGGCGACGGATCGCACAGCGTCAACATCTCCACCATGTCGGTGATCGTCGCGGCCGGCGCCGGGGCACGCGTGGTCAAGCACGGCAATCGCTCGGCGTCGTCGAAGTGCGGCTCCGCGGACGTGCTGGAGGAGCTGGGCGTGGTGCTCGACCTGCCGGCGCACGAGGTGGAGGAGGTCGCCGAGGAAGCCGGCATCACCTTCTGCTTCGCTCCCGTCTTCCACCCGGCACTGCGGCACGCCGCCGCGACACGCCGGGAGTTGGGAGTGCGCACGGTGTTCAACCTCCTCGGCCCGCTGTGCAACCCCGCCGCCCCCGCGGCGCAGGCCGTCGGGGTGGCCGCCGCCGACGCCCTGCCGCTGGTGGCCGGAGTGCTGGCTCGGCGCGGCGTGTCGGCCCTGGTCTTCCGCGGTGACGACGGGATGGACGAGCTGACGGTGACGACGACGTCCCGGGTGTGGACCGTGCACGGCGGACAGGCGAGGGAAGAGCTGTTCGACCCCCGTGCCCTCGGGTTCCCTCCGGCGCGCCCCGAGGACCTGCGCGGCGGCGACCGCGCTCACAACGCCCGTATCGCCCGCGACGTCCTCGACGGAGCGCGGGGACCGGTCCGTGACGCGGTTCTCCTGTCGGCAGCGGCCGGCCTGGCCGCCCTGCACCCCTCGCCGGCGCCCCTGACCGACCGCCTCGCCGACGGAGTACGCCAGGCCTCCGAGTCCATCGACTCCGGCGCGGCCGCCGCCGTACTCGAACGCTGGGCGGCCATCACCGGCAAGCGGGCCGGGGCGCGATGAGTCGGGTCGGCCGGGATGCGGCGGGACGTGGCTGCACCGCCCGGTGGCCGGGCGCGTGGCGGGGCCCGGTGAATCGTGTCGCCCGGGACACGGCGGAGTCAGGACCGGCCGCCGGGTGTTCGTGAGCCTGGTGAGGCACGCTGAGCCGGGCCGGCCTGGACCCGGCGGGACGTGAGGCCACCACCCGGTGTCCGGGAGCCATGTGGGGCTCCCGGACACCGGGGTTTCGGCACGGCTTCTCATGCGGGGGTAGGAGCCGTGCCGGGTGGTTCCGGCGCGCTGGGCATCGGGGCGCGCCGGCCGGCGTCGACCAGTGCGGCGACCGCCGCGCCCGGATCGTCGCCGGTGACCAGTGAGGTGCCGACCAGGATCGCGTCGGCACCGAGGGCGGCGTAGCGTGCCGCGTCCCGCGGGCCGCGCACCCCGGACTCGGCGATCCGTACGACACCGTCCGGAAGCCGGGGTGCGATCCGCCCGAAGACGTCCGGATCGATGCGCAGGGTGCGCAGATCCCGGGAGTTGACGCCGATCACGCCCGCCCCGGCGGCGACGGCCCGCTCCGCCTCCGACTCGTCGTGGACCTCCACCAGCGCGGTGAGCCCGGCCTCCCGCGCCACGGCCAGCAGATCGGCCAGCTGCGGATCGTCGAGAGCGGCCACGATGAGCAGTACCAGGTCCGCCCCGTGGGCCCGTGCCTCCCACACCTGGTAGGCATCGACGACGAAGTCCTTGCGCAGCACGGGCAGTCGCACCGCGGACCGCACACGTTCCAGGTCACCCAGCGAGCCGGCGAACCGACGGCCCTCCGTCAGCACACTGATCGCCGCGGCGCCCCCGCCCTCGTACGCGGCGGCCAGAGCCCCGGGGTCGTCGATCGTGGCGAGCCGGCCACGCGCCGGGCTGGACCGCTTGACCTCCGCGATCACCCGCAGCCCGGCGGGGGAGCGCAGCAGCGCCGCGGCGTCGAGGGCGGGCCCGGCGGCCAGGGCCCGCTCCCGCACCTCGGCCGGGGAGACCGCCCTGAGCCGCTCGGCGAGGTCCTCGCGCACGCCCTCCAGGATCTCGTCGAGCACCGTCATCGCACACCTCGCCGCTGTCGCGCCGGCTCGACCGACAGGGCGTGCCGGAACACGTTGCGCGGGTCCCAGCGCCGCTTCACCTCGCGCAGCCTGGCGTGGTTGGAGCCGAAGTACAGCTCCTGCCAGGAGACTCCCGACCGGTTGCGCCGGGGGTCCTTGAGGTCGGTGTCGGCGTAGTTGACATAGGCGCCCGCCGTGCTGCGGCCGGGGGCCGGGGCACCGCCGGTGCCGGCGTAGACGTCTTCGTACAGCTCGCGCAGGAAGCCCACGTGGCGGTCGTCGTCTGCCGCGGCGGCCCACTCGCTGACGTACATCAGCATCAGCGCGCTGTCCCGGTGGGCCAGCGCCGTCTCGTGCGGGGCGACGGCGTTGACCCGTCCGCCGTACGGGGCGATCAGTAGTCCGCTGCCGGTGTGGTCGTAGTCGGAACGGGTCAGGTGCCGGTGCAGGGCCGTGGCCTGCGCGTCGTCGAAGGTCGTGCGGTGGTAGGCGGACTTGCCCTTGATGCGCTTGCCGGTGGGGCGGTCCGCGAAGCCGGACCACTGCGTCGACATCAGCCACGGCAGCCGGTGCCGCTCGACGGTCCGCGCCCGGGCGCCGACACCGCGGCCGACGGCGGCGAGGAAGGCGTCCAGCCGCCGCTCCGGGTCGCCGGCGAGGGCGGAGAGCTGGACGTTGAGCGCCACTGCCCCGCCGGAGCGGTGGAAGACGGCCAGATGGCTGTAGAGGTCGGCCTCCGGATCGCCCGGGGTGTTGTGGGCGACGTGCCAGGCGCCGTAGTTCTGCAGCAGCCGGACGAAGGACTCCTGGTCCAGGTCCTGCCACGGCCACACCACCGTGCCCACGAGCAGCTCGGACGGCGGAGCGGGCAGGGCCCGCTGCGGTACGGCGCCCTCCGCGCCGGGACTGCGGAAGAAGTAACGCGTGACCACTCCGAAGGTGCCGCCGCCCCCGCCGGTGTGCGCCCACCACAGCTCGCGAAGCGCGCCCCTGTCGTCCCGGGAGGCCACGACGGCGTGTGCGGTGCCGGAGGAGTCGACGACAACCACCTCCACGGCGTACAGATGGTCCACGGTGAGTCCGAGAGTCCGGTTCAGCGGACCGTAGCCGCCTCCGCTGACGTGGCCACCCACCCCGACGGTGGGGCACGCGCCGCCTGGCAGGGCCACGCCCCACCGCTTGAACAACTGCTCGTTGACCTCGCCGAGCCGTGCGCCCGCGCCCACGGCGACGGCCCGGCGCCGGGCGTCGTAGTGGATGGTGTTCATGGCCGACAGGTCGATCACCGCGCGGACGTCGCCGTTGCCGACGAAGTCCTCGAAGCAGTGCCCGCCGCCCCTGACCGCGACCCGCTTGCCGGCGTCGAGCGCCTGCTGCACCACGGCGACCACCTGGTCCGTGGAGCGGGGCAGCGCGATCCAGTCCGGGGTGCCGACCCAGCGCTGGTTGACGCCCCGGGCCAGGTCGGCGTACTGGGCGTTGCCGGGCCGCACGGTGGTGGCGGCCTCCACGGAGGCCGCCACCACCCGGGCCGCGGCCGGGGCCGCGACGGCACCGGTGGTCGCCGTGGCCGCGCCGATCAGTGCCGTCGCTCCGACGAAGCCACGGCGGGTGAGAGTGCTCACTGGTGTTCTCCCTGAGTACTGGTGGGGACCGCCGCCTGGCCGGTCAGGGCCCGCAGGAAGACCTCCGGGTCCTCCTGGGGGCCCTCGACCACGTGACCGCCTGCGAACTCGAAGCGGGGGACGACGGTGATGCCCCGGGCCCGCGCCTCGCGGACCTCCGCGCGCACCTCGGCCACCGCCTCGTCGGAGGCCAGCAGCCGGGCGGCCCGGCCTCGGTCCAGGCCGGCCTCTTCGACGCGCGAGAGCAGCACGTCGTGGTCGGAGATGTCGGCGCTCTGCGTGAAGTACGCCGCGAACAGCAACTCCTCGAGCCGGCTCTGCACCGGCCGCCCGTGGCTACGGCCCGCCCACCACAGCAGTCGATGTGCGTCCAGGGTGTTGACCGCGAAGCCCGTGGCGTTGCGGAAGGCGATGCCGTGGCGGGGGCCGGCCGCGGTGACCTCCTTGTCCATCTCCGCGGCACGCTCGGCGCCGTACTTTCCCGCCAGCCACTCGAGCATCGGGACGGGCCGGGCGGGCTGCTCCCCGTCGATCTGGTACGGGTGCAGCACCACCTGTGCGTCACTGCGCCCGGACGCCGACAGCGTCAGTTCGAAGGTCCGCTTGGTGATGTAGCACCAGGGGCAGGAGACGTCGGACCAGATGTCGATCCTCATCGCGGGCCTCCCGCACGGGTCGGGACGGCCAGCGAGGCGCGTGTGTTGACCGTCTCGGGGTCGAAGCCGCCCAGCCGGGCGAACTCAGCGGAGATGGACTGGAGTTCGTCTCCGGGGAAGACCTCGGCCACGTCCGTGAACCCACCGGGCGCCCGCTCGTGGGCCAGGTCGATGACCACCTCGGGGCCGCGGCGCCGGGCGCTGGCCTGGATCCGCGTCAGCACCGGGAGGCGCTCGGCCTCGTAGGCGGCCAGGGCGGCGGCGGGGGAGTCCCGCAGCGCCAGTTCACGGGCCAGCACCCGGGCGTCGACGATCGACTGGGTGGCACCGTTGGACCCCATCGGGTACATGGCGTGGGCGGCGTCACCGAGCAGGGTGACCGCCCCGTGCGTCCACCGGGGCAGGGGGTCCCGGTCCACCATGGGGTAGACGTAGGCCTCCCGGGCCGTGCGGATCAGCGCGGGCACGTCGAGCCAGTCGAAGGCCAGGTCGGCGAAGTGGTGCAGGAACGTTTCGGGCGCTACGGCGCGGTTCCAGTCGGCGTCCTCGAAGACGGCCTCCGGGTCGGCCGCACGGGCGACGGCCCAGTTCATCAGCACCGCACCGTCCGGCCCGTCGGGGGCGGACATCGGGTAGACGACGGCACGCCGCCGGTCGTCCCCGGCGATGATCATCGACCGGCCGTCCAGGAACGGCGGGGCGAAGGTGGTGCCACGCCAGACCACGAGCCCGTTCCAGGGCGGCGGCCCCTCCTTGGGGTAAAGACAGGCGCGGACCTTCGAGTGGATGCCGTCCGCTCCGATCAGCGCGCCCGCCGTCGTCTCGGAGCGCCGACCGGCGGCCGGGTGGTGCACCCGCACGTCGACCCCGCCGTCCTCGCGCGGGGCGAACCCCTCGACCCTGGCGTCGGTCACGATGGCGTCGGGTCCCAGCCGGCGGCGCACCGCGTCCGCCAGCACGGTCTGGAGCCGGCCGCGGTGGACGGACAGCTGCGGCCAGCGGTAACCGGCCGCCACACCGCGCGGCTCCCGCCAGATGAGCTGTCCGTGACGGCTGTAGTAGCCGAGGCTCCCGGTCGGGAGCGCGACCTCCAGCAGCTCGTCCAGCAGGTCGAGTTCGGCGAGTTCCCGGACCGCGTTGGGCAGGATGTTCAGCCCCACCCCGAGCGGCTTCATCACCGCCACCGACTCCAGGACGCGTACGTCGCCCACGCCCGCAGCGTGCAGGCTCAGTGCCGTGGTCAGGCCGCCGATGCCGGCGCCCGCGATCAGGATGCTCACGCCGGCCTCCGCTCGGCACGCGCGGCGGCGGACGGAGCCGGGCGCCGGGTCAGCTGGGCGGTGGCCCGCGTGAGGTCGACGATCTGCCGCAGCAGATCCACGCTGGCACCACCGCTGCCCACCGGGTAGAGGCGCAGATCGGCGTCGTAGGCCTTGCGGGCGATGCCCAGGTGGCGACCGCGGAAGACGATGATCACCCGCAGCAGTCGGGCGAGCGCCTCGGCGGACGGCCGCAGGCCCGGCATACGGCGCTCGGCGCCGTCCGGGTCGTCGCCGTACGCCTCCACCAGCCGGGTCACCACCGACGGGATGCCCGTCCAGTTGTCGTACAGCTCACGCCAGCGCGGCAGGCTGTAGGGCACCGAGTCGCGCAGGAACTCCTCATATTCGGGCTCGCTGTTGTCCGCGGCCCAGATCGCCTGGTCGATCAGCCACAGCGGAACCTGCGCGGCGGCCGGACCGAGCAGCACACGGCCCCCGACGGTGATCTCCTCGAAGTAGGCCCGCAGGTCCCGGGCGAAGAACTCCGGGCTGACGTTGGCCACGACCATGTCGATCGACGAGACCATCGTCTCCACGTGGGCGGTCAACTCGTCGGTGAGCACGGCGAACTTGGGATCGGCGACGTCGGAGTCGCTGAGTCGCTCGGCCAGTTCCAGACCCTCGCGCAGGTGCGGGAAGACCATCCGCACGGACTCCTGCAGATAGGCCTCCTGGATGTCTCCCGTGTACATCCGCTGGCGGCCGCCGGTCGGGTTCCAGGTGGTGTAGTGGTGCACGGTGTCACGGGGCACCATGTCGGTGCGCCGTCCCAGTTCCAGCAGGACGGGCAGCACCTCCGGGACCAGGGGCACCGGCTCCGGGCCGTGCCGCTTGATCGAGCCGAGGAACATGCCGAGGTCGCGCATCGCGGCCACACAGGCCTCCACGGAGTACCCGGCGACCTCGTCGAGTGAGGGCACCAGGCCGCGCACCGCCGTCACGAGGGCGGGAACGTCGGCGTGCTCGTTGTGGCGGCGCATGCCCAAGCAGAGTGCGTCGGCGGCGAGCGGGTCCAGTTCCCGGATCACCGCCGTGCGTATGGAACTGCCGAGTTCGATTTCAAGCGTGCGGGTCAACGTGTCTCCAAACAGAATCGTCACTTACGGACATCGGCGGCCGGCCGTCCCGGGCCTGCCAGGGCACACCGCGTCCCCGCACGCGCGCGGCGGCGACGACGGTGTGGCGGTGGCCGAAGGAACGGAAGGTGGCCGGCAAATGAACAGGTGGCGCGGAGTGCTGAGGGCCGGATCAGTCCCCGTGCGGCGACGGTGCGGCGCCGGCCAGGGGATAGGAGCGCAGGTGCCACTCGTGAGGCGGCGGAGCTCCGAGTCCGTCCGGGAACGTCTCCGGCACGTCATGGGACGGCCGGGTGGCGGAGCCGGCCCACCGGCCGAGGACCACATGAACGTTCGTTCCGGACATGCCCTGCCCGTTGACCGCCGCGATCGCGGGCCGGCCGGGGACGGAGGGCAGAGGCTGCGGGGACGTCGGCACCACCAGGGGCAGCCGGTCCCAGTCGACCAGCGGTGAGGGTGCGCGGAAGTGCAGGCTGGGCGGCACCTGTCCGTACTCCAGGCACAGCACCGCCTTGATGAGCCCCGCGACGCCGGCGGCTGCCTCGCAGTGCCCGACGTTGGTCTTCACGGAGCCGACCCGACACGGTCGGCCGGGCGGGCGTCCCTCGGCCAGCACCTCGGTGAGGGCACCGAGTTCCACCGCGTCGATACGGGTGCCGGTGCCGTGCGCCTCGACGTACCCGACGTCGCCCGGCGCGATCCCGGCGTCCTGATAGGCCCAGCGCATCGCCAGGGCCTGGCCGTCGGCGGAGGGGTCTGTGACGCGCTTCTTGGTCGCGCCGTCGTGGCTCATGGCGCTGCCCAGGATCACCGCGCGGATCGGGTCGCCGTCGGCGACGGCGCGGTCGAGCGCCTTGAGGACGACGACACCGACGCCGTCGGACCGGACGAAACCGTCCGCGTCGGCGTCCCCGAAGCGGCAGCGCCCTTCGCCGGAGAGCACACCGGCGCCGTCGAACACGTCGGTGGCCGTGGTCCCGAGCAGCAGGTTCGCGCCGCCGGCCAGGGCGAGTTCCGACTCGCCCGCCCGCAGACTCAGACAGGCCAGGTGGACCGCGGCCAGCGACGAGGCCTGCGCGCAGTCCAGGGTGACGCTGGGCCCGTGCAGGCCGAGGTGGAAGGAGAGCCGGCCGGCGAGCAGCGAGCGCTGGTGGCCTCCGACCAGACAGTCCAGGTCGAGCGCGCCGGCCCGGGCCTCGCGCAGCCGCTCCCAGTGGTCGGCGTGGGACTGGCCGACGAAGATGGCGCTGCGGCTGCCCCTGAGCCGCCGCGGGTCGGCTCCCGCGTCCTCGAGCGCTTCCCACGCCGTGAGCAGCAGCAGACGCTGCTGGGGATCCATCACGGCGGCCTCGTCGTCCAGGATGCCGAAGAACCCGGCGTCGAACTCCTCGACCCCGTCCAGGAACCCACCGCGCCTTCCCCCGGCCGGCACCACCGTCCCGGCCGGGAACCGGTCCTCAGGAGCGGAACGGGTCGCGTCCCGGCCCGAGCGGAGCAGTTCCCAGAGCTGCCCGGGGCCGTGCGCCCCCGGCAGGCGGCACCCGACACCGATCACGGCGACGGGGGCCGGCGTGCGCCCCTCAACGATCCGACTGCTGTGGCGTGACATTTCTCTTCCCCCCCGTACGTTGTCCGACCGACGTGCCGTCTGCCGGGGCGCGGCCCGCTCGGGCGCGCGCCCCGGTCACGGCCGTGGGTCACCCGGCGGACCGGGCCCAGTGTTCCCAGGGCTGTGCCTTGACCCACTCGATCACCGGCGTGAGCCGCACACCCAGCGCGGCCTCCACGGCAGCGGGCGACGGAGCGAGCAGGTCGCCCGCCCGGCCCGTACCGGCGTAGTGGTAGATCCCCGCGACCCCCGCCGCGGCCTCGGGGCCGAGCAACTGGGCGAGCCCCTGCTCGAACTGTGTGACCTCCAGCGGGACATACCGGATCTCACGGCCCAGGGCCTGCCCGAACGCGGCCGCCAGCTCCGGACCGGTGAGCACGTCGGCGCCGCCGACGTGCAGCACCTGCCCGGCCGGCACGTCGTCGTCCAGGGCCCGGGCCACCACACGCGCGAGGTCGTCGTGCGACATCCACGCCACGCGCTGCTCGGCGGGCAGCGGGTAGGCGAGGACACCGTCGTTGACGATCGCGGGTCCGTTCCAGGGGCTGAAGAGGTTCTCCAGGTAGACCGGCGGCCTGACCACGACCACGGGCACCTCACCGGCCCGCAGCACCTCCTCCGCCAGGCGGCGCGTCTCGAAACCGGCGTACGGCGTGGTCTCGTCGGGCACCGGGGTGTTGACGTTGTAGACCAGCCGTCGCACCCCGGCCTCGCGGGCCGCCTCGGCGATGTTGCGGGCGTAGCCGGCCACCGTCTCGGGGTCGTACTCCAGAGGCATCACGACGACCGCGTGCGTGACGCCCCGGAAGGCGGCGCGCAGGTCCTCGATGCTGCCCAGGTCGCCGCGCACCGGCGTGACCCCGGCGGCCGAGGCCGCCGCGGCCTTCGCCTCGTCCCGGACGAGGCCGCGGACCTCGTGCCCCTGGTCGGCCAGCAGCCGGGCCACCGCACCGCCCTGGAAACCATTGGCTCCGGTTACGAGGACGCGCTTGCGGTGCTCTTGTGTCATGTCGTGCCTTTCCTCGTGGTGTTCGTTTCAGTGGGCGCACGGTCCCCGGACCGGGCGGGCCGGGCGGGCGCGATCAGGGCACGGCGCGCCGGTGCTCGGCGGCGGTGCTCGCCTCCGGCGGTGCCGGGGCGTCCGGTGCGGGCAGCCGCAGCCGGAGGGTGAGCAGCAGCGCGACCAGGGCCGGCACGGCCCCGACCAGGAAGGCCGTGCTGAAGCCGTCGGTGAGCGCCACGTCGTGCGGCGCGGAGGAGGCGTCGGTGCGTGCGGCGGCCACACCGGACAGGACGGCGAGACCGAGCACGGAGCCGAACTGCAGGCTGGTGTTGACCAGCCCGGAGGCGAGGCCGGCCTCCTCCTCGCGGGTGTCGAGAGTGGCCGCGACGTTCGCTGTGATGGAGACCAGCGGCAGCGCGACGCCCAGCACGAGGCTCGGCGGCAGGACGTCCGCCACGAAGGAGCCGTCGGCCGACAGCAGCGACTGCCAGGCCATGCCGACGGCCACCAGCAAGAACCCGGCGCCCATCACCGCGCGCAGGCCGAACCGGCCGATCAGCCGGTCCGCGGTGGAGGCGACCGTGATGACGACCAGACACAGCGGCAGCAGGGCGAGGCCGCCGAGCACCGGTTCGTACCCGAGCACCGCCTGCAGGTACAGGCTCACCAGGAAGAACATCGGGAACAGCGACATCTGCCACAGCGCGGCCAGGATGTTGGCCAGCCGCAGCGTCGGCCTGCCCAGCACGGCGAGCGGGACCAGCGGGTGCGCCACCCTGCGTTCGACCAGGACGAACGCGGCAAGCAGAACGACGGCGGCGGCCCCGGTGGCCAGCGTCGGCGTGGAACTCCAGCCGGCCTCGCCCGCGTTGACCACGGCGTAGGCCAGCAGCCCCAGACCGGCGGTGACCGCCACCGCGCCGGGCACGTCGAAGCCGCGCTCGCGCCCGCCGGACTTACCGGGCGGCAGCAGCCGCGGCACGGGCAGGACCAGGGCGATGCCGGCCACCACGTTCAGCGCGAAGGTCGACTCCCAGCCCAGCCAACTGGTGAGCACGCCGCCGAGCACGGTGCCCGCGGCGCCACCGGCACCGGCCATCGCGGCGAACACGCCCAGTGCCCGGTGCCGTTCCGGGCCGTCCTCGAACAGCGTGAGGATCAGGGCGAACGCCGCCGCCCCGGCCATGGCCGCCCCGACGCCCTGCACCGCGCGGGCGGTGATCAGCAGGGCGGCGCTGCCGGAGAGGGCACCCAGCAGCGAGGCGGCCGCGAGGACGCCCAGACCGGCCACGAACACCCTGCGCTGCCCCAGCAGATCGGCGGCGCGACCGCTGAGCAGCAGCAGCCCGCCGAAGGAGACCAGGTAGGCGTTGGCCACCCAGGACAGCGCGGCGGGCGAGATGTCCAGGCCCTCACCGATGGACGGCGCCGCCACGTTGATGATCGAGGTGTCCAGGATCAGGACGAACTGGGTGCAGGCGAGCAGGGCCAGCGCCCGCCGACGGTCAGCGCCCGCCATCGAGACCTCCCGTACCGCCCGGCAGCTCGTCCAGCTGGTACCCGTCCAGGCACGACTGGGTGAAGGCGGCCAGCAGGTCCGGGTTGCCGTCGCGCACGATGCCGGGCAGGTAGACGTGGGGAGCGCCGTGGTAGAAGCGCTCGTACTGCTCGTGCCGTGCGGCGAACTCCGAACCCAGCGCGTCCCAGGCGAGCTTGAGCAGCTTGATCCGCTGCTCCGCCGGGGTGCCGGGCGAGCGCACGTACTTGGCCACCAGCGGACCGAGTTCGGGGTGCTTCAGGTCGTAGCCGGAGGCCGGGAGCTGGATGAGACCGCCGCCCGCCAGCATCTTGATCTCGGCGAGCACCTTCGGGTAGAGGTCACCGGCCATGGCCCGGTGCGCCGAGGCGATCTCCCGGTTGATGTGCACGGCACCGCCCTCGCCGCCCACCCGCTCGTACGTCGTCTCGGCCGCCAGCACCATCGACTTGGCGATGTTGAGCCACCCGATGAGCCGGCCGATCTGCATCTGCACGGGCGGCAGATCATAGGTGTTGTTCGCCCGGGTGATCAGGATCGCGAGCCCGGTGAGGAACTCCAGCTTGGTCCAGAAACGGGTGGCCGCCTGGTGGACGAAGTTGTTGTAGGCGGGCGTGAACCACCACATCCGGAAGGTGGTGTCGGCGTCCCGGTAGGTCAGCACGCGCTCCCAGGGCACGAAGACGTCGTCGCAGACGAGCAGCGCGTCGTTCTCGTCAAAGCGGGCGGACAACGGGTTGTCGAAGACGCTGCGGGCCTGGCCTTCGTAGGAGGTCCGGGAGATGAACTTCAGCCCCGGGGTGTCGAGGGGCACGGAGAAGCACAGCGCGTACTCGACGTCCTGGCGCTGCAACGGCTCGATGGTGCCGACGATGATCTCGTCACCGAACACCGCGCCGGTGCCGATCATCTTGGCGCCGCGCACCACGATGCCGTCGTCGCGCTCCTTGACGACCCGCACGTACAGGTCGTCCTCCTCCTGCTCGCTGGCCGCCCTGGTGCGGTCGATCTGGGGGTTGGTGATGGTGAACGACTGGTAGAGGTCGCCCTCCGTCATACGCCGGTGGTACGCGGCGAGGTTGTCGCGTCCGTCGAAGGTCTCCCCGGCGAAGATCTCCGGCGTCGAGACGAAGCCCGCGATGCCCGCGGCCATGTAGTCGGGCGACCTGCCCAGGAAGCCGAAGCTGGCCTCGGACCAGGTCTTGAACGCCTTGCGCCGCTCGACCAGTTCGGCCTGCGTGCGCGGCACGTGGTAGGCGCGCAGCACCGCCCTGTCCTGCCCCTCGGGGCGCACCGTCAGCACCTCCCGCAGCTCCGCGTCCCGCGCCATGTCGTACAGGTGCGCTATCGAGCGGGCCGTGTTGCGGAAGGCGGGGTGCTCCGTGACGTCCTTGACCAGCTCACCGTCGAGCCAGACGGCACGGCCGTCGCGTAGTGATTCGAGGTATTCCTGGCCGCTGCGGGTCATGTCTCTCCTGACACAGGGTGCTGGTGATGGGCGGTGGGAAGTGGAACGGGGGCGGGCCGGCGCCGAGCGGGCCCGCTCGAGCGGTCGCCTCAGCGCTCGCGCACGGCGGTGCGCGGCCGGTGCGGCCGGATCGGGCGGCCGTAGGGCGAAGGAGCGTTGACGGACGCGACGTCGAAGCCGGCGGCGCGGGAGTACGCGCGGGCCACCTGGGCCAGCCGGTCGGTGGGGACCACGTCCTCCACCCGTCCGAAGCCCTCCGGGGCCCGCTCGTGGACCAGATCGATCACGACCTCCGGCCCCTTGGCCCGGTTGAGCAGCTGCAGCCGGTTCATCCGGGGCCGGCGGTCCCGGTCGTACGCCGCGAGTGCCGCGACCGGGTCGTCGTAGGTGGCCAGGGCATGGGCGAGGCTACGGGCGTCCAGCACCGCCTGGGTCGTCGCGTTCGAACCCATCGGGGCCATGGCGTGCGCGGCGTCCCCGAGCAGGGTCACCGCGCCGAACGACCAGCGTGGCACGGGGTCCCGGTCGAGCATGGGGAAGGACGCGACCGCTGCGGAGTCCGCCACGAGCGCGGCCATCCGCAGATCCCCGCACCGCCAGCCGGTCACCGCCGCGGGGAAGCCGTCGTCGGCGGCAGCGGGCGCGGCATCCAGGGACACGGGCTCCTCCGGTACGGTGCGGGAGACCGCCCAGTTCACCGGAACCAGGCCGTCCGCATCTGGGCGTACGGCCAGCGGGTAGACGACCGCCTTCCAGCGGCCGTCCCCCATGACGACCATCGCGCGACCGCCGCGAAAGGGCGCACTGCGCGTCACCCCCCGCCACACGGCGGTGCCGTTGAAGCGTGGCTCCCCTTCCTGCGGGTACAGGGCCTGCCGTACGGCGGACCGCAACCCGTCGGCCCCGACCAGCACGTCCGCCCGGATCCGCTCCGTCGGCCGATCGCCGGCGCGGTGAGCCACACTCACCTCGACACCCCCGCCGGGCAGGGGCGTGAAGCCGGTGACACGCGCGTCGGTGGTGATCGCCGTGTTCCCCAGGCGGGCGCGGACGCTGTCGGCCAGGGCCGTCTGCAGGGCACCGCGGTGCAGCGCCAGTTGAGGCCACCGGGAGCCGCCCGCCCGGCCGCGGGGTTCGCGCCAGATCTCCTGTCCGAGGTGGTTGTAGTAGCCGAGTTCGGTCAGATCGGCACCCAGGCCGGCGACGTTTTCGGCCAGTTCCAGGGCGGCCAGCTCGCGCACCGCGTTGGGCAGCAGATTCACCCCGGCCCCCAGGGGGCGAATCTCCGGCACCGCCTCCAGGACCCGCACGTCGCGCATTCCGACGGAATGGAGACTCAGTGCGGCGGTCAGGCCGCCGATGCCGGCACCGGCAATCAGAAACTTCATGGAACGCGTCCCCCAGAACTTCAACCCCGTAAACCGGCCAAACAGCCCGGCTTCGCCTCTCATCGTTCTGGGAGCGATGGCTACGATCAATTAATCATGAGCCGAATCGCTTTAAGGATCGTCCCAAGGATCGTCCGTGCATGACGACGTACTGAGCGAGCTGCTGCGCCCGCTGTGGCTCACCGACATCTTTCACAGCATGTGGGAGGCCGGTGGAACCTGGGGAGTCAAGGGCCACGACGACAATTGCGCAATAGTTCATTACATGCTCAACAGTTCCTGTGCCATAACCTTCGGCGACGACCCCAAACCGGTGGAACTGCACGAGGGTGACCTGGCGATCTTCCCGCACGGCACCGCCCACACCTTCGCCGCCGAGTACGGCGTACAGGCGACACCACTGTCCGCCCTGGTGCCGCACTGCCGCCCCGGAGAGTCCGGCGTCGTCAGGGTCGGGACACCGCCGTACCGCACACGCATGCTCTGCGCGAGCCTGCACTACAGCGCCATCGGCGAGCCGGGGCTCTACAGCGCCCTGCCCCGGATCATCGTCCTGCGGCGCCACATGCTCGAGGGTGAGCCACTGCTGCTGCGCACCCTGGACTCCCTGCCCTTCGAGATCGGGCGTACGGCGCCCGGCTCCCGGCTCGTGACACTACGGGCCTTCGAAACCGTGTTCGTGCTCTCCCTGCGGATCGCCATGGAGCAACTGGCGGAGGAGTCACCCGCGCTGAGCGCGCTGCACCACTCGGGCATCAGCAAGGCGCTGATGGCGATCCACGGCTCCTACGCCGAGCCCTGGACGGTGGAGTCCCTGTCCCGTGAGGCCGGCATGTCCCGCTCGACGTTCTCGCAGATGTTCCGGGAACTGGTGGGCGAGCCGCCCATGCGGCATCTGACGGTGCGCCGCCTGCAGGAGGCGAGACGACTGCTGGCGGACACCTCCGTGCCGCAGCAGGACATCGCCCAGCGCATCGGCTACCGCAGCCAGGTCGGATTCCACCTCGCGTTCCGCAAGGAGTTCGACATGACCCCCGGTGACTTCCGCTCCCGCGGGGCGTCCAGGACCCGCCTCGTACGGCAGGTCCGGGATGACGGCTAGGCCGGTTCGTTCGGATCACTCCCGCCGGCCGAGATTGTCGTTGATGATGTCCATGTGTCCAACCGCATCAGCGTTCTGATCTCGGCCTTCGGCGTCCTTGCCGGCATGATGCTGCTCGTCGGTGCCGTTCGCGAGCACCGCTCCGGGGCATCGGCTCTCTGGATCGCCGCTGGAGCTGTGATCTTCCTCAGCGCCTTGTACGCGCTCGCACGGGACGTGCGGCGGCTCCGCACAGGGCAGACGACCTGACCTGGAGTTCCAGAGCGGATCGCACTGGGTTCACCTGCCGGAGAAGTACGGCAATTGGCGAGGCGTCCACAACCGGCTGCGGATGTGGGCCCTCGACGGCACCTGGGAGCGGGTGTTCACCGCCCTCATGGCCAAGGCCGACGCCGACGAGGACCTCAACGGGGCCGTCTCGGTGGACTCCACGATCGTGCGTGCACACCAGCATGCCGCCGGGGCCCGCAAAAAGATTCTGTGGCGGCCCACCCTCGACTCAGCGCCCGCCCTGACCCGGCTCCGGCCCTCGACCCGACCCCGAGCATCGTCTGTCGACGCGGAGTCGGCCTCTGCTCCCCCCGGTCGAGACCGTGGACCCGGAGCCCACCTCAGCCCCGGCCTCAGCCCCTGGCCGTCGACGCGGAGTCGGCCTCGTCTCCGGCCCGAGCACCAGGCATGGACGCGGAGCCGGCCTCAGTACCCGGCCCCGGCCCCCTCCCGAGCCCCGGCCCCCTCCAGAGCCACGCTTCCCTCCCGAGCCCCAGCCCCCTCCCGAGCCCCTGCCCCTCTCAAACGCCGGTCCCCTACCGAACCCCGGGCACAGACGTGGCCCCGGCGCCGCCGCCCCCGGCCGTCGGCGCGGAGTCCGAGTCGGCCCCGCCGGGCCGACCCTCCCGCCAGGGCTCCGAGTCGGCCCCGCCGCGCCGGTGCCCCCGCCCGGGCCTCGCCTGTGTCAGCGCCGCCCCCGCCAGCACGATCGCCGCGCCCACGGGTGTCGACCAGGTCAGGGTCTCGCCGAGGATCGCGACGCCGGCGGCCGTGGCGATGACCGGGACGAAGTAGGTGACCATCTGGGCCGTGGTCGGGCCGACCTCGGCGACGATGCCGTATTGGACGAGCATGGCGACTCCCGTGCCGAGGGCGCCCAGGGCGACGATCGCGAGCAGCGGCACGATCGGGAGATGGGTAGGAAGGGAGGTGAACAAGGGTGTGACCACGGCCAGTTGGAGGGTGGCGAGCAGCAACTGAGCCCCGGTCAGAGACAGATGCGAGTGGCCGGTGCCGGCCAGCGTGCGGCGGACGTAGATCCAGCCGATGGGGTAGCTGAGCGAGGCCAGCAGGGCCATCGCCGTGCCCGTGGCGTCCAGGCCGTCGAAGCCCTGCCAGGCTCCGAGGACCGTCAGGACGCCGAGGAAGCCGAGGCCGAGCCCCGCGACCCGGACCCGGGTCGGGCGGTCCTCGGAGAGGGCGACCAGGGACAGCGCCATGCCCCACAGCGGCGAGGTGGCGTTGCAGATGCCCGCGAGGGTGGAAGGGATCGTCAGCTCGGCGTAGGCGAAGAGGGAGAAGGGCAGCGCGTTGAGGAGGAACGCGGCGATCGTGAGATGACCCCATGTGCGTGGCCCGCGCGGGAGGCGTTCCCGTTTGACCGCCATCGCCGCGGCGAGCACCGCCGTGCCGAACACCAGGCGGCCGAGCGTGACCTGGAAGGGGGCATAGCCCTCGGTACCCACCTTGATGAGCAGGAAGCTGAAGCCCCAGATCAGCGCGAGGACGCCGAAGCGCAGACGCCAGTCGAGGGCGGGGCCGGAGCGGGAGGCGGTGACGGAACTCATGCGGACCACGATGGTGCGCCCCACCTCGTAGCACAATCGATATTCCTTACCGGGAATCTCGTAGTATTGCTTACATGTTGAACCTGGAGCGCCTGCGCACCCTGGACGCCCTCGCCCGGCACGGCTCGGTCAGCGGCGCCGCCGAGGGGCTGCACGTCACGACGTCGGCCGTCTCACAGCAGATGTCCAAGCTGGAGCGCGAGGTCGGGCAGCAGCTCCTCGCCAAGAACGGGCGGGGCGTGCGGCTCACGGACGCGGGCCGGCTGCTCGCCGAGCACGCGGCGCGCATCCTCTCGCAGGTCGAACTCGCCCAGTCCGACCTGGAGGCACAGCGCGGCCAGGTCGTCGGCGAGCTCAGACTGTCCGCGTTCCCGACGGCCGCGCGCGGACTGTTCCCCACCGCGCTCGCCGCCCTGCGCGCGCAGCACCCGGCCCTGCGCGTGCGCTCGTGCGAGCTGGAACCGGAGAACGGCATCGCCGGCGTCATCCGCGGCGACCTCGACCTCGCGGTCGTACTCGACTGGTACAACAAGCCGATGCCGCTGCCCGAGGGTCTGGTCAAGGCGCCGATCCTGGAGGACCCCGCCGATGTGGCGATGTCGGTCGGTCACCGGCTCGCCGGCCGCGACGAGGTGGACCTCGCCGAGTTCGCCGAGGACGAGTGGATCACCTGGGGCGAGGGCGAGTTCTGCCACGAGTGGCTGATGTTCACCCTGCGTTCCAAGGGCATCGAGCCGATCGTCGGCCACCGCGCCGCCGAGACGCACACCCAACTCGGGCTCGTGGCAGCGGGGTTGGGGGTGTGCATCGCGCCCCTGCTGGGCCGCCACCCGATGCCCGCCGAGGTCGTCACCGTGCCGCTCCGGCAGCGGGTGCGCCGCCATGTCTACGTCGTCTGGCGCGCGGACGCCGACCGCCGCCCGTCGATTCGGGCGGCGGTGCGGGCCCTGCAGGCGGCGGCGGAGAAGGTGGGCTGAGCTACATCGAACCCAGCTTGCGGAAGTCCCAGGAGACGATCTTCTCCGGCGTCAGCCGCACCCAGGCGTGCCGGCCGTCGTGCGGCATCTCGTCCAGCCGGAAGTTCTTGCGGGCGAACAGCGTCTCGGGCAGGTCGAGTTCGGCGCACAACTCCCCGGTGCGCGGTATCTCGCCCACGAACTCCACGGTCCCGGACAGCTCGACGCCCCGCAGCTCGTCGTACTCCTCGCCCGTGTCCACCACGATCGCCACCCGCGGTTCGCGGCGCAGATCGGCCCACCGCTTGCTGCGCACCACGGAGTAGAGCCACATGGAGGTGCCGTCCCAGACGAACCAGAGCGTGCTCACGTGCGGAGCGCCGTCGGCCGACACGGTGGCGACCCGGCAGGTGCGCTGACTGGTGAGGAACTCGTCCAGCTCACCGGGTGTCATCATGATCTTTCGGCCCCGGCGCTGAGTGACGGTCATGCGTCCCCCTCTTTCTCTCACGTCGTGTCAGAGGAGATCCTCTGACATCACGTCAGAAAAGGATGGGTCGTCTTCCGTCCCCGCGCAATGGTGGCTAATCTCGCCCGCTCCACGCCGTCGGCGACCAGGGGGAACCATGCCGTCGTACGAACGCCTCAGCCAGCTTCTCGATCCCGCGACCACCGTCCTGCTCACCGTCGAGTGCCAGCAGGGCGTCGTCGGAGCGGACGGCGCGCTGCCCGAACTCGCCAAGGAGGCGCGCTCCTCGGGCGCCCTCGCGAACGTCGCCCGCCTGGTCGCCGCCGCACACGAGAGCGGCGTCCAGGTGATCCACGCGATCGCCGAGCGCCGCCCGGACGGCCGGGGCGCGAACCGCAACGCCCGGCTCTTCCGCGCCGCCGAACGGCTGCCCGTCCAGCAGCTGTCGGGCACGACAGCGGTCCGGGTGGCGGCCCCGATCGAGGTCGCCGAGGAGGACTTCGTCGTACGGCGGCTGCACGGACTGTCTCCGATCCAGGGCACCGAGGTCGACGCACTGCTGCGCAACCTGGGCTGCCGCACGCTGGTCGTGACCGGTGTCTCCGCCAACGTGGCGATCCCCAACGCCGTCTTCGACGCGGTCAACCGCGGCTACACCGCCCTCGTACCGACGGACGCCATCGCGGGGGTGCCCTCCGACTACACCCCCGCGATGGTCCGCCACACCCTCGCATTGGTCGCCACGGTCGCGACCACGGACGAGGTGCTGGCCTGTTTCAAGCGGCCCCGCCGCACAGGACGGGCGTGAGGGTCACGCCAGTGTGATCGAGTCCCCGCTGACGGTGATCTGCACGGCGGGCAGCGGTTCCTTCGCGGGACCGCTCTTGACGCTGCCGTCCGTGATGGAGAAGTTGCTGTTGTGACAGGGGCAGTTGATCAGGCCGTCGGCTATGCCCTTGACCGCACAGCCCTGGTGGGTGCATGTGGCCGAGAACGCCTTGAAGTCGCCCGCCGTCGGCTGGGTGACCACCACCTTCTGGTCGGCGAAGACCTTTCCGCCGCCTTCGGGGATGTCGGCGGTCGCGGCGAGCGCGGCGCCACCGGCCCCGGCGCTCTCGGAGGCTCCCGAGCCGCCGCTGCTCGCGTCGCTGCCGGCCTCGGTGCTGCCGGAGCCGCTGGATGAGTCGTCGGAGTCTCCGCACGCGGTCAGCGCGACGGCGAGCCCCGCTGCTCCGGCCGCCGCCACCACGGTTCGACGGGCAGGTCCCGATGCGGGCTTGAACGATGCGCTGGTCATGCTGACGTTCCCTTCGAGCAGGTTGCGTGATCTGGGGTGATGTACGGTCCGCAGGCCTGGCCTGTTCAGACTGTGTCGCGATCTAAACCTGTTCGAGGTCGGGCGGACATAAATCACGGCTGTCGTTCCGCTGTCGGTGCGCGGCGCGACCCCACGGGGGCGCCTCCGGCTTGCGCCAACACCCCCCAGTAGCCTGGGGCGATACTCAAGGAAGTCATCGCGACCCGCTACATCACGCCCCTGCGTGAGGGCGGCTCGCTGCCGGGGCTCGTCGAGGCCGACGACCACGGGACGTACGTCATGGAGTTGTCCAGCTAGTAGCGTGGATCTGCGGTGATCCGCCAGTGAACCCGGTGATGACCTGAGCATGGGCGATCGCGGGCCTCTGGCACCTTCCACGTCTTGATCGATGTCGGCCTGGCCGCCCAAGGCACTCCGCTCCGGGCCGCGGTCAAGCGCCCGCGACGCCGCCGGGTGCCGTCCGGGCGGGGCACTCGCCGGCATGTGTCGCGCGGCTGAGGCCGCGTGGGGGACCGTCGGTCGGCAGGTGCTGCGGGCCTCTGTCGTGTTCGTCCAAGAACGGGGCGAAGGTGACGTCGAGACGGGTGAGCCCGCGGAAGTTGAGGCTGCGCTGCCACTGCGGTGCGGTGCCGTCGAGGCGCAGGCCGGGGAGCCGGGTGAGGAGTGCTTCCAGGGCGATCGCGCCTTCCAGCCGGGCCAGCGCCGCGCCGAGGCAGAAGTGCGGACCGTGCCCGAACGCCATGTGCCGTCCGCCGGGCCGTTCGAAGTCCAGTACATGGGGATCGGGAAACACGGCCGGATCCCTGTTGGCGGCGCCGCAGACGAGGAGCACTGTCTGCCCTTCGGCGATGGTGCGGCCCGCCAGGTCCAGGTCCTGCCGCGCCCGGCGCAGCATCAGCTGTACCGGGGCGTCGTAGCGCAGGAGCTCCTCGACTGCGGCGGGCATCAGATCGGGCCGGCGGCGCAGTTGGTCGGCCGCGTGCGGGTGGCGGAGCAGGGCGAGCGTCGCGTTGCCGATGAAATGGGTGGTGGTCTCGTGACCGGCGATCAGAAGCAGGGCGCAGTTGGCGAGGAGTTCGTCGAAGTCCTGGTCGGATTTCTCTGCCTGTGCGGTCACCAGTGCGCGCAGGGTGTGGGGGGCCGGCGGTACGTCGTGGCGGGTGAGGAGTTCGCGGAGGTAGGCGAGCATGTGCGCCATGCTCTGTGAGGCCGCGCGGTTGCCGTCGGCGTCGAGCCGGGAGTTGCCGATGGCTTCGGCGATCGGCTCGGACCAGGAGGCGAGAGCGGGGCGGACCTGCTGCGGTACGTCGAGGAGGTCGCAGATGATGGTGAGTGGCAGGGGGCGGGCGAGGTCCGCGACGATGTCCATCCGCCCGGTCGGCGCCGCGTGGGTGATGATCCGGTCGACGGCTTCGACGATCCGGGCGCGGAGTGTCGCCACTGCCCGGGGGGTGAAGGCCCTGCTGATCAGGGCCCGCAGCCGAGGGTGGTCGGGGGCGTCGCTGTAGAGCATCTGCCGGCTCAGGACTCGGGCCAGCGGCCGCAGTTCCTCGGGGACGGCCTTGATGTCGGGATAGCGCACTGAGGACAGCCCCGGGTCACCTGCGGCGCTGCTGACCACTGCGTGCCCGGTCGCGATCCAGGCGCCGAGGTGGCGGTCCCAGAAGAGCTCGTCGGTGCTCCGCAGCTCGTCGTAGAAGTCGTAGAGGCGCTCTTGGACTTGGGGCCGAAAGGCCCGCAGCAGCGATGAGGATGTGCGCATCATCCGATCTTAGTGATCTGAGTCGGAATGCAGGGTCCGCGAGGGCGGCCGCATCATCAACAACCTGCACGCGCTGATCGCGGTCGGCGTCAACGCCGACGCTCACCGCGAGATCCTCGGCCTGGACGTCGCCACCGCCGAGGACGGCGCCGGCCGGCTGGCCTTCCTGCGCTCGCTGATCGCCCGCGGCCTGTCCGGCGTCCAGCTCGTCATCTCCGACGCGCACGCCGGCCTGGTGGACGCCGTCGGCGCCGTGCTGCCTGGCGCCTCATGGCAGAGATGCCGCTCCATTACGCCCGCAACCTGCTCTGTCAGGTTCCCAAGTCCGCCCAGCCCTGGGTCGCCACGCTGCTGCGGACCGTCTTCGAACAGCTCGACTCCGAGACGGTCCAGGCCCGGATGCGGCACGTCCTCGACGCCCCGGAGGCCAAGCCCCCCAAGGCCGTCGCCGCCGCACCGACGTGGTCGGGATCTTCCCCGACCTGCCACGCGCTGATCGCGGCGCGGCGTCGGCCTGGACGTCGCCACCGCCGAGGACGGCGCCGGCTCGCACGCGCTGATCGCGGTCGGCGTCAACGCGGTAGCACCGGCATGTGCGTACCCGTCTCAGGCGATGCACGGCCGACGTCCCCAGCCGCAACGCCTGTGGCGGGCCGGTCATAAGCCCACGCAGCCATCGCCGCCCTGGCGGGCGGCCTGGCCGCCGCTTCGGATGCTGAACGGGGACCCTGCCTGGCCGTCCCACGGAGGACTTCGCGGTTACAGTAAGAGAAGCAACACTCAAGAGTGGAGGCGTCATGCTCCTCCTTGGCATCGTTCTGCTGGTTATCGGCTTCGTTACAGGCATATCCGTCCTGTGGACCATCGGACTCATCCTTGCGGTTATCGGCGCGGTCCTCTGGATTCTCGGATCAATGGGGCACGCCGTAGGTGGACGACGGCACTACTGGTGACTTGGCTCCTGCTGGAGTGGCGGATCACCGGCGCAGGCCGCGGGCTGTCGGCTCCGCTGCCGTGGGCTGTCTGAGGCGACCTTCACGCGCTCCATCGGGAGCCGGCGCGGGCCGCAGTTCGGGTGGGGTCACCTCCACAAGCACCCTTTCCTGCTGTAATCCAGCCGCATCCGCCGAGTCCTCGTCCTGACGAACGGCCGGCTCGTCGGCATCGTCACCGACTCCGGCATCAGCCGCGTCACCACCTGGCTCGCCTCGGTCCCGACGACGGGCCCAGCCGCTTCCCAGGCCACACACCGAGCAGCAGGGGGCGGTGCGGCAGTGATCGGCTCGAAGTAGCTGCCCATTGGGACCACCCGGAGGTCACGATGGACATGTGATGACGTCGCTGGATGGGTGAGGCTTCGGCGGTTTGACGAGCACGTGCGCGGCCCCGGACGGGAGGTGTCCCGTCCGGGACCGCGGTGTTGGTCGGGTGCGCCTGACGACGTCCGGGTGGTCGGGGTGCCTGGGCAGCTGGCGGCGTGGTTCTTTACCGCTTGGCGGCATGCTTCACATCTGCGAGATTTGATTTGAATGTCTGAATGGTGAGCTTTGATGGTCTCGTGCATATTGGCCGGAAGGGCGGCCGCGCCAGGAACAGGGAGTCAGCCGCGCCAGGAACGGGGAGTCACATGAGCGTTCACACGTCGTCGCGCAGCCCCGTGGCGCCCCCTGTGGTTCTGACGACGGTCGTACTGCTGGCCGCGAGCGGGTGCGGCGGTTCCGGGAACGGTGCTGTCGAGGGCGATCTGTCCGGCACGATCCGGGCGGACGGTTCCAGCACGGTGGCTCCGCTTTCCACGGCGGCGGCACAGCTGTTCCAGGCGGAGAACCCCGGTGTCAGGGTGACTGTGGGCACCTCGGGTACGGGTGGCGGGTTCGAGAAGTTCTGTGCGGGCGAGACCGACCTCTCCGACGCCTCGCGCCCGATCGATGACGACGAGAGGGTGGCCTGCCGGAGGAACGGCATCGCGTACGAGGAGCTCCACGTCGCCAACGACGGGCTGTCGGTCGTGGTGAACAAGGACAACGACTTCGCCGAGTGTCTGACCGTCGAACAGCTGAAGAAGATCTGGGAGCCGGGGTCGAAGGTCGACAACTGGAACCAGGTCGACCCCAGGTTCCCGGACGAGGAAATGGAGCTGTTCGGCCCTGGCACCGACTCGGGCACCTTCGACTACTTCACCGATGCCGTCAACGGTGAGGAGGGGGCCTCCCGTACGGACTATTCGCCGAGCGAGGACGACAACGTCACCGTTCAGGGCGTGTCCGGCTCCAAGGGCGGCATGGGCTACCTCGGCCTGTCGTACTTCGAGGAGAACAGGGGCGAGCTGAAGGTCCTGAAGATCGACGGCGGTGACGGCTGCGTCGAGCCCACCGCCAAGACCGTGCAGGACGGCAGCTACAAGCCGTTGTCGCGGCCGCTGTTCATCTACCCGAGGGCGTCCTCGCTGGACAAGCCGGAGGTCGAGGCGTTCGTCGAGTTCTACGTGGAGAACAGCGCCGAGATCGCTGAGAAGGCTCAGTTCGTACCACTGAACCAAAAGCAGCAGGACGAGCTGAACAAGGACCTGGACAGACTGCGGGAGCAGCACAGGCCATGACCGCAACGGGCAGCGGGCGCAGGGCCGCTTCGGGAAGCCCCGGCTTTCTGAGGCGGTCCCAGCCGCGCCATGGCGAGAAGGCCATCAAGGTGCTCCTGGTGGCCGCCTCCCTGGTCTCGGTGCTGACCACCGTCGGCATCGTCATCGCGCTCATCCCGCCCGCTGCCGAGTTCTTCGGCAAGGTCAGCTTCGGCGACTTCATCACCGGCACCGAATGGTCGCCGCTGTTCAGGCCGCCGCACTTCGGCGTCCTGCCCCTGGTCACCGGCACGCTGATGGTCACGCTCATCGCGCTGCTAGTCGCCGTGCCGCTGGGCCTGGGCGCGGCGGTGTACCTGAGCGAGTACGCCAGACCCGGGGTCCGCAAGGTCTTCAAGCCGATCCTGGAAGTCCTCGCCGGTATCCCCACCGTCGTGTACGGCTTCTTCGCACTGCAGGCCGTCACCCCGTTGTTGCAGGACATCTGGCCAGGCGGCGAGGGGCCTCAGGTCTTCAACGCGCTCTCGGCGGGCTTCGTGATGGGCATCATGATCATCCCGACGATCGCCTCGCTCTCCGAGGACGCCATGAACGCCGTACCGAACGACCTGCGCGACGGAGCCTTCGCGCTGGGATCGTCCCGCATGCAGGTCGCCACCCGGGTCGTCTTCCCGGCTGCTTTGTCCGGCATCGTCGCCGCGATCGTGCTCGGCGTCTCGAGGGCGGTCGGCGAGACGATGATCGTCGCGATCGCCGCGGGTGGCCGGCCCAACCTGTCCTTCGACCCGCTCGAGGGCATGCAGACGATGACCGCGTTCATCGCGGCGGCCGGCATCGGCGACCTGCCGACCGGCTCCATCGGCTACCAGACGATCTTCGCGGTGGGTTCGCTGCTGTTCGTGATGACGCTGGTGATGAACCTGGTCAGCATCCGTCTGGTGCGCAGGTTCCGGGAGGTGTACGAGTGATGGGCACCCCCGTCCTCGGCAAGGGCCCTCAGGCCGGTGTGCCGGAGGTGCGCCGGCTCAAGGGCGGCGGCACCCCGTTGCGGGAGCGGCTGTTCCAGCTGAGCCTGTGGACCTCGCTCGCCGTCGGTGTGGTCTTCCTCGGCTGCCTTCTCGTCTACGTCGTCGCGGAGGCATGGCCCCGGCTGAACCCCCGGATCCTGACGAACTTCCCCGACATCATCGACCCGTCACAGGCCGGCGCCCAGTCGGCGATCATGGGCACCATCTGGGTCATCGCCTTCACCGCGCTGTACTGCCTGCCCGTCGGCATCCTCACCGCCATCTACCTGGAGGAGTACGCCGACCCCGAGCGCTGGTGGAACCGTGCGATCGAGATCAACATCCAGAACCTGGCGGCGGTCCCGTCGATCGTCTACGGCATCCTCGGTCTCGGCATCATCTCCCGCGGCCTCGGCTTCGGACAGACCGTGCTCACCGCCTCGCTCACGCTGTCGCTCCTGGTCCTGCCCACCGTGATCATCGCCGTGCGGGAAGCGATCCGCGCCGTACCGGCGTCCATCCGCGAGGCGTCCCTGGCGCTGGGCGCCACCCAGTGGCAGACCATCTGGCGCCAGGTGCTGCCCGCGGCCGTACCCGGCATGGCGACCGGCTCGATCCTCGCCCTGTCCCGCGCCATCGGCGAAGCGGCCCCGCTGCTGCTGCTCGGCGGGCTGACCTTCATCACCTTCAATCCGACCGGCCCGGACAGCGCCTTCACGGTGCTGCCGATCCAGATCTTCAACTGGATCAGCCAGTCCCGTGCCGAATTCGTCTCACTCGCCGCCGCCGCGATCGTGATCCTCCTGGTGACCCTGCTGGTCATGAACTCCCTGGCCATCTGGCTCCGCAACCGCTACTCCCACCGCTGGTGACCGCGCCATGACCCCAGAGTCCTCCCGACGCCTCCAACGCCTTCGTCAACGGGCCCTCCGACCCTCGCGGTCGGCCACCGCGACCTCCCCCTCCGACGCCCCCGGCCCCACCGGGGGCACCACCACCCCGCAGGTCGCCTTCCGCGGCGCACCGCCGCTGACCACTCCGGTCTTCGAGGTCGGCAGCCTCTCGGTGTTCTACGGCGACCACGAGGCCGTCCGCGACGTCAACATGACCATCGGCGACCGCCAGATCACCGCGATGATCGGACCCTCCGGCTGCGGCAAGTCCACCATGATCCGCTGCTTCAACCGGATGAACGACCTCATCCCCTCGGCCCGCGTGGCCGGGAAGATCCAATACCACAACGAGAACCTGTACGGGAAGGACGTCGACCCCATCGAGGTGCGTCGTCGCATCGGCATGGTCTTCCAGAAGCCGAACCCGTTCCCGAAGTCGATCTACGACAACATCGCGTACGGCCCGCGGGTCGGCGGATTCAAGGGCAACCTCGACGACCTGGTCGAGGAGACCCTCACCCACGCGGCCCTCTGGGACGAGGTCAAGGACAAGCTGAAAACCTCCGCGCTCGCCCTGTCGGGAGGCCAGCAGCAGCGGCTGTGCATCGCCCGCACGATCGCGGTCAAGCCCGAGGTGATCCTCATGGACGAGCCGTGCTCGGCCCTGGACCCGATCGCCACCGCGAAGATCGAGGACCTCATGGAGCACCTGGCCCAGGAGTTCACCATCGTCGTCGTCACGCACAACATGCAGCAGGCCGCACGCGTCTCGCACCGCACCGCCTTCTTCACCGCGGACGTCGACGACAAGGGCGAACGCCACGGCCGGCTCGTCGAGTACGACGAGACCGAGCGGATCTTCTCCAACCCCTCCGACCAGCGCACCGAGGACTACATCTCCGGCCGCTTCGGCTGACCGATGCCCCGCAGCCCTTGTCCACCGTTCGCACGTCTGGCGCACCTCACGCCCGGTCACGCTCCGGTTGCTGTCCACCGGCGAGCTGCGCTGGTTCTGCGTTGTTGACGCGGACCGGCCCTGCGTGTTCACTTTGAGTAATATCACGGATACTTTAAGTTACTGTTCTTCTGGGATCGAAAGCGGTTGAGCATGGCGGTAGTGCAGAGGCCCGGCATCTGATGGCGGCGGCAGACGGTGATGCCCATTCGCTGCCATCGGTCACGACTGCCAGCGCTGCGGAACCTCTCGTGTCGCCGGTCAGATCGCACACCGAGTGGGATCCGCTGGAGGAGGTCATCGTCGGGCGTCTCGACGGCGCGACGATCCCCGGCCACCATCCGGTCGTCACCTGCAACATCCCGCCCTGGGCGGCGCGCGCGCAGGGGCTCGCCGCCGGATTCAGGTATC
>NZ_NTGE01000130.1 GCF_002291145.1 Streptomyces sp. SA15
CAGGTGCGGCGGCCGCGGTGACCGCCGCGGTTGAGGCGGGGCAGGCGGCAGCGCCGGAAATGCCCGCTCCCTCTGCCTCCGCCCCGTCTGCCTCCGCCCCGTCTGCCTCCGCCCCCGCCGCCAAGGCCGACGCCGATGTCCGCGCCGCCCGTACCGTCGCCTCGCCCGGCTGGGCGCCCGCCGACATGGGCGCGCCCGCGACCTTCGTACTGCTCCGGCACGGAGAGACCCCACTGACCCCGCAGAAGCGGTTCTCCGGCAGTGGCGGCACCGACCCCTCCCTCTCCGACGTCGGCCGGGAGCAGGCCGAGCGGGTCGCCGCGGTGCTGGCCCGGCGCGGCACCGTCCAGCACGTCGTCGCCTCACCCCTCGCCCGGACCCGCGAGACCGCAGGGATCGTCGCCGCCCGTCTCGGCCTCGAGGTCACCCTCGACGACGGCCTGCGCGAGACCGACTTCGGCGCCTGGGAGGGGCTCACCTTCGCCGAGGTGCGCGAACGCTACCCCGACGACCTGACCAAGTGGCTGGCCGACCCGGACGCCCAACCCACCGGCGGCGGCGAGAGCTTCACCGCCACGGCCACCCGCATCGCCGCCACCCGCGACAAACTGACCGCGGCCTACGCGGGCAGCACGGTACTCCTGGTCACCCACGTCACCCCGATCAAGACGTTCGTACGACTCGCTCTCGGCGCCCCGCCGGAGTCCCTGTTCCGCATGGAACTCTCGGCCGCCTCGCTGTCGGCGGTGGCGTACTACGCGGACGGCAACGCCAGCGTCCGCCTCTTCAACGACACGTCCCACCTGCGCTGAGCGCCGCCGCCTCCTGGGCCAGCGCCTCGACGCGCCCCCAGTCGCGACCGGCCACCACGTCCTTCGGCAGCATCCAGCTCCCGCCCACACAACCGACGTTGGGCAGCGCCAGATACTCCGGCGCGGAGTCCGCTCCGATGCCCCCGGTCGGGCAGAAGCGGGCCTGCGGCAGCGGCCCGGCCAGCGACTTCAGATACGCCGTACCACCCGCCGCCTCGGCCGGGAAGAACTTCATCTCCCGCACCCCGCGCTCGAGCAGCGCCACGACCTCCGACGTGGTCGACACCCCCGGCAGGAACGGCACCCCGGACGCCCGCATTGCCTCCAGCAGTACGTCCGTCCAGCCCGGGCTGACCAGAAAACGCGCCCCCGCCGCCACGACCTCGCTCACCTGCGCCGGCGTCAGGACCGTGCCCGCACCGACCACCGCCTCCGGCACCTCCGCCGCGATCGCCCGGATCGCGTGCACCGCAACCGGCGTCCGCAAGGTCACCTCGATCGCGGGCAGCCCGCCCGCGACCAGCGCCTGCGCGAGCGGCACGGCGTCGGTGAGGTCCTCGACGACGACCACGGGGATGACGGGAGCGAGATCCAGCAGCGATGGGGTCATGGCCACATCCTGGCGGCCGTCGCGCAACATATGCAAAGGGTGTTGCATATTTTGCAATGAAGCTAGTGGACCTCCGTCACCAGCACATCCAGCGCCCACGCCTTCCCCGCCCCCGCCCCCGCAGGAGCCTCCGCCTCCACGACGTACCCGAGATCCCGCAGCGCCTCCACCAGCTCCGCCGGGCCCTGGGGAGCGGTCCCGGCCGACAGCAGACTGCGCACGATCCTCCCCTTCGTGGCCTTGTTGAAGTGGCTGACCACCTTCCGGGTCGGCGCGTGCAGCACCCGTACGGTCGCCGTCCGCCCCGCGACCTCGCCCTTCGGCTTCCACGCCGCTGCGTACGCGGAGGACCGCAGGTCCAGCACCAGCCCGCCCCCGGCCGCCTCGGGCAGCGCCGCGGCCATCGGCGTACGCCAGTGCGCGCCCAGCGCCCCGAGCCCGGGTAGCCTCACTCCCATCGAGCAGCGGTACGACGGGATCCGGTCCGTCACCCGGACCGCACCCCACAACCCCGAGAACACGAGCAGGGAGCGCGAAGCCCGCCGTTTCGCGGCCGCGTCGAGAGAGGCCAGGTCGAGGGCGTCGTACAGCACGCCCGTGTAGATCTCCCCGGCGGGCCGTGTCCCCGCCGTCCGCAGCTCCGCGTTCTTCGCGACCTCGCCCCGCAGTCCCTCGCTCAGCCCGAGCACCTCGCGCGCCTTGTCCTCGTCGCCCACGCACAGGTCGACCAGCTCGTCGAGCACGGCCTCACGGGCCTCGGTCAGCCCCGGCAGCGACAGCGACTCCAGTTTCAAGGGGGCGCCACGGCCGGAGGACGCCTTGCCTTCGGAGGGCGGCAGCAGGACAAGCACGGGGGGATCTCCTTCGGTTGAGCTCTGCGACAGCGTACGGCGTGCCACCTGGCAGCCCTCGCCCTACGCTCGCTACATGCCCCGCCGCCCCATCCGCGTGACCGGCGACCCCGAAGCCCCCCTCCGGGCCGCCCTCACCGCGCTGCGTACCGAACTCGGCGTGTCCGGCGACTTCCCGGCCGAGGTGCTCGCCGAGGCCGAGCGGGCCGCGCGGGCGCCCGTGCTGCCGGAGTACGACGCCACCGACATCCCCTTCTTCACCATCGACCCGCCGGCCTCCACCGACCTGGACCAGGCGATGCACCTGTCCCGGCAGGGCACCGGCTATCGCGTCCGGTACGCCATCGCCGACGTCGCCGCCTTCGTCGTACCCGGCACCGCCCTCGACGCGGAGACCCACCGCCGGGTGACCACCCTCTACTTCCCCGACGACAAGGTCCCGCTGCACCCCGCGCCGCTGAGCGAGGGCGCCGCCAGTCTGCTCCCGGACCAGGTCCGCCCGGCCGCCCTGTGGACGATCGACCTCGACGCGGAGGGCCGTACGCTCGCCGTCGACATCCGCCGCGCGCTCGTCCGCAGCCGGGCCAAGCTGGACTACGAGACCGTAGAGAAGCAGATCGACGGCGGAACCGCCGAAGAACCGGTGGCCCTGCTCGCGGAGATCGGGCAGCTGCGGGAGCGGCTGGAGGTCGATCGGGGCGGGATCTCCCTGAGCGTGCCCGAGCAGGAGATCGTCGAGCACGATCACACGTACGAGCTGAGGTACCGCGCCCCGCACCCCGCCGACGGCTGGAACGCCCAGATCTCGCTGCTCACCGGCATGGCCGCGGCGGACCTGATGATCGCGTACGGGACAGGAGTGCTCCGCACCCTCCCGGCCGCCCCCGACGGCGCCGTCGGCCGCCTGCGCCGTAGCGCGCACGCCCTGCACATCGACTGGCCGCACCACGTCTCGTACGCCGAGCTCGTCCGCTCCCTCGACCCGCACCGACCGCACCACGCGGCCTTCCTCCAGGAGTGCACCATGCTCCTGCGCGGCGCCGGCTACACCGTCTTCCGGGACGGGGCACTCCCGGAGATCACCACGCACTCCGCCGTCGCCGCCCCGTACACCCACTGCACGGCCCCGTTGCGCCGCCTCGTCGACCGGTACGTCGCCGAGATCTGCCTCGCGGTTGCCGCCGGGCAGGCCGTGCCCGACTGGGTGCTCGCCGCGCTCGACGCGCTGCCCGCCCGGATGGCCGAGGGCACCCGGCGCGCGGGCACGGTGGAGCGCGAGTGCGTCGACATCGTGGAGGCGGCGCTGCTCAAGGACCGGGTGGGGGAGGTGTTCGACGGTTGCGTGGTGGACGTGGAGGAACGCCGACCCACCGTCGGAACGGTCCTGGTGGAGTCCCCCGCGGTCATCGGCCGCATCGACGGCGACCACCTGCCGCTCGGCGAACGCCTGCGGGTACGGCTCACGCAGGCCGATCCGGGAGCGGCGAAAGTGCGCTTCGCGCCTGCGTGATCGCGCGAATGGGGGTCCTCGGCGAGACCGAGCCCCAACTGGGTCAGCCGCCGGATCCGGGCGAGCACGACGGCGTGAGCGACCCGGAGAACGACGACTACCGTCGACTCTGCACCGTCGCCTTCGGTAAACCGCTCACCCTCCCCGAGCCGTTCGCCTTCGACCTGGACACCACGGACCTCCTCTGATCCCCTGTGGGCGAGGAGGTATGACGTGAGCACACAGGAACGCACCCGAGAACAGGCCCGCTGGACCAGGGCACGCCTCGGCCGCGGCGGCGCGCCCCTCGACCTGCTGACCGCCCGCTTCGACCAGCACGTCTACGCCTCGCACACGCACGAGGAGTTCAGCATCGGCATCTGCGTCGCAGGCTCCGAGGTCATCGACTACCGGGGCGACCACCTCCGGCCCGGCCCGGGCTCCATCGTCGTACTGGCACCCGGCGAGATGCACACCGGCCGCCCCGCCGGGTCCGACGGCTACGCCTACCGCGCCCTGTACCCCGACCCCTCCCTGCTCACCGACGGCACCCTCGGCGGCCCCCCGTACTTCCGCGAGCCGCTCCTCGACGACTCCGAACTCGCCACCGCCCTCAGCCGCGCCCACACCGAACTCAGCGCCTGCCCCGACCCGTTGGAGACGGAGTCACGCCTTCCGTGGCTGCTCACGGCGCTGGCCCGTCGCCACTCCACCGCCCGCGCGGTGAGCGATACCGTGCCCGGTGCCGCTCACATAGCCCACGCCGTACGGGACCGGCTCGCCGACGACCTCCTGGCACCCCCGTCCCTCGCCGATCTCGCCGCCGACCTGGGACTGTCCCGCTACCAACTCCTGCGTGCCTTCCGTACGACGATGGGGATACCGCCGTACGCCTGGCTGGCGCAGTACCGGGTGAACCGGGCCCGCGGACTGCTGGAGTCCGGACTGAGGCCGGCCGAGGTCGCGGGGCTGGTGGGCTTCGCCGACCAGGCGCACCTCACCCGCTGGTTCCGGCGGGTGCTGGGGGTGACGCCGGCGGTGTACCGCAACAGCGTTCAAGACGGGCGCCGCTGATCTGGTGAGCATGGCCGCATGACTGCACGCGGCTGGTTCCTGTTCTCCCTGATGGGAGTGGTCTGGGGCATCCCCTACCTGCTGATCAAGGTGGCGGTGGACGCCCCGCTGTCCCCGTCCATGGTGGTGTTCACGCGCTGCGCGCTGGGCGCCGTACTGCTGATGCCCTTCGCGATACGGCAGGGCGGCCTGCCCCGCACAGTACGGACGCACTGGCGGCCGATGCTCGCCTTCGCGTGCATCGAGATCATCGGCCCCTGGTGGACCCTGACCGACGCCGAACGCCACCTGTCCAGCTCCACGGCGGGCCTGCTGATCGCCGGCGTCCCGATCGTTGGAGTGGCCCTGGCCCGCTTCTTCGGTGACACGGAGCGCTTGGGGATACGCCGGATGACCGGCCTGGGCCTGGGCCTGGCCGGCGTCGGAGTCCTCACGGTCCCGCACCTGACCGGCGGGGACGCCCGCTCCCTCGCCGAGGTCCTGGTGACGGTCCTCGGCTACGCGACGGCCCCGCTGATCGCGGCGCGTTACCTGAAGGACGTCCCGACCCTCCAGCTCATCGCCCCCTGCCTGGCCCTCTCGGCCCTGGTCTACGCCCCCGCGGCGGCGGTGACCCGGCCCGCCGAGCTGCCCTCCACCGAGGTCCTGGCCGCGCTGGCAGCTCTGGGTGCGGTCTGCACCGCGGTCGCCTTCGTGGCCTTCCTGGAACTGATCAAGGAGGTGGGCCCTACCAGGGCGACGGTCTTCACGTACGTCAATCCGGCAGTCGCGGTGGCAGCGGGCGCGATCTTCCTGGACGAGCCGCTGACGGCGGGCATCGTGGCGGCGTTCACGCTGATCCTGGTGGGGTCGGTGCTGGCGACGGCGGCAGGACCGAAGAGGGGCCCGGGCCCGGTAACATGGTCGACACGGCAGACGAGCCGGGCGGACGGCCGCGTGGAGTGCCCCTAGTGGGACGCTTCCCGAGGAACGTCCGGACTCCACAGGGCAGGGTGGTGGCTAACGGCCACCCGGGGTGACCCGCGGGACAGTGCCACAGAAAGCAGACCGCCGGGGACCTCGGTCCTCGGTAAGGGTGAAACGGTGGTGTAAGAGACCACCAGTGCCCAGGGTGACCTGGGCAGCTCGGTAAACCCCACCCGGAGCAAGGTCAAAAGGAGCGCGCTAACACGTGCTCTGCGCGGACGTTCGAGGGCTGCCCGCCCGAGTCCGCGGGTAGACCGCACGAGGCCGGCGGCAACGCCGGTCCTAGATGGATGGCCGTCTCCCCGGCCGCCGCGAGGCGACCGGGTGACAAAATCCGGCGTACAGCCCGACTCGTCTGCCGCTGAGGGCCCCTGACCAGTGAAAGTGCTGGTAGGGGGCCCTTTTTTGTCGAATCGGGGGCTTGGTCAGACCCCGTTCCACACCGGTTCAAACGGGGTCGCACGGCTACGTACGTAGCCATGAAAGTAGCCATGGGTCCCGAGGGTGAAGATTGGCAGCGGCGGGTTATGACCTGCGGCAAGAGGCCTCTGCCCTGCGTGATCCGGATGGCCCGGCTGCGAAGCCTGGCCAGGGCACGAGGTCTCGTGAGCTTGTACCTCTTCGACAATCCGGCTTCGTGGGAAGCAGTGCTGGCCTGCAGATCGCATGATCAGCAGGCCAGCGCCCTATTTCCAGTTCGTCACGCCGCGTCCCGTACGAGGGCCAGCCTCGGCCGTGCTGTCAGGCCGGCGGCTATCGCGCCGTGGGTATCAGCATGATCCCTTAGAAGGTGGCTGTACGTGCGGCGCAGCTCCTCTACGGAGTCGCCCACCCATGCGGCCACGGTGTGCTCAGGGATTCCGTTCTGCAGGCACGTTGAGATGAAGGTGTGCCGGAGGTCGTGGAAGGTCGGAAGGTTTCCCTTCTCGTCCTTGATGCCCAGCTTCAGAAGCGTGGGCTTCCACGCGTCGTCGTTGAAGTGGTTCCGGCAGACGAGGTTCTTGCGTCGCGACCAGAAGAGCGCCCGTACCGAGCCACGCTCACAGTCGGCGATCGTCTTCTTGTGCTCCCACAGGACGTTCTCTGCGGGCTGCGGCGGGTGCCGCTCCATGTGCTCGGCCAAGGCGTCCTGGAGGTATGGAGGGATCGGCACGTCCTTCGTGCTGAGTCGCGGGCTCGTCTTGAGTCGGTCCACGATGGTGGGTCTGTACTTCGTTTCCTTGGTCCTGAGTACCTGGCGACGAACGGTGAGCAGCTTGCTCTCCGTGTCGATGACGTCCTCGCATACGGCGAGTGCTTCCGCTTGCCGGACGCCGCAGGCGAAGCCGAGCATGGGGATGAGGCGGTACTGCTCGGGGAACGCGTCGTAGATCGCCCAGCACTCATCCGTGCTGAAGACGTACGAGGTGGACTCTTCGACGTAGGGCCCATCGACCTCATAGGTGGGATTCGAAGCGATCTTCCCGTTCTGGAGGGCGTCCTTGAGGATCATCTTGAAGACTCGCCAATGGCCATCCGCCGTGGAGTTGGCGAGGCTCTTGTTGGCTTCCATCTCCTGAACCCAGGCTTCGACCTGGGCCTTCTGGATGGTCCGAAGGCGCTTGCTGCCCCAGCAGGGATTGAGGTGCACGCGGACGATCGACTCGTAGGACTGGACGCTGACCTCCTTCGCCCGGCGTCTACCGAGCCAGTCGGTTGCCCACTGGCGGAACGTGAGGTTTGTTTCGACGGGTTCCGGGCCACGCCTGGGGCCATTCCGTCGAGAATGGCCTGAGCCTGGGCTTGAGTGAGGCCAACTGACTCAGGAATCGTCGCTCGTGTGCGCTTGCCTTCGTCGTTCGTACGGTTGTAGGACCAGCTATGGGCACATCCGCCCACCTTCTTGGGCCTGTTCTGGTCGGAGCAATCGCACCGCTTGTACACAGTGGGCTTGCGTGCCACAGGACGCCTCTCACGATCTTGGTCGGTTCTCAGGTGACTCCCTGGCCAGGGGAGTCGGACTGTACGCAGGCGTAGCCATGGACGGTCAAGCCATCGAGCGGGAGGCGGAGCGTTCGGTTGTGCCCCTTCTATTCACGGCAATAACGCCCGCGTCGGCGCTGGAAATTCACTCCGTACGGGCGTCGAGCCATGCCTCGAAATCGCGCTCACGAACGCGGAGGATGCGATCGCTGATGCGCACGACGGGGATATCCCAACTCCTGTAGTTGTCGAGCACGGTGCGCTTTGTGAGTTCCATCCGCTCGGCAATCGTCTCGAAGCTCAGCAATACGTTGGAACCACCGCGAGCCATAGTCGTCCTCGTCCACTCGTAGGTGTCCCCCGGCGGACCGTTCCGGCCGGATGGAGCCGGTTCCGTTCAGGCCGGCACCGGTAAGTACGTCGATCAGCGGAATCTGTTACACCCTTGGGGAACCCAACGCGCCGACCGCACGGTGAGGCCGCTCCGGGGTAGTGGCGTCAGCGTTGGATGGCGTCGGTCGGGCCGGCGGCTGAGACTCCAGCGGCCGCAGCGATGGAGATCCACTCCTCGAGCATCAGGGTGCGCTCGATGGCGCCCATGCGCGGGGGCCTTGGCGCTCGTCTTCTCGCTTCGGGTCTTGCGGCGCCGGATCTCTCGCGGCTTGCGGCCGCACCACATAACACGGCGGGTGTCACCACGTATCGGCAACCCGTTCGACGAATCCGGCGAAGGGCCGGTTATCCTTCCTCAACGTCGTATCGGAACGTGATCGTCCGTCGGTGGGGAGACCGCGGTGACGGGATCGAGGCGGCGCTGTAGTTGATCATCGCAGCACCGGCTTGGGGGGATATCACGCCGTGACCGACATTTTGGAGGCCCTGGTCGCACGCGCCGTAGCAGGCGGAGATGACGGGGCCGACGCCATCGCAGCGTTGTACGACGAACTCAATGACACCGTGTACCACTGGGTGCGGCGTTACGTCCGGGACGGGCACGTCGCGGAAGACCTGAGCCAGGAAGTGTGGTTGAAGGTCGCCCAGAACATCGGCAAGTACCGCGCGGGTACGAGTCTGCTGGGCTGGCTGCGCACGATCGCTAAGAACACCGCGCTCGATTATCTGCGCTCGGTGCAGCGGAGGCCTTCGGAAGTGCTGTACGCCGACCACCTTGAACTCGACCGGCCGCGCTTCGACCAGAGCCCGGAAGAGCACGCCGAACGGCGCGCAGTGGCCCAAGCCGTTGCCACCCACATGCACAAACTGCGCCCTGAACAACGACAGGTCCTCATCCTGCGGTTCTTCGACGGGCTCAGCCCCGGCCACACTGCACAGATCATGGGGAAGACTGACGGCGCCGTCCGTACCCTCACGGTGCGAGCCCTGCGCAAACTCGCCGAGGCCATGCCGTCGGGGGCGTCGTCCTCCCAGCTGATCGAAGAACTGCTGACTGCGGCAGTGGGCAGAACTAGAGTTGTCGAAACACGGGTAGAGACACGAGAGGCGAGGGCGCATGTCGCGACGCGCTGACCAGAGCGAGCGCTTGGAGCGGGCGCTGGAAGGCGGGCCCACCCCTCACGATGAGGAGACCCGCCAAATGCTGGCCGCCGCGGGAGCGCTGCGGCCCGGCAATCGACGTAGCCCTTCGAGGGTGCGCGCTACCAGGGAAGCGATGCTCCGAGAATTCGCACGCGTCCAGAACCCGCAGGAGACACGGGAGGACGCCGGCTCAGGAGACGGCCTGGACGAGCCGGAGCTCCACCGTGAGGAGATTGAACTGCCCGAGGGCGGTCAGCTCGTCCTAACCGACATCGAAGACATCACCCCCGAGCGTGCCGAGAAGATGAAGGCCCGCATCGCCAGCATCCTGAACATTGAGGAAAGAGACCGCCAGAGTTGAGCAGTGCAATATCCGGCGGCCCCGGCTGCTGGGAGCAGCCGTGACCGAGTCGCAGCCGCCCGTCAAGATCCACATCCTGACCCCCGAGGACGAGGACGACGCTGAACTCACCGACCTGGGCCTGGTCAAGCTCGGAAGTGAGCGCATCCTGTTCCTGAAGCCTCAGAGCTTCGACTCTGCCGTACGGCAGGTGCGTTCTGCCATGCCGGATCTCCCGCTGGAGCAGGTCGAGCGCCTGGTGCGTGAGCACCCGGAGTTCAAGGACTTTGATGAACTGTTGGGCGCGATCGAGTCAGCCCCGTCGCTGGACATCACTCCCATGCCGATGCGCCTCTCCAGCCCGTACGTCCGCGCGGACGTACGAAGCGGTGGGTAATCGCTGCCGCCCTGGCGCCTGCGCTCGCGGGGAGTTGGGCGCTGGGCTACGTCACCGCCAGCAGCCCGGCAGGCACGTCAGCGAGTGCACCGGACACGAGTCCGTCGCCGAGTCCCACCGACGCTTCGATCGCGCAGCCCGCGGTAAAGCCGTTCGTCGGTCCGGAGTTCCTTGACTTCTCCGAGGCCGGGCAGATCGACTGCAAGCCGATCGCCAACCTCGAAGCGGAGTGCACTGACGCGGATGGCATGGTGATGTCGAGCAAGGCAGCCACCGGGCCGGACAGCACGATCTTCACCTTCTCCTATGGGTCGGAGCGCATCGGGCTGAGGATCTTCGGAGACGCCGACTACGCAGAGACATGGGTGCACCAGGACGGCACGACCGAGCTGTACCCCAACCTTTCCCGCTCCGGTCGGTACGTGCTCTGGGGTACGGACAAGGAGCGACTGTCGGAGTACATGGAATTACTCAAGGCCGCGGAGGCGTACTCGTCGTCGACGCCGCACGCGATGGGATCGTCGACCCCGCTCCCGCCTCGCTTGGCCGCGCTCACCCTAGGGACGTTGGGGCTGGACGAGCAGGACGTAGAAACCATCCTGTACTCGCCATACAGCTCGCGGGTCGACGAGCCCGTTCTCTTGGCCGCGCAAGCAGTGCTCGGTGTCCAAACAACCGGTCCGCGGTACACGGGCGGCGACGACATCGTGGCGATTGCCGCTGGTGTCGATCAGCAGCCCGTGGTGTCCCCGCCCGAGCACACAACGGACATGGACCCCCCGGTGGTGCCCATCGTGGACCTAGGCACTCCTTCCCTGCCGACCGCAAGCACCGAAGGGACGCAGCCGACTACGACCTCCCCGGACCCTGTGCCGGAGCCGGCCGCGGAGGACCCCCAAGTCGAGCAGCCTGCGTCGACGCCTGCTCCGGTCGAGTCAACAGCTCCGGAGCAGTCCACGCCGACGCCTGTGGTGGTCGAGGAGGAGCAGCCGGAGCAGGTGAGTGAGTCCCCTGCGGAGGAGGCGCCGGATGAACCGTCGGAGCAGCCGGCGACAGAGCCGTCGGATGAACCGGAGGAGAGCGCCCCTTCTCCGCCCGTGACCGAAGGCCCTCTTGAGGAGACACCGGTCCCGGCGGAACAGGCGGATGACGACTCAATGCTGAGCGGGCAGGCGACGGCTGTGCAAGGGCGATGACCGCTCATCCTCGACTCGGCTTGGACCGCTTCGTTCTGACCTACTGCAGGTCGGTCGACCAATGTGAGGGCCCCGGCGGCAATGCGGCTGGGGCCCTCACCAGTTGAGCGGTCGGATCAGAACGGCGGCGGTTCTGTGGCCGCCCATTGGTCGTCGGCGATCGGCCGTGTGGTCGCGGCGGACGTGCGTTGGGCGCCGTTCTTGGTGACCTTCGCCGTCGCGTTCTTCAGACTCACGCCTACGTCCTCGACGTCCAGTTCGAACACGGTGCGCTTGACGCCTTCGCGGTCTTCATACGAGCGCTGCTTGAGGCGGCCCTGCACGATCACGCGCATGCCCCGGGTCAGGGACTCGGTAACGTTCTCGGCCGCCTGCCGCCACACGGCGCAGGTCAGGAACAGGCTTTCGCCGTCCTTCCACTCGTTGGTCTGCCGGTCGAAGGTGCGGGGGGTCGAGGCGACGCGGAACTTGGCCACCGCGGCGCCGGATGGGGTGAAGCGGAGTTCGGGGTCGTCGACCAGGTTGCCGACGACGGTGATGACGGTTTCGCCTGCCACGGACAGGGCCTTTCAAGGTTGGGGCCAGCCCGCGGGGTGCGGGCTGGCCGGGGAGGATCAGGCGAACAGGCGCTTCCAGGTCTCGGGACCCGGGATGCCGTCGGCGCCGCTGCCGGTCCAGCCGTGGGCTCGCTGGAAGGCCTCGACGTTCTTGCGGTCCGCCTCGCTCCACTTTGGGCCGGGGCCGGACGTGTAGTGCTTGCCGTAGCCCTTCCTGACGAGTTGCTGCCCGAGCAGGGTGACGCTGGCGTTGTTCTTGCCGGGGCCGAACTTGTCCTGGCCCGGGAACGGCGGCGTCGGCTTCGCCGTGACCTTGCTGGGGAGGCTGCCCAGGAGCTTCTTGAGGGAGGCCTCGCCGGGGACGCCGTCCGCGGCGCCGCCGGTGTAGCCCAGCGACTTCTGGAAGTCGATGTAGTTCAGGGTGTCGACATCCGTCCACACAGGGCCGGGGCCGGACGTGTAGTGCTTGCCGAAACCTGCCTTGACCAGGGCCTTGCCGACCTTGGTGACGTGGTCGCCCTTGGCGCCGTAGCCGTACGTCAGGCCGTTGATGGTGACCTGGTAGCGGGCCACGTCGGCGCTGGTGCCGCCCGAGCTGGAGCCGCCCGGGTCCGGGGCCGCCTCGTAGTTGTCGGCGGGCATGCCAGCCTTCACCCAGGCGTACAGCTTCGTGCCGGGGCACGCCGTCGCGAACCCGTCCCGGTGGCCGCGCTTGGTCAGGGTTCGCCCGGTCTTCTTGCACGCCTCCTTGTACAGCGCGCGGCACGCGGCCAGGGCCTTGGCGCTCGGCTCCTGGTCGCCGCCGATGGCGATCTGGACGCCGATACCGCTGGTGTTGTGGTCGGGGCAGTGGGCGCCCTGCAGGCCCCAGCCGCGGCCCTCGTAGATGTTGCCGGCCTGGTCGATGACGAAGTTGTAGCCGACGCCGGACCAGCCCTGGCCGATGTGTACGGCCTCGATGGCGCGCATGATGGCGTAGCCGGTGCGGGTGATCGGGTGCCCGCCGTCGTAGTGGACGAAGAACTCGGTGCGCCGCGACAGCGGGACGGAGGCCGGGGTGCCGTTCCAGGCCTCCGCGCCCCAGTTGGTACGAGAGATGATCTTGATGGTCATGGGCGTGGTGCCCTCCGCTCTGGTGATCAGATGGAGGGCACCGTGCAGGGCGGTGGTGTTAACGTCGCGTCGTGCCGGATCAGGGACCGACGGGCAGTTCGGTAAGCGCCCAGCTTCCGCCCGCGATGAGGCCCTCGCTGAGCAGGAGGATCGTCCTTCGTTCTCCTCGCAGCACGGCAGTTGCGGGGCCGCCGAGCGGTGTGGGGCGGGCAACCCTTTCAACATCAAATACCGCATGACATGACAGGCCAGTAGAGTTGTTGCCTCGCGAGGCGCCCAACACCCCTTTTTCTGCCTGGGTGTTCGGCGCGAACTCAGTGAGGGGGACACGCGTTTCGACCCAGTGGGGACGACGAGTACCGAGTCACTCCAGCGAGGGCTGAACGCAGGACGGCGATTGGTCGAATCTGGGCTTGGGCGTCATCCACACCTGCGCTCCGTAGCCTCAACATGAGTACCGTCGTAGCTCTCGTTGCAGCGCTTGTCTCCCTGACAGTGACGTTGTGGGTCGACTCGCCACGTCCGGAGAACAGGTGTGACGGCGGGGCGACGTGCCGCCGTGGACTATGGAGCAACGAGAACTTCATCGCAGAGCTAGTGCTCTGACCGGGAAGGTTCGCCGGGTTGTGGCAGGCGGTGCAGGGTCACGGAAATCCGTTTCGAGCGTTGCCCTGGCGCCTCTACTGTGGCGCGGTGATGACTCAGGTGATCGTTGTCAACGGTGGTTCCAGCTCGGGGAAATCCGGGATCGTTCGGTGTCTGCAGGCAGTCCTGCCGGATCCGTGGCTGGCCCTCGGGACAGACGCGCTGGTTGAGGCGATGCCGGCGTCCATGCAGGCGTCGGATGGCGGGATCGAGTTCGCTCCGGACGGAGAGGTGACCGTCGGTCCTGAGTTCCGAACGCTGGAAGCGGCATGGATCGAGGGAGTCGCCGCGATGGCCCGTGCAGGCGCCTGGGTCATCGTCGATGAGGTCTTCCTCGGCGGAGCGTACTCACAGCAGCGATGGCAGAAAGCCTTGGGTGAACTGCAGGTGCTGTGGGTCGGCGTCAGGTGTGACGCGGCGGTGGCCGCAGGCCGTGAGGTCGCACGAGGCGATCGGACCATCGGGATGGCTGCTTCCCAGGCGGAAGTGGTCCACCAGGGTGTGGCCTATGGCCTGGAGGTGGACACCACACATACGGAGGCGATGGAGTGCGCACGGACCATCGCCGCGCATGTCAAGTGATCGACAGCCAGGCTATCTGCCGCTGTGACGCCGGGACGAGTCAGGCGGCGGCGGTGAGGCGGCGTCCGCCCCAGCGGATGCCCTTCTCGCTGCGGATGCGGGCGCGTTCCTTGCGCTGGGCGGCGAGCACGTCGGGGTGGCGGGCGTTGGCATTGCGCCAGCGCAGGTAGCGGTGCAGGGCCCGGGTCTGCGCGGGGTGGCCGCGGTGGTGGGAGTTGGCCAGGGTGAACTGCCGCAGCGGGCCGAAGTGCGCCTCGATCGGGTTGGCCCAGGAGGCGTAGGTCGGGGTGAAGCACAGCTCGACCTTGTTCTTCTTCGCCCAGTGACGGATGTCCGCTCCGGTGTGGGCGGAGAGGTTGTCCAAGATGATGTAGATCGGGGCGCCGTCGGGCCGGGCGGCGCGGATCGACTTCAGCGCGGCCAGGGTGTTGGCGGTGCCCTTGCGGCGGCGGTTGACGCCCCACAAGCGGTCGTCGCCGACGGAGTAGCAGCCGTGGAAGTAGGTGACGCCGTGGGTGCGGCGGTAGGTCGCCGGGAGCCGGTCGGACCTGCCCTGCTTCGCCCAGCAGGAGCCCGCGGTGGGCCGGATCCCGAGCGGTCCGAACTCGTCGAAGGCGAAGACCCGGTCGGGGAAGCGGTCCAGTACCTGCTCGATGCGGTCGAGCTTGGCGTCGCGATCAGGGTCGGGTGACTCCTTCCAGGTCTTGGTGCGCTGGAAGGTGATGCCGCGGCGCAGGAGCAGGCACCGTAAGGCTTCCCTGCCGATGCGGATGATGCGTCCGTGCACGCGGCGCAGGTAAGCGGCGAGTTTGCGGATCGACCAGCGGGTGAAGGGCTGGCCGAGCTTGCTGGGACGGGTGGTGGCCGTCTGGATGACGAAGTCCTCGTCGTCATCACTGAGCAGGCAGGGACGGCCTCCCGCCCATCGAGGGTCCAGGCAGGCCAGGCCGATCTCGTTGAACCGGTGGATCACCTCCCGCACCGTGTCCTCGTCGGCCTGGACCAACTGCGCGATCACCGGAACGCGGTTCCCGCCGGCGGACGCCAGCAGCATCATCGCCCGGCGATAGCGCACCGAGCTGGTACTGCCCCGGCGCACGATCTGCTGCAGCTTCTGCCCTTCCTGGTCGGTCAGTCTGCGCACCCGCACGGGCTCAGCCACCACACCTCCAGCGGTCGGAACGGGCGTCACCGCACATCCAACCGCCCCAACCGCCACCCCGGTGGCTTTGCTCACGAGATTGGACAGCAGTTGTTCAGCACGTCGGACAGCACTCTATGGTTCCCCCGGTTCGAACAGCTGGTAGTCGCAGCGGGGTGCTGAAGGCGGCTTCAGGGGACGAACCCCGTCCAGTGGAGGAACAGGTTCAGTTCAGGACCTCAGGAGAGGGGCCGAGCCTTTCGATGACCTCGCGCATCTCCTCCTCGTCGGCCTCGTAGACCGTCTTGCCCATGCGATCGTCTCGTGCGTGGAGCGTATGAATGAGTGGCCCGTGGGGCGCTCCCAGGTGGACGAGGGAAGCAGACGGACCGTGGACGGCGCGCTCCGTGCCGGGGCGGGCAGTCAGGTCGATACGGCTGACGACGCCGGGCGTGACCCAGACGGTCGCTTGTTCCAGGCGAGCCAGTATCTGCAAGTGGAAGTGTCCGCACAGGATGAGCTGGACATCGCTCCCGCGGATCGTTTCTGCCAGCTCTGCGCTGTTCTGCAGACCGAGCGCCCGCTGAACGTCGACGTCCAGGGCCACAGGCGGGTGGTGGAAGGCCAGGATGGTGCCCAATGGTGCCGGGGTGACAAGTAGTTCGCGCAGCCACTCGAGTTGGCCGCCGTCGAGTCGGCCGTAGCCCTTGCCCGGAACGAGCGTGTCCAGCGTGATCAGTCGGTATCCGTGGACGGTGGTGGCCCCCGCCCGCTCACCTGCGGCTCCGTCGTACACCGCCTCGGGCTGAACGTGACCGCTGCCGAGCACGTCGGCGAATGCGGTGCGGTCGTCGTGGTTACCGGTCGTGTAGAAGACGCTCGCCCTTCGTCGGCCGGCGTAGCCGGACAGGAGTTCGTGGGCCCGCGTGTACGCCTCGTGAGAGCCGTCGTCTGCGACATCGCCGGTGACTATCACCGCGTCGAGGTCATCCAGATGACCCAGCTCGCCGAGCAAGCGGCAGAGTGCCGCAGTGCCATCGGCCCCGTCCTCGTCGGGTCCGCCGGACCGGTCCAGATGGGTGTCCGAGAGATGCAAGATCCGCATCACCCGAAGTTAGCCTCCGGCACCGGTGATGAGCCACGGCCTTTCTCGCCATGCGGTCCCATCCGCCGGCTCCTGGCTCCCCCCGGCCCATGAAATCGAACGGGCACAGGGCTGGGTGCTGCCCGAAATGCTGAACAACTGCTGCCCAGTCTCGTGAACAGAGCCAACCCGGCGAACCTTCCCGGTCAGAGCACTAGTTGAGCAGGCCGCGGCGGCGCGGCTGGTTCAGCGGCTCCGGCTCGTACACGGCCAGAAGGGCGGCTTCGGCCCGGTCAGGACTCTTCATACCGCGGGCCTTCATCGTCTTCTTCGACTCGATGACGCTGTAACCGGCGGTGTTCGAGCCGAGTTTGGGCGTGGAGAGCTGGATACCGGCCTGCCGGTCGACGCGGAGACGCAGCCGGCCGGTGCCGGTCGACGGGTCCGGCTGGAGGAGCGCCCTGGTGGCGAGCCACATCTCATCCCTTTTGCGGTACGGCCGCATGACCGCGCCCGGGTCGACCTGCGTGGGTGACTCGGAGACCATGACGCCCACGATCTGAGCCTGGTGGGTGCCGTTCTCCGCCCATACCTCCAGCATGCTGGTCGCGCCGTGGCCGATGCCGTTCTTGTCGATCTTCACGCGGACGGGGTGGGGGGAGTTCAGGGCGGCCGCGAGGCGCTGCGCCGCGCGGATCTCCTCGAGGACCTTCTCCGCGACCTTCACCTGGTTGTCGTTGGTGATGCCGGAGCTGGCTTGGCGCATCTCGATCGCGTCTCCCACGATCCGGTAGATCGTGAATTCGTCGCCTCCGTCGGCGGCGACGTCGACGCCGAGCCTGATCCAGGCGCCTTCCTTCACGGTGTGCTTGGCGGTCTCGCCTTCGAGGCCGAGGTCGCACAGGCGGTGCCAGCCGGGCCCGGTGGGGTCGTCGTTGCTCTGGGCGTCCTCGACCCAGGTGATGGGTATCGCGAGACCGCCGCCGCCCTTCGGGAACTTGGCGTGCACCTTAGCCACGACGTACGGGTGATCTTCGCCGTACTCGCGGATGGTGCGGTCCACCCACTCCTGGTCTGGGAGGTGGATGGCAAGGGAGTGCGGGGGAACGCCGTCCGGGCAGTCGTTGCAGTACGGGACGCGTTCCCCGGTGATTGCCGGGGAGGCGTAGGTGGCGATGGGGATGGTGACGGTGCTGGGCTCCTCGGGGTCGTCGCCCTCCTCGCACAGGCCCTCGAACCAGCTCCGCGGCATGTCCATCGCAGGGTTGCCGATGGCCAGCATCCGGGCGTCGCCGGTGAGCAAGTTGTTGGTGCCGTTGCCGATGGTGCATGCGATACCGCCGGCCTCGTCGACGACAATGAGGAGCTTCGGTGTGCCGTGGATGCCCTGCATCGCGGCTTCGTCGTTCTCGGGCGCGGTGAAGCCGTACGCCACGATGACGTCGTTGCCCCACTGGTCGGGGATCTTCCACTGGGTGGTGTCGCAGTAGCCGGGCAGGCCCGCGCGGGCGACGGTCTTGCGGATGTGGGGCCAGAGCTGGTTCCTGACCTGGCGGAATCTGGTCGCCGTGGTGACGATGACCATCGTCCCGGGCGCGTTGACCGCTCCGGCCCAGGCGACGAGCCTCCCAGCAATCCAGGTCTTCCCGACGCCGAAGCCGGCCGGGACCGCGATGCGCTTCTTGAGGGGGACGGCGTCGACGATCTCGCGCTGACGACTCCAAATGCTCTCCCCCAAGACGTCTTCGATGAAGCCGCTCGGGGTGTCGTGCCAGAGGCCATACATCGACCCGGTGGCCCGCTCGACCTCCCGCATGACGTGAGGCCGCTCGCGGGCGGTGATGTCGTGCTTGAAGGCTCGGCGACGAGCGGCCACGGGGGCGCGCAGCAGGAGGTCAGCGACGTTGGAGGCGTCGCGAGACACGACGCCGGGCTGACGCCCCTTACGCAGCTCGCGGGCCGGGGGGACGACGCGGGGGCGTGCGGGGGGCGAGAGCTGCTTGCGGGACATGGCGGGGAAGGTGCCGCCCGCGGGTGTCTAGTGTCGCGGCCTGGCCGGGGCCCATGCCCAGACCGCCGGCCAGGCCGCGGGATCCCGGCACGGACCAGACGAACGCGCACCCGTGGATTCAACGGGCTGGTGGGTCTGTGTCGGAAGTCTTGCCGGGGTGAGGCTCCTGCACCTGGGAGGTGGAGCAGGGGCCATCACTCCGGCCGGGGGCACGGCCGGAGTGCTTTCCCCGGGGGGATCTCGGGGTCAGAGGGCCTGCCGCACTAGGGTCCGTCTTCAAAGGTCGTCGGGTGGTGGATCACGGTCGGGTGATACGTCGCCATGAACTCAGCGATCGTGAGTGGGAGTTACTCGCTCCGCTGATACCCCGGGCCGCCACGGGTCGGCCGCGCGTGGAGGACCGGCAGGTCATCAACGGGATGGTCTACAAGATCCGTACGGGGATCTCGTGGCGAGACCTGCCGGAACGCTACGGCCTGTGGAAGACGGTCTACACCCGCTTCCGCCGCTACGCGCTCGACGGCGTGTTCACCCGCGCTCTGCAGCAGATCCAAGCCCAGGCCGATGCTGCCGGAGACATCGACTGGCTGGTGCAGATCGACTCCACCATCGTCCGTGCTCACCAGCACGCCGCCACCACCGGCCGAAAAGGGGGAGGTACCGGCAGGACGAACCGGACGATCACGCCCTCGGCCGATCCCGAGGCGGACTGACGACCAAGATCCACCTCGCCTGCGACGGCCGCGGGCGTCCCCTGGCAATCCTCGTGACGCCGGGCCAACGCCACGACAGCATCTGCGCACGTCCCCTGCTGGAACGGATCCGCGTCCCTCGCATCGGTTTTGGCCGGGCACGCTGCCGGCCCGACCAGGTCATCGCGGACAAGGCCTACAGCTCCCGCGGCCTCCGCGCCTACCTGCGCAGGCGCGGCATCGCACACACCATCCCAGAGAAGACCGACCAGCAAAGGCACCGCCACAACCGCGGCAACCGCGGCGGGCGGCCGCCAGGGTTCGACCGGGAGACCTACCGCCGACGCAACACCATCGAACGCTGCTTCAACCGACTCAAGGGCTTCCGCGGCATCGCCACGAGATACGAGAAGACCGCCACCTCCTACGAAGCGGCGGTCACACTCGCCTCGTTCCTGCTCTGGGCAAGATCCGTTTGAAGACGGACCCTAGTAGTACGTCGAAGGGCCGGATTCTGTTACGCCTTGTCGACCGTGGGCGGTTGCCGGGTCCAGAATTCCGCCCGGTACTTGTCGAACGACGAGCGCTGCCGGAAGAGGCCGTCCAGATCGACGCGGAGCGGACGGCCGTCGACGGGCGATGGTCCGTCGGGCGCTGTTCCGTCGAACTCTTCGAGATCGATCCCTGCGGTCAGGAACACGCCGATCCTGTCGTTGATGGCTTCCTGTAGCAGGCGGGTCTTCTCCTCCTCGGCCAGCGGCACGCCCCAGGGGCGGGTGTTGAGGGGGGTAGCTCTGGGCGCGACCACGTCGCCGCGCTCGCTCTTGGGCGGTGAGGCTTCCAGGCGCTTGCCCATGTGTTCGAGGAGGGCGAGGAGCGTGGCGACGGCCGAGCAGCCGGGGCAGGAGCAGTCTCCGCCGTCGTCTGCGGCGGACGCGGTGTCCTCGGCGGTCGGCCTGCTGGCTTCGGCCGTCTTGTTGAGGCTGATGAGCAGGTCCTGCTCCTCTTCGGCAGCCCGTATCGCCTGCCGAAAGATTCCCATCTCCGCCTCGACCACGGCGCGTTCCGCCGGGGTGAGATGGAACCACGGGGTGGACTCCTGGCCCGTGGCGGTCTTGAGGAAGGCGCGGCGGGCCTCGTAGAAGTGGCGGGTCAGGTTCAGAGGGAGCATGGTCCGAGGGATTCGCGTCGTCATGCCGGGGGGAACGCCGGACGGCCGGATTCTGTGACAGCCCTGGCCTCGCTGTCGTCTTGTTGCCGCTGCTCTGGTGATCAGTTCGAGGCTCCTGGACGCCGATGCGCGCCGATGCCTGAGCGAAGCGAAGGCATCGGAAATCTTACTTCATTGTGGTGCTTGATCTTGTTACTAAAGGCGCCTGATCTAGCGGCACCCGGTCCCCCGGCGGCCCGTTCACCGGAAGCCGGATTTTCAGGCCCCGGTGACCGGCGCCTGATTTCCAGGCCCCGGCCTGACCTGCGGGACAACGGAAAGACCGGCCCCGAAAGGTGCTCGGGACCGGTCTGCGAATGAGGGGAGCAGTCAGCCCTTGCCCTTCTTCTCGCGTGCCAGCCGGGCCGTCCTCTGTTGCTGCCAGATCAGCTTCGTGCCAACGCCGACGTGCTCGGCGATCTTCTCGCCGCTCCAGCCGTAGGGCTCCTCGGACAGGGCCAGGGCTGCGTTCCGCATGAAGACCACCGCCGCGGCGCGCCGGGCCCGTGCCGCGGAGACGACACTGGCGAGGCGGGGCAGTTCCTCGAAGGCGTTCTCGATGCGCGGTACCCCGGCCTCTTCGGCGAGCTTCACCAGTTCCGGGCCCGTTACGTCGGGGACGGGCCGCAGCTCGTAGTGCCCGCTGGCGGTGCGCCTCCGGTCGATGCCGTACAGCGCCTTACTCAGGATCTCCCGGTAGGCGGTGTTCGTGACGTCGATTGCGCCGGCCAGGCCGAGGACGTGCTCGTAGAACCACAGGGAGGCCACGCCCTTGTCGCGGTCTTCGATGTGCAGCGCGATCTCGGCATCCGCCTGGCGGATGATCTCGGCCGCCCGCTCGATACGGTCGTCCGGGCGGGCGATGGCTCCCAACTCGTCCTTCACGGCGCGCTCCTCGCGCGCGCGGAGGGCCTTGTAGTCGGGCGCCTCGACCTTCCTCTTCGAGTAGGTGATTCCGGCCTTGGGCATGGCTACCGATTCCCATCTCAAGCTGGGGCGCTGTGCAGCGCCTGACGTCGACTGGGGTAACCCCATGCCTGCGTACAGCCAAGAATGGTACAGCCACGAGACTCGCATATCGTGGTGGGCGCGGTGTATCGGCACTGACCTGCACCGGAGCACCGCGAACGCAGTGCCGCCCACGATCAGAACGTGCCCCTGACCGTCTCGTATCAGGGTCTGGCCGGGGGCTGAGTCGCAGGGTGTGTCCGTGACCGCGATGCGTCCGACGCCGAGGTTCGGGCCCTGGGGGATGCGGGCGGCCCACAGCAGCCACGGGCCGAAGCGCAGCCCGTGCGGCCGCCGAACGCGGGCCTTCAACATGATCCGGGGGCTCACTGCGCACCGTCCCTCTTCCGGGCCTCACGCTTGGCCTTCCGGCGCTGGAACTCGGCCCACTCAGCGCGCGGGAGCAGCGCGCACACCATCAGGGACCTCCGCCCGATGGTGACCTGCAGGCCGCTCCGCCCAGCGTCCGGTTCCGGCCCGTACCGGGCGAAGCCGACCGCGAAGAACGGCGGGTAGTTCCTCCGGGGCACGAGGAACACGCCGGCGGTGAACCGGTCGACGTCGACGAAGCACGGCCGCCGAACCGACAACAGCACGGCCACGAGGCAGTACGTGACCGCCGCGACCGGGGAGCACATCACCCACATCAGGGTGCCGAACACTCCGAGGAACAGCACGGACGCGGTCCACTCGCCGAGGCGGTACGCCAGGGACGGCGTCCCGGCCGGCCGGTAGCGGACTGTGCCGGGGCGCACTTCGTAGCCGAAGCTGTTGGCGCCGTCGTTCCACTCGAAGTGACTGGGTGAGCTGTCGGAGAACGAAGCCTGGTGCGGGCCGTCATGCCGGGCGCGCCGCTGGCACTGGAGGCCGATCTCAGGCTTCGACAGTGGGGCACTGCCGTCGCCGCATCACTTGCGCCCCCAAGAGAACAGGAAGTCGAGAAGCCCGTCGACGAGCCCCTCGAAGAGGATGGCGATCCACCCCGGCCCGGACCCCTTCGGCGTACGGCCGCGGTTGCGGCGGGCCCGCCTCATCGGGCAGCCGCCACGTTCGTGGAGGGCACCCCGTCGGGGCTGAGCCGGTACTCGCTGCCGTCGGCGTAGCGCACCAGGACCTCACCGGGGAGCTGGGGCCGGCGGACCTTCCACCCGGCCTCGTAGGACTCGCGCGGGTTGTCCTCGAACCAGCCGTTGCACGTCCTGCATGCGGTCAGGAGGTTGTGAGCCTGGTTGATCCAAGGCTCGCGGGCGCCGCCCATGCCGCGGTTCACGCGGTGGTGGATGGTCAGGGCCTCGCGAGTCCCGCAGCGCACACAGGCGCCACCGTCCCGCTCGAAGACGATGGCCTTCACCACGTCGGTGGGCCCGGTTCGCCGTCGTGCCATCACAGCGCTGGTCTCCTGCCTGCCCCGGGCGCCGGACCGCGTCGTTCACGGCCCTGATGGGCGCGCCCCGGGGCGAGGCGGGGAGAGTGGACGGCGTCCGACGCTTACGTCGCGTCGTCCTCCGTCGGGCGCCACCCCGCGGCCGTGCACGCCGGACACGGGTGTTTCAGGTGCTCGGTCACCGCCTGGTTCCAGCGGCATCCCTCCCAGCGCAGTTCAGCGAGGTAGCGGGGCACGGCCACAGCGATCCCGAGCCGGGACGGCGGAAGGTCGGGGCAGTAGTACGACCGCGTCAGCCCGTTGCTCTGGACGACCGCGCGCAGCACTCGCTTCCACAGTCCCGGCGGCCGGTGGCCAGCGGGCCCGTAGTAGTCATCCCGGGTTTGCACCAGGGTGGTGAACGACAGCCGTCGTCCGGACAGGCTGCTCAGATACCAGGTGCGCGACGTGGCGCCGGCACCGACGATCCGCTGGAAAACGAGGTACACGCCGCCGGGGAGACGAACGGAGTCGAAGGCTTTCAGCAACATCAGTTGCTACTCACGGTGTCGCGGCGCAACCGGAGACGGCACAGCTCGGCGTACTCGGCCTTGGCCTCCACGCCCAGGGAGTCGAAGCCCTCCAGGCGGGCGGCCTCCAGGGTGGTGCCGGTGCCGGCGAACGGGTCAAAGACGAGCCCGCCGGGTGGGGTGAGCAGCCGGACGAGCCACCGCATCAGCGCGACCGGCTTCACCGTCGGGTGCACGGTGCCGTCCGGCAGGCGCGGCCGCTCGCTGGTGGGGGCTTTCGCCTGGTAGCGGAACGCCGGGTAGAAACGGGAAGCGCCGCCGGAGTCCGCGCCGCGGATCGGCTTGCACATGGTCTGGCCCTTGAAGTCGCCGTAGACGTCGCGGAACTTGTCCGAGCCACGGCGCCGCGGGTTCGCGCCGGAGGTGAGTAGGCCGGACTGGCGATCCAGCTCAGCAACCGGGCAGCCCTCCGCGCAGCCGTCCGCACAGCCGTCGACGATCCAGCCGTCCGTGTCGACGGCCCACGCGTGGGACAGCAGGACGTTCGTCGGCCACCGCCCCTCGGGGTCGCCGGGCGGGGTCCGGCACGCCGCGGTGTTCATCGCCCCGGTGCCGTACGCCAGGACGTTGCCAGCGACTGTGTCCTCGAGCGGCTTGCGGGCCAGGACGATCGGCTCATGGCCGGGCTTGAGGGCGGTGTTCCAGCCGTCCCAGCGCGCGGCCGCCGCGGTCGCCGGTGCGGTCACGTCGAACGTGTGGGACTGGAGCTGCGGGAACACCCCGGAGCCGCCGCGGGACCGGTGCCCCTTGCCGATGACCTCCCGGTCCTCCCATGCCTCCCCAGGCGCGTTCTTCCGCCCGTTCAGCTCGTGCACCAGGTCCTCGACCGTGATCGGGGCCTCGAACCTCATCTCGGTCTTCAACTCTCCACGGCGCACCACTGGGCGGGCACGTAGAGGACCTCGTCCAGCGCCCTCCAGCCGTGGTGGATCCCGTCCAGGGCGACGCGGTCATGCTGGTACGGGTGCGGCGTCGGCAGGGCGCGGAACGGCAGGGCGATCGGGGACGCGCCCAACGTGCCGTGAGGCTGGTTCAGGGGCCCGCCAACGGCGCCGATGACGAGGTCGCCGCAATGGATGTCGCGGGCCACTGCAACGCGGACGAGCCCCGGGTCGACGCCGTCAGGCAGGGGCACGGCGGCGGTCTCGCGGGCGATGGTGACGCGCGGGACGGGAAGCGCGGCAGAGACCACGGGTGTGCCTTTCGAGGAGAGGGGCCGGGGCGCGGGCGGTGCGCCCCGGGGGAGGGGTGGCGGGGCGGATCAGTGCTGCGGGCCACACACGCGGTTGCCCATGCGGCGGCAGTCCCACCCGCTCTCGTCCTCGTCGACGAAACCGTCCCGGTTGTCGTCACCGGGTTGACGGCCGCTACGACGCCGCCGAGATCACCCGCCGGATGTTCGGCCGCCTGTTCCGCGTTGACGTTCCTGTCGCGTACGACCTCGACCCCCGCCCCTGACCCACCCCCGCGCCGCCCGGCCGAAGGGGGCGGGCGGCGCATCCCGCGGCCCATACGCGCCCGCGCGCGTGGACGGTCCCAGAAGTCCCAAAACCCTGCCTGTCTGCTCTGTTGCCGCTGTCTCGGCGTCCGGGTCGCCCGTGGCCTGTACGCCGCTCTGAGGAAGGTTCCAGCCCCATGCCGCTGCCGTCTTGGCACCAGTCCCACCTGCACGCCGCCGAGTCGCCGAGGTACACGTTCGAGTCGTTCACCGACGAGGTGGCCCGCCTGTTGGGCCTGTCCCCGACCACGCACACCGGGGAGTTCAAGCGCAGCTCCGAGACGGATCACGTCTGGCTGCTGTGGAAGCCCGCCCGAGCAGGGTGGGGCGAGCGTCCTGGTGGAGCGCCCGCACGGGGAGCTGCGCGAAGGCGTGCTCATCAGGGTGTGGTGGCACCACTCCCCGGACCCGGCCGACGTCGCCGCGATGGTCCGGGCGTACGAGCGGCGTGGGCGGGTCCAGTCCCTTCGGTCCCTGCTGGCCCGGGTGCGCCGCGGCTGAGCCCCAGTCCTGCCCAGGTGTCTGGGCGCGTGAGTGTGCCGGTCGCAGCCCGCGGCCGGCCTCCCCGCGGCGGAGAGCTACCGCCGCATCCCGAGGCAGCCGCTCTCCTCGGCAAGTCTGCAGTTGGTTCGAAGCATCCGAGCCCTGGACTGCAGATGCGGCTACGGAGCGTAGCCATTGAATCTGGAGTAAACCGTGAAATCCGTGCTAACGTGTTTTCATGACTCCAGCTCGCACAGCAACCTCCTCCGCGGTAGCGGCTGCGCTAGGCCTGCGTCCCGCGACGGTGCAGCGGTACGCCCGCAACGGGCGGATCCCTTTCGATACGACTCCGGGCGGGCATCGCCGATTCAACATCGACGAGGTCCGAGCTGCCCTAGACCAGCAGCCGACCCCTCAAACGCCGGCACCTACGAGGTTCCGGGGGACACGCGGCTGGCTGGTGGACGCCCTGGAGCTGGAGGGGTGGGCTGAGCGTCTCGTGGCGCGTGACGAGCTGCCTGGGCTGATCCGAACCCTCGTCATCGGTTCAACCGCTGAGTTGTTGTCGGTCGACTTTCGTTCGGGTGAAGGAATCGGCATGCCCGGCTGGGACGGACAGGCGGATACCGTCCAGGGAAACCCTTGGGTTCCAGCCGGGAAATCCGTCTGGGAAATGGGCGTCAACGAGGACGTAACTGATAAAGCAGACAGCGACTACGCTGCTCGGACAAAAGATCCTCAGGGTGTGGTGCCGTCGGAGACCACGTTCATCTTCGTAACTCCGAGGCGCTGGCCTGTGAGGGACAACTGGGCTGCAACCAAGCGCGCAGAAAAAATCTGGAAAGACGTTCGGGCCTACGACGCTGACACGTTGGAGGCTTGGCTTGACAGCAACCCTGCGGTCCACGCCCGAGTAACCAAAATGCTGGGCCGTGATCCGGACGGCGCAAGTGATCTCCGCACTGCATGGAATCGGTGGTCCCTCGCTACTCTGCCACCGGTCCCTCCTGCTCTTGTAGCAGCTGGCCGTGAGGCGGCGGCCGAAGAACTCGTTGCCTGGTTGCAGAGTGAGCCATCAGTAATCACTGTCCAAGCGGAGTCTGCTGAAGAATCCTTTGCCTTTATCGCGGCCACCATCCTGTCGCTTCCGCCGGACTCGCAGGAGTTGGTAACTCGGCGCGCTCTGGTGGTCGACTCCCCTGAAGCGTGGGACGAGGTGATCGCACGAGTTTCGTCAGATACGCGCTTGCTGCTGATCCCGACATTCAGTCAGCCTCCAGCAGTCGAAGCGGCAGACATCGGTCATCAAGTTGCTATTCCTGCCGATCTGAACGCGCCGACTTCCGGCTCATGTATCCCGCTTTCACGGATCAAACGCCAGTCGGCGGCGGAAGCTCTCGTCAGCGTGGGCGTATCTGAGTCGGAGGCTCATGACCTCGCAGGAATTGCACGTCGCAGTTTGCTCATGTTTAGGAGGCGGGTTTCCGCTAACGCAAGCAGTGTCCCCGCCTGGGCGGCTCCCGAGAATGCTGCCGAGATCGTTCCTCTTATTCTTGCAGGAGCATGGCAGGAGGGGTCTCCTGGCGATGAGCAATTTTTGAGTGAAATCAGCTCCAATTCATATGCTGAGGTTAGTGCCGCTTGTGCCCGCTGGTCGGGGCAAAGTGACATGCCAGTGCGCCGAGAGGGCGCGCAGTGGTTCTGCGTATCGAAGCGGGATTCATGGGAACTCGTGGCGCGTTACGCCACTGCCAGCACTTTGGCAAACTTCCGTAAGCTTGCGGTGAACATGCTGACGACCCCCGACCCTGCCCTTTCACTGGAGGTTGATAAGCGCTGGGCTGCGGGGCTGTATGGTCATTCGCTGCCCTGGACTAGTAACCTAATGGCAAACGTAGCGGATAGCCTTGCACTGATTGCCACCAGCACTGGGGATTTCACCTTTCCCAACGGTATGACCGGACAGAGCTTTGCCGACTCCATTGTTAGGGAGGTGCTGGACCGAGCAACTGCGGATGAATCTCGGCTTCTATGGCCCTCCCTCGACTATGCCCTCCCGTTGCTGGCTGAAGCGTCACCCGATATGTATCTAGAAATGGTTGACCGTGCCCTTGATGAAGGGGGCATCCTAGCCGTTTTCGACCCCGAGGCTGAAAAGGCTTTCTTCGGGCACCCCAAACACACTGGCCTGCTCTGGAGTCTTGAAGCATTGGCGTGGGCGCCAGACCACCTAGGAACTTCTGCCGTTATTCTGGCCCTCCTTGCAGAGCGAGAGCCTGGAGGGCGCTGGAGCAACCGCCCTGCTCGCAGCCTGCAACAGATCTTCCTACCCTGGCATCCCCAAACGGCAGCTGGTTTCGATGAGCGCTATTTGGTGCTAGATGCTATCCGAGCAGCCGCGCCCCGTGCGGCCTGGGACCTCATGGTGGCACTTCTTCCGTCTCCGCATACATTTGCGGAAAATACCTACAGTCCAAAATGGAGAGAATGGCAGCCGGACGACGAGCCGGCGGGCCTGACCGGCTCGGAAATTATTCGACACTGCCGTGAACTCGTAGGCCGTCTCTTGGAGGATGTACATACTCGCCAGTCGGGGTGGATTAACCTAATCAAGGCGTTGCCGCAACTCCCCGATGAGCAGTTCGATGCAGTACTCGGAGATCTCAGTAACATAGAGATTTCCTCGCTCGACCCCGACAGCTTGGACGCAATTATCCGCCAACTTCGGGAACTGGTTCACCGGCACCGAAAATATGCATCCGCGAGCTGGGCACTACCTGAAGAAAGGCTGTCCCGAGTCGAGCGTGAACTTGATCGACTCAATGATGGGGATCAGACGGAGGAGTTCGCTTCGATTTTTTCCTACCATCCGGAGCTTCCCGGGCTCAGCGCGTCAGACGCCAACTACTTCACTGCGGTGCAGGAGAAGCAAGAGGAAGTCGCGCAGAGCGTAGTAGCCGATCTTGGGCTGGAAGGAGTGTGGATCCTGGCTTCTAAGTGCAAGGCGCCCGAACGGCTTGGAATTGCACTCGGAGCCATCTCTCGCGAGTTTGATGAGGAAATGCTTGGCACGCTTGAATCGCCCGAAGATGCTGACGGTAGGGTTGCATTCGGCTATGTCATCTCTCGATTTTCCCTGGAGGGCTGGTCGTGGGTTTCGGCGTTTTCTGATAGATTTCCGGGATGGCCGCAAGAAAGGGTTGTTCGATTCTTGCTCGCCCTACCTCCCGAGAATGCTACTTTCGCTCTCGCTGGACAGTGCGAAGATGGAGTGAAGAAAGCATACTGGAGTCGATTCAACCTCTATCAGGTCGAGTCCGAGTCAGACCGCCGGGAGGCCATTGACACGCTACTGGAGATGGAACTCTTTGAAAAGACGATCCCTCTCTTTTGGATCGCTAGGGGGAAGGGTGATGATTTTGACGTCAACAAAATGCTTTATGCCCTACATCAAGCATCATTCAAGGAGCAGGCTCCGGAATCAATTTCCTCTGTAGTTTACGAAATGAAAGAACTCCTGGCTCATGCTCGTAGTGCTCCGGGGGTTATTCGAGGGCTTCTGGCGCAAGTCGAATGGAAATTCCTGCCGGTCCTGGGGGATGGTCTGGAGTCGCCAGCCTTGATCTTGCATGAGGAAATGGCTCAGAATCCTTCGTTCTTTGTTGATTTGATTGCTTTGATCTTCCCTCCTCAAGGTAGCGGGGGTGCCGAGGTTGAAGTCACTGAAGAAATGAAGAACAAGGCCAAGCAGGCGTATTCTTTGCTCAAGTCATGGAAGGGCGCTCCTCGTTTTGAGGGAGATGGGGAGAGGCCCGTACTGGCTGATTGGGTTACGGAGACGCGGCGCCTGCTCCTGGAGAAGAAGCTGCTCCGGTACGGAGACGGCTTCATCGGGGAAATGCTGTTCCATGCTTCTGGTTCGGCGGCCCAGTGGCCAGCTCTGGAAGTATGTCAAATCATTGACAGTGTCCGAAGCCAGGATATTGAAAGTGGCTTCGCAATTGCGGTGATGAACAGCAGGGGGACGACCTGGCGATCACTTGACGCTGGAGGAGAGCAAGAAAGAGCCCTCGCGGACAAATATCAAAAGTTTGCCCAAGCAGTCGGGGTTCGCTGGCCTCGCACGCAGCGGTTGCTCCGGAGGATTTCGGAAAGCTGGGATCAGCGAGCTCGCCAAGAAGATCACATGGCTGAGATCAGAGAGGACTTTTGGTCGTAACCGCCGAGCGCAGACCACGCGCGCACGTGGGTGACACCAGAAGTCGTGGCGAGGCGACTCGGCCTTGGGTTCGCGTGCCAGCGCGGCATCCCCACGATGCCTACACCCCGGGCTGGCGTCGCTCCTTGAGAGTCGGAGCGGTCGCCGTGCCTTGAGTGGGCTACGCGCGCCAACTCACCCGTGAGGGTGAAGTGCAGAGAAGCACGAGCGGCGAAAAGCGGGGGCCGATCCGGACCCTCTACACACGGCTCGCCGCGGAACTCGCGCACCTGGGGCGTCCCGTGCGCATCCTGGCGTGCATCGGACAGCGTGCCGCGGAGAGCGACCAGCGGGCGAAGCTCGCCGAGGTGGAGATCGACCGCGGGGCGAGCAACGGCCGGAGGCACGTCACCACATGGCGGCCCATCCACGCGTGGAGCGACCGGAAGGTGTGGCGCGAGATCGCCCGTTCCCGCCTGCCGTACCACCCGGCATACGACTGGGGAAACCGGCGCCTGAGCTGCGTGTTCTGCGTCCTCGGCTGCAACAACGACTTGGTGAACGGCGCGTGGCGCGTGCCGAAGCTCGCTGCGGCGTACGCCAAGACCGAAGTCAAGGTCGGGGCCGACTTCAAAAAGGGCCTGTCGATGCAGGAGATCATCCGGCCCGCGGCGGCTCTGGAAGCGGCGGAGGGGCCCGCCGCGCGGCCGCCGGTGGGCACCGCCATGGCCGAGCACGTTGGGCGGGCCATGACCGCCAAGTACCGCAACCGCCAGGCCGCGCTGTACGGCCTTGCCGCCTGACCCCGCACCCTGCCTGACCTGCACCTGATCCTTCGGGGGAGAAACGAACCGTGTCCGAGACCCACCTGCTCTACAGCTACGCCATCACGAAGATGACGAAGGGCCAGCGGAAGGCCCTGCTCGCCGGCGTCGACGCCGGAGGGCGTCTGCCCGACGGTGTGGTGTCCGCGCGCGTGCTGGGGTCGATACCGGAGACGTGGGCGCGCACCGACCAGGAGACCGGCAGCCGGTTCCTCACCCTCGAGGGGCGCGCAGCGCTCATCCCGATCGACCGCTACCGGCACCTGAGGCGTGCGAACCCGGAGACCGGCGCCGTCTACGGGCTGAACCACTACGAGGGCATGGGGATGAGCCGTGACGGGCTGGTGATCTTCCAGAGCCGTGACGGCCGGATCGCCGAAGCCAGCGAGAGCTGGCGGACACTCGCCGGGGCGTACATCACCGAGCGGGGCCGGAAGTTGGTCGGGATGCCGCTGACCGCTCCGCCGCTCACTGCCCGCCTGCCTGTGGGCTCCCGCGCCGTGTGGGTGCGGGAGGGGAAGCCGGACAGCCCGTGCAGGTGAAGGGATGGCCGTTCTCCGACGGCACGGTACTGGTCAACCTGCTCACCGAGCGCTGGAACTGCCGGGAGACCGAGGTGCCGACCACCGAGCTTCATAAGAAGTCGTCTCATTTGGCAAGTCTTCGGTAGCAGATGAGGGTGCAGGCGATGCTGGTGAAGGCCAGGAAGTGGTCGGATTTGCGTTCGTTGTCCGCGTGCAGTTTGGCGGGGCGCCGCCGACGGGGTCCGCGTTCTGCTTCGAAGTAGGCCAGGACGCCGACGACGCAGGCCGACGCCTCCGCCGACGACGCAGGCGGGCGCCTCCGCAGGGTGGCAGCGAGAGCGGACTGATTAGGCGCCGAGTGGCTCCCATGTGCCCAGTGATGGGTACCATTCGCCGCTAACGTGCCAGGCTTTGTGGTACATGTCTTTGCCAAGCCCGAGGGCGAAGATGTCCAGCCGTTCTGGCCCCCACGAGACAACGGTTGGCGGGCTGGTGAACTCGCCACTCAAGTCCTCCCAGTCGTCCTTGGGGAACCATTCGCCGTTGACGTGCCAGGCCCTGTGACGCATTTCGTTTCGGGTTCCGAGGGCGAAGATGTCTAGTCGGTCCGGCCCCCACGACACGGCCGTCGGTGGGGTGGTGAACTGGCCACCGAGTGGCTCCCATGTGCCCAGGGATGGGTACCATTCGCCGTTAACGTGCCAGGCTTTGTGGTACATGTCTTTGCCAAGCCCGAGGGCGAAGATGTCCAGCCGTTCCGGCCCCCACGAGACAACGGTTGGCGGGCTGGTGAACTCGCCACTCAAGTCCTCCCAGTCGTCCTTGGGGAACCATTCGCCGTTGACGTGCCAGGCCCTGTGACGCATTTCGTTTCGGGTTCCGAGGGCGAAGATGTCTAGTCGGTCCGGCCCCCACGACACGGCCGTCGGTGGGGTGGTGAACTGGCCACCGAGTGGCTCCCATGTGCCCAGGGATGGGTACCATTCGCCGTTAACGTGCCAGGCTTTGTGGTACATGTCTTTGCCAAGCCCGAGGGCGAAGATGTCCAGCCGTTCTGGCCCCCACGAGACAACGGTTGGCGGGCTGGTGAACTCGCCACTCAAGTCCTCCCAGTCGTCCTTGGGGAACCATTCGCCGTTGACGTGCCAGGCCCTGTGACGCATCTGACTTCGACTCCCGAGGGCGAAGATGTCTAGTCGGTCCGGCCCCCACGACACGGCCGCTGGCGGGCTGGTGAACGAATCGGGAGGAATATTGCTGTCGTACATTGGCGGCTGCACGATGGATGGATGTTTGTAATTCCTCGGCATGCCCATGTTTTCTGGCATGTACCATGGCCGGGCGAAGTGTTCAATCCCGAATGAATCGAAGGAATGTCCCGTTGACCAGGGTTCAATGTTGCTATTAAGTCCAGGGTCGTTACTGTCCGGGCCGTATACGTAATTAGGGTCGAGCCGTTCCGGATGGCCGCGCTGCGTCTGCCAAAGCGCAAACAATCGATCGACGTTAGAGTGCAGCAGGAACACAAATGGGTCTCGGAACGAAATATGTTGGCGACCCATCGCCACGAACCCGTGCATGGCGTTGTGAACAGCCTGGAGCCGAGTACGCATTGCGAAGTAGTTTGCCTGCGACACAATGTCCTCGTCTTGGTCTTCGCTCGCGTGAGACGGTGCAGATGCTGGACCAACCGCGCGCGTCACCAAGCGAGGTGGATCGGCCGGATTATCGCTGGTTTCTCGATTCGGACTCGCGGAGGGCACGTAGAATCCCGCATTAAGCCACGGCTCACCTATCTCCTGTTGTGTCGGGCCGCCATAGCCCATAAAGTCAGACGTGAAGAGATTCAGCGTTCCGCGCCTCCCATCACCGAGATTAGCGTTCGGGATCGCTCGGGGATCTTGAGTCCAATCCCAGTAGTGCAACGAGAGCTTCGGGTTGACGCTGCGTAGCATCTCTTCGAGCCGATTCACAATCTCCCGGTGCCAGGGGAGGAACTCAGGCCCTACATGTACGTGAGTTACCTTATGAATCTCGTCTTGCTTGAACCACCAACTCACGCCACCAGGCACCACTACGTCAGGCCGGTTTGGGTCGGGCCGGTCATCCCAGTTTCCAGGGTACCGTCGCCTGTTCAGCTCAATGAACGCCTCGCGCAGCAACTCTCGCTCGACTGGTTCGACGTCAGCAATGTTCCTGCGTACTCCATCGCCTAGAGTCATTGTTCAACCACTTCGTCAGCTGGTTCGATGCTCAAGTAGTTCCGTGCTGAAGCTGGTTTCCTACTCTTTCGACGTTACGCCCCTTCGCCATGGCCTGCCATCCCGGATCAAACAGAGAACTCCCGGCTACCTCCCCAGCGTTCGAGTGCATGGTCAACGAGGCGAGGCGGTTGGGCAGAGGCGTCAGCTCGGGAAGGCCCTCGCGGTGTGGTACGTAGCTGCACGATTTGCGCGGTGAGGGACGGGGCGCATTGCGAGGCACCGCTGGCTGTGCCGGACAGGTGCGGGTGACTACGCGGAACCACTCACCAGATCGCCCGCAGAGGAATCGATTCGTCCCAGGGTCTCTGCCGACACTGCTGGAGACCATCGACTTCACCATGGCCTGGCTTGCCGGCTGCCGCTTCCTCCAAAGCCGACGACCCTTCTTTACCAGTATCGCTTGCACACTCAACTAGTGCAGGCTCACCAAATGAGATGTCTTCTAAGGTGCAGGCGCACAGCGAGGCCGGCGCCGTCGAGAGCTAAGCGGCTTGCCTGAAGTTCTGCGCGTAATGCTTCGGCAGCCAGGGCGAGGCCCAGGGTGCGGCGGTGGTCAGCATCTGGGCGGGCGAGCGTTGCCGGAAGAAGGCGTGGACCTGGCGCTGGCGGCCCGGCCAGGGTGACGGCGGTGTTGGCGAGGGAGGCCTTCAGGGCGGCCCAGATGCGCTCGTGGCCTACAGATGCGGCACGGGATCGGGCGCGAACATCAGCTCCTCGGGCAGGAACTGCAGCTGGATGCCGTCGGCGTTGACGTCGTACAGATCGTGCAGGTTGCCCAGCTCGCCGGTTGGCAGCAGCGCTGTGTCGTCGCGGTCGACGGGGTCGGCGCGGACCCACACGTCGAACGCTGCCAGGTCGACGTGGCCATCCTTGAAGTACTTGACGAGCCGTCGATACAGCTTCGGAAACATGACCAGCTGGGACAGTTCGGTCAGCCCGGTCAGCTGGACGCGACGCTCGGTGGTGACTGCTTCCTGCGGCCACATGCCCGTCGCGTTCGCCCGCACCTCCTTGATCACGCCCCGGAGGTGCTCGATCAGCTCAAGCGGCATGGTCGCATAGAGCTCGGCGTAGGCCAGCCCGGCGCGCACGAGGCTGACGTTCACGCTCCGATCGAGCCGCTCGACGTCGACGGACACGGGATCGCCGTCGGCAGCAGCAAGATCGGGCTCGCCGGGGTACACGAGCGCCAGCAGCCGGCCGTTGCTCTCCACGCCGTTGGCGAGCAGGTAGCCCCGGACCGGGTGGTGCTCGGCTGACTCGACCTTGTTGGGCAGGTCCTCCCAGAACTTGACAGCGCCAAAACCCATCTTGTCCAGCATGTGGTCGCGAGCAGCGCGGGCGAACGTCAGGTCCTGGTGCTGGTTCTCGAAGTGGGTCTCGAGCGTGTCGATGCCTTCGAACCGCGTGCCGTAGGTGCCGAGGTGGCGCCGGTCCGGGCCGCGGTTGCTGAAGCGCGGCAGGCTCCGTACGAGGTCGTCGTTGTCCGGCAGGAAGTTGATGGTGTCGCCGTCCGGTTCCGGACCGTTGCGCGGCAGGTCCGGGTAGCGGATGTAGAAGTCGCCGGTGATGAGGGTGTAGCGCGGCCGTGTCATCTCGGGTCCTCTCTCGTCGTTGTTGACAGACAGTCACCCTGCTGCGACTGTTCGTCGCCATGCCGGTCGGCCGGGCGACGCACTTCGTTACCTTCGTGCGAGTTGCACTGCGCAGATGGTCTAGGGATAGGTCGTCGCCACGTTCCTCAGCTTTGAGCAGTCGACATAGTTCTGCGGCAGGTGGTCGCTGAGCGAGACCGGCAGCGAGAGCCTGCGCCCCGCGGGCAGCTGCCGCAGCACGAAGGCGAGGATCGCCACCGGGATCGCCAGCGTCGCCGCGAACGCCTGCTGCCTCGAAATGCGCCGCCTCTGCCAGGTCTGGGTGGCTGTGCCGAAAAACTCTGTGCCAAAGTGGCTGAACCGCCCCGTCGTGCGCGGCGGGAGTTGCGGCACGACATCGTATTGATACACGTGCCTGAACGTCCGCTCGCCAACCAGCGGCTCGAAGTGCGCGGCGAAGGCGCGGTCGCCGACCATCGGCTGGCCGAAGGTGTAGAGGCCGCAGAACTTCCCCCGCAGCCCTGTGGGGAGCGTCGATCCAGCGACGAGCTCGCAGGTCGCGAGCGCGGCCAGGGCGCCACCCAGGCTGTGTCCCGCAATGAAGAGGCGGTCAATGCCCGCCTCGTCGGTCCCTTCAATCGCGAGCGTGGGGACGAGCTTCGGCCACAGGTACTTGAAGCTCCGGTAGAACCCGCCGTGGACCGCGGAGCCGACCGCGTCCGGGTACCGGACGGTCTCCGTGTGGATGCCCGTGAAGACGTCGGTGAGCGTGACACCGCCGAACTCGGTCCCGCGGAAGACCAGGATGCCAACGCGCTGCTCGGTGCTGCGCACGAAGAACGCCTGGGCATCGACGAAGAGCGCCCCGTTCACCACGCTGAACAGGTGGCATTCGGGGTCGCTCATGCCGCAGACGCTCAACATTGCGGTGAGTGTCTCTGCGTCTGAGTAGGCCCAGGCAGACGCGACCGAGAGCAGGAGTGCGGCGGAGGGGCTATAGCCCACCTGATCAGGCGCCGGGCAGGCATCCGCCAGCGCGGTCTGCAGGAGGTCGGCCGGCCCTGGCGGCGCGACGGCGGCCACCGAGAACTCCTTTGCGTCCTCCCCGCCCTCGAGGTAGAGCCTTGCCGTCCGCTTGCTGATCGTGTTCATCGCGTCTCGACTCCTCGTCTCGGCTCCAAAGGGGCCCGTGCAGGCAGCCGCACGCCTGCCCGCCAGACACACGCGACCCTCGCCGCCGTAAGAGCCTGCATACCTGTTCCCAGACCAGTCGGGAACTGAATGCGGCCCCCTGTTGCCAGAGTGCCTGTTCATCCATGCTGTCAAGCCTCCTTGACAGCAGCGCTTTGGGTACCGCCACACGTGTCTCGTCGTGCTAATTAGCCCTGCGGGGCACTGCGGGGGCCGTCCGGTCGGGCGGTCCCCGTTTTCCGTGGGTTCCCCCTCCCTTACGAGTCTCATTGCTGTACTATCTGGAGTGTTGGTGGAGAGCACCGCCAATGAGTCCCGAACGAAGGAAACCGCGTGTCTTCTGCCGTCCTCTTCGACCTTGCGGCCTCTGCCGAGAACAGTGCAGCCATGCGACCGGCCGCCCCGAAGAATCCCGGTCGCCGCTCGTACGACGACGTCGACCGCGTGACGTACCTGGGCACGCATCAGCCGTCGTGGCTCGCCCGGCCGGAGTTCGGTGAGGACTGCGTCCCCCTCTGCGTCGCGAACCACCGCCTCTCCGGCCGCAAGACCCTGCCGCGCGCCGTCACCCCCTGGATGCTGGACTCCGGCGGCTTCACGGAGCTGTCGAAGTACGGCCAGTGGACCGTCACCCCGTACAAGTACGCCGCGGCCGCGCGCCGGTACTACGACGAGATCGGCATGATGGACGTCTGCGCGATTCAGGACTGGATGTGCGAGGACGAGATCCTGGCGAAGACCGGTCTCACGGTGGAGAGCCACCAGTACAAGACCGTGGCGTCCTTCATCAACCTCATGACGCTGGACGCGGACCTGCCGTGGATGCCCGTCCTTCAGGGCTTCACCCTCGATGACTACCTGCGCTGCGTGGACCTGTTCCAGCGGGCCGGTGTCGACCTCACGTATGAGCCGGTCGTCGGCATCGGCTCCGTGTGCCGTCGGCAGACCACGGACGAGGCCGTACGCATCATCGAGACCCTGTGGTCCATGGGCATCCGCCTCCACGGCTTCGGCTTCAAGGTGACCGGCCTGCGTGAGGCCGCCCACCTGCTCTACTCCTCCGACTCCCTGGCCTGGAGCCTGAACGCCACCAAGCGGGCCCCGATGCCCGGGTGCACGCACAAGCACTGCGGCAACTGCCCGCGGTACGCCCTGGCGTGGCGGAACCGTCTCCTGAACTCCCTCCCCGATCACCGGCAGCTCCTCACGCTGACCGCCTGATCCACCAGACTTCCGGGGCGTCCACCATCGGGCGCCCCGGGCCCCAACGCGGCGGGGTGAGCACCCCGCCACCGACCCGAACGAAGGGACACCACCATGTACCAGAAGCCCGACCTGAACACCCCGCTCGCCAAGATCCGCGAGAACACCGCGGCGTTCGAGGCCAGCCTGCAGCGGCACAGCTCCGAGGAGTCGAAGGGCAAGGGCTTCGCCTTCGACGTCCAGCTCCTGGAGGAGCGCGACGACATCGCCGCGGAGATCGTGAAGGACTTCGCCACCATCGACGAGGTGATGTCCAAGCGCCAGGTCTTCGACAGCCCTGCCCCGTCGGCGTGGACCATCGACCGCCTCACCGACGAGCAACTCGCCGCGGTCAAGGCCGACTGGCCGGAGCTGGGCATGTTCGCCGACGACACCGTTCGCCGGGTCGCTGACGTCCTCGGCATCCGCATGGTGCGGGCCATGGCGCAGGAGGCCATGCGGCGGGCTCCCGCCGTCCTGAGCGCCATCGAGGCCCGCGCGTCCAAGTAGGCGCCACCGAGCCGTCCACGGCCCGCCCCACCCCCGGGAGCGGCGCCGTGGCGGCTTCCTCGCCCCCGTCCCTGGGGCCGGAGAGCACCGGCCCCGCCCCGAACGAAGGAACGCCCCATGCCCCGTGTCACCCGCTCCCACACGATCCGCCGTCACCTCGTCGACGGCGGGCTCGTCGACCTCCGGCTCACCGAGGAGGAGGAGAAGGCAGGCCCCGACGGACACGGCACCGACGGGTTCTCCCTGCGGCAGCAGAAGGACGAGGGCGGAACGCTCGTCGTCGCCGCCGGCGCGTACGGCCCGAACTGGCTCCGGACCTGGCGGAGATCAGCGGACGCCTGGAGCAGCGGCACATCAAGTGCACGGTCAACGCCGAGGCGCCCGGTGTCGCCGACCACGAGGTGATGGTGCGGTGGGCGACATCCGCGGAGTTGCAGACCCGCGTGGCGGACCAGGCGGCGCGTCAGGCCCCGCTCAAGGCCCTCGTGCAGCAGGGAGAGGCACAGCAGCGCGCCGAGGACGAGCGGCGGGCGCGCGAGTCCGCCGGGCAGTTCGGTCTGTTCTGACGGTGCTGGCCGCGCGAACTCCGCGCTGCGCGGCCGCCCGTTTCCTGGACCGTCGGCGGTTGGCCCATGCTTCTCCCACGACACCGAAGGGACCCAGTAGTGAACCGCGATCAGCAGCACGAGGCATCCAAGGAAGCACTGCGCAACGGTTGGCAGCACGAAGGTCAGGAACGCGTAGACCACCTGCTCACCGCCCTCACGCATGCCGTCCTGGCGCTCACTGCTCCGGCTCCGGCCGTTCCCGAGGGCCCCGAAGGCAAGCGCCTCAAGCAGCTCCTCGACTCCGTGCGGGAACTCGGAGGTCAGTCGGACTGGAGGCGAGCCCAAGACCGATTCGCCTATCTGGGCTGGCCGATCTACGCCGACGGTGCCAGGGATCACCTCAAGCGCCTTGCTCAGGGCGGCTACCTCACGGAGGTGGCCAAGGGCGTGTACGAACTGGCGACCGCAACGGTGCAGATCCCGCACGCCACCACGGACGTGTGAGCGGGGGCGCATACGGCGGGCCGGGGCTACGCCCTGTCCACGGATGGCCTGGGGGCCCGTGCGTTCGTGCGCCTTGCGCGCCGCGGTTCGACATTCCGAGAAGACGTGCAGACCATCCGCGAGGCTATTGCCGCACGGTGATGACTCGTCAGCCGCCGTATGCGCGGATCTGAGTCGAGTGGACAGCCAGTGCTTCAACGAGGGCGGTCGCGTCGTAGTCGGGCCACAGCCGGTCGTCGAAGTGCAAGGTTGAGTCCGCGGCCTGCCACAGCAGGAACCCTGACAGTCGGCGCTCGCCGGAGGTGCGGATGATCAGGTCCGGGTCGGGAAGTCCGGCGGTAGACAGGTAGTTGTCGATGGGCCGCGCCTCGCACGCGTCGCGTGTGGCGGTTACGGCTTGGTGCACGGCCTGGGTGATGTCGGCGTGGCCGTCGTAGCCGATCCCGAAGCAAACGGTCATGCCGGCGCGGTGCCTGGTCCGCTCCTCGGCGCGCCGGATCGTGTCCTTCAGGAACTGCGGGGCGCGCGCCGGCATGGTTACGCCGCTGGACAGGATGCCGACCGGGCCGGTCGATACGGCCGCCTCCGTGTCGACCAGGTCCGCGATCACGTCGATCAGGAGGGCGACCTCCTTCGGGTCACGCCCGAAGTTCCGGTCGGACATGAGGAAGACGCTCGCGGTCTCGACCCCGACGCCGCGGCAGTGCTCCAGTACACGGTGAACGGCGGCTGCACCCTGGCGGTATCCCTCTTCGACCGCCGTGCCGTGTGCCTTGGCCCAGCGGCGGTTGCCGTCAGCGATGAACGCGATGTGCCGCGGGAGTGCGGAGGGCAGAGTTGTGGGAGGCGTGGTCATCGTCATGGGCGGACGGTGCACGGGCCGGGAGGCTTACGTCACGCGCCGAGGGCGGCGAAGACCAGACCGGCCGTCACGGTCCCCGCGGCCGCTCCCGCGAGGGTCTGGCCGAGAGTGTGGTCACGCAGGGAGATCCGCGACCAGGCGATGACGGCGACGATCGGGTAAGCGATCCAGACGAGCGGGCCCCAGGCGAGGGCAAGCATCGCCAGGGCGCCGCCGGCGACGGCGGTGTGCACCGAGATCTTCCAGAAAGCGGTGACTGGGAGCAGGACGGCGAGAGTGGCGAGCATCGCGACGACGAGGGCGACCATGGCCTTCGGAGCGTCGAACCAGATCATGAGGCCGATGCCGGTGGCGACCGACGCCATGATGACGGGTATGAGCAGCATCCGGCGTTGGCGCTGGCCTATGTGGCGGTCAGCCCACATGCCCCGCCTCATCCCGTACTTGATGTAGGCCATCGGGATCACCGCGGCGAACACGATGGCCTCCAGAGCCCAGGCCAGACCGGCGAGCGGTTTGTGCTGGGCGAGGCCAACGCCGAGGCTGACCAGGACGATCACGTTGCGCGGCTCCATCCCGTCGGTGATCCGGCGGGCGAGGGCGTTCTCAGTGCTGGGGCTGGCGGTGGCGGTCATGCCGGGACTTCCTGAAGAGACTCGGAGCTGGCGAGGGAGCGAGCTGCTTGGACGATGGCGGGCGAGGGGTAGTGGCTGGCCACGCGGGTCAGCCACTCAGCATTCAGGGGCAGGGTGAAGGCCACGGCCGGGGCGCGTTCGTAGGGTGCGCCCTCGGCAGCCTTCGTACGAGCGACGTGCAGGCAGATGGCCTCGCGGGCCGCGCGGCACTCGGCGCCGTGCAATCCGGTGGCGCGGGCGGCTACGAGCGCGCGGGCCGGGAGGGTCTTGTCGATCCACGGGCGCAGCGTGACCGAGGCGTCAACGATCTCCACGACCCGCTCGTCGAGCCGCCCGTACAGGTCGCGCAGCTGACGGGCATCTTCGGCCGGTGAAGTGCCGTTCCGGAAGTGCCGCAGAACCTTGTCCGGCGGGAGGACTGAGGCGAGTTCCTCCCACAGCGGCCGCAGGGCGATCAAGCTGCGGCGGTAGCGGATCGTCCGGAGGACGACGTCGGCCGCGCGGACCGAGCTTCCGGCGATGACCATCAGGATCGTCGCGAACTGGATGATGCTGGCGCCCCGGTGGAACTGCATCTCCGTGAGCGGGTAATGCCAGCCGGTCAGGCCACAGAGGAGGTAACTGAATCGATAGGCCGGATACAGCGTCCCCACCGCGGCTCCGTAACCCATCAGACGCATGCACAGCCGGAACAGGCGCCCCTTCGTGCGATGAGCAGCCGTAAGACAGAGCGCGGCAGACGCGGTCAGCGCGAGACCCATGGGCAGCAGATACACGGTCAGGTGCAGGGTGCCAGCGAGGTCGCCGTACTGAGGAGTGGCGAAGTCCGTGGAGCCGTCTGGGGCAGTGACCGAGTGCGCCGCGAACGGGAATGCCACGGCGGCGGCGAACCCGGTGACGGCGAAGACGATCATGCGGGGGCGCAACTGCGTCAACCGTCGCCAAGCGGGTTCCGGGTCACGAGGGGGAACGACCGACTCAACCCAGCCGAGCAACAGCATGCAGGAAAGCATCACCAGCAAGTGCTTCGGCAGGACGGCCAGGTCGTCGATGCCGGTGACATCGACCAGAGCGTCCTCGATGACTGTGAGGCGCAGGGTGGCTGCGACAGCGAGTGTCGCGAAGGTCCACATGATGGCCCACTGGCCGCTGGTCTTGCGCCGGGCGTAGAGGCGGAAAGCGACCACCGCCCACAGCGGGACGGTGGTGAGGAGGTCTATGACGTCGTCGGTGGGCACGGTGAAGTGACGCTCCGGGCAGAAAAGGGAAGGGTTACAGGCTGCGGTGGAGTCGATCGAGGAGCGGATCCGACTCGTAGCGGGAGTCGCGGGCGTGCTCGTGGGCCTTCTTGCGTAGCAGGAAGGCGAACGCCTCGGCCTGGTCCTCGATCTCCACGTACTCCGGGTCGTGTGGTCCCTCTTGCGAGCGGGTTCGTCCCAGGAGGCAGCCGTTGAGGAAGTCCGCGGAGACGAACTCATACGGCTCCGCAGGCGGGGCGGCTGGAAGCAGCACGGGCTGATGGCCGAGGAAGAAATGGCCCCCCTCATGGGCAAGGTTGTGAACGGCGGCTTCCTCATCGAGGCCCGGATCAACCCACATGGCGTCCGACTCCTGGTCGGGACGAGTGATCCAAAGGCCGCTGGCCGACAACCCGGGGAGCGGTGACTGTCCCCGCAGCAGCTCCAGGGGGCGCGGGTAGCGCTCCTCAATGGCGGCGAACAGGGTCTCAACGGTCAGAGGAACAGGTATCTGGAAGCCGTCGAGCGCCCGTTGGACGTGTTTGGTGGGGCGATGGATCACCGGGTTGCGCACCTTGCGGGGGGAGGGAGGAGGTCAGCGGTTGTCGGGCGGAACGTCTTGAAGCTCGCCTTCCATCTGTTCGACTTGGGCGAGGTTCTGGACGTACGCGGCCGCGCGTCTCAATCCCTGCGGAGAGAGGCGGCTGGCTGAGCGGGCCAGGACCTGGACGGTCTCGTTGGGTTCTGCGTCTTGGTGCTGAGGACTCTTCACCGCGGCGATTCGTTGAAGCTCGGCCATCACCTTGCTAGCGATCTCACTTGGTTCGCCGGGCTGGTCGTCAGTGACGGCATCGAAGACGTCGAGCGGCATCTTGAAGAACCAGGCTAGGTACGACGCCATAAGAATGCTCGGGCTCTTGATGTCCCCACGCCGGAGCTTGCGGATGTACTCGTCCGTGATGCTGCCGGCGCCGAACTTCTTGTTGATCTCGTCGGCCACCTGGGCGGGGGTGTATTCGGTGAACGTGCCGGGTCGGTCGGGGTTCTCCACGGCACTGGCCTTGAACAGGAGATTCAGGCGGTCCTTGAAGGACACCGCCGGGGCATGGCGTGGCGTCACGTTGGATCGATCTCTCTAGGGCGAGGGGTGAGGGGACCACCATAGCCGGAACCCAACAATCGGGGGGTGCGCCCTTCTGGGCACACAGATCGTTTGACGTGTGCGGGCTTGTCGTTTTTGATTGACCCCGGAGCAACATGTTCCGGCGTCAGGGCGTCACCGTCTGCGCTACATCCCCCCATGCCCGCACGCGGGCGACGTGAGAGGTGCAACATGGCCCAGCACGCCCATACGGCAACCGCTTACCCGCCGACACTCAACCTCTGGTGACCTGCACCTCGCCCAATCCACTCGCATCGAACTAACATTCGACAACGTGCCATTCGACGAGACGGACAGCTTGTGACGATCTCCGACGCCATCTCTCCGCTTTGGGTCTCCAGCCTGCAGTCCACCCCAGCCAGACGAGGCGCTGCCGCGCCGCAGGGGCTGCCCGACCTTGAGAAGTCGATCGAGTTCCGCCTCGGTCCCGAGCACACCCCCGTGCAGAGCATGCGCCGCGCCCGCGCCTTCGTCGCGAAGGTCCTGCCGGCCCTGCTCGCTGGCGCTCCAAACGCCGGAGCCATTGAGGAAGCGACGCTCGCCGTGCTGGCCGAACTTGTCGATGTCACCGCCCGGCACCGTGCCAGCGTCGACCTGAGCGGCCGGGTCTCGTACGACGGGGATCACGTCCTGATAACCATCGGAGAGATGGATCAGAGGTTGCCTGCCCCGGAGGAGGAGCCAGGCCTGTTCCTCGTCCATCGCCTGGTCGATGACATCGGCCAGCACCGCGACGCCGGCATGGGGTATGAGACCTGGGTTTCCATTCCGGTTCGGCCGAAGGCTCAGTAGCCCTATGCGGCCCTGCTTTTCTGCCCACCTGCCCTTTCGGAGGGAGCGAAGCTACGGGCTCCAAGGCCGGTCGCGGGCACGGATATTGGCGCCCAGTCGCTGTCGGGCATGCCCCCAGAGTAGAGGTGCTGACACTCATCGGGGATCGGGTTGGAATCAATCCGTCTGCCTTTGGCCAGCGTGAGTCGATGTCGGGCGACAGCTCGTTCGAGGCGAATTGCGGTGTTGCGCAGCTTTTTCTGTACGCACCTCGCCCAGAAAGGCCCATCAGCGATGCCGACCGCTGCGGGCGCGTGACGCACATCACTGACGGTGTCCATATGTTGGACACTCTCAAGTCGGGCTAGGCGTCGGCATGACGGCGCCCTCGTCGTTGCCCCCTGGACAATGACGAACCCAGACCCTCGCGCCGGAGGGCGTTGGTATGCAGGCATGGAGCAGGGCGGGGAAACGTAAGTAGCCATCAAAGTAGCCGCGGCGGAGGCCATCGTGCGTGTTTGCGCAGGTGGCAGCGCTGCGGTGATCTTCTCCGGCGTACAGCCCGACTCGTCTGCCATTTCTCCGCCTTCGACCACCGCCGCGACGTTCCAGCGCGTGGGGTCGCCCGTCCATCGCATTCCATGACGCGTCATGTGGAGTGCGTGGCGATTCTTGAGCCTGCGGCAAAGGGTGCCTGACCTGCGGGTTCGGGTGATGTGCGCTGTGGGCGTCACGGGCGATGTCTGGGCTTCGAGGCGCTTCACGCGGCATGTCTCGGCGTAGTCGATGTGGGCCTGCTGCATCGCGGCTTCCCAGCGCAGTCTCTGCTGTCCGGCCGCTTCCAGGTCTGCCAGTCGTTTGCGTTCGGAGGCTTCTCCGTGGAGCCTCCCTTCCTGCGCGATCTTTGCGAGTTGGTTTTCCAGGGGGGCGGTCGGGGGTGTCGGCCCATTCGGTGGCTCGGTGGGGGTTGCCGCCGCGGAGAATGAAGCGCAGGCGGTCGGAGAGGTTGTAGTCGAAGCGGGGGATGCGGACCCGGGAGTGCTTCTTGGCGTCAGCGATTTCGCGGTCGACCTGGTGACCTCCGCCGACAAACCCGTCGTCTTCGCCTCGGCGATGCGCAGTGCGGACTCGGCATCTGCAGACGGCCCCCGCAATCTCTCCAACGCCGTAGCGGCGGCAGCGAGCCCGATGCTGCGGGGCTTCGGGGTTCTGGTCAACACGTCCGACGAACTGCATGCGGCTCGGTGGATCCGCAAAGTCCACACTCATCACGTCAACGCGTTCTCGTCGCCGACATTCGGTCCGGTCGCCACCTTTGGTCCCGGTGGACACATACGACTGGTGCACCGCCAGATCGCGCGCTGGACACCGGCGTGGCCACTCGACCCGGACGTCCACGTGGTCGCCATGACCCCGTACACCGGGTTGGCTCCCGGCCTCGTGCGGGCCGTCGTCGAGCACACGGGAGCTCGCGGGCTGGTCCTCGAGGGTTTCGGCCTCGGAAACCTGCCCGCTGGCCTGACGAGCGTGGTCGGTGATCTGACGGAGGCAGGTGTGGTCGTGGTCATCGCGTCGCGTGTCCTGGCAGGCGGCACGATTCCGGTCTACGGCGGAGACGGTGGCGGCGCGGGACTGGCGAGTGCGGGCGCGGTCTTCGCCGGGGGACTGTCGGCCGCGAAAGCGCGCCTGCTGCTCATGTGCTGCCTCTCCGACACCTCCTATGCGCAAGCCCGCGCGAGACTGGTGGACGCCCTCGACGTTCTTGACGGAGGCTTTCAGGTCGAGCGGTGACCGTCGAACCGGCCGAACGAGGACTGAAGGGCTTTTGGACCACGCCGACGCAGATCCTCGCCGAACCGCTCCTCGCGGGCGGCATCGGCATCACTCCGCTGCTGTCGATGGCCCAGACCCTCGATGCCACCGGGGGCGACTACCACCTGCACTACTGCGCCCGCAGCCGGAGCGAGGCCGCCTTCCTTGCAGAGCTGGAGAACCATCCGAGGGTCACCCTTCACTTCGACGACCAGGCCGGAACAACTCCTGGACCTGAAGCGCGACTTGGGGGCCCCGCCCCGGGTACCACGGTCTACGTCTGCGGTCCCGGCGGGTTCATGGACTACGCGCTGGGGCGGGCGGCCGAGCCGGGATGGCCCACCGACGTCGCTTCCTCCGCTGTCACAAGGTCGACCTTGCCGGCGCTCTTGTTGGACAGGCCAACTACCTGCGGCGCTCCTGTGCTCGCGGCCAGGGCAAGCCGGCGCAGTGCAGATCGACGAACGGCCCCACGCCCCGGTTCCGCACGCCGCGAGCGGCCTTCCCCCTCAGCGGCGCGTGCTTCCGCCGTCCGCGACGATGATCTGCCCGTGATGAACGCGGCGTCGTCGGAGGCGAGAAACGCCACGACACCCGAGACGTCGGCCGGCATCTGCACACGCTCGATGTTCTGGATCTGCACGGTCTGCTCGAAGAAGAACTCGCTCGTCTTCTCCAGGGCCGAAGCCGTCCGGACCAGACTCGCCGCGACGCCGTTGGCGTCGGTGGACGTCTCAGAACATCGCCTGGATGATCCCCACGGTGCGTGCCAGGTGCGGCTCGGAGCGGTCGGCGCGGTGGGCGACGGCCAGTTCCACGCGTGCGTCGGCCCCGGTCAGCGGTAGGTAGGCGACGCCGTCGAGGGCGAGCGCGGTCACGGGCTCGGGTACGACGGCGACGCCGAGGCCGCCGGCCACGAGTGTGACCAGCGTCGAGGTCTCGCCGACCTCATGGCGGATGTGCGGCTCGACGCCGGCGTCGCGCAGCAGACCCAGCACCACGTCATACATCACCGACCGGCGGTCGGCGGAATGCACGATCAGGTCGGCACCGGCCAGGTCCGCCGCCCGCAACCGTTTCCGGCGGGCGAGGGGGTGGGCCACCGGTGCGGCGACGACGAGCCGGTCCCGGCGCAGGATGTGCACGGTGAGGGAGAGGTCGGCCGCCACAGGGCGCAGCAGCGCGACGTCGATCGCGCCGGAGCGCAGCGCCTCGACCTGGTCGGGCGCGAGCATCTCCCCGCGGAAGGCGAAGTCGACGCCGGGAAGCTCTTCCGAGAGCCGCCGCGAGAGCGCGGGCAGGAGGCTGTACGTCGCCGAGCCCACGCACCCGATCGCGAGGTGGCCCACCGAACCGGCGGCGACGAGCCGTGCGTGATGGGCGGCCTCGTCGACGTCGGCGAGGATCGCGCGCGCCCGCTCGAGGTAGGCCCGGCCGGCCTCGGTGAGGTCGACGCGGCGTGTGGTGCGGCGGAGCAGTTCGACGCCGAGCTCGGCCTCGAGCTGGCGGATCTGCGTGGAGAGCGGCGGCTGGGCCATGTGGAGCCGCTCGGCGGCGCGACCGAAGTGGCGCTCCTCGGCCACCGCCACGAAGTACCGCAGGCGACGCAGATCCATATGCCGTCCGTATCAATCAGCTCGTATATGCGTACTTCAGAATATCGCGGCCCGGGATTAGCGTCGCTGCCATGAGTGCCTTCCTGTACGCCGCGACACGGACGCCGTTCGGCCGCTTCAACGGCGCGCTGGCCGGAGTCCGCCCCGACGACCTCGCCGCCGCCGCGATCACCTCGACGCTCGCCCGGGTGCCGGGCCTCGACCCCGCCGCGATCGACGACGTGGTGTGGGGCAACGCCAACGGCGCCGGCGAGGAGAACCGCAACGTCGGCCGCATGGCGGCGCTGCTCGCCGGGCTTCCGGTGAGCGTGCCCGGCACCACCGTCAACCGGCTCTGCGGCTCCAGCCTCGACGCGGCGATGACGGCCAGCCGGACGATCGAGTCCGGCGACGCCGACGTGGTGCTGACCGGCGGCGTGGAGTCGATGACGCGTGCGCCGTGGGTGCTGCCCAAGTCGGCGAAGCCGTTCCCGGCCGGCGACGTCACCGCGGTCTCAACCACGCTCGGCTGGCGGCTGGTCAACCCGCGGATGCCGAAGGACTGGACGGTCAGCCTCGGCGAGGCCAACGAGCAGCTCCAGGAGCGCTTCGGGATCTCCCGCGAGCGGCAGGACGACTTCGCCGCCCGCTCCCACCAACTCGCCCACGCAGCGTGGGAGTCGGGCTTCTACGACGACCTGGTGGTCCCGGTCGAAGGCGTCGACCTGGCCCGCGACGAGGGCATCCGAGCCGGATCCACGCCGGAGGTCCTGGCCGGTCTCAAGCCGGTCTTCCGTACGGCGGAGCAGGGCGGCACCATCACCGCGGGCAATGCCAGCCCGCTCAACGACGGTGCCTCCGCGGTGCTGTTGGGCAGCGAGAAGGCCGCGGCCACGATCGGCGCCGACCCGGTCGCCCGTATCGCCGGCCGCGGCGTGATGGCGCTGGAGCCACAGGCCTTCGGCTACGCCCCCGTCCAGGCCGCGAACCGTGCGCTGGCGCGGGCCGGGATCGGCTGGGACCAGGTGGGCGCGGTCGAGCTCAACGAGGCCTTCGCCGTGCAGTCCCTCGCCTGCCTCGACGCGTGGAAGGTCGACCCCGCCATCGTCAACCAGAAGGGCGGCGCCATCGCGATCGGGCACCCGCTGGGCGCCTCGGGCGGCCGCGTCCTCGCCACGCTGGCCAAGGTGCTGCGCGAGACGAGGCAGCGTTACGGCGTCGCCGCGATCTGCATCGGGGCCGGTCAGGGGCTGGCCGTCGTACTGGAGAACTGCGATGTCACGGAGACGGACCGATGAGCCGGGCGGAGATCGTCGAGAGCGCGGATGCGGCGGTCGCCGGTATCGAGGACGGCTCCACCGTTCTCGTCGGCGGCTTCGGCCTGGCGGGCATGCCGTTCGATCTGATCGACGCGCTCATCCGGCAGGGCGCGAAGGACCTCACGATCGTGTCCAACAACGCCGGTAACGGTGAGGTCGGGCTGGCCGCGCTGCTGGCCGCGGGCCGGGTGCGCAAGGTGCTCTGCTCCTTTCCGCGCCAGGCCGACTCCTGGGTCTTCGACGGCCTCTACCGCGAGGGGAAGATCGAGCTCGAGGTGGTGCCGCAGGGCAACCTCGCCGAGCGGATGCGCGCGGCCGGTGCCGGTATCGGCGCGTTCTACTGCCCGACCGCGGTCGGCACGCCGCTCGCCGAGGGCAAGGAGGAGCGTGAGATCGACGGTCGGAAGTACCTGCTGGAGTACCCCATCAGGGGCGACTACGCGCTGATCGGCGCCCACGTCGCGGACGCGCTGGGCAACCTCGTCTACCGCAAGACGGCCCGCAACTTCGGGCCGGTGATGGCCACGGCCGCGACGACGACCATCGTCCAGGTCGACCAGGTCGTCGAGCCCGGAACCCTCGACCCCGAGGCCGTCGTCACCCCTCCATCTACGTCGACCGGGTCGTCCAGGTGAAGGCCCGCCACTACACCGTGCAGGGGGCCCGATGACCACCACGCCAAGCGATCAGATGCGCGCCGAACACCGGCTCTCGATGGACGAACTGGCCGCCGTCATCGCATGCGACATCCCGGCCGGCGCCTTCGTCAACCTCGGTATCGGGCAGCCCACCAAGATCGCCGACCACCTGCCGGCCGACTCAGGGGTCGTACTGCACACCGAGAACGGCATGCTCAACATGGGTCCGAAGGCCGAGGGCGACGCGGTCGACCCCGACCTGACCAACGCCGGCAAGGTCCCGGTGACCGAGCTGCCTGGAGCGGCGTACTTCCACCACGCCGACTCCTTCGCCATGATGCGCGGCGGCCACCTCGATGTCTGCGTCCTCGGTGCCTACCAGGTCGCCTTCGACGGCGACCTCGCCAACTGGCACACCGGTGAGCCCAACGCCATCCCCGCCGTCGGCGGAGCCATGGACCTGGCCATCGGTGCCAAGGACGTCTACGTGATGATGACGCTCTTCACCCGCTCCGGTGAGCCGAAGCTGGTGCCCCAGTGCACCTACCCGCTCACCGGCGTCGGCTGCGTCAGCCGCGTCTACACGGACTGCGGTGTCTTCGACGTCGGCCCCGACGGGGTACGGATCCGGGAGACGTACGGCGTCAGCGCCCCTGAGCTGGCGGAGCGACTCGGCATCACGCTGTCGTAGACCGCGTCCTGGCTGCACCGTCTGGACCATCCCGGCTTCCGGCGGAAAGTCGACCGCATGGCTGACCGACCCCGCCCTCGCCCTCCAAACACGACCCCGAATGAAACGCGCAGGCTAGCGTGTCGCGGCCTGGACGAGCCCCGCGACGGCTCGGGACCGACTGTGGGGCGGCCATGCGATCACGGTCGTGACCGTCGGTGCGTCCAGCACCGGCACGGCAGCGAGGCCGTCGAGGAGTTGGTCTCGGGCCGACACGTGTGCGATGCAGCAAGCGCGGCCGAGCGCGATCAGCTGGAGTAACTGCGCATGGTGCCGAACCCGCGGACCGGGGCCGTCCGGGTACGTGCCGTCTCGACCGGGCCAGCGTGGCAACGGCAGGCCAGGCAGCTCGGTGACTTCGGCCGACCGCACGTGCGTCCGGACGGTGAGGGGATGCCCGGCCGGCAGAATCACGACCTGTCCCTCCGAGCTCTTCGATGTCGAACCGGCCGTCGACTCGAACGGCCGGTGCAGCAGAGCCACATCGGCGCGGCCGTCGCGCAGCAGTCGTTCACTCTCGGCCGGCCCGCACAGGATCAGGTCGACGGTGACCGCATCGGGTTCGGCGGCGTAGGCATCGAGCAATTTCGCCAGTCGACCAGCTGTGCATGCAGGCCGAGTCGGAGATCGCCTCCGGCGAACCGGGCGAAGCAGCCGCCTGTCTGTGCGGCCTGACGGAACGGGTCCGCAACGAGTGGGGAGATCGTCGCCCCTGGTGCGCCGCGTATGGCAGGCAGCGGCGGACGGACTGCGCGATGCCGGCGATTTCGGCTCCGCGACCCAGCTCTACCAGGTTATTGGCGACGACCTCATCCACGGGGACGGCCCGGCCGAGCGGGCGGAACGCGCGGTCATCCGGCTGCGCCTCGCCGAGTGCCGGCTCGCCTTCGGTGAACTGGAGGCCGCTATCAGGGCGGTAGACGCGGCGGGCCGCACCGCAGCCGGATTAACACCGGACCTCGCGGCCCGCGTCGAGGCCGTACGCGTCGCGGTCGACACCCAGCTCTCGGCCCGCCTCGCGGACCCTGGGGATGTGGAGGCGTGACCGCCCGCTGAGCGGCCGCGATGTTGTTGACGCACGGCCGCCTCCCGCGGACGACCCAGAGAGGGGCCGCCAGTCTCGCGGAAACGGACGCGTAAGCACGAACCGCGCAGGCCGGGCCAGATGACGCTCGCAGCTCGGCGGTAGAGCCGCTTCACGAGCCAGGAGCTCATGCAGCGGAACCCCATGCCTCCATCAACTGCTCAGGCCCGTACGTCGCTGCCAGCCCGTCCACCGTGACCCCGGAGCGGGCCACCGCGACCAGCGGAGTGTCCTCGTCGGCACCGGGTACGGCTAGGGCGTCCCGGGCCAGCGCGGCCAGGGCGCGACGGTCGAAGGAGCCGCGCTCGTGCCACTTGATCGAGCCGACGAACCCGATCTCGCGCGCTGGCGACCGGTCTGCCCCCACCAAGTCCACTTCGGGATTGTTCGTACGAGGCCACCAGCCGCCCACTTCCTGCACCTGCGGCCACGTGTCGTCGGGGAACAGCCGGGCCAAGGACTCCCTCACGACGGGTTCGATCGCCCGCCCGCGCCATGAGGTCCACCCGCGTTCGATGGCATCGAGGACGATCCGGCTGCGCCCTCGCTCGATCTCCGGGATCCCCTGCTCCAGGAAGGCGAGCCAGAAACGGAGATAGGGGTCGGCGACCCGGTAACGGCGGTCGCGGTCTCCGGGGCGGGTGGAGAGAGGGGTGTCGACGGCGACGAGTCGTTTGTCGGCGAGGGTGCGCAGGGCGGGGTTCAGCGAGCCGGGCGGGAGCGGCCGGTCGGCAGTCCCGGCTTTCGCGGCGATCGTCCCGAAGGTCCGCTCGCCGCTGCCGATCACGGAGAGCACGTGCCTGGCTTGGAGGGCAGTGGGGAACTCGGCGACCAGTGCCCGCTCGGCGGAGACGAGGAGGGGCGAGGTGGGGTCGTCGAGGGCGCGAGCGAGGAAGTCGGTGCGGCTCTCGCCCTCCTGCCACTCCTGGCAGATGAGCGGTAGGCCGCCGGTGATCAGATGGGCGTCGAACGCCTCCGCGGCCGGGAGCCCGGTCATCGCCATGACCTCGGAGGGGGAGAGGGGCGCGAGGACCATCTCGACCCCTCGCTGGTGGAAGGGGTGGCCATAGGCGGAGAGCTGTTCCATCATCGCCAGGTCACTGCCGATGAGGATGAGCAGCACGGGTTTCCGGCTCAGTACCCGGTCCCACACGGTCTGCAGAGTACCCTCCAGGACCGGGTCGCCTTCGAGCATCCAGGGCAGCTCGTCGAGTACGACGATGCTGGGGGCGTCGTCCGGGAGTACGGCCGCGAGCTGACGCAGGGCGGTGTCCCATTCGGCGACGGTTGTGACGCCGGCGATGAGGGTGGTGTCCGGCAGTGAGGAGTCCCGGATCTCGGCGAGAAAGCGGGCCCGTTCTCGTTGGGCGTCCTCGCCTCGAGTGGCCTGGTGCACGACGTACGGCACCCGGGCGTGCTCACAGAAGAGATCTACGAGCCGCGACTTCCCGACCCGGCGTCGGCCGCGGAGCAGCAGGGCCCGGCCTCGCTGGTCGCCGCGGCCCTCGCGCACCCAGGCGAGGTGGCGGTTCAGGGCGGCCAGCTCGGATTTGCGGCCTACGAAGCCTGGCATGGGTCACCTTTCGAGGTTGCTCATCTTAAGCATACTCAAGTGAACCATAGTATGGTGAATATGAGTATCGGATTGAGGGCGCATTCGAGCTCGGCACGATCATGCCGATGTGGTGGTCGGTCACGGGATCCTCCGGGTGTCCGGCGTGCGTGTGGTCGTCGGTGACCGGGGGTCCGCTGCCCGCCGCGGCGGAGGGCGTGGTCAGGAGTCCTCGGTCAGGCCCTCCCAGTGGTCGGCGAGGGACGTGAGCAGGTGCATGATTTCTTCGCGTCGCTCGGGTCCGAAGGGCGCGAGGAGCCGTTCGTCGAGGCGGCGGGCGCGGAGGTTTGCCTCGTGGAGGGTCTGCTTGCCTTCCTCGGTCAGGTAGAGCAGCTTGCGTCGGCCGTCGTCGGCGGCCGTCCTGCGGACGATCAGGCCCCGGTTCTCCAGCCGCCGGGCGACGTCCGCCATCGTGGACGTGTCCAGGGCGACCGCCGACGCCATGGACCGCTGGTCGTGCCCCGGTGCCGCCTCCACGGCCTGGAGCACAGCGAACTGCGGCCCGGTGAGCGTCGGGTCGACGGCACGGATCCAGACCGCGAGGTACGCCTGGTAGAGGCGGCGGACCTGGTAGCCGGGCGCTGCGGTGAGCGCGGGCGGTGGTTCAGGCGGCGTGGACGTCGTGGTTGCGGTTTCGTCACCCATGGAGCCCACTTAAGCACGGCATTTGATCGGATCGGCAGTCCGGTCGGCCGTCGGGTCGGCAGTCCGGCCGGCCGTCGGATCGGCCGTCGGATTGGCAGCCGGTTGAGGGTCCTCCGCCTTCGGGAACTCGTACGCCGCCGCGTCAGCTCAGCATCGGGCGCAGTGCCTCGCGCAGGGCCGCGAGTGCGGTGGGCGGGTTGTCCCAGAACAGCATGTGTCCGGCGGCCGGGATCTTGGTCAGTACGGCCGAAGGCAGCAGCCGGGCCGCCTCCGCGGCGCCCTCCGTGGTGACGACGGGACTGTCCGCGCCGTACAGCAGCGCCGTGGGGCCGGGAACGGAGGGCCACCAGTCGAAGAAGTCCTCGTTCTCGAAGCCGCGGTGCGTGGCCGAGACGGCCTCCGTGTCGCAGCTCGCCAGCCAGCGGGCCCGCAGCTCCTGCTCACGGCGCGGCCAGCGCGGCCAGGACCGGGCCACCTCGTCCGCGTCGGTGCCGCGCCGTGCCTGTGCCAGCTGGTCCAGGAACGCGTCCAGGGTGGTGGGGTAGGGCCCTCGCCCGGGGCCGCTCATCGGTGGATCGCCCAGCACCGTGCCGCGTAGCCCCACCTTCGCCCGGACGGCGGTGACGGCCGCGATCCGCGCGCCCATGGAGTGTCCGAAGAGGATCGGCCGGTCGAGGCCGAGACCGGTGACGACGGCTTCGGTGTCCTCGGCGTACTCCTCCAGTCCGTACGAGCCGCCGCCGTCGGACAGCCCGCGACCGCGGACGTCGACGATCAACGGTCGTACGAGATCGGTCAGTTCGCGCGCCACGAAGTCCATGGTGACGGCGGGGCTGGTGATGCCCGGCAGCACGATGAGCGGGACGCCGTCACCACCCGAGTCGTAGTCAAGGACGTGCAGACGCGTGGCGCCCGAACGCACCCAGCGACTGGTGGCGGAAACGTCGGCGAGATCAGCGAGCGCGAGCTGAGCCAGCAGTCGGGTGGGTGGTGGCGGGGGTGGAGGCGAGGGTGGGGGCAGGGGCTGGGGCGGGGTCATGCGGTCCTCCGTAGTCCGTCGAGATACGAGACGGCCTCCTTGAGGCCGATCACGTCGCCGTACTTGGCCTGGATGTCGAAGAGGTTCGCCTCGTGCGGACCCGGCGCCCGGTCCCCGACGCACTCGCGAGGCACCAGCACCGAGAACCCGGACTGCACGGCGTCCACTGCGGTGGCCCGTACGCAGCCGCTCGTCGTCGCCCCGCACACCAGCACCGTGTCGCAGCCGGCCCCGGTCAGCAGGGCGGCCAGGGAGGTGCCGAAGAACGCGGAGGCGCCCTTCTTCACGATCAGGTGGTCCTCCGATGCCCGCGGCAGCCGCCGATCGAGTGCGACCTCCTCGCTGCCCTCGACCATGCTCCGCATGCCCGGAACCTTGTCCAGCCAGGTGACGGCGTCGCCACTCGCCTCGGCCGGTGTGTAGGCGATCGTGGTGAACACGACCGGCGCCCCGGCCGGACGCGCCGCCGCGATCAACTCGCCCGTGGCACCGACCACGTCGGTGAGATCGGCCCCCGAGGGGAAGCCCGCCTCGGTGAAGCCTCGGGTGAGGTCCACCACGAGGACGGCCGGCCGGCTGCCGCGGCGCACGGGCGCGCCGAATCCCGCCCGCTGGTAGGTCCGCTCGGTCTCCCGTCCGTACCGCGCGCCGCTCATGACGCCCTCCGCAGGGCCCGCAGCGCCCGCAGCTCCCGCGCCTGGGCGCCCAGGCGGCCGAGCAGCCAGCCTTCGAGGAGGCCGAACGCGAACGCCCCGGCCACCAGGCCGTACTTCGCGGCCGAAGGGCCGAGCAGCATCGCCAGGCCGTCGAGGTCCGAGGCCGGTGCGAGGGCCGGCCGCGCCGCGGCGGGAGCGGTCGCGGACGAGAAAGGCGCGGACGAGAAAGGCGCGGACGAGAACGGCGCGGACGAGTAAGGCGCGGACGAGAACGGCGCGGACGAAGGGGCCGCCTCGGGCAAGGAGGTCCCGGCGATCCGGTCCCTGTCCCTCTCCCTGTCCCTCTCCCTCTCCCTGTCCCGGTCCCTGTCCCGGTCCAGCAAGCTCCCCAGGTTCCGCGCGAACTGCTGGAGGATCCGGTCCGACACCGTGACGATCGCGCCCTTGCCGAACTGGACGATCTTGCCGCGGATCACCAGGTCCGTGGAGAGCTGGAGCAGTGCTCCCTCGGGCGCCGCGAGCACCTCGAGCGAGACCTCGGCCTCCGCGTCCCCGCTGCCGTGGATGTCGGCGCCTCTGGCCTGCGCCCGCAGCCGCCGCCGCTCGGCATCGACCTCCAGGAAACGTACGGTGCCGGCGTAGGAGGCGCTGATGGGACCCACCCGGATCTTCACCTTGCCCCGCCATGCGTCGCCGTCCTGCCCGTCGAGTGCGGCGCCCGGCATGCAGGAGGCGACTCGTTCGACGTCGTTCATCAGGGCGAAGACCTCGTCCGGGGAGGCCTCGACCAGCACCGAGTTGGTGAGCTGCATGGGTCAGTGCTCCTTGCTGTCACAGGGCTGAGCGCAGGTCTGAGCGCGGGTCTGAGCACAGGTCTGAGAGCAGGTCTGAGCGCGGGCCCGCCGCCGAGCCGTCGCGCACCCGTCGATCGCCTCGACGATGGTCTGGTAGCCGGTGCACCGGCACAGGTTGGCGGCGACCACCTCGCGGATCTCCTCCTTGGTCGCCTCCGGCCGCTCGGTGAGGAACCCCTCGGCGAGCATCAGGAACCCGGGCGTGCAGAACCCGCACTGCAGCGCGTGGTGCTCGCTGAACGCCCGTTGCAGATCGCTCAGTTCACCACCAGAGCCGCTACCCAGCGACTCGACCGTGCGGATCCGGGCCCCTTCGGCCTGCGCCGCGAACATCAGGCAGGCGCGGACGGGCGCGTCGTCGACCAGGACCGTGCAGGCTCCGCAGATGCCGTGCTCGCAGCCGACGTGCGTGCCGGTCAGCCGCAGCTCGTGCCGCAGTACGTCGACGAGGGTGCGGCGGGGCTCGGTGACCACGTCGTACTGCTCGCCGTTGACGTCGAGGGTGATGAGCTGCAGCTTCGGCTGCACCGTCACGGCGTCGTTGTTCATGAGGCTCACGAGGACAGCTCCAGGTTCAGGGCGCGGTGCACGGTCTCGGGAGTGACCGGCGTGTGGTCGAGCTCGATACCCGTGGGGCGCAGGGCGTCGTTGACGGCGTTGAGGACGGCGGCGGGCGCCCCGATGGTGCCGCCCTCGCCGACGCCCTTCGCGCCGGTCTCGGTGAACGCGCTGGGTGTCTGGAGGTGGTGGATCAGCACATCGGGGATTTCGTGGGCGGTGGGCACCTTGTAGTCCATGAAGCCGGTCGCCGACGGCTCGCCCTGGGCGTCGTACGTCACCTGCTCGAACAGCGCGCCCGCGATGCCCTGCGCGATGCCGCCCCGGCACTGCCCGTCCACGACCTGCGGGTTGATGGCGACACCGCAGTCCTCGACGCACACGTACCGCAGGATCTCCACCTGCCCGGTGCCCTTGTGGAGTTCGACGACGCAGCCGTGGGTGGCGTTGGAGAAGGTCCCGTCGGTGAAGACGTCGAAGGTGGCGGTGACCGACAGGCCCGGCTCGATGTCCTTCGGCAGCAGGTGGGCCCGGAGGTAGGCGATGTCGGCGATCTCCTCGTAGGTCAGGACATCCTCCTCGTAGGTGAGGACATCTCCCTTGTAAGTCAGGTCGTCGGGGGCGTCGCGGCGGCGGGCGGCGCCGTCCGACAACTCCACTTCTTCGGGGGCGACGCCCCAGCGTGCGGCGGCGATGGCGCGCAGCTTGTCGCCCAGCTTCGCCGAGGCGAGGCGTACGGCGCTGCCGCCGATGGTGATGGAGCGGCTGGCGAAGGTGCCCCAGCCGTAGGTGATGCGGTCGGTGTCGCCCTGATGCATCCTCACCTTGGCGATCGCGAGGCCGAGTTCGTCGGCGACGATCTGCGCCATCGTCGTCTCGTGGCTCTGCCCGTGGTTCATCGTGCCGGTGGTGAAGGTGACCGCGCCGCTGGTGTCCATCCGCATCTCGGAGATGTCGAATCCGGGCACCACCTGCATCTTGCGCTGCGCGAAGGCCGCGGAGCCGTACCCGGTGCGCTCGCTGAAGCACGAGTAGCCGATGCCGAGGTGCCGTCCCTCGGCCGCCGCCGCTGCCTGCTTCTCGTACCAGCCCTCCTCCCGGACGAGCCGCTCGCACAGGTTGAGGGACTCCAGGTAGGAGCCCGGGTCGTAGGTGATGTTGTTGACGCCCGTGTAGGGGAAGTCGGTGATGACGTTGCGGCGGCGGATCTCGACCGGGTCCAGGCCCAGTTCGCGGGCGGCGCGCTCGAAGAGCCGCTCCACGACCATGACGTACTGCGGCCGGCTCACGCCGCGGTACGGCCCGGTGGGCGCCTTGTTGGTGGTGACCGCCCTGCCCCGCACCCGGTACGCGGGCACCTTGTAGACGCCGGGCATCTCGGCGGACGCCATCAGCGGCTCGATGCCCGCCGTGAAGGGGTAGCAGGAGTACGCGCCCATGTCGCAGACCACGTCCGCGTCGAGCGCGAGGATCCCGCCCTCGGCGTCGAAGGCCGCGCGCGCCCGGTAGTGCTGCTCCCGGGCGAGGAACGACGCGGACAGGGCGTCCTTGCGGTCCTCGATCCACTTCACCGGCCGCCGCAGCCGCAGCGCGGCCGCCGCGGCGGCGATCTCCTCGCGGCCGACGACGCACTTCTGGCCGAACCCGCCGCCCATGTCGGGCACCACGACCCGCACGGCGCGCTCATCCAGCCGCAGGCTCCGGGACGCCACCGTCCGTACCTGGTGCGGGATCTGGGTGCAGGTCTGCAGGACGAGCTGTTCCTCGCGGTCGTCCCAGTGCGCCACGACGCCCCGGGTCTCCAGCGGCAGCGCGTTCTGCCGTCCGGTCCTCGTGTCGACCTCGACGACGCAGGGCGCGGACTCGAAGACCTCGTCGATGCCGTCCGTCGCGAAGAGCGAGACGTCCACCAGCGTGTTGTGCGCGGCCTCCGCGTGGACGAGCGGGGCGCCAGGGGCGAGCGCCGCCTCCTCGGACGTCACCGGCGGCAACGTCGTGTAGGAGACCTTCGCCGCCTCCAGGCCGTCCTCCGCCGCGTACGCGTCGCGTGCTACGACGACGGCGATCGGCTCCCCGACGTAGCGGACCTTGTCGCGGGCGAGGACCGGCATGGCCGTCGGGACGAACTCCGTGAGCGGGCGCCCTAGTTGCGCGACGATGTCGCCCAGCGCCAGGTCGTCGGCCGTGAACGCCGCGATGATGCCCGGAACTTCGCGTACCGCCGAGAGGTCCACCGTGGCGATCTCGGCGTGGGCGACGGTGCTGCGCACGAACTGGGCGTGCAGCATGCCGGGCAGCGCGATGTCGTCGACGAACCGGCCGCGCCCGGACAGCAGCCGCGGATCCTCACGGCGGGGAACCGCCCTGCCCACCAGCTTCCGTTCACTCATCGGGACACTCATGGCGCCATGGCCTCCTCACAGGCACGCCGGACCAGGGTCCGGACGAGTTGCTTGCGGTAGTGCGTGCTGCCGGACGCGTCGGCGGGCGGTTCGACGGCCTCCGCCGCGGCGGACGCGCAGGCCTCGAAGGAGCCGCCGGCGGCCAGTACGGCCTCCGCCTCGGGCACGCGGACGGCGGCGGACGCCACACCGCCGAGCGCCACCCGTCCGGAGCGCACCTCGCCGTCCGCCACGTCGAGGTCGACGGCGGCGGCCACGAGGGCGAAGTCCCCGCGCCGCTCGGCGAACTCGGTGAGCGCGGCATGCGGCGCGGGACGCGGGAAGACGGTCTCGACGAGGAGCTCGTCCGGGTCGAGGGCCGTCGTGTAGTAGCCGAGAAAGAAGTCCCCGGCCGCGATCCTCCGCTCTCCCCGGGGACCGCGTGCCACGAACTCGGCGCCCAGTGCCACCGCGAGCAGGCACCACTCGGCGGTGGCGTCGCCGTGCGCCATGCTGCCGCCGACAGTGCCGCGGGTACGGATCGGGAGGTGCCCGATCCAGCTCATGGCCTTCTTCAGGACCTCGAAGCCCGCCCCCAGCACCCCGTCCGGGTCGGTCTCCACCGTGTGGTGGGTGGTGAGCGCCCCGATGCGCAGGCCGCCGCCGGAGTCCCGGTGCAGCCGGTCCAGTTCCCGCAGTCCGCCGATGTCGACGAGGTGCCGCGGGCGGGCCAGCCGGAAGTTCATCATCGCGACGAGGCTCTGCCCGCCGGCGATGACCTTGGCGTCGTCACCGAGCTCGGCCAGCAGCCGCGCGGCCCCGTCGACGTCGCGGGCCCGGTGGTACTGGAAGGGGGCGGGCTTCATGGTCCTCCTGTCGGGCGTTCCGTACGGGTCGTGCCTTCACGGGGTCCTGCGTCGTGCCGTCGCTCCCGGGTCCGGTGCCGTCGTACCCGCGTGCGATCGGCACCTCAATCGGTGCGTCAAGGTGCGTCAAGGTGCGTCAATCGGTGCCTCAGAGGACCGCCCGCTCGGGGACGTCCCCACGCACGAGGGCCGGCGACGCGTCGACGTCGGCGTCGGCGTCGAGGTTGCGGCCCTTCGTCTCCGGCGCCGCGACCGCCATCCACACGACGGCCAGCAGCACGGCGATCCCCAGCACCGCGAAGGTCATCGGCAGCCCCAGCACGGGCCACATCAACGAGCCGAAGAGCATCGGGGCGAACCCGGTGAGCGCCCGGCTGACCGACGAGGCCCAGCCGAAGCCGCTGGCCCGCAGCTCGGTGGGGTACAGCTCCGAGGCATACGCGTACAGGACGGGAATGGTGAGCTGGATCAGGAAGCCGAAGACGGCGATCGCCACGACGGAACCGGTCGGCATGTCCATCACCAGCGCGAACACGACCAGCGCCAGGGCCGCGACGGGCGCCGAGACCCCGATGAGCCACTTGCGGCCGACGATGTCGACGAGGGCCGTGGACACCAGCACACCGACTATGCCGACACCGCTCATGAGGGTGGTCTTCATGAAGGCCGCCGTGTCACCGAGGCCCTCGTCCCGCAGGATCGACGGCATCCAGCTCAGGGCCGCGTAGTACACCAGCATGATCGTGGCGAACAGCAACCAGGCCGCGGAGGTGATGCGCGGGCTGAAGCGCCAGATGCGGCGCAGCTGCTCGGCCGCGGCGGCCAGTCCGCGCGGCCCGGTCTCGGCGACGGGCTCGGGAATCACATACGGCACGACGGGGGCGCCGGTGCGGGCGACCAGATCGTCGATGACCTCCCGGGCCTCCGCCTCGCGGCCCTTCTTCGTCAGGTAGACGGGCGACTCGGGGATGCCGCGGCGCGCCCAGAACAGCAGCAGCGCGGGCAGGGCCATCGTCGCCAGCATCCACCGCCAGTTCCCGTCGACCGACAGCAGCGCCGTCGAGACGAACCCGCACAGCGTGACGCCCACCGGCCACCACACATCGAGCCCGGTCAGTATCCGGCCCCGGTACTTGCGCGGAGAGAACTCGCTCACCAGCGCGTAGTCCACCGGGATACAGCCGCCGAGGCCGATGCCCGCGAGGAAGCGCAGCGCGAGGAACACGGAGTACGTGGGGGAGAGGGCGCCGAGGACGGAGAACAGGGCGAAGATCAGCAGCGTGACGCTGAAGGCCTTCTTCCGGCCGATCCGGTCCGCGACCGAGCCCCAGGCGATGGCACCCACGGCCATGCCGACGAGGTTGGCGGTGGCGACGAGCCCGCGATCGCCGAGCGAGAGGTCGAAGTGCGTCCCCACGAGCGGCATGAGGAAGCCGTTCAGGGCGATGTCGTACGCGTCGAAGAGGTAGCCGAGGCCGCCGATGATGAAGATCTTGCCCTGGACGGACCATTTCCAGGGGAGTTCCTGAACGATCTGATCGCCTGTTTTCACGTTCGCTCCACGGTGTTGCGTATCGGATCCGTGCCGCACCTTTGCGGACGCGGTGCTCGGGGCTCCGGCGTGCGGACCGGGTGGGAGAGGGGGTGGCGGTCGCAGGGAAGGGAGGGAAGGGGGAAGGGAGGTGGCAGTCGCAGGGAAGGGGGAAGGGAGGTGGGAGTCTCAGCGGGCGAACTGGTAGGAGAACGCGCCGAGATCCGGATCGTTGAGCGGAGTGCCCGACCACAGCCAGTCGTAGGACAGGTCCGACTCCCCGTCGAAGTTCTTGAGCTTCTCGTCCCTGGCCCGCTGCTCGGGGCCGTCGGGCAGGTGGTAGAAGTCCTTGTTCCGCAGCGACGCGTCCTGGACCATTCCGGCGTGCTTGGCGCGCCGGTCGACATAGCGCCGCAGCGCTCCCTCGACTCCGGCGGCCGTGACCGCGCCGAGCTCCTCGGCCAGCACGGCGGCGTCCTCCATGGACTGCGAGGCGCCCTGCGCCTGGTAGGGGAGCATCCCGTGGCAGGCGTCGCCGAGGAGAGCGACCCGGCCGTCCATCCACACCGGGTCGCGGCGCCGGTGGTGGAGCGCGAAGGCGGAAACGTCCTCCTTCGCCTTGGACAGCATGGCCGGCACCCGGTCGTCCCAGCCGGGGAACGCGTCCACGAGGTCCTGCGCGGTCGCGGGCACGCTCCACTTCTCGGCGACCTCGTCCGTGCAGGGCACGCAGGCCACGACGTTGAGGTACTCGCCGCCGCGGACCATGTAGTGCACGAGGTGCCGGTCGGGCCCGTACCAGATGGTGCTCTGGAAGCGGTCCACGAGCCAGCGCGTCGCCGGGTCGGCGGCGATCAGCTCGCCGGGTATCAGCGCCCGGTAGGCCATCTCGCCGGAGTACTGCAGCGTGTCGGGGAGGCCCATCAGGTCACGTGTCCGTGAGCGGATGCCGTCGGCGCCGATGAGCACGTCGCCGACGTGGCGGCGCCCATCCTCGGTGACCGCCACGGGACGCTCGGGGTCCGTACGGTCAAGTTCGACGACCCTGCTCCCGGTGTGCACCTCCACGACGGGGCCGGGGCCGGACGGGTCGACGCACGCGTCGAGCAGCATGCGGTGGAGATCGGCCCGGTGGTAGTGCCAGTAAGGGGCGTTGAACTCGTCCTTGCAGCGCTGCCCCAGCGAGGTCAGGCCGATGACGCTGCCGTCCTTCCACCGGCGCCGCACCTGATCGAGCGGCTCGGTGCGGATCGCCTCCATCTGCCGGCGCAGCCCGAGCCCCATCAGCACCCGGCTCGCGTTGGGCGCCGTCTGGATGCCCGCGCCGACCTCGCCGAGTTCGGCCGCCTGCTCCAGGACAGAGACCCGCAGACCGCGCTGCCGCAGGGCCAGCGCTGCGGTCAGCCCGCCGAGACCTCCCCCGACGACAGTGACTTCGTACGACTGACTGGACGCCACTCTTCCTCCAACTCGCGGGGCACGTACGGGACTTCCTGCGCGGGCCGATCGGTCAGCCGCCGGTGAGCTTCCCGCCGGTGACGACCTCGACGTCGTCGACGGTGACGGTGCAGCCGCGCATCGCGATGTCGAGGTGGGCGTACGACTCACGCCCGAGGACGGGGTGCGGGCCGGTCGACCACAGGAAGTTGCCGGCGAAGGCGCGGGCGTCCATGCCCATCAGGTCGTCCTTGCCGTACATCGCCGTGGCGAACCAGTCGGCCGTACGCATCAGGCCCCAGCCCATGTGGGAGAGACTGCGCGCCCACTGGTCCCGGGCGTCCTCGAAGAACGTCGACAGCAGCTCGGCCTCGGCGCCGCCGGACACCTTCTCGATGTGCCCGCCCGAGATCTGCAGGGTGACGGGGGAGCGGACGTACTCCTTGAAGGGCAGCAGGATGTCGCCCTCGGCGAGCACGATCTGCCCGTCGGAGATCTCCGGCCAGCACATCACCATCGTGCTCGGCCAGTGGTCCCAGCGGCCTGGATCGTCGGCGAAGCCGCACTGGAACTCCGGCTTCGATCCGGCGAGTTGAACGGTCAGGTCGGTACCCGCCTCCGAGGTGACCCGCATGACGGACGACCGCTTGAGCAGATCGACGCCCTCCAGCACCTCGGCCTTGTCGCCCTCCTTGGGCAGATTGCGGATCAGCACGTCGGGGGCGTCGCAGACGAAGATGATGCGGGTGCCGGCGCGCAGGATCTCCTGCTGGACCGGCGCGTGGATGAAACCCTCGCGCGTCAGGTCGACGACCAGGTCGGCCGACTTCAGCAGGTCCTGCGCGGTGCTGTCGTTGAGTACGGAGACCAGGCCCGGGCCCGCACCGGTGTGGGTGCTGGGCATCGGCGCGGGGCTGCCGCCCGGCACGGTCGCGGCGATGACATGTGCCCCGCACGCCTTGGCCGCGCCGAAGGCGGCCGCCACGTAGTCGCCGCGGCTGCCGGGCTCGGACAGCACCACGACATGCTCGCCGCTGCGTACCTTGCACAGGTGCAGCTCACGTGTGAAGGCGTCGAGCAGATCGACGGACGAAAGATCGAACACGGGCTTCCTCCCGGTTTGCTGACGGGTTCCCGTCGCGCTCCTCGCACCGGAAACCGGGCATGGCGCAGCCGTGCTCCGGGCACGGCGATCGAAGGGGGACGGGAGCGGTGGGCAGGCTGGAGACGCGCCGACCGAGATAATCCGAACACGTACTATCTCGGCTTGGCAAGAGGGCGTGCGCCGAGTTAACACGGTTCTTTCGTGACGGACCGTAAGCGCGCGGGAGCCGCCGCAGGCTGGTGCCGGGGCTGGTCGTCCGGGGTCGTCCAGTCAGGCGTTGACGGCCTTGAGGAGCACGGACGACAGCATCTCGGGCGCCGACAGGAACGGGGAGTGACCGGTCTCGAGCGTGTGCTGTTCAAAGGGGGTGCCGGGAGCCACGGCGTCCAGCTGTCCGATGGAGGCGTCCTGAGCGGCGACCGGGACGGCGCGGTCGAGGGTGCACCGGATCCACGTGCGTGGCACGGTGCCCCACCGCTCTGCCGTCGGCTGTGCGGGGTCGCTGTACAACCGCACGGGTGCGTCCGGTGACAGCAGCCGTGTCGCGGCATCGGCGGTGTCGTCCGGGACGTCACCGTAGAAGCATTGCCGGGCGGTCGACCGGTAGCCGGCGTCAGGCGAATTCCAGTTGATGCGTACGGCGCCCGTGCTGCCCGGATCGCCTATCGGCAGAGCGAGGAACAGCGAGTCGCTGAACGCGGGAGTCGCCGCGTCCTCGAACACGGTGCGGCCCGGCGCGGGGGCGAGCGCGGCGAGGTAGACGAGCCGCGCGATGAGGTCCGGGACGGCTTCGCCCACGTGGCCGAGCGTCACTCCGGCCAGGCTGTGACCGACGACGACCACCGGGCCGAACGCCGCGTGGAGCGCGCGGACGGCCTGCACCGCGGGCTCGGAACAGTCCGCCGCGCTGAGCCCCGCCAGCGGTGAGGCAGCGGTGGCCAAGGCGTCGAGGTCCTGGGTTCTGTAGGCGTCGGGGACCGGGGCCTGCAGCCCGTGCCCGGGGAGGTCGATGGCGAGCACCGGATGACCGGCGGCGGCCAGCGCGGTCGTCACCGGTTCCCAGCACCATGACCCGTGCCAGGCGCCGTGCAGCAACAGGATCGGAGGACGAGGGGACGGACTCGACGGCATGACGAGCCTCCTGATTCCGGGGGTTGGGGCGCTGGACGGGCTACGGGCTTTGCGGCACCCCGCTGATGAGTTGGCCTGGAGTTAATCCGGGTACGTACTATCGGGGCAATGCCTGTGCGTCCGTGTTTACGCAAACGTCACGTGGCCGTGTGCGGGATCGCCGTGCAGGCCGGGTCGGACACCTGTGAGCGACCCGACGATGTCCGCGTCAGGGGTGGCGGTCGGCTTCGCTCGTCGCGTTCTGGACGGTGAGGAGCCGCACCCGTGAACCGCGTACAGTTCCCGGTCCACTGCCGCGTGCCCGCGCCGGCCGGCGTAGACCAGGTAGACGGCGACCTGGGCATTTTCGATCCTGCCCGCGGTGCCGGTGTACTGGCGCTGGACGCCGACCGTGCCGGTGCCCTTCTTCACGTCCCCGGTCTCGTCGACCACCAGTACCGCCTTGTCGTCGTGCAGGTGGTCCACCACGTAGTCACACACATCGTCGCGGACCCGGTCGGCGTCCCACTTGGCCCGCCCCAGCAGATGCTGCATGCCGTCCGGGGTCCTCTCCCCGGCCCATTCGGAGATGGTCCAGCAGTTCTTGCGCGGCAGGTCCGACAGCAGTCCGAGCACCAACTTCCGGACCCGGAACCGGGGTTCGACCCGTGTGAACCGTCCCGCTATCCGGCTCATCAGGCCCTCGAACGCCTCCTGCCAGCGGGCAGGGTCTACGCTGTGACCTGCGGCCACCGCGTGATCGTTTGTCTTCACACACCGATGATCAACGGGTGGCCGCACCCGTCTCCACAGCGCGTCGGGGTCGCGCAGCGTCCGCCCGCCGTCCTGTGTCAGGAGGACATGTGCAACGTGGCGAAGTCTGGTGGGTGGAGTTCGACGAGCGGCGGCCGGTCGTGCTGCTGTCGGGAGACGACGCGTCCGGGATCCGGGTGATGCAGGTCGTCGCTCGGGCGGGTGTCGACATCACCGGTCTGGGCGTCGAAGTGGCAGTAGGCGCCGTGGAAGGACTGCCCTTTGAAGGCGTGCTTCGGTTCGCGTTCCCGCGTCCGGGCTTCACCCCTTGCACGTGGCTGACCACCGTGTCCCGGGACGACCTGATCGAGCGGGCGGGCGCCCTGTCCTCCGCGAAACTCAGCGAGATCGAGAACGCCCTCCGTCTCGGTGAGCAGGCGAAGGAGTGGACCCCGGCGACGACCGCGAAGCTCAGCGAGATAAGGAACGCCCTCCGTCTCGGTGGACTCGGGTAGGCGGAGAAGGAAACGAACGCCCGCGACAGCGTGGTCGGTCTCGTCCAGATGATCGACGCTGCCAGCTGCCTCCTCGGCGCCCCTCACGATCGAGATCACGAACTACGGCTGGAATACTAGTGATGGGAGGGCCCCGCCGCGACGGCGCGCTCTCGAATTGCGGTCGACTGGCACAGATCGGGCGCGCCGCCGCCGAGAGGGAGGAGCGCTAGGGTCCCGGCGTCAGCCAGTGCGTCCAGGCGGCCATCGATACTGCCCAGGTGCTTTTCGATGCGCTTCAGCGGAGGATCTCCGACCAGCACCTCCAGGTCCACGGTGTAGGTGAGTGTTTCAACTGCGCCCTGCGGGCCGTGGGCATCCACGGTGACACCGGATACTGCGCCCGCTCCACCTGCTCCTTCCACAGGCACAGCAACCCACTCGCCCTCAGCACCTCATCCGCCCGATCAATCGTCCGAGGCGACGGAATCCTCCGCCCCTGCTCGAACGACGCGATCGTGGACGCCGAATAGCCGAGCCGCTTCCCGAACTCCTCCCGCTCCATCCCCTCCCGTACCCGCAGCGTCTTCATGGTCTGCCCGAACGCCGTGACGACGCCCCGCCCGGCATCGTCCTCCGGCCGCCGCGCGCCCCTGTCGTCGTTCTCCCAACCGTCCCCGAGGCTCACGACCGCCTCGTCGCCGCCGCCCGCTACCACGTCGGCCCCCGCCGTAACATCCGTCATTGACCACCGCCTCCCCGGCCCACGCCCCCGCAGGGAACGCCGTAACGCCGCGCGCCTCGTACCCGTACCGACACCGCGCGTACAGCCGGTCCACGTCGGTGCGTCACCACTGGTCACGCTACGCCACCAACGGGACCGTTATCGGCATGACGACCAAGCCCGACAGCCCCACCACCCCCACTCAACTCACCGCTCCCACCCCGCACTTGATCTCCACCCCCGAACCGCACGACGACCGCACCTTTGAGATGCGCTTCACCTCCACACCCCGCGGCGCCCGCCTCGCCCGCCGTCTGACGGCCGTACGCCTGGACGCATGGGGCATCCCGTACGACGCCGCACCCCACGACGAGATCGTGCTGATCGTGGCCGAGTTGACCGCGAACGCCGTGCGGCACGGCCACGTTTCAGGTCGCGACTTCCACCTCCGCGTGCATGCCCCGGCCGACGGCCGCACTGTCCGTGTCGAGGTCACCGACACCCGCGCCGAACGCATCCCTCGGCGTCCCGCCGTCCCGGGGCCTGCCGGTACCGAAGAGACGGGCCGCGGGCTGCTCCTCGTATCGCGTCTCGCCGCGCGCTGGGACTGGCACCCGCGCCCCGACGGTCCGGGCAAGACCGTCTGGGCGGAGTACCTCCTCCCCGGGAGAACAGCCTGTGGCGATCGGGCACGGGACTGACGCGGTCAGCTGGTCTCTTGGCTGACCAGCCGGTCCAGCATGCGTTCCAGGGGTATGTCGGCCTCGGCGTTGGCGAGCGCGGCGGCGTCGGTGAGACGGTTGCGCAGGACGCCGTTCGGCAGGACGTACGGGTCGCTCATCCGGCCGACCGGCGCGTCTCGGGTCGGTGGCGGGCCAAGGCGCGGGCAGCCATCTCCTCGGCCGAGAGGGTGCCGCGTACATAGGCTGCGGCGTCCTGGTCGGAGGCGGCAGTCGGCCGGAGGCCTTCGGCCGCGAGGGAGCCTGTGGCCGATTCGGCCGCCTCACTGCGAGCGGCGCGTTCTGTCAGGCTCTCGTAGGCCTCGATCGAGAGCAGTACGCCTTGCGCCTTGCGGTGGGCGCCGATCAGTACCGGCTCCGCCTGCGGGCCGGCCTCGGCCAACTCGGCCAGTATCCGCGACAGGCCGCTCCGGGCGTCGCTCACGGTGATGATCTCTGAGCGGCGCTGCTCACCACCACCCCAGCATGGTGGAAGACATCGACCATGCCTCGACCTGGTCACCGCCGGAGCCGATTGCTTGCCACCCCACAGGACCTCCCTCCTCCCGAGGCAGGCAGCCGCGTCTCGACACCGCGCCGAAGGTATGCGCTCCGCACCTGTTTCACGGCGCCGGTACGGCACCGATCTGCTGCATGACTCCGAGGAGGTCGGGCTGGCCTCGTTCACCGACAATCCGGCCGTCGGCCAGGTAGTAGAAGTTCATGGCCTGCACCGAGACCTTGTTGCCGCTCGCAGGGATGCTGAAGAACTCACCGTCGTGAGTACCGCGCATGGTGAACCGTGCAGCCACTGTGTCGCCTTCCGCGATCATCTCCTCCAGGGTCCACTGGACGTCCGGGAGTCCGCTGCGCATCATCCCGATGACTTCCATGTAGCCCTCGGGGCCTCGGAGCGGTTCCGGGTGACTCGGTGCGTGAAACACCGCGTCGGGAGAAATGACCTCGCGGGCAAGATCCTCGTTGGCCGTGTTGATGAACTCGACGAAGCGGTTCATCACTGACTCGACAGATTCCGGCGGCATCATTCTCTACCTTTCAGGGAGGTCGGTGGCAATCCCATCTACGGTAACATCGAAACGATGTATACATCGTTTCGATGCGGCTGTGGGATACTGAGGGCATGCTGGAACTAGCGATACTGGGCTTCCTGGCCGAGGGCCCCCTGCCCGGACACGAGCTGCGCCGCCGGGTCTCGCAGCTGACCGGGTACACGCGGCCGGTCAGCGACGGCAGCCTGTATCCGGCGATCAACCGCCTCGCCAAGGCGGACCTGCTGGAGCGGTGCGCCGACCCGGGTGCGGGCGCAGCGCGGTACGTACTGAGCCTGACCGACGCCGGGCGCACCGAACTGCTGAAGCGGCTGCGCAGGCCGGCCGACCACGAGATCACCGACTTCACCCGCTTCTTCACCATCCTGGCGTTCCTCTCCCACCTGCCCGACGTGTCCGAACAGCATGCGGTGCTGCGCAGACGGCTGGAGTTCCTGGAGGAGCCGGCGAGTTTCTTCTACGACGGTGACAGGCCGCTGCGAGCCGAGGAGGTCCCGGACCCCTACCGGTGCGGCATGCTGCTCACCGCCCGCGCCATCAGCAGCGCCGAACGCGCCTGGCTGCACAGGGTTCTGGATGGCGACGAGCCCACCGAGAGCCAGGAATCGGTCAGACCTGTTCGAAGTGGAACGCCTTGATGAAGCAGTCGCGGGGCTGGGCGACGGCGAAGAGGATGCACTCCACGAGTGACTGCGCGGTGAGGGCGTCCTTGGCCTCGCGCGGTGTGGTCTCCCATTCCTCGGAGAGCGGGTCAGGGTTGTCGAAGTCGGGCGGGTAGAGGGAGATCACCCGGACCCCCTGGGGCCGCAGGCGCTTGGAGAGGATCTCGGCGAACCCTGCCTGGGCGCTCTTGGCCGCGTAGAAGGCGTCGTGCGCGTCCGAGCGGTGATGACCGGCCGTTCCGCAGGCGGAGACCATGGTCACCACGTCCGGCTTATCCGAGTTGAGTAGGAGAGGGAGGAAGTTCTTCACGGTCAGGACGGTGCCGGTGGCGCCGGATGCGATGGTGTCGACGATGTCGGTGTCGGAGGCGGATGGGAGGTCTGGTCCTTCGAGGTAGCGGGAGCCGTTGTTGATCAGCACGTCGATGCGGTCGGTGTGCCGGGCGACTCCGGCAGCGAAGTCGCGGATCGAGGCCGGGTCCGTCAGGTCGCAGGCGGAGGCGTGGACCTGCTGGTGCCCTCGACCGTGAATCTCGTCGCGCACACGTTCAGCGGCGGCGAGAGTGCGCGCGGAGAGGAAGACCTCGGCGCCGAGGTCCGCGAGACGGAGGGCTAAAGTGCGTCCAAAATCGCGGCCGGCTGCGGTAATGACCACGCGGTGATCGTCGAATCTCATGTCGGTACTCCTGGTTCGTAGATCGGAGGTTGTGGTGAAGTGCGGCGGCTGACCTCGGCGGCGTAGGCGGCCCAGTCTCCAGCGGCGGCTCGCTGCCGTTTGACGGCGACGGCGACGGTGATGTCGATGCCGAGGGTGCGGGCGAGGACCGCGGCGGGCAGATTGGTGGCGAGCTGGAACAGCGCGGTCGAGCGGGCTGCCGCGAGCCGGATGCCGAGTTGCGGAGCCGTCGGCCCATGGCCGGAAGGGCCGCTTTCGGCCACGGCTGTCCATAACCCAACAGTCGGCCAGGACTCGGCTGTCCCCCCAGACGCGTGATCAATAGCCTTGTGGGACAGGCTCGTTACCCACCCCAGGGAGCTCCATGGCCACCGCACAGCAGGTCCCCGACATCCTCTCGCCCGAGTTCGCCGCCCATCCCTACCGGGCCTATCGCGTGATGCGGGAGAAGGCTCCTCTCATCTGGCACGAGGCCACCCAGAGCTACATCATCTCCCGCTACGAGGACGTGGAGCGCGTCTTCAAGGACAAGAACGGTGAGTTCACCACCGACAACTACGACTGGCAGATCGAGCCCGTGCACGGCAAGACGATCCTCCAGCTCAGCGGGCGTGAGCACGCGGTGCGGCGTGCGCTCGTCGCGCCGGCCTTCCGGGGCAGTGACCTGCAGGAGAAGTTCCTGCCCGTGATCGAGCGCAACTCGCGTGAGCTCATCGATGCCTTCCGGCACCGCGGGGCCGCGGACCTGGTGGGGGACTACGCGACCCGCTTTCCCGTCAACGTGATCGCGGACATGCTGGGGCTCGACAAGGCCGATCACGCACGGTTCCACCAGTGGTACACCTCGGTCATCGCCTTTCTCAGCAATCTGTCGGGGGATCCTGACGTGGCCGCGGCCGGGGAGCGGACGCGGGTGGAGTTCGCCGAGTACATGGTTCCGATCATCCGGGAGCGCCGCGAGAACCTCGGTGACGACCTGCTGTCCACGCTGTGCGCCGCCGAGGTCGACGGCGTGAAGATGAGCGACGAGGACATCAAGTCCTTCTGTAGTTTGCTGCTCGCGGCTGGTGGCGAGACCACCGACAAGGCGATCGCCAGCATCTTCGCCAACCTGCTGCTGCATCCGGAGCAGTTGGCGGCCGTGCGGGAAGATCGTGGTCTGATCGCACGTGCCTTCGCCGAGACGTTGCGCTACACGCCGCCCGTCCACATGATCATGCGGCAGTCGGCGGCCGAGGTCGCGCTCAGCGGGGGTACCGTCCCGGCCGGTGCCACCGTCACCTGTCTGATCGGTGCCGCCAACCGGGACGAGGAGCGGTATCAGGACCCGGACCGCTTCGACATCTTCCGGGACGACCTGACGACGACGACCGCCTTCTCGGCCGCCGCCGATCACCTTGCCTTCGCTCTCGGCCGGCACTTCTGTGTCGGGGCCCTGCTCGCCAAGGCCGAGGTCGAGATCGGGGTCGGCCAGCTCCTCGACGCCATGCCGGACGTGCGGTTCGCGGACGGGTTCGACCCTGTGGAGCAGGGGGTTTTCACCCGGGGGCCGCAGTCATTGCCGGTGCGGTTCACGCCCGTCGCCGGCTGACCGCCGTACGGAGAAAGCCGTACGGCGAAAGTGGCGGGCAGGTGGGCTCCGTACGAGGGCTCCGTACGAGGGCCCCCGCCGCCGGCGCGCTACTGCACCACCGGCGTGAACCGCACCGGCAACGACGTCAGCCCGCGCATCCAGATGGACGGGCGCCAGGTCAGCTCCTCCGGGTCCACCGCCAGGACCAGGTCGGGCAGCCGCTCCAGCAGCGTCTCGACCGCCGTACGGGCGATGACGTCGGCCAGCAGCGGGGCCGGGTAGGGGCAGCGGTGCTCCCCGTTGCTGAACGACAGGTGCGCGGCGTTCTCCGACCCGACGTGCCCGTCCGGCCAGATCTGCGGGTCTGTGTTGGCCGCGGCGAGGCCGAGTACGAGGCAGTCGCCCGCGCGGATCTGCCGTCCGCCGAGCTGGGTGTCGCGCACGGCCCAGCGGCCGATGAAGTTCTGCGTCGGCGTGTCGAGCCACAGCACCTCGTTCAGTGCCTCGCCCACGCTGAGCCGGCCGCCGGAGACGTTCAGGGCGAAACGCTCGTCGGTGAGCAGCAACCGGAGGGTGTTGCAGATCCAGTTGGCCGTCGGCTGCTGTGCCGCGGCGATGACGGAGATGAGGTCCTGGACGACCTCCTCGTCGGTGAGACCGGCCGGGTGCTGGAGCATCCGCGAGGTGACGTCCGGGCCGGGTTTCTCCCGCTTGTCCTTCACCAGTTGCTGGATCCGCTCGCCCACCCGGCCGTACGCGGCCACCGGGTCGTCGCCCTCCGCCGCGTCGAGGGAGATCCGCAGGTCGTCCACGAGCCGCTGGGTGTCCGTACCGGTGTGCGGCATCCCGCACATCTGGACCGCGGCGCGCATCGGCAGGGCGTGCGCGTACGCGCTCATCAGCTCGGTCTGGCCGCTTCCGGCGAACGACGTGATGAGCCGGTCGGCGATCTGCTCGCACTCGCGGGCCAGTTCGAACTGATCGACTCCCGAGAGCGCCTCCGTGATCACCCCCGCCCGGCGCCGGTGTTCCGCGCCCTCGGTGAACAGCACCGACGGCTGGTATCCGACGAAGGGCAGCAGAGGCCAGTCCGAGGCGATGTTCTCCCACTGGTTCCAGCGGCGCGAGTCCCGGGCGAACAGTTCGTCGTGACCTGTCACATAGCTGACCTCGGAGTAGCCGAGGACCAGCCAGGCGGGGATGTCCCCGTCGAGCAGAACGGGCGCCACCGAGCCGTGCTCCCGGCGCAGGGTGCGGTACAGCTGCGACGGTGTCTGCTGGTACTCCAGACCGGCCAGGCGTACCGCGCCCGCGTGGGCGGGGCAGCCCGGGGGAGCCGCGTGCGGGGCGGAGGTTCCGGCGTCGGTCACGGTGTCATCTCCGTCATCTCCGGGTGCTCCGTGTTCTCCCGGGTCATGGCCAGTTCGTAGAGGTGGTTCACGAGGGTGATCAGGACGTCCTTGCCCGACGATCTGACCCGCGCGTCGCAGTCGATCAGCGGCACGTGCCCGGGCAGGGCGAGTGCCTGGCGGATCTCGTCCAGGGAGTGTCTGGAGGGATCGTCGTCGAACCGGTTGACGGCCACGACGAACGGCGTCCGATGGTGTTCCAGCCGGTCTATCGCGTACCAGGAGTCGTCCATCCGGCGCGTGTCGACCAGGACGACCGCGCCGAGCGTTCCGGAGAAGAGCCGGTCCCACAGGAACCAGAAGCGCTCCTGCCCCGGAGCGCCGAAGAGGTAGAGGACCATGCGCTCGCTGAGGCTGATCCGTCCGAAGTCGAACGCCACCGTCGTGGTGGTCTTCGCCGCCACCCCGCTCGTCTCGTCGACGCCGACACCGGCCTGCGTCATCACCTCTTCGGTGTTGAGCGGCCGGATCTCGCTGACCGAGCGGACCAGGGTCGTCTTGCCGACCCCGAACCCGCCCACGACGACGATCTTCAGGCCGGTCTCGGCAGCGTCGGCCAGGGGCGTACGCCGCGAAGGCAGCTCAGAGGTTGCGGAGCCCATGGAGCACCTCCTGGAGAAGGGCGGAATCGGGGAGCGAGGCGACGGACCGCGCCGCGCGCGGGTGGCGGGCGGTGATGCGGCTCGTGGCGAGCAGGTCGCCGAGCAGGATGCGCACCACCGTGATCGGCAGCTTCAGCTCCGCTGCGATCTCGACCACGGCCGTCGGATGCCGGCACAGGTCGAGGATCCGAGCGTGCTCCGACTGCATCCCGGCGGTGGGCTCGCACTCACTGACCACCAGGGTGACCAGATCGAACGAGTCGTCCGCACGGCTGCGTCCGCCGGTGACCGTGTAGAGCCGGTCGGGATCACCGGTGTCCACGGGCCTGCGCGTCACGACGAGGTGCCCCCCTGGGTGGGTTGGCGGGGCTCGGCCCGCAGATGCTCGCCGATCTGCTCGACCAGCTCGGTCATCTGGTGACCCACCACCCCGGGGTCGGCGTTCTCCTCGGCGACGACCGCCAGATGCGCCCCTTCGCCTGCCTCGACGATGAACAGCAGGCCGCCGTGGAACTCGGTCATGGAGTGCCGGACACCGCCGGATCCGTCGCCGAACTCGACGGACGCGCCCTGGGCGAGGGCCTGGATACCCGAGCAGATCGCCGCCAGCTGATCGGCCTGGTCGAGCGTCAGGTGCTCGGTCCAGCACAGCTTCAGGCCGTCCCGGGACAGGACCAGGGCGTGCCGCGTGCCGGGAGTGCGCTCCAGAAGGCTCTGCAGGAGCCAGGTGAGGCTGTTGTCGGTGGTCTGCATGGTGGGTGATGGGGCGGTTGTGCCCGGCTGTCCGGTCACCGACCCGTTCCTCCAATCTCATTGAAGTCGAGCGGGGGCGTGGGCGCCGGGGCCCCGGGCGCCGTACGGGAAGGGCATGGACTACGGGGTGGACGGTGGCTCGGGGGCGGGGCGGGCCTCGGGGGCGGGGCGGGTCTCGGCTCCGCGATGGGCCTCGGAGCGGGGAGTCGCGTCGGATCCGTGATGGGTCGGGGAGTCGGGAGTGGTGTCGGATCCGTGATGGGTCGGGGAGTCGGGAGTGGCGTTGGATCCTTGGTGGGCCCGGGAGCCGAGGCGGGCCTCGGAGCCCCCTGGGGCCACGGACCCGGTGCCGCCGCTGCCTGACTGGCGTCCGCGATGGAAGGCACCGAAGCGCGCACCCGCGTCGCGCGCCGCCGAACGGCCGCCCGCCCGGCCCTCGTCC
>NZ_NTGE01000040.1 GCF_002291145.1 Streptomyces sp. SA15
CCGAAGGGCTGGGCGCGCCGGTGAAGGCGGGTATCGCGGCCGGTGTGGTCGTCGTGGGCGTCGCGGCGGCGGTGGTGTACGCGCTGTTGAACAACGACGATCCGGTCAAGAAGCAGAACGACGCCAATCCGCCCGTGCCCTCCACGATCGTCGAGAAGTCGCCGACGTCCGCGCCGCCGAAGCCTCCGAAGTCTCCGAAGAAGGAACCCGCGCCGAAGGCGCCCGTGATCGCACTCGCGCCCAACCCGACTCCCACACCGACCCCGACCCCGACTCCTACGCCCAGGCCCACCCCTACGCCGACACCCACACCGCCCCCGACTCTCGCGCCGAGGCCGACTCCGACCCCGACGCCCACCCCCACGCCGACTCCGCCGCCCCCGCCCGCTCCGGTCGTCTATCAGTGGAGCGAGCTGTCGTACGACATCACGGGCGACGGCACCGAGCCCGAGATGCGGATCGGCGAGAGCAGCTGGGTGTGGCAGCGGTACGGCGTGTCGGTCGCCGACAAGACGTACGCGCACGGCGTGACCGTGCACGGCCACTCCTCCGTCACCGTCGACCTCAACCGCACCTGCTCCGCCTACGACGCGCTGGTCGGCGTCGACGACATGACGGCCGGGCTCGGCAAGGTCTACTTCTCCGTCTACGCCGACGGGGTCCGGCTCTGGCGGTCGGCGAGGGTCAAGGGCGGCGACGCGGCGGTGCCGGTCCATGTCAGCCTCGCCGGGCGCACGACCGTACGGCTGGTGGTCGAGCCGCACAGTCACTTCGACAACCTGGCGCTCGCGGACTGGGCCGAGTCGAGGTTCACCTGCTCCTGAGGTCCCGGGGGCTTACGGCGCCTGCCGGGCGGGGTGGGCCTGCAGGGCCTCGCCGAGTTCGCGGAGCACGTCGGCCGGGGTGAGGGGCACGCCCTTGGTGTACTCCTCCTCGTACCGCGCGGTGTCCAGTTCGGCTCGGGCGGCGGCCTCGGCACGCTCGGCCTCGGCGCGCTCGGGCATGGGGCGCGGATGGCCGCCGCGCCAGTGCTCCGCGGCGGCGAGCAGGCGGGCCGCGCGCGCGTGGTCGCCGAGGTCGGACAACAGGGCCGCCGAGCTGTCCACGAGTGCTGCCGTGATCGATTCGGCGCACCGCCGCTCCACCGCCTCGCGGACGCTGTCGACCAGCTGCGGCAGGCCCTGCTCCGGGCCCGACTCGGCGACCGTCACCCAGGCCTCGACCGCTTTCAGCCCCACTATGAACTGCGGTGGCGGAGTGCCCCGCCAGGTCTCCGCGCGCACCGCCCCGCACAGCTCCCGCGCGCGGGCGGTGTCCTTCTCGTCCAGCGCGATCTGGGCCCGCATCAGCAGGACGAAGGCCCGGCTGTCCGCCACTCCGTGGCGGTCGGCGGCAGCGCTCGCCTCGTCCAGCCCGGCCACTGCGGCCCTGCGGTCGCCGGAGCGGTAGTCGATCTCGGCCAGCCGGGCGATGAGGAAGGGCGTCTCGGCGTACGCCCCCACCTCGTAGGCGAGCCGCAGTGCCTCCTGGAACTCGCCCTTGGCCTCCTCGAAGCGGCTGCGCGCCATGCCGGCCTCTCCGGCCGCGCTGCACACCTGGGCCCGGATCCAGCGGTCGCCGGCGCGCCTGCTGAGCGTCCTGAGCTCCGCGAGGTCCTCGTCCACGCCCTCGAGGCCGCCCGGTGAGTCGACGACCATGTGCGTACGGAACATCAGAATGACGGCGACCGCCCAGTCGTCGCCGTGGGCACGGCAGTTGGCGACGGCGGCGTCCATGACCGCCCGGATGTCCTCCGAGCCGTTGATGACGTAGCTGGTCAAGGGCCAGACGATGCCCGGCATTCGGGCCGCGTCCGGGCCGCCCCTCTCGAAGTGCTTCCGCACCAGGTTGAGGTACCGACGCAGCCGGTCGTCCATCCGCCCGGCCAGCGGCTCGTGCTCTGCCGTGAGGAAGAGGTGCAGGATCCGCAGGCGCATCCGCAGGGGGTGCAGCGGATGGTGTGCCTCCTCGTGCGGGGCGGCGAGGAAGGTGTCGACGGGTTCCGGGCCGCCGCCGGTGGCATCTCGGGCGGTCGCGTCCCTGGCGGCACCCAGGCGCAGGACCTGGTCGATCCACTCCGCGCCCTCGTGATGGTAGTTGCGCAGCCACCAGAACCAGCCCATGGCGAGGGCGAGGGAGCCGGCCTCCTCCTCGTCCGCGGCCGTGACCGCGCGGTGGAGGGCCGCGCGGATGTTGTCCAGCTCGGTCTCCAGGCGGGCGATCCACGGGAGTTGCCCGGCGGAGCGCAGCAGCGGCTCGGCCTCCTCGACCAGGGCGCGCACCCACGCGCGGTGTCGGCGCTCGGCGGCGGCGCGCAGCCCGGGGGACTCGGCGGCGCGCTCGGTGGCGTACTCGTGGATGGTCTCCAGCATGCGGTACCGCATGCCGTCGCCGCCGGGGCGGTCGTACGGCGTGGCGACGATTAGGGACTTGTCGACGAGCGCCCCGAGCAGGTCCGCGGCCGGGCCGGTGCACACGGCCTCCGCCGCCTCCAGCTGCCAGCCGCCCGCGAAGACGGACACCTCGCACAGGACCGTCCGCTCCTGGTCGTCGAGCAGTTCCCAGGACCAGTCGACGACCGCGCGCAGGGTCTGCTGGCGGGGCAGGACCGTGCGGCTTCCGGAGGTGAGGAGGCGGAAGCGGTCGTCGAGGCGGTCGGCGATCTGACGGGGGGTGAGCAGCCGCAGCCGGGCCGCCGCCAGCTCGATGGCGAGCGGCAGCCCGTCGAGACGGCGGCAGATCTCGGCGACGGCCTCCTTGTCGCCGAGTACGGCGGCCGCGTCGGGGCGGACGGCGGTCGCGCGCTCGGCGAAGAGGCGCCGCGCCTGGTCGGGGAGGAGGGGCTCGACCGGGCGCACCGACTCGCCGGGGACGCCCAGGGGTTCACGGCTGGTGGCGAGGATCGTGAGCCCCGGGCAGCGGGTGAGGAGGGTTTCGGCGAGGGCGGCCGCCGCGTCGATCACATGTTCGCAGTTGTCAAGGATCAGGAGTTGGCTGCGCGGGGCGCAGTACTCGATCAGCAGGGCGACGGGGTCGTCCTGCGGGGCCGTCAGCTCGCTGGTCATGAGCACGGTCTCGCGCAGACCGAGCGCGCTGACCACCGCGCCCGGCACCGCCTCCGGCTGGTCGAGCGGCGCCAGCTCGACCAGCCACGCCTGCGGGAGCCCGGCGGCGGCTTCCTCGGCGAGGCGGGTCTTTCCGGAGCCGCCCGGTCCGGTGAGGGTGACGAGGCGGGTCCTGTGCAATTCGGAACGGATGGCGTCGAGTTCGGGTTCCCGGCCGACGAAAGTCGTCAGGCGGGGGCGGATGTTGGTGGTGCGGTCGGGGGGTGGGGGTTGCGGATCCCGGGTGGGTGGGGTTCGCGGTTCCGGGGTCGGTGGGGTTCGCGGTTCCCGGGTCGGTGGGGTTCGCGGTTCCCGGGTCGGTGGGGTGAGCAGGTCGGTGTGCAGGGCGCGGAGTTCGGGGCCCGGGTCGGTGCCGAGGCCGTCGGCGAGGGCCCGGCGGGCGCTCTCGTACGCGGCGAGGGCGTCGGCGCGGCGGGCGGTGTCGCGCAGGGCGCGGATGAGCAGGGCGTGCAGTGGTTCGTCGTACGGGTGCGCCGCGGTCAGTTCCTTCAGCTCCGGTACGACGTCCTGGGCGCGGCCGAGTCGCAGGTCCGCCTCGATCCGGGCGCGGGTCGCCTCCAGGCGCAGTGCCTCCGGGCGCGCGGCGGCGGTGCGGTCGGGGAGGTCGGCGAGTGCGGGGCCGCGCCACAGCGCGAGGGCGTCGCGGAGGTCGCGGGCGGCGGTGGGGGCGTCGCCGTTCGCCAGGGCGGTGGTGCCCTGCCGTACCAGGCGCTCGAAGCGGAAGAGGTCGACGTCGTCCGGGGCGGCGGCCAGTCGGTAGCCGCCGGGCTCGGAGGTGACGGCGTCCTTGCCGACGGTACGGCGGAGGCGGCCGACCAGGGCCTGGAGGGCGGCCGGGGCGTCCTGGGGCGGGGCGTCGGCCCAGACCTCGTCGATCAGGGTCTCGGGGGCGGTGACGCGGGCGGGGCGCAGGGCGAGGGCGGTGAGGAGGGCGCGGAGGCGGGGGCCGCCCAGGGGTATGGCGGTGCCGTGGTCGTCCTGTGCCTGGGTGACGCCGAGGATTGTGTACCGCACCGGGCTATTGTCCCCGGGGTGTCTGTGCGGGGTTTCTGGAGCCGCGGATTCTTGTGCCCGGGGTTCGTTGGGCACCCTCCGTTGGTGCGGGCCCCGCGGGGGGCTCCGCCCCCAGGGCCCCGGCCTTTGCCCCAACGGCCTCAGGCGAACGCGTTCCCGCCCCCCGAGGCAAGCGCCCCCCTCTGCGGTGTGATCCCCGCCGGTACCGCCCGCTGGCGGGCCGGTGTCCCCGTCCAGCAGGTGCCTCGGCGGGCGAGGAGGCGGCCGAGCCACAGTTCCAGGGAGATCAGGTCCGCCAGGCCGTCCAGGGGCAGGGGTTCGCCCTCTGCCGCCGCGCGGAGGGCCTTGCGGACCACCCGGGCCTCCACCAGGCCCGCCTGCGCGAGCAGCGGTGTTCCGAAGAGGTCGATCAGGGAGTCCGCCGCCACCCGTAGGCCCGTGCGGGCGGCGGCTGCCGAGGACGCGTGGGAGGGGGCGCCCCAGCCGGGCGGGAGGTCGGCGACGCCGGCGCCCTCCAGGACCGTGCGGAGGATCGCGGCCCGGGCGCCCGGCTTGACCCGCAGCGCCTCCGGCAGGGCGCGGCAGGCGCGGACGACCTGGTTGTCGAGGAACGGCGTGTGCAGGCGCTGGAAGCGGATCTCGGCGGCCTGCTCCAGCACGCGCAGGTCCGCCGCCTGCCGGGCCAGTGCCGCCCGCGCGCGGAAGTCGCCGGGGCGTTGGCCGGGGCCGACCCCGGAGCGGTGAGTGGCGCCCTGCAGGCGAACCGATACTTCAGCCAACGCCTCACCCGTGAGCCAGCGCGCCGCCGGCCCCGGTCTGGCCCAGGTGAGCGCGGCGAGGGACGCCCCCACGGCACCTCCGGGCTCCTCGAAGCGGCGCTGCATGAGGCGGTCGGAGAGGACTTCGAGGCCGGCGCGGTACGGGGTGCGGGACAGGCGGCGGGCGGCGCTGTACACGCGCGCGGGCACCAGCACCGAACCGTCCACCTTCGCGAGGGCGGCTACCGGGCGTACGAGGTGGCGGCGTTTGCGGTCCATGAGCAGGTCCGCCAGGCGGGCCGGGTGGGCGTCCAGGACCTGGCGGGCGCCGTAGCCGGTGAAGTGGTCCGCGCTGCCGGAGGCGAGCCGCGCGCGGTGGCGGGCCGCCGTCACCAGGGACGGGCCGGGCTCGTCGGTCAGTGGGCCGTCCAGGTCGGCGTACGGAAGAGTCTCCTCGCCGCCGGCGACGACCACATGGTGCAGGCGGGGGTTGGCCGCGAGTGTTCCGGCCCGTTCCACCTCGGCCTCCCTTCCGCCGACCACCAGGTCGTTGAAGGTGACCGCCAGCAGTCGCTCCCCCGCGCCCGTGCCGTGTCCCAGGACCGTGCCCGGCATGCCCGGGAGGCCTGCGGCGAGCAGGGCCAGGGTGCCGGAGGCCGGACCGCCGGAGAGGTCGGCCCCGATGCCCGGGACCGGCATCCCGCGCGCGGCACGGCGTTCGGCGGGCCCCATGCCGGGGACCGGACCGGGGTCGATGTCGGCGCCGGGGACGTGCCGAGGTGCCGACAGTCGCGCGCGTACCGCGTCGACCAGCGCGTCGCGTACCGCGTCCACCGCGCTGTCCGGGTCGGCGGAGGGTGCCGCCACCGCCAGGGAGGCGACCGGCTCGTACCCGGCGATCTCGCGGGCCCCGGTGCGCAGGATCAGCGCGTGCCCCGGCGGGATGCGCCGTACGCCGTCGTAGGGGGTGGAGTCGTGCAGCGCGGCCGGCACGTCGGGGGCGGCGAGGAGCGCGGCGAGGTGCCCGAAGTCGAGGTTGGCCTCGATGAGGTCGGCGAGGGGGAGCGCGGCCGTCGCATAGGCCGTGCCCTGCGCCCAGGGGGTGTAGAACACCGGGCGGGCGCCCGCGAGATCGCCGCAGACGGTGATCCGGCGGCCCACCTGGACGACGGCCGTGTAACTTCCCGGCCATGCCGTCAGATGCCGAAGTGCGCCCCCGCGCGCGGCGAAGAGGCCCACCCGCAGTTGTTCGTCCGTCGCCCCGCAGGTGCCGAGGACTGCGATCCGGGTCTGGGCGTCGGCCTTCACCACCCGGACTTCGTCGGGGCGCCAGTCGCCGACCGCCCACAGGGGATCGGGATCGCCCCACAGCAGTTGGGAGCCCACCGGGTGCAGGGTCTCACCGTCGTGCCCGGTGGCCCCCGCGGAGCCGATCGCGGCGGCGCCCGCGGCGGTGCTGCTCCATCCCACCAACCACCGCATCGACGCCTCCACAGGCTGTGGACAACCAGTGCACCGTTCGAACCGGTCACCATGCTGCCATGAAGGACGCGCACAGGAGGGGCGGCGGAGCCGCTCGTGCTCCCCGAAGTGCGCCCCGGCGGATACTCCCCCACCGCACCGCACCGTGTCGAACACCCGGGCGAGGCAAGGAGATCGACGGCGGACGGGAGAGTGAGCGAGAGAGAACGCCAGAGCGACTGCGACGCGAATGCGCCCCCGATACGCTCCCCAAAAACACCGAACGCGCCCTCAAGTGCCGTGGTAGAAGGGCTGAAGCCCTTGACGGGGGAGGGTCGATTTTCGGCCAAATCGGCGCAGCCGGATCGGCCTTGAGCGCGCTCCGCACACGCTCCGTACATGCTCCGCCCACCGCCCGGCGGGCGCGCAGCCCGGGAGACGTCAGTTCGCCCCCCGGGCCGGTCCGCCGCCCGCGGGGATGGAGGCGGCGGCATCCCCCAGCCCACTGGATCCAGTACAGCGGGCCGACCCACGCATGAGCCATGGAACCGCTCCCCCGATGGCCGGAGAAGAGCGCACGGGCGGGCGCACGGCCACACAGCGGGAGCACGCCGCAACTCCCCGTGTCGGAGCCGCACTTCAGTACGGACCACAATCCCGCCAACCGGAACAATGCCCCTTAACGCTTGGGATGCGGCGAACTACGCTGGGTTTACGAATGCCGCATGGTTATGCCAGCGCGGCAGCCGTCTGTGTCGAGGGGTGGCGCAATGTCCAGGGAGCAACGCGGGCCGAACGAAAAGCTCGGCGCCGTTCTCGCCCTCGCGGGAATCAGCAACGCAGGACTCGCGCGACGCGTCAACGACCTTGGCGCTCAACGCGGGTTGACACTTCGCTACGACAAGACCTCGGTGGCCCGCTGGGTCTCCAAGGGCATGGTGCCGCAGGGTGCCGCGCCGCACCTCATCGCCGCCGCGATCGGCCAGAAGCTGGGCCGCCCCGTGCCGCTCCACGAGATCGGCCTGGCGGACGCGGATCCCGCACCCGAAGTGGGCCTCGCCTTCCCCAGAGACGTCGGACAGGCGGTGAAGTCGGCGACGGAGCTGTACCGCCTCGACCTCGCCGGACGCCGGGCAGGCTCCGGCGGCATCTGGCAGTCCCTGGCCGGTTCGTTCGCAGTGAGCGCATACGCAACGCCTGCCTCGCGGTGGCTGATAACCCCGGCCGACAGCTCGGTCGCGCGCGAGGTGAACCCCGCCGAGGGCTCCGGCGCACCGCTCAAAGTCGGCCACAGTGATGTGCAGAAGCTGCGGGAGGCCGCCGAGGACGCCAGGCGCTGGGACTCCAAGTACGGAGGCGGCGACTGGCGTTCGTCCATGGTCCCCGAGTGCCTGCGGGTGGAGGCGGCACCGCTGCTGCTCGGCTCCTACTCCGATGAGGTGGGCAGGGCGTTGTTCGGTGCCTCGGCCGAGCTGACCCGCCTCGCCGGGTGGATGGCCTTCGACACCGGCCAGCAGGAGGCCGCCCAGCGGTACTACATCCAGGCGCTGCGCCTCGCACGCGCGGCGGCCGACGTCCCCCTCGGCGGGTACGTCCTGGCCTCCATGTCCTTGCAGGCGACCTACCGCGGCTTCGGCGACGAGGGCGTCGACCTCGCCCAGGCCGCCCTGGAACGCAACCGGGGCCTCGCGACCGCCCGCACCATGAGCTTCTTCCGCCTGGTCGAGGCACGCGCACACGCGCGCGCGAATGACGCCCAGGCGGCCGGCGCGGCCCTGAAGGCGGCCGAGGGCTGGCTGGAGCGGGCCCGCGACGGCGACAACGACCCGTCCTGGCTCGGCTTCTACTCCTACGACCGTTTCGCCGCGGACGCCGCGGAGTGCTACCGCGATCTGAAGGCGCCGCGTCAGGTGCGCCGGTTCACGGAGCAGGCGCTGTCGAAGCCGACGGAGGAGTTCGTACGCTCGCACGGGCTGCGGCTCGTCGTGTCGGCCGTCGCCGAGCTGGAGTCCGGCAATCTCGATGCGGCATGCGAGCAGGGGGTGCGGGCGGTGGAGGTCGCGGGGCGTATCTCTTCCGCGCGTACCACCGAGTATGTGAAGGATCTGCTTCACCGGCTGGAGCCGTACGGGGATGAGCCGCGGGTGGTGGAGTTGCGGGAGCGGGCTCGGCCGTTGCTCATGACTCCTGCGTAAGCGCTCCGCTGGGGGCGCCGGGGCCCACTCGTCTGCCGGGTCCTGTGGATTCGGGGCTGCGGGTTGCATGTGGCTTGTCGCGCAGTTCCCCGCGCCCCTTTTCGGCATGCAGTCCTCCTGCGTTTGAAGGTGCTGTCAGTGGCGCAGTGCACTATCGAGGTGGGAGGTGGTGCAGGTGGTGCGGCAGATCGTCTACGACTGTGACGTGCTCGTCGTCGGCGGTGGGATCGTCGGGCTGTCGACCGCGTATGCGATCACCCGGGCCGCGCCTGGCACTCGTGTGATCGTGCTGGAGAAGGAGCCCGGGCCGGCCCGGCATCAGACGGGGCGCAACAGTGGGGTGATCCACAGCGGGATCTACTACCGGCCCGGGTCGCTCAAGGCGCGGTATGCCGTGAAGGGTGCCGCGGAGATGATCAAGTTCTGTGCGGAGTACGACATCCCGCACGCCGTCACCGGCAAGCTGATCGTCGCGACCGAGCGGGCGGAGCTGCCGCGGCTGCACGCGCTGGTGCAGCGCGGGCGGGAGAACGGGATTCCGGTACGGGAGCTGGGCGCGGCCCAGATCGCGGAGTACGAGCCGGAGGTGCGGGGGCTCGCGGCCATACACGTCGGGACGACCGGGGTGTGCGACTTCGTGGGGGTCGCCCGGCAGCTGGGCGAGGCTTCGGGGGCGGAGATCCGGTACGGGGCTCAGGTGGTGCGGATCGACCGGCGGGCTGGGGTCGGGGTCGCCGTGCTCACCGGGGGCGGGGAGGTCGTACGCGCGCGTGTGCTCGTGAACTGTGCCGGGCTGTACTGCGACGAGGTCGCTCGGATGACCGGGGACGAGCCGGGGATGCGGATCGTGCCGTTCCGGGGGGAGTACTACTCGCTGGCGCGGCCCGAGCTGGTGCGGGGGCTGGTGTATCCGGTGCCGGATCCGGCGTTTCCGTTCCTCGGGGTGCATCTCACGCGCGGGATCGACGGGGATGTGCACATCGGGCCCAACGCGGTGCCGGCGCTGGCGCGGGAGGGGTACGGGTGGGGGACCCTGCGGGTGCGGGAGCTGGGGGCGACGCTGGCGTGGCCGGGGGCGTGGCGGATCGCTCGGCGGCACTGGCGGTATGGGGCGGGGGAGCTGCGGCGGTCGGTGTCGAAGGGGGCGTTCGTCGGGGCGGTGCGGAGGTTGTTGCCCGAGGTCGAGGAGGGGGATCTGGTGCCGGCCGCGGCGGGGGTGCGGGCGCAGGCGGTGTTGCGGGACGGGACGTTGGTGGACGACTTCCTGATTCGGGAGGGGGAGCGGGCGGTGCATGTGCTGAACGCGCCTTCGCCCGCGGCGACGGCTTCGCTGCCGATCGGGCGGGAGGTGGCTCGGCGGGCGTTGGCTGTGCTGGGCACGCTGTGAGGGGGCCTGTGGTTTTCGCCCCCGCCGCCCCTACCCGTCCCCTCACCAGGGGCTCCGCCCCTTCGACCCCGCCAGAGGGCTCCGCACCCTGGACCCCCGCCTGTGCCCACCCACCACCCGACTCGGTACCTCGAGAGGTGACCCTCCTGGGGCTCCGCCCCCGTAAAATCGACCTCACTGTGTCTGACTACCTCCACACCCCCGAAAACCCTTCCGCCCGCCACGTCCGGGCCAAGGGCGAGCCCCGGTTCCCGGACGGCCCCCAGGCCGATCCCGCCGGGTCGCACTTCGAGCGGCGGATTCGGAGTTTTCAGCCGCGGCGGAGTCGGGTGACGGCCGGGCAGGCGGACGCGTTGCAGCGGTTGTGGCCCAAGTGGGGGCTCGATATCGACGGGCAGCGCGTCATCGACCTCGGTGAGCTGTTCGGGAACGGCAATCCCGTCGTGCTCGAGATCGGGTTCGGGATGGGGGAGGCCACGGCCCGGATGGCCGCCGCCGACCCGGACACCAACATCCTCGCCGTGGACGTACACACCCCCGGGCAGGGCAATCTGCTCAATCTCGCCGAACGGGACGGGCTGTCCAACATCCGGGTGGGGAACGGCGACGCGATCATCCTGCTGCGCGAGATGCTCACCCCCGACTCCCTCGACGGCCTGCGCGTGTACTTCCCCGACCCCTGGCCGAAGAAGCGGCACCACAAGCGGCGGCTGATCCAGCCGGAGTTCCTCACGCTCGCCGCGACCCGGCTCAGGCCGGGGGCGATCGTGCACTGCGCGACCGACTGGGAGCCGTACGCGGAGCGGATGCTCGAGGTGCTCACGGCGCACCCCGACTTCGAGAACACGCAGCCCAACGGCGGTTTCGCGCCACGTCCGGCCTTCCGGCCGCTGACCCGTTTCGAGGGGCAGGGACTGGACAAGGGACATGTCGTGAACGACCTGCTCTTCCGCCGCGTACAGCACGAGGACCAGCAAGAGAGCCGGCACGGGAGCCGGCTCGAAGACCAACCCCCCACCGGCGCCTAGCCGCCTCACGCTCCTGCGGCGGCGCCTCTGCCTCGTTAGGGTCAATGCCGTGGCCACCTGTCCCCCCTACCCGACGCACCCCAGTGATCCCGCCGGCGGCGCACTGCGGCACGCGCACTGGTGGCAGAAGAAGTGGGTGCGTTACGGCGCGCTGATCACCCTCCTCACGCTGTCCGGGCTCGTCATCCTCGCCCTCGTCCGGCAACAGACCGGCACGGAGGGTTTCCTGGTCGGGCTCGGGCTCGCGGTGCTACCGGTGCCGCTGCTCATAGCCGCCTTCCGGTGGCTCGACCGGGTGGAGCCCGGCCCCTGGCGGAATCTGCTGTTCGCCTTCGCCTGGGGGGCCTGTGCGGCGGCACTGATAGCGATCGTCGCCAACAGCTTCGCCACCAGATGGATAGCGACGGCGACCGCCGACCCCTCCAGCGCGGACACCCTCGGGGCGACCGTCATAGCGCCCGTCGTCGAGGAGTGCGCCAAGGCGGCCGCCGTCCTGCTCGTCTTCCTCTTCCGGCGCCGGGACTTCACCGGCATCGTCGACGGGGTGGTGATAGCCGGGGTCACCGCCACCGGCTTCGCGTTCACCGAGAACATCCTCTACCTCGGCACCGCCTTCGGCACCGACCAGCTCACCGGCGACAGCGGGATCGCCTCCGTCACCGCGGCGACCTTCTTCGTGCGGGTCATCATGTCGCCGTTCGCGCACCCGCTCTTCACCGTCCTCACCGGCATCGGCTTCGGCATCGCCGCGCTGTCGGGCGACCGCCAGCATGTGAGGCGGATCCTGCTCCCCCTGTCCGGGCTGCTGCTCGCGATGGCCATGCACGCGATCTGGAACGGCTCGTCGACGTTCGGCGAGTACGGGTTCTTCGCCGTCTACGCGTCCTTCATGGTACCCGCGTTCGGCCTGCTGACCTGGCTGGTCATCTGGACCCGGCAGCGGGAGCTGAAGACCGTACGGGAGGAGCTGCCCGCGTACACCGTGGCGGGCTGGCTGACCCCGGCCGAGCCGTACGCGCTCGGCTCGATGCGGGCCCGGCAGCTGGCCCGCGACTACGCCCGGCACCACGGCGGGCGGTCCGCGGCGCGGGCGGTGGCGCAGTACGAGGCGTACGCCACCTCGCTGGCCTTCCTACGGCGTCGGGGGCGCCGTGGCCGCGCGGGCGCCGACTTCGTCGTACGGGAACGGGAGTTGCTGCACGAGCTGTGGCGCCGCCGGGAGGTGGCGCGTCCCGCCCTGGACCACGCGGCACGGGCGACGGCCCCGCCGGTGGCGGTGGCCGCGCCGCCGTGGCCGGTGTACGGGGTGTACGGGTATCCGGCATCTCCGGCGTCTCCGGCGTCTCCGGCGTCTCCGGCGTCTCCGGTGGTGCCATATCCGGCCTACAACCCGTACCGGACGTGATCACCGAGGGGCGCGCCGGGCACGGCACGGCCGGGCCTCGCCGTCGCGACTGAGCGCCGTCGCGCGGCGGAATGCGGCGGAATGCGGCGGCCGACGGCAGAAAGTGACCGATGGACGGCGGGCGGGAAGTGGCCGACCGAAGCTCAGAGCCTGTGTCACATCCCCGGCCGGGCGCCCGCCGCCTGGCCCGGGTGTGACACAGGCTCTCAAGCCACCGAGAAGAATCCGCCGGCCCGAGATCAGGCCGAGGCTTCCGGCAAAGTCAGGCCGAGGCCTACGGCGAGTCAGGCCGCCTACGGCAGGTCAGGCCGACGCCTCCGTCAAGCGGCCGATCTCGGTCTCCGTCAGGTTCAGATCCGCCACCCCCACCAGCGCCGGCAGCTGTTCCACCGTCCGCGCGGAGGCGATCGGGGCCGCCACCGTCGGCTGGGCGGCCAGCCACGCCAGGGCCACCGTGGCGACCGGGGCGTCGTGGGTCTGGGCGATCTCGTCGAGAGCGGTGAGGACCTTCTGGCCGCGCTCGGTCTCCAGGTGCTTGGCGGCGCCCTCGGCCCGCGCGCTGTCGACCGTCGTACCGGGGCGGTACTTGCCGGTGAGGAAGCCGGAGGCGAGCGCGTAGTACGGGACGGCGGCCAGGCCGGAGCGCTCGGCGAGGTTCTGCAGGTCGCCCTCGTAGGTGTCGCGCGAGACCAGGTTGTAGTGGGGCTGGAGGGCCACGTACCGCGCCAGGCCCTCGCGGTCGGAGAAGGCGAGGGACTCCTCCAGCCGCTCGGCGGAGATGTTGGACGCGGCGATGTGCCGCACCTTGCCCGAGCGCACCAGCTCGTCGAGCGCGCCGATGATCTCCTCGACCGGCACGTCCGGCTGGTCGAAGTGGGTGTAGTAGAGGTCGATGTAGTCGGTGTCGAGGCGGCGCAGTGAGGCGTCGGCGGCGGCCTTGATGTTGGCGGCGGACAGGCCCCGGTACTCGGGGTGCTGGCTCACCTTGGTCGCGATCACCACGTCGGCGCGATTGCCGCGTGCCTTGACCCACTTGCCGATGACGGTCTCGGACTCGCCGCCCTCGTTGCCGTCGACCCACGCCGAGTACGAGTCGGCCGTATCGACGAAGTTGCCGCCCGCGGCCGTGTACGCGTCGAGCACGGCGAAGGAGGCCGCCTCGTCGGCGGTCCAGCCGAAGACGTTGCCGCCGAGGGAGAGCGGGAAGACCTCGAGGTCCGAGCTACCGAGCTTGCGAAGGGAAGTCATGATGTAGATCAACGGCGGCAGCGAAGCGCCTCATTCCGAGGCGCCCGCAAAAACCGCGTAAATCAGCGGGGTTCAGGGTCTCAGGGGTTGAGGCCCTTGCTCCGCAGCCAGGCCATCGGGTCGATCCCGTTGTCGGCCCCGTCCGAGTGGACCTCCAGGTGGAGATGCGCGCCGGTCACGTTGCCCGTGGCGCCCACGCGGCCGATGACATCGCCCGTGTTGACCTTCTGGCCGACGCTGACGCTGATCGACGACTGGTGGGCGTACCAGATCTCCGTGCCGTCATCGAGGGTGAGCACCGTCTTGTAGCCGTACGACCCCTCGTAGCCGGCCTGGGTGATCGTGCCGCTGTGCACGGCCTTGATCAGCGTGCCCGTGGGCGCGGCGAAGTCGAGGCCGGTGTGCTGGCCGGAGGACCAGTACGCGCCGGCCTGACCGAAGGTGGAGGTGATGGTGTACGAGGAGGTCGGCAGCGTGTACTGCCTGGCCAGCTCGGCGAGGCGCTCGGCCTCGGCCTTCTGCCTGGCCTCCTCCTCCGCTTTCTTCTTCGCGGCGGCGGCCTTGGCCTCGGCCTCCTTCTCCGCCTTGGCGGCAGCTTCGGCGGCCGCCTTCTCGGCGGCGGCCGCGGCGTCTGCGGCGGCCTTGCTCTCGACCTGCTCCTGCTGCTGCTCGGCCTGCGCCAGGATCCGGGAGCGCAGCGCCTCACCGGCCCCCGCGGCGCCCTGATCGGTGTCGTCGGAGGCCACACCGACGCTGCTGAGCGCGGTCGCGGAGCCCTCGGGGGCTTCCTCGTCCGAGATCAGGGAGCTCACGCCCGGGAGGTCGGGCATGGAGATGGACACCGGCGGCTTGCCGGTCTGCGCGCTGGCCATGCCGCCCGCGCCGACGGCGGCTATGACACCGACGCCGAGGACGGTGGAGCTGCGGGCGAGTCCGCCGCGCTGCTTGGCGACACGGTGCCGGCCGCGTACGGGTCGGATGGACTCCTCGGTGGGGTTCCACTCCGTCCAGGGGCCCTCGTCGGTGCGGTAGTCGCCGTAGCCGAAGACCTCGGTGTCGCGCTGGCTCGGCTCGAACGGGGCTTCTGGGGCAGGCCGGTTGGACGCCACGTGGGGCGTGCTCCTTTCCTTCCTTCTCGCCTACCGGGTTAGCTGACGGGTTCGGAGCAGGAAGGTCTCCTACGCGCGTATACCGGCCGTGACTTCACGGTGGCATCCACGCGATTCACCCCAAGGTGGTGGTTCCCCGGTTCCCTTGCGGGATTCGGCGCGTGCGCACGGAGCCGCCTCTTGTGACGGCTGGGACGACCGCGCTGCGTTATCGAACGTTAATAGACCCGGGGGCTCGATTCCAAGCTGTTCCGCTTGATCATTAACGTTTTCGCCTGGGACTTTACGGTCCATGACCGGCGAAAAACGGGCGAGTTGGCCGCACCTCATGTGTCACACAGGTATTGACGGTGTCTCAGTTGTTATGCGGAGGGCGGTCGCCCGGTCACCACCCGTGACAACGGTGATGGACGTGCGGCACGCACGAAAAAACCGAGGGCCGGAACCCTTTCGGATTCCGGCCCTCGGCCTTCAGTAGCGGGGACAGGATTTGAACCTGCGACCTCTGGGTTATGAGCCCAGCGAGCTACCGAGCTGCTCCACCCCGCGTCGGTAATCACCAGTGTACGCCATGCGAAGGACACGAGTCGCCACGGTGGTCACGGTTGTCATCGGGTGCACCGGGTGAGGGCCTCGCAGCGAGGCCTCACCCCAGCAAATGCCGATTGGGCCCCTTGGCCCGCCCCTCGTATTCCCCCAGCACGACCACCTCCGCACCCCCGGCCGCCAGCACCCCGCTCCCGTCGGCCCCCGCCACGAACGTGTCCGGCTCCCGCCAGGCCGTGACCACCCGCCGCACCCCCGCCTCCAGGATCAGCCGAGCACACGGAACCGGCCGGGACGCCCGTCGTGCGCACGGCTCCAGGCTGCTGTACACCGTCGCGGACGCCAGTCGAGGATCACCCGGCTCGACCTTCCCCAGCGCCGCCTCCTCGGCGTGCTCGACGGAGTCGGTCTCCCGGGAGTAGCCCCGCGCCAGCTCCGTACCGTCGGCCGCCACCACCACCGCCCCCACGCTGAACGCCGTCGCCGACGGCGGGCACCGCTCCGCCAGCTCGCACGCGAGCCGCAGCCAGTGGTGATCCGCGGCCGACGCGGCCACGCCCACCCCGGGTGCCGTGGGCTCGTACCGCATCAGCACGACGTCACCGACCGCCCGCGTCTCCACCAGCCGCAGACGCCCGCCCTGGTAGGGCCCGGGCCCGAACAGGCGCGGGGCCTTCGAATCGCCCACGAACAGCGGCGCCAGCACCAGCTGGAGTTCGTCCGCGAGCCCCTGCCTCAGCAGCTGGGTGTGGATCTGTCCGCCGCCCTCGACCATCAGGCGGCGGACCCCGCGGACGTCGTGCAGGTGCGTGAGGAGCTGCCGCCAGTCGAGTTCGGCGCCCAGGGGCGCGATGTCGGCGGCCAGGCCCAGTGCCCGGGCCCGCTCCGCGCCCTTGTCCGTCGTATAGACGATCTTCTCGCCGCCCGTGTGCCAGAACTTCGCCGTCGGATCCAGGTCCCCGGAGCCGCTGACCGTGACCTTGAGCGGGTACTCCGGCTTGCCCGCGGCCACCCGGGCCGCTCGCCGCTCCGGCGAGTTGACCAGCAGCCGCGGATTGTCGGCACGGATGGTCCCCGCGCCGACCAGGATCGCGTCGACGGACGCCCGGACCGCGTCGACCCGGTCGAAGTCGGCCGGGCCGGACAGCAGGAGGCGCTCGGGGCCGGTGTCGTCCAGGTAGCCGTCGAGGGAGACGGCGGCAGAGAGGAGGACGTACGGGTGGGGCATCGGCGCGGTCCCTCTCGGAGGAGAATCAGGCGTTTCAACAGGGCTGCTTGGTTCAAGTTTGAAACAATCTACACTGGCTGCATGACGACTCGCTGGCTCACCCCCAAGGAGCAGCGCGCCTGGCGCGCGTACATCGCCGCGACGCACCTCCTGGAGGACGCGCTCGACCGGCAGCTCCAGCAGGACGCCGGCATGCCCCACCTGTACTACTCCATCCTGGCCACCCTCTCCGAGACTCCGGAACGCCGCCTGCGTATGACCGATCTCGCCGAGCGGCTGAAGATCACGCGCAGCCGGCTGACGTACGGGGTGACACGGCTGGAGAAGGACGGCCTGGTGCGGCGGGAGAGCTGCCGCTGGGACAAGCGCGGCAGCCTCGCCATTCTCACCGACGAGGGCATGACGGTCCTGGAGCAGGCGGCGCCGGGACACGTCGAGACAGTTCGCACCTCCCTCTTCGACCACCTCACCGAGGAGCAGGTGGGCCAGCTGGAGGAGATCTGCACAGGTATCACCCGGGCCCTCCAGGGAGACGACGGGGAACGCCCCGCCCCCGACGAGGTCCCTTGGCGTCGCCGCTCGTCCCCGTCCTGCCAGTGACCCTCACCGCACACCCGTTGCTTCAAATTTAAAGCATGAGGTAGGGTCCGTAGCCGTAGATCTGCTTCAAATCTGAAGCAGATGTGACCACCGGACCCTACCCGGGAGAACCCGCATGCCCGACTTCCCCGCCGCCACCCCCCGCTCCCGCGTCCGGGTACCGCTGCGCTTCCACGACGGCTACGGCGTCGACGCCGAACTGGTCACCTTCCACGGCCTGGCCGACGGCCAGGAACACGTGGCCATGGTCCTCGGCGACCCCGCTCCCGGCACCACCCCGCTGGTCCGCCTCCACTCCGAGTGCCTGACCGGCGATGTCTTCGGCTCCGCCCGCTGCGACTGCGGCCCGCAGCTGCGCGAGGCGGTCGAGCGCATCGCCGACCGCGGCGGCGTCCTGCTCTACCTCCGCCAGGAGGGCCGCGGCATCGGCCTCTACAACAAGCTGGACGCGTACGCCCTTCAGGACCAGGGCCTCGACACCTACGCCGCCAACACCGCGCTGGGCCTGCCCGAGGACGCCCGCGACTACACGGCGGCGGCGCAGATGCTCCGGGCCCTGGGCATCTCCACCCTGGACCTGCTCTCCAACAACCCCGACAAGTCGGCCCAGTTGCGCGACCTCGGCATCGACGTCCGCGACCGCGTCCCCACGGGGGTCTTCACCACCGCACACAACGTCCGTTACCTGCGCGCGAAGGTCCTCCAGACCCAGCACACGCTGCCGTTGGGAGAACTGACGGGGCGTCACGCGGTCTGAGAGCTCAACGCCCGCGTCACTGAGGGGTCTGCGCCAAGTACGCCAGCACGGCCAGCACCCGGCGGTGCCCGCTGTCGCTCGGCGGCAGCCCCAGCTTCAGGAAGACGTTGCCGATGTGCTTGTGCACAGCGCGTTCCGTGACGACGAGCAGCTTGGCGATGGTGGCGTTGTCATGCCCCTCCGCCATCAGCTTCAGCACCTCGCGCTCGCGCGGGGTGAGCGAGTCGAGCGGGGTGTCGCGGCGACGGGTCAGCAGCTCGGTCACCACATCGACAGGGCCACCAGCCGCGCCTGCGCGCCGTCGTGCAGGTCCCGCTCGATCCGGCGCAGCTCGGCACCGTGCGCGGCGATCGCGTCGGCCCGGGTCTCCTTCAGTTCCTCCACCCGCGCGGCCAGCTGTGCCTTCGGCGACGGCACGAGCAGCGCGGTCGACCAGTGGGCCTCCAGGTCGGCGAGCCGGACGATCAACGGCAGTACGACGGCCCGCCGCCGCAGCAGCCCGCACCACACGCCGTCGACGACCAGCCCGACGGGCCACAGCGGCAGCGCGAGGAAGACGAGGGCGCCGTAGAAGTAGTAGGCGAGCATCCAGCGCAGGTCGGTGAGCGTGCCGGGATCCCGTACGGCGATCCGCAGCCGCTCGCGCAGCGTCCCGCCGATGGTCTGATACGCCTCGGGGATCCGCCGCCCCGTCCACCCGGCCGTCAGCCCGCGTTTGGCGCCGGCGATCCGCCGGATCAGCAGCACCGTCTCGGGCAGCACCCAGGCGCCGACCACCGCGACCGTGCCGATGGCGGTGATCAGCAGCACGGTGATGAAGATCCACACACCGAACGCCATCGCCGCGGCCACGACGAGGTGCACCGTGGCCCAGGCGGCGCGCTGAACGGTTTTCCACATGGCGCAAACGTATGCGAGCCGGGTGGGGGGCACAGGGGAGCAGATACCCGGGATGAGGGTGTAGCGGGCTACACCAGGGGCGTGTCCGGTGCTGCCGACGGCGTTCTGTCGGTGTCCTGTCGGCGTCCGGTGGCTGTGGAGCCACTCCCGTGGTGGACTCGTGGGTGGTAGGAGGCCGGGGAGATGCGTCCTTGTCTACGTGGTGTTGTCGGCGCCGTGACAGCTGTGTCACTGGCCGTCGGTCTTGCCGCCTGCGGGGGATCCGGCGATTCCGGCGAGTCGGGCGGCTCGGGCCGGAACCTGAAGATCGGCCTCTTGCTCCCGGGCTACGGGGGAACCACCCGCTGGGAGCAGTTCGACAAGCCCCTGATCGAGCAGAAGATCAAAGACCTGTGCGCCGACTGCACGGTGGAGTACGCCGACGCGAGGCTCAGCGCGGCCACCCAGGGGCAGCAAACGGAGGCGATGATCACCAAGGGTGTCGATGTCCTGATCCTCGCTTCCGTCCACGCCGAGGCGATCCGCTCGTCGATCAGAGACGCACACGCGGCGGACATCCCGGTCGTCGCCTACGACCACCTCGCGGAGGGCCCCATCTCGGCCTACGTCTCCTTCGACCCCACCACATCGGCGAACTCCAGGGCAGGGCACTTCTCGAGGCTCTGGGCGACAGGGCCGGCGACAGCCAGATCGTCATGATGAACGGCGATCCCATCAACCCGGACGCGAACGCGTTCAAGAAGGGCGCGCTCTCCGTCCTCGCGGGCAAGGTGAAGATCGGCAAGGCCCATGACACACCCGGGTGGGAGATCTCGACCGCCCACCAGAACATGAAGAACGCCATCGCCACCCTCGGCGCAGACAGGATCGACGGTGTCTACGCCGCCAACGACTGGCTCGCCTCCGGCGTCATCTCCGCCCTCAAATCCGCCCGCATCGACCCGTTGCCACCGGTCACCGGCCAGGACGCTCTGGTCTCGGCCATCCAGCGCATCGTCACCGGAGAGCAGTACATGACCGTCTACAAGTCCTACGCGGACCAAGCCGCCGCGGCCGCCGAGATGGCCCTCACCCTGGGCCGCGGCGAGAGCCTCGACGAGATCGCCAAGGACCGGGTCAGCAACGCCACCACCAAGGACATCCCGGCCGTCGTGCTCCCCGCGGTTGCCGTGACCCGGGACAACATCGAGGACACCGTCGTCAAGGACGGCATGTACACGATCGACCAGATCTGTACGGCGGAGATCGAGGCGGCTTGTGATGCGGCGGGGCTGGGGTCGTGAGGGCTGTGCGGCTGTAGGGCTGTAGGGCTGTTCATTCTCGGCTCGTACGTCGTTGCGGGTTACCGCGTACGAAGGGGCGCGGGGCGCGCGCATACGGTGAGGCGAGAACACCGGCGACGCAAGCAGAAGGTGTGGGACGGGATCGCTTCCTGGTTCCTCGACGCACCCCACTGAACCCCGGGCCGTCCGCGTCAGGTGTCGTAGACCGTGGAACGGTGTCCGACCTGGACGACCCACACCACCAATTCGCCGTTGTCGATCGTGTAGATGACGCGGTAGTCGCCGACGCGTAGTCGGCGCCTGTCCGGCTGGGACACGAGCGCGGTGGTGTGGAAGCCGAACGGGTCGGTCTCCAGCTCCGTCAGCCTGGCAAGGATGCGGAGCGCCGCGTCCCGGGGGATTTTGCGCAGCTCGGCCCGGGCCTCCGGCCGGAAGACGGTGCGGTACTCACTCACGCTGTGCTCATTCACTGCGCGCCAGCGTCTCCCTCATGACGTCCTCGATCGGGACACCGGCCGCCGGATTGGCCATACGCTCGTCGATGATCCGGTTGATCTCGCGCTCTTCCCACTCCTGGTACCTGCGCAGGACCTCGATCGACACGACGGCGGCCACTTGCCTGCCCCGTCGAGTGATGACCGTGGGGGTGTCGTCCCGGTCGGCCCGCTCGACGACCTCGGCCAGGTGGGCGCGTACGTCACGGATGGACTCTATGGGCATGTGGGTCATGCGCCCAAGGGTACCGAGTGTCCCATGTGTACACAACCGCGCGCCTGGGCGAGCCTGGTGTTTCCGTCGGGCCGAACGCCTGAAGGGGGCCGTGCGTTGCGTCGCGCGGCCCCTTCAGCGCGCACGGCAGGCCGCCGAGCAGCAGCTCTCGGTCTACAGGAGGACCACGCACCCTCGCCGCTCCAATTCGGTCAGCAGCGACGGTGAAGGCGCGCAGGCGTTCCAGCGCAGGTCCAGCTTCTCCAGCGCAGGCATGTCGACGACCCAGTCCGGCAGCCGGGCGAGGCGGTTGCTTCGCACGTCGAGCTGACGCAAGCGGGGAAGCCTGGCCAGCGACTCCGGCAGTTCGGTGAGGGCGTTCTCCCGCAGGTCCAGGTGACGCAGTTCGTGGAGCTCGGCCGTGGACGGCGGCAGGCCTTCGACCGCGTTTCCCCGCAGCCAGAGCTCGCGCAGGCTGTGGAGGTGGCCGATGCTGTCGGGCAGTGTGGTCAGCCGGTTGTGCTGTGCCCGGAGTTCGATCAGGCCGGTCATGCGGCCGATCGCCTCGGGCAGGGCGGTGAGCGTGTTCTCGCCGATGTTGAGGTAGCGCAGCCGCGTCAGGTTTCCCAGCGCGTCCGGGATCTCCGACAGCTTGTTGTCGTGCAGGTAGAGGCAGCCGCTGAGGTCGGCCAGGTCGCCCAGTTCGGCGGGCACGGAGGTGAGGTGGTTGTGACCGAGGTCCAGGGTGGCAAGCCGGTGCAGCCGTCCGATCTCTGGTGGGAGTTCCGTGAGCCCGTTGTCCGCGAGGATCAGCACCTGGAGCTCGGTGTGCTGCCAGACCGACTTGGGTACTTTTCCCAGCTGTTGACGCCACAGGTTCAGCGTGTGCGGCACGGCGTGATCCCTTTCTCGGTACGTCGACGGGTACGTCTTCGCGTCCTCCTCCCGTCCTCTTCCCGTCCTCTTCCCGTCCTCGATGTCGGAGAGCGGCACGATCCGCCCGCTCCCCTCGCCTTCCCGATCAGGGCCCAAGCGTCGTCCCCGACCCGACGCCCCGCACCGGGCCCGCGGAGCTCTCCGGCCCCGCCTGCCCGCCCACCGACTCGATGACATCCAGAAGCCGCTCCAGCAGGGGAGTGGCAGCAGAGCCCCGGTGGTAGGCCAGGGCGATGTCCACCGTGGGAACGGGCGCGGTCAGCCGCCGTAGACGCACCCCGGGTATCCGTAGCGCACGGGCCCGCCCCTCGGGCACCGGTGCGATTCCGGCGCCCGTGGCCACCGCGAGGAGAAGCTGCTCGTCGTCGGGTTCCTCGCGGACGATGCGCGGGCCTCCATGGGGCCACAGCTGCTGGGTGATCCGGTCGTGCATGCCCGGGCCGTTCTCGCGCGGCCACAGAATCACCGGTTCCGAGGCGATGCGATGGCGGGGGATCCTGCGTTCGCCGGCGAGCGGGTGGTCCCCGGGGACGGCCAGGAGGAGTTCTTCCCGGGCGACCAGGCGGCACTGTATGCCCGGGGTGTCCAGTGGAGGGCGGACGAAGGCCGCGTCCAGCCGGCCGGCGAGCAGTTCGGTGATGTTGTGTGCCGTCCACCCCGTCTGCGGGACGAGGTCGATGTCCGGGTTGCGTGCGCGGAACTCCGCGACGAGGGCGTCGACGACGCCGCCACGCGCGGAGCGTGTGTAGGCCAGGCGCAGTTGGCCCCGCCGTCCGTCGCGTACCGCACGGATCCGCTCCTGCGCCGCGGCCGCGTGGGCCAGCAGTTCGACGGCTTCACGCGCCACGACCGTACCCACGGCGGTCAGGGCGCAGCCACGACTGGTCCGGTCGATCAAACGGGCACCGACGTCCCGTTCCAGCGCCTTGATCTGCTGGCTCAGGGCGGGCTGGGCGATGTGCAGCCTGTGCGCGGCCCGGGTGAAGTTCAACTCCTCGGCCAGTACCGCGAAGTACCGCAGCCGTCGCAGGTCCATCCACCGACTATAAGCACTTCCATAAGCGCTTCTATAAGCACTTCTTATCGCATCGAGCAGGACTGGTCTTGGACGGCCCGTCAGCCCGCGCTGTGCACTGGGCGGTACGCAAACCCGCGAGGTCAGGAGGGTGGTGCCGACATGTTCGATGTGGCGGTCGTCGGTGGCGGGGTCATCGGGCTCACCAGCGCGCTGCGGTTGCAACAGGCGGGTGCCCGGGTCGTCTTGGTGACGGCCGAGCCACCGGGCTCGACCACGTCGTCGGTCGCGGCGGCCGTCTGGTACCCGACCCGGACGCCGGGCCAACCGCGGGTACTGGACTGGGCCACCCGAACATTCGACGAACTCGCCCGCCAAGCGGCCGACGGTGTGCCCGGGGTGGTGATGCGCCCGACAAGGATGCTGCAGCGGGCCGAACCTCCCGCCGTCCAGTGGTGGACGGCGGCCGTCCCCGACGTACGTCGGCTGGGGGCGGACGAGATACGGGCGCCCTACACCGCCGGTCTGGCGTTCACCGTGCCGTCCGTGGAGATGCCCCGCTACCTGCCATGGCTGCAGGAGCAGTTCACCGCAGCGGGCGGCACGCTCGTGCTGCGCCGGATCAACCGCCTGGACCAGGCGACCGTGTGGGCGCCGGTGGTGGTCAACGCCACCGGCCTGGGCGCTCGCGCGCTGTGCGGAGACTCGCGGCTGCGGCCGGTCAGGGGCCAGCTGCTCCTGGTCGGCAACCCCGGCCTGCACGTCTCCCTGCGGGACGAGGACGACACGGACGGCTACACCTACATCCACCCCCGCAGCACCGACGTCGTCCTGGGAGGCACCTTCGAGGACGACCGGTGGGACACCGTCCCCTGCCCGGACACCGCCCGGGCGATCCTGCGCCGCTGCACCGCCCTGCTGCCGGAACTCGCCGACGCCCCGGTCATCGGACACCGGGTGGGGCTACGGCCGCACCGAAGCGGCGGGGTCCGGCTGGAAGCCGACCCGCACGTCCCGGACGGGGCGACACGGCTGGTCCACAACTACGGGCACGGCGGCGCCGGCGTCACCTTGGCATGGGGATGCGCCGATGCCGCCACCGCACTCGCACTCGCGCTCGGCGGCGACCGCTGATGCGCCGCCGCCGACCCACCGACAGGAAAGCCGACACGGCCGCTACGACCTCGCCCCCGCGCACGGAGTCCACGGCGCAACTCCAGCGCACCCTGGACAGCCTCTACGACCAGGCCGGCCTGCTGGGACACGGCCTGCTCGCACTGGGCCGCGCGAACGCCCTCGAATCCGTCGCGCGGAGCATCGCTCACCAGATCCTTCACTTGGCCACGCGCGGCCTTGTCCGTCTGGTCGACGACCGCACGATCCAGTCGGCCACGGACCCCGCGTCGGAGAACCTCCGCCCGGACGAGCGGCTTCTCCTCCGACTGCTGTTCACCGACAGGGTCGACCGCATCCCCGTCCGGACAGCCTCGTTCGCCGCGGATTACAAGGGCGGGCATCAGGTCGCCACCTGGGCTCATCTGGTCGGCCCGGTCAGAAGGTCGGCCGACGAGGAGTTGCGACGAGCCGGATGGGCACGGACCCGGCCGGTCTCGGCCAGAGGCTGCCTGCGGGCCTTGGGCGTCCTGTGCTTCTTCCCAGGGCTCTCCGGAACGCTTGTGCTGGCCCAGACAACAGGCGGGGCGTCCCTGTCCCCGGCGGTCGCCATCGGCCTGTGCTACGGCGCCCTCGCGGGAGCCGGCGTGGCCTGGTTCGCGCCGTCCACCGACTGGTTCCTCACCGGGGAAGGCCGGCGAGTGCGTGACGCGGCCCGAACGTACGCCGGCCGACTGCGGGAGATCCTGGCCCGCGAGGACCCGTTGCCGCCGGACCAGGCCTCGCTCAGCTTCTACGAGCAGGCGCTGCCCTTCGCGATGCTGCACGGATTCGGCCCCGAGTGGGAAGACCGACTGCGCGAGCACTTCGCCCTCGACACCAACCGCCACTCCGTTCTTCTCGACGATCCGCCGGCCCACGGGCTCGCCGCCCTTGCCGGCGCGATCGTCGGCACCATCGCTCCCCTTCGGCCGCCGGGCGCGGACAGCGGAGGCGGCGGCGGAGGCGGTGGGTAAGACAGTCTCCGGTCTAAGGCGGTCTCCGGCTCTTAAGACAGTCTCCGGTCACAGGCATCGGCTCAGGGTCATCCCGTCGCATCCGTAGTAACCGGCCGCGCCGAGTCGTGAGGGACGTTTGTGCCCGTACGGCGATCCCGTCAGGCGGCGCTGTACGTCCGACGGGCATGGTCGCTGAGCAGCGAGCGGGCCGACTCGGCTTCCGGGGCGCCCAGGTCCTCGAAGACGTTCAGGGCCTCACGCCAGCAGACCTGCGCGCGCCCGAGCTGCCCGATACCGCTCAGCGCGTGGCCGAGAACGACGAGGACGTTGGCCCGACGCCACTCCCCGCCGATGCCCCCCAACAAGGTCAACGCCAGTTCCGCGTTTGCCGCGGCCTGCGCCGGCCGCTGCGCGGCGAGGTCGACCTCGGCCAGGCGGAACAGGGTCATGCCCTCCCACAGGCGTTGACGGCTGTCGCGGAACACCTCCAGAGCCTCGTGGAGGCGGACGCTCGCGGAATCCAGCTCTCCGCTCTGGGTGAGGGCCAAGGCGAGTGCGTAGCGGCCGTTGGCGCCGCGAAGGGAGCTGCCCAGGGCGTCGTAGATGTCGATGCCCTGTCGCGCCAGCGATACGGCGCTCGTCGTCCGTCCGATCGCGAGGTGGATCCGCGACAGGTTACAGAGGGCGCCGGCCTCTCCAGGGCGGTCGTCAAGGGCGCGGAAGTGCTCGATGGCCTGGGAGAGGTACGCCTCTCCGTCCCTGTGCCGCTTCTGGTAGAGCGCGATGACCCCCCTGCTGTTGAGCGCGTCGCCCATGATCCAGGAGTCACCGGTCGTTCTGCCGAGCCGCACCGCCTCGCACGCTTCTCGCTCCGCTTCCCGGAAACGCCCCATGAAGGAGTGCAGATGAGCGAGGGTCGCCCGCGCCCGTGCCTCGGTCCGCTCGTCGCCCTGTGCCACGGCAGCGTTCAACAAGGCCGTGACCACAGACTCGTAGTGCCGGAAGTCGCTGCCGGACTCGGCGAGATCGCGCACCGCGAGCAGGAGATCGGCCCCCTTGCGCAACTTGCCCACGACGACGGCCTGACGGGCCGCGGCAAGCAGGGCCCTTGCTTCGCCGAACAGCCAGTCCAGGGCCTCATGACGACGGGTGAAGAGCAACCCGCCGCCGGCGGTCGGGTCCAGGCAGTCGACCAGCCGGTCGCCGGGCCGCTCCATCGCGTACACCCCAGCCGCAGTGGCCAGATAAAAGTCCAGCAACCGGGAAAGCGCGGCCTCCCGCTCGCTCGGCGGCTGCTCATCCCGCTCCGCACAAGCTCGAGCGTAGAGGCGTACGAGGTCGTGGTAGCGGTAGCGGCCGGGCGCCGCCGATTCCAGTACCGAGGCGTCGACGAGGGACTCCAGGAGGTCCTCCGTCTCCTCCACCGGCAGGTCCAGCAGCGCCGCGGCCGCCGCCAGGGAGAGGTCCGGCCCGTCCGCCAGAGCCAGCAACCGGAACGCCCGCGCCTGCGTCGGCTCCAGCTGCCCGTACCCCAGCTCGAACGTCGCCTTCACTGCCAGGTCCCCGGCCTGCAGCTCGTCCAGCCGTCGCCGCTCGTCCGCCAGCTTCGCTGCCAGGACGGACACCGTCCACGTCCTTCGCGCCGCCAACCGGGACGCCGCGATCCGGATCGCCAGCGGCAGGAATCCGCACGCCGCCACCACGTCCAGCGCGGCCTCCCGCTCGGACCTGACACGCTCCTCGCCCACGATCTTCGTGAAGAACGTCAGCGCCTCGTCCGGCGACATCACGTCCAGGTCCACCAGGTGGGCCCCGGCCAGGTCCACCATCCGGACCCGCGACGTCACCAGGGCCGCACAGCCATCCGTTCCCGGCAGCAGGGGCCGTACCTGCGCCGCGTCCTTCGCGTTGTCCAGCAGGACCAGCACCCGCCGACCGTCCAGCGCGGACCGGTACAGCGCGGACCGTTCCTCCAGGGAGTCCGGGATGGCCGAGTCCGCCGTGCCCAGGGCTCGCAGGAAGGAGCCGAGTACCGCCTCCGGTTCGGCCGCCCTCGCGCCCGCACCCTGCAGATCGACGTACAACTGCCCGTCCGGGAAGGCGTCCCGTGCCCGGTGGGCGGCATGCACGGCCAGGGTCGTCTTGCCCACGCCGCCGATGCCCGCCAGGGCCGAAATCGCCATCACCCGGCCCTCCGCCGAGCCCATCACCTCGCTCAGCTCGGCCACGAACGAGGAGCGGCCCGTGAAGTCCGGTACCTTCGCCGGGAGTTGGGCGGGCCGTATCGGTGCCGTCGTCGGCTCGGCCTTCGGCGCGGACCCTTCCGCCAGGCCGGGGTCGGCCTGCAGAATCCGCTGCTGGAGCTCACGGAGGCCCGGGCGCGGATCCACCCCCAGCTCGTCGGCCAGCAGGCGCCGCGTGTCCGCGTACACCGCGAGTGCCTCCGCCCGCCGGCCACTGCGGTACAGCGCCAGCATCAGCAACTCACGCAGTCGCTCCCGCAGCGGATGCGCCGCCGTCAGAGCGGTGAGTTCCGAGACGGCCTCCGCGTACTGGCCCTGCTCCAGTTCCATGTCCAGGCGGGATTCGAGCAGTTGGAGTCGCCATTCCTCCAAACGCACCCGTTGTGCCTCGGCGTACGGGCCGGGCACCCCGGACAGCGGCTCACCGTCCCACAGGGCCAGCGCCTGGTTGAGCAGGTGGCGAGCCTGGTCCAGGTCCCCGGCGTTCTTCGCCTTCTCCGCCCCGGTCGCGCACTCCTGCGCCACCGCCAAGTCCAGGGCCCCGTACCCCAGGCCCCGGATCGCGTAACCGCCCGACTCGCTGACCAGCACCCCGGAGGTGAGGACCTTGCGCAGGCGGGAGGCGTACGTCCGGACGGCGGCCAGCCCCTGCGACGGGGGCTCTTCGCCCCACAGAGCGTCGATCAGCTCGGCCGCGGTCGCCGTACGGCCCTCGCGCAGCAGCAGGGCGGCCAACAGGCCACGTTGCTGGGGGGAACCGGTGTTCAGCGGCTCCTCGCCGCGCCAGGCGCGCACGGGCCCGAGCACGCTGAAGCGCAGTGCTGCCGGTTCGTCCGGCGACGTGGTGGGACGCTGCTCCGGTACTCGTGGTACGCCGTCCATCGCTGCCTCCCCTCCGTCAGCGTATCAACTCGTTTAGCAGACGTATATGGATCGTTTATGGGTGCCTGCGAGCATCGGTTAACCGCACTCTGTGACTTGCCCAGTCCGGGGCTGCGCTGAGCCGGGGTCGCCCGGGAGTGGCATCCCGGGCCCCCGGCCGCCCCGGTGGACGGCCGGAGACTTCAGTGGCCGTGTCTGCTCCCTTTCTTCAACTCTGGCTCACCTGACGCTCTTTGAGCTACCGTCATCCCAATGCCGCCGTGCCATGGGTGGACTGGGCTCCTGCCAAGGGCCCTTGAGGGTCTGTCTACTGACGCGCGCCGCAGAACCGGACTGGGCAAAAGTCATAGGGAGAACGAGCGCTGTCATGCAATCAATCAGTCCACCTGTGCTTCTGGCCGGAGTCGTAGTGACTCTGGCCTATTTTGTATTGGTCGGTTACCTCGTCAGGTCGTTGAGGTCCAATAAACGGCTGCCCGTGGTGATCGCAGCCCTGACAGGACTCGTGGGCGCACTTCCCGCGGTGCTCTACGCCCTGTACTCCGCCCTCAACGCCGTGGCATAGACACCCGCGCCGGATGTGGACCCGGCCCGGGGAAGCGATTGCTCGCCAAGCCGCTTCCCCGGGCACCCCGCCGTCGGCACCACAGGCTGGACGCTTACCGCCGACTCGGGGCGCAATGAAGCAGCGCCCGAGCCGACCGAAGCCGACCCCGACGCTGCGTAGCGGGTCAGAGGGGGATTTCCCCGGCGGTGATGGCCTGCGTCGCCGGTTGGCTGCGCCTTTGGACGCGCCCGGATCACCCGGGCTTTGACCCCTCGGGCGCAGGCCCGGCCACCTGCTCTGCCACCCGTCCGATCTTCGCCAGACGGGCCAGAGTGGGTCTCGACAGGACCTCGCCGATGTCATGCAACGCCACGATCAGTTCCTCGACTCCGTCCAGGGGCGCATCCTGCCCTCCATGCAGGAGGGCACCCCGGTACTCCTCGCTTGAGATGATCTTGCTGGGTAGCTGGACGTGTTCAGCCTCTGCCAGGAACAGGGCCGGGATCGAGGTGTCGAGCGCCAAGGCGAGGGCCGTCAGTTCGGCCGCCGTGAAGGCGCGGCGCCCGCGTTCGGCCTGGTGGACGGCCTGGCGGCTCCAGGGCCTCTCCAGGTACTGCCCCAGGGCCTCGCCCAGTTCCGTGAGCGACATCTGCCGCGCCTCCCGAAGGCGCGCGATCTGCTTTCCGATGGCCTCTTCAACCCGCATCCCTGCTCCCGTTTCGTCACCCAGCACGATGACAGTGAAAGTTCTCCATTGACAATGCCTTGCCGCCGGACTACTGTAATTACTGATATTTCGCTGTCATTGTTCATGGTGACACAGGCCGGCCTGTGCCGGGCACGGCTCGCACTGGCGAGCACGAGGGGTACATCGAAGGAATAAGGAAGATCGAAATGCATCATTTCCACCTGGAGCCAGTGATTGCGGGCAACGACTGCGCTGCCCTTCGGATCACAGGTGAGATCGACGTGTACACCGCCGCCAAGTTGCGCGAACAGATGATCGATCTCGTCGACAAGGGCGTCGTCCACATCATTGCGGACATGCGGGGCGTGGAGTTCCTGGATTCCACCGGCCTGGGCGCACTCGTGGGTGGCCTCAAGCGGCTACTCCAGCGCGAAGGATCACTCAAGCTTGTGATCAATGCCGACAGGATCATCAAGATCTTCCGGATCACCGGACTCACCAAGGTCTTCCCCATCTACACCTCGGTCCCGGAGGCGATCCTCGCCGATCCCCACTGGCGACAGACCGTCACAGGCGAGGCGCAGAGCATTGAGGATTGGTGCCGGAAGCACAGCCTGCTGTGAACCCATGACCGCCGCTGTGCCTATCAGCAGCCCCGGCACGCCGACGACCGAGAAGCAGGTCGAGCAGGCAACTCGGCGGAGTAGGCGAGGACGACTGATCCGTGCGGCCCGCTCGACCCACCCTCCGCGCACTCCGCGAGGACTTGAAGCTACCGCTTCCGTCAGCCCCCGGGCCCACTGTCATGTGAGCAGAAGTCACCAGCTGATGGTCTGCCCCTTCGGGGTGACGGTGACGGTGAACTCCGTGAGCGCCGGTGCACCGGCGACCCGCCAGCGGCCCATCTGCTCCTCCACGGCGTCCCAGAGGGGCTCTGTGTCGTCCTGGCGGACGATCCAGCGCTCGTCCTCCTCGTAGACGGCGGCCCATGACCCGGACTCGGCATCGATCAGCACATGCTCCACTCGCCCGTCCTGCTCCAGCGTCAGACGCTGAGCGCTCGGGACCGCGGCCTGGACCACGAAGCGGCTGGTCCAGTCGTCCAGTACATCCGCGCCGACGACGGCCTCCCGCTCCCTCCCGGCGCTCAGGTCAGGGAGGAGACCGAGCGGGGGCGCCATCTGCGGGCGCGCGAGCATGAAACTGACCGCGCCGCCGAGCAGGGGCCCGGATGCCGTGCCGTCCTCCTGGACCGTCAGGCACGCCAGTTCCGAGGACCCGAGCCAGCCGCCCACGGTCGCCAGGATCAGCCCTCCCGGCCGGGTCTGCTCAATCCAGGCCGCCGGGATCTTCCGTACGCCGCACGTGGCGATGACGCGGTCATACGGTGCTCCGCCTCTGTACCCGAGGAGACCGTCACCCGTGATGAGCGTCGGATACACCTGGAGCCGGCCGAGGGCGCTTTGCGCCCGCGCGGCGACATCCTTGTCGTACTCGACGGACGTCACATACTCCTCACCGAGTCGGGCGCAAAGGACCGCGGTGGAGTAGCCGGTACCGGTGCCGATCTCCAGCACCTTCGCGCCGGGCTCCACCTGAAGGTCCTCAAGCATCCGAAGGACGAGGGAGGGCAGGGTGCTGGAGCTGGTCGGCTCGCGCATGATCTCGCCGTGGATGTCCGCCGGCACGATGGTGCCCGCAATCTGTGTCACCAGCAACTCATCCGCGTAGCACCCGGTGAGCCAGTCCTCGTCACCTTCCAGGACCGGGGCCCACGCCGCGGACGCGGCGCCCGGCACCCGGCGGAAGAACCCGCCCCGCAGGAACTCGTGCCGGGGCACCGCCTGAGCGGCGCGCTTCCACGGCTTGGTACGCAGGCGAGCCCCCCGCGGTCATCCGGTCGATGAGCTGCCCGTGCAGCTTCTCTACGTGGTCGCTCACGTCGTCCTCTCCAGTAGGTCAGCCAGGGCCGCGCACATCGGCAGGCCGGTCTCGGGCTCCAGCCAGTACCACTGACCGGAGCTGTTGCATTCGAGGAACCACCATCGCCCGTCTTCACCAACGCAGAAGTCGAAAGCGCCGAAGACCAGGCCGAAGTGGTCCAGGTAGGTACGGAGTGCCGTCTCCATGCCGGGCGGCGGTTCCACGGGGGTGTAGCGCAAGCGGCTGTAATCGGTGCGCCAGTCCAGGAGGTCAGAGTCGATCCGGACGCAGAACACCCGCGCGCCGATGACGGTTACGCGCACGTCGGCAACCTTGGGGATGCGCGCCTGGAAGAGGTGCGCGGTGCCGGAGACGCTGTCGTCGATGTCCTCGGCGGCCACCTCGGCCACGCGGACGACGGACGGCACGCCATGGACCCGATACACCGGGTTGTACAACGGCTTGTAGATGACGGAGTCGTGTCCCTTGATGAACTCCCGGGCAGCGTCAGGGCTGGACGTGATCAGCGTCGGCGGCACGAGGAACCCGGCCTCCACCGCCGCGGCGAGCCCGGATGGTTTGAACTCGGCGTCGCCGATGCGGTGCGGGTGGTTGACGTAGAGGCAGCCGGGCAGTGAAGCCAGCACGCCTCCGAGCCCGTATCTGGCCTGTGTGACCGCGAACCGCGCATCCTGCTCGTCCAGGTGCGGGAAGGCGAATCCGGTAGGCCGGCAGTAGTAGAGCGAGCGGACGGCCGCCAGGTCGGCGGTACGGGACGGGGTGATGAGGCGACCGCGGACGCCTTCCTGGGTGATCTCGGCCTCCACCGACAGTGATGCGGGGAAGTCCCCCGAGTCGAGCCGCACGACCGGGACGCCCCGGTCGTGCAGCTCGCGGATCACCACGTCGGCGGTGGGGTCGTGCAGGCTGGTGACGACCAACACCGGACGCGGATCACTCACTGGTCGCTGTCGCTCCCCGTGTCGGTGTCCGTGGTGCTCTGGCCGCTCCCGTCCGGGCTGGTGCCGGTTGACGGGCTCGTGCCGGTGCTGGTGCCGTGGCCGGGCACCTCCATGACCTGGCCGCCGGCGTCGAAGAACACCCCGGTCTGGGTTGCCGGGTCCAGTTGGACGGTGGCGTACTCGGGGGCCGGCGTCGGGTACGGCTCCATGCGGGCGATCCCCCACGGGCGAAGCGTGATGGTGCCCTGCGGGACCGCCGGGCCCGTGGGCAGGCGGTCAGAGTGGACGTACATGTGTTGCTCCTTGGGTCGCAGTGAGACCCGCCACTGGACGGGTCATGGACCTTTCAGCGGCGCCGGGACCGCAAAGGGGACGTGGGTCCCGGCGCCGTTCCGCCCGCGCCGAATGCCGTTCGTACGGGCGGAGCTTGTGGCGGCCCGGCGCACCGCGGGCGTCGAGGTCGGGTGCGCCGGGCCGGGGACCGCCCCGGCCCGGGAGGAACATCGGGCCGGGGGCGGAGTCAGGAGGAGACGGCCTCCGCGACGACGGCCAGCATCAGGGCGCCCACGGCCACGAGGAGGAGGGTGACGTACGCGATCGCTCCCCACGCGAACCACGGGTGGCGCTCGCGCAGCAGCTTCCACGCCTCCCGTCCGGTACGACCGTCCGCCCGCACTCGCACCACGAAGGCGCCGACGCTGAGGGACGTGAATTCCACGGTCCTGGCTTCCTCGCCCGGCGCCTGCGTGGGCTTGCTAGACATTCTCGTTCTCCTCTTTCCACGCGCGCTCAACGGCGTCCAGGTCGAAGCCGTAGAACTCCAGCACCTTGTTCTGGTCCGTGGTCCGGGGGTGCGGATCGCCCCACGCGATGGAGTGGCAGACGTCAGGGTGGCGCGACCAGCGCACCCGGACCGAGGGGAAGCCGTCGCGGTCCTTCAACGCGTCACGGAGCTGCTCGAGGTGGTTCGTGTCATCCAAGAGGATGTAGCCGCCGCGGCGCTTTCCACCGACCGGCACCGCCAGATAGCGGCTCTCCTCGATCACGACCACGACACAGGCGTCCAGGAGCGCGGGGTCGTCCAGCCTCTCGCGGTACCAGCACATCTCCCACTCATCCAGCTCTCCGGGGCGTTCCAGCTTCGGGTCCACGGTTCCTCTCCTACGGGTGACAGGTTCGGCGACGGCGCGGCCCTGGGGGAGCGAGGCCCGGGCCCAATCCCCGGAGGCGCGCGGCGCCGTCTCCGCCGCCCCCGGGGTGTTCAGCGGAGGTCGCCCGTCCGGGCGGCCTCCTCCGCCTCGGCGTGCGCTACCGCAGCGAGGTACGGCTCCAGGAGCGCGCCGCCCGGCGTCACCCCGGCACTGAGCGGCTCGCGCGCCTCATGGTGGGAAGGGGGAACGAGCCAGCCGCGGGCAGCCGCCGTCTGCGGGTGGCACACGGTGGGCGGTGGGAGGAGGACCAGCGACCCCGGCCGGAGGAGGGTGGACCACGGCGCGGACCAACGCGGCGCCGAGCCGCGTTCGAGGATGAACTCCCCGCCGGACGGGCCAAGGATGACCGGCCCAACGGGTCTCCCGGCCTCGCGCATCCGCCGGACGGTGTCCTCTGCCACCGCCCCAGGGTCAAGAGGACGTCGAACCCGAGGCCGGCGGGGACCTCGGCGAGTTGGCCGCGGCCCCACGCCTTGAGGACCTGGACCAGGCGCCCGGTGGGAATGAGCACGTTGAGCGGCACCCGCCCAACGGCGGCGGCCGTCAGCTCTTCCGGTGGGACGGGGCGCGGCGCGGGGAGCCCCAGCGCGCCTGTGAAGGCCTCCACGGTCACCGGGTCACTCCCTGGCTGCGGGCCGCCTGGCCGGTGCGGATCAGTTCCTCCACCTCGTCCAGGTAACAGAGGTCTCCGGGGGAGTCCATCGGGAGGCACCAGTACGCGCGGGCGGCTGGCTCGGTGAGATGGACGGCTGGGACGCCGAGGAATTTGTCACGGCCGACGCATCCCACGCCCGGGAACTCCCGGTCATTCCAGCGCCACCCCGTGGACCCGGGCACCAGGGCGCAGTACAAGAGGGCGTGGAGGTCCATGAACACCGCGCCGCCGTCGAACCACCGGCGGAGGAAAGCGTCCACCTCCTTGAGCTCCTGCGTCTTGGCCGCGGCCCACACGAGACCGGCGGGAATCCTTACGGCGGCGAAGATGCTGCCGCAGGCCAGGAGCGCTATCTCCTGTTCCACCCACTGCGCACGGGCATGATCCCGGTCATCGGCGGCACCGAGGAGCCAGTGAGAGACGGCGAGTTGACGCTCCGGAAGCGTCGTCAGGTTCTTCCCCTCCGTGACCTCGGTGCCAGTCTCAGCGCCGGTCATTGCCCACCTCCTGCTGTGCCGTGAAGAACCGGCCGTATTTGACGAGTTGAGAGACGGCCTCACCGCTGCCGAGGCCGCCAGGCCGGGACATGGGGACGGCCCAGTACGAAAGCGTGCGGCCGGGATGCCCGATCAGATCCGGGCGCGGCACGCCGAGCTCCTCCCGGCGCCGATGCACTCGGCATCCGGGTCCTTCCACCACTCGATGACGGTCGGTTCCACCAGGACGTAAATGGATTGGCCGGAGTTGCAGCGGAAGGCCGGCGCCCCGTGCAGCGCCTCGGCGAGATATGCGTCCACCGTCGCCGGATCTTTGGTCATAGCCGCCGCCTCGACGAACGGGACGGGCACACGAATCGCGCAGAACGCTGCTCCGCACCGCAGGAGTGCTATGCCCCCGGTGGCCCATTCCTCCGAGGCCTTCGCCTCGTCCCAGGATGCGAACGTGAGCAGCCATTCCGCGACGGCCTCCTCCGCGGGGGCCATGAGACGACGGGGCATCAGCTTCTCGCCTCCTCCGGTTTGAGGGCCCTCTGTTGGCTGGCCTCCCGTACGCGGGCGAACTTGAAGCCCTCGGCGAGGATCGGGCCGACGTCCGAACCGTGGACCAGGTCCCGTGGCGTGGTCGTCCCCTCGTACCAGGGCGCGGTGTCCCAGCGGACGCCATGGCTCGGCGGGAGCGGGATCCAGCCGTCCCGGCCGGTGCGGACCTCGACCACATCGTCCGCCATGGTGTACCGGCCGGTCGCCGGCAGGACGAGCATGGCGTAGAGGTCAGGCTCCAGGAGCAGGCACGGCGGCGAGATGCGTTTGCGGTCTAGCTGCACCATGGCCGCCATGCCGATTGAGCGCGGCACGAGGACGGCGTCGAACTGGTGGGTGCGGGCGATGAGGCCGGCGCCGGGCGCCGTCTGGACGTCGCTCGGGACGGTGGCCGGGGTCAGCCGCCGCCATTGTGGGAACGGATGCGCTCCCGGCGCATCACAGTTGACGTTGCCGCAGGTACAGCCCTGCCTGGGCCGATAGCGGTATCCCACAGCGAGAGGCCACTCAAGCGCGAGATACGCGAGCGCCGCGGCGGCAGGATCGCGGGTGGTGATCGGCTCCATGCGCCGATACCCCCTGGGTGATCACTCAGGCACGAATAGTGACCTGTCCAGGGTTGCCCGCTGACACGGCGACGCCCCCTAGTTTTTCTAGGGGGCGTTCGCGGGACGGGAGTTGGCGCCGATTCTAGCTGACGAGCTCCATGTTCCGGATGAGCCCGGAGAGGGCGGCGGCCTGCGAAGGCACGCCAGTCCGGGCGAGGTCGGAGACCAGAGCCCGGGCCATCGGGTCCGCGTACACGTAGTACGGCGCGTGGCTGGCTGCCTCGCGCAGCTTCGTCACCGCGGATGCGCTGCGGCCCATGCGGTGCATCGCCCGCGCCGCGTCGATGGCGAAGTGAGTCTTTCGTTCCTTGCTGGGGACGTCGTCGACGTTCACCTCCGGCACACGCTGCAAGCCGGTGTCAGGCTGGTCGACCTCGACCCCGGTCTCCGCCGCGTGTACCGCGACCACGCCCCGCCCGAACACCGTTTGCTGCTCGACGTCGTACCACTGCGGCCCGAGCCGATCGGCGTCCTCCAGCGCGGCGTCAATGCGCGCCCACGCGTTGCTGGTCTGCTTACCCCGAGCGTGGGCGATCGCCGCCCGTAGGTGGAGCGCCCCACGCAGGGATACGGCCCGCTGGTCCACCGTACGGCCGGAGGCCAGCGGTTCGAGGTCCTGGAGGGCCGCCTCGGCGACGGCGACCGTCTCCCGCAAACTGGCTTGGTGCAGCAGCGCGCCGCAGCGGTCCCATGCCACGGCCGCCTTCGTCACGGGGTCGCCGAGTTGTGTTGCCGCGCCGGCCGCTACCTCCGCCGAGGACCAGGCGAGGTCCGGATAGCCGAGCTGGTTGAGGCACATGCGCGCCGTACGGGCGGCATCCGCGAGGAGCCGCAACGCTTCTTCGCGGTCCGGGCCTTCGGCGATCAGGAGCGGTGTTGAGGTCCTCGACGAGGGGCGGGAGGAGCTGCGCCACCTTCGGCAGGTTCGCGGCCTGGCGGGCGTTGTTCGCCTTGATGGACCGGCGCTTGAGCGTGGTCAGGTCGACCGGGACTCCGGTTGGGCTCATCCCCGGATGACCGGACAGGATGAGACCGGAACGGCGCAGGCCTGTGCGCAGCGCGGGGATATGCGCGTGGGCGAGCGAGCCGCCGTTGCGCTGGAGACGATAGGGCTGGCCGAGGAGCCAGACCACATCGACGTCACACCGGTCAGCGATGGCGGTAACGATGGAAAACCGGTCAAGGGGCTGACGGCCGTTTTCGACGTTCGCGACCCATGCTTCCGTGCGCTCCAGGAAATCGGCTAGCTCAACCTGGGTCATACCGGCCGCATTACGGGCAATCTTGACGCGCTTGCCGATGTGCTCGTCACTGGTAAGGGGCATACTGGTGCTCCGTTCTGACCTAGACACTCAGAACGCTACGCCGAACTGCGCCCCCGGCCGCTTCCTCAAGCCGGATGGGGGCGCAGCTCTGTACGGACCCGATCGGCCTCAGCACCCTCACATAGGGTGACCGCACGTCCTCCCGCCTTCGGCCTTAAAGCCTGGTGCGCCAGCGCGGTACGGACATGTGGCTGCGGTCCAGGCAGCCTAGGAATCGCCCACGGAGTCCTCAATCCACCGAAGGCACCGCGGCGCCCCGTGAGTGATCGGCACAGCGATCACTTCCGGGCTGTCCCACGGATGGTTCTCCATCAGATACCGCTCCAACTCCGGGTACCGGTCTGTAGTCGTCGTGAGCAGCAGCCGCCACTCCTCGCCTTCACCGAACTCCCCGAGGTGCCAGAACACGGACCCCACCGGGCCGATGATTTGGGAGCCTGCTGCCAGCCGTCCCTTGACCGCCCCCTTTGCGAGATCCACGGCATGCTCACGGGCCGGCGTCGCTGTCGAGACCTGCACGTAGTCATTCACACCGCGAGGCTAACCGTCAGCCGCTCCGGCGGGGATGGACTCCGGCTAGGGGCTGGTCGGCCTCAGGCGTTGTAGCCCTTCTGCCTCACGCCCGGCCCCCACTTCACCACGGCCTCCACGAAGCATGAGCGGCAGAGCGGGTTGGCCCCGCTTCCGTACCTCTTGCACTTGGCGTAGTACTTGCAGCACAGGCCCTCCTCGGAGGAGTCCCACACCGCTGACGGGTAGCGCAAGAGCCCGAACCCGAACGCGAACCCGAGGGCGACCGACAAGTCCAAGTCGAAGTAGACACGGCGGTCGGGAGGCCGCACATGGAGGAGTCCGCCTCAAGACTGAAACGATCCAATCCCGGCGGTGACGTCGGCGTGCGGAACGCGAGAGGGGCCCCGGAGGCCTCAGGGGCCCCTCTTGTGCGTCGCCTTCGGCGGTCGGGTCCAACGGCCTCCAGGCCCGGCCCACTTCCGTGCGCGTCCGTGCGGCGCATGCAAGAAGGGCAGCGGTAACACGCCCCGCTCACCGCCGGCACCGCACACGGGCGGCGCCGGCGGTGAGTTTCGTAATGCGGGCACCAAACATGGCGTATGCGACGACAAAATCCGGATCGCCCGGTACAACCCACCCCAGGCCTCATGGATCAGATCCCTTGAGTCAGTCAGACTCCTAGATCACTTCTCCCCCTGGGGAACGCATGCGCATTCGTGCCACTGTGGCCGCCGTCTCCGGCGCCCTGGCCCTTTCCGCCTTCGCCGTCCCGGCCGCGCAGGCCGACGGCTCCGCGTCCTACCGCACGGACGCCACCAAGATCCATGAAGCCGCCCTGGCCGACTCCGGCCGCACCACGTTCAGTGCCGCCGACACCACCGCCGACACCACCGGCGAGCCGTACGCCATGGACGTCACCTTCTCCAACCTCCAGATCGGCAAGGCGTACAAGGTCGGCACCACCAACCACGTCGCGTTCTCGGTCACGTACACCCTGACGCACGGCAGCGATGTCGACATCACCGCGTCCGACTTCCAGACCGGCCCGTACATCTACAAGGGGTCCTACGACGACCCGAGCAACACCCTCTTCGGCGACGACCCGGCCACCTGCACCGCCACCTCGTCGACGACCGCCACCTGCAAGGGCAACATCGACATCTACCCGGCCGAGGGCGAACTCGTGAACGCCGACGCGGGCTCGTGGAGCGCGGGCGCCCTGGCCATCGCGTGGAACGGCCAGGACCCGAGCAGCACCACCTACGACCCGTCCAAGGTCGGGTACGCCGACCAGGGCAGCCTCGGCACCACCCTGATCCAGCGCTACTCCAGGCTGACCGCAAATGCCGGCCCGGAGCCCGTGTACAAGGGCAGGACCATCACCACCACGGGCAAGCTCTCCCGCGCCAACTGGGAGGACAACCAGTACCACGGCTACACCAACCAGCCGGTCAAGCTCCAGTTCCGCAAGGCGGGCACCAGCACGTACACGACCGTCAAGACCGTGTACTCCGACTCGTACGGCAACGTGAAGGCCACCGCCACCGCGAGCTACGACGGCTACTGGCGCTTCAGCTTCGCCGGCACCTCGACGACCCCGGCGGTCAACGCCGTGGGTGACTACGTCGACGTGCGGTAGTCGGTACCGGCACCGGAGATCGGGAGGGGCGCCGTCGGTGAGACCGACGGCGCCCCTCCCCGCATGCTCAGTGGTGCTTTCCGTGGTCAAACCGGAGGCGGCCCGTAGTCGGATGGGAGATGCTGTGACCACATGCACTTCGGTGGAGCTTCGGTGGAGCTAACGATCTTGGAAACGGAGAAACCCCCGGCCAGACTGTGTCTGACCAGGGGTTTCCTTGGTTCCATCCGGTAGGCCGTGTGGGACTCGAACCCACAACCAATGGATTAAAAGTCCACTGCTCTGCCAATTGAGCTAACGGCCCTGGCGATGTTGCCACCCCGAGCATAGCCGGACGAGGCCGTGTCTCCGATCGGGTATCGGCGACACGGCCGCGCCGGGCAGTCAGAACCCACTGAGCACCCGCCAAACACACACTCAGAACCCACTCCGAACGCACGGGAGCGTCACGGATCAACCGGCTCCGGCGCCCCCGCCCGAGCCGCCTCCCTCGCCCGAGTCCGTTCATGATCCGGGTTCAGGAACCAGTGCCGAGCCGACGCCCCCCACCACGTCGCCGCGAACCCCAGTACGACCAGAACGGCGACCGGCGCGTAGTTGAACGTCTCCCACGTCACCGGCGACACCTGCGGAAGCATGAACAGCACCGTGATCACGCAGACCCACGCCACCGCCACCACCCCGATCGCCCGGGACCACCGCCCCAGATGCCACGGCCCTCGCTCGAAACCGTCCCCCTTCCGCAACCGCAGCAGCGTCGGGATGACGTACGCGATGTACAGACCGATCACGGCGATCGAGGTCACCGCCGCATAGGCGGTCACGTTGATCAGATACGGCAACCCCAGCACCAGTGCCCCCATCGCCGCCAGCCACACCGCCGCCACCGGCGTCCGGGTGCGCGGGCTCACCGTGTGCCAGATGTGGGAGAAGGGCAGCGCGCCGTCCCTCGAGAACGCGTAGATCATCCGGCTGTTGGCCGTCACCGACGCCATCCCGCAGAACAGCTGCGCCCCGATCACGACGAGCAACAGCAGCTTGCCGGCCGTCGCGCCCAGCGCGTCCAGCAGGATCTGGGCCGGCGGTGCCCCCGTCGGGGACGCGAGGGCACCGTCGTACGACTGGATCGCGAACGTGAAGCCCAGGAGCAGGACGAAGCCCGCTATCCATGACGTCCAGATGGAGCGGACGATGCCCTTCGGGCCCGCCGTCGACGCGTCGTGCGTCTCCTCCGTCATGTGGGCCGAGGCGTCGTAACCCGTGAAGGTGTACTGGGCCATCAGCAGGCCCAGCAGCACCACGTACATCCCGCTGCCCCAGCCCGTGTTGTTCACGAACTCACCGAAGACGAAGGACGCCGACTGGTGTTCATCCGGTACGAAGGTCAGCGCGCCCACGATCACCGCCACACCCAGCACGTGCCACCACACGCTCACGCTGTTGAGCAGGCCGACGATCCGTACGCCGAAGGTGTTCAGCAGGCCGTGCAGCACCAGGATGCCCGCGAACAGCAGCATCGTCCGGCCCGGCGTCACCTCGAAGTCGAACTGGAGATTGAGGTACGCGCCCAGGAAGGACGCCGCTCCGAAGTCGATGCCCGCCGTCACCGCCACCTGGCCGAGCACGTTGAACCAGCCCGTGAACCAGGCCCAGGCGGCGGCCGTACGCGAGGGCGCCAGGCGGTGTGCCCAGAAGTACAGGCCCGCCGACGTCGGGTACGCCGAGCAGATCTCGGCCATGGCCAGGCCCACGAAGAGGGTCATCAGGCCCACCGCGACCCAGCCCCAGGTGATCACCGCCGGGCCGCCCGTGTTCATGCCGAACAGGTAAAGCGTCAGGCAGCCCGACAGGACCGAGATGATCGTGAAGGAGACCGCGTAGTTGGAGAACGCCGACATGCGGCGGGCGAGAACCTGCGTATAACCGAGCTGGGCCAGCCGTTCCTCGTCCGAGAGCTCCGAGAGCTCCGAGGGTTTCGAGAGGTTCGTCTGCCCACTCGATGTCGCGTCATCTGTCATGCCCCCAGCGATTCCCTCGCCGAGGGCATGACACACGTCACAACTTGGCTAGAAAATGCCCTTGTAGCCCTGCCAGCCGGTGGCGATCTTCACGCGTCCACCGAACGACCCCTTGCCATCACCGCTGTTGCGGTACAGGTTGCCGCTGGTGTCCCGCGTCACGATGTCGGCCTTCCCGTCGCCGGTGATGTCCCCGACGCCGACGATCACGTTGTAGGAGCCGCCCCAGTTCGTGAACAGCTTGGTGCGGGCGGAGAAGGTGCCGTTGCCCCTGCCGTAGTAGCGGTAGAGGGTGTTGGCCTTGTCCTGGGCGAGGAGGTCGCCGATGCCGTCGCCGTTGAGGTCGCCGGCCCCGACGATCTTCTTGTAGGTCTTCCAGTTGTCGTAGAGCTTCACGCGGGCCGATAGTTTGCCGGTGCTGGTGCCCTTGTACAGGTAGACCGTGCCGGTGGACGTATTGCGGGCGATCAGGTCCGGACGGCCGTCGCCGCTCACGTCACCCGGCGAGGTCAGGACGTCGTACTGGGTCCAGCCGCTGCTGCCCAGCGTCGTGTACGACGTCGACGGCTTGACCGCGGCACCACACCCCGGCTTGTACAGCCGCAGGGCCCCACTGCTGTACCGCACCAGAACGTCGTTGCAGCGGTCCCCGCTCAGGTCGCCGTACGACACGAACCGCGCCGAGGTGGGCCAGCCGCTGCCGGTGACCTTCCCCGAGAACGTGCCCTTGCCCGTGCCCTGCTGGAAGGTCAGGCCGCCGGCGGAGTTGAGGGTGAGCAGGTCGCCGATGCCGTCGCCGCCGAGGTGGTCGTGACGGGCTGCGGCGCCGCCGCGCAGCGCCACCGTGCCGGTCACCTCCACCGGAGCGCCAACGCCGTCCGCCGGCGCGGCGGCCAGCGACCAGTCGTACGAGCCGTTCGGCAGGAACATGCCTTTGGAGTCGGTGCCGAACCAGCCGACGCTCAGCTCGCCGCGCGAGGCGCCGCCGTCCCGCGTGTCCACGACCTTGCCGGTCGCCTTGCTGCGCACGGTCAGCCGCCAGTTCGCCGACGGCTTCGACAGCAACAGGGTGGCCAGGGTGTCGGGCGTGGTGTCGATCTCGTGCGCCTTGACGGACGACGTCTTCGCGGCCGGCGCGAGCAGGCGCAACGGCTGCTGCGGCACTCCGGACGGTACGAGGTGCACGCGCTCCTGGTCATCCACGTAGGCCGCGTTCGCGCCCGACTCGTCGACCGTCCAGCGCACGTCCCGCTGCGAGACCCCGGTGTCGGACAGGTCCCCGATGAACCGGCTCGCGGGCGTCCCGTCGGCGACCGTGGTGAGCGTCAGCTTCCCGGCCTGTTTGTCGTGCGTGACGACGTATCCGTCACCGAGCTTGGCCTCGCCGCTCGGCACGGGCACTGACTTCTTCGCCGTACGGTCGTAGACGCCGGCCCTACCGTCGCAGGTCCAGTACAGATAGCGGCCGAGCGCCTGGAGCTCGGCGGGCGTGCAGCCGGCGTCGGTCGTCAGGGTCTCGGTGACCTTCTTCGACGTCAGGTTGTACGCGGTGACGGCTCCCGGTGTCGTGCCCGCCGTCCACAGGACGTCACCGGAGAGCCCGGCGGCGCCGGGGGTGCGGGTGACGGCCGGGGTTCCGTCGTCGCCGATCCGGTAGACGTACTGCTGAGTGGGCGCCGTGTAGAGCAGGTACGGGCCCGAGACGTCGGTGATCCGCCCGCCCTGCGGCAGCCCGGTGCGTTCCCACAGGCCGTTCGAGCCAGGCCCGTGGACCCTGATCCGGTCGGTGGTCTCGTCGTGGGAGAGCCAGGCGATACGGCCGTCGGCCGTGCCCTGGACCTGGGCACAGGCGACGTCAGTAGCGGCGCAGGGGTCCATTGCGACATCGGTGGTGAACGCGCTGCGCTCGCCGAAGACGGGGGTGCCGGACGGGGCGACCGTCCGTATCCAGTCGGCGCGCACCCAGCTGCGGTAGAGGTCCATGACGACAAGCCGCCCCTGCTCCAGGGACAGGCCCTGAATCGGCAACGGCGGTTTGGGCAGGGCCTTGACGAGCGTGACGACGGGCGGGCCGCCGTCCGCGCCCGGCGTGATGCGCTGGATGCCCCGTTCGCCGGTGCCGGTACCGATCTTCACGGCGGTACCGCCGGGCCCGGCCGCGGTCCCGTACGCCGAGGACTTCAGCAGGGTCACCGGCTCGCCGCCCGTGATGGGCTGCGCGGTCGTCGAGTAGATCCCGTTGACCAGCCAGTCGCCGACGACAGCCAGGTCGTGGGTGGCGTTCGCGCCGTCGCTGACACCCTTGAGCGCGATCTCGACGGGGGCTGCCGACAGGTCACGCCGGAACACCAGGACCGTGGCCTTGTCGGCGGCGGAGACGACGACATGACCGCCGCCGAGGTTCACCTTGCTGTACGCGACGGGGAGCGGTCCGCTCCAGCCGCGCACCTCACCGGTCGCACGGTCCACGGCGGCCAGACCCGGCTGCCCGTCCACGGAGGCACGGAAGTACAGCATCCCGGAGTCCGCACCGGCGGCCTGCCCGAGCATCAGACCGGTCGGGCCTCCCGTGACCGTGAGGTCCTCGGTCGTCCCGTCGGGCCCCGGCGTCAGCAGATGCATGACCCGGGTGGTCACGCCGTCCTCGCCGGTCACGTTCACGTAGGCGACCGTCAGATTGTCGTAGGACGTGAGGTAGCCGAGTCCGTCCGGGATGCGCAGGGTGCGGCTGGTGCCGTCCGTCGCGTCCCAGAAGTCGACACGGCCGTCGGCGTACTTGTACACCAGGACATCGGTGCCGGTCGTCAGCGCGGCGGTCCCCGCGGGCGCCGGGACGCTCACCGACTCGCCGTCCGCGTAACGCGTCCACAGCAGGCCACTGCTGCCCTCCAGGGAGTGGAACACACCCTGCGCCCCGGCGGCGTCGTGACCGTTGTGGGTCGACGACGTCCGGATCGTCGCCTGCAGGCCGTAGTCGCGCAGCGCCGCCGGCACCACCGTCTCCTGCGGCACCTCCGCCGCCGACGCCGACGGCAGCAGCGGGTTCAGTCCGGCCGCGAGCGCGGCGGAAGCCGCTACGGCGACGGCCGCGCGTCTCGCTCTCGAGCGACGTACGAAGACATGACGGGCCAAGGTGATCCTCCCCGGAAAAAAGGAGAGGGAGCGCACCGCATCAGATGCCTCCGGCCCCCCGGCCGTCGCATCCCCCTCATAAGTCGGCTGATCTTACAGTCTTTTCACAGCTCCGCGGAGAGCGTTTTCTGTCCACCCGCCCGGGGACGCGAAAACGCCGTGGCCCCCGGAATTCCGGGGGCCACGGCGCTCACTGCTCAAGGACGTACTCAGCCGTTGCGCTTCCAGCGCGGCTTGTCGTCACGGCGGCCGAAGGAGCCGGTGCCGGTACCGGTGCCGGTGCCCGTGCCGCGGTGGTCGTCACGGCGGCCGGAGGGGCGGTCGTGGCCGGCGGAGCGGAAGCCGGGGCGGTCGCCCTGGCGGTCGCGGTTGAACGGGCGGTCGCTGCCACGGTGGCCGCCACGCTCGTCACGACGCTCGAAGGGACGGGCCGGACGGTCGTCGCGGCGGAATCCGCCACCACGGTTGTCGTCCCGACGCTCGAAGGACCGGCCACCGCCACGGTTGTCGTCACGGCGCTCGAAGCCACCGCGGTCGTCACGGCGCTCGAAGCCACCGCGGTCGTCACGACGCTCGAACGAACGCCCGCCGCCACGGTTGTCGTCCCGACGGTCGTCCCGGCGGAATCCGCCACCACGGTTGTCGTCCCGACGCTCGAAGGAACGCCCGCCACCGCGGTTGTCGTCCCGGCGCTCGAAGGAACGGCCACCGCGGTCATTCCGGTCACCGCGGTCGTCGCGGCGGAATCCGCCACCACGGTTGTCGTCGCGACGCTCGAAGGAACGCCCGCCACCGCGGTTGTCGTCCCGGCGCTCGAAGGAACGGCCACCGCGGTCGTCACGACGGTCGTCCCGACGGAAGCCACGGTCGTTGTCGCGACGCTCGTACGAACGCCCGCCACGGTCGTCCCGGTCCGCCTTGTCGACGTCCTGCGCCGCCGGCTGCTCGGGGACGGAGATCTCCGCGGCCGCGACCGCGACCTGTGCCTCGGCCACCGCGGCCTCGGGGTCCTCGCCCCGCTCACGGGCGGCCCGGGCGACCAGCCGGTCGGCCTCCTCGCGCAGCTCGGCGGCGCGGCGCTGCGCCCGCTCCAGCTGCTTGGTGAGGTGGGCGACCTCGCGCTCGGCCTGCTGGGCCGCGTTGCCCGCGGACTCCGCCTGGACCTCGGTCATCGACCGGGCGCCGGTGATGTCGGCGACCTCGGGCTCGAAGGCCGTACCGGAGTTGATGATGTGACGGGAGGCGTCGACGCCCGCGTCCTCCATCAGCCGGAAGATCTGGCGGCGCTGGTGCGGCAGCGACAGGGAGACGACGGTGCCGGAGCGGCCCGCGCGAGCGGTGCGCCCGGAACGGTGCAGGTAGTCCTTGTGGTCACCGGCGGGGTCCACGTTCAGCACCAGGTCGATGCCGTCGACGTGGATACCGCGAGCGGCGACGTCGGTCGCGACGAGCGCGTTGACGTAGCCCTCCTTGAAGTCGGCCAGCGTCCGCGTCCGCGCGCCCTGCGTCATGCCGCCGTGCAGCGCGTCGGCCTTCACCCCGGCGTCGCGCAGCTGCTCGGCGATACGGTCGGCGCCCAGCTGCGTACGGACGAAGATGATCGTGCGGCCCTTGCGGGAGGCGATCGCGGCGGTGACCGGCGCCTTGTCCTTGGGCTTCACGATCAGGATGTGGTGCGACATGGTCGTGACGGCGCCCTGGGCGGCGTCGACCTCGTGCAGGACCGGGTCCTTGAGGTACCGGTCGACGAGGGTCTTGATCTCGTTCTCCATGGTCGCGGAGAACAGCATCCGCTGACCGCCCGGCGGGACCTGGTCCAGCAGCTCGGTGACCTCGGGCAGGAAGCCCAGGTCGGACATCTGGTCGGCCTCGTCGAGGACGGCGACCTCGACGTTCTCCAGGGAGCAGGCGCCGCGGTTGATGATGTCCCGCAGCCGGCCCGGGGTGGCGACGAGCACGTCGACGCCGCGCTCCAGGGCGTAGATCTGGTTGCCCATGGACGTACCGCCGCACACGACCTTCATCTTCAGGCCGAGCTGGTCGCCGTAGGGCTGCAGCGCGTCCGCGACCTGCATCGCGAGTTCGCGGGTGGGGGTGAGGATGACGGCGCGCGGCTTGTGCTTCTCGGTGCGGCCGCCGGCCAGGCGGGCCAGGGTCGGCAGACCGAAGGAGAGGGTCTTGCCGGAGCCGGTGCGGCCACGGCCGAGGATGTCCTTGCCGGCCAGGGCGTCCGGGATGGTCGCGGCCTGGATCGGGAAGGGGGTGGTCACGCCGTTCTGGGCCAGCTTGCGCACGACCCCTTCGGGGAGGCCGAGGTCCGCGAAGGTGACCTCGGGAACGTCCTCGGCGGCCTCGTTCTCGGGCACGACGACGTGATCAGTACTGGAAATGGACATGCGTATGCGAAACCTTCCGGAGTCTCGTCGGCACGCGCCCGTCAACTCCGTGATTCGCATTACGACCGCCTCTATGCGGTCCGCCACGGCAAGGGAGAGTACGCGCCACACGGCGCGCTCTGCGTTGGCGCCGGGCAAGATGGGATCAAACGATCTACCACCATACGCACCCCCCACCCCCGATGGCAAACCGAGCCTCATGGCCGCAGGTCAGCGGAGTTCACGCGGGTGATCCCGCCTCCGGCGCCGGCTCCCGTTGCTCCAATTGCGGGCCCGGGGGCTCGTGTGCCGACGAGGACGGCTCGGCGACCGTCGGTGTCGGCGTCGGGGACGCCGGCGGTTCGTTCGTCGGCGTCGGCGTCGGCTCGGCCGTGCGGGTGGGAGTGGGCGGCGCCTTGGTCGGCGACGGCGCCCCCGGCCTGTCCGGCTTCTGCGGCTTGCCGCCCCCGGCAGAGGCGGACGCGCTGGGCCGGGCCGACGGGGAGGCCGACGGCTTCGCCGACTCCCCCTTGCCCTTCTTGTGCTTGCCGTGCCCGCGCTTGCCGTCCCCGGCCGCCGCGTCGATCCCGGAGCCGCCGCCCGGCACCGCCGCCCCGCCGTCGGGCGCCTCGCCGCCCCGCTGACCGGCGGAGTGCGACGGCTTCGCGCTTCCCCCGGCGTCGTCGTCGCCCACGCTCATGCAGCCGGCGGCAGCGGCGACGGCCATGACCGTGGCGGCCAGACGGACGGGTACGTACAAGGGGCGCACGAGCAGCCACCTCCGGGGGATGGTGAAGGAGTCAACTTCTTCAACTCCCCCCGCCCACAAGAGGACACGCGCCCCGTTCCGCGGCCGCTCAGCCGTATCCGAGGGCGTGCAACCGCGCGTCGTCGATCCCGAAATGGTGGGCGATCTCATGCACCACGGTCACCTCCGTCTCCTCGACGACCTCCTCCCGCGACGCGCACATCCTCAGCGTCGGCCCCCGGTAGATCGTGATCCGGTCCGGCAGCACCCCGGCGTACCACTCGCCCCGATCGGTCAGCGGAGTCCCCTCGTACAGTCCGAGCAACTCGGGATCGTCCGTCGGGGGCTCGTCCTCGACGAACACCGCGACGTTGTCCATCAGCCGGGTCAACTCCGGCGGAATACGGTCCAACGCCTCGGCGACCAGTTCCTCGAACTCCTCGCGCGTCATCTCCAGCACAGGCCCATTGTCCGGTACGAATCAGCCGTACGAGAGTCATGAGCACGCCCGCATATCCGCACCCGGACTTGGGCATACGGGACCAATGGCCCGCGTCCCCGTCGCCGCTCGGAGCATCGTGAACCGCATCCGCAGGACCCCACGTGCCCTCGCGCGCCACTACCGCACGCGCCGCCCCCACCCGACCGTCGAACTCGTCCCCCAGCCGCACCCCTGGACCCGCGCCCTCGGTCTCGTCACCGTCGTCGTCGTGGGCGCCTGGCTGGGTCTGCTGATCGTCGGCAACGTGCGGACCCCGGTCGGCCCCATGAACACGACGATGACCCTGCGTCCGTCGCTCACCGGCGGCACGAAGATCAACGTCTCGCCGCTCGGCGCGCTGCAACTGGACAGCCACGTCGCCCCCGTCCGCCTGGACGTCAACGTCGACCAGCTCGACCCGGTCCGCGCCCAGGCCCTGGTCGACCACCCCGAACGCCTCTCCGGCCTCCAGGACGAGGTCAGCCAGGACGTCGGACACGGCACCCTCGACCTGGCGCTGCGCTCCTGCGTGGCCGTCGTGTCGGGCGCCACGGCCCTCGGCCTCGCGGTCTACCGCCGCCCCCGCCAGGCCCTCGCGGCCGGCGGCCTGGCGCTCACCCTCCTGGCCGCCTCAGGAGGAACCGCGTTCGCGACCTGGAACCCCGAATCGGTCCTGGAGCCGAAGTTCTCCGGCCTGCTCTCCTCCGCGCCGTCCCTCGTCGGCAACGCGCGCAGCATCGTCACCGAATTCGACGTCTACCAGAAGGAGTTGGCGCGCCTGGTGACGAACGTGACGAAGCTGTACGACGCCACCTCCACGCTCCCCGCCTACGCGCCCGACCCGACCACCATCCGCGTCCTGCACGTCTCCGACATCCACCTCAACCCGGCGAGCTGGAAGATCATCGCCTCGCTGGTGGACCAGTACAAGGTGAACGTGATCGTCGACTCCGGCGACACCATGGACCACGGCTCGGCGGCGGAGAACGGCTTCCTGGACCCGATCGAGGACCTCGGCGCCCCGTACGTCTGGGTCCGCGGCAACCACGACTCCATGACGACCCAGCGCTACCTGGAAGGCCTGAAGAACGTCCACGTCCTGGACGACGGCCGGGCCCGGACGGTCGCGGGCCTGCGCTTCGCGGGCATCGGCGACCCCCAGTTCACCCCCGACCGCACGAACAAGCCCGGAGCCGAGCAGTCCCAGGAGCTGGCCGGCGCCCGCCTGGCCTCCGCCCTGCACGACCAGCGCACGTCCGGCACCTCCGTCGACATCGCCGTCGCCCACGAACCGTCGGCGGCCCGCGAGGTGGACGGCGAGGTCCCCCTGGTGCTGGCCGGCCACCTCCACCACAACGAGATGGAGATCCTGAAGTACGGCACCCGCCTGCGCATCGAGGGCTCGACGGGCGGCAGCGGCCTGCGCGCGATCGAGGGCAAGTACCCCGACCCCATCGAGGCGTCGATCCTCTACATGGACCGCGACACCCGCCGCCTCCAGGCCTGGGACGAGATCAAACTGGGCGGCCTGGGCCTGACGACGGCGGAGGTCAGCCGCCACCTCCCGGAGGAGAACCAGCCCGGAGCCACCCCCTCGCCCTCACCCAGCTCCCCCACCCCGTCTCCGACTGCGCCGTCGCCCACCACCCCGTCGCCCACCACCCCGTCGCCCACCACCCCGTCTCCGACCGCCCCATCTCCGACTGCCCCATCTCCGACTGCCCCGTAAACCGTTTTGGCGATACCTCCTGCCATCCCATATGCTTCTCACGTCCCCGACGCGCCGCGAGGCGCCCAGGCGGGCCGATAGCCCTCATCGTCTAGCGGCCTAGGACGCCGCCCTTTCAAGGCGGTAGCACGGGTTCGAATCCCGTTGGGGGCACAGCTCATTCATGTGTTGCGCCGAGCAGTCGGCGCAACCGCGGGGTACCGAGCGCGACCGCCGTACCCACCGCGAGGACGGAAGCTCCCAGCAGCAGGAAGTACGTCGCCAGGGGCAGCACCGCGGTCAGCCGGAACAACTGGCCTCCCACCACCACGCCCACGGCGCCGAACAGCCCGTTCACCGCGAGCAGACGGCTGGTGCTGCCGGGGGGCGCGACCGTGGCGGCCAGCGCCAGACCGGCCGGAGCGAGCGCGATCTCGCCACAGGAGTAGAGCAGGTAGACCAGCAGCAGCCAGTACGGGCCCACCGGGCCGTGCTCGGCGAGCCGGGCCGCGACGGCCATCAGCACGAAGCTCAGCCCCGCTGTGATCAGCGCCCCCGCGAACTTGACGGGCACGTCGGCCCGCGGCCCGGCGCGCAGCCACAGGCGGGCGAAGAGCGGGGCGACCAGCAGGACGAACAGCGGGTGCACGGACTGGAACCAGCTGGCGGGGACCTCGAATCCGAGCAGGTCCCGGTCGGTGTGACGCTCGGCGAAGAGGCTGAGCACCGAGCCGCTCTGCGCGAAGATCATCCAGAACGCGGCCGAGGACGCCATCAACGCGGTGAATCCCGCGAGCCGACGCCGGTGCGCCTCCCCCGGCGCGCCGGCCCGGCACAGTGAGCGCAGGTACCAGAACGGCAGGGTGACCGTGGTCAGGCCGAGGACGGCGAGCACCGCGGGCAGTGGCAGCAGTCCGAGGGACGCCGGGGCCACCAGCAGCGCGGCCACCGCTCCCGTGGCCCACGCCGCGCGTCTGAGCATCGCGGCGGCCTCGGAGTGCGGCACCGGGCGGGACGGACGCGCGCCCACGTCCCCGTACCTGCGCCGGCCTAGGGCGAACTGGACAAGCCCCGCCGTCATACCGAAGGCGGCCGCGGCGAAGCCCAGGTGCCAGGCGACGCGCTCGGCCAGCAGCCCGGTGACGACGGGGGCGACGAGCGCGCTGACCTGGATGCACATGTAGAAGAGCGAGAAGGCCGCCTCGCGGCGGCCCGCGCCGTCCCCGCTGACCCCCGCGACCATGGCCGCCATGGCCGGCTTGACCAGGCCGGTGCCCGCGACGACCAGCAGCAGCCCGGCGTAGAGCGTGCCCGGCACCGGCACCGCGAGGACCGCGTGACCGCAGGTGATGAGCGCACCGCCGAGCAGTACCGCCCGGCGCGCGCCCAGCACCCGGTCGGCGAGCCAGCCGCCGGGCAGCCCGGCCATGAAGCTGAGTGACATGTACGCCGCGAAGACCGCGGTGGCCGTCGGCGGGGCCATGCCCAGGCCGCCGCGGGCCTCGGAGGCGGTCAGGTAGAGGACCAGGATCGCCGCCATGCCGAAGAAGCTGAACCGCTCCCACAGGTCGACCGCGAGCAGGGTGCCGAAGCCGGGCCTGCGGCCGGCCGCCGCCCCTGCCGGTGCGGCGGGGGCGGCGGAGGCGGCAGTCGGCGAGGACTCCGGCGTGGTGAGGGAGGAGTCCACCGGGGTCACCGAGCCGGTTTGAACGCCACTCCGGCCAGCATCGCGAGTTCCGCGTCCGGGGTCTCGGCCGGTTCGGGACGCCACAGCGGGGCACGGACCACGCCGGGGTCCACCAGCTCGAAGTCCTCGAACAGCGCGGCGAGTTCCCGGTTGTCGCGCCAGATCACCTGGCTCACCGCGCCCCGGTACTGCTCGGCGGCCTCCGGTGCGGCCCGCGGCACCTCCTCCGCGCCGGCGTGCGAGATCACCAGAGCGCTGCCCGGCGCGAGCCCCTCGGTGTACTGCCGGACCAGGGCGAGCGGGTCGTCGCCGTCCGGCACGAAGTGCAGTACGGCGGCGAGGATCAGCGCGACCGGCTGCCCGAAGTCGATCAGCCGGCGGGTGTCCTCCGCGTCCAGGATCTCCCGGGCCTTGTACAGGTCGCCCTGAAAGACGGCCGCTCTGGGTTCGTCGGCCAGCAGCGCCCGGCCGTGCGCGACGGCCACCGGATCGATGTCGACGTAGACGACCTTGCTGTCCGGGTGCGCGGCGAGGGCCACGTCGTGCACGTTGCCCTCCGCCGGGATCCCGGAGCCGATGTCCAGGAACTGCCGTATGCCGAGCGCCGACAGTTCCCGTACCGCGCGGCGCAGGAAGGCGCGGTTGGCCCTGAGGGTGGCGGGGAGGTCCGGGTTGCCCGCCGCGACCTTGCGGGCGAGTTCCCGGTCCGCCGGGAAGTTGTGGGTGCCGCCGATCCAGTAGTCGTACACCCGGGCGATGCTCGGGGTGTCGATGTCGACCTCCGGCGGTGCCCAGGCGGGGCGTTCGGTGCCGTGACGTTCCACGGGTGGCTCCTCCAGTCGATGCGGTTCCATGCGGTTCAATGCGGCGGGGGCTGGTCTGTTACGCCGTGGACACCGGGAGTTCCTCCAGGCCGCGCATCATCAGGCTGCTGCGCCAGCGCAGTTCGCCCTCGTCCACGGCGAGCCGCAGCCCGGGGAAGCGTGCGAAGAGCCTGCTGATGACGATCTGCCCTTCGAGCCGGGCGAGCGGGGCGCCCAGACAGTGGTGGATGCCGTGGCCGAAGGCGACGGAGGCGCTGTGGGCGCGGGTGATGTCCAGCCGGTCCGGGTCGGGGTAGCGGGCCGGGTCGCGGCCGGCGGCACCGAGCGAGATGGTCACGAACTCGCCCTCGGGGATGACCACGGAACCGACCTCGACGGGCTCGGTGGTGAAGCGCCAGGTGGCGTTGGTGACCGGACCGTCGTAGCGGAGGAACTCCTCGACGGCCGCGGGCCACAGCGCGTCGTCCGCCGTGAGCTGCTCGCGCACCTCGGGGTGGGTGAGCAGGGCGAGCGTGCCGTTGCCGATGAGGTTGACCGTGGTCTCGTGGCCGGCCACCAGCAGCAGGAACGCCATGGCGATCAGCTCGTCGGACGACAACTGGTCGCCCGCGTCCTGGGCGTGGACGAGGTCAGTGAGCATGTCGTCGGCCGGTTCGGCGCGCTTGGCCTCGATCAGCGCCTTCAGGTAGGCGATCATCGACGCGCTGGCCTCGCGCACCTCGTCGGTGCCCGCACCGGAGACGAGCAGGTTGGACCAGCGGCGGAAGGCGGCCCGGTCGTCCGGGGGCACGCCGAGCAGCCAGCAGATGACCGTGAACGGCACCGGGAAGGCCAGGGCCTCCATGAGGTCCGGCCTGTCGTGGCCGGCCATGGCGTCCAGGAGTTCGTCGGTGAGTCCGGTGACGCGGGGCCGCAGGGACTCCACGCGGCGTGCGGTGAAGGCCCGGCCGACGAGGCGGCGCAGCCGGGTGTGGTCCGGCGGGTCGCTGTCGAGCATGTGCACGCTGAGCACGTGCGGGAACTGGCTGCGCTCCCCCGACTCCGCGAGGAACGCGCGCTGTTTTTCCGGGTCGGCGAAGTTGCGCGGGATGAGGTCCTTGCCGACCCGCATGTCCTTGCTCAGCCGGGGATCGGCGAGCAGCGCCCTGGCGTGCTCGTAGCCGGTGACCAGCCAGGTGCGCAGTCCGTTCGGCGTCATCACGGGCACGGCGGGCGCGGTCTCCCGCAGCCGGGCCAGCGCCTCGTGCGGGTCCTGGTGGAAGGTGGACGTGAACAGGTCGGCCGGCGGGGCGTCGGTGCTTGCCATTCTCAGGCTCCTTCCATGACGTCGGCCGCACGGGTGACGGCCCGGTCTCTCCCGTAGTGGGCGAGCTCCCGGTAGATCTCGAAGGGGCGGTCCCGGCCGGTGTCGCGCAACGGCCGCAGCGGGGCGGTCTGTTCCTTGTGGGCGGGGCCGCTCTCCCAGGCGGTGAACGCCTCCCAGTCCGACCAGCGGCTCACCACGACATAGGCGCGCCGGTCACCGAGGGCGTGCAGCAGCTTGTTGCCGAGCAGCCCGGCCGTGCCCGCCATCCGGCGGCTGGCCTCGTGGTACGCCTCCAGCACCCGGTACGGGTCGTCGCACAGGTGGTAGAGCACCACCTCGACCGCTCCGGAAGTCGCTTCGGAGACCGGTCCGGATACCGCTTCGGAGGCCGCTTCGGAAACCGGTCCGGATACCGCTTCGGAGGTCGCTTCGGAAACCGGTCCGGATACCGCTTCGGAGGTCGCTTCGGAAACCGGTCCGGATACCGCTTCGGAGGTCACGAGGTGCCGCCGGCGGCGCGTGCAGCGTCAGATGCGCCGGGGAGGGCGGCGACGACGTGCATGGTCGTCATGGAGCCGCCGCTGCGGTACGGGTGAAGCTTCTGCCGGTGCTCCAGATGCCGGTCGCTGGTCTCGAACTCGCGGAACAGCGGTTCGTTCACCCAGTCGCTGACGATGTAGTAGATGCCGCTCTCCTCGGCGCTGCGGGACAGCCACTGACCGAGGTTGGCGGGGTGCGTGGTGACGGAGTCGCCGACCTGCAGCCACACCTTCTCGAACTCGTTCTCCATGTCCGGCTTGATCTGCATCCGCAGCATGACCCGGAACACCTGCTCGGGCGCCTCGGCCATGTCAGATGCCCCCGTCCACGTTGAGGGTCTCGCCGGTGATGTAGGCGGAGGCGTCGCTGAGCAGGAACAGCACCGGACCGGCCAGCTCCTCGACGGTGCCGAGGCGGGCGAGCGCGGTCTTGCGGGAGTAGGTGGCCCGCAGTCCGTCGGCGCGGTCCGCGGGCATGGTGGCGAAGGCCTCGGTCTCGATCACCCCGGGCGCGACGACGTTGACGCGGATGCCCTGCGGGCCGAGTTCCTTGGCGAGCGAGCGGGTCAGCCCGATCATGGCGGCCTTGGCCGCGGTGTAGTGGGCGCGCAGCGGTATGCCCGCCGCGGCGCCGCGCGAGCCGATGTTGACCACCGAGGAGCCGGCGCCGAGCAGCGGCAGCGCCTGCTGGATGACGCGGTAGGCGGCCGTGAGGTTGGTGTCGAGGATCCGCGACCACTCGTCGGCGGGCAGTTCCGCGAACGGGATGTGGCTGATCACGCCCGCGTTGTTGACGATGCCGTCGAGCCGCCCGAAGCGGTCCTTGGCCTCGCCGACGAGCCGGTCGACCTCGGCGGTGTCGCCGACGTCCGCGCGCAGCACGTGGTGGTCGCCGGCGGTCTCCTTCAGCGCGGCGGTCAGGCTGTCGACGGCCTCGCTCTCCTGCCGGTAGCAGGTGAGGACGTCGGCCCCGGCCCGGGCCGCGGCGAGGACGATGCCCCGCCCGATGCCCCGGGTGCCGCCGGTGACGAGCAGTTTCCTGCCGTGCAGTGCGAGTTCCACTGGGAATACCTCCATGGCTGGGCCGCGGCTCACACGCAGCCGTCGACGTGGATGTTCTGGCCGGTGACGTAGGTGGCGTGGTCGCTGACGAGGAACAGCACGGCCCGGGCGATGTCGTCGACGGTGCCGAGTCGGCCGAGCGCGGTGAAGGAGGCGAAGGTGGCGCGCTGCCGGTCGGCCTCCTCGGCGGGCAGTTCGTCGAGCGCCTCGGTGGCGATACGGCCGGGTGAGACGGTGTTGACCCGGATGCCCCGCGGGCCGAGTTCACGGGCCAGCGAGCGGGTCATGCCGACCAGGGCGGACTTCACGGCGGTGTAGTGGACGCCGCCGGCCATGCCGATGAAGGCGACCGTGGAGCCGATGTTGACGATCGAGGAGCCGGTGCCGAGCAGGGGCAGGGTGCGCCGGGTGACCAGGTGGGTGGCGTTCAGGTTGCCCTGGACGGTGGCGGCCCACTCGTCGGATCCCAGTTCGGCGTACGGCTGGGGCCGGAACGTACCGGCGTTGTTGACGACGGCGTCCAGCCCGCCGAGGCTCGCCTCGCACTCGGCGGCCAGCCGGTCCACGTCGCTCTCGTCGGCGGCGTCGGCCCGCAGCACCTGGTGCTTGCCCGGGGTGCCGGCGAGTTCCTCCTCGAGGGTGGCGACGGCCTCGCCGGGGGTGCGGTAGCAGGTGACGACGTCCGCGCCGGCGCGGGCCGCGGCGAGCACGATGCCCCGCCCGATGCCGCGGCTGCCGCCGGTCACCAGCAGGCGCTTGCCCTCCAGTTGCCGGCCGGCCCGGGCCGCGGTCTCCACCTTGGCCTTGATCAGCCTCATCTGGACCGCGGTGTTGCCGTTGAGCCGGGCGGTCATCCCGGCGTCGTCGATCGGGGCCTCGGGCTTCATCTCGAAGTCCTGGATCCAGCGCATCCGTACGCCGCCGGGCACCTCCTCGTACTCCCAGCGGATGTTCATGTACGCGAAGGGGCCGGTCTCGACCCGGCGGGCGACGACGGTGCGGGTGGCCGGGTCGGGGGTGCGCTCGGACACCCAGCTCCAGACCTTGCCGTTCTCGTCGGGGTGCAGGGCGAGCCGGAAGGTGACGGTGTCGCCGTCCTGGCCGAGGATCTCGGCGGAGGCGTACTCGCTGAACAGCCGCGGCCAGGAGGCCACGTCGTTGGTCATCGTCCACACCAGGTCCATCGGTGCCTCGACGACGATCGCGTTGTCGGTGTGTCCGGCCATCAGACGTGGGCCTCCGTGAGCCGGGCGTGGACGTAGGCGAGGGCCTCGCGCGGGGTCTGGGTGTGCGCCAGGTCGCCGTCGGGGATCTGGATGCCGTACTCGCGCTCGATGCGGTTGACGAGCTCCAGCAGGGCGAGGGAGTCGTATCCGAGGTCGGAGAACGCGGTGTCGGCGAACTGCTCGCCGTCCAGGTCGGTCTGTTCGTCGACTCCGGCGCTCGCGCGCAGGATCCGCCGGAGGTCGTCGAGGGTGAACTCCGCCATGGGGAGCCGCCTTTCGTACGTCGTGGTTCGTCGGGCGTGGTTCGTCGGGGGGGATCGTCGGGCGTGGTTCGTCGGGCGTGGATCGTCCGGTGTGGATCGTCCGGTGTGGGCCGGTCACTTCTTGAGGGCGTCGCGGTCCCCGGCGCCGACCAGCAGCGCGGAGGTGAACCCGCCGTGCCCGCGGGCCAGCACCAGGGCGGTGCGCGGATCGGTCTGCCGCGGACGGTCGAGAACGAGGTCGATCTCGCAGCCGGGGGCCGGCCGGCCGAGTCCCGCGGTGTGCGGTACCACGCCGGCGCTCAGGGCGAGCAGCGCGGTCGCCACGTCCAGCGCGGCACCGCCCGCGTACAGCCGTCCGGTGAGCGTCTTCGGCGCGGTCACCGGCACCCCGCCGGGCCCGAAGACCTCGGTGATCGCCCGGGCCTCGGCGAGGTCCTCGGCGGGGACGCCGGAGGCGTCGGCGAAGACCATGTCGACCGCGTCCGGGGTGAGCCCGGCGTCGGCGAGCGCGCGCCGGACGACGGACACCAGCACGGAGTGCCGCCCGGCGGTGCCGTCCGCCGTGGGGTCGAAGCCGGCCGCGTAGCCGAGGAGTTCGCCGTACGACGGGACTGAGCGGGCCCGTGCGGCCTCGGCGTTCTCCACCACGAGGATGGCGCCGCCCTCGCCCGGGACGAAGCCGGAGGCGGCCGCGTCGAAGGGCAGATAGGCGCGGGCCGGGTCGTCCTCCGTGGACAGGTGGCCGGTGGACAGCTGCGCCACCAGGCCGTACGGGCACAGGGAGGCGTCGGTGCCGCCGCTGAGGACGAGCCGGGAACCGGTGTCCAGCAGCCGGCGGGACTGGCCGAGGGCGTCCAGGCCGCCGGCCTGCTCGCCGCAGATGACCCCGCACGGGCCGCGCATGCCGTGCCGGATGGAGACCTGGCCGGTGGTGGCCGCGTAGAACCAGGCGATCGACTGGTAGGCGCCGACCCAGGAGGAGCCCTGCCGGTAGAGGTTCTCCATCTCGTGCTGGCCGAACTCGGTGCCGCCCGATGAGCTGGCCGTCACCACCGCCATCTCGTACTCCGGCAGGGTCGCCGGATCGGCGGCCGCGTCCGCGAGGGCGTCCTCGGCGGCGGCCAGGGCGAAGTGCGTGAACCGGTCGGTCTGCGGAACCAGCCGCCCCGGTACCTGTTCGCCGGCCTGGAAGCCGGGGACCTCGCCGGCGACCCGGACGGGGTAACCGGTCGGGTCGAACCGGGTGATCCGACCGAGGCCGCTCTTGCCCGCGAGCACCGACTCCCAGTGCCGGGCCGCGCCGATCCCGGTCGGGGCGACCACGCCGATCCCGGTGACCACGGACCGGCCGCGGCGGCCGGGGCGTATGCCGGAGGCGCTCATGCCGCCTCCCCTCGTCGTGCCGGAGGCCGCGTGCCGCGCGCGGCCGTGGGCCGGCCCAGCACCATCGCCGTCTGGAAGCCGCCGAAGCCGCTGCCCACGCTGAGCACCCGGTCCATGCGGTGCTCCCGGGCCGTCACCGGTACGTAGTCGAGGTCGCACTCGGGGTCGGGGGTGGACAGGTTGGCGGTCGGCGGGACGACCTGGTGGCGCAGGGCGAGGGCGCAGGCGGCGATCTCCAGTGAGCCGATGGCACCGAGGGAGTGCCCGATCATCGACTTGATGGAGCTGACGGGCACTTCGTGGGCGCGCTGCCCGAGGCTGCGCTTGAACGCGGCCGTCTCGTGCCGGTCGTTCTGCTTGGTGCCCGAGCCGTGGGCGTTGATGTAGTCGATGGCGTCGGGGCCGAGCCGGGCCCGGTCCAGGGCGACCCGGATGGCCTCCGCCATCTCCCGGCCGTCGGGCTTGAGTCCGGTCATGTGGAAGGCGTTGCTGCGCCCGGCGAAGCCGAGGATCTCGGCGTACACGGTGGCGCCGCGGCGCCGGGCGGACTCCAGCTCCTCGATCACCATGACGGCGGAGCCCTCACCCAGGACGAATCCGTCGCGCCGTCCGTCGAAGGGCCGGGAGGCGTGTTCGGGGTCCTCGTTGTTGGCGGTGGTGGCCTTGATGGCGTCGAAGCAGGCGGAGGTGATCGGCGACAGCGGGGCGTCGGTGGCGCCGGCGAGCACCACGTCGGCGGTGCCCTCCTCGATGAGCTGGACGCCGTGCCCGATGGCGTCCAGGCCCGAGGTGCAGCCGGTGGAGATCAGCGCCACCGGCCCTTCGGCGCCGGCCTGCCGGGCCACCTCGACGGCGAGGGTGCTGGGCACCATGTGGCCGTAGAGGTGGGGCACGCCGTAGCTGTGGTCGACCAGCCAGTGGCGTCCGCCGTCGGAGAGGACCGCGTACTCCTCCTCCAGGCCGGTGGTGCAGCCGACGGCGCTGCCGATGCTGACGGCGACCCGTTCGGGGTCGGCGCCGGGCAGTTCGATGCCGCTGTCGGCGACGGCCTCGCGGGCGGCGACGACGGCGAACTGGCCGGCCCGGTCCATCCGGCGGACCTCCTGCGGGGTGAGGCCGGCGGCGAGCGGGTCGAAGTCGCACTCGGCGGCGACCTGGGAGCGGAACCCGGCCGGGTCGAACAGGCTGATGCGGCGGGTGGCGGTACGGCCGGCGGTGAGCAGGTCCCAGTAGGCGTCCCGCCCGTTCCCGCCGGGAGCGACGGCGCCCACTCCGGTGATCACCGCGCGCCGGGGCCGCGGCGTCATCGGGCGCCCCCTACGTCGGGGTTGCCCGCGGCCGCGTCGAGCGGTTGCTCGGTGTCGACGTGGCCCAGTTCGGGGCGCGGGGCGAGCGGGGAGAGGTGGAAGACCGCCTCGGCCGGCACGGACCCGGTGTTCACCAGGCGGTGGCGCACCCCGATGGGCACCAGCAGCGAGTCGCCGGGGCCGAGTTCGACCGGGGCGCCGCCGTCCAGGGTCATCTCCAGCCGGCCCTGGACGATGTGCAGGAATTCCTCGGAGTACGGGTGGAGGTGCTCGGTCACGTGATGACCAGGGGCCAGCCGCAGCACTCCGCCGAAGCCCGAGGTGCAGCCCACGGTCTTGGGGCTGAGGGTGACACGGATGTCGCCGCCGCGCTTGGTGTTGGCGGCGACCTCGTCCGCGGAGACCCTGGTGGTGGCGGGGGCGCTCATCGGTCACCGCCGAGGTTCGCGGACCGCGGGGCGGTGACCTGCGGGCCCTGCTGGGGCGTCCAGGAGTAGAACGGGACGGCCATCGCGTCCTTGGGCTCGCGCCAGTCGGGGTCGTAGGGCGAGATGAACCGGCCGAGCCGGGTGTTGATCTCCTCGTAGAGCGGGTGGCTGCGCGCCTTGTACAGGTTCGGCGCGATGTCCTGGTCGGCCTCCACCAGGTGGAAGTACAGGTTGTGGAACGCGAAGAGCGTCCGCCTCGACACCCCCACCAGGTGCGGCAGTTCGGTGCTGTCCGAATCGGCGAAGACCTGCGCGACGCCCTCGGCGTCGGCGAGGTCCATCCTCGCCACGATCAGCGTGCGGTGCACGATGTCCTCCCGGCTAGTCGGTTCTGCGTTCACCCTGGTCGGCAGGGGTCGAGACACTCTCGAAGCCGCCTGGAAATCCGCTGACGGCACCGGTGCGGGGGGCGGACAGAGTGCGAGGGCCCGCCGCGCGGGGGCGCGGCGGACCATGGGGAGGGAAGGGCGCGGGCCGAGGGGAACGGGCGGGCCCAAGCTGGCTACGACGCCTATACGGCAGGCGACACCTGGTGGCCGCCGCGCGGCAGGTCACACGGGAACCCAGGACGCCGGGCCGCACGGAGTGATGCCGGCACCGGCCACCGGAGCCGGCTCAATCCGACGACCCGCCACACGAGAGTCCTCGCAATCCGCACGAGAAGGCAGGACACGAGGCCGACAGGAGCCGTGCGGGGCCCAGGCACGCCACCGCGCGATCGCCGCACCAGACACACCCCAACGGCCCACCGCACAGGAAACACGGCGGGCTGCACAGGAAGACGGGCCCCGGCGACAGGAGCGATTCGGGACGCAGGCGCACCGCGCCGCCCACCACCGCACCGGACACACCCCACGGCCCGCCGCGCAGGAGACGCGGCGGGCCGTAAGGAGAGGTGAACTCGGTCTGCGTTGTGTGCCGCCGGGCGGCCTGGTCAGTGGTGGACCCCGGCCTTCATCAGGGTGACGCGGGCGCCGGAGCGGCTGACGACGCCCGCCGTGGCCGTCCGGCCGTTCGGTACGTCGCCGGCGGGTGCGCTCCGGAGCAGGAGGATCAGGGCCTGCCGGGTGAGCCGGGGCACGGAGTACAGGGGCTCGGCGCCCGGTGTCAGGTGTTCCTTCACCAGGTGGACGTCGACGAGGTATTCGAGGAGCGTCTCGGCGTCCCCGGCGCCCGGGCGCAGCCGTGCGATCACCTCGTCGAGACTCCAGCGGGGGCGCTCGCGTTGCAGCAGCAGGTGCAGCAGTTCCTGGGAGGGGCCAGGAAGATGCCGGTGGCTGGCGGCCACCGTGGTCATCAACGACTGGGTTCCGGCGGGGAGTTCGAGCAGCATCCGATGGTTGCCGCGCAGCCGCAGCGCCAGCCGGGCCGCGGACCAGCCCGGCCGGGCGGTGAGCCGGCCGGCCACAGCCCGGACCGCCAGGGGCAGCCCCTCGCACAGGCCCATGAGCTCGTGCACGGCCGCCGGGTCCTCCTGCCGGGACCTTTCCCCGGCGACCCGGTCGTACAGCTGGAGGGACTCCTCGGCCGACAGGGCGGGGAGCACGATCTTGCGTCCGGTGGACAGGCTGTGCGCCCGGTAGCGGTTGGTGGCGATCACCGCGCAGCCGGAACCACCCGGCAGCACGGCACGGATCTGGGAGGCGGTGAGCACGTCGTCCACCACGACGAGCACCCTGCGGTCGGCGGTCCAGGTGCGGAAGAGCCGGCTGAGCTCGTCGAGCCCGCTGGGCTGTTTCTCGCGCTGGATGCCGCAGGCGCCGAGACAGGCCGACAGCACGTCGGCGAGCTGCTGGGACCCTTCGCCCACGGCGGACAGGTCGATGAAGAGCTGTCCGTCGGGGAAGCGCGGGCGCAGCCGGTGTGCGGCGCGGACGGCGAAGGCGCTCTTGCCGACGCCGGGCGGGCCGTGCACCTCCACCACCCGCATGCCGGTGCTGGCCCGGTCCGAGCCGAGGAAGGTCTCGAGCTGGTCCAGTTCCCGGCCCCGCCCGATGAAGTCACCGATGTCGGCGGGGAGCTGGGCCGGTCCGGGCACGAGCCGGCGCCCGGTGGTCGCGGACTCGGTCTTGGTCGCGGCCGGTCCCCTCAGGTGGCCGCGGTCCGCGAGCACCTCCTGGTGGAGCCGCTGGAGCTGGGCCGAGGGTTCCAGCCCGAGTTCCTCGACGAGATGGCCGCGCAGGGTGCGGAAGGTGTTGAGGGCGTCCGGCCGGCGGCCACAGCGGTGCAGGGCCCGCATGAGCTGTCCGGCGAACGCCTCGTGGGTGGGGTGGGCGCGGAAGGCCTCGGCGAGTTCGTCCAGCACGGCCTGGTGACGGCCGAGTTCGAGCTCCAAGGAGAAACGTTGCTCCTGAACACTCTTGCGACGCTCCTCAAGCTGGGTCGACCAGGCCGACAGCCGGCGTCCGGTGATGACGTCGACCAGGGCTCCGCCGTGCCACAGGGACAGGGCCTCCTTCAGCGTGCGGGCGGCCTCCTCCCCGCCGCCGGCCCGGTGCTGTGCCATGCCCTGCTCGGCGAGCTGCTCGAAGCGGTAGGCGTCCACCGACTGCTTGTCGTCCAGCCTCAGTTCGTACCCGCCCACCCTGGTCAGGAGTGCGGGGCAGCCGCGCGGCGGGCGGGAGCCGAAGGACGCGCCGTGCTGTCCGGTGGCGAGCAGCAGTCTGCGGCGCAGTTGATAAATGTAGGTTTGCAAGGTGGTCAGCGCGCTGAGCGGCGGGCGATCCTCCCACAGCTCCTCGCACAGCTGGTCCACGCTGACCAGCGAGTTGGCATTGAGCACCAGCAGGGCAAGCACCTGACGCAGTTTGGGTGCCGACGGTGTGACGTCGTCCCCGTCCCTGCGTACTCGCATGGAGCCCAGCAGACCGATCTCTATCACTGCATTCCCCCTGAGTGCGCCGCCTTTGTGGGGTGGCGGCCATCGATGGGCCTGGTTTTTCAGCAAGCCTGTCGGTATTCACCTTTCTGCGTCGCTCATTTCCCAGCGAAACATCCACCCCGTCTCTGGGCAGTAAAGATTGCCTTCCCTTTACCCAGGAAATCGGGAAAACGCTTCCATCCGAGAATGGAGCGGAATTCAACAAAACCCGCCGCAGACCGGAAGGCAGAATTCCGCTCACGAATACCGCATTGTCATTGTATACCTGGGTGCATCATATTGCTTCACACACAAGGATGACAAGATGCACATTTCTTGGCTCGTGGCAACCCGGCCCTGTCCCCAGCCCTGTCAGAGGCGCAGCTCGACCCGGTAGTCCGCCAGCCAGGTGTTCAGCTGGAGCACCATCTCCATGCTCGCCCGCTCCACCCACGCGAAGGCGCCGCTGGGCGCCGCCGCCGCACCCAACGCCACCCGGGTGGCCTCGGTGTCCAGCAGCGGGGCCACCGGGGCCGCCCGGTCCTCGGCCACCTCACCGAAGCGGTACCGCACGAACTCCCCGTACGCGGCCTCCTGGACGGTCGGGTAGGCGCTCTTGGGCCGGTTGAGCACCCGCTCCGGCAGCAGATCGGCGACGGCGGCCCGCAGCAGGCTCTTCTCCTGACCGTTCACCCGCTTCAGCTCGGCCGGCACGTTGAACACGTACTCCACCAGCGCCCGGTCGCAGAACGGCGGCCGCAGCTGCACCCCGTGCGCCATGCTCATCCGGTCGGCCCGGTCCAGATGGGTCGGGGCCCACCGGGTCAGCGCCAGATAGGTGACCTCGCGCGCCCTGCGCTCGGCGGGCCCCTCCCCAGCCAGCCGCGGGACCTCGGTGAGCGCGTCGCGGTAGTGCTGGTCGGCGTACTCCATGAAGTCCAGCTCCTTGCGGAGCGTACGGTCCACCAGCGAGCAGCCGAGGCCGCCCGCGGCGGCGTCGTGCCCCCGCTCGAAGGAGACCCACGGGAAGGTCGTGGAGTTGCTGTGCCCCGCGTCGTACGCCCAGAAGTAGCCGTTGAACACCTCGTCGGCGGTCTCCCCGGAGAGCACGGCCGTGATGCCGGCGCCGCGCAGGGCCTCGAAGAACAGCAGCAGCGAGACGTCCATGTCGCCGAGCGGGGAGGGGGTGTCCTGGCTGCGCAGCGCGGCGGCGTGCGTCCGCGGGTCGGCGAGCGCCGCCGTTTCCAGCAGGATCTCGGTGTGCTCGGTGCCGATGTGCTCCGCCGCGAGGGCCGCGTAGGGGGCGTCGGGGGTGGCGCGCATCGTCGGATGCGGCTCGAAGTTCTCCGCGTAGCCGGAGAAGTTGACCGAGAACGAGCGGAGCCGGCCGTTGCCCGACGCCAGGGTCTCGCGGGCCGCGAGCGCGGTCAGCGCGCTGGAGTCGATCCCTCCGGAGAGCATCGCGCCGACCGGCACGTCCGCGCGCAGATGGGAGGCCACCGCCTCGGACAGCAGCCTGCGCACGGTGGCGACGGTGGTCTCCAGGGTGTCGGTGTGCGGCCGCGCGGGCAGCGACCAGTACCGCCGGTGCCCGGTGCCCGGGGCGCGCACGGTCATCGCGTGTCCGGGCAGCACCTCGCGCGTCCCCCGGAACACCCCGGTGCCCGGCTTGCGGCTGTGCGCGAACAGTTCGCGGAGCCCGTCGGCGTCGACCACCGGCGCCACCGCCGGATGGGCCAGCAGGGCCTTGGGCTCGGAGCCGAAGATCACCCCGGACGGGGTCAGGAAGTAGCACAGCGGCTTCACCCCCAACCGGTCGCGGACCAGCAGCAGTTCCTGCCGCCGTACGTCCCACACGGCCAGGGCGAACAGCCCCTCCAGCCGCTCCGGGAACGCGGCACCCCACTCCAGATAGGCGTGCAGCGCCACCTCCGCGTCGCCGTGCCCGGTGAACCGGTGCCCCTTGGCGGCCAGTTCACGGCGCAGCTCCGCGTGGTTGGTGACGGCCCCGTCCAAGGTCAGTACGGCCACCGGCCGCCCGGCCTCGGACTCCACGACGGCCGGCTGCCCCCCGTGCTCCGGGTCGAGCAGCGCCAGCCGCCGGTGGGCCAGCGCGGCGTGCCCCTCGATCCACTCGCCCGAACCGTCGGGGCCGCGGTGCGCCAGCGCCACCGCCATGGCCCGTACGGTCGGGGCCTCGAAGGTCAGGTCCCGCTCGAAGTCCACCCAGCCGGCGATTCCGCTCATCGTGGTGTCCTCTCGTTCGCTGCGTGTGAAGTTCCTGAAGTGGAGCCGCCGGTGGGGGCCGAAAGGTGGACGACGTCCACCAGGGAGAGCCCGTGGCGGGCGACGGCCTCCCGGAACTCGCCGAGTCCCGGCGTCCCTTCGCCGCGTACCGCGATGCCCAGCCGGCGCGGTGCCGCCTCCCCGTACCTGCGGTACAGCTCCAGATAGCCGCGGGCGGTGCGCTCCGTGTCGGCGACCAGCGCGAAGCGCACCGGCCGCCGCTGCCCGCGCCAGGTCAGCGCGCCCTCGGCGCCGCCCGCGAAGTTGTGCCGCCAGCCGCTGCCGGTCGCGACCACCAGCGCGCCGCCGAGGGTGTGCACCCCGGCGGGCACGGTGTACGGCCGCCCGCTGCGCCGCCCCGTGAAGTGCAGCAGCGCGAGCCGCTCGGCCATCGGCCCGGGGGCAGGACGGGACAGCAGCTCCCGCATCCGGGCGTCGGCCACCGCGCGGTCCTCCCCGTCCGGCAGATCGCGTACGACGGCGGCGCTCACGACAGCACCACCCCGGCGGCCGTCAGCGCACAGCCCGCGATCGCGAAGCAGGTGCGCACCAGATGCCAGCCGCGCCAAGCCGGACGGGGGTCCCGCCAGCCGGGGCCCAGGTCTTCGGGCCGGGTCCGCTTGACCGTCCGGTTGATCGGCACGTTCCGGGTCTGCGAGACCACCGCCACCCCCGCCATGCAGACGGCGGCCGCCGCGAACAGCACCCGGGGGCCGCCCGACGCCCGGACCGCGAGCCCCACGTCGACGGCCGTGGAGCCGGTGACGATGAACGGCATGATCCGGTCGTAGCGCTTGCCGAGCAGGATGTGCGTGGACACGTACCGTTCCGGCGTCATCGCGATCAGCGCGGGCATCACGCTCACCGCGACCGCGAAGAGCACCCCCGCCACCAGGCCGGTGCCCGTCAGCACCAGCACACTCAAAGCCTCCACCACCGCTTCCGCCCTCCTTCGAGCCTTGCGCCGCACTTCGGGCCTGGAACGGCTCGAACCTGTCAGCCGCACCTCGGACGGCACTCGAATCCCCCTGGGAGCGCGGCGCTCCGCACGCGCTCCGTTCGCCCGCGGTACGAGCCCGGTTCGAGGACCCGGGTGTTGCATCGGCCCGCCGAAACCCGAACGCATTCCCACACCAACAGGAGCCGGCATGGCGGACGAGACGACCGAAGTACTCATCGTGGGCGGCAGCATGGTGGGCCTCGCCCAGGCCCTGTTCCTCGCCCGGCAGGGCATCCGGCCGCTGCTGGTGGAACGGCACGCGGAGATCTCGGCGCACCCCCGGGCCCAGGCCGCCAGCCCCCGCACCATGGAGCTGCTGCGGGCGCTCGGCCTGGAGGACGCGGTACGGGCCCGGGAGAACCCGCACGCCCAGTACGGCGACATCCTCCAGGCGGAGTCCCTCACCGGAGCCGAACTCGGGCGCTTCGACGGGCCGTTCCGCCATGACCCGAACGACGTGGGCACCACCGGCTGGACCCTGATCGGGCAGGACCGTCTCGAGCCGGTGCTGCGGGAGCGGGCCGAGGAGCTCGGCGCGGACATCCGGTTCGCCACCGAGATGACGGAGTTCACCCAGGACGCGGACGGCGTCACGGCCGTCCTGCGTGACCTGGGAGACGGCTCCGAGCAGTCCGTGCGGGCCCGTTACCTGGTCGCGGCCGACGGCTCCCGGGCACCCGTCCGCACCGCCCTCGGCATCGGCCACCATGGGCAGGGGGTGTTCGGCCGGCAGATGAACATCATCTTCCACGCCGACCTCGACCGGTACGTCGCCGGGCGCACCTTCTTCCTCTGCTTCGTCAGCAACCCGCGGGTCAAGGGCGTACTCGGCAAGCTCGGCGGCGCGGACTCCGACCGCTGGGTCCTCGCCCCCAGTCTGCCGCCGGGGGCCGACCACCGGGCGTACGGGACCGAGGACTGCGTGGAGCTGGTGCGGGCCGCCGTGGGGGTGCCCGACCTGCCGGTCGAGGTGGAGTCCGCGACCAGTTGGGAGATCGCCGCGTGGGTGGCGGACCGGTTCCGCTCCGGCCGGGTACTGCTGGCCGGCGACTGCGCGCACGTCATGCCGCCCACCGGAGGGTTCGGCGGCAACATGGGCATCCAGGACGCGCACAACCTGGCGTGGAAGCTGGCGCTGGTGCTGCGCGGCTCGGCGGGGCCCGACCTGCTGGACAGCTACGAGCAGGAGCGGGCGCCGGTCGCCGAGTTCACCGTCGACCAGGGCGTCATCCGCTACCTCCAGCGCAGCGGCCTCGACGAGGCGGCCGCCGCGCGGCACCGGCCCGAGACCACGGTGCTGTTCGGCCACGTCTACCGCTCGGACGCCGTCCTGCGCGAGACCGGCGACGACGACGGCGCCGTGGTCGAGGACCCGACGGCCCCCAGCGGCCGACCCGGCACCCGTGCCCCGCACCTGCCCCTGGTCCGACAGGGCAAGGAGGTGCCGCTGCACGATCTCCTCGACGGCGGCTTCTGGCTGCTGACCGGCCCCGGCGGCGGCTCCTGGCAGACGGCCGCCGAGTCGCGGGGCGTCGCCTTCCACCGCGTCGGCACGGAGGAATCCCCGGAGGTCGTCGAGCGCTTCCTCACCCGTTACGGCATCGAGGACACCGGCGCCGTCCTGCTCCGCCCGGACGGCTTCATCGCGTGGCGCGGCACCGGCCCGACGGCCGACCCCGCCAAGTCACTGACGGCGGTACTCGACACGGTGCTGCGCCGCACCGCGGTCTAGGACCTGGCCCCGCACACGACACGGCCGCGGTGCTCCCCTGCGGGAGCACCGCGGCCGTCCGGGTCCCGCACGGCCGGGCGTTGGCAGCTGTCCGGCGGCTCACAGCACGACAGCGGGGTCCTGCGCGCCGCTGCGAGAGGGCGCGCAGGACCCCGCTCACCTGTACCGATGAGGTGCCGCCGAGGTCCTACGGCTCACTGCGCCGGACAGGCCTACGCACGGTCCAGGATCGTCCGCAGGGCGGCGATCGCGGCGCCGTCGACGGGGCCCGAGCGGCCCGCCGTGGTGCGCCAGGCGACGAAGCCGTCGGGGCGGACCAGGACCGCGCCGCCGGCCAGCAGGCCGTAGCGGCGGCGGAAGGAGCCTTCCGCGTCCCACAGCCGGGTGCCGCGGCCGATCCGGACCACCTTCAGGGCGGCGCCCAGCCGCGTGGCCTCCTGTTCCACCGCCCCGGTCCAGCGGCCCGCCATCTCGTCGACGAGCAGGGTGAACCCGTCACCGTACAGGTCGATGACGGACACGGGGCCCTCGAGGCCGTCGAGTTCGAGGTGCGGTGCCCGCGCTCCGGGCCGGGCGCCGGGGTGCTCGGGGTCCTCGACGATCGCGTCGGGGGCGCCCTCCTCCGCGGCGAAGGCGCCGGAGCGGTAGCAGTAACCGAAGGTCATGGTCGTCTCGTCCAGCAGCTCGGCGGCGACCTCCTGGTACTGCTTGCCCTCACGCACCGCGAACCGCAGCATCGCCTGGCGGACGGTCTCCTCGGCCACCGGGCGCCGCTCGGCGTCGTAGCTCTCCAGCAGCCCGGGACCGGCCGTGCCGGACAGCACCAGGGCCAGCTTCCAGGCCAGGTTGTACGCGTCCTGGATACCGGTGCTGGCACCGAACGCCCCAGTGGGCGGCATCACATGGGCGGCGTCACCGGCGACGAACACCCGACGGGTGGCGAAGGTGTCCGCCACGCGCGCGGAGATGTCCCACGCGGGCATGTCCACCGACTCGATCTTCAGCGGCAGGTCGGGAACCCCGACCGCGGCCCGCACCAGGGCGGTGCAGCGCTCCTCGGTGAAGTCCTCGGCGCGCTGGCCCTGTTCGGGGGAGAAAGAGACGTTGATGACCCAGCGGCGGTCGTTGTCGATGGGGATGATCGTGCCGCGCACCTCGGGGTTGTTGACGTACGCCGCGATGATCCGGCGCCCGCGCAGCACCTCGGTCAGGTCGGCCTCGAAGAAGAAGCTGACGAGGTTGGTGATGGTGCCCCGGCCGTGCGCCCCGATGCCCAGCATCTCGCGCAGCGGGCTGCGGCTGCCGTCCGCCGCGATCACGTACTGGGCGCGGATCTCAGAACTCCCGCCGCCGGACAGGTCGGTGGTGCGGACCAGCACCCCCTCCGCCGTCTCCTCCAGAGCGTCGACCCGGGTCGAGAAGCGGACGTCGGCGCCGGCCTCCACCGCCCGCTCCCGCAGGATCGGTTCCAGTTGGTTCTGGTCGATCAGCGTCCACTGAGTGGGGCTGATCCGGCCGATGTCCTCGGGGGAGGCGTTGGGCATCCGCACGCGTTCCTTGCCCGCGAGGCTCTCCACGTGCACCAGATCGGTGTTGCCGGAGATGGGGGAACGCCCGGCCCGTACCCGCTCCTCCATGCCGACCGCGCGGTACAGCTCCATCGTGCGCGGGTTGATGGCGCGGGCCTTGGGGTGGGTGGAGGTGTCCGGGTGGCGTTCCACCAGGGTGGCGCGGACACCGTGGTGGGCGAGGAAGACGGCCGCGGACAGTCCGGTCAGCCCGCCCCCGACGATGAGGACGGGGGTCTGGTCCTGCTTCATGCTGCCTCCTTGTGGGCGGTGACCAGGGTGTGCGTGCCGAGCAGGGGTTCCGCGATGCCGTCGGTGAAGCCCGCCTCGCGCAGCCAGGCCCGGCAGTCCGCCACCCGGTACTCGGAGCCGTCGGGGCTGACCAGGCGCATGTGCAGGCTGCTGAGCAGCCGCTCCGGGTCGCTGCGGTCGTCGTCGATCATGCGGTCGTAGACGAGGACCGTGCCGCCGGGCCGCACCGCCTCGAAGACCCGGCCGAGCAGCTCGCGCCGCCGCCCGGTGTGGAAGCCGTGCAGGATGTGGCCGAGGACGACGACATCGGCCGACGGGATCGGGTCGGTGAAGAAGTCACCGCCGGCGAAGGCGACCCGGTCGTCCAGGCCGAGGCCGCCGATGTGCTCGGTGAACAGCGGCCGCGTCCGCTCCAGGTCGAAGCAGGTGGCTTCCAGATGCGGATGCGCCTGAACGAGCACGGCCGCGAGATTGCCGCGCGCACCGCCGAGGTCGACGAACGAGGAGTGCCGGCCCCAGTCGACGCACCGGGCGAGCTCCGTGCCCATCCGGTCGCTGTACGCGTCGAGCCCGGCGAGGAACCGCTTCATCTTGGCGGGGTCCTTGTGCCGGTCGCCGACGAACCCGCCCTTGTCCGGGTCGAGGTGCTGGGGCTCGCCGGAGCGCAGCGCCTCGGTGAGCCGGCCCCAGGTCCCGTACAGCGTCTCGTTGGTGAGTTCGACGAAGCCGCCGAGGTACGAGGAGGAGTCCGGCACCAGATACGTCTGCGCCAGCGGGGAGTTGCGGTAGCGGCCCTCCGTGCGCTCCAGCAGTCCGAGACCGACCAGGGCGTCCAGGAAGTCCGGGGCCATCCGGTGGTGCATGCCGGTGCGCCGGGCCAGCTCGGCCGAGTCGGCGGGGCGGTCGTCGGCGAGCGCACCGAACACTCCGACGGTCACGGCGCTGTGCAGCACCTTGGCGGCGCAGTCGGCGATGGTCAGCTTGATCAGCGGTCCGGGATCGACCGCCGGGGCCGTCTGCGGGTCTTCGGTCGTTGTCACACGAGCCTCCTGGTCTGCCTCTGCCTGTTCTTCGGCCTGCGTCCTGCGTCGTACGGCTGTGCAGTGCCGACGATGTCCGCGAGCCGTCGATTCGGGCTCGAAGGGCGCTGAAGGGCGGCGGAGGCGCGGAGGTGGCGGTCCGGGAGGCGGAGACGGACGTACGAAAGCCGCCCTCCCCGTGCGGGGAAGGGCGGCTCGCGGACGAGAAGGGGCGTGGTCAGCTCTCCTCGGCGGCGGCTTCGTGCCCCTGGTTGTCCTCGCCGCGCAGCGGAAGGTTCTTCATCGTCAGGGCGGCCAGCAGCCCCAGGACGAGGACCGGTACGGCGGTGAGGAACACGGGGGTGAGCGCGGCGGCGTACGACTGCTCCACGGCGTTGCGCACGGGCTCGGTGAGCCGGTCCAGCGTCTCGGTCGAGGACAGCGCGTCGGGGTCGATGCCGCGCAGCGCGTTCGCGGGCGTCCGGTCGGCGATCTCCTCGGTGAGCCGGTTGTAGAAGATCGAGGCGAACAGCGAGATGCCCACGGTGGTGCCGAGCTGCCGGGCGAAGGCAACGGTGGCGTGGACGGCGCCGATGTCGTCGCGGGGCGCGGTGTTCTGCGCCGCCATCGTGAGGACCTGCATGTTCAGGCCCGCCGCGATGCCGAAGACCAGCATGTAGGCGATGACCACCGCCCGGGACGTCCCGGTGTCCATGGTGGCCAGCAGCAGCGCCCCGCCGATGCCGATGACCATGCTGAGCACGGGGTACCACTTGTAGCGGCCGGTCCGGGTGATCGCTGCGCCGCTGACGACGGAGGCGGCGACCAGTCCGAACATCATGGGCAGCAGCACCACACCGGACATGGTCGGGCTGGCGCCGGTCACCACCTGGATGTAGATCGCCAGGAAGTTGACCGAGCCGAGGAAGACGATGCCCGCCGCGATGCTCACCAGCACGCTGACGCTGAAGGTGGAGTCGCGGAAGAGGTGAAGCGGGATGACGGGTTCGGTGGTCCGGCGCTCGGCGCCGACGAACAGCACGGCGAGCAGCACCGCTCCCGCGCCGAGACCGAGGATCCGCCAGTCCAGCCAGTCGTACTTCACTCCGCCCCAGCTGGCGGCCAGGGTGAGCGCGACGATCGCGGCGCTGAGGAGGGCGAAGCCGGTGTAGTCGACGCGCGCGGGCCGGTCGGTCCGGGGCAGGTGCAGACAGGTGGAGACCAGCACCAGGATCACGACGCCCACGGGCAGGTTGATCAGGAAGACCCAGTGCCAGCTCAGCAGGTCGGTGAGCGCACCGCCGACGGCGGGACCGGAGAGCGCGGCGAGGGCGAAGACGATGCCGAAGAGGTTGAAGTACTTGGCGGCTTCGCGCGGGTTGAACAGCTCCCCGATGATGGCGAGTACGGAGACGAAGAGGCCGCCGGCGCCGATGCCCTGCAGGGTGCGGAACAGGATGAGCTGTTCCATGGACTGGGCCGCGCCGCTCAGCGCGGAGCCGACGAGGAACACCGCGACGGCGATCAGGAAGATCTTCTTCCGGCCGAACAGGTCGCCGAGTTTGCCGTAGACGGGCGTGGTGACGCTGGCGGCGATGATGTACGAGGTCGTCACCCAGGCGAACACGTCGAGACCGCCGAGGTCCCCGACGATGCGGGGCAGTGCGGTGGCCACGACCTGCGAGTCCAGCATGGCCAGGAAGACGGCCAGCAGGCAGGCGGTGATGACGGGTCGGATCCGGGTCTGGGCTGCGGGAGCGGCGGCGGTGAGCGGGCCGCCTGCCCCCGTGGTCCGGGAGGGCACGGGAATTCGCCTTTCGGGCTGGAGTGGGTGCCATCCCCGTCCCGCCGGCCACGGTGCGGCCGGCGTCGTCTGCGGTGTGGGGTCCGTCAGGGGATTGCTGTGGAGTACGCCGTACGGCACGAGTGCCTCTCGTGCCGTACGGCGGGTGGCCGGTCACGAGCGGGGGATGATCGTGACCGCCCACGTCGGTCAGGCTCTCAGGAGGCGGCCGGTCGCGGGTCCCGTGTCAGGGGACGAGCACGACCTTGCCGAGCTGGGCTCGTGCCTCCATCAGTTCGTGCGCCTTGACGGCGTCCTCGAGCCGGAGCCGCTCGTGCACGATCGGGCGCACCTTGCCGGCGGCGATCATGTCGAGCAGGTCGCGCTGACCGGCCGCGATGGCCTCGGGCCGGTTGTAGAGCATGGCGTACAGGGCGAATCCGGCCACCGTCTTCATCCGGCTGAGCATCAGCGGGTGGATGGGCTGGATGTCGCCGCTGGCCGAGCCGTAGAAGACCAGGCGGCCGAACTGGGCGGTGAGGGCGACGCTCTTGGTGAGGATGTCCCCGCCGACGGTCTCCAGGACGACGTCGACGCCGCGGCCGTCGGTCGCGGCCTTGACCTGCTCGTCCCAGTCGTCGTCGGTGTAGTTGACGGTGACGTCCGCACCGAGCTCGCGGACGAAGTCCAGCTTGGCCTGCGTGCTGGCGGTGGCGATCACCTTGCCGGCGCCCATCGCCTTGGCGATCTGCACGGCGAGGTGGCCGACTCCTCCGGAGGCGGCGTCGATCAGGATCGACTCGCCGGGCCGGAGCTGGCCGGACTCCTTGATGGCGTGGTACGCGGTCTGGGCCGGGCTGGGCAGCAGGGTCGCCTCGGCGGCGTCCATGGTGTCCGGGATGGCGATGGCCCAGGCGGCGTCGGCGGTCACGTAGTCGGCGTAGGCACTGTGGTCGACGTCGACGACGACGCGGTCGCCGACGCGGAGGTTGGTGACGCCCTCGCCGAGTTCCTCGACGATGCCGGCGACGTCGCCGCCGGGGGCGCCGGGCAGATGGGCGTGGCCGCCGATCGGGATGCCCTGGCGGCGCTGGACCTCGGCGAACGTGACGCCGACGGCCTCGGAGCGGATCAGCACTTCGCCCGGTCCGGGCTGCGGCTTCTCCGCCTCTTCGACACGCAGCACCGAGGGGGCCCCGTGCTCGTAGTGGCGGACGATTCGCATGGTGTTCTCCCAACTAGGAGGTGTGTTCGAGCCGCGGTGATCGATGCGGCTCCGCCCAGGGATCCGGGTTACGGGTTGCGCAGGACATGCTGTCGACGACAATTACATGCTCTAATGCATGTGTTTGTCAACCTGCATATCGATGAAGTGGTGCAGGTTGCCAGATCAGGGCACGAGCACCACGCGGCCGAGCTGGGAGCGGGACTCCATCAGCTCGTGCGCGGCGGCGGCGTCCTTCAGCGGCACCTCGGCGTGCACGACGGGACGGACCTTGCCGGAGGTCACCATGTCCAGCAGCTCCCGCACGCCCCGCGCCATGGCGTCCGGCCGGTTGCCCATCACGCCCCACATGCTGAAGCCCATGACGATGCGGTTGTCGAAGATGTCCGCGACCTCGATGGCCGGCAGCTCGCCGCCCGCCGCGCCGTACACCACCGTCCGCCCGAACTGGGCGGTGAGGTTCACGGACTTGGTGAGGACGTCTCCGCCCACGGTCTCGAGAGCCACGTCCACGCCCCGGCCGTCGGTCGCGGCCCGGACCTTCTCCTCCCAGCCGTCCACGCCGTAGTCGACGGTGACGTCCGCGCCGAGCGAGGCGGCGAAGGCCAGCTTCGCCTCGCCGCGGGCCGCCGCGATGATCTGGCCGGCGCCGAGCGCCTTGGCCATCTGGACCAGCAGATGGCCGATGCCGCCCGCCGCGGCGGTGATCAGCACGGACTCGCCGGGCTGGAGCTTCGCCGCCGTGGCGATCACGTGGTAGGCGGTCTGGCCGGGGATGGGCAGCGAGGTGGCCTGACCGGCGTCGATGCCCTCGGGGACGGCGAACAGCCAGCCGGCGTTCGTGACGACGTACTCGGCGTACCCGTCGGCGGCGACACCGGTGACCACCCGGTCACCGACGCTCACCTGGTCGACGCCTTCGCCGACCTGCTCCACGGTGCCCGCGACGTCGCCGCCGGGCGAGCCGGGGAGGGTGACGGGGCCGGCGACCGGGATGCCCTGCCGGCGCTGGCACTCGGCGAAGTTGACGCCGACGGCCTCGGTGCGGATCAGCACCTCGCCGGGACCGGGGACCGGCTTCTCCGTCTCTTCTACCTGCAGCACCGAAGGGGCGCCGAACTCGTGGTGACGGACGATACGCATGGTTGTGCTCCTCAATGTGTCACTTATGAAGTGGTGCGTGTGCGGTGAGTACGGCGACTCGCGGTCAGGCCGTTTCGAACTCGGCGAGCGAGCGCACCGGGCCGAGGGCGACCACCCGGCGCAGCGAGAGACTGGCGTTGGCCGCCAGCTCGCGCAGCTGCTCGGTGGTGCGCATCCGCCCGCCCAGATAGACGAGCATCCGCAGGTCCAGATCGGTCTGGTCGGTCTGCAGGTCGAGCAGGCCTTCGAGGACCATGACCCGGCCGCCCGGGGAGACGGCCTCGGCGCAGCGCCGCAGGATGTCCTCCGCCCGCTCGTCGGGCCAGTTCAGCAGGACGTTGGCCAGCAGGTAGACATCGCCGCCGGCGGGCAGCGGATCGAAGAAGCTGCCGACGACGGCGCGGCAGCGCTCCTGGAGTCCGGCGGCCGCGAAGTCCCGCTCGGCGGCCGCCGCGGGCGCTTCCAGGTCGAGGAGCGTCCCCGTCGCCCCCGGGATGTGGCCGACCACGGCCGAGAGCAGGTCGCCGCTGCCGCCGCCCACGTCGACCACATGCCGTACGGACTGCCAGTCGCCCTGCGCCAGCAGCTCGGGGACGACCCACCGCATGCTCGCCGCCATCCGCCGGGCGAACGCCTGGGCGAGCGCGCCGTCCGACTCGACGTCCTCCCAGAACTCCTTGCCGTACAGCCCGGAGTAGACGGGAGTGCCGGAGCGCACCGCGTCGAGCAGACGGAACACGGCGACCTCGCCCCGGCCGGTCGGACCATCCAGCCGGAGCCAGTCACGGCCCGAGCCGGGGACGTCGTCGCGCAGCAGGGCACCGAGCTCCGTCGGTTCGTAACCGCCCTCGGGGAGCGGGCGGTAGATCCCGGCGTTCACCAGGTGGCCGAGGAGACGGTCCAGCGCGACGGGGTCCACGTCCGCCTCATGGGCCAATGTGTCGATGGTGGCCGCTCCGGCCGCCATGTGGTCCGAGAGTCCGAGCGTGGCGGCCACTCTGATCGCCATCGGGGTGATCAGATCGCTCTTCTTCAGTAATTCCTGTGACCAGGGGGGACTGCTCACTTCGTCCTCTCACTGCGGTAGATGGGGCTGTGGGGGATACGCAGGGGCGAGCGGACGCGTACGGGGCGGGCGCGTACGCGGCACGCGGCCGTCGTCAGACGGTGCCGAACCAGGTGGTGACGGCGGTGTCCAGCGACTTCCGCAGGTCCGCTTCCGGCATGTCCCGGTCCGCCGCCCAGGCGACGTAGCCGTCCGGGCGGACCAGCAGGCCGGCCAGCTCCGGTTCCTGGGCGCACTCCGCCCGGACGTGCTGGAGCCGTCCGGCCCAGGAGACGCCCGCGGCCCACTTCTCGTACACCTGGCCGATCTGCCGGCCGTCGGTCAGGTCGAGCAGCAGACCGGTGCCGCGCTTCAGGTACTTGGGGAGGGGCTTCGTGCCCTCCTCGGTGTTCAGTTCCAGGTCGCGGGCGAAGTCGCCGAGCAGCCGGTGCTCGGGGCCGTCGATCGCGTAGCGGACGGTGACGCCGCTGAGCATCTCGGCGAGGTACCGGTTCACCTGCTCCTTGCGCATGAGGTCGGTGAAGAGCTCGCGCAGCGGGGTGACGTACGGGTCCGGGTTCATCAGCGCGATCTGCGCACGGGTGTTGGCCAGCACCTTGCGGGCCGGTGCCTGGCGCTCGCGGTCGTAGCTGTCGAGCAGGCCCTCGGGAGCCCAGCCGTGCACGCTCGCGGCGAGCTTCCAGCCGAGGTTGAAGGCGTCCTGAAGGCCGAGGTTGACGCCCTGGCCACCGACGGGGAAGTGGGTGTGGGCGGCGTCGCCCGCGATCAGCAGCCTGCCCTCGCGGTAGCGGTCGGCCTGGCAGGCGGAGTCGGTGAAGACGGAGAGCCAGCGAGGCGAGTGCGCGCCGAGGTCGCTGCCCCAGATCTCGCGCAGGCTCGCGGTCAGTTCGTCCAGGGTGAGTTCCGCGCCCGGTTCCCGCTCGGCCTGGAAGTCGAACGTGGACACCCGGTGGTAGGTGTCGTCCAGCGGCACGCAGAACAGCAGGCCGCGTTCGGTGCGCTCCATGCCCATGGGGGCGTTCTCCCGGTCGGCGAGTATCACGTCGCCGAGGCGGGCGGTGACCCGGCCGCCGGTGCCGGGGAAGTCGATGCCGGCCTCCCCGCGGACCAGGCTGCGCCCGCCGTCGCAGCCGACGGCGTACCGGGCGCGCAGGGTGTAGGCGCCCTCGGGGCCGGTCACCTCGGCCTCGACGCCGTCGGCGTCCTGGCGTACGGCGGTGACCTCGTGCCCCCGTCGGATCTCGGTGCCGAACTCGGCGGCGCGCTCTTCCAGCAGCCGCTCGGTCCTGGTCTGCTCGCAGAGCAGGGCGTAGCCGTGCGCGCTGTCGAGGGTGGAGAAGTCGACCCACTCGTCGAGTCCGGCGAAGTGGCCGTTGTTCCAGGACCGGGCGCCCTCGCGGAACCGTTTGAGCAGGCCGCGCCGGTCGAGCGACTCGAGGGAGCGGGCGTGCAGGCCGAAGGCCTTGGAGTGCGGGGTGCGCTCGGGCAGCCGCTCGAGCACCACGGCCCGGACGCGGGAGATACGCAGTTCCGCGGCGAGCAGCATGCCGACGGGGCCGCCGCCGACGATGAGCACATCGAAGTCGAAGTCGAGGTCGTAGTCGATCTCGAAGTCGCGATCGGACGTCTCGGTGGACATGAGGAGTCCCCTTTCTCTTTTCTCGGGATCTATATGTTCGTCAACAGGTATATGCTTTAAGTCATGCAGTCGATTGAGAGCATACAGATGCTCGTCTGCCGTAATCAACTCGCTTAGAATGCGGACATGGAGACTTCGACTCAGCCCCCGCCGCGGGCAGCGGATCTGCTCGACGCCGTCGGCCCCGCCTTCTCGCGACTGCGGCGCGCTCAGGCGCTGAACGTCGAGAAGCAGGTGTCCCGCAAGGACATCACCAGAACCCTGGTCCTCAACATCGTCCAGGACGGCCCCGACGAGGAGGGCCAGGAGATCACCGTCGGCGTGGTGGGCGAACGCCTGGCCGTCGACCCCTCCGTGGCCAGCCGGATGGTCTCCGACTGCATCTCCGCCGGTTATCTGATCCGCGCGGCTTCACAGCGCGACGGCCGCCGTACGATCCTCCAGCTCACCCCGGAGGGCCACGAGACCCTCGCCCGCTTCCGCAGCCACCAGCGGGCGGCGTTCGAGCGCATCACCCAGGACTGGCCGGAGGAGGAGCGGCTGGAGTTCGCCCGACTGCTCATCAAGTACGTGGACTCGGTGGGCGAACTGCAACAGGACCCGGACTCGGCCTGACGGTGGGCTGTTTCCGCGGGAACAGGGCCCGCCCGACGGGCCGGCGGTTCCCGCAGCACCGGCCCGGAACCACCTGCCGCACGTCGCCCCCACGGAACAGCCCAGTGGCGGCCTGCCCCCACGGCATCCCGCGCGGGAACAGACCCGCTGACCGGCCGACACCCCGCGGGAACAGACCTGCCCGACCGACCGCCACCCCACGGAACAGCCCACGAACCCCCCGCGCTCCCCACCCGGATCCAGGGACAACGCCCCTGGCGGGGTCGAAGGGGCAGAGCCCCTGGGGATGGGACGGGTAGGGGCGGCGGGGGCGCAAACCACCCGCCCGGCCGACATCCCCGCACCCGCAGGCCCCCCGCCGCCCAGTCCCGCGGCGCATGCCGCCACGGGACCGGCCCACCCGCCTTCTCATTCCCGTCCGAGGACCTTCCGCAGTACCCCCGTCAGTGCCGCGGTCTCCTCGCCCTCGGGATCCGCGCCCGCCGACCGCCAGGCCACGAAACCGTCCGGCCGCACCAGCACGGCACCGTCGGGTCGCAGACCGCCGTAGCTCTCGGCCCAGCGGCCGTCCGGGTCCGCCAATGTGCCCGCCCCACCGCCCCCGCCCGACACCACCCGGCGCGCGGTGAGCTTCAGCCCCAGCTCGGCGGAGACCGCGACGGCGGCCGATATCCACTCCCCGCCCCGCTCCCCGACCAGCAGCACGAAGTCGCGCCCGAACAGGTCGAGCGTGGAGAGAGGTTCGCCGCCGCGCGCGAGCACCACGTGCGGCGCGCGGGTCCCCGGTGCGCCGCGCAGCGCCCGCGGATCGGAGGCGACCGGAAGGGCCGCGGCCCCGGGATCCTCGACGACCGCGGCGGAACGGTACGCCTGGCCCGTCGTCACCGTCACCGCGTCCGCCGCGGCGGCCTGCTGCTCCGGAGTCGCGCTGCCGGAACGCACCGCGAGCTGCAGGGACCCCTGCTCGGCCGTGTAGACCGCCACGGGCCGCCGCTCGGCGTCGTACGTCTCCACCAGCCCGGCCCCCGCGACACCGTCGACCACCAGCGCGAGCTTCCAGGCGAGGTTGTGGGCGTCGGCGATCCCGGTGTTGGCTCCGTAACCACCGGTCGGCGGAACGACATGGGCCGCGTCCCCGGCGAGCAGCACCCGCCCGTGGACGAAGCCCTCGGCGACCTGCTCCGCCATGTCCCAGGGGAAGCGGGAGCGGATCGTCACCGCGACCCCGGGCGCCCCGATGGCGGCACCCACCAGCTCGGCGCAGCGGGCGTCGGTGAAGTCCTCGAGGCTCTCGCCGTCCTCGGGGCGGTACCCCACGATCAGCGTGCCCCCGGTCAGCGTGTCGTCGTGTACGAGGATCCCCGTGACCTGGGGGTTCTTCACATGGACGACGCTGTAGCGGCGCTCCCCCAGCACCGGCCGCAGATCCGCTGCGAACGCGATGCTCACATGGCGGGACAGGATCCCGCGCCCCTGCCGGGGAACCTTCAGCGCCTCCCGCACCCTGCTGCGCGGCCCGTCACAGGCCACCAGGTAGGAGCTGCGGAAGGTGCTGGTGCCACCGGCGCCGTCGCCCAGGACCGCCGTGACCCCGTCCGGGTCCTCCGCGAGGGACAGCAGCTCCGTACCGAACCTGAGGTCGGCGCCGAGTTCCACGGCGCGGTCCCGCAGCAGCGGCTCCAGCCGGTCCTGAGGAAGCAGGAGCAGCCGGGACGGGGTGAGGTCCGCCAGTTCGTCGTCGCCCTCCAGCTCCTCCTTGCTGAACAGCACGTCACCCGCCAGGGAGGTCACCCCGGCCCGGGTGCGGTGCGTCGCGAAACCCGCGGCCTCCCGCACGGCGGCATCCTCGACCCCGGCCTGACGCAGCAGTTCCCCGGTCCGGGGGTAGTAGCCGACGGCCCTGGGGTGGATGGAGGTGCCGGGATGCCGCTCCACCAGGGTGCAGCGGACCCCGTGGTGGGCCAGGAACACGGCGGCGGACAGACCGACCAAGCTGCCGCCGACGATCAGTACGGGTGCGCTGTCGGAATGGGAAGTCATCGCGGAGTCCCTCTCTCGGTTCTCGACTCTCGGCTCTCGGTACGGACGTCGGACCTGCTCACGGGGTCGGCAGCCCTGCCCGGCCGAGCGCCAGGTAGTCGACGACCTCCCAGTGCTCCGCCACCTTCCCCTGCTCGATCCGGAACTGGTCGCAGGTACGCATCTCGAGGGGCAGACCGGAGGGGCCGCCGCCGCTCCAGGCCCCGGTGAGCGTCCCGGTCCAGGTCACGAAGACCATCACCCGGTCGTCGGCGGCGACGATGTGGTCCACGGTGGTGACCAGGTCGGGGAAGGCCGCGATGTTGTCCGCGAAGAACGCCTTGAAGGCGTCGAGCCCGTCCGGCACGGCGTCGGTGCGCATGTTGTGGTGCCGGTAGTCCTGGTGGTAGTACCGCTCGGCGAGGTCCAGCCGGTGTTCGCTGAAGACGTCGCGGTAGGCGCCGAGCACCAGCTCCGCGTTGGCCCGCTCGGTGTCGCTGTGCGGTCCGTGCAACCCGGGAGCGGCCGGCTGACCGCTCTGTTCCGGCCCGCTGTCCACGCCGTGCGCGGCGAGCACGTCCCGGTCGACCACGTTCCAGTGCTCGGCGACCCTGCCGCCCCGCAGGCGGTACAGCTCGGCGGTGTGCAGCCTGAACTCGGCTCCCGCACGGGTGCGCCCCGTCCACGTGGCGAACAGCATCACCCGGTCGTTGTCGGCCACCAGGTGGTCGATCTCCGCACTCAGCCCCGGGAACTCACCGTCCGGCGTCTTCCAGTCCATCGGGTCGTGCTCGGTGAAGTCGGCGTGGAAGAAACGGCCGGCCTCCTCGAAGCGGTGCTCGCGGTAGAGCGTGCCGTACAGCTCGCGGACCAGCTCGGCGTTGCGCGTGCGCTGCCCGGCGGGGCTCACAGTGGTCATGGGTTCCTCTCGGATCGGCTCGGGTCGGCTCGGGTCGGCTCGGGTCGGCTCGGATCGGTGGGGGGCGGCCCGCCGGGCGTTCAGGCAGCCTTGAGCGCGTACGTCGACCAGTGGGAGTCGGCCTCGAAGCCGAGCTTCCTGTTGAGCGCGACGACGGCGGTGTTGGCGGTGTCGTTGAAGACCTGGACCAGAGCGAGGCGGCCGTTCTCCCGGGCCGCCCTCAGCAGCAGTTCGGCCTTCAGCCAGGTGGCCAGGCCCCGACGCCGGTGCTGCGGAAGCACCAGCGTCTCGCCGGCGTCCGCCATCGGGCTGTCCCGCACGAACAGGGTGCTGTAGGCGACGATCTCGCTGCCGTGCTCGGGCAGGGCCGCCACCACGTAGGGGCGGTGTCCGGCCCGTTCCGCCTCGGCCTCCCGCGCCCGTACGTCGGCGGCCGACGGACGGCGTACCCGGGCCTGGCCGTTGACCCGCTCCTCCAGACCGCTCCAGGCCCGCGCGTAGGACTCGACGAGGTCGTCGGGGCAGGGCCCGTTCCACGACACGAGCCGGTACCCCGGCACCGGCCGGGCGACCGCGGCCTCCAGCACGGCACGGGCGGGTCCGGCCGGCCGCAGCCGGTTGCGCACGCTCTCGCCGATGAGGTCCGCACCGAGCTCCGCCGCGAAGCGCTCACCGGCCGCCGCCCTCGGAGCGTCGGCCAGCAACAGCTCCCGCCCCCGCTCCCGCAGGGCCGCCAGCCCCGCGACCGCCAGCGCCCGCCCCGCGCCACGGCGCCGGAAGGCGGGAAACACCCACAGCGAACCGTGCCCGGGGCCGGCCGGATCACCAAGGTCGAGGCCGAGCTTCAGCACTCCGGCCGGGGTGTCGCCGTCGTATGCGACGAGGACCAGCCGCTCCGTACCATGGCGGCGCTGAAACAGCCGCGCGAGCAGCGCCTCCGTCACCGGTGGATCGGCGGGCAGTTCCAGACTCATGGTCTCCCGGAAGCCGGGGAGCAGGGCGGCGATGGTCGCCGGGGCGTCGCCGTCGAGGCTGCGAATCTTCATGGCCCACACTGTGTGCCCCCGCTCTCGAAGCGCCGTCGAGGAGAACTCGACAGCGCACGAGCGCGGGGGCGGGGCGGGCCGGTTGGGCTCACTCGTCGTGCAGGGTGATGGCCTGCACCGGGCAGGCCCGGGCCGCCTCCTCCACCCCGGGGTCACCGATCTGTTCGGCCCCGCCCGGCAGCAGCTGCCCCACGCCGTCCTCGTCCTGGGTGAACACCTCGGGAGCCGTCATGGCGCACATGGCGGCACCGATGCACCGGTCCGTCGCGACCCTGATGCCCATACCTGATCCCCCACTCACCATTCGACGGGAAGTTCGGCGACGCCCTGCGGCACGTACGGGGCGTTCAAGGGCAGTTGGTCGGAGCGGAGCGGAACCCGCAGGCCCGGGATGCGCCGGAAGAGGGCAGCGTGACCTTGGTGAGGGGACCGCGCTCGCACAACTCCTCGTAGCCGACGGGCATCTGGTAGGGGCAGGCCCGGGTCATCGGACAGGCCGGCGCCTCGGTCCCTGCGGCCGGCCTGGCGGTCTGCGTCATGGTGTGCCTCCTGGGTCGGTTCCCGGCACAGGCCATTGAGCCCCGCCGCGATCGAGGGCCCTTGGAAGATCCCTGGAGGCGACGGGGCTCGGTGCGGCGTAACGGCGGGGCCGCGTTCAGGCTCCGCCCGTCACCCGCAGCGTCTCGCCATTGGTGTTGCCGTTGGCGGCCGAGCCGAGGAAGACGACGGCTCGGGCCACGTCCTCCGGCTCGGACATCCGGCCCGACGGCAGGCTCTTGCCCTTCTCCTCCAGGAATCCGGGCGGCACATGCGCCCGCACCGTCTCGGTGCTGGTCTGCCCCGGCACCACCATGTTGACCAGGATCCCGTCGGGCCCCAGCTCCCAGGCCAGGCTCCGCATCAGCCCGAACAGCGCGGACTTGCCCGCGCCGTACGCTCCCGCGCCCGCCTTCCCCGCGTCCGCCAGGCCCGCGCCGAGCAGCACGACCCGGCCCCACGGGCGGCCGCGCATCCACGGCAGCGCCGCCTGCAGTGTGTGGAACACGGCCTCGACGGAGTTCCGCAGCACCTCCTGCCACTGCTTCGCCGGCACGTCCTCGAAGCGCGGCACCGGCCGGCCGGGGCGCGGAATCGCCTCGCTCCAGACCACCGCGTTGGCCACCAGCACGTCGATGCCGCCCCACTCCTCGGCGACCCGGCCCACAGCGTCCCGTATGCACTGCTCGTCGGCCAGGTCGTAGCGCACCACCAGCGAGGTGCCGCCCGCCTCGGTCACCAGCCGTGCCGTCTCCCGGGCACCGTCCTCGTTCGAGTGGTACGTGATCGCGACCCTGGCCCTCTCCTCGCCGTACGCCACGGCCGTCGCCCGGCCGATGCCCGAGGAGGCGCCGGTGACCAGCACCACCTTGTTCCGCAGATCCGTCCTCATGACTCCACCTCGGTGGTCGGGGCGCTGTGGCCGATGCTCTGGGCGTGCCGGAAGAAGTCCTCCGGGTCGTAGGCCCGCTTCACCTCGCGCAGCCGGGCTCGGTTCTCGCCGAAGTACTCCGTCTCCCAGTGCTCGCTCACCCGGGAACTGGGAAAGTTGATGTACGAGCCGCAGGCGAGCGGTGCGAGAGCCACCGCCGCCCGGTCGGCCAGGGCGGTCAGCCGCGCCGGGGCCGCCGGGTCCGTGGCCGCGTCACGGCAGGCGAACTGATAGCCGATCAGGAACCGTGCGTCCCGGTGGGCGTAGGCGGTCGCGGTCCGCGGCACCCGGTTCGCCGCGCCGCCCAGCGCGATGCACAGCAGGTAGCGCTCCTGGCCCACCGCGTCCAGCGCGGGATCCCAGGCGTCGAGCAGCGCCGCCGACTCGGCCCGGGTCGCCGCCCGGCCGGTGAGCCGGTAGCTCTGCCGGGTGTACGGATGCCGGTGCCCCTCGGCTTCGGGGCCGGTACCGGTGCGATGGCACTGGGCCACGGTCTTCGAGCCGCACAGCGCCTCGTGCATCACCTCGGCGTACCCGCCCCGCGGGCCGACGGTCCTGCTCAGCGGTTTGCTCCCGGCCCGCTCCGCCAGCTCGTCCAGGGCGGCCCGCACCTCCTCGGCCGTTCCCAGGTGCACACCCCAGACCCGGACCACGGGGCGCCCGCCGGGCCCGAACATGCCCGGCAGCACCACCAGCGAGGTGCCGAGCTCGTCGGGACCCTCGACGGCCCACTCCTGCCAGGCCGTCAGCACCTCCACCGCGTCCTCGTACGCCCAGAGCGTCTCGAAGCCGGTCATCTCCGCCGCGTCGACCGGGCTCACCTCGAACTCCGTGACGACCCCGAAGGTGCCCCCTCCGCCGCCGCGCAGCGCCCAGTGAAGATCGGGTTCCTCGGTGGCCGAGCAGCGCACGGTCCGGCCGTCCGCGAGCACCACGCGCGCCGCGGTGACCCGGTCGCTGCCCAGCCCGAACTTCCTCGTCTGCCAGCCGATTCCGCCGCCGGTCAGAAACCCGCCCGCGCTGACCGTGGGAAACGTGCCGGTGACGATCTGCCGGTGCCGGGACCGCAGGGCGTCCAGCGCGTCCAGTGACAGGGCGCCCGCCCCGAGACGCACCACGGACCCCTCGGCCACGGCGTGGTCCATCCGGGACAGGTCGACGACCAGCCCCTCGCCGGTCGACCAGCCGTTGAAGCTGTGGCCGCCGCCCCGGATGTGCAGGCGCAGCCCCTGCTCCCGGGCGTGGCGCACGCAGAGCGCGATGTCCCGCTCGGAGGCGCAGTACGCGACGGCGTGCGGCTCGATCGTGTCGTACTCGGTGTTCTGCAACTGTCTGGCCAGGGCGAAGCCCGTGTCGTCCGGCAGGACCAGTTCGCCGCCGATCCGGTCCCGCAGCGCCGCCGCCCGCATCAGTCGTCGATGCCGAACTTGCCGGCGGTCACCTTGGAGCCCGCGTGGCCGCGCAACTTGGTGCCCTGCGGGTCGAAGAACTCGGCGCCGCCGGTGCCCTGCCACTCGGTGTCCGAGACGAACTCGCCCGACACCCGGACATGGGCCTCGCCGACATGCTTGCCCTCGGGGTCGGCGGCCAGGATATGGAAGCCGTACTCGAAGGTGTCGGGGCCGGTGGAACGCCAGGTGCCGAGGCCGATGTTCTTCGTGTTCAGCTGGGTGGAGACGACCGTGCCGTCCGCCGAGAAGGACACGAGTCCGGGGACGGCCTTTCCGTCGTCGTCCAGCTGCGTGGTCCAGGTGCCGACCAGACGTGCGTCGCTCATCACAGTTCTCCTCGGGAGGTGGGATGTTGCGGCCAGGCTTCCGGCCTGCCCTGGAGACGCGCTCGAGACGTCCTGTAGGTGGGCGGCTCGACCTCCGAAGGGCGATGGACGGGCCCCGACTCCGGATGCCAGAGGGCGGCCACATGCATGGAGCCGAGCGCGACCAGGGCCCTGTACGACGGGCGCAGGCCGTAACGCACCAGCCCCCGCCACAGGGCGCCGAGGACGGTGCCGCCGTCCTGGACGACGATCTTGTCGGGGTGCCCCTCGGGCAGGAACTCGGGATTGAACGGACGAAGCGACACGATGCTCCTTGGCTTCCTTGGGTTCCTTGGGTTCGCTGGTATGAGAGGCCTGCGTCCTCGGGGCGGGTCAGGCCGCGCAGACGGCCATCTCCAGGCCGCCGTCGATGGGAAGGGGCAGCGAGACATAGCCGCTGCCGGGAACCCGGACGTGGGTCAGGAACTCCGCGCCCCGCGCCGGAACGTCACGGACGCCGTACGCCACCACCACAGCTCCCGGCAGCATCCTGGGCTCCACCAGCCTCAGCAGCGTCAGGAAGGACTCCGGCGGACCACCGAGCAGCAGCAGGTCGACCGGCCCGGGGACGGTCGGCAGCAACCGTTCCGGACTGCCCACCCGCACCTGCGCGTACCGCCCGAGCCCGGCCTTCTCGACCGCCGCGGCGGCCACCTCGGCGCGTACGGTGTCCGGCTCGCAGCACATGACCCGGCCACGCCCGTTCTCCCTCAGGGCCGCGGCGATCCGGACCGTGGACGACTCGTCCGGACAGCCGGCCTGGAGCACGTTGAGCGGTCCGGCCGCCAGCACCAGCTGCCGGAGCAGGGTGGCGGTGGCGGCTTCACGGTGAGGCACGGCGAAGGATTCGGTGGAAGGTTCGGCGGAACATACGGCATCGGGCATGCGGAACTCCCCGTCACGAGTTTCGAGACATTCCAGATCTCCCGGCCGAGCGTTACAGACCCCACCGCGACGAGCGACGGCCCTGGACGACTCCCCGAGCGAGCCTCCAGCCGCCCTCCAGCCCTAGTACTCCAGCAGGGCCCTGTCGTCGCACCCTGCTCGTTTTCAGGGCACCGCGCATCCTCTGATACGCTGCTCCAGCGACGTCACCCCAGCTGACGAGCCCCTCCGCACTCACCAGTGAGAGCGGCGGAAACTCGGTGGGGACACGCGAAACCTTGTGCGACACTGGGTTCACCGGTTCGCACAACAGCAAGGTCCTGTGGAGCAGTTTGGAGTGCTCGCCACCCTGTCAAGGTGGAGGCCGCGGGTTCAAATCCCGTCAGGACCGCCAAGGCTTCTCACGAAGCCTTGTGGCTGGGTAGCTCAGTTGGTACGAGCGTCCGCCTGAAAAGCGGAAGGTCGCCGGTTCGACCCCGGCCCCAGCCACAGCCGCCCCACCAGGGCAATCGGCCCCGTCGAAGATCTTCGACGGGGCCGATTTCATGCCGCGGGGCGTCCGCGGCGCAGGAGCCCCGGCTCCCACCCCGGAGCCGAGGGCCCCGGACGTGAGGCGCCGGAGACAAAAGCGTTCGCCACGAATTTCGCCGGGATGAGATCCTGGACCGCGTATGTCTACGCACCCCACCCCCGGCGCCCCCGCTCCGGGCACCCCCGCCCTCGCTGACCTCGCCCCCCGCCTGACCGAGCTGTCCCTGCGCGATGCGCACCGGCTCGGGCGCAGGCTCGAAGGCGCGCGCAAGATCCGTAAGCCCGAGGCACGTGCCGCCGTGCTCGCCGAGATCGAGGCGGAGGTCGCGAAGGCCGAGGTGCGGATGGGCGAGCGGCGTGCCCGGGTGCCCGCCGTCAGCTACCCCGAGCAGCTGCCCGTCAGCCAGAAGAAGGACGACATCGCGGCGGCCATCCGTGATCACCAGGTCGTCATCGTCGCAGGTGAGACCGGGTCCGGGAAGACGACCCAGATCCCCAAGATCTGTCTCGAGCTGGGCCGCGGGGTCCGCGGCATGATCGGGCACACCCAGCCCCGTCGTATCGCCGCCCGTACCGTCGCCGAGCGCGTCGCCGAGGAGCTCGACACCCCCCTCGGCGAATCCGTCGGCTGGAAGGTGCGGTTCACCGATCAGGTGAATCCGGACGCCACCTTCATCAAGCTGATGACCGACGGCATCCTGCTCGCCGAGATCCAGACCGACCGCGAGCTGCGCGCCTACGACACGATCATCATCGACGAGGCCCACGAGCGGTCCCTGAACATCGACTTCCTGCTCGGCTACCTCGCCCAGCTGTTGCCCAAGCGGCCGGACCTCAAGGTCGTCATCACCTCCGCGACCATCGACCCCGAGCGTTTCTCCCGGCATTTCGGCGACGCGCCGATCGTCGAGGTCAGCGGGCGTACGTATCCCGTGGAGGTGCGCTATCGGCCTCTCCTGGAGGAGGACGGCGACGACTCCGACCGGGACCAGATCACCGCCATCTGCGATGCCGTCGAGGAGCTCCAGGGCGAGGGCAAGGGCGACATCCTCGTCTTTCTCTCCGGGGAGCGGGAGATCCGGGACACGGCGGATGCGCTGGAGAAGAAGAGGTATCGGTTCACTGAGGTGCTTCCGCTGTACGCCCGGCTGTCCCATGCCGAGCAGCACCGCGTCTTCCAGCCGCACACCGGCCGCAGGATCGTTCTGGCCACCAACGTCGCCGAGACCTCGCTCACCGTCCCGGGGATCAAGTACGTCATCGACCCCGGCTTCGCCCGGATCAGCCGGTACAGCCACCGCACGAAGGTGCAGCGGCTGCCCATCGAGCCGATCTCCCAGGCCAGCGCCAACCAGCGCAAGGGCCGCTGCGGACGGACCAGCGACGGTGTCTGCATCCGGCTGTACAGCGAGGACGACTTCAACGCCCGGCCGGAGTTCACCGACGCGGAGATCCTCCGTACGAACCTCGCCTCCGTCATCCTGCAGATGACCGCCGCCGGCCTCGGCGACATCGAGAAGTTCCCGTTCATCGACCCGCCGGACCACCGCAACATCCGCGACGGTGTCCAGCTCCTCCAGGAGCTCGGCGCGCTGGACCCGGCGCAGAAGGACGTACGCAAGCGACTCACGGACACCGGCCGCAAGCTGGCGCAGCTTCCCGTCGACCCCCGTCTGGCCCGTATGGTCCTGGAGGCCGACAAGAACGGCTGTGTCCGTGAGGTCATGGTCATAGCGGCCGCGCTGTCCATCCAGGACCCGCGCGAACGCCCCGCCGACAAGCAGACCCAGGCCGACCAGCAGCACGCCCGCTTCAAGGACGAGTCGAGCGACTTCCTCGCCTACCTCAACCTCTGGCGCTACATCCGCGAGCAGCAGAAGGAACGCGGCTCGTCGTCCTTCCGGCGCATGTGCAAGCAGGAGTACCTCAACTTCCTGCGCATCCGCGAATGGCAGGACATCTACACGCAGCTCAGGACCGTCGCCAAGCAGATGGGCATCCACCTCAACGAGGAGGACGCCGCCGACCAGAGCGTCCACGTCTCCCTCCTCGCCGGTCTGCTCTCGCACATCGGCATGAAGGACGTCAAGGACGGCAACAAGAACGAGTATCTGGGCGCGCGGAACGCCAAGTTCGCGATCTTCCCGGGCTCCGCCCTCTTCAAGAAGCAGCCGCGCTTCGTGATGTCCGCCGAGTTGGTGGAGACCTCCCGCCTCTGGGCCCGCGTCAACGCCAAGATCGAGCCCGAGTGGGTCGAACCGCTCGCCGAGCACCTGATCAAGCGGACATACAGCGAACCGCACTGGGAGAAGGACCAGGCGGCGGTGATGGCGTACGAGAAGGTGACGCTGTACGGCGTCCCGATCATCGCCCAGCGCAAGGTCAACTACGGCCGGATCGACCCGGAGACCTCCCGCGAGCTTTTCATTCGCAACGCCCTGGTCGAGGGCGACTGGCGCACGCACCACAAGTTCTTCGCCGACAACCGCAGACTCCTCAGCGAGGTCGAGGAGTTGGAGCACCGCGCCCGGCGCCGGGACATCGTGGTCGACGACGACACGCTCTTCGACTTCTACGACCAGCGGGTCCCCGAACACGTCGTCTCCGGCGCCCACTTCGACTCCTGGTGGAAGCACAAACGGCACGAGCAGCCCGACTTCCTCGACTTCGAGCGGGAGATGCTCATCCGCGAGTCGGCGGAGGCCGTCACCAAGGACGACTATCCCGACACCTGGCGGCAGGGCCCGCTGAAGTTCCGTGTCACCTACCAGTTCGAGCCGGGCGCGGACGCCGACGGTGTGACCGTCCACATCCCGCTCCAGGTTCTCAACCAGGTCACGGACGAGGGCTTCGACTGGCAGATCCCGGGCCTGAGGGAAGAGGTCGTCACCGAGCTCATCCGCTCCCTCCCCAAGCCGATCCGCCGCCACTACGTGCCCGCGCCGAACTTCGCGAAACGGTTCCTGGACACGGCGGTGCCGTTGCAGGAGCCGCTGACCACGACCATGGCCCGCGAGCTCAAGCGCATGGTCGGAGTCCCCTTCACCGCCGACGACTTCGACTGGTCGAAGGTCCCCGACCACCTGCGCATCACCTTCCGGATCGTCGACGAGCGGCGCCGCAAGCTGGCCGAGGACAAGGATCTGGAGGCGCTGAAGCTCAGGCTGAAGCCGAAGGCGCGGCAGGCCCTGTCGCAGGCGGCGGCCGCGACGGCCGAACGCCAGGGCGGTGAGTCCCTGGAGCGCGAGGGCCTGACCGACTGGACGATCGGCGCCCTGACCCGTGTCTTCGAGACCCGCCGCGCCGGCCAGCCGGTCAAGGCGTACCCGGCACTGGTCGACGACGGACCGACGACAAACACCGTCTCCGTACGCCTCTTCGACACGGAGGCCGAACAGCAGCAGGCGATGTGGAAGGGCACGCGGCGGCTCATCCTGCGCAACATCCCGGTCAATCCGGCGAAGTTCGCGTCCGACAAGCTGACGAACCCCCAGAAGCTGGCCCTGTCCGCGAATCCGCACGGCTCCGTCCAGGCCCTGTTCGACGACTGCGCGATGGCCGCGGCGGACAAGCTGATCGGGGACTTCGGAGGGCCGGCGTGGGACGAGGAGTCCTACCGGAAGCTGTACGACAAGGTCCGCGCCGAGATCGTCGACACGACGGTCCGTGCGGTGGGGCAGGTGCAGCAGGTGCTGGCGGCCTGGCAGGCCTGTGAGCGCCGCCTGAAGGCCGTACGGAGCCCCGCGCTGCTGCCGAACCTCCAGGACGTACGGGGGCAGCTGGACGCCCTCGTGAAGCCGGGCTTCGTGACGGAGGCGGGCCTACGGCGTCTCCCCGACCTGATGCGCTACCTGGTCGCCGCGGACCGGCGCCTCCAGCAGATGCCGACGAACGTCCAGCGGGACACCACGCGCATGGGCAAGGTCCACGAGATGCAGGACGAGTACGCGTGGCTCCTGGAGCAGATGCCGCGGGGCCGCCCGATCCCGTCCTCGGTCCTGGACATCCGCTGGATGATCGAGGAGCTCCGGGTCAGCTATTTCGCCCACGCGCTCGGTACGGCGTACCCGGTCTCCGACAAGCGGATCGTGAAGGCGATCGACGCGGCGGTGCCGTAACGGCGCCTGTACGGTGGGTGAGTTCGACCGGGGACTCACCCTCCTGTACAGTCTCTTCTCGCAGCACAGCGCAACACCAAGTGCCGCGAAACCTGGTCCTGTGGAGCAGTTTGGAGTGCTCGCCACCCTGTCAAGGTGGAGGCCGCGGGTTCAAATCCCGTCAGGACCGCAGTGAACGAAAGAGGGCCGCATCCCGCACCGGGACGCGGCCCTCTTTCGTGCCCGCACACACGCCCAGACCGCTCGCCACCCTGTCAAGGTGGAGGCCGCGCCCGCGGCGCAGCCGCAATCGGGTACAGCAAATCCCGTCAGGACCGCAGTAGAGAAAGACAGAGAGAGCCCGGGGCTTCGGACCCGGGCTCTCTGCATGTCCGGCGGAGCCACTCGCCATCTTGACGCCGTCACATTCGCTCGGTACCCAGAAACCAGGGCCCCGCTTCCCGCGTGGCCCCCCTGGAGGTGGCGTATGGCGGCATCGGCTAGGCACGAAACGCGGGCGTTGCTTCGCGCGCATCTGTCGGCCGCTACCTCGTACCGCCATCTGACGCGCCACTGCCCCATCTGCCACCGTCTGCTGCGGCTGGCGATGGACTCCGCTGCACGGCCCGCACAGCTCCCGGAACAGAGCGTCGAGGACGAGGCGCCCACCCGCGCGCCCTCCGGCACATGACGATCTCCATTAGCGCACGCGTGGCAGGGGCAACAAGGACTCTGGCATGTGACGGGTGTCACCGCATGAGTTTCTGAAATCGCGGTACTTACACCTCGCCTACAACTGGTCAATTTAATATGTGCAATTGCACCACTGCGCCGAGCGTGCCCACAGGAGATCCGACACGCCTCCCCAGACTCCGACAAGGCCGCTCACAGAGCCGCCCGGCCGACCACGTTCCGCGCACAAAAAAGATCGCGCTGGACCCGGCGGAGTCCAGCGCGATCGACGACGCACCCTTGGCACTTGCTTGGGAAGCCCCGAAGAGCTTGGGCGTGGGGCCTGTTGGGGCAGGACCCGCGTCGCTTGGAGCTAGGGCTTCGGACGTCTCGGCCGGTGGGGGCCTGCCGATATGCCCGAATATTCGGTTGTCAGGCCTCGCTGCGCTGTTGCGGGATGCCCGCGAGCAGAGCGCGGACCTCCGCCTCGCGATAGCGACGGTGCCCGCCGAGCGTGCGGATCGAAGTGAGCTTGCCGGCCTTCGCCCACCGCGTGACCGTCTTGGGGTCGACGCGGAACATCGTGGCGACCTCAGCCGGGGTCAGCAGCGGCTCGGCATCAGGGGTGCGAGCGGTCATGAGCGGCCTCCTCGGGAGAACCGAACCTTCTCGGTTCTTTCCTCTAAATTCTGCACCTTGACCCGCGTTGCCCGAAATGGCGGACGCGAGTCGAGTCGGTTATAGGACGAACGGCTTGTCCTCGGCACTACAACTACACCATCTGTCCAGCCGCGTCGGCCAAACCGATGGAATTGCCCCTCCAGGTGTTCATCAGCGACGGAAGCCGATGGACCATGCCATAGCGGACAGTCACGTCACTGTGACGATCAGTCACAGGACGATCAGGAGTCACCAGACCCCCCAAAGCGTGCAATGCGAGCGGAATCCTCCCCGGACTCCTTGTCCTATTTTGGCATGAGGAGGGGCAAGGGACGCAAGAGCCGCGTACGTGCGGTCCGTCACGCTTGCCGATACTTGACCCACACTTGAGGTGAACGCCCGGATCGGGACCTACGTCCCATGTTGACGAAACCTCAGGAACCTCAGAGCGAGGACGAAACCCCAAAACGGGCGTCACGTCAAACGTCAGTTCGCCGACCGCCGGTCCCGCACCGACCGCCACCGCTCCACGAGCCGCGCGTACGCCTCGCCCGCCGCGACGTCGTCACCGCGCCGCAGCGCGTCGATGCCCTCGGCCACATCGGCCGCCGAGTGATCGTCCTCCAGCTCGCCGGCCGGCAGCGTGTGCACCAGCCCGCCGTAGTCCAGCTCCACCAGCGAGCGCGGATGGAACTCCTCCAGCCAGCGCCCGACGTCCACCAGGCCGTCGATCAGCGGCCCCTCGTCGATGGCCTCCTTCAGGGCCCTCAGGCCCCGCGCCACCCGCCGCCGGGCCTGCACCATCGGCGTGCGGTAGCGCAACATCGGAGGGACGTCGCCGGAGCCCTTGTCGAACCGCCGCTCCTCGTCCGCGACCAGCACGAACCAGTTGAGCGGCACCTGCCAGGTCGCCGTACGGATCCACGGCCGGGCGTCCGGGTTGCGGGCCAGCCAGCGCTCGTAGTCCTGGGCGGCCTGCCGCCGTACGACCGGGGGCAGCACCGCGTCCAGGACGGGCGCCGGGAGCTCCTCGGCCAGCTCGCCGAGGGCCTGCCAGCCGCGCAGCCGGGTGCGCCACGGACAGACGCACAGCACCCCGTCGACCTCGAGCACGAAGGCGTCGCCGCTCTCGTGCACCGGCACCGGGATGGGCGGGGTGGGCAGCAGATCGGCCAGCGAGCGGCGCAGTTCGTCCTGGTACGACGGGCGGTCGGGGCGGCGGGCGTAGCGCGCCCAGTGGCTGCGCTCCGGCTCCGGGAAGGCGGCCAGCGGCTCGTACACGCGCAGATACGTCGCGTACGGAACGATCACCGAGGACACCTTGGGCACGCCTGCTCCCTCCCCCGCCGTCTGCCGGGAAAACCTGCGAAACCCGCACACGGGCGAGCGGGAAAACCATGCAAATCGTCGCACGGCCTTACTCCGGGTGGAGGTGATCCCCCGCGCCGCACGAGCTGCGGGCCCGCACAGGTCTAATCTCATGCTCACAGGCCCCGCCACCCATACGGGAGCTCGTGTCCAACCGCCGCTACTTACCAGGGAGTCACCACCGTGACCGACGTAACCGGCGCGTCCGCTGATGTCCTGCACACCCTGTTCCACTCGGATCAGGGGGGTCATGAGCAGGTCGTGCTCTGCCAGGACCGCGCGAGCGGTCTGAAGGCCGTCATCGCCATCCATTCCACCGCCCTGGGCCCCGCCCTCGGCGGCACCCGCTTCCACCCGTACGCGAGCGAGCAGGAGGCCCTCGCCGACGCGCTGAACCTCGCGCGCGGGATGTCGTACAAGAACGCCATGGCCGGCCTCGACCACGGCGGCGGCAAGGCCGTGATCATCGGCGACCCCGACCGGCACAAGAGCGAGGAGCTGCTCCTCGCCTACGGCCGGTTCGTCGCCTCGCTCGGTGGCCGGTACGTCACCGCGTGCGACGTCGGCACGTACGTCGCCGACATGGACGTCGTCGCGCGCGAGTGCCGCTGGACGACGGGCCGGTCGCCTCAGAACGGGGGCGCCGGGGACTCGTCCGTCCTCACCGCCTTCGGCGTCTACCAGGGCATGCGGGCCTGTGCCCAGCACCTGTGGGGCGACCCGTCGCTGCGCGATCGCAGGGTCGGCGTCGCGGGCGTCGGCAAGGTCGGTCACCTCCTGGTGGAGCACCTGCTGGACGAGGGTGCCGACGTCGTGATCACGGACGTGCGCGAGGAGGCCGTACGGCGGACCCTCGACCGTTACCCGGCGGGCGTGAGGGCCGTCGCGGACACTGACGCGCTGATCCGGGTGGACGGGCTCGAGATCTACGCCCCGTGCGCGCTGGGCGGGGCCCTCGACGACGACACCGTGCCGGTGCTGACCGCCAGGATCGTGTGCGGCGCGGCCAACAACCAGCTCGCCCACCCGGGCGTCGAGAAGGACCTCGCCGACCGCGGGATCCTCTACGCGCCGGACTACGTGGTGAACGCCGGCGGCGTCATCCAGGTCGCCGACGAGTTGCGCGGCTTCGACTTCGAGCGGTGCAAGGCGAAGGCGGCGAAGATCTTCGACACCACGCTGGCCATATTCGCACGTGCGAAAGCGGATGGGATCCCTCCGGCGGCCGCGGCCGACCGGATCGCCGAGCAGCGGATGGCGGAGGCCCGCAGGAGGCTGTGAGGCGGGTTCGGCCGGTACCCGTCGGTGGACGGTTGGAGAGAACTCTCACTTCTACCGGCGGGTCGACCGCCAATAAGTGGTTAAAATCGCGGTTGACCAGCGAGGACGGGGCGCCTCGAAGGTCCTGTGCACACGCGCGTGCTGCGGGCGACGTACCGTATGGGCGCGGGCTCAGGTACCGTGGAAGCCCTACGGACCGGTCTCTCCACGGAGAGCCCGTTCCGGATCATGAACGCGTGTCAAGACTCTGGGGCCGTCGAGCCCCGTCGTTGAGGGGGTCGAGCCATGGGGCGCGGCCGGGCCAAGGCCAAGCAGACGAAGGTCGCCCGCCAGCTGAAGTACAACAGCGGTGGGACTGACCTCTCACGCCTGGCTGAGGAGCTGGGCGCATCGACGTCGAATCAATCGCCGAACGGCGATCGTTTCGAGGACGATGAGCAGGACGACGACGACCTGTACTCGCGGTACGCCGACCTCTACGAGGACGACGACGACGAGGACGAGGATTCCTCACAGCAACGTCGCGGCGCTTGACCTTGTACTGAGCACTCACCCGGTCGGTGACTTCGGTCACCGACCGGGTTCTGTGCTGCCTGCAAGGATCAGGCGTAGTCACCGACCAGGGCGGCACCCGTGGGGTGCTCGCCCCTGTCCGTGATCTCGCCGGCGACCCACGCGTCGACGCCGCGGTCGGCCAGTGTGGCCAGGGCCACGTCCGTCGAATCCTGCGGCACGATCGCGATCATGCCGATGCCCATGTTCAGGGTCTTCTCCAGCTCCAGGCGTTCGACCTGACCCGTCCTGCCGACGAGGTCGAAGACCGGGGCCGGGGTCCAGGTGGAGCGGTCGACGGTCGCGTGCAGCTCGTCGGGGATGACGCGGGCCAGGTTGGCCGCGAGGCCTCCGCCGGTGACGTGCGAGAAGGCGTGCACGTCGGTGGTACGGATCAGGGCGAGGCAGTCCAGGGAGTAGATCTTGGTCGGCTCCAGGAGTTCCTCACCCAGCGTGCGGCCGAGCTCCTCGATCCGCGCGTCCAGGGCGAGCCCCGCCTGGTCCAGCAGGACGTGCCGGACGAGCGAGTACCCGTTCGAGTGAAGACCGGAGGCCGCCATGGCGATCACCGCGTCACCCTTACGGATGCGATCCGCGCCGAGCAGCCGGTCGGCCTCGACCACTCCGGTGCCGGCGCCGGCGACGTCGAAGTCGTCCGGGCCCAGCAGGCCGGGGTGCTCAGCCGTCTCGCCGCCGACCAGGGCGCAGCCGGCCAGGACGCAGCCTTCGGCGATGCCCTTGACGATGGCGGCGACGCGCTCGGGGTGGACCTTGCCGACGCAGATGTAGTCGGTCATGAACAGCGGCTCGGCGCCGCACACCACGATGTCGTCCATGACCATGGCGACCAGGTCGTGGCCGATGGTGTCGTAGACGCCGAGCCGGCGGGCGATGTCGACCTTGGTGCCGACGCCGTCGGTGGCGGAGGCGAGCAGCGGGCGCTCGAAGCGCTTGAGGGCCGAGGCGTCGAAGAGGCCGGCGAAGCCGCCGAGGCCGCCGAGGACCTCGGGGCGCTGCGTCTTCTTCACCCACTCCTTCATCAGCTCTACGGCGCGGTCGCCCGCTTCGATGTCGACACCTGCTGTTTTGTAAGACGCAGTCGCGTAGCTGGCACCAGTTGTCTCAGACATGGCTAATGAGAACCTTCGTGTCGTACAGCAGGTAGTGCGGGCTTCTACGGGCGGCGGATCGCGTCGGCCGCGGCCGTGGCGGCCGGGCCCGCGGCCAGCTCCGTCTCCAGGAGCTGCTTGCCGAGCAGCTCGGGGTCGGGGAGCTCCATCGGGTACTCGCCGTCGAAGCAGGCGCGGCAGAGGTTCGGCTTGGCGATGGTGGTCGCCTCGATCATGCCGTCGATGGAGATGTACGCCAGGGAGTCGGCGCCCAGGGAGGTGCCGATCTCGTCGATGGTCATGCCGTTGGCGATGAGCTCGGCGCGGGTGGCGAAGTCGATGCCGAAGAAGCAGGGCCACTTCACGGGCGGAGAGGAGATCCGGATGTGGACTTCCGCCGCCCCGGCCTCGCGGAGCATCCGCACCAGGGCCCGCTGGGTGTTGCCGCGCACGATCGAGTCGTCGACGACGACCAGGCGCTTGCCCTTGATGACTTCCTTGAGCGGGTTCAGCTTCAGACGGATGCCGAGCTGGCGGATCGTCTGGGAGGGCTGGATGAACGTACGGCCGACGTACGCGTTCTTCACCAGGCCCGCGCCGAAGGGGATGCCGGACGCCTCCGCGTAGCCGATGGCGGCGGGGGTGCCGGATTCCGGGGTCGCTATGACCAGGTCGGCCTCGGCGGGAGCCTCCTTGGCGAGGCGGCGGCCCATCTCGACGCGGGAGAGGTAGACGTTGCGGCCGGCGATGTCGGTGTCCGGGCGGGCCAGGTACACGTACTCGAAGACGCAGCCCTTGGGCTTCGCTTCCGCGAATCGAGACGTACGCAGACCGTTCTCGTCGATGGCGACGAACTCGCCCGGCTCGATCTCGCGGACGTAAGCGGCACCGCAGATGTCGAGGGCGGCGGACTCGGAGGCGACGACCCAGCCGCGCTCCAGGCGGCCCAGGACCAGCGGGCGGATGCCCTGCGGGTCGCGGGCGGCGTACAGGGTGTGCTCGTCCATGAAGACGAGGCTGAAGGCGCCGCGCACCTGGGGCAGGACCTGACCGGCCGCCTCCTCGATGGTCAGCGGCTTGCCGTCGTCGTCGACCTGGGCCGCGAGAAGCGCGGTGAGCAGGTCGGTGTCGTTGGTGGCCGCCACGCGCGGGGTGCGGCCGCCCTCCTGCTTGGGCAGGTCGGCGACCATCTCGGCGAGCTGGGCCGTGTTGACGAGGTTGCCGTTGTGGCCGAGCGCGATGGAGCCGTGCGCGGTGGCACGGAACGTCGGCTGGGCGTTCTCCCACACGGAGGCGCCGGTGGTCGAGTAGCGGGCGTGTCCGACCGCGATGTGACCCTGGAGCGAACCGAGCGAGGCCTCGTCGAAGACCTGGGAGACCAGGCCCATGTCCTTGAAGACGAGGATCTTGGAGCCGTTGCTCACCGCGATTCCCGCGGATTCCTGGCCCCGATGCTGGAGGGCGTAGAGCCCGAAGTAAGTGAGCTTGGCGACCTCTTCGCCCGGAGCCCAGACACCGAAGACGCCACACGCGTCCTGGGGGCCTTTCTCACCGGGGAGCAGATCATGACTGAGTCGACCGTCACCACGTGGCACGCCACCGAGTGTAGGCGAGATCGACCACTGGTCCGAATTGGGTAATGCTCCAGGATGATTCGCGCTAGTGGATCACTTGGCGGCGACGGCCCGCACGCTCGTTCCGTTCGTGCTGGTCAGCGTGAGATTGTCGGCGTCCACCTGGTAACTGATCTTGCCGTTGAAGAGGCTCAGCAGGGCCCGTTCGGTCTGCATGAGTGAGGTGTCGCACATCATTCGGGTGGTGGCGGGGCGGCCGACGGTGATATGTCCGTCGCGGACCGTGGCGCTGGCGTTGACGTGATTGCAGCCGAGCCGGCCCGCGACCTTGCCCGTCTTCTCGTCGAACTCGAGGTACGGCTTTCCCTGGGCGCGGTGGGTCGCGCCGTCGGCGGTGAAGCTGTCCACGCTCCAGTCGACGCCGGTGACGGGGCGCTGGACGCCGACCGAGCCGCTGCCGGGGTCACTGCCCGCCTTCTCGCTTCCGCAGGCCGCCACGAGCGGAACGATCGCGGCGGCGGCCGTCAGGATCATGCGCTGCTTTTGCCTGTACATGTCGTTTGGACGGGACGGGTGGGGTGATCGGTTCCCGTTACGACTCGCCGGTTCTCGTTACGACTTCTCGCTACGCCACTCGTTACGACATGAGCGGCAGCAGTCCGCCGAGATCCGCCCGCTCCCCGCTCGCACTCACCTCGGCCGCCTCGACGGCGTCCTTCCAGGTCACCCGCCCGGTGGCGAGCCGGATCCAGGTCAGCGGGTCGGTCTCGACGACGTTGGGCGGGGTGCCACGGGTGTGCCGGGGCCCCTCCACACACTGCACGACGGCGTACGGCGGGACCCGCACCTCCGTGGAGCCGCCGGGGGCCTTGGCGGCGAGGGCGTCGGCGAGAAGGCGGGTGCAGGCGGCGAGGGCCTGACGGTCGTAGGGGATGTCCAGGCCGGGGACGGCGGCGTTCAGGTCGTCGGTGTGGACGACGAGTTCGACGGTGCGGGTGACCAGGTAGTCGGCGAGCGTCATGGCGCCGGTGCGGGCGGCCAGGACGCGGGTGTCGGGTGCGGTGGCGAGGGCTGTGGCCAGACGCTCCTCGGTGAGGGCGCAGAGGGCGTCGAGGTCGGGGTTCTCGGTGGCCAAGGCGCGCGTGCCGTCGTCGATGTCGGCGGCGCGTACGGCGGTCGCGAACGGCCAGTCCAGCAGCGTGAGCTCGGCCTTCACCGGCTCCTCCCGGTCGAGATTGCGGCTGACGGTCTCCACGGCCATGGTCAGATGCGCGGCCAACTCCCGTACGGTCCAGCCCTCCAGGCGGGTGGGGAGGGCGAGTTGCTCGGGGGTCAGGGTGCGTACGGCGTCCCGTACGTGCCCGAACTGGGTGAGCACCGCGGTGCGGATCTTGGCGGGGTCGTAGGTGCGGGCGCGCTTCTTGGCCGGGGGCATGGGGGCAGCCTAGGGCCTGTCCGGCGGATCAGGTCGCAGGAAAGCAGCGGTGCCAATAAGCGCAGGTGAGCGGGGTCTGGTGCGTGCAGCTGCAAGGCGGAGGAGGGAGTCGACGCGGAGCGATGGGGGTGCCCCCGCGCGAGGTTGTTCGAGCGTGGGGGAGAGTGACGACAACGCGGCAGATGGGCGCCCGCCGCGGAGCGGCTGGTGTCACTGCGACCCCGCGTCTGCGGCGTGATCCGCCGGACAGGCCCTAGGCGGGCTGTGATGTCGTCGCGGGGGCCTCGAACACCTCGCGGTTGCGGGGCACGCCGATGCCGCGCCAGGTGAAGGGGATGCCTCGGGCGGTGTCCGGGTCGGGGCCGTCCATCAGCTGGAAGTGGAGGTGGGGCTCGGTGGAGTTGCCGGAGTTGCCGCAGCGGGCGAGGGGCTGTCCGGCGGTCACTCGGTCGCCCTCGCGGATGGTGAGGGAGCCGTGCTGGAGGTGGGCGTAGAGCGCGTAGGTGCCGTTGCCGAGGTCGAGGACGACGTGGTTGCCGACGATCCGCTCGGCTCCGGACAGGTCGCGCACGGACGCCTCCAGGATCATCAGGTACAGCAGCGCGAGCAGCGACGTACGGCTCAGATGGTCGCGCTGCCGGTCGGTGGCCCGTACGACGGTGCCGTCGGCCACCGCGAGGAGCGGGGCGCCGAAGGCCGGGAAGGCGCTGTTGCGGCGGGCGAGCGGCCACAGCCAGCGGAAGCCCGGGCGGGTGCCCGGCTCGGGCTCGGCGACGATGTCGATGGCGTAGGTCTGGCCGTAGGCGTGCGTGCCATGGCTCGGAGTGCGGTCGGCCGGGCTGTTCTGCGCCGACCAGCGGCCGGTGACGGGCGGGGCGACCTCGACGGGTTCCCGGGCCACGCGGGGACTGTCCGGGGCGCCGCCCCACCTGTGGGCCACGGTGACGATCCCGTACGACAGGACGATCGGCAGGAAGTTCCACCACCACGGATAACCGAGGTCCAGCGAGAAGTGGGCGATCACCAGGCCCACGAAGGTCAGCTGCAGAACGCGGTAGGCGATCTTGGCGAGTTTGCGTCCGGACATCGTTCCCCCTTGTTCGTGTCTGTGTGTCAGGGCAGACCCACGGCCAAAGCCACCAACAGCGGCACCACCCGCCCCGCAGGCACCTCGTAACGGCCCCGTCCGGTCGTGTGCAGCCAGCCTCCGCCGGTCAGCTGGCGCAGGTGGTGGTAGATCTGGCCGGTCGTACCCACCTCATCCAGCTCGGCGAGTTCGGCCGCCGTGCGCCGGCCGCCGAGGATCTCCCGGAGCAGCCGCAGCCGCACCGGGTGGCCGAGCGCCGCGAACGACTCGGCGGCCCGCGTCCAGTCGTCGTTCAGCAGCTGCTCGGTCAGGGCGGTTTGCTGCCAGTCGTAGCGCTCCCCGGCCGGCAGCCGTACCGCGCCCGTGAACAGCACGCCTCCGCCCGCCACGCCCAGCCCGGCCAGCTGCTCCTTCAGCCCGTGCAGGGCCCAGAAGTCGCTCTCGTCCAGCTGCGGCGCGGTGCGCTGCGCGCTCTCCAGCGCCGCCAGCCTGCGCTCCAGGTCGGCGACGCGTTGTTCCAGTTCCACTCCGGCGATATTACGGAACTACGTAATTACGTGCAAGAGAAGAACGACGACACGACGAAGCCCCTGCCCGGCGGACCGGACAGGGGCTTCAAACGCTTCGAGCAGACCGACCTCAGGCGAGCAGCGCCGGGATCGTCCCCTCGTGCGCGGTGCGCAGCTCCTCCAGGGAGAGCTCGAACTCTCCCTGAACCTCGACCGTGTCACCGTCCACGACACCGATACGCGTCGCCGGCAGACCCCGCGCCCCGCACATGTCGTTGAAGCGGAGCTCCTCCGAGCGCGGTACGGCGACGACCGCGCGGCCCGCCGACTCCGAGAAGAGGAACGTGAAGGCGTCGAGCCCGTCCGGTACGACCAGACGCGCGCCCTTGCCGCCGAGCAGGGCGGATTCCACGACCGCCTGGATCAGACCGCCGTCGGACAGGTCGTGCGCGGAGTCGATCATGCCGTCGCGGGAGGCGGAGATCAGGATCTCGGCGAGCAGGCGCTCGCGCTCCAGGTCGACCTTCGGGGGCAGGCCGCCCAGGTGGTCGTGGATCACCTGCGACCAGGCCGAGCCGCCGAACTCCTCGCGCGTGTCACCGAGGAGGTAGAGCAGCTGGCCCTCCTCCTGGAAGGCAACCGGCGTGCGGCGGGCGACGTCGTCGATGACGCCGAGGACCGCCACGACCGGGGTCGGGTGGATGGCCACCTCGCCCGTCTGGTTGTACAGCGAGACGTTCCCGCCCGTGACCGGCGTGCCCAGCTGCTGGCAGGCGTCGGCGAGTCCGCGGATGGCCTCCGCGAACTGCCACATCACCGCCGGGTCCTCGGGCGAGCCGAAGTTCAGGCAGTCGGAGACGGCGAGCGGCTTGGCGCCGGTAGTCGCCACGTTCCGGTAGGCCTCGGCGAGCGCCAGCTGGGCGCCCGCGTACGGGTCCAGCTTCGCGTACCGGCCGTTGCCGTCGGTCGCGATGGCCACGCCGAGCCCGCTCGCCTCGTCGATGCGGATCATCCCGGAGTCCTCGGGCTGGGCGAGGACCGTGTTGCCCTGCACGAAGTGGTCGTACTGGGAGGTGATCCAGGACTTGGAAGCCTGGTTGGGGGAGCCGACCAGCTCCAGGACCTGGTCCTTCAGCTCGTCCGAGGTCGCGGGCCGCGGCAGCTTGTTCGCGTCGTCCGCCTGGAGCTCGTCCTGCCAGGACGGGCGGGCGTACGGGCGCTCGTAAGTCGGACCCTCGTGCGCGACCGTGCGCGGGTCGACGTCGACGATCTTGCCGCCGTGCCAGTAGATCTCCAGACGGTCGCCGTCGGTCACCTCACCGATGACGGTGGCGATGACGTCCCACTTGTCACAGATCTCCAGGAAGCGGTCGACCTTCTCCGGCTCGACGACCGCACACATCCTCTCCTGCGACTCGCTCATGAGGATTTCCTCGGGCGAGAGCGTGGAGTCGCGCAGCGGTACGTCGTCCAGCGTCACGCGCATGCCGCCGGAGCCGTTGGAGGCAAGCTCGCTGGTCGCGCAGGACAGGCCCGCCGCGCCCAGGTCCTGGATGCCGACGACCAGCTTCTCCTTGAAGGCCTCAAGGGTGCACTCGATGAGGAGCTTCTCCTGGAAGGGGTCGCCGACCTGGACGGCGGGGCGCTTGGAGGGCTTGGCGTCGTCGAAGGTCTCGGAGGCCAGGATCGACGCGCCGCCGATGCCGTCGCCGCCCGTGCGAGCCCCGTACAGGATGACCTTGTTGCCCGCGCCGGACGCCTTCGCGAGGTGGATGTCCTCGTGCCGCATCACGCCGATGGCACCGGCGTTGACCAGCGGGTTCCCCTGATAGCAGGCGTCGAAGACGACCTCGCCGCCGATGTTCGGCAGGCCCAGGCAGTTGCCGTAGCCGCCGATGCCGGCGACGACACCGGGGAGCACGCGCTTGGTGTCCGGGTGGTCGGCCGCGCCGAAGCGCAGGGGGTCGACGACGGCGACCGGCCTGGCGCCCATCGCGATGATGTCGCGCACGATGCCGCCGACGCCCGTGGCCGCGCCCTGGTAGGGCTCGACGTACGAGGGGTGGTTGTGCGACTCGACCTTGAAGGTGACGGCGTAACCCTGGCCGACGTCGACGACGCCCGCGTTCTCACCGATGCCCACGAGCAGGGCGTCGGACTGCGGGGCCTTCTCGCCGAACTGGCGCAGGTGCACCTTCGACGACTTGTACGAGCAGTGCTCGGACCACATGACGGAGTACATGGCGAGCTCGGCACCGGTGGGCCGGCGGCCGAGGATCTCGACCACGCGCTCGTACTCGTCCTTCTTCAGGCCGAGTTCGGCCCAGGGCAGCTCGACGTCGGGGGTCGCGGCCGCGTGCTCGACCGTGTCCAGAGGCGTCCGGCTCATGCGTTGACCAGCTTCTTGAGGATCGAGGTGAAGAAGGGGAGGCCGTCGGTGCGGCCGGTGCCGATGAGCGGCTCCACGGCGTGCTCCGGGTGCGGCATCAGGCCTACGACGTTGCCGGCCTCGTTGGTGATGCCCGCGATGTCGCGAAGGCTGCCGTTGGGGTTGAAGTCCAGGTAGCGGAAGGCGACCCGCCCCTCGGCCTCCAGCTTGTCCAGCGTGTACTCGTCGGCGACGTACCGGCCGTCCATGTTCTTCAGCGGGATGCTGATCTCCTGGCCGGCCGTGTAGTCGGTGGTCCAGGCCGTCTCCGCGTTCTCCACCCGCAGCTTCTGGTCGCGGCAGATGAAGTGGAGGTGGTCGTTGCCGAGCATCCCGCCCGGGAGGAGGTGGGCCTCGGTGAGGATCTGGAAGCCGTTGCAGATGCCGAGGACCGGCAGTCCGGCCTTCGCCTGCTCGAGGATGGGCTCCATCACCGGCGAGAAGCGCGCGATGGCACCGGCGCGCAGATAGTCGCCGTAGGAGAAACCTCCGCACAGCACCACGGCGTCGACCTGGTGGAGGTTCTTGTCCTTGTGCCACAGGGCGACCGGCTCGGCACCCGCGAGGCGGATCGCGCGCTGGGTGTCCCGGTCGTCCAGGCTGCCCGGGAAAGTGACGACGCCAATACGAGCGGTCACTGCACGGCCTCCGCGACTTCCTCGACCCGGACGGTGAAGTTCTCGATCACGGTGTTGGCGAGGAAGGATTCCGCGAGATCATGGATGCGGGCGAGCGTGGCGTCGTCGACCGGCCCGTCAACTTCCAGTTCGAATCGCTTTCCCTGACGTACGTCCGAGATGCCGTCGAAACCCAGCCGCGGCAGTGCGCGCTGCACCGCCTGGCCCTGGGGGTCGAGGATCTCCGGCTTGAGCATGACGTCGACTACGACGCGTGCCACTGGCACTCCCGGTGTTGTGGTGCTGAGCAGGTTCCTGCAGGTGTCTTCAGACTACCCGCACAGAATTTCTACGCGGGTAGAGTTGTAGGAATCTACGTGACCGCTGTCACGATCCGGTATCGGACGGGTGCCTTCACGAAAAGTTCAGGGAAAGATCCTGGATCAGGCCCGGCATCCCTATTGCGCTCGGACACGCTGACAGATTTAGTCGAGCTTCACATTGCAATGCCGGGCACTGTACAAATGAATTGTCAATAGCCGATACTTTGCCCATAAACAGGCGGACAGTCGACATCTCCCAGGCGTCCTGGCACGTCATCGCAGAGGTGTCGCACGAAGGGACCGATATTCGTGGCGCAGAAGGTCGTGGTCACTCTCTTTGACGACATCGACGGCTCGGAAGCGGCGGAAACGATCGCCTTCGGACTCGACGGCAAGTCGTACGAGATCGACCTGAACACAACCAATGCCAAGAAACTGCGTAAGGCCCTCGAGCCGTACGTGGAGGCCGGCCGCAAGCGGTCGAGGTCCGGCAAGGCCTACCGACAGACGGAGGTCGCCCCCGACCCGGCGGCCGTGCGGGCCTGGGCCCAGGCCAACAAGATGGATGTGCCGGCGCGCGGGCGGATCCCGAAGAAGGTCTACGAGGCGTTCGCCGCGGCGCAGTAACCGTGGACGACGGCTGCTCACCCGCCCCTCGGGCCAACCGACTTGCGCTGCACCCCTCCTGGTCAGCTAGAGTCTGGAGCACGCCGAGGGGCGGGGCCGGAAAAGCCCAGTCCACGGAGGCTTGCGGGTGTAGTTCAGTAGTAGAACATCCCCCTTCCAGGGGGAAGGCGCAGTGTGCAATTCCTGTCACCCGCTCTGCATCGCCGGTCCCGACCACTCTTGTGGATCAGGTAGGCTGGTGCTCGCGCCGATCGGTGAGAGCCGGTCGGAGGCAATGCGGACGTAGCTCAGTTGGTAGAGCGCAACCTTGCCAAGGTTGAGGTCGCGAGTTCGAGCCTCGTCGTCCGCTCTCTTTTCGAAGGCCCCAGTCTTATGGCTGGGGCCTTTGTCGTGTGTCGTGTGTCCTGACATGAGCGTCTGACATTTGTCATGCGGAGTGATGACAGCTCGCACTGCTGCCGGGCCCGGGACACCGGGACGCTGAAGGCATGGACACGAACGAACACGAACACGTGATTGAGGTCACTGACCTGCGGCGTGTGTACGGGGGCGGGTTCGAGGCGGTGCGCGGGATCAGCTTCCGCGTGGACCGCGGCGAGGTCTTCGCGCTGCTGGGCACCAACGGGGCGGGCAAGACGTCGACGGTCGAGCTGCTGGAGGGGCTGGCGCCGCCGGCCGGGGGCCGGGTGCGGGTGCTGGGGCATGACCCCTACGCCGAGCGGGCCGTCGTACGGCCTCGGACCGGGGTGATGTTGCAGGAGGGCGGCTTTCCGTCCGAGCTGACCGTCGCGGAGACCGCGCGGATGTGGGCGGGGTGCGTGAGCGGGGCGCGTCCGCCGCGGGAGGCTCTGTCGCTGGTCGGTCTCGAGGGGAAGGCCGGCGTACGGGTGAAGCAGTTGTCCGGGGGTGAGCGGCGGCGCCTGGACCTGGCGCTCGCGCTGCTCGGCAGGCCCGAGGTGCTGTTCCTGGACGAGCCGACGACCGGTCTGGACGCCGAAGGGCGCCGCGAGACCTGGGAGTTGGTGCGCTCGCTGCGCGACGGCGGGACGACCGTGCTGCTGACCACGCACTACCTGGAAGAGGCCGAGGACCTCGCCGACCGCCTCGCGATCCTCCACGAAGGCCGCATCGCGGCCGCCGGAACCCCGGCCGAGGTGACCACCGCGCAACCGTCCCGGATCTCCTTCGAGCTGCCCCACGGCTACTTCATGGGAGACCTGCCGCCGCTCGATGAGCTGGGCGTGTGCGGGCACGAGGTCGAGGGGAGCGTCGTACGGCTGCGGACGCGGGAGTTGCAACGCGCGGCCACCGGGCTGCTGGCGTGGGCCGAGCGGGCCGGGGTGGAGCTGCGGCGGCTGGATGTGCGGTCGGCCTCGCTGGAGGAGGCGTTTCTGGGGATCGCGCGGGAGGCGGCCGGCTCTGTCGAGGCTGCTGAGACTATTGAGGAGCATGTGGCATGAGCGAGGCTGTGAGCACTCCGGCGGGGCGCGTCGCGGCGCTCGCGCGGGCCGAGCTGACGCTGTTCGGGCGCAGCAAGGGCATGATCGTGTCGGCGATGTTCCTGCCGCTGGTGCTGCCCTTCAGCGCACGGGCTTTCGTCGAGGACATGGACCTGAAGGACTCCGGTTTCAGTGTCGGGCTGGTGCTGCTGTCCGGGGCCATCGGGTTCTCGCTGCTCTTCGCGGTGTACCTGGCGCTCATCGGCGTCCTCGTCGGGCGGCGCGAGGAACTCGTCCTCAAGCGGCTGCGCACCGGGGAACTGCGGGACACGGAGATCCTGGCCGGAGCGGCGCTGCCCGCCACCGCCACGAGTGTCCTGCAGTCCCTGCTCCTGGCGGCCGGCTGCACGGCCCTGCTGGACGTGCCGGCGCCGAAGGCGCCCCATCTCGCCGTTCTGGGGCTGCTGTTGGGGCTGGTGATCTGCGCGACCCTGGCCGCCGTCACCGCGAGCTTCACCCGGACCGTGGAGAGCGCCCAGGTCACCGGTATGCCGCTGATGTTGGTCACGATGGTCGGCTCCGGAATCGCCGTACCGCTGGAACTGCTGCCCGACCGGCTGGCCTCGGTGTGCGAACTGCTGCCGCTCAGCCCGGTGATCACGCTGATCCGCGGCGGCTGGACCGGAGACCTTTCCGCGTACGAGGCGGTGGGGCCCGTGATGACGGCGCTGGCCTGGGCCGCCCTGGGCGTGTTTGCTGTACGGCGGTGGTTCCGGTGGGAGCCGCGGCACTGACGCAGGTCGTACTGGGGGAGAGCGGGGAGATGCGCGGGCCGGGCAAGTGGTGGCGGGGGAAGAGCACGCCGGCGAAGGTGGAGACGTACACGCGGTCGTCGTTCCACTTCTTCGCGGTGATCGAGGTCGCGACGATCGGGCTCCAGGGCTTCGGCCGGGTCGAACCGTGGCTGGCGAGCTGGCTGTTGCTGATGGCGGGCACACACTCCGCGGCCTGCGCGGTGACCGCGTCGCGGGCGCTGGACTGGACGCGCGGTCGCCGTGCACAACCCGTCCGGTTGCTGTGGACGCTCGGTGTCCTCACCGCCGCGATCGCCGTCGCGGCCCTCGGGATCGCGGAGCACGGTCCGGACGGCGAGGGCGTCGACAGCCTGGCGGGCGGAACCTTCGGAGTCGTGCTGATCTTCGGCGCCGGGACCCTCGCGCTCGGCGTCCGCAACCGGCGGCGTGTGTACGCGATCGTCGGCGGCTTCGCGGCGGGCGCCGGATCCGTGGCGCTACCGCTGGGCGTCCCCGCTCCGGAGGCGCTGCTCACGGCGTGGGCGGTGCTGTGCGGCGCCGGCGTCCTCGCCTTCACGGCCGCCTTCTCGGTCTGGCTCCTCAACGCCGTCTACGAACTCGACGCGGCCCGCGAGACCCGCGCCCGGCTCGCCGTCGCCGAGGAACGGCTGCGGTTCGGGCGGGACCTGCACGACGTGATGGGGCGCAACCTCGCCGTGATCGCCTTGAAGAGCGAGCTGGCCGTGCAGTTGGCGCGACGCGGCCGGGCCGAGGCCGTGGAGCAGATGATCGAGGTGCAGCGGATCGCGCATGAGTCGCAGCGCGAGGTCCGGGATGTCGTACGGGGTTATCGGGAGGTCGACCTGGAGGTCGAACTCGTCGGCGCCCAGGGGGTGTTGACGGCCGCGGGCATCCGGTGCGAGCTGACCGGCGAGCCGGCCGGGCTGCCGGGCGAGGTGCAGTCGGCGCTCGGCTGGGTGGTGCGGGAGGCGACGACCAATGTGCTGCGCCACGGGGATGCCGGTCGGTGTGCGGTGAGCCTGCGGGTGATGGAGGGGCGCGTGGTGCTGACGGTGGAGAACGACGGGGTCGGTATCTCGTCCGGTGCGGGCTCCGGTGCGGGCTCTGGTGCGGGTTCCGGTACGAACTCCGGTACGGACGGTTCGGGGCTGGCCGGGCTGCGGGAGCGGCTCGCCGCCGTGGACGGGACGCTGGAGGCGGGGCCGGTCGGCGGAGGGCTGTTCCGGCTGGTCGCGGAGGTGCCGTTGAGCCCGGCCGAGATGCGCGAGGTCATGGCATGACCTCTCCGGTACGGCTGCTGCTCGCCGACGACGAGCATCTGATCCGGGGTGCGCTGGCCGCGCTGCTCTCCCTGGAGGACGACCTGGTGATCGTCGCCGAGGCGGCGACGGGACCCGAGGCGCTGGCGATGGCCCGTGCCCACGTCCCCGATGTCGCCGTACTCGATCTCCAGATGCCCGGCGCGGACGGTGTGAAGGTCGCCACATCCCTGCGCGCCGAGCTGCCGGGCTGCCAGGTGCTGATCGTGACCGGTCATGGGCGGCCCGGGCATCTGAAGCGGGCCCTGGAGGCGGGTGTGCGCGGATTCGTCCCCAAGACGGTCAGCGCCCAGCGGCTCGCGGAGATCATCCGCACGGTGCATGCCGGAAACCGTTACATCGACCCCGAGTTGGCCGCCGACGCCATCTCCGCCGGGGACTCGCCGCTGACCGCGCGGGAGGCGGAGGTGCTGGAGCTCGCCGCCGACGGGGCGCCCGTCGCGGAGATCGCCGAGCGGGCCGCGCTGTCGCAGGGGACCGTACGGAACTATCTGTCGTCGGCCGTGACCAAGCTGGGGGCGGAGAACCGGCACTCGGCCGTACGGCTCGCGCGCGAGCGAGGTTGGGTATAGTTGCTCTCGCGCCACGGTGCAACGCGGACGTAGCTCAGTTGGTAGAGCGCAACCTTGCCAAGGTTGAGGTCGCGAGTTCGAGCCTCGTCGTCCGCTCGGTTTTTATCGCTTCTTCGAAGGCCCCGGTCCAGTGGACCGGGGCCTTTTCGTGCCGCTGGCGGCCGCTAACTCCAGGTGGTGCCGGTGAGGCGTTCGTACGCCTCCACGTACTTCGCGCGGGTCGCCTCCACCACCCGCTCCGGCAGCGGCGGCGGGGGCTGCTCGCTCGCCCGGTCCCAGCCGGACTCCGGCGAGGTCAGCCAGTCGCGGACGAACTGCTTGTCGTACGACGGCTGCGCGCGGCCCGGCTGCCACTGGTCGGCCGGCCAGAAGCGGGAGGAGTCAGGGGTGAGGACCTCGTCGGCGATGACGAGGGTGTCGTTGTTCTCCAGACCGAACTCGAACTTCGTGTCCGCGAGGATGATTCCCCGGTCGCGGGCGATGTCCCGGCCGCGGGAGTAGACCGCGAGGGTCGCCTGGCGCAACTGGGCGGCGGTGTCGGCGCCGACCTGGCGGGCGACCTCCTCGTAGGAGACGTTCTCGTCGTGCTCGCCGACCTCGGCCTTGGTGGCCGGGGTGAAGATCGGGGCGGGGAGTTCCGAGCCGTCGACGAGGCCTTCGGGGAGGGCGAGGCCGCAGACGGTACGGGTCTCTTTGTACTCGACCAGGCCCGAGCCGGTGAGGTAGCCGCGGGCCACGCACTCGACCGGGACCATCTGGAGCGACTTGCAGACCAGGGCGCGGCCTGCCCAGTCGGCGGGTGCGCCGGCGGGCAGCTCGGTGCCCAGGACGTGGTTGGGCACCAGGTCGGCGAGCTGGTCGAACCACCACAGGGAGAGCTGGGTGAGGATGCGGCCCTTGTCGGGGATCTCGGTCGGCAGCACCCAGTCGAAGGCGGAGATGCGGTCGCTGGCGACCATCACGAGGTCGCCCGCCTCGTTCTGGTACAGCTCGCGCACCTTGCCGGTGTGGAGGTGCACCAGGCCCGGAACCTGGATCGGCTCGGGCTTTTCTACGAATCCGGACACGGTTCCTCCCCGTGGTTGAAGAAAAAGGGGCGCCCGTAGGGCCCGAATAGGGTGGTGGTGGGCGACGGGTGGGCCCAAGTGGAATCGATTCTCCCGTATGACGGGGATCAGCTTGGTCCGGGGTGTGTGGAGCTGGACTCAGTCACGTTTGCAGATGCGGTCCAGGAGGTTCGCGGTGGCGCGCTGGATGCGGGGGTCCACGTGGCCCGGGCGGTCCAGTGCGGGGGACCACGCGAACGTTCCGGACGCGAAGACCAGGGCGCCTGAGGGGGCGCGGTAGAGCGAGGTCTCCTGGTGGCGGACGGCTCCCTCGCGGTCGGTGTAGGGGGAGTGCGCGAGCAGGATGCGGTTCTCGTGCTCGGGGAGCGGGGCGCGCGGGAAGTAGCGGTCTGCCTCGCCCGCGACCAGGCCGGCGATCTCGTCGCCCTCGTGCGCGCCGGTCGCCTCCCAGAGCCAGTGGTCGGCGTTGCGGACGACTAAGGGGTGGGGTTCGGGGACGTGGCCCGCGTACTGGATGCCGATCAGTTGCTGCTCGGGGCGGTCGATCTCACGCCAGAGCACGGGTTTGCCCGGGCCCCTGCGTTTGCGGCAGGTGAGCAGGCGGTCGGGGACGCCGGAGGGGGACGGGCCCAGCTCCACCTGCCAGTACAGAGTGTTGGCGGCGAGGAAGACCAGGGACGTGCCGTGGTCGCGGGCGCGTTCCACGGTGTGGCGCATGTTCGTCGACCAGTACTCGTCGTGGCCGGGGAAGACCAGGCCGCGGTAGCGGGTGGGGTCGATGTGACCGGCGTGCAGGTCGCGAGCGTCGGCGTAGGCGAGGTCGTAGCCGTAGCGCTCGGCCCAGCGGATGAAGTCGTACGCGTGGCCGACGTGCAGGGGGAGGCCGGCGCCCGCGTACGGGCGGTCGAAGGAGACCGTCGTCGCGGCGTCGGACTCGCCGAGCAGGCGGCCGTCGGCGTCCCAGGCGTGGTAGAAGCTGGCGCCGGTGCGGCCGTCCTCGGGGTAGAGGTTGTAGGCCTGCCAGGTGATGTCGGGCAGGAGGAGGAGCAGGTCCGCGGGGTGGTCGTCGCGGACGGTGAAGGGGATGTGGGAGCGGTAGCCGTCTGCGGTGGTGAGGACGGCGACGTACGCCCCGATGCTCCAGTAGCTCGGGATCTGCAGGCGCCAGGACAGCCACCAGTGGTGGCAGGAGACCGTGCGGTCGGCGGTGAGCGGCGGGGGTTGCACGATGCCGGACAGGCGAGGGCTGGAGGTGATCTTGGCGGCGCCGTCACCGCTGTAATGGCCGATGCGGTAGACGTCGACGCCGAATTCCTGGGGCGGGTCCACGGTGATGTGGAAGTCGACGGCCTCGCCGGGGGCGACCGCGCCGGTGGAGGTGAAGCCCTTGATCTGACGGTGGACGTCGTCGGCGGAGCGGGGGCCTTCGCCGGAGCGGGGGGCGGGGACGCGAGGGTTCCTCACCGTGGGCCGCTGTGCCGGGTCGACGTACCAGTCGACGTACCAGGGGACGATCTGGCCGGTGTCGTCGAAGTGCGTCGGGTTGCCGCGGAGCCAGGGGACGGGGCCCTGGCCGAAGGGGTCCGTCACGGCGTGTGCGAGTGCCCCCGACTCCCAGCGGCGGATCTGCTCCGACCCCATGGTCGCTCCCCTCCCTGCCCCCGTGTGATGTGCGTGTCTGGCGTGTGTTGTGCGGGCCGTGTGACTGTCGTATGTCGCAAGCCCTTGCCATGTGTGTGTTCGGTCCCAGCACATCACATTACGCACGCAGGCTGTCACTATTCGTTGCGAATTTGCCGGAAGTGGAAGTCGGTGCTCCGTTCTGGGCCTGCGCGGCGCTGGGCTGGGCGTCAGACGAGGCGTACCGGCTTCTCGGGGCGTATGCCCGACTCGATCAGCCAGGTCCGCAAGGGGGCGGGGTCGCCGTCCTCGACCAGGCTGAGGACGCGGGGGGTCAGGTCGGCCGCCCGTTCGCCGTTGACCATGAGGGACGGGCCGTCGAGCCAGTCCAGGCCCGGGGTCGCACCGGCGGTGTCCATCGCCGCGCAGCACACCATCGCGGTGACATGGTCGGCGAGCAGTTCGCGGCCGGTACGAGGAGGTTGCAGGGGGAAGAGGGGGAGCGTGCCGTCGTCCCAGAGGGCGGTGTCGGGGCTGCCCTGGCCGGGGGCGGGCGAGCCGGCCGGGGGTGTGTTCCCGGGTGCCGTGGCCTCCTCGCGGGCGAGTTCGGCGGTGAGGCGGGCGGCCAGGGTGGCGGTGCGTTCGTTGGGGGCGGGGGGGTCGTCGGTCGGGGGGTGGGGGGCTTTGTCGGTGGGGGGATCGGGGCGGGGGTCGGGGCCGGTGTCGGGGCGGTGGTCTGCGTGGAGGGCGGGGCGGCGGTCTGCGTGGGGGTCGGGGCTGGCGTCGGCGTGGTGATGGGCGTGGTCGCCGGTGTGGCCGAGGCGTTCGGGGGTTTGGGGGGCGTCTGTGTGGTCATCGGGGCGTTCACCGGACAGGGCCTCATCGCCGTGACCCTCGACGCACACGCCGGAGGGAAGGTCGTCGCTGTGGACCTCGGGGCGTTCACCGGACAGGGCCTCATCGCCGTGACCGTCGACGCACACGCCGGACGGGCCCTCATCGCGTCCGTCGGTCTCGTGCGGCAGGGAGTTGCCCGTGGCCGGGTCCGACGCGGTGTCCCTGCGGGGCGGGGGCGTCGGGTTGGTCAGGTGGTCCATGACTCGGGCCAGGGTCGGGCCGTCGGGGTCCGGTGATGTGGGGTCCGGGGCGCGGCGTACGCCCAGGGCGTCCAGGACGCGGTGGAGGCGGGCCGCGTCGGTGCGCCATTTGCGGTCGACGACCTCGTCCGGGTACTCCTGCCAGTCCACCGGGGACCAGTCCGGGCCGGGCTCGGCCGGGCCGCCGTGGAACAGCCGGGCGGCGAGCAGCGAGGCCGCCTCGTCCACCGTGCCGGGCTCTTCGAGCAGGTCGCAGGCGGGACGCTCGCCGAGGCGGGAGGCGAAGCCCTCCGCGAGCCGGTCGCGGCGGGACAGCTCGGTCAGGGCCGCGACGACGCCGGCGTCCAGCCGGGAGGGCCAGCGGCCCATGCGCCAGGCGGGCAGCGCGACACGGGTCAGCAGCCGGTCCCAGCCGGCGTACGCGAGACCCACCTGTTCCTGGGCGACGATCCTGAGCCCGTAATCCACAGCCTGTGCACGCTCGGCGGCTGCGGCGGCGACCCCTCGCTCCATCTCGGCGGCATGGCCGCGGCAGCTGCGCAGCAGCAGGCGGGCGACCCAGCCGACGCCCGCGAGCACAGCACGGGTCGCGGGGTTGCGGCCGGGGGCCGAGGTCACGGCCACCGCCGCGTCCAGGCCCCGTACGAAACGGCGGGCCGCCGCTATGTCGGGGTGCGCCGAAGGTCCCGTACCGGCGATGACCGGGGCGAGGACCGCGCGCAGTTCGCCGACGCGCATCCACCACAGGAACGGGGAGCCGATGACGAGGACGGGCGCGGCCGCCGTACGCCTGTGGGGGCCGCGGACGCCCGCTATCTCATCGTCGTCCTCGCGTGGGGGCGGGCCGTGGGCCGGGTGGGTGCGGTCCTCCAGCCAGCTGTCGCAGTCCGGAGTGAGCGCTATGGCGGAAGGGGCGGGGACGTCGAGGCGGTCGGCGAGGTCGCGGACCATCCGGTACAGGTCGGGGGCCGACTCCTCGCTGATCGGGACCGTCGGGCTGACGGCGGGGCGGGCGCGGGCCACGACCAGGGCGATGCCGCCGGCCGCGAGCAGGGCGAGAAGGGCGAGCACGCTCATGGTCCAGCGGGCGGTGTCCCAGCCCGGGCCCGGGAGGTGGCCGGTGGAGCCGCCGGCGAGCAGCACGACGGCGGCGGCAGCGGGCAGCAGCGCGACGGCCAGGGCCCGGCTGCGGGTACGCAGCACGGCGAGTGCACGGTGGCGCGCGGCCTGTGCGCCCGCCTCCACACCCATACCGCTCATGGTCCGACCTCACCCCCTCCCTGCCGTCCTGTCCGTCCGGCTTCCCCGGTCGGCTCTGCTGGCGTTGCTCACTCCCCCACTGTGGCACCGACCACTGACATCGCAATGTCGGTGGGCCAAGTGCCGGACCGCGTACCGGACCGCTTGCGCCGCACCCTAGTTGGGGCCCGGGGCCCCGTCAGCCGGATAGGGCAGCGGTCACTCGATGGAATGGCTTTGGGGAAAGGTGGATGACGTAAGCAAGGATCAGGCCCCGAATCCTGAGACGGAAACGGGGCCTGCGGGGTTTATCGACGCCGGGAGTTTCCTCCCGTCGTCCACCAGGATCCTCAGCCGAACGGGACGGCGAACGGATGGCGACCGGAACTACGCCTGCGCCGCCTGCGCCGCGATATCCGTACGGTGCTGGGAACCGTCGAGGCGGATGCGGCCGACGGCCCGGTACGCGCGGTCGCGGGCCTCGGCGAGGTCCTTGCCGGTCGCCGTGACGGACAGGACGCGGCCACCCGCGCTGACGACGGCGTCGCCCTCGCGCTTGGTGCCGGCGTGCAGGACGTACGCGTGCGGGGTGTCCTGGGTGGCCACCTCGTCGAGGCCCGTGATCGGGTCGCCGGTGCGCGGGGTGCCGGGGTAGTTGTGCGAGGCGACGACCACGGTGACCGCCGCCTCGTCGCTCCAGCGCAGGGGCTCGAGGTCGGCGAGGTTGCTGGTGGCGGCGGCCAGCAGAACACCGGCCAGCGGGGTCTTCAACCGGGCGAGCACGACCTGGGTCTCGGGGTCGCCGAAGCGGGCGTTGAACTCGATGACCCGTACGCCGCGGGAGGTGATCGCGAGACCGGCGTAGAGCAGGCCGGAGAAGGGGGTGCCGCGGCGGCGCATCTCGTCGACGGTCGGCTGCAGGACGGTCTCCATGACCTCGTCCACCAGCTTCGGGTCGGCCCAGGGCAGCGGGGAGTACGCGCCCATGCCGCCGGTGTTCGGGCCCTCGTCGCCGTCCAGCGCCCGCTTGAAGTCCTGGGCAGGCTGGAGGGGCACGACGGTCTCGCCGTCGGTGATGGCGAAGAGGGAGACCTCGGGGCCGTCGAGGAACTCCTCGATGACCACGCGCTCACAGGCGGCCGCGTGCGCCTTGGCGGCCTCCAGGTCGGCGGTGACGACGACACCCTTTCCGGCGGCGAGCCCGTCGTCCTTGACGACGTACGGAGGGCCGAAGGCGCCGAGGGCCTCGACGGCCTCTTCCGGCGTCGTGCAGACGTACGACCGCGCGGTGGGCACCTCGGCCGCCGCCATGACGTCCTTGGCGAAGGCCTTCGAGCCCTCCAGCCGCGCGGCCTCCTGGGAGGGGCCGAAGACCGGGATGCCGGCCTCTCGTACGGCGTCGGCGACCCCTGCGACGAGCGGGGCCTCCGGGCCTACGACCACCAGGTCGACGCCGAGTTCGGCGGCCAGCGCGGACACGGCCGAGCCGTCGAGGGCGTCGACCGCGTGCAGCTCGGCGACCTCGGCGATGCCGGCGTTGCCGGGTGCGCAGTGCAGCGCGGTGACGTCGGGGTCGAGGGACATGGAGTGGCACAGGGCGTGTTCGCGGGCGCCGCTGCCGATGACGAGGACCTTCACGGGGTCAGCCTAACCGGGTTTTTGTGCGGGGTTCCGAAGGGGTGGGCGGCTGGGCTCTGTAGGTTCCTCCAAGGGGTTAGGGGTCATTGCACTATGAGCGCCCGATCAGGTCGCGTGGTCTGGTGCCGTGCATCGCAAGGCGCCGGAGCGCCCTCGATGGGGGTCCCCCCGCGCGAGGTTGTTCGAGCGTGGGGGAGGAGCCACGTGGGCGTTTCGGCAACGCGGCGAGGTGCGGTGCCAGGCCGCGCGACCCGGGCGGGCATAGTGCAAGGACCCCTAAGGGCCGGCCCCGCGACTACTCGTTCGAGAACTCCTCCACCACCGTCGCTCCCAGCTCCCGCACGATGAGCTCATGGCCGGAGAGGGCCGACTCGTCGAGGTCGGGATCGTCGTCCTCCGGGATGTCGTCCTCGGGGGCGACCGGGTGTGGTTCCGGGGTGGAGGACGGCTGGGGGGTGGAGGTGGCCCGAGCGGGGGCGGGGGCCGGTGCTGACGTGGAGGACGTGGAGGACGTGGATGGCGTGGACGCGGCGGGGGTGGGCTGGGGAGACGCCGGGCGCTGGGGCGTCGTACCACCGCCGCCACCGCCGTAACCGCCACCGGCTCCACCGCCGTAACCGGCACCGGAGCCACCACCTGAGTAGCCGCCGCCCGCGCCCTGACCTGCGCCGCCGCCACCGCCGTAGCCGCCGTTGGAACCGAGGGAGCCGCCGGTCGCGGGGGGTGCCGAGCCGCCCGACGGGTCGACGATCGCCTCGATCTTCCACTGCACGTTGAACTGCTCGGCCAGCGCCTGCCGCAGCACGTCCTCGCTGCCGCTGCTCGCGAAGTTGTCACGCGCTCCGGCGTTGACGAAGCCGAGCTGGAGGGTCGTGCCGTCGAAGCCGGCCACCTGCGCGTTCTGGCTGAGCAGGATCCAGGTGAACCGGCGGCGATTCTTGACTGCCTCCAGGATGTTCGGCCAGAGCATGCGGGGGTCGAGGCCGCCGGTCGGGGCGCCTACCGGAGCGGTGGGAGGCGGGGTGGGGGTGGAGGCCGATGGGGCTGACGGGGCTGGAGTGGATGCTGTGGGCGATGTGGGGGCGGGCGCGTTAGAGGTGGACGCCGTTTGTCCGCTGCCGGCGGGAGCCGCGGTGGGCCAGCCACCGGGTCGCCGACCGCCGCCACCTGCGGGTGTGGCGGTGGGCCAGGCACCGGGGGCCGGGGATGCGGGGGTAGGGGCGGGCGAGTGCTGAGGCTGTGGTTGGGCTTGGGGCTGCTGAGATGATTGCGGCTGTTGAGGTTGCTGGGACTGCTGGACCTGCTGAGGGCGATCGGTACCCGAAGGCCCACCACCAGGACCCCCAGACGCCCCGGCCCCGGCAACCGCCGGGGCTCCCTGCCCCGAGGGCGGCGCGGCAGCACCCGCCGCCGCCCCCGCCCCTGAGACGCTTCCGGCGCCCGGCGCCCCGGAACCCCGTACCGCCGCCCGAGCCGCAGCGGCACCGCCACCGGGCGGAACCGGCGCGGCGGCCGCGGCCGCTCCCCCATGCGCGTCGAGCCCCGGCACGTACCCCACCGCGGGCAAGCCGGCCCCCGCGGAGAAGTTCACGCCACGCTCCAGCCGGTCCAGCCGGGCCATCACGGAACGCTCGTCTCCATAGGCCGCCGGCAGCATCACGCGCGCGCAGATGAGTTCCAGCTGAAGGCGCGGCGAGTTGGCGCCCCGCATCTCCGTCAGTCCCTCGTTGACAAGGTCGGCGGCGCGGCTCAGCTCGGCGGCGCCGAAGGTGCCCGCCTGGGCCTGCATCCGCTCGATGACGTCGGCGGGGGCGTCGATGAGCCCCTTCTCCGCCGCGTCCGGCACGGCGGCGAGGATCACCAGGTCCCGCAGCCGCTCCAGCAGATCGGCGACGAACCGTCGCGGATCGTTGCCACCCTCGATGACGCGGTCCACGACCTCGAAGGCGGCGGCGCCGTCACCGGTGGCGAAGGCCTCGACCACGGAGTCGAGGAGCGATCCGTCGGTGTACCCGAGCAGCGAGGTGGCCATCGCATACGTCACACCGTCGGCACCGGCCCCGGCGAGCAACTGGTCCATGACGGACATCGAGTCACGCACGGAGCCGCCCCCGGCGCGCACGACGAGCGGCAGAACCCCGTCCTCGACGGGGATGTTCTCCCGCCCGCACACCTCGGCGAGGTACTCACGAAGCGTCCCCGGAGGCACGAGCCGGAACGGATAGTGATGCGTCCGCGACCGAATGGTCCCGATGACCTTCTCGGGCTCGGTGGTGGCGAAGATGAACTTGAGGTGCTCGGGCGGCTCCTCGACGACCTTGAGCAGGGCGTTGAAGCCGGCCGACGTGACCATGTGGGCCTCGTCGATGATGTAGATCTTGTACCGGCTGCCGGCGGGCCCGAAGAAGGCCTTCTCCCTGAGATCGCGGGCATCGTCCACACCACCGTGGGAGGCGGCGTCGATCTCGATGACGTCGATGGATCCCGGCCCGTTCCGCGCCAGATCACGGCACGACTGGCACTCACCGCACGGCGTCGGCGTCGGCCCCTGCTCGCAGTTCAGACACCGCGCCAGGATCCGCGCACTGGTCGTCTTCCCGCAGCCGCGCGGACCACTGAACAGGTACGCGTGATTGACCCGGTTGTTCCGCAGCGCCTGCTGCAGCGGGTCGGTCACATGCTCCTGCCCGATGACCTCGGCGAAGGTCTCCGGGCGATAGCGGCGGTACAGCGCGAGAGATGACACGCATACGAGGTTATAGGCGCCCACTGACATCGGGCCCGCCCACGGGAGCTCCGCCGGGAACATCCGCGGGGAACAGACGGGGAACGCCCCGGCAACGCAAGCGCCCCCCACGCACCCGCCAGAGCCAACCTACCCTTGCTGCCTTCCGGCCCTGGGGGAGTTCAGTCAGATAGCGCCGCGTGAGGGGCTCCACAGAGAGTACCCGATGTCAGCGGCAGGGAACGAGTTCGCGAGCACTCCTCTCGGTCATGTAATGTTTCCGGCGGAGGATTCGCCTAGAGGCCTAGGGCGCACGCTTGGAAAGCGTGTTGGGGGCAACCCCTCACGAGTTCGAATCTCGTATCCTCCGCAGCCGCCTGAACAGGCGAAACGAGGGGCCCCACCGATCATCGGTGGGGCCCCTCGTTGTTGTCCTCAGCCGTCGTTGTCCTGGTTTTTGTCCACAGGGGGCGTTTCCGGGGGTCCCCAGATGGCATCGGCGATCTTCCGGGCCACGTCCTTAAGCATGGCGTCCGGCACATGGAGGTACCGCGCGCGCATGCTCGCGGAGGTGCCCGGTTCCCACCCCATGATCTGATCGATGACGCGGTCCGGGACTCCGAGCAGCATGAGCACGGTGGCGGCCGTGTGCCGGGCGTCGTGCAGCCGGCCATCCCGAACCCCTGCGTCTTCCAGTAGCCGCTTCCAGTCGTGATAGTCCGTGTTCGGGCTCAGCGGGCCACCCAGCGGCTTGGTGAACACGTAGTCCGACTCGACCCACAGGTCGCCGGCCGCCTTGCGCTCCCGTTCTTGAGTCTCGGCATGGACCCGGAGCATGGCCACCAGCGGACCGGGGAGGGGCACGGCACGGCGGCCGGCCCGGGATTTGGTGTTCTTGGTCTCGCGCCGGATCTGCACCTTGTCCGGGCAGTATCCCGCTTTCGCCCGGCCGCACGGCGAGGCTTCCGGGCACCCGTGCTTGTACCTGGGACGCAGACGGTTCCGCCGCAGCTTCAAGTACTCGTTGACGAGGTCGACGTCAGACCAGCGCAGTCCGAGCGTCTCGCCCTGCCGTAGTCCGAGCGCCAGCGCCAGCATCCAGCGCGCGCTGTTCCGCCGCTTGTTGGCTTCCAGCAACAGGCACTGAACCTCTTCCACGGAGTAGGGCTCAACCTCGGATTCGTCCTCTTCCATCCGTGGCGGCTTCGCCAACGCGGCGGCGTTCTTCGCGGCGTAGCCGCGCCGTACCGCCTCTCCCAGCGCGGTTCGCGCGGTGCGGTGCGCCTGGTGAGCCGTACCGGCCTTGCGTTCGCCGTTCGCCTGCATGCGGCGGTACAGGCTTTCCAGGTGTTCGGGCTGCAAGCGGTCAAGGCGGTGCTTGCCGACACCAGGAACGAGGTGCACGCGAACGGCGACCTCGTAGCCGTCGTACGTGTTCTCGCTGACGGTCGGCTTGGCGATGTTCTCAACCCAGTGCTGAAGCCACTTCTCAACCGTCCACGCCTTGCCCGGCTGTTGTGCCGAACCCGCGTCGCGCTGCTTCTCCAGCTTCTTGACTTCTTCAACCAAGTCATCGCGCGTCTTGCGCGTCAAGTGTCGGCGGTACGGCTCTCCGTTGTCCTTGTAGCCCATCGGCACCCGGGCATGCCAACGGCCGTCCGCCCCGAAGTAGATCGCCGATTCGCCGTTGGCGCGGCGGGTGCCCTTCTTCTTCTCTGCCACAGGCAGGCTCCTGTTCCTTTCGTGTCGGGATGGGGACCGGGGCGGCGGGCTGTCCTGTCCGGGAGTGCCGCCGCCCCGGGCGTCGTCAAGCGGCGCGTTGGGCTGCGCGGAGACGGGCGACGTACGCGGCCGGGGCGTCGGCGGGGACGCGGCGGAGACGGCCGACGGGTACGGACTCCAGTTCTCCGGAGCGGATGAGTGCGTAGCACGTGGTCCGGCCGATCCGCAGTCGCCGGGCGGCCTCTTCGACCTTGAGGAGAACCAGGGTCGGGTCTTCGGTCGGGGTCAGGGGAAGGGTGGTGGGTTCGTCCACGGCTCACTCCTGTGAGGCTGAGTTCAGGGGCAAGTGCCGCCGCACAAACCGCAATATCCGCAGAAACCCAGGGGAAGGCTGTTGACCTGCGGTGATGCGATGCGCGGGTGGTGGCGGGCGGCGCTCCGCAGAAACCCGCGATATTCCGCAAAAATCAGGGGCGGCCGACGGCCCGTCCCCCATGGGTTGGGCGGCTCTCGGTTTATTGCGGAATATCGCGGGATTGTGCGACGGGCCCCCATTCGGGGTCGGCGTCGGGGCCCTTCGCAGGTCAGCGGGGCTGTCCGGGGTTTTCTGCGATTTAGCGGTTTGTGCGAGGGGGTTGTGGGCGCGGCGGGGCTCACCGTCCGATGTGGCGCAGGGAGGGGTGGGCCTTTAGGCGGGGTGCCGGGGGGCGTCCACGCTTGCCGGTGCGCTCCGGCTGGTACGACCGCAGGTATCCGTGGTCTTCCAGCAACGCGAGGGCCGGTTCCAGGTCGGCGACAGTGGGGACCTCGCTGCGGGACAGGACGCTGAAGACGTCCCGTCGGCTGACGTCCTCCCATCCGTTGTCCCTCAGCGCTTCCAGGACGCTGCGGGCGCGGGACAGGACCGGGTCGGCGCCCATGACGTCGAACACGGCGAGGGCATGGGCGGTGTAGTACTCCCCCAGCTCGATGGCCGCGCGCATGGTGTCCCCTGTGACGGGGTGGGCGTAGCCGTTGCCGCCGTGGTCGGCGAGGTGCAGCAGCGCGGCCATGCGGGCGGTCGCCCCGGCGAGCTTTCCGGCCCAATTGGAGATGTGGCCCAGCTTGCCGCCGCGCGCCTTGAGCTGCGGTTCGATGCGCTTCTGATAGGCGATCAGGGCCGCGTCCGCTTCCGGGGTGAGTTGGATGACGGCCGGGTCGGTCCACTCCGCCAGGGACAGGGCGAGGTCGATGACCCGGGCGGTGTAGGCGGCGGCCGTCTCTTCCGGTACCGGGTCGGTGATGATCTCGCGGTCACCGACCGTGGACACCGGCAGGGAGTACAGGAACCGGGCCAGCAGTCCGCGCCCCTCGAACCCCTTCACCTTCCCGATGTCCCGCAACACGTCCGGCTGAACGGCCAGACCGATGGTCAGCGCGGGCGCGTCGATGTACTCGCGGCGGGTCTGCCGGTTGACCCTCAGCCGGTCCCCGGCATGCCCCTTGAGGAAGACTTCCATGTTGGGGGCGCCGGAGTAGCGACCGGCGATGATGTCGAAGATGCCGCCCTCGGCGCTCATCACCGACAGCCGGCCGCCCTGTTCCGCCATGAGCGAGGTGACCGTCTCGGGTGTCGAGTCGTCCGCCAACAGGACCGGTTCGGCGGGGACGGTGAGCGTGTCGGCCGTCTGCGCGAGGCCCACAGCGGTCGCCACCATCTCATCGCGCTTGTCGCCGTCGGCGGACGCGGCCTTGGCGGCGGCCTTGTCCGCCGCTTCCTTGGCCAACCTCGCCGTCAACTCCGCTTCCACGATCACGGGCTTCATCGCGGTCTTGAGCTGCCTCTCCGCCTCATACAGGGGATTGGTCAGCAGCGCGAAGACGGCGGACTTGCGGTTCGCGGGCGGGAGCGCCACCACGGTGTAGAGGTTGGTGGGCTCACGCCAGTTCCCGCGTACGTGGACCACCGACCGGCCGCCGGCCGCCGTGGCGAGCACGGCGAGGGCGATCGATCCGGCGAGGTCCACCGGGGTCTGCGTCTCTTCCGCGACGGCCGCCACGAACTCCCCCAACCAGGCAGGGAGGACGTGGGCGGGGAATGGCGGACGCTCACGGCGGCCGGTGAGGGGAATGGGGTCCTCCCACACGTCCGGTGCCGCGTCGTCCTCGCCGGGCGGTTCTTCCAGGGTGGGCAGTCCGTCCCACAGGTCGGGGCTGTCCACAGGCTGTGGAGTCATGAGGCCGCCCTCCCTTCGGCGGCGGTGTGCGGGCAGACGCCGACGCGGACGCGGGCAGTCAACCTGATGACGGCCGCACGGCCCCGGGCGCGTTCGTGATGCCCGCAGGCACAGAGCCAGTCCGCGACCGGTACGCCCTCGCACTGGATCTGAAGCCCCGGGGTGATGCCGGTGACGGTGACCGTCTGCGGGTCAGAACCAACGGCAGAAAGGACGCCCTTACGGGCGGCGACCTTCGGTTCGCCCACGGTCGGCCGTGGCGGGCCCTGTACGGCGCCCTGAGGGCCGTTCGTGGGGGTTCGGGATGCTTTGGTCATGCCGCACGCTCCACAGCCGTCTCAAGGCCGTTGGCGACCGCGCGGCGGGCGTAGGTCTCCGGGACGCCCACGGAGACGGCGGCGGTCACGATCTCCTCGCCGATCGCCGCGAGTCCGCACGGTCCCGGGCACTCTGTGTGCTGTGCGGCGAGGAAGCGGGCGACGCCGAACGCCTGTGATCCGGCGCCGGATTCGGTGCGGGCCCGTACGAGGGCGAGGCCGCGTTCGAGGCCGGTGCGGACGTAGCGCTCGGTGTGGCGGCACCCGGTGGCCACCGACCGGTCCCACGTGGCGCGCGCCGGAAGGGAAGAGGCCACCTCCTCGGCGGCGGGGGTGGTGTCTTCCCTCACCACCAGGGCGCGCACGGCGGCCGGGAGGACGGCCATGCGGCCGGTGCCGGGTGCGAGCCAACGGGCGTACTGCATCAGAGACTTGATGTCGATGCCCGGCCGGACTGCGTTCGAGGACGGCATGGCGCCCCGGTAGAGCCAGTGTTCGCCCCGCGTCGTCGGCACGGTGCGGGTAGCGGGCAGGGTCTCGCGGGCCCACGCCACGGCCGACGCGTTGTCGAGGTCGACCACGGTGAGCCCCGCCCCGCCGGGGTGGTAGGCGACCGCCACCGCCTCACGCCACACCGGCGCCCACACTGGCGAGGTGAGAACGTGCGGGTCGGTGGTCGCGGCGGCCCATGCGTGGCACGGCGCGGGGCACCGGCAGGGGCCCGCGGCTTTCATGTTGGGCCGTCCTCCGCACGCGTTCCCCTTGCACGTGCGGCAGTTGCCGAACGGGACCTTTCCCGCTCGCAGAGGCAGGACCGGGACACCGGCCGCCGCGAGGTGCAGCGCGGTGCGCAGTGGGGTCCCGTCCGGGTGACTCCCGTCGACGGGGCGCCGGACCTTGCAGTCAGGTGTCATGCTGTAGGTCTCCTGTTCTGCTACGTCGGGATCGGAGACCGTGGGCGGCGGGCTGTCCTTGTCCGGGAGTGCCGCCGCCCACGGGCAGAGCTAGAAGGGCGGTTCGTTGCTGTAGCCGCCGGGCCCCCACGGGTCACGGCCGCTGTCACGGCGACGCAGCCACCGGGGGCGGCGCGGTAGGGGAAGTAGGAACCACCGGCGGGTCTCGTTCCAGCAGCCGCAGGGCTCCCAGTCGGTACCGGCGTACTCGCCGGTGTCGTAGTCGCCGTAGTCGTACTCGAACCCGCCCTCGCCGTCGCAGTCGCGGCAGTCAGGGCGGGGGGTGTCGGTCAGGATCAGGGACCGGCGAGGCCAGTGGGCGACCTGAATGCGCAGTCGGGTCACGGGCGTTGATCTCCTCAGCCGTTGAAGTGGTTGCGCTTGAAGACGGCCTTGCGGATGTTGAAGACGTTGCCGCCCTGGTGACCGTGCGGCTTGAAGATCTGCACGGCCACGAATCCGCCGAAGCAGACGGCAGCGAGCGTGATGAGCTGAGTGATCAGCGCCGTGAGGGCGGTGATGAACGTGGTCAGCAGAAGCAGTCCGCCGCACACGGCGAGGAACCCGACGCCCCCGAGGGCGACGTTCACCGCCGCGCGGGAGACGGCCGGCTTGGCGACGACCTGTTCGGGCTTGGCGGGCTCAATGGCGTAGCCGGTGACGACGCGGCCGTCCGGGAGGACGACGCTCGCCACGGCCGGGATGGTCCCCGGCTGCACGGGCACGAGCGGGGCGGTGTGGGCGGGGACGATCGGGGTGGGGGTGTGGACTTCCACGGCCGCCGTCTCGTATCCGGCCGGACGGCCGTACGCGGTGGGTTCGGTCACGGTGCTGGTCTCCCTTCTAGCGGCCGACGTCGGCGAGGGCGCCGGTGACGGCGGTGACGAGTTGGTTGACGGTGTCGCTCGCGTCGGTGCCGGCAAGGTAGAAGCCGAAGAGCGCGACGACGACGGCCGCACCGGCGCCGACCGCGCGGAAGCGCAGCAGCAGCGCGACGCCGACGGCGAGCAACAGAACGAGCGAGATGGTGATGTCCACGGAGCCTCCGGGCGGGGTCAGCGGGTGCCGGCGCGGTAAGTGCGCGCGGCGCGGTTGTAGATCCAGCGGCCGACGCGTATGCGCTTGCCGGTGGCGTGGCAGCGGCGGCAGTCCTTGCCGCGCTTGGGCTTGCCCTTGCGGTCGGTCTTGAGTTCGTGGCCCATGCCGTCGCACTTGCGGCAGTCCCCGAACGGGCTCAGCCCGCAGGTCGGCCGCTACGTGCTAGCGACCTGATCAGGGGCGGTTTTGGTCGCTAGCAGGGTTGCTACCGGTAGCGACGTCTGCCGCTACCGGTAGCAGGCTGCGGGGACCTATCCGGCGTCCCGCTTCTTGTTGCGCTCCGTAATCACGGTGGCGATGTCGTCGCGCTTGATGCCGCGCTTGTTGACCTGTTCGCCGTCGATGCGCCGGCTGATCTGCACCGTGCCGATACCGAACGGCTTGAGCGCGGCGGTGAGCGCTTCGGCCTTGGGCTTGGGCTCCAGTTCGGCCCACGGGCCGTAGACCTCCGGGCGCAGGTCGGCAAGCCGGTCCACGACCGTTTCCGACCACACCTTGGCCTCGCCCTTGCCGAGCACGGCAGCGACGTCGTCAAGGATCGTCGCGGACGTCTCCGGCGCCGGGACCTCGCCGACCGCGTCACCGGACAGCGTGCCCTCTGCTTCCCGCAGCGCGGCGGCGCGGGTCAGGATGCGGTCGGCGTCGCGGCCGTCGGCGAGGTAGGTGCGCACGATCCCGGAGTCGTCGGACATGCCCTTGAGCAGACCCACACCCTTGTGGGACTTCAGCAGCTTGGACGCGTCCAACCCCTCCGAGTACGACCCGGCACCGAGGATGGTGTCCGACACCTGGTAGGCGCCGACCCGCAGGGCGAACCGGGCCTGATGCTGGTCACGCAGCTCCGAGGGGCACGCCTTGTCGTCCGGCTTCTGCGTCGCGGTCATCACAGAGACACCGACCGCCGGGGCGACCCGGGCGAGGTAGACCATCAGGGACAGGATTTCCTTGCCGTGCTCGGGGTGGGTCAAGTACTCCTGCACCTCGTCCACCACGAACAGGGTCAGGGGCATGTTCAGCTCCTTGTCCCGGCTGATCTCCGGGGTGAGCTTGCCCTCCGGGCAGACGTGCAGCGGCAGTTCGGACAGCCGGTGGTACCGGTCTTCGACGTCCGCCTTGAGTTCCCGCAGCGAGGTCAACAGGTGCTGCACCGGGTCGAACCCGTTCTTCGGCACGATGCCGAACCCGATGCGGTGGGCGACCTTGGCGAACGTGCGCCAGTCCGGCGACGCCTTGCCGTCGAACACGTACAGCCTGACGTACGGGTCCAACGCGGCGGCGAGGGCGATCGTGCGAGCGGAGAACGTCTTGCCCTGACGCGGCACGGCGCCTACCAGCAGCGACAGCCACAACATGGTGGCCATAACCGGGTTGCCGCGTTCGTCCACGCCCCACGGGAACGGCTTCCAGAAGTCCACCCGCGTCGCCCCCAGCAGCGGCGACTTGCCCGACGGGACGGCGAGCGGGTCACGGTCGGCGATCCAGTACGACACCCGCCGCCCGCTCGTCTCGTCCTTGTCCAGGAAGAGCTGAGTCGGGGCGATGTCCATGCCGGAGGCGAGACGGGCATGAGCCTTCATCGCGTCCTCGAACGTCTTGCCGTACGGCAGATCCACGACCACACGCCACCCGTCGCCGTCCCGGCCGATCGGGCGCGGGAAGGCGATCGTCTGATCCTTGGTGGTCAGCCCAGACGCCTCGTGTGCGCGGATGACGATGTCAGAGGACAGCTTGCGCTTGCGGAACGTCACCTTGGCCATGTCGATGAGCGGCCGGTCCGCCGGCGCCCCGACCACACCGAGAGTGGTGGTCAGCGTTGCCACGGCCAGCATGAGCAGCCACGACGGCGCCATGACGTACAGGGTCAGCGCGGCGGCCAGACCGACGAAACCAGCGACCGTCGCCACGATCCCCCGCAGCCGGACGCGGTCGTTGCGCTGCCGCGACAGCTTCAGGTACTCCGCCGCGTCCTCGTTGGCCACGGAGGCGAGCCGCAGCGTCTTGCCCTCCGCGTCGAACACCCACCGGCGGATCGCGGTCGACCACCGCCACGCGCCGCGCGGCGAGTACATGCAGATCTTCGGCGTGTAGACCAGCGGCAGGCGCACGGCGTGGTAGCCGACCACAGCCGAGTAGTGCCGAATGGCCCACTTGCGGACGGCCTTGCGCTGGTCAGGGAGCTTCACCCAGTCCGGCAGCACCGGCAGACGGGCCTTGTCCTTGGCCTCCATCCATTCCGCGACCGAGGGCGGGTAGACCTCGCGTGGCGGGTCGACCGGGGCCCCCTCGCTCAGCCCGTCGGCCTCCGGGTCGTCGGTGTCGGGGAGTTCGGCCTCCCACTCCCCCGGCTTCACCACACCGGCCGGCGTAGCCGGGTCGGTGGGGTCGGTCTTCTTCTTCAGCGGGAACGGCACGATGTCGGCCGTCGGCTGTTCGGTGGCCTCCGGGCCCCCGGTGGGCGGGAAGGCGGTGGTTTCCGTCACGATGTACGCACTCCTTCGGAGTCGAAGGGTCCGGCCGACTTGCTGTGGAAGGTGGGCGGCCGGGCCTGGGTTCGATCGTGAGGCCGCGGAAGGGCCGTAACTATCACGACTTCGTGATAGCTCTGGCCAGAGCCTCACTTCTTGTATTCGTCGTGCTGTTGTGCTCAGGCGGCGCGTTGCTTCTCGGGATAGGCGCAGGTCACGCACGTTCCGAGCGTGGGTGGGATGACGTATCCGGCGTCCCGGCCGCACTCGGGGCAGCGGCGGCGGGCGGCATTGGCCTTGGCGAGCGCCGCCCACCTCGCCGGAGTCATCGGCCGCACGGGGCGGGCGAGGTCGACGCGGTACAGGTACGCGGTCAGCGGTTCGCGCCGACGGCGCGGCCTCAGGATCTGTGCCGCCACGTCCTGACCACCCGGCCGCAATCCCCGCTTGCGGAGTTGGCGGCGGGTGGCCAAGTCGTCGGGGGCGTAGCGCCACGGGTAGGTGGGGATGCCGAAGCGCTCGCCGTCCGGGTCGAAGCAGTCGGCGAGGGTCAGCCTGCTCACGCGGCTTCAGCGCCGTCGGCAGCGCGCTCAGCGAGGATCGTGTCCCGCAGCATCCGCGCGTTCGCCGGCGAGGTGTGGATCTCGCGGCGGATACCCTCCGCAGTGATCCGACTGTCCGGCCAATCGGCGGTCGCGGTGCGGGCCTCAGCGAGCAACTGATCTGCCGTGCGCTTCGGTCGGGGCGACCGGGCCACGTCGGGAACGCGACCGGTTGCCCGACGGGATCGGGGGGAGTCGACCGCCACCGCCCGCCGCCCGGCCGGGTCGACCGGCGAGGCGATCGCCGGGACAGGCTTGAAGGGAAGACTCGGCTTCATGAAGTCGACCGCCACCGGATCGGGTGCGGGCAAGCGGGTCAGCACCACCGACGGCGCCGGGGTCGATTCCCGCAGGTCAGCCATAGACCGATTCCTCATGGTCTCGGTAGATTCCTCCGCATTTGCGTCCGCGTCGGGAGCCGGGGCGAGGGCGGGGGCCGTGCCACCGAACATCGACGCGAGCGCGGCATCCGCACCGGCGGTGATCCGGTCGCGCTGGACATCCAGCAGCCTCGATCCGAGCGCCGCGTCCCCGATTCCGACCTTGCGGGCCAGGCGCCACGACGTCCGCTCAGACCGCTTCCGCACCCGGTCGACCGGGTGCTGAGCGGCGCGGGCGCGGTGATAGGCGAGGGCCTGCACGATGTCGGCGGTGCGCCGCTCGTTCTCCGCGTCGCGGCCGTCGGTGTGGACGACGATGCGCCGGGCGAGGAACGCCATGCCCTCAGCCGAGACGGACATGCCCATCGGGGTCAGGGCGTAGATGACGGTGCGGCCAGCATCCGGCGCGGCCATGGCACCCATGACGGCGGCGGCGGCCGGCAGTGCCCACAGCCCGATCCGTACGACCCGCGGCGAGGACTGCCCCAACATGGTCAGACCCAGCAGAACGAGCGCGAGAACGGCCGTTGCGCCCTCGCCAGCGGCGAGGGCTCCCAGCGCGGTGCCCTTGCCGTAGGCGTGCCCGATGTTGCTGTAGGTGCCGATACCGCCGATCACGCCCGTGGCGAGCATCGGCACGAACGCGGCCGTGAGTACGCCGATCTGAACCTTCGTCAGAGGCTTGCGAGTCTCGCTCATGCCGCTTCCCCCGTCCCCGACCGGTAGCCGCGAGCGGCACGCAGGAACGGCACCGTACGGGTCAGCGCGTCGGCGTACAGGGCGTCCCAACCGGCGATCTCGTCACCGGCCTCCGCCTCCGACCGCAGGTCGGCGAGGATGTCACGGGCCGCGTCCTCGCGGGCGGCACGGTCGTCGTCCGTCTCGTACTCCAGCGGGCCCCGGAAGAGGTCGACATCGATACCGAGCGCCAGTTCCGCGAACTCGATGTCGCCGTGGGCTTCCTGGCCGGCGACGAAGGTGCGCATACGCATGGCGGATCTCTCCTTGAACGTCGGGATGGCGCGGGGCGGTCGGCCGTCCTGTCCGGGAGTGCGACCGCCCCGCGAGGGGTGAGGTAGAGGGCTAGCTGATCTGCACGTGGCCGCTGGTCACCCGGCGGCGGACGTTCAGGTGACCGGCGCCGGTGACGCGGACGCTGCCGGAGGTGGCGTTCACGGACAGACGGCCCGTGGCCTGCGAGGTCGCGGCCATGCGGACACTGCCGGAGGTGAGGTTCAGCCGGGCGTCGTGGCCGCTGTAGGCGCCGACGTTGACGTTGCCGGACGTGAGGTTGATGTCCAGCGGGCCGCTCACCTCGCCGACGATGACGCTGCCGCTGGTGACCGTGGCTTCCAGGTCACCGACGCGCTCAGCCGTCAGCATCCCGGAGGTTCCGTCGTACTCCAGCCGGGCCAGCGTGCCCGTGACGACGGTGTTCGCGCTCTTCGTGCTGATCGCGGCCACCGACCGCGCGGGCAGGTGGATAACGGCACTGATCGGCGTCACCGCGTCCCCGGCCGGGCCGGTGGCGGTGACCTCGCGGCCGTTGACGAACACCTTGCCGCCACCGTGGCCGGTGACGTGGACATTGCCGTTGATGATCTGCACGCCACTGCCGCCGGAGAACGTCATGGTGCTGCCGCCCATGCGGATGGTGGTGCTGCCACTCATGCCGCCGGCGACATCGGAGACGCGGACCCTGAGGTTCTGCCCGTTCAGGCTGACCGTGGTGTCACGGATCGCGTCGGCCGACGGGCCGGAAGTGGCCTCCGTCGTCAGCACCATGCGGGCCTGCTTCAGCGCCGGGTCAACGACGACGCGGATACTGCCGGCGTCCATCGTCAGATCCAGGGCGATCGGGCCGATGACGTCCACGGGGATGATGCGCTCGGTCATGAACTACTTCTCCTGACTGCGTCGGGATTGGGAGATCCGGCGCGGCGGGCTGTCCTGTCCGGGAGTGCCGCCACGACCGGAGGTGAGGGCCAACGCCACACGTCGCGGCGGGCCAAGTGACCCCGGGCGGAAGTCGATTCCGCGCCCTCACGGCTGGTTACCGGGGCCGACGGTCGTCACCCGGCCGTCACGGGGACGGGGGCAAGCCCCGTCGATCTCAAAGCACTCTGTTGAGTTCTCAAGGAACGAACGCTGCCTTCGTACTCACCCCTGCGGGCTTTCCTCCGGGCGGTGCAGTACCTGTTTTACAGGTACTGCATAGGTGGCCGTCAAGTACAGCGGCGGAACCTCTTTGGCTTTGCGCCGGGACTTCTTGGCGCACCATCAGAATCGCCGCAGTTCAGGGGAGTTGGTCACCCCATACATGGACAGCCCAGGGAGTTCTGACTACGGTCAAGAGGTCCCTAGATGTCCCACCGGGGGGTGCAGATGTCCAACGAGCGTTTGCGTTCGGCCCTGTTGGCACGCGGCATGAGCGTGCAGGACCTGGCCGACGAGATCGCGGTCAACCCGAAGACGGTCGAACGTTGGATCACGCAAGGCAAGGTGCCGTATCGCCGACACCAGTACGCCACCGCCGCAGCACTCAAGGTCGATGTCACCACGCTGTGGGACGACGGCCGCACGCTGGAGAGCGCGACAGACCTGACCAAGGCGGAGATTGTGGCCGTCTACCCGCACCGCCACACGGTGCCGCCGAACCTGTGGCGTGAGATGTACGCGCGAGCCGAGAGGAACCTTGACGTTCTCGTCTACTCCGGGCTCTTCCTGTCGGAGGACCCCCTGTTCATCGACCTTCTGAAGAAGAAGGTCGAGGGGACCACTCAAGTGCGCATCCTGCTCGGGGACCCGGACTGCGAGGCCGTTCGGCAGCGCGGCATAGACGAGGGGCACCGGATCATGGACGGCAAGATTCGGAACGCGTTGGTGAACTACCGGCCGCTCTTCAAGAGCCACCCTGAGATCAGCGTCCGGCTGCATGCCACGACGCTCTACAACTCCATCTACCGGTCCGATGACGAGATGCTCGTCAACCCCCACGTCTACGGCATCGGTGCCTACATGGCCCCCGTCTTCCACCTGCGTCGCATGCCGGGCGGCGGACTGTTCGACACGTACGCGAATAGCATCGAACAGACCTGGGGAGGCGCTCGCCAGGTTACGGACCGCGACGTCACGGGAGCCTGACCATGGGACGCATTGACTACCTGCACGACCCTGACGCACCGCCGGCCAACTCGGTCGTGCCCTCCGTCGTGGCGTTCGTTCAGAACGATGCGGGGCAGGTGCTCATGATTCAGCGGTCTGACAACGGGCGTTGGGCGCTGCCCGGCGGCGGGCACGACGTAGGCGAGTCCATCAGCGACACCGTGGTGCGCGAGGTCTGGGAAGAGACGGGCATCAAGGCCGAAGTCATCGACATGTCCGGGATCTACACCGACCCCGGACACGTGATGCGGTACGACGACGGCGAGGTCCGCCAACAGTTCAGCATCTGCTTCCGTGCCCGTCCGGTCGGCGGTGAGCTGCGTACGAGCAATGAGACGACGCAGGTCCGTTGGGTGGACCCGACGGACCTGCCGAAACTCGACGTCCACCCCACGATGCGGCTGCGTATCGAGCACGCCATGGACCGGACGCGGGCAACCCCCTACATCGGCTGACGCTTGGCGACGGCGACCCGTTCGAGGACGCGCGCCGTGCTTGCGCAGATCTCCGGCTCAGCGCGGCGGATGAACGTACCGATCAGACTGTCCGGCCCGTAGCGGCCGGCGATCTCGTTGACCCGGTCCACAGGGTTCGTCGGTACGCCGTCCGGCGTTGTGTTCATGTCGCAGTAGCAGAGCGCGTCATTCAGGTGCGCGCTCTCGCGGGGGAACTCGCCCTCCAGCTCTGCACGGAGTCCCCGGGCCTCAGCCTCCATCCATGCACAGGAATGGTGGGCAACGAGGTTCACGACCCGTTCGTCCGCGCGGGCGATGTCGCGGAGGTAGCGCGCGCCATCGAGCGGGTGAAATCCGGTCTTGGCGAGGTCTGGCGAGTAGCCGATGTCGTGCAGGACGGCAGCGGCTTCCAGTAGCTCCGCGTCCTGTCCGAGGATGGGCGCGATGGTGCGCGCCCTCTCCGCGACCCCGAGCGAGTGCTTCCAGCGGCGCGGTAGCGGCTCCGCAAGCAGGGACTCAGCCAGGGGATAGGCCCACTCTGTCAGCTCCGACAAGCTAGGAACGCTCCTCTCGAATCGGCACGGCACGGACCGTCCGCACCCTGCCCTGTCCTCCACTCGCGAGCACGCCGGCGGCCTCCAACTTGTCGAGAGCCTTGGTCACGGTCGGGCGCGAGACCCCGAACCGCTCGGCCAGAACTGACGCACTGGGGAACGCTGCCCCGACTTCCAGTCGCTCATCCACGATGACGTCCGCGATGCGCTCTTCCAGCGGTCGGCGGTCAGTCCGCTCGCCTGCCCGTACGACACGCCACCGGCCACCCGGCACCGGTTCCGCGACACCGTCCTTGTGGAGAGCTGCGAACGCGCGGAGAGCGACCCCGCGCGAGATCTTGTATTCGCTCATGAGATCAGCAGCAGACGGAAGCTCCGTCATGTCCGGGTTCGTCTCGACTCGCGCCTTCACGGCATCGGCGATCTTCAGGAAGGTTCCCCGAGGACTGGCCTGCTGCGACACCCGTTCTCCCTCTCTGCTCACCCGTCGTCGCCCTCAAGAGTCGCACGTTCGGCCGCGGCAGCGGATAGGCGCGTATGAGTCCGCACGCCAGCACGCTGACCCGTCACTGCACCGCTCGTTGTCCTGGTCTTTGTCCAGCGCAGCGACGGCCGCCACCGTTCACAGCCGTACGCGCACCTGATCTGCCCCGCGAACCCCTACGAACGCCCCCCGGACGGCCGCGCGGACAGATGGCGAGCGAGCGCTGCAGGCGACCGACAGTCAGTCCCTTACCTCACCATGACCAGCCGAGAATTCGCTGCCGTCACGAGACAGCACACAGCAGGGAACCGGCGGCACAGGACTACCTGAACGATCTGCAAGATCTAGGCAGAGAGAAGCCTGGGTTCCTCCTCTCCTGAATTGAACAACCGAGACGGGCGCAACCTTACTTGCTGGTTGCGCCCGTCTCGTTTTCCGCTGTCACGCCGCTCAGGCCACCGCTTGGAGCCAGTAGGGTGAGGGCGCACTGACCTTGCCGTCTATTTCTTGAATCCCTTTTTCGGCCGCTGGACTAGGCGAGGCCGACGGGCTTCCTTTTCTGTGCTAGGCGGCGGGGTATGAGTCAACTCGTCATCAGGAAGCCACTCCGGCCCCGAGTCGGGTACCGTGAAGACCACTGAGCGAACCAAGCTGCTAAGGACAGCCCTACCTTCGCTAGTACGCAAGAGGTCTAGTCTCGTGCCATCAGCGTAAGACATACGGAACCACTCCCTCGCGCCCCTAGGCTCGATAGCGTCTACCAGAGCCTCTACGAATGAGTGTGCTTCAAATAGGTTCAGCGTTGTGGCATCGTAGGGGATGACTCCCTTTAGCCAGTTGTAATAGGAGCGGCGATAGCCACCAGCCAGGTCAGCCGCTTTAGCGGGGGTTACACCTAGCCAGGACGCCAGTTCACTTATGGCAGCCAAGGCCCTATTCTGAGGTGCGCCAACTTCGGGTTGACCTCCCTGCGAACCTGCCGGGGCAATTCGACGAGTAATTTCACGGCGGGTTAGCTCGTATATCTCGGCAGTCCCGTAAGTCCAAACGTAAGGTGCCGCGCGGCCGCCTCGCTCGGATGGGGTCAGTCGACGAGCGACAATCTCTGCCAGCAGCGACTGCGCCTCCGACTGGCGTTCTTGAGTGCTCCCGATTGATGCGACAAGCGCTTCAAGGAAAAAAGCGAGGTCGCTTCGAATACTCTCAGATGGGATAATCGCCTCGTCGGCGGAAATAGAAGTACTGGGCTTTACTGAGATCAGCGGGGTTGCATCGATCGACCAATCCCGTGCATAACTTTCCAAAACATCGGAAACGGTGCTCACGAATCCTCCTCGCCCAAGTATTTGCGAAGCGCTTCCGAGGTGCCCATCTCAAATGCACGCAGGGAGAGCTTGTGGAGCGATTCGACGATTCCCAAGATCTCGGAAGCATCAAACTTTAGTGACCCAGTTCGCGAACAGTCGTTATCCAGAACATAAGTCATGGATTCACCATGACCGGAAGCCTGAAAACCGTGGCGCATAACGAGAGTATTGCCGTCCGGGGCAGTAACCTCGAACACCTGCATAGCCGCCTTGAGGGAACTCCCAAGACTGCTGTAAAGCTTCTCCTGGTAAATTACTTCTCCGATGCACTCCTTCCAATCTTGCGGGCTCTCTACATTCGGGTAGCCGATTTGATTGACAAATCGAAGGCCGACGCGATGACGCAGGGACGGAGAGATGTTTTCGCCGACTGCCTGGATCAGCATCCCTAGTCTCTGCTTGAATTTCTCCCACCCTTCGTAAGCAGTCGTCTCGATGGCAAAATGGTCTGGCTGAATATTGACAATCCATCCCCCATCGGAGGAACGGAGCTGCCATCCGCGCATCGCGGGCGTTTGGGAAGCGGTCAATCCGAAACTCTGACCCAGGGCGACGTTTACGCCCTGAGTCACACTTTCGTTAAGTTCCGTTTGCCAGTCCAGCGAGTCCTTGATCCGCAGTGCTCGGGCTGCATCGCTGGCCGCATATTCAGTTTCGTGACGCACCTGACACACGACGAGGGCAAGCGGGGGGTTGTCGAGTCGGCGGTCCTTGGGTTCGTCTGTCAACCAGCTCATGCCCACCCCGATCCTGTGGCGCTCACTTGACCTACCAGCTAGTAACTTTCACAAACTTGCACACCTTGACTGTGGCGCCTACTGCGCCCAACTGTCAACCAGAAGTGCGTTACACTGCGTGAGTTTTTTCCTTAAATGCTCACTCGTTGCTAAACCTACTGTGAGGGGTGTCAAGCGGCGTGAGCTTGCGGTACTCGCCCACTGACAGTTCGTCCAGGCGTTCAAATCGGGGCCCGATGATGGTCAGCCCGCCGCCCTCGGCCGCTACCCCCTCCCGAAGGTGATCAACCGTCTCTCTCCACCACTGTTGAACCTCTTCGCTCGGGGTGGAATCGTCGGAGAGCAGCACGATCGCCACCCGCTTGGGATCCAAGCGGCTGTCGACTTCGACTGCCCACTCACTGATCTCGGCGTCTACACGGTCCGCGAGGCCTCTCTGATCTCTGCGTAGTTCACCCAGGCGTCTGCGCGTCGGTTTCAGCACATGATCGATGAACGGCCGTCCCATGGCTGGACGTTGTCTCTGTCTCGCCAGTGCCTGCCCAACGATCTGCTGATCGCGTTCGGTGGCCCAGCCTCGCAATCTCTCCTGGCCAGCTACCCAACTCTTCTCCACTGGATACTCAATGCGAAGGTCTGCCACCCAGAGTCCCGCCCTGATCTCAGCTAGCAGGGGTACGTGGAGCAGATAACCGAACCTGTTGTTCTTGATCAGCTTCTGGTCGCCGGGCTCAGCGTCAGACATGTCGACGATCGGGGCTACCTGTACGAACGGTTTCCTAGGTACAGGCGCGTCTTGTTCGGCGAGATCGCATGTTCCTGTGGTCACCAGAGCCCATGGTGGGAGATCATCAGGGTCCACCATCACCGGCATCGCCACCTCGAAGTCGTCCGCGTAGCTTTTGCTCGTGCGGGTGACGGGGGCGAATGGGGCTCCGTGGAAGACGAAGTCTGGACAGGCGATGACGTCGCCTTGCGTAAACGGGTCGAGCGCCTCCAGGACCCCCTGCGGCCAGTCTTCGCGTGACGCCGGCATCCCATCATCGACGAAGCTGCCCAACGCGCCTCCCCAGTGACCACTTGTGCTGTGGGCGCCCAATCGGCGACTCCTGGGCCGACAAGACGTTGAATATAACGATAGATGAGACGGTGCGTCGGGTTGGGCCGTATGACTGAACGAAGCGAGCGTGGTCGCTCGGTCCGACCCGACGCTATGCGTGTAGCACATCCCTACGCATCAGAAGGTTGCAGGTTCGAATCCGCCCTGTTCGGCACCGTTCGTTGTCCTGGTCTTTGTCCAGTGCGCTGACGGCCGCCACCGTTCACCGCCGTACGCACACCCCCTCTGACCTGCCCCGCGAACCCCTGCGAACGCCCCCGGACAGCCACACGGACAGTTGGAAAGCGTGTTGGGGGCAACCCCTCACGAGTTCGAATCTCGTATCCTCCGCAGCCGCCTGACCAGGCGAAACGAAGAGCTGGACCGCTCGTAGCGGTCTGGCTCTTCGGCATGCCTTGGTTGCAGTTTCGCTTGCATTTATACGCGACGTTTAGGACATTTCATCAAGCAGGAAGGGTGCACGCTCACGTCCTTAGGGCGACCGGCGCAGACTGCGGGGAGCCACACCAGCTGACGGGATACGTCACGACGGTTACCGGCCACCAGGACCCACACGATGAGTGGCCGTCCTCAACGGCGTAGACGAAGAGGCAGTCGCCGCCCTGAGCCGCCAGCAGGCGTTGCGCCCTGAGGAGCTTTGACGCCGAACGCAGTCATGCCCCCGCATCCGTCGATGCCTTGTTCACCCATCACGGGTTGGCCTGCGGCGACTCTGGTCTCGGCGGATCCACGCGGATCTGTCCATGGTCCCGGGACGATGTCGCGGTCATGGCCCGATCACCCGGACCTTGCTGCCGCACAGCCGGGTCATGTCATCGACATCCGACGTGAGGATGGCGACCGGGCCAGGCTGACGCAAGGCCGCTTCCGCGACGGTGGCGTCGATCGCGTACTTGTGTCCGTGCAGACCGGCGTCCTTGAGCAGTTGGGCCGCCGCCTTGGCCGCTGCCTCCGTGATCGGCTCCACCTTGACCCGGGAGAGCGCCCATTGCAGTCGGGACAGGTTCACCCTGGCGTGGCTCACCTCCACGATGGTGTTGGCGCTGACGACAAGGTCCGCTCCCATGTCGTGGAACACCTGGAACATCGCCAGAACCTTCCGGTCCTGCGCCACCCAGGCCGACAGCCCCTCGCTGTCCAGGACGACGGTCTCAATGTGCCGGCTCACGCGGCGCTCGCGCCGCCGGCGGCCGACGTCGTACCGAAGATCCGCGCCCGCGCCTCGGCCAGCTCTTCCTCAGTGAAGGCCCCGTGTTCGTCTGTGTGGCTGCGCAGGTCGGCCCCCAGGAGCTGGTGCCGGATCTGCCTGGCGACCGCTTCGGCCACGTAGCCGGAGATATTGTCCGTGATCTTCTTCAGCTCCGCCACCTGCTCGGTGGGGAGTGTCACCGTGATGCGTGTGGTGTCAGCCATAGCCGCAAGCATACTGCGGTATGCGCGCTACGTGCTGTCTGTTCCCCGCAGTCGGTCCGTCAGCGGCAGTCGGGGCGACTGTCCGTTCGAGCAGGGGCTCAGCTGGACAGTTGTACGACGCGCCAGTTCAGCGGGCCCAGTAGCGGTATGCCTCGATCCATTGCCAGCCCTCGGGGGCGGGTTCCGGCAGCGGCAGGTCCAGAAGCCGGTGAGCTGGGCTCATCCTCGCCGTAGGCGTCGACGGTGGCCTCTTCGATCAACACCTCCAGCACGGCTGGGGCCCAGGTGCTCATGGCCTCACCGTGCGCTGCACCGTACGGTTGAGGACCGGTGTGTTCAGCAGCGGCGGCGTATCCGTCCTGGCGCCGTAGCCAGCAGTCAAGCCAAGGCTCGCGGTTGCCGGCGTGTGACGTTGCCTGGTGGGGTTCGGTAACTGCACCCCGAAGCACGAAGGCGGTGCGACTGCAGGCCGGCGGCCAAGATCAGCATCAGGAGGGGGCTCGACCTACATCGCAGCACGTCCACCTCCACCGCATGCTGCCGGAGCGTTCTGCTTCAGTGCGATAGAAGCCGCTGACGGATCAGTACTGACCATCCACGTCCGCCTTACCAGGCCGTTTCATCTCGCACGCCAGGGGTCGGACCGCTTGCGCGGTCCGACCCCTGGCGTGGCGCTCAGCCTCCAGCGACCGGCCCTCAGTCCCATCGCCTCGCAAACTCAGCTCCTCCCAGAAGGTCGCCGGTCCGCACGATCGGATCATCGATCCCCATGGCCTCCATCACGTCGGCGACAGAGGCTACGTACTTTCCCTTGACCTTCGAGACACGGCAGGGGAACCGGTTCGCTCTCACCAGTCCAGGCGCCTTCGCTGCGTCAACCCCGAGGAGTTCTGCCACCTTGCGCAGAGGCATGGGCTCGGCCAGCCACTGCGACAGTCGCCTTGCGCTCGGGCTCACTCGGCTTCCTTCTGCCGTCCGTCGAGTTCGTCGGTCTCACCCGTGGGCACCTGCCCCGAATCCAAGGCAAGGAAGTCACCCAAGATCCCGAGGCGATGCAAGGTAGCACCCATACGTTCGCCGCTGACGCGCTCCCACAACGAAGGATCCATCTCGTCGACCACTTGGATGTCCGACTCGTTGCGGCGGGGCGAGTAACCGTCGTCAAGTCGGCTCGCGCGGTCGACAAGGCTGTGCGGATCCGTCGTACGCTCGGCCGGATCAGCCCGCTCCACCGCCCAGCCAGCGGCGTTGGCGGCTCGGACGACCTCGTCACGAACGTCGTTACCTTCGGCAGCCACAGCCAGCCCGTACAACGCACCGAACACCATGGCTGACCTCACCTCCGCGACGTCGACGCAGAGCCTCCTCGACACTCTCACGGCCGATTTCCGCAGGTAGGGGATGACGAAGTACAGCGCGAGCAACTGGCTGCGCTGAGCCAGATTCGGGACGTCGCTGCGGGCATCCCGTCCCACGCCCCGCCACAATGCATCGCGCAGCGCAACGTCAGCGGCATCGCGTGCCGCCGCTTCCTTCGCCTCCGAGAGCGTGAGGTGCTCACCCACCCAAACATCTCGCGCCTGGCGCATGTGGACAGACCAACTGTCCGCTGAGCAACTGCGAAACCTTTAGCTCAATCGACCTGAAGACGTCTGCCGAAGGCAGCAAGGACACGGACTCGCCTCCTGTCATTCCGTTCAACGACTGGAGGCTCACCGCCGCGAAGGGCACTTATCCGCACCCGCCGGTGCATGCGCCAGCAAGGGTGAACGGCATGAGATGACCGAGTGACGTCGCATGGCCCGGTAATCATGTGCGGGAAGGTTCATAGATTGATCACTGGCCTCCTGGGTCTGACTGACCGCAGCACCCTCTGGTAGGGGCGCGCACACCAAGAGTATGGTCTCTTGTATGGCCACCAAGAAAGTGACAGTAACGATCCCCGAGGATCTCCTGGACGAGATCCGCGCCGAGGCGGCTGAACGGGGACTTTCGGCGTATGTCGCCGAAGCACTGCGATTCAAGCGCGACCGGGACCGTCTGCTGGAGCTGGTCGACTGGCTGCAGGAGGAACACGGCCCGGTCACTCAGGACGAGCACGCGGCCGCGCTCGAGGAGTTGGAGGATCTCGACGCCGAACACGAGCGCCGCCGCACCAGTGGAGAACACAAGTCCGGAGAGGCCGCGTGAAGAAGCGGGCCGGTGAGTACGGGCAGCGGCCACTGCGCGTCTTCGTACTCGACTGCGAGGCCCTGTCCCTGGCTGTGCGTGGCGACCGGAAGATGATCGCCCGGCTCGACCTCGCGGCCCGGGGCGAAGCCGAGGTGGTCACGTCCCCCATGACGCTGATCGAGGCGTACGACGGCAGAACCACCGAGCAGCGCTGGGACTGGGTGCTCTCGCGGCTGAAAGTCGCCGACATCGGCAAGGACGAGGCCCGCCAGGCCCGCCGGCTCCTGGCCGATGCGAAGCTCCACGGCCACAAGTACGCGATCGACGCGGTGCTCGCCGTCGTCGCCCGACAGCAGAAGGGGCAGGTCACCGTCTTTACCTCCGACGTGGACGACCTGGAGAAGCTGGTCCCGAACACGATCGTCGTCAGGAAGGTCTGACCTAACGCTCTGGTCTCAGATCTGGTCTCATTCACGCCCAGTTCGCCCGTGTAGGGAAGGCGTTTCGCAGCGGCAAGCGTCTGGAGCTGCTCGATCTCATCGCTCAGGGTGAGCGGACGGTGGACTCGCCGGCCAAGGCGGCGGAGCTCGGCTTGACCACCGCGTCCGCGCACCTTCAAGCGGTCCGCTTACCGGCCAACGCCGGGCGGCACCCGGAGGACGACTCCTGAGGGCGAAGCAGCGGCCGCACAGGGTGATGACGGAGCGGGTGAGGTCCTCGGGCTGAGCCGCCACCTGTTGTCAGCCCGCACTCGTCCATGCGTCTGGGCGGGGCACCAGCACTGCGGAGACCACCGTGTGGGACGAGGTCATGACATCAACCACGAATCGCAGGCGCCCGATGTCGAGTCGGCGCAGTGCCGGACCGTGGTCGGCGGCGACGACGAGAGAGACCGCGAGCAGAAGGAGTCGCCACAGGGCCATCACCGGGCGCCGCATTGTGCGGGGCAGCTCCGCCAGGGAAGCGTGCAGTCGCTCGCAGTGGAACGGGACGTGGCGCTGCTCGTCGGACAGGATCCGCCCCGCCACTTCCGCGGTGAGCGAGTCGTCGGTGCCATCGCGCAGGGCCCGGTAATAACGCAGCGCCACCACTTCCGCGATCATCAGCACCAGCAGTTCCATGCGTAGGCCCATGAGACGCCGCAGCCGTACGAAGACCACGTCGCTCCAGTGACCGGTCAACGTCGGTATGCCCCCCGCAGCCAGCAGCCGAGCAAGTAGACGGGCGTGGTTCTGTTCCTCGGCGACGAAGAGCCGGACCGCCTGCCCGTAGTCGGCGTCGCCGGCCTGGTCCGCCTTGCCGACGAGGTTGGCGCCGTCACCGTCCTCGCCGACCTGGAAGCGCTGGATGCTGGCCCACACCGCCGGATGCAGCGTCGCGCTTTTCCCCCAGTCCGGATCACCCTGGGCGCGTCTGCGCTCGCGCTCGTCCTCGAACCGCCTTGTCCACTTGGCGAAGCCGCCCGTATGCACCCGGTATCCCCTCTCCGGGGCACAGAGCCACCGTGCCCCGGAGAGGGACGACGCAGGCGGACACGAAAACGTTCCGCTTCTGCCAGGCGCTCACCATTCGAGCCGAGGTCGGTGCAGGACGAGGAGCCGACTGCCCATGAACGCCCCCGCACACGGCCCACCACTCACACCAGGACCGTGACCTGCAAAAGTCAAATGAAATGACCCCGATGCGGGCAGCATCAATCGCGAACCTGTACTCCCTCCCGCGTCGGCTGCGACGGGACTCTCGCCGTGAGCGGCGCGACCGAGCGCGAGACAGCCCGAGCCGCCCCTTCGAAGCGGCTCGGGAACGGGTACTTCCGCTCCAGGAAGGTGCGGATGGTGGCCTGGGCGGCCGACCTGGCCGCCGGGGCGGTGTCCACGTCGTTGAGGCAGAAGAAGTCGATGTCCTCACCGGTCGCGAGGCGGGCCAGGCGGCGGCGCATGTCCGGAGTGCCCAGTTGGACGTAGCGGAAGCGGTAGTCGGCCGGGACTGCCCGGCCGGTCGCGATCGCCCAGTGGTGGTGGAGCGTGGACGCCGGAGCGACGTCGGAGGTGGAGCGGAAGCGGGAGTAGGAGGTCCGGTTGAGTTCTTCGATTTCTAGGCTCTCCATCTCGCGCATGACCGACAGCAGTTGGGGATGCGGGGTGTGCAGTGACTTGTTGGTGATGTGTCTGCCGTGGAAGCGCCTGATCACCTCGCGGGCGTTCTTGCCGGCGGAGTTCGGGGCCGGTTCGAGTGGGTGTGGGGCGCCGACTCCGAGTTTCAGCGGGGACAGCGGGATGCGGGCGATGCCGTTGCCGTGGAAGAAGTGCTCGGCCTGTACCGGGCGATTGATGAAGACGTCGTCGTTGAAGTAGAGGTAGTGCTCCGACAGGCCAGGGATGTGGTGCAGTCGGCTCTCTATCGCGTGCGAGTTGAAGACGGGGAGCGCGTCGGCCGGCAGGATCTCCCGGTGGTCGACCACGGTCAGGCCCTCCGCGTCCGGGTCCAGCCAGGCGGGGATCTGGGAGTCGGTCACGAGGTAGACGTGCCGGACGAACCCGGCGTACATCTCCAGCGAGCGCAGGGCGTACTTCAGTTCGTCATGGCTGGTGTAGCGGGAGGCGCCGGTCTCGCGCGGAGCGATGATGTTGTCGGAGAGCTCCTGATAGGCGCGGCGCTTCACGGCCATGGCCGGGTCGTCCCCGTCGACCCAGGTGTACACGGCGTCGACGGGGAAGCGCACCTCGTCGATGCCCGGCTCGGCGAACGGGGCGAACGTCGGCACGCTGCGCCGGCCCGCCACCGCGGCCGGCTGCTGTGCCGCCACCGGGAGCACTTCCGACACGGGGTTGCGGCGCGGGGCGACGAGCGCCGGGCCGAAGACGTCCGGCAACCGGCTGCCGGGCACGGTGAGCCAGGAGGGATCCGTGCCCGGGGCAGCGGTGGCGAGGTCCCGGCCGTGACGCCAGAACTCGATGTCGCAGCCCGTCTCGAGGCCGGTGAGGACCTGGCCTTCCGGGCCGAGGCGCACCACGCCGGTGCGGAGCACCGCGGCCCGCCCCAGCGCCCGCGGCAGCTTCCCGTCGGCCCACAGTGCCGCGTTCGCCACGGTGCCGTCCGGTCCGACGGCGCCGACATACCCGACGGTGCCGGCTAAGCGCTGAGCGGCCTGGGAGAGGACCGTGCCGCGGTACGTCTCCTCGACGCCGATGACCTGCCGCGGCGCACCGTGCCCGTGGTCGGCGGGGACCAGGAAGTACGGGACGCCGAGCCCCTCCAGCAGGGTGCACACCCGCTCGAGATCGGCTTCGACGGCGTCCGCGGCGGTGTAGCCGGCGACCGTACGGCCGTACAGCCGCGTCGGTCCGAAGGTGACCCGGCGCAGTCCGGGGACGGCGGCTCGCAGGCGCCGTCGGGCCCGTGCCGCGCGCAGCGCCCAGAGCCGGGCCGACAGCCAGAGCCGCAGGCGTACCAGAGAGTCCCGGGCCGCTCGGATGCCCCCCGGCATTCCAAAGCGGTGACGGATGTCCATGCCCCCCATGTCCATGCCCCCCAGCCCCGTTACTTCTGCTTCTCGAAGGGGCTGGGGAAGGGGAAGTAGTCCTCCAGGAACTCACTCATCCGGACGCCGACCTGCTCCCGTTCCTCGGGCGGCACATCGACGTCGTTGAGGCAGAAGAAGTCGAAGCGGCGGTTGCGGCGCAGATCGGCCAGGCGTCTTTCGGCGTCCGGGCGGCTGATGTTCACGTACCGGAAGCTGTACTTCCCCGGCACGCCGTGGCCGGTCATCAGCGCGTACTGGTAGAGCAGCGGGGACGTCATGGCGATGTCCTGCGGCGAGCGGAAGCGGGACGCCGTGGTGCGGCGGATGTCCTGCGCGAAGAGCTCCTCGAGCGCCCGCAGTGTCTCTCGCCGCTGCGGCAGCGGAGTGTGCATGAAGTTGTTCGTCGTCATCCGCCCGAACTTCTCCAGCAGCAGCCGGCGGACGTTCTTGCTCGCGGAGTTGGTGGCCGTCTCCTCGGCGTGCGGCTTGCCGACGCCTATCTTGAGCGGGGACACCGGGATCTTCATCAGGCCGCTGCCGTGGAAGAAGTGCTCCGCGCTGACCCGGCGGCCGACGAACACGTCGTCGTTGAAGTACAGGTAGTGCTCCGACAGGCCCGGGATGTGGTGCAGCCGGGTCTCGATCGCGTGGGAGTTGAACACCGGCAGTACACCCTGCGGGAAGATGTCGCGGTGGTCGACGACCGTGATCCCCGGGGCCCGGTCGTCGAGCCAGTGCGGCTTCTGGCCGTCGGTCACGATGTAGATGTGCCGGACGAAGTCGGCGTACATCGCGAGCGAGCGCAGCGAGTACTTCAGCTCGTCGTGGCTGGTGTAGCGGGAGGCGTTGGTCTCCTTGTCCAGGATCTCGGCGATGCCACCCTCCTGGTACCGGGCCCGCTTGGCGCGCATCTCCGGCTCCTCGCCGTCCACCCAGGTGTAGACGACGTCGACGGGGAAGGTCACGTCCCTCACGGTCGGCAGGGTGAGCGGGACGAAGCTCGGCAGCTCCCGGTCGCCGACCCGCACCGCGGCCGGCTTCTGCTCGGACACCGGCAGTACGTCCGTGATGCCGTTGTTCCGCGGCGCGACGAGGGACTCGGCGAAGATGTCCTCGGATGCCTGCGGCTGCACCTTTGCCAGTCGGCGAGGCCCGTCGTCGGAGGCGAGGAGCTGTGCCCCGTCCTCCCAGAACTCGACGTCGCAGGCGAGCTCCGGCCCGGCGAGCAGCTGGCCCGAGGGCCCGAGGTGGTTCTCCCCGATCCGCAGTATGGGGGCCGTACGCAGCGGGGTCGGCAGTACGCCGTCCATGAACAGCGCGGGATTGTTGAGCTTTCCGCCGGTCACCGGTCTGCCGATGAACACCGCCTTCCCCGCGTTCTGCGCCTCGAGGGTGGTGAGGAAGCGCTCCCGGTCGACGGCGTTCACGCCGACCGTGTGGCGCGTACGTGAGGCCGGTACCAGGAAGTAGGGGATACCTTCCTGCTCCAGCGCGGCGACGACCAGGCCGAGGTTGGCGGCGGCCGCATCGGCAGCGCTGAACCGGCTCACGACCCGTCCGTAGAGCCGCTGGCCGCGCACCGCCACCGGGCGGAGCACCGGGTCCGTGACCGCTGCCCTGCGGCGCCGCCGCATGGTACGCAGCTGCCACACCCTTTCGGCGGCCTTCCGCTCGACTCGCGGTCGCATCCGCCGGGCAAAGGAACGCACGGTCACGTTCTGAGCTCCTCTTCATCGACCCCAAACATCCCTGCGTTAGCCAGACAGGCGCGTGCGGCGGAAGGTTGTAGAAGAGTTCTCCGAAAATTTACGAATGAGGGGTCGTCCACACAACTGACCCACACCTGGGCGTGGTAGGGAGCTGCCGCTTGTCGATCTTGAGAGAGGCGTGCAGCTCGCCGCTTCAGTGAAAGCTGAATATAGGAGTACGTTTAATAGAGGCGTACTTCTACTTTGGGGAAGAGCCGTGGACAAGCCTGCCGAGATGTTCGACCGGGGCTACGAGTGGTCGGCGCTGAGGCGATTCATCACCGATCCGCAGCCGGGCGCGACGCTCGGTGTGGTCTCCGGACGTCGCCGCCAGGGCAAGACGTTCCTGCTGGACGCCGCGTGCCGCGCCGCCGGAGGGTTCTATTTCGGTGCGACCGAAGCTACGGACGCCGAGTCACTGCGGAGGATCAGCACCGCGCTGACCGATCACGTCCGACCCGCCAGCCCGTTCCACTTCGCCAACTGGTCAGAGGCTGTCGACGCGCTTCTCGCGCTCGGCTCCGAACGGCCCGTCCCCGTGGTGATCGACGAGTTTCCGTACCTCGCCAAGGCCAACCCGGAACTGCCCTCGATCGTCCAGGAGGCACTGCGTCCCCTGCGTGACCAGCGCACCGACTCGCGCACTCGGCTGCTGCTGTGCGGCTCGGCGCTGTCCTTCATGGGTCGGCTGCTGTCGGGAAATGCCCCACTGCGTGGACGGGCGGGTCTGGAACTGGTCGTCCGCCCCCTCGACCACCGCCTGGCCGCCGACTTCTGGGAGATCACCGATCCCCACCTGGCCATGAGGGTCAACGCGATCGTCGGCGGCACTCCCGCCTACCGGCGCGAGTTCGCCCGCGGCGACACTCCCAAGGGGCCGGACGACTTCGACGACTGGGTCATCCGCACCGTCCTCAACCCCGAGACCCCCCTCTTCCGCGAGGCCCGATACCTGCTCGCCGAAGAACCCGACCTTCGCGACACCGCCCTGTACCTGTCCGTCCTGGCCGCCGTCGCCGACGGCAACGCCACCCGCGGCGGCATGGCCGGCTATCTGGAACGAAAGGCCACCGACATCGCGCACCCCATCAACGTCCTGGAAGACGCCGGACTGCTGCATCGGGACGCCGACGTCTTCCGCGACAACCGGCCTACCTACCGCATCGCCGAGCCGCTGATCGGCTTCCACCACGCCATCATGCGGCCGGTCTGGGACCAGCTCGAGCGCCCTGGCAGCGCGACACGGGTGTGGCAAGCCAGCCGCCGCCGCTTCGTCAGCAACGTCCTGGGACCCCACTTCGAGCAGGTCTGCCGCGACTGGGCCCTCCATCACGCCGACCCCGAACTGCTGGGCGGTCTGCCCGCCCGCGTCGGACACGGCGTGGTCCACGACTCCAAGGCCCGTATCGGCCATGAGGTCGACGTGGCGGTCATCGGCATCGCCGACGGCGCCAAACCGCCACTCCTGGCCATTGGGGAAGCCAAATGGAACGACACCATGGGCATGGCCCACATCGAACGACTCCGGCACATCCGCGACCTCATCACCCAGGCCGGACGCTACGACACGAGCGGCACCCGGATCGTCTGCTTCAGCGGAGCGGGCTTCAACGACAAGGCGCGCTCCTCAGCGGAGGCGGATCCCGACGTCCGTCTGATCGACTTGGCGACCCTGTACAGCCCCATCTGATATAGCTCCCAAACCCTGCATGGCGGCGCCGTTGCGGCGTGGTGCATGGGGATGGGCACCATCACAACGTCTTCCTCCACCAGGGACCACTGCCCGACGCTCCTTCCGGGCCTCGGCTGTGGTGGTCGCCGACCGGCCCGCTGACCCTGCTGCCTCTGCACATGGCAGGTCGACACGACGGCAGCCGGGACAACGTCCTGGACCGGGTCGTCTCCTCCTACGCGACGACAGTGAAGGCCCTTCGACATGCCCGGTCCCGGCCTATCCGGACCTCCCGCCGCCCCCTGGCCGGCCTGCTGGTCTCACAGCCGTTCACGGGATGCCGATTCCTGAGGGACACGGACGCCGAAGCCGGGCTGCTGCGGCGCAGGTTCCCGAACTGTGAGGTGCTCCCCGCCCACAGGGCCACGCGGAAGGGCATCAGCCGTCTCAGTTTCCGTCTCATTCAGCTGTACGCCGAACTTGTCCCGGATGCGGGCCGTGGCGAACGTGAGCGACTGGACCAGGGATGTTCCGATGTGCGGGGCTCCGTTGATCTGTGTTCCCACCGCGAACACGATGCGCTCCGGAGCCGCGCGGATGATGTGCGGCCTGAGCAGGTCCTCGTCCGCAACCGTCCCATCGCACGTGTGAGATCCTGATCATGCTCGCCGAGCTCGCCGCGGCTCAACGCGGTACCGCCCATGGCGTCGGACAGCTCGCCGATCGCGGCGCGCACCTCCGCTTCGCTCGCTTCGGCGTAGACCTCTTTCGTCATGGCGATGCAGTCTTGGCGACGACCCGTGCACGCAGTGCATCGCGGACGGTGAGCCATTCATCTGCGAGCAGGCTGTAGTACATCGAGTCGCGGCGAGTGCCGTCCTGTCGCCGCATATGGCTGCGCAAGGTTCCTTCGTGGACCAGGCCTAGGCGAGCCAGGGCCTGCTGGGAGCGCACGTTGAGGTTGTCGGTGCGTAGGGCCAGCCGAGCAAGCTGCAGGTCTTCGAAGGCATGGCTGAACAGCAGGAGCTTGGACTCGGCGTTGTAGGGGCCGCCCCAGCAGGAGCGATCGAACCAGGTCGCGCCTATCTCAGCCCGGCTCTCGCCCAGGTCGAGGTCATAAATGCTGGTTGAGCCGATCACGGTGCCGTCGTCACGGCGTTGCACTGCGAAGCAGCGCCGCGTTGGGTCGGCGGTCATCTCGCTGAGCATCTGGCGCAGTTGGGCTACGGTCTCAGGCCGCGGCCGGGGCATCCACTGCCACACTTCGGGGTCGGATGCTGACAGGAAGAGAGCTTCGGCGTGGTCGGCAGACAACGGGAGGAGGCGGACAACAGTGCCCTCAAGAGACTGGTTGTTCACCCGAACAGAGTAAAGCCGATGATCATCAGCCGTAGCCGTACAACAGCGAAGTACAGCAACCCCACCGACCGCCAGTGGCTCACCCAGACTTTGAAGCCACCAGCGGAAGCCTCTATAGCCCGTGATGAACGGGCATCCAAGCCCCCGACTCGGGACGGTCCGTAGGCGGACCCAGAGGTTCACTGGCCTCCGACGCACGAGCCGCCACCGCAGTGCGTGAGGTGAGAGTCAACTGGACGTGCTGGCCGTCGTTCCAACCGGCCCGCTGCCGGGTCAGCTTCCAGCTTCCCGTACCTGACAGGCGCCACCTGTCGTCAAAGTCCCACTCCTGTCCGTCCAGGAGACGGATGTCGGCCTTCCCGTCCGGCCGGAAAACGACGTTCGTCCGGTCGTAGCCGGTCCAGGACCCCGCTACTTCTGCCGGCTTCGCGTCATGCAACGAGGTCGCCCCACAGCACCCCGCCTTCACACAGACGCGTGTATCTGTTGCCGCGGGACGCGGCCGTCCCGCGCCATGCGCCATTCTGGTGTCCTGCGTAGGACCGGTTCCGGTCCTGGACACCAACAGTGCTCGTTCTCGTGAGGTGCCCCCATCAGCAAGCCCATCGGATCAACACTCGTCGCGTGGCTGAGCGGTCTCGACATCCCTCAGTTGGAACGGGTTCTCGCTGCTCGCGCGGACGCCGTGTCCCCGCCGGAGCCGCGGTCGTTCGGCGAACTGGCGGACCGCCTTCAGCGCCCGGCGTCGGTGGCGCTCGTGCTGCCCGGGCTCGCGCTGCCTCACCTGCAGGTGGCCGAGGCGCTGGCGGTGCTGGGGCCGGCGCCACGTGCCGCTCTGGTGGATCTGCTGGGCGCGGAAGGAGCGGAGAGCGCTCGTGGGCTGGACGCGGCCCTCGGGGCGCTGGCCGATCACGCGCTGGTCTGGCCGGACGGCGAAGGGCTGCTGCGCATGGCGGCGCCGTTGCGGCAGGCGTGGGACTCGCCCCTGGGGCTGGACGCGCCGCTCGCTCAGCTGCTGGCGGACACGACCTCCGAGGAACTGCGCCGCATGCTGGTGGCCTTGGGCGTCCAGTCGCCCGGTAATGCCAGGCAACAGCGGCTGACAGCCCTGGTGGATCACCACAGCGATCCCGGGCGGGTCGCCGAGGTGGTGGCAGGGGCGCCCGCCGCCGCCCGCGAACTGCTTGAACGGCGAGCGCACAGCGAGGGCGAACAACCAGGGTTTCCAACGGAGTTCATCCTCGGTGTCCCCCAGGCCGACTCCGAGCCGGGCGCCCGCTGGGCGCTGGAGAGGGGACTGCTGGTACAGGACCGTCACCGGTACGGACCCGCCCGTATGCCGGCCGAGGTGGCGCTCGTACTGCGCGGAGCCGACTGGCACGCGCCGTTCGAGCCTGCCCCGCCCGACGTGCGTACGGCGTCCGTCACCTCGGCGGACGTGGACCGGGAGGCGGCGGCAGCGGCCACGGCGTTCGCCGCTCATGCCGCATCGGTGCTGGCGACGTGCTCCGCCTCTCCGCCGGCCCTGCTGAAGTCCGGCGGGGTCGGGGCGCGTGAGCTGTCCCGGATCGGCAAGGCAGCGCAGTGCGGCGACATGGTCGTACGCCTCGCTCTGGAGACGGCGTACGCCGCTGGGCTGCTCGCCAGGGACGGCAGCCGGGCCGCGGCGACGGAAGGCTACGACGCCTGGGCGGAACGCGAACCGGCGGAGCGGCTCACCGTGCTGCTCCAGGCGTGGCGGACGCTGCCGCTCACGCCGACCCAGTCCCGCGACGAGGACGGCAAGGCGCTGCCCGCGCTCGCCGGAACGGCGCCCTGCGGCGGCTGTGTGCGAGCCCGGGACGGGCTCCTCGCCGCCGCAGCCCAACTCCCGGCGGACCGGGGAGTGACGGACCCCACGGAACTGGGGGCGCTCGTCGCCTGGTTCCGTCCGCTCGCCCATCCGCTCCCCCAGGACACCACGCCCTTCGCCACCGTGGTCCGCGAGGCGGAACTGCTCGGAGTCACCGCCCGCGGTGCCCTGTCCCCCATCGGTGCCGCCCTGAAGGCCGGTGACGCCGAAGCACTGACCGCAGCCTGTCAGCGGCTGCTGCCGACGGCCACCAGGACGGCCCGCTTCGGCGCCGACCTCACCGCCGTCGTGACCGGCACGCCCTCGGCCCACCTCGCCGCGCTCCTGGATGCCGTCGCGGACAGGGAAGTCGGCGGCACGGCGTCGGTGTGGCGGTTCGGTCCGGGCACCATCCGCCGCGCCCTGGACAGCGGCCGCACACCCGACGCCGTCGTCGCCGACCTGGCCGCCGTCGCCGTCGGCGCCCTGCCGCAACCGCTGTCGTACCTGATCCACGACACCGCGCGCCGCCACGGCCGTATGCGTATCGCCCCCGCGGCCTGCGTGATCCACGGCGAAGAACCGGCCCTTCTCTCCGAACTCGCCGCCCACCGAAAGCTGGCCGACCTCGGCCTACGACAACTGGCGCCGACGGTGCTGGTCAGCCGGACCCCGCTGGACAAAACCCTCGCCGCACTCCGGGCCGCGGGCTATGCCCCCGTCGCCGAGACCGCGGACGGGGCCGTACGTGTTGAACGGACCCGGCGCCACCGCGCTGCCGCCCCGGTCCCGTCCCCACGTCCGCCCGGCGGCGCGCCAGCCCGTCGGGACCCGAGCGCCCGCCCGGCGGAGGCGTCGGCGACCGTCGACCTGAGCAGCCTGGCCACCAGGCTGCGGGCTGCCCCGCCCACCACACCGGAACCCGATCCGGGGAACGGAATCCCCTTCGACACCGACACCGAGGAGATCGTCGCCGGATACGCGCGCCTGCTCTCCCTCGCCGATGTCCGTCAGCTGGCCCATGCCATCGACGAAGGCCGGCCGATCACCATCGAATACGTCGCCGCCTCGGGCAATCGCACGGTACGCACCCTCAGCGAACTCGATCTCGACCCGCCCCACCTGTATGCCTGGTGCCACCTGCGCGACGACGAACGCGTCTTCACCCTCTCCCGCATTCACGGCGTCATGCCCGGGTAGCCGACGTCTACGGCGGGAGCCCGTACTGACCGCCTAATCGGCCAAATCGGCCAACCGGACCAAGTTCAGGCTGTAATCCTCGACCTGCGGCAGCCGCAGCTCCTCCATCCTCGCGATCATCTCCCGGTGCTCCGCCGGCAAAGCGTCGTGCACCTCTGTGGGCAGGGTGGTGAAGGTGTGTGAGGCGAGCAGGTGGTTGCCCGGGCGCCAGGTCTCCAGTAGCCGCGGGTCCGGGCAGTTCCAGCTGATCCGTGCCTCCACCTTGCTGAGCGCATCGTGGGTGTCCTGGGTGTCGACCATGCCGGGACCCGTTGTGTCGAGGGCGAGCAAGGCGCCGGGGAAGCGCTCGGCGAGCAGGTCGACGGCGCGGCGTACGTCCTTCTCGGGGAGGTAGGCCAGCACCGCCTCGGCGGCCAGGAAGTACGGGCCGCCCGTGGCCAGGGGCGCGGCGGTCCAGCTGTCGTCCAGTACCGACGCGGCGAGCATGTGGCGGCGCGAGGTGTCGGCGAAGAAGGTGCGCCGCAACTCGATGACGTCGGGCAGGTCCAGCTCGAACCAGTGGGCGCGGCCGTTGTCGACGCGCTCGTAACGGGTGTTGAGGCCGGTGCCGATCTCCACCACCGTCGCGTCCGGGTGCTCGGCCAGGAAGGCGCGTACCCAGTGGTCGAAGAGGTTGGTGCGCAGCACTGTGCCGACCAGGCTCGGCCCGCCGTCGAAGCGGGCGAAGTCGTAGTCGATCGCGGCCACCATCGCCTCGGCCGCCGGATCGCGCAGTACCGGCTCGGGTTTGCGGCTCTCCACGGCGCGGCCGTAGAGCGGGATCAGGAGCGTCTCCTGGACGGTGCCCAGGTGTACGGAGCCCGACGGCTTCTGGTTCGGTACGGCCATGGGTTCCTCCTGAGAGTGAGTGGGCCCAGCGGCATACCGGCAGAGTAGCCTTAATGGTTGTCGTTTTCATATAAACGGGCAGACACATCGCGAGCGGCGCCCGTCCCTTCAGGGGCGGGCGCCGCTCGGCTGGCTTGTCAGGGGGACAGTGCTGATCGCGTCTAACCGACCATGGACGGAGTGTAGGGCGACAAGGCCGGAGCGAGTTGTACTCCGGGGGCCAGGCCCAGGGCTACGAGAGCGTCGGGCATGCCGCGACCGACCCGTGCCGCCTCCGCGGTTCCCGGGGCGGCCAGCGGGCGGCAGCTGGCGGCGATGATCTCGAACAGTCGTTCCACCCGGCCCGGTCCACGAGGCAGCAGCTGGCCGTGGAAGTCCTCGTGGTGGGCGAGTACGAGGGCGGCGAGACCGGCGACATGGGCCGAGGCCGTGCCGGTGCCGTCGAGGGCCGTGTATCCGCCTCGCGGAGCGCACGAGAGGACCGCCACACCGGGAGCAGCCGCGTCCACCCCGGGGCCGTAGCAACTGAACGGTGCGGCGAACAGCCCTTCCGGCGTCAGCTGCACGCCCAGATGGGTGGCCTGGGACGTGTCCGGCGGGTAGGAGCCGAAGACTCCCAGCGCGCCCACGGTGAACACGGTGGGCAGGGAGCCCGGGAAGGTGACCGGGCCGTTCGTGTCGCCCGCGGGGGCGAAGCAGGCGATGCCCACCGCGTTGGCATCGGCCAGCTTGCGGGAGACCAGGGCCGACGAGTACGGGGCCGTCACCGCGATGTGGGCGATGTCGACGTCGTGCTGGATGCAGTGATCCAGAGCGGCGATCAGGTCGCTGAAGCAGCCGTTCGGCAGCACCTGGCAGACCTCCATGTCGGCGTCGACCGCGATGCCGATGAGACCTGTGCCGGTGTCCGCTCCGGCGATGATGCCCGCCGCATGGGTGCCGGTGCCCACCTTGTCCTGGTCCCAGCCCAGGTCCGCGCCACGTCCGAGACCCGTCCCGGAGCGCACCCGTTCCTTCAGATCGGGGTGTTCGGCGGAGACACCGGAACCGATGACCGCGATCTTGACCCCGAAGGCACGGAACGTGGGGGGCAGCCGGTCGAGGCGCATGGCCTGCTGCCCCCAGCCGTACTGCTGCCTCTCGTCCAGTCCCGGGGACACCTTGGCCAGCGGTGTGAGGGTGACCAGGTTCTCCTTGGTCACCGACAGGTCCGGGCGACGGATCCAGCGGTCCAGGTAGCCGCCCACGGGACGGACGTACAGGGACTGGACGGACTCGGCCGTCTCCGTGGCCAGGGAGACCGTGACCCTCCCGTCGTCCGCGGTGATGCCCTGACCCGGCCATGACGAACCGATCAGGAAGACTCCCGCGCCGGCCAGCGGTTCGCCCTCCGGGCCGCACACCCGCAGCGAGATCTCGACCGGTTCGTCCAACTGCACGACCAGACCCGGATCGCGCAGCGGCAGGATCCCCGCGGTCGCCGTGGCGGTGGGTCGGGCGCCGGACAGCGGCAGGTCCGGCTCGATGTGTACGTGCAGCGATCGCATCGCCGGCACCTGGGCCTCGGCCGCTTCCACGACCGCGATTTCCGGGCAGGAGGGATGCAGCCCGCCCGATTGGAGCTTCTCCGACGGCTGGAGCCTGCGGGTCACCTTGACCTCGGGCATCCGGTCCAGTCGGTCACACACCGCGTCCATGCTCAGTGGGGGCACTCCCGGTGGGAGCAGATGCTGTGGCAGCGGTGTCACCATGTACCGCTCGCGGCGCGGTTGCACCGAGTGCGGTGCCTTCGCGCCCTTCTCCTGCGGCTTCGCTTGCCTGCCCTCGGGTTCGGGCCCGCCCGCGCCCCCGCCCTCCGCCCCGCTCGCGCGGCTGTTTCCGGGCCTTTCCTTGACCATCACGTCCACCTTCACCACGCCTACGTCGTATGTGCATCTGATCCGGCGACGGGGCGGCTCACGCTTCCACGGTGATGCGGTGTGCCCGGCCGACCGCTCCGGGCACACCGCAACGCGCCGCCCTCAGGTCAGCCGATACCGAACGGCTGACCCATCTGACCGAAGCCGAAGCCAGGCTGCTGGGCCTGCTGGCCGAACGGCTGCTGGCCGTAGGACTGCTGGCCGAACCCGCCGCCCCACTGCTGCTGACCCTGCTGACCCTGCTGGCTCTGCTGCAGCAGCGTCACGATCGCGGTCGGCAGCGCCTGCTGCACGGACTGCTCCACGGCCTGCCGGATGTTCGTGTGCAGTGCGCGGTGCAGTGCGAGCGCGAGGTACGGGTCCGCCTGCTGCGGGGCGATGCCCTGCTGCTGGAGCTGCTGACGGATCTGCTGGATCTGCTGAGCCGTCTGCTGCACCTGCTGGGCGACCTGCTGGGCCGTCTGCTGGCACGCCTGCTGGACGGCCTGCTGGACCACCTGGGCGATCTGCTGCGGGCCGGCCTGCTGGCCGACCTGCTGCAGGGGTTGGGTACCGGTCATCACCGACATGAATGCTCCATTTCGCTTCCACCAAGGGGAGACCGACATAAGAAGGATGTCGGCCTTGTCGTGTAATCCGACATTCGTGACGCTATGTCGGTGCTGCCTCGGTCGCAATCCGACGTCCGGCGTTCGTGATGCAGGAACCCCCACCGGAGCGCCGGTCAGAGCGCGGATGCCCGGAAACTGGGGGCTGTTTGACTGCGATCGGGTGACATCGACTGCTCGATGGCTCGGCCACGTCCGAACGGTGATCGCGCCGCCGAACGAGTGGCGCATGGGCGGGGTCCGCTCGCATGGGCTTCAACTGCGATGGCCACCACCACCCGCTGCTGCTGCAGCAGGTGCCACAGGGGGCGTGGACGGCGCTGGACGTCGGGTGCGGGACGGGGTGGTTCGCGCGGCTGCTCGCGGCTGCTCGCGGGGCAGGGGCTGGACGTGGAGGGGGTCGACCGCGATGCGGACGTCATCGAGGCGGCGAGAGCGGCCGGCGGTGGGCCCCGGTTCCGCCGGGCCGAGGTGCGGGAGGAGCAACTGCCCGACTTCCACTACGACTTCATTTCAGATCGTGTGGCCGCCCCCGCTGACGTACGCCGAAACCCGCACGGAAGCGGGGCGGCTGCTGCCCGGCTCCACGCTGCGGCACCTGGTGTTCTGGCGGTACCTGTTGGTGTACCGGGAGCGAGGCTGACGGCCGCTCCTCCGGCATCGCGCCAGTTCACACATAGGAACAAGAATCACCTACACGTCTATTGACGTGCTCAGAGCAAGAGCCCTAGCTTCCCTCTAGAAAGCGCTTTCCCGTCACCCGTGTACGACCCGCACGCACCCTGGAGACGAACCATGCGCCCCATACCCGTCCCCTTGTCCACCGGCCTGTCCGCCCTCCTGGCCGGCTTCCTCGTCGTGTCGTCCGCAGGCACCGCGGAGGCCGGCACTCAGTTACAGGCAACCGACTTATACGTGGCGACCAACGGCAATGACAGCAACCCGGGGACGCTCGCGGCCCCGTTGAAGACGATCCAGCGCGCCGTGGACCTCGCCCAGGCGGGGACCACGATCCAGGTCCGGGGCGGGACGTACGCGCCGAGCAAGAACCTTCAGCTGCTCAAGAGCGGTACGGCGAGCCAGCCCATCACCCTGCGCAACTACAACAACGAGCGCGTCGTCGTCGACGGCGAGAACATGCCGTACACCCCAGGAGCGGTGGGCTCGAGCATCCCCCGTCCCGAGCGCGGCGCCGTCCATATCGAGGGGGAGTACTGGCGGCTGGTCGGCCTGGAGATCGTCCACGGCCCCTACGGCGTGTTCGGCCAGGACACCAGCGGCAACGTCTTCGACCGCCTCGTCACCCGGGACAACTACGAGTCCGGGTTCCATCTCCAGGGCGCCTCCGGCAACAACCAGATCCTGAACCTGGACAGTTACGGCAACCGCGACCCGCGCAAGAACGGCGAGAGCGCCGACGGCCTGGCCATCAAGGAGGGCGCCGGCAGCGGCAACGTGCTGCGCGGTGCCCGGCTGTGGAACAACGCCGACGACGGCCTGGACTTCTGGATGTTCGACAACTCGCCGATCCTCGTCGAGAACACCCTCGCCTGGGGCAACGGGTTCAACCGGTGGAACCTGCCCGACTACCAGGGCGACGGCAACGGGTTCAAGATGGGCGGCAACGGCGTGGCGGCGAACCACACCGTGCGGGGCAGCATGGCGTGGGACAACTCCGCCGGCGGCTTCGTCGACAACGACAACCCCGGCAAGATGAAGATCGAACGCTGCACCGCGTGGGACAACCCCAAGACCGGGTTCAACTTCAACCGGTCCTCCAGCACCCTGACGAAGAACCTGGCGGTGGCCAACGGCACCAACGCCTCGCTGGGCTCGACCTCCACCGGCAGCGGCAACTCCTGGGATCTCGGCGGCACCTGGTCGTTCGTCAGCACCAACGCGGGCACGATCACCGGCCCGCGGGCGGCCGACGGCTCCATTCCGTCATCCACGTTCCTCCGTCCCAGCAATGGTGCGGATGTCGGGGCACGGTTCTGAGCGGCGGGTGTACGTGCCGGCGGCCGCGCGCCTGCCGTCGAGCGTGCCGTCCCAGCGGGCCGTCAGGGCGGCGCCGAGAGCGGTGACATCGAGCGTCCGCACGATCTTCTTGCTCAACTGGGGCGCGGCGGGCCTTGGTCACCTGGCGGCCCGGCGAACGGCGACGACCGCGCCCCACACGGCACAGATCACCGGTACGGCGATGAAAGCGACCCGCGACGCGCCAGAGGCGTCCACGGTTCGGCCGAGGGCGTGCGCCACGTACGCGGCCCCACCGGCGGTCAGCAGGAAACCGGCGGCGCCGCCGGTCAGGAGGCCGAGGAGGGCGGCCGGTGCCTTGACGGCCAGGGAAGAGGGACGTGAGGTCATGGTCCGCAGCATCCGGCCGAGGCACGACGTACGGCATCGGACCGGGGCGGACATCCGCCGTACTCCACCGGTTGCGGGCCTCGCCGCGCGCATACGACCGCGGTCGCTCGGTCGCCACTCGTCCAGCCCTGCTCACTCAGCCGCTACTCGCTCAGCCACCCCGGAGTGACCATCCCCGACTCGTAGGCCAGCACCACGAGTTGGGCCCGGTCGCGCACGCCCAGCTTGGTCATGATGCGGCTGACATGGGTCTTGGAGGTGGCGGGGCTGAGGACCAGGCGGGCGGCGATCTCGTCGTTGGTGAGGCCGGCGGCGACCAGGCGCATGACCTCGCTTTCGCGGTCGGTGAGGGCGTTCAGGCGCGGGCTCGGCTCGGGGGCCCTGACCCGGCCGGCGAACTCCGCGATCAGGCGGCGGGTGACGGAGGGGCTGATCAGGGCATCGCCGCGGGCCGCCACGCGGACGGCGTGCACCAGTTCCTCCGGCTCGGTGTCCTTGACCAGGAAGCCGGTCGCACCGGCGCGCAGCGCGCCGTACACGTAGTCGTCGAGGTCGAACGTGGTCAGGATGACCACCTTGACGCCGTCGAGGCGGGGGTCGGCGGCGATGTCGCGGGCGGCCTGGAGACCGTCGACGCCCGGCATGCGGATGTCCATGAGAACCACGTCCGGGCGCAGGTCGCGGCAGACGGCGAGGGCCTGTTGGCCGTCTCCCGCCTCGCCGACGACCTCGAGGTCGTCCTCGTCCTCAAGGATCGAACGGAACCCGGCGCGCACCAGGCGCTGGTCGTCCGCCAGCACGACCTTGATCATGGCTTCGGGGGTGCTCCGTTCGTGGCTGAGTAGGTGCGGGGGAACCGGGCCCGTACCGTGAATCCGCCCTCCGGGCCGGGTCCGGCGGTCAGTTCGCCGCCCAGGGCGCGGGCCCGCTCCCGCATGCCGTTGATGCCGGTGCCTGGCGCCGCGACGCCCTGGGACGCCGGTCCGCGGCCGTCGTCGGTGATCTCGACCGTGACGGCGTCGGGGCCTTGGTCGGTGCGGATGGTGACCGTGGTGGCGTGCGCGTGGCGGGTCACGTTGGTCAGCGACTCCTGGATGATCCGGTACACGGCCAGGTCCAGCTCGGCGGGCAACGGCCACCGCTGACCGCCCCCTTCCTCCAGGCGTACGGCGAGACCGGCCAGCCTCGCGGACTCCACCAGGTCGGCGAGCCGATCGAGGCCGGGCGCGGGTGCGGTGGGTGCCGTCTCGTCGGCCTGGCGCAGCACGCCCAGGGTCGCCCGCAGCTCCCGCAGCGCCTCCCGGCTGGTCTCCTTGATCGCGCCGAGCGCCTCCTCGGCCCGCGCCGGGCCGCCCGCCGGGTCCTTGCGCAGACGGCGCAGCGCGGCCGCGGACTGGACGTTGATCAGCGAGATGTGGTGGCCGACGACGTCGTGCAACTCCCGTGCGATGCGCAGCCGCTCCTCGCTCGCCGCGCGCTGCTCGGCCTCCCGGGCCAGGACCAGCCGGTTGTGCCGGACCCAGCCAAGGGCTACGACGCCGACCAGCCACCCGGTCAGCATGAACAGCGCGACGCCGTTGACGTCGTGGTTGCCCAGCAGGGTGCCGATGCCGGTCAGGATCACGGTCAGGGCCGCCAGCGCGACCGCCGCCTGGAGCCGGCCCTCGGCGGCGACGGCGTAGAGGGCCACGACGAAGGCGACCATGAGGGGACCGTCGTAGACGCTGACGAGGTAGTAGGCGATGGTGGCGGCCAGCACGAACGAGGCGACGGCCGTCGGGTGGCGGCGGCGCAGGTACAACGCCCCGCAGGCGGCGGTGAGCAGCGCCCACCCGAGGACGGTGGCCGGCCAGGGCTCCTCCCGCTCGCCGATCAGCGACCGGACGCTGCCGACCGCGACCAGCAAGAGGACGCCGGCGGCGAGGGCGGCGTCCGCGTGGCCCTGCGGGCGGCGCGGCCAGGGGCGGGGGCGGGGGCGGGGGCGGGACATCGCACCGGACACCATGCCGCCAGCGTATGGGGTGACCGTCCCCGGGGGCTCCGCCCCAAGAGGTAACAACCACAGAGGTACGGCCCGCCCGAGGCACCCAACCCGCGCGGTACCGCAAGTGTCGCCCCCGGGCCGACGCCACCCCAGGAACCGTCCGCCGACCCTGGGACCCATGAGCACCGACACCCGGCCCCCGCTCGCCCACCGGCTGCGCGGCCTGAACCGGCCGATGGTGGCCGCGTTGACCGCCATCGCGCTCGTCCGGCCGCTGTTCTCGATCACCGGCCTGAGCGACGCCCTCGGCAAGCCCCTCACCCCCGTCCTCCTCACCGTGGTCATCACGCTGACGTGGATCCTCGCCGTCGGCCTCACCCGCGTACCCGAGCCGCTGCTGACGCCGGTGGCGGCCGGGGTGGCGTACGCGCTGGCCGCCCTGGTCGGCAGCGCCGTCCTCTCGCCCGTCCTCACGGGCGAGCTCCAGGGCCCTCTCGCCCAGCCGTACGCGATCGTCCCGCTCTTCCTCGTCAACGCCGCGTGGGGCGCGTTCTGCGGAATCTGCGCGATCGGGGTGCGGCGGATGCGGGGCATCCCCGGGTGACCGCGGGGACATCCAGCCCCCGCCCTACCCGATCCGCACCTTCCGCTCCTCACTCACCTGGTCGATCTCCGACACCCGCACCGTCACCTTCATCGTCCACTCCCCGGCGATGGGCAGGTTCAGCGCGCTCGTCCCCCAGTAGCCGCCCTGGTCGGTCAGTTCGGCGTCGATCGGGCCGATGTCCTGGGCCGGGAGGGCGAAGGAGAGGCGGATTTCGGGGACGGTGGACAGCAGGCCCTCGGAGTCGAAGACCACGGCCTGGACCGAGTTGTCGCCGGTACGGCCGGGGTCGAGGGTGACCTGCACCTTCCCTCGGCCGCCGGGGGTGCCGACGTCGAAGGGGACGGTGGTGACGGACGCGGCGGGCAGCCCGGTCGCCGGGGTCGCCGTCGCCGCCTCGGCCGCCGCGCGGCCGGGGAGTGTGCCGGTGAGCACCGTCGTGATCACCAACACCACGACACCGACGCCGACTTCGGCCAGCACGGAACGGCGCAGGCCGCGGCGGAAGGGGTCGTCCGCAGCCGGGGCGGCCTGCTCCCGCGGCGGCAGCGGCGGGCCCCCCACCGGCTCCGGCACCCGTTCCCGTACGACCGCCTCCGCGTCCACCGTCACCAGCCGTGCCGTCCACTGCCGCGAGAGCCATGCCGCCGCCAGCACCAGCACCACCGCGGCCAGCTTGGCGAGCAGGAGCTTGCCGTACGAGGTGTCGGTGAACGCGGTCCAGGAGCCGAGGCCGCGCCAGGACTGGTAGACGCCGGTGACGACGAGGACGCTCACGCAGGCGAAGGCGAGCCGGGAGAAGCGGGCGACCACGTCGGCGGACATGACCGAGGACGACCGGTACAGCGTGGTGAGCAGGGCCATCAGGCCGCCGAGCCACGCCGCCATCGCCAGGACGTGCAGCACGGAGGAGGTCATCGCCACCGGCACCTGGATCCCGGCGGACGCGTGCTCTCCGGCGGCCCAGGTCAGCGCCAGACCGACGGCGAGCGCACCGCCCGCCGCGGACCAGGTGCGCGAGAACGCCCCGTGCCGCAGCAGTCGTACGACGAACACGGCGGCCACCGGCAGCAGGGCCAGCCGGACCAGCAGCACCAGGCCCGGGCGGCTGGTCAGGGTGTCGCCGAGGGCCGAGGCGTCGAAGGCGGTCGCCGGGCCGGTGCCCGTCTCGTAAGGGGCCCGCAGCAACAGCAGCAGCAGCGTCGCTCCGAGCAGCGTCCACCAGCCCACCCACAGGGACCTGCGCAGCGGGCCGGTGTCCGGCGGGCGGCAGACCGTCACGAAGACGGCCGTGCCGATGAGCAGGGCGGCGGCGAGATAGGCGAGGTAGCGGGCGATGTTGTAGAGGCTGGCGGTCGCCGGGTCCTCGGCCGGCCCGGTGTCGACGGCCGGCGGGGTCGGCGAGGGTGTGCCGACGGAGAAGGTGAAGGCGCCGCCGACGGGGTGGCTGTCGGCCGACACCACCCGCCAGGCCACCACATAGGTGCCCTCGGCGAGGTCGTCGGGCAGGGTCACCCGGGCCGTGTCGGAACCGTCCGGTGCGTGCCGCGCCTTGCCGAGGTCCAGCCGCCGGTTGTCGGGGTCCAGGACGCGGAAGGAGTCCTTCAGCAGGCCCACGGACTCGGTGAAGGTCAGGGTGATGTGGCGGGGGGCCGACTTGAGGACGGTTCCGTCCTCGGGGTCGGTGGAGCGGAGCGCGGCGTGGGCCGACGCCGGTCCCGCGCCGCCGAGGAGCAGGACCAGCAAGGTGCCCAGCAGCACCAGCCCTTGAAGTCGCCGGCGTCCGCGTCGTCGACCTGCGCTGCGCTCACCGTCACACTCCACGTCAGTTCTCTCCGTCTTGGGATCAGCCGCCTTCTGGAGAGGTACGGACGAGGACTCGGGAACGCTCACCACGTGGGCCGCGCCGACACGCCTCCGTCCACGACCAGGTCGTGCCCGGTGATCCAGGACGCGAGCGGCGAGGCCAGGAACACGCACGCGTCGCCCACGTCCTCCGGCCGCCCCAACCGGCCCAGGGGCGCCGCCCCCTGCCACCGCCGCACCCCCTCCGGCCAGTCCCGCGCCAGCCCCTCCCGGGCGATCAGGCCGGGCGAGACCGTGTTGACGCGGATGCCGTACGGGCCGTACTCCAGGGCCGCCGCCCGCGCGTGTGCCACCACGGCCGCCTTGGACGCGGAGTAGTGGGCGTGGTCGACGGCCGGGTGGCCGGCCTCGATCGACGCGATGTGCGTCACCGAACCGCCGACCCTCCCCTCGCCCTGCTCCCGCATGACGTCGGCGGCCGCCTGTGTGCACGCGAAGACGCTCGTCAGGTTCGCGTCCACGACCGCCCGCCACTCGGCCGCCGTCATCCCGGGCAGGGCCCGGACCGGCTGCACGCCCGCGTTGTTGACCAGCGCCGACAGCCGCCCGCCGGCCCACTCGGCCGCCTCCCGGACCAGCCGACGGCACCCGTCCTCGTCGGTGAGATCCGCCCGCAGTACGACGGCCTTCCGACCCAGGTCCCGGATGCGGTCCGCCACTTCGCGCGCCGCCTCCATCGCCGTACGGCAGTGCACGGCGACCGCCGCGCCCTCCTCGGCGAACCGCAGCGCGATGCCCCGCCCGATGCCGCCGCCGGCCCCGGTGACCAGGGCGACCTGCCCCTCCAGCAGCCCCGTGGATCTCATGGTCGGCACAGTCCCGCGATCCGCTCGGCCTCCGCCGGATAACGCGCCGTCAACTCCCCCACGTCCCCGTGCTCGTAGTCCGCGAAGGTGAAACCGGGCGCCATCGTGCAGCCGAAGAAGGTCCACTCCCCGCCCGCCACGACCCGCCCGCCCATCCAGGTTCCGGCGGGGACGGTGAGCTGCGGCTGCTGGCCGGCGAGGATGTCCGGCCCCAGGACGGCCGTGCTCGACGTGCCGTCCGGGGCGAGGAGCAGCAGCTCCAGCGGGTCGCCCCGGTAGAAGTGCCAGATCTCGTCGTGGGGCAGGCGGTGCAGGGCCGAGAAGTCGTCCGCGGTGAGCAGGGCGACGATGGCCGTGCCCTGCGGTCGGCCGTCGGCGCGCTCGGGGCCCGCCCAGGTCTGCCGGAACAGCCCGCCCTCGCGAGGGATGGGTTCCAGTCCGTAGTGGGCGATGAGCTGGTCAGGCGTCACGCGGAAAGGTTACCTCGCGCTCCAGAAACGCCAGTTGGGCGTGCTTCTCCGGCAGATACACGTCCGGGATGTCGATTTCCGGCAGGACGACGGCCGGGCCCGCCGTGAAACCCTGCTTCAGGAAGCGGGCGATCGCCTTCTCGTTGCGCACGTCGGGGTCGACGACGATCCGCTTGCGGTCCAGGCCCAGCAGCACGTACGAGGTGACGGCGACCAGCAGCGCCGTCGACCAGCCGGACCGCGCGCCGCCCGGACCGGCGGGCGCCAGCAGCAGGTGGACGCCGATGTCGCCGTCCCGGACCTCGTAGCACTCGCTGACGCGGTCGGCCTCCGGCTCGTAGGTCTGCAGGAGCGCGGCCGGTTCGCCGTCCTTCACCACCAGGTAGGCGTGGTGGGTGTCGAGCGTGTCCAGGTGCGCGTAGATCTCCGCGACCTGGTCCTGGGTGAGGCCGTTCATGCCCCAGAAGGCGGCCCGCTCCTCGCTCACCCACGCGTGGACGACCTCCGCGTCGGCGTGCGCGTCGAGGGGCAGGACGCGGACGGTGCCGAAGCCGTCAATGGTCTGCTCGTGGACGGGCTCGCGGGTGGGGGCGTACACGTCAGACATCCTCGTTCTCCCTCTTCAGCTGCTGCCAGTCGGTGACGACCGGGACGAGATCTCCCCTGAGCCACAAGGGGAGTTGGTCGCGGTGGTGGGGCGAGCCGGGGACGCCCGAGGCGCCGAACGGGACCACCCAGAGGCTGTCCTCACGGCGGGCGAGGTCCCACACGTAACGGGCGGCGGGGCCGCGCGCGCTCAGGTCGGTCCAGCCGGGCACGGCGGAGGTACACAGCACACAGTCGTGATCACCGGACAGGCCGGGTTCGTCGTACGGCGTGTCGGTGAGGGCCCGCCAGGGGAACAGTCGGTGGGTGTCACCCCAGGTCCCGGACGCTTCGTGCCCGGCCACCTCCTCCACGGCCGCGCGCACGGTCTCCGCACGATCGATCCCGTACAACTCCTCGGCCCGCAGCAGGTGTTCGAGGGCGAAGCCGACGCGCGGGACGAGGCCCAGCCAGGGGAGGAAGACCTCCGGGTAGGCGGGCGGGGTGGTCAGCGCGGCGAACGCCGGGTGCGCCGCGAGATGTCGTACGACCGCACTGCGCACCGCCGCGTACACGGCGGCCTCCGTGCTGCTCGCGTCCATGTGGCGGTCCCAGCGCAGGAGGGTGTCCCTGATGGCGGCGGCCTCGGGGGTCAGACCGTCCAGCGCCGCCAAGTGGTCCAACAGGGGTACGGCGGAGGCGAGTCGGGTGTCCATGTGGATCGCCGGCATGTCCGCGGGCGACCAGTGGTCCTTCTCCGTCAGCAGGGCGGTGATGCGGTCGGCGCGGTGCGGCGGGGCGAACTCGACGCCGAGCGGGGCGGCGGGGCCGCGCTGGTTGGCCATCACGGCGATGCCGTCGGTGAGGCCGGCGTACGGCGTCTCGTGCCGGCCCTCCCACTCGTGGCCGGGCTCCCAGGCGGGCACCAGCCGGATGCGGTTGGCCTCGGCGCGCAGCGGCACCCGGCCCGCGACCCGGTGCAACAGGCCGCCCTCGGTGTCGGCGGCCTGGACCACGTTGACGGGTTCGGCCCAGGCGTCGAAGGCGCGGTCCACGTCGGCGACCCGGCGGGCCCGCAGCAGGGGGAGCAGGGCACTGAAGCCCAGGTCGTCGGTGACGCGGGGCGGGTAGCGGAGGCTGACGGCGACCGGGGTGCCGGAGTCCGGTACCCGGTCGTCCAGGCCCTCGGGCCCGCCGATGATCACCGGCCCCCGGTCCGTCTCGATCACCTCGACCTCGGCCGGCTCCTCGCCCGCCACCTCGACGGTCTCGGTGTGCCGGGCGGCGCGCCGCCAGACCCCGTCGGGGCCGAGGGCCTCGACACCGGCGCCGGTGCGCCGCAGCCGCTCGCGGTAGAGGTCCTGGTAGTCGGCCATGGCGTTGGTGATGGCCCAGGCGACCGTGCCGGTGTGTCCGAAGTGGGCGATGCCGGGGACGCCCGGGACGGCGAGGCCGACGACGTCGAACTCGGGGCAGGAGAGGTGGATCTGCTGGTAGACGCCGGGGTCCTCGATGAAGCGGTGCGGGTCGCCGGCGATGACGGCGTGGCCGGTGGTGGTCCGCTCGCCGCTCACCAGCCAGCCGTTGCTGCCGGAGGTGCCGGGGCCGTCGGTGGCGAAGAGGGCGACGGCGTCCGCGCCGAGGTGCTGGACGACCTGCTCCCGCCAGAGCTTGGCCGGGAAACCGGCGAAGAGGATGTGGGTGGCCAGCCAGACGCCGAGCGGGGTCCAGGGCTCCCAGCGGCCGGGGGCGAGGCCGGCCCGGGCGAACTCCGGCGCCGTGGCCCTGGCCAGCCCCTCGTTCACCCCGTCGACGTACGCCCGCACCCAGTCCGCCGTCTCCGGATCCCGTCTTTCCAGGGATCTGAAGCAGCGTCTGGCCGTGTCGTCGAGGCGGGCCCGTCTCGCGAAGCTGTCCCAGGCGAGGGCCTCGGTGCCGAGAAAGGCGGCCGAGGTGCCCTGCGCGCGGTGCCGCTCCACCTCCAGCTGCCAGGCCCGGTCGAGGGCGGTCACGCGGCCCTGGGCACGGGCGAGTGCACGCGCGCTGTCCGCGCGCAGGTGGGGAATCCCCCAGGCGTCGCGGTAGATCCCGGTGATCACTCTGTGCCCCCGCTTTCTTTTAGGTTAGGCTTGCCTAAGTGATTGGTGGGGGAAGCGTACGCGAAGGGTGAAGACGCGATGGGGCAGGGGCACGGCTGGGAGGGGGCGGTCCTCAAACTGCTGCGTGCGAAGGACTTCGGCCTCACCGTGACCGGCGCCGAGGACGTCACCGAGCACTACCGGCGCGTCCACCTCACCGACGGCGGCATGCTGGCCGTCACCGGAATCCACCCCACGATGTGGGTACGGCTCTGGTTCGACAACGCCGGCAAGCCCCACCAGCGCGCGTACACCCTCGTAGACCCGGACCCCGCTGCCGGCACCTTCACGCTGGAGTTCGCGCTCCACGACGGGTGCGCCAGTGACTGGGCGCGGGCGGCGAAACCCGGCGACACCATCGAGGCGACCGTGCACGGGACGGGCTTCCAGCGGCCCCAGCCCGATCCCACGCACGTCTTCGCGATCGGCGACCCGGCTTCGCTGCCCGCGCTCAACTCCCTGCTCGACGCGCTGGACACCGCCCCGGCGACCATCTGGTTCGAGGGCGCGGTGGACGGCCTGCCGTGCCGTGCCGACGCCACCCGCCACGACCTGCGGGAGGTGCCCCGACGGGACTCCGGCGCCCACCTGATCGCCGAGGTGAAGGCATCCCTGCCCGAGCTGCTCAGGGCCGGCCCGGAGCCGTACGTGTGGATCGCCTGCGACACGGCGACGACCCGGACCCTGTCGTCGTACGTCCGCAAGGAGTTGGGCGTGCCCAAGCAGCGGATGCACGCGCTGGGGTACTGGCGGCCCTGACGCCGAAGTGGGCGGCCCGCCCCCGTCCGCGCGATGATCGGGGCATGGACGTCACTCTTCACCTCGCCCAGGACCCCGAGGCCGACGAACTCCTCGGGCGCTCCCCGCTCGCCGCGCTGGTCGGGATGCTGCTGGACCAGCAGATTCCGATGGAGTGGGCGTTCAAGGGGCCCTCGGCCATCGCCCGGCGGATGGGCGCGGACGACCTGGACGCGCACGAGATCGCCGCGCAGGACCCGGAGGCCTTCGCGGCACTCCTGTCGGACAAGCCCGCCGTGCACCGTTACCCGGGTTCGATGGCCAAGCGCATCCAGCAGCTGTGCCAGTACCTCGTCGAGCACTACGACGGTAACGCCGAGCTCGTCTGGAAGGGCGTCGACGACGGGCGCGAACTGCTGAAGCGACTGCAGGAGCTGCCCGGGTTCGGCAAGCAGAAGGCACAGATCTTCCTCGCCCTGCTGGGCAAGCAGCTCGGCGTGCGCCCCGAGGGCTGGCGCGAGGCCGCGGGCGCCTACGGCGAACCGAAGTCCTTCCGCTCGGTCGCCGACATCACCGGGCCTCAGTCGCTGGCCAAGGTCCGGGCGCACAAGCAGGAGATGAAGGCGGCGGCCAAGGCGGCGAAGGCCGCCAGACAGTAGGCCCTTGGCCCAAGTGGGGGTCATGGGGCCAGGTAGCGGTCCGCCGATCGGGTGGATCTCGCCATTAGTGCGATGAACGGCATCGGTCTCACGGGGAGAGGACCTCCCGTGAGCACCGCACCGCAGGCCCCCCGTGTCCCTCGTCGGCATGCCTGGCCGCGGTTGCTCGTGCTGCTGCTCGCCCTGCTCGTGCCGGGCGCGCACGCGGGGGCGCAGGTGGTGCCCGTCGGCGCGGTGGCGGGCGAGGGCGGCGCGGCGGCCTTCGAGTACGACGCCTTCGACACCGTGCTGCGGCCCGCCCCTCGGGGCACGGCCCGCCCCGTCGTACCGCTGCGTCCCGCGCCCGTCCCGGAGCCGGAACCCCCGGCCCCGACCGCGCGCCCCCTGCCCGTCCCGCCGCGCGTCCCGCACGCCCTGCACGCCCTGCGCTCGGTGGTCCTGCGCTGCTGACAGAACCGGTCCGCTCCCCGGTTCATCAGTTCGACGCAAGGAACACAGCCATGCCGATCGACCCATACGCGGCCCTGCGCGCCCTGCTGCGCGCGGAAGCCGCACGCAACACGCCGAAGCCGCAGATGAAGGAACCGAAACCGCAGCGGCCCCCGGAGAAACGGGACCGCTGATCCGGCGGCGGAGGCGGGACCACCGCCTCCGCCGTACCGACCCATTTGGCTGATATGCGTCACAATCCGCGCGTACTTGCTCGTGCGGGCCGAGCGGGGAGGCTGCGCCCGGAGAGGCTTGCCCGGTAGGCTTTCCGTGTGATCTTCAAGCGCATCGGAAACGGCCGGCCGTACCCCGACCACGGCCGGGAAAGCACCCGGCAGTGGGCGGACGTCGCGCCGCGCCCGGTCCGCCTCGATCAGCTCGTGACGACCAAGGGCCAGCTCGACCTGGAAACCCTGCTCGCCGAGGACTCCACCTTCTACGGCGACCTGTTCGCGCACGTGGTGAAGTGGCAGGGCGACCTGTACCTCGAGGACGGCCTCCACCGCGCGGTGCGGGCGGCGCTGCAACAGCGCCAGGTGCTGCACGCGCGCGTACTCGAACTGGACTGAGCGACCTCGAACCGGACCGAGCGGCCCGCACGGACTGGTGTGACCGCCCGGTGAAGGCTTGGCCCTTTTGGGTTCTCCTGCGCGGCATCCAATGATCATCTAGTAGGCATCGCCGCCCAGGCGCACTACGCTGCGCCCATGAGCATGCTGACTCCCCAAGGCATGGGCCGCCAGTACCGGATCAAGGGGAACAAGTACCCCCGGATGCGCAGGTCCCGGCGGCGCGGCAGGCTCGCGGTCGGGCTGGTGGCCTCCGTCGCGGTCCTCGGGCTGATCGGCTGGGGCACGCTGCAGCTCATCGACGTCTTCACCGGCGGCGACAAGGCCACCGCGGCCGGTCCCAAGACGGACTGCGCCACGCGGGCGACGCCCTCCGCGTCCGGCAGTGCCGCCGCCGTGGTCGAGCCGGGCCGGATCACCGTCAACGTCTTCAACGCCACGCCCCGCAGCGGCCTGGCCAAGAAGACCGCGGACGAGCTGAAGAAGCGCGGCTTCAAGATCGGCGACGTGGGCAACGCGACCAAGAAGTACGACAAGAAGGTCGCCGGCACGGGGATACTGCTCGGCCCCGCGTCCTCCGTGAAGACCTCGCTGCCCGTCCTGGCCACCCAGCTCACCACGGCCGAGCGCCGCACCGACGCCACCCGCAAGGGCAACGCCCTCGACCTGATCATCGGCACCGGCTTCAAGGAGCTGACGAGCAGGGCGGACGCCGACAAGGCACTGGCCGCGCTGGCCGCACCTCAGCCGACGTCCACGCCCTCCGACAAGGCCTGCTGAGCGGTCGTACGACCTACTCGGCCGCCCCGTACAACCGGTCCCCCGCGTCGCCCAGGCCCGGGACGATGTAGCCGTGCTCGTTGAGGTGGTCGTCGACCGCGGCCGTGACCACCGTGACCGGGGTGCCCGCGAGTTCCCGCTCCATGATCTCCACGCCCTCCGGAGCGGCGAGGAGCACCACCGCGGTGACGTCGTCGGCGCCGCGCTTGATCAGCTCGCGGATCGCCGCGACCAGCGTGCCGCCGGTGGCCAGCATCGGGTCCAGGACGTACACCTGGCGGCCCGAGAGGTCCTCCGGCATGCGCGTGGCGTACGTGGAGGCCTGGAGCGTCTCCTCGTTGCGGATCATGCCCAGGAAGCCCACCTCGGCGGTCGGCAGCAGCCGCATCATGCCGTCCAGCATGCCGAGGCCGGCCCGCAGGATCGGCACGACCAGCGGGCGCGGGTGGGAGAGCTTGACGCCCGTGGTCGAGGCGACCGGCGTGGTGATGTCGACCTGTTCGGTGCGCACGTCGCGCGTGGCCTCGTAGGCGAGCAGGGTGACCAGTTCGTCGGCGAGACGGCGGAAGGTCGCGGAGTCGGTGCGCCGGTCGCGCAGCGCGGTGAGCTTGTGGGCGACCAGAGGGTGGTCGACGACGTGGAGACGCATGGGCCTAACAGTAGCCGGGCGCCCGTTAGCCCTTGTGCTGGCATCAAACCGCCCGTCAGAGGGAAAGTGGGAGGGATGTACCGGGGTGATGCGTACCAGGGTGGTGTGCCTATGACTGACCTGCCTGACCGCGAAACCCGAGAGGACACGTCGTCACAGGAGGCCGACGTCGAGCGCCGACGGCGCCGCGCCCAGTTCCTGCGCGACCTCGCCCAGGCCCGCGAACTGCGGGACCGCGTCCAGCCACGCCGCGCCAAGACCGCACGGCTGAGGCACGCGATGCGCATGCGGACGTTCCGCTGGTAAGACCCGGGTGAGGGCGGGGACACGCCGAAAGGGCTACGGAAAAGCTACGCCCGGGGGAAGATCACAGGGCGCGCGGGCGTTACTCCGGTGGCTGTGCGCGGGTGTCTGGAAAAGCCGCGTACGATCCGCTGTTGGCGGCGACGAGTGCGCTGGTGAGCCCTCCATGGACCCTCCGCGGACTCTCGACGCACACGCGATCGGCGGCAGCCGGACACACAGGGAGCCGAAGACGTCCCCTGAGCGCCTTGTTTCTGCCACGATTCCGAGTGGGTGGGGCTCGGAGCCCAGCTCTCCCCGCCCGCTACCTCCGCCGGGGGGACCCCCAACCGGCACGCCTATGACCAGTGGGAGAGTCACGGTGTACTTCGCCGCACTGCTCGCGCGCACCGAAGACGGGTGGGAAGCGAGCGACACAGAGCTCGACGATGTGGAGACCCTGTCGGATCTGGCCGACCTGGCCCGGGAAGCCTCTCCCGACGAGGACACGGTGCTCGTGCTGATCGAGCAGGAGGACGCCTGGTTCGGCGTCGTCCGCATCGACGGCGAGGAGGACCCTCGTATCTACGTGTCGGACGCCGCCGCCGCTGCCCGCAGCAGCTACGGCGAGATCCTGCTCACCGACGAGTTGCTCGGAAGGGAGCCCGGCGACGACGACGCCACCGACCTGGACGCCCTAGACCTCGACGGCACCGAGGACGGTGAGGACGAGGACGACGACGCCGAGGACGGCGGCTCCGCCGAGGCCGTGCCGCACGGTCCCGTCGGCGACGCCGAGATCCTCGACGACCTCGGCGTCACCGAGAAGGAACTGAAGTCGCTGTCCGCGGACGCGCTCACCGAGATCGCCGAGTCCCTGGGCGCCTCGGAGGTTCTGGAGACCGTCCGCTGACCTCGCCCGCCGCAGGACGGACACCGGACCCCGTACGCGACCGCTGGCGGGCCGCGATGCGGCTCGCCCTGGACGAGGCCGGGCGGGCCGGCGCGGATGTGCCCGTGGGTGCCGTCGTACTGTCCCCGGACGGTACGACCGTGCTCGCGGCCGGCCACAACGAACGCGAGGCCACCGGCGACCCGACCGCGCACGCGGAGGTCCTGGCGATCCGCCGGGCCGCCGCGCGGGTCGGGCAGTGGCGGCTGACCGGCTGCACGCTGGTCGTGACGCTGGAGCCGTGCACGATGTGCGCGGGCGCCCTCGTGCAGTCCCGGGTGGACCGCGTGGTCTACGGCGCCCGGGACGAGAAGGCGGGCGCGGCCGGCTCCCTCTGGGACGTCGTCCGCGACCGACGGCTCAACCACCGCCCCGAGGTGATCGAGGGCGTGCTCGCCGAGGAGTGCGCCCGGCTTCTCACGGACTTCTTCCGGTCCCGCTGACTTTCCGGCTGACTGTCCGGCTGACTGTCCTGTGGCCGTCGATCCCGCTGAATACCGATTTCAAACCACGCCCGACCTTGCTGTAAGGTCTCCCTCGGTAGCGTGTCCGAGCGGCCGAAGGAGCTCGCCTCGAAAGCGAGTGTGGCGCAAGTCACCGAGGGTTCAAATCCCTCCGCTACCGCTGGTAGATGAGGGGCCCGGTCCGTTGGACCGGGCCCTTCGTGATCTTCCGTCTCAGTCGATCGGCACGCCGCCGAGGGCGTCGCAGCTCAGACCCGGTGCCGTCGGGGCGTCGGCGCGGATGTGACCGTCTCCCGTCAGGACGTACTTCGTCGTCGTCAGGGCCGGACAGGCCCATCGGGCCGCGCGCGTGCGGCACGAAGGTGCTCCGCCCGCCATCGCCGTACGCGAGGACCTGGTGGCCGCGCGGGGCGCGAAGGATACACTCGCCGCCGGCAACAGGAGGCCCTACAGGCAACACCAGGCACAAAGGAGGCCGCGATGGCGGTGAACTCGAAGAAGATCGCCGTCTATGTGCTCGTGGTCTTCGTGCTCTACGTGATCATTACGGACCCGGCCAAGGCCGCCGACTACGTCCAGATAGGGTTCGAGGGCATATCGGACGCCGCCAAGGCCGTCGGCGACTTCTTCACCTGGCTCGCCGACGGGGCTGACTGACCAGGAGCACACATGATCCGCCACCTCGTCCTCTTCAAGCTCGACGAGGGCGTCGAGCGCGACGACCCCCGCGTGGTGAAGGGCGAGGCGGCCTTCCGCGCCCTCGAGGGCAAGATCCCCGAGATCCGCTTCTGGGAACTGGGCTGGAACATCAGCGACCGGCCCATCGCCTACGACTTCGCCATCAACTCGGGGTTCGAGGACGCGGCCGCGCTGCGGCGCTACGTCGAGCACCCGGAGCACCAGGCGGGCGTCGCGCTGTGGCGCGAGTTCGCCACGTGGGTGATCGCGGACTACGAGTACTGAGACTGCTCTCTTCGGAGCTTCGGAGCCCCCCGCCGGAATGGCGCGGGGCTCTTCTGCGTCTTATGCACGAACCTGCCCTCAACACGGCGATATGCGGTGCTTGCACACAGTGCACATGTCTTGTGATGCTATGACCGCTTTTGACGGATGAGTTGATGGATCACGAGGTGGAGTTGACCGTGCCGGCCAGTACTGCGCCTCAAGCGCCGCCCCAGCCGACGGCCGAGCCGGTCCCGGAAACCCCCGCGCCCGCCGCCCCCCAGCGCAGCCGCGGCGCCGACACGCGTGCCCTCACCCAGGTGCTCTTCACCCAGCTCAAGGAGTTGCAGCCGGGCACGCCGGAGCACAATCGGGTGCGGGGGGCGCTCATCGAGGCCAACCTCCCACTCGTCCGCTACGCCGCCGCCCGCTTCCGCTCCCGCAACGAGCCGATGGAGGACGTGGTCCAGGTCGGCACCATCGGCCTGATCAACGCCATCGACCGCTTCGACCCGGACCGGGGCGTGCAGTTCCCGACGTTCGCGATGCCGACGGTGGTCGGCGAGATCAAGCGGTACTTCCGCGACAACGTCCGCACGGTCCACGTACCGCGCAGGCTGCACGAGCTGTGGGTGCAGGTCAACAGCGCGACCGAGGACCTCACGACCGCCTTCGGACGCTCCCCGACCACCGCCGAGATCGCCGAGCGGCTGCGCATCAGCGAGGAGGAGGTGCTGTCGTGCATCGAGGCCGGGCGGTCGTACCACGCGACCTCGCTGGAGGCCGCCCAGGAGGGCGACGGGATGCCGGGGCTGCTGGACCGGCTGGGCTACGAGGACCCGGCGCTGGACGGCGTGGAACACCGGGATCTCGTCCGGCATCTGCTGGTCCAGCTGCCGGAGCGCGAACAGAGAATCCTTCTCCTGCGCTACTACAGCAATCTCACCCAGTCGCAAATCAGTGCGGAACTCGGCGTGTCCCAGATGCATGTCTCGCGGCTACTCGCACGTAGCTTCCAGCGGCTGCGATCGGCGAACCGGATCGACGCGTAAGGGCATCGACGCGTAAGGGCATCGACGCGTAAGGGCATCCGGATCGACGCGTAAGGGCATAAGCGCTACATAAGGACGATGCCCGTCGGGCAGTAACCGAATACGCGATCGACGGGTAACCGTTGCGAGCGAATCGCTCACCAGCACAGATCCCGACACCTCTGCGTCGAAAAACCGTCAGACCCCCTTCTTCCAGGGCGTATTCGCGTCTCGCATGTCGACATGTCACTACAGCGTGTTGCCGACATGTGACATTCTGCGGGAAGCGCGTTTGCCGGGGCTTCGGCGCCGGTATTCAGGTGGAGGCTGCGTTCCTGAAGTGGGAGCGTTCGCCGTGACCGTCCTCGCGACCCAAAGGGGGTGGCATGTCCGCAGACCAGGGCAGCTCGAAGGTGCTCACGCTCACTAAGAGCGAGGCTGCGCCCGACGCCGCGCTTGACGACGTTCCGGCCCTCGAGGCCGCGCCGGCCCCGGTACTCCCGACTTCGGGAGCCATCGACACCCGCACCCTGTCCCGCTCCCTGTTCCTGCGGCTCGCCGCACTCGACGAGAACAGCCCCGAGCGTGCGTACGTCCGGGACACGCTCATCGAACTCAACCTCCCGCTGGTGCGGTACGCCGCCGCCCGGTTCCGTTCGCGCAACGAGCCGATGGAGGACATCGTCCAGGTCGGCACCATCGGCCTGATCAAGGCGATCGACCGCTTCGACTGCGAACGGGGCGTGGAGTTCCCGACGTTCGCGATGCCGACGGTGGTCGGCGAGATCAAGCGGTTCTTCCGCGACACGTCGTGGTCGGTCCGCGTCCCGCGCCGCCTGCAGGAGCTCCGGCTCGCCCTCACCAAGGCCAGCGACGAGCTCTCCCAGAAGCTGGACCGCTCGCCGACGGTCACCGAACTCGCCGCCGTACTCGGAGTCTCCGAGGAGGACGTCGTCGACGGCCTCGCGGTCGGCAACGCGTACACGGCCTCGTCCCTCGACTCCCCGGCCCCCGAGGACGACGGCGGCGAGGGCTCCCTCGCGGACCGCCTCGGGTACGAGGACAGCGCCCTGGAGGGCGTGGAGTACAGGGAGTCCTTGAAGCCCCTCCTCGCCAAGCTCCCGCCCCGCGAGCGCCGCATCATCATGCTGCGCTTCTTCGCCAACATGACCCAGTCGCAGATCGGCGAGGAGGTCGGCATCTCCCAGATGCACGTCTCCCGGCTGCTGACCCGGACGCTGTCGCAGCTGCGCGAGGGCCTCATCTCCGACTGACGGAAGCACGGCACGAGGCTTCCCATTTGACGGAGCGTCAGCCACCATGGCGCGATGCTTCGATCAACGTGGACGCATGGCCGCCGGAGCGCCCTGATCGGCGCGTCGGCGGCCGTCGTCTGTCTGGGCGGAGCGCTGGCGGCCTGCGGAGGTGGCGGTGACGGCGGCTACGTCGCCACCGGGGCGGCGGGCGGGCCCCCTCGGGCGTCGGGTACGGCGGTGACTCCGACGGGGGCGGTCACGCTGGTGCCGCTCGACGAGGAGCCGACCGAGCCGACGGCGAGCGCGGCTCCCCGTGCGCCCGCCCAGGGCGGTACATCGGAGAGCGCTCAGGAAACCGGCCCGTCCGACTCGTTCTCGTTCAGCAGCCCACCGCGCCCTTCGGCCGAGGGCGCCGAGTCCGGTCGTACGACACCGAGACCATCACCTTCGCCGACGGCGCCCACCGCCAGCCCCACGGCACGACCCGGGGGCCCCGCCGACCTGACCGTGAGCGCGCCCGCACGAAAGCCCACGGACAAGCGGTGGTGCGAGGACGTGACCGTCGCCTTCCACAACACCGGGGGATCGGCGGTACGTTCGGGCACGATCACCTTCGCCACACACGTCATCGGCGCACTCGGCGTCGACTGGGCGACGATCGAGTCCACCGAGAAGCTCCCGGCACCGATCGAGGCCGGCGCGCGGAAGGAGAAGACCTGGACGGTGTGCGTCGAGGCGTGGCGCGTGCCGCTGGGCATGCGGGTGGAGACGCGGGACGTAGCCGTTCGGTGGGAGTAGCGGCCCTACTTCAGCGCCAGCCACGCCACCGCCGCCACAACCGCGACGGCGACGACAACGCCGATGATCAGCCCCACACGCGGCCCCGACGAAGCCGCCGCCTGCTGTCGGCCCTGTCGGCCCTGCGGGCCCTCGTCGACGAACGCGCGGAACATCTGGGTGCTGCCTGCGGGGTCCTGGTTGCCCTGGGGGCCCTGGGTGTTAGCCATGCCCCGAGACACTAGCGAATCCGGGGGTGTGGCCCAAGTGGGGGCCGGGGCTCCGGGTCAGTGAGGGTCACCTGCGCATTTACGGTCGCAATACTTGCCTTTGCCAAGTTTTTATGCCGTGCCTACCTCCTTTTATTTGCCTGTAGCAACCAAGCTCCCCTACGGTTGCCCTAAGCAACGAACGCGGGAGGTGTGATGGCCGAGCAGGCGCAGTACGAGGAGCTGATCCGTCAGTTCAGCGCCTTCGGGGCCGTGAAGAGGGAGTTGGGGCGTCTTCTGCCGTCCGACTGTTCCAGCGGTTCCGCCACCGTGCTGACGATCCTGACCCGCCACGGAGACATGCGCATGAGCAAGCTGGCCGAGCTGCTCGCCGTGGACATGTCGGTCACCAGCCGCCAAGTCGCCCACATCGTCGACCGCGGCTGGATCGAGCGCTCCCCCGACCCGGCGGACAAGCGCTCGCGCATCCTGCGCCTCACGCCCGCGGGCCGGGAGCAGATGGACGAGTTGTCCCGGCGGACCACGCGGATGCTCGCCGAGCGGCTGAGCGACTGGAGTGACGACGAGATCACCGAGCTCACCCGGTTGATGGCGCGGCTGCGGGCCAGCTTCGACGACTGCCGGTCCGCGCCGGCCGGGCCGCCCACCGAACCCGCGCTCGAACAGTCCACCCGTACACCCGCGACACCCGCGATCACCAAGTAAGAGAAGGAAGCCCATGGCAACGACCACACCAACCGGTGTGCGGGCACACGCCAAGCACGGGGGAGGCTCCTCGGGACCCTCCGACGGCGCTCCTATGACGCACCGGCAGATACTGGAAGCGCTCACCGGGCTGCTGCTCGGCATGTTCGTCGCGATCCTGTCGTCGACGATCGTGTCCAACGCCCTGCCCGACATCATCGGCGACCTCGGCGGCGGCCAGAGCGCCTACACCTGGGTCGTGACCGCGTCCCTGCTGACGATGACGGCGTCCACGCCGCTGTGGGGCAAGCTGGCCGACCTCTTCTCCAAGAAGCTGCTCGTTCAGCTGGCGCTCGTCATATTCGTGGCCGGCTCGGCCGCGGCCGGACTGTCCCAGAACACGGGCATGCTCATCGGCTTCCGTGCGGTCCAGGGCATCGGCATGGGCGGTCTGACGGCCCTCGCCCAGATCATCATGGCCGCGATGATCTCCCCGCGGGAGCGCGGCCGGTACAGCGGCTACCTGGGCGCCACCTTCGCCACCGCGATGGTCGGCGGCCCGCTGATCGGCGGTGTCATCACCGATACCAGCTGGCTCGGCTGGCGCTGGTGCTTCTACGTCGGCGTGCCCTTCGCCGTCATCGCCCTGATCGTGCTGCAGAAGACCCTGCACCTGCCGGTGCTCAAGCGGAACGTGAAGGTCGACTGGGGCGGTGCCTTCTTCATCACCGCCGCGGTCAGCCTGCTGCTGGTCTGGGTGACCTTCGCCGGTGACAAGTACGACTGGCTGTCCACCGAGACGTACGCCATGGTCGGCGGGTCGCTCGTGCTGTTCGCCCTGTTCGTGCTCGTCGAGTCCAAGGCGAGCGAACCGATCATCCCGCTGCGGCTGTTCCGCAACCGCACCATCACGCTGGCCTCCGCGGCCTCGCTCTTCGTCGGCGTCGCGATGTACGTGGGCATGATCTTCTTCAGCCAGTACTTCCAGGTGGCCCGGGGCGAGTCGCCGACCATGTCCGGCGTCCTGACCATCCCGATGATCGCGGGTCTGGCCATCGCCTCGACCGTCTCGGGGCAGTTCATCTCCCGGACCGGGCGGTGGAAGGGCTGGCTGCTGGCCGGTGGTCTGCTGCTCGCCGCGGGGATGGGGCTGCTGGGCACCATCCGGTACGACACGGAGTACTGGCACATCGGGATCTTCATGGCGCTGCTGGGCCTCGGCGTCGGCATGATGATGCAGAACCTCGTGCTGTGCACCCAGAACCAGGTGGAGCCGGGCGACCTGGGCGCCGCCAGCTCCACGGTGGCCTTCTTCCGCACGCTGGGCAGCGCGGTCGGCGTCTCCGCGTTCGGCGCGGTGCTCAGCCACCGGATCACGGACCACCTCAAGGACGGCCTCGCCACCCTCGACCCGAAGTACGCGGCCGGGCTGTCCGGTTCCGGCGGCTCCTCCGACAGCATCCCGGACGTGAGCGCGCTGCCCGGGCCGCTGCGCACGGTCGTGGAGAGCGCCTACGGGCACGGCATCGCGGACGTGTTCCTGTACGTCGCCCCGGTCGCGCTGGTCGCCCTGTTCATCTGCCTGTTCATCAAGGAGGTTCCGTTGCGGACGAAGGGCGCGCTGGCGCAGGCGGCCGAGCAGAAGGCGCAGGACACGGCTCGCGCGGAGGCCGCCCCGGCCGTCGCCGAGGCTCCGGCTCCGGCTCCGGCTGAGGAGCGGGTGCCTAGCTGGGCCGTGGCGAACACCGAGACCGCCGCCGAGGGCACCGACACGCAGCGGCTCACGGCCGTCGCCACGGTGGCCCCTCCCGGCGAGTCCTCCGGCGGCATCCCCGTACGGGGTTTCGTCCGCGGCGCCGAGAGCGCACCCGTGCCGCAGGCCGCCGTCACGCTGATCTCGCTCGCGGGCCGGCAGCTGGGCCGGTCGGTGGCACAGGCCGACGGCTCCTACGCGGTGGACGCGCCGGGCACGGGATCGTACGTCCTGATCGCCTCCGCCGACGGGTTCCAGCCGCAGGCGTCCACCGTGGTGGTGAACGGTGAGCCGGTGTCGTACGACATCCTGCTCAGCGGCACCAGCGGGCTGAGCGGGCTGGTCCGGGCGGTGGAGACGGGCGGGCCCGTCAAGGACGCGATGGTGATCGTGACCGATGTGCGCGGGGATCTGCTGGCCACCGGGACCACCGGTGAGCAGGGCGAGTTCTCCTTCGCCGAGCTGGTTCCGGGGGCGCTGACCGTCGCCGTGAACGCCGCCGGGGTCCGGCCGCGCGCCCTGCCCGTCGAGGTGAGCGGCACCGGAGTGACCCGGATCGAGATCGACCTCGACTCCGGCGCCCGGCTCCAGGGCGTCGTACGAGCGCCGTACGGGCCCCTCGCCGACGCCCGCGTGACGCTGGTCGACGCGGCGGGCAACGTGGTCGGCACGGCCACGACCGGGGCGGACGGGGCGTACGCCTTCACCGACCTGGACGGTGGCGAGTACACCGTCATCGCGACCGGCTACCCGCCGGTGGCGACCGCGCTGACGGTGAACGGCCGCGGAGTCGACGACCACGACATCGAACTCGCCCACCCCGGCGAGTGATCCGGACCCCGGCCCGTGGTGGCGCGGCGCGCTCTGAGCGGAGGTGCGCCCACCGCCACGGGCCGGTCCCTCGAGGCTGAGGAGTTACGTGAGATGGGACTGACCGCGAGGATCCGTACCCGGGACGGATGGGCCGTGTCGCACGCGGTCGTCACGGTGACCGACATGACCGGCTCGCAGGTGCTGCGGGCCGAGGCGGACGCCGAGGGGGCCGTACGGGACCCGAACCCGCTGGAACCGGGGGCGTACACCGTCATCGTCACCGCCGTCGGGTACGCGCCCGCCGCCTGCAGCGCGCTCGTCACCGCGAGCGGGCGGGCCGAGGTCGGGACGGTGACGCTGGCCCGGCAGGGCGGCACCGAGCTGCCGCCGCCGGGGCCGTGGACCGTCGACCCGGCGCACTCCAGCGTGGCCGCCGTGGCCCAGCACCTGGGGATCTCCAGCGTGCACGGCCGGTTCACGGAGTTCTCGGCCTCGATCGAGATCGCGCCCGACGACGTGAGCAAGTCCCGGGTGGAGGCGGTCATCCGGGCCGCGTCCATCGACACCGGGAACGGGATGCGGGACGAGCACCTGAGGTCGCCGGACTTCCTGGACGTGGAGCGGTACCCGGAGATCACGTACCGCTCGACGGGCCTGGCGGAGGCCGGTTCCGACCGCTGGACGGTGCACGGCGAGCTGGCCCTGCACGGTGTCGTACGACCGGTCGACCTGGACCTCGCCTACCTCGGCACCGGCGCGGACCCGTGGGGCGGCACCCGGGCGGCGTTCCGCGCGACCGCCCAGCTGCGGCGCGAGGACTTCGCGATGGACTACAACCAGGTCGTCCAGGCGGGCATCGCGGCCATCGGTACGACACTGAAGGTGGAGCTGGACATCCAGGCGGTGCAGGGGGAGTCGCTGCCGCCGGCATAAGCCCGGCCTGTTACATGAGGCCGACTATGCGGGGCGGGGCGAACAGGTGGCGGGCGAGGTGCTCCTCGGCCACCATGACGACTCCCCGCACCATGTCCGGGGTCCGCTCCCGCGCCCTGGCCAGGGATTCCTGGTGGCCGGCGCAGGTCTTGCAGGACGGGTCCCAGTCGGGCAGCGACTCGCGGTGCGCGTCGGCCAGATGGCGGCTGAGGCTGATCTGCGTCCCGACGATGCTGTCCGTGACGTCCCAGTCGACGCCCGGGTCCTCCGCGGTCAACCCGGCGATGACGGCCTGCACGTGCTTCATCGCCTCGTAGCGGCGGACGCACTCGGCGCAGTCCCACATCCACCCGGGCGGCAGCGGCCACTGTTCCTCGGGGCTGAGGTCTTCCGCGCTCATGCGGACGACGGTAGGCGGTGGGAGTGGGGCGGCGCAGGCCTCCGGCGAAACATGGCCGCTCTGGTTCTAGGGCCCTTCTGATGGATCTCCGTGGGAGAAGGAGCGGCGTCCGGTGCGTGCTCTCGGCGTGCCGCGTGGAAGTCCTCGTAGCGGAGCTACTAGGGCTTTCGCGCGGTGCGGCGAGAGTGCGTGCCGGACGCCGCGACGCCGCGGAGATCCGTCAGAAGGGCCCTAGGCTGGCCCCATGGCACCGAACATCGCGACCAACACCTCCGTGTCCCTGGACGAGCTGCTGGACTTCGTACGGCCCCGGCACCGGGCGATCCTGCTGACCCGGCGTGCCGACGGCAGCCCCCAGGCATCGCCACTGACCTGCGGCGTCGACGACTCCGGGCGGATCGTCGTCTCGACCTACCCCGAGCGCGCCAAGACCCGCAACGCCAAGCGGGATCCCCGGGTCAGCCTCCTCGTGCTGAGCGACGACTGGAACGGGCCGTGGGTCCAGATCGACGGCACGGCCGAGGTCATCGACATGCCCGACTCGGTGGAGCCGCTGGTGGAGTACTACCGGAACATCGCCGGTGAGCACCCGGACTGGGACGAGTACCGGGAGGCGATGGTGAAGCAGGGGAAGTCGATCATCCGCGTTACGCCGGAGAGGTGGGGGCCGGTGGCTACAGGGGGCTTTCCGGCACGGCTGGTCGGCGAGGAGGGGTAGGCAGGTCAGTCAGCCGCGGGCCACCATCGCCTCGATCCCCGCGACCAGCAGGTCCAGGGCGAAGTCGAAGTCCCGCTCCCACATCTCCTCGACCGTGTCGCCCCCGCGGGCCTCCATGAGCTCCGCTGACTCCTGGATGAGCTCAGAGGCTTGCGGGGCCCGCGTCACCGTGCTCATGGCGTGCTGGAAGTAGTCGTCCGGGGTCATGCCGAAGTCCGCGCTGCGGGCGAGGAAGTGGCCCTCCATCGTGCCGAAGCCGTACACGAACTGGAAGACGGCGGAGATGGCGGCCGCCAGACCGTGCGTGGGCAGGCCGGTCTTGCGGATGACGCGCTGCACGACGCGCGAGAAGGCGAGGTTGTTCGGGCCGATGTTGACGTAGGTGCCGACGAGCGGCGACACCCAGGGGTGGCGGACCAGCACGGCCCGGTACCCCTGGGCCAGCGTGCGCAGCTGGTCGCGCCAGTCCTCGTCGGCGTCCGGGTCGGGCAGCTCCACCTCGCCCATGACCGCGTCGAGGGCGAGTTCGAGGAGGTCGTCCTTGGTGTCGACGTACCAGTAGACGGACATCGCCGTGACGTTCAGCTCGGCGGCCAGCCGGCGCATGGAGAACTTGGCCAGTCCCTCGGCGTCCAGCAGCCGTACGGTGACCTCGGTGATCCGGTCCCGGTCCAGCCCGGACGGCTGCCCGCCACCACGCCCACCGCGACGCGACTTGCCCTCCAGCCAGACACTGGTCCGCGCCGCCCGCCGGGCCGCTTCCACCATGGCGCACCTTCCTGGACTTGCCAACGCCCCTTCAGGGGCGCGGGGCTGCATCGATATGTGGCTCCGCCACGATGGGGGTCCCCCCGCTCGAGCGAAGTCGAGAGTGGGGGAGCGACCAGCCACAACGAACCCGCAGCCGCCCGACTACCCAACCACCGAGCTCCTAGGCGGATTCTCCCCTCTCCGCCCGCCGCAACAACGCCGCCGCGACCAACCCCCCGAGCAGCACAGCCACAGCCCCCACCAACTGACTCGTCTCCAGCCCAGACGAAAACGCGTCGGTGATACGAGCCTTCTCCTCCGCCGACGACGCCGAAGCCAACGCCGCCGGCAACGAAGAAGCCGCCACAGAAATCCCCGCCGCGAACCGCGAGTTCAGCACCGCGCCCAGCACCGCGACCCCCAGCCCCTGCCCGAACTCCGCCAACGTGCCGTTGACGCCCGCCCCCACCCCCGCCTTCTCCGGCGGAATCGCGCTCATCACGGCGTTGGCCATGGCCGGCATGGCGAAGGCGACGCCGGCGCCCATGACGATCAGGCCGAGCAGCATGCCGCCGTAACCGTCCCCGCCGAGCAGTGCGATCGCCGCGAGCCCCGCCGCCAGGCAGGTCATGCCGGACGCGATGGTCAGCGGCGTGCCCAGTTTCGGCAGCAGCCTCGCACTCACCCCCGTGAGGTTGAGCGCGACGATGGTGAGGGCGAACGGCGCTGTCCGCAGACCCGCCTCCAACGGGCCGTATCCGAGGACGAACTGAAGGTGCTGGGTGAGCAGGAAGAGCGAGCCCGCCATCCCGAAGGCGACCAGGATCGCGCCCGCGACGGCGCCCGTGAACCTCCGGTTGCGGAAGAAGTGCATGTCCAGCATCGGGTAGGGGATGCGCAGCTCCCACGCCGCGAACCCGGCCAGCACGACGACGCCGATCCCGGCGGAGGTGAGGACGGGCGCGGAGGTCCAGCCGTCTTCGGGCCCGGTGATGATCGCGTAGACGATGCTCGTCATACCGATCGTGGAAAGCAGCGCGCCGAGCAGGTCGGGGCGGTCGCCCTGCGGGTTCCTGGACTCGGGGACGAGGGCGAACACGGCGATCAGGCCGATGGCCGCGACCGGGATGTTGATGAGGAAGATCGCGCCCCACCAGAAGTGGTCGAGCATCACGCCGCCGATCAGCGGGCCGGTGGCGAAGCCGAGCGAGTTGACCGTGGACCACAGGCCGATCGCCTTCACACGCTCGCTGTCGTCGAAGATCTGGACCACGACGGCGAGCGTGGTGGTGATCAGGAGCGCACCGCCGACGCCCATGCCGGCCCGGGCGGCGATCAGCTGCCCGCTGGTGGTCGCGAGACCCGCCACGAGCGAGCCGATGCCGAACAGGGCCAGGCCCGCGAGCAGCAGCTTCTTACGGCCGTAGCGGTCGGCGGCGCTGCCCGCGGTGAGCAGCAGACCGGACTGCACGAGCGAGTACGCGTTGATCATCCACTGGATGTCGGAGGTGGCCGCGTCCAGCTCGCTGGTGAGCGAGGGGATCGCCACGTTCAGGACAGTGTTGTCGAGCAGCACGGTGAGCTGCGCGAGACAGATCACGCCGAGGATCAGCCAGCGCTGCGGGTGGCCGCCTGTCCGTATCTGCGCGGGGGCCTGTTCCTTGGGGGACGTCGTCATGCCGTACACCGTAGAGCAGCTCCCATACGGTGTACAACGAAAGATGCGGAGGCGGGGCGGCAGCCTCAGCCACCGCCCCGCCTCCGACCGATCGTCAGCCGCTCGTCAGCTGCTCGCCTCCTGCGTGAGGTCGTAGAAGGTCGCCGAACCGACCGTCACCTTCTTGAAGTTGGCCTCGACCCAGGAGGTGATCTGCGAGGAGGTGCCGCTGTCGCTGCCGCCCATGGCACCGCCGCCGGTGCCGCCGGAGATGAAGTAGTGGATCTTGCCGTCCGCCACGTACTCCTTGAACTGGGCCAGCGTCGGCGACGGGTCCGTGCCGTTGAAGCCGCCGATCGCCATCACCGCCTCACCGGTGGCGAGCTGGTAGCTCGCGGCGTTCTGGGCGCCGATGGCCGCGGCGGCCCACGTGTACTGGTCGGCGTCGGCCTCCAGCAGCTTCTTGGCCTCGGAGGTGACGCTGGCGCCGTTGAGCAGCCCGCCCATGCCGCCACCGCCGCCCATGCCACCGCCGTCGCCGGTCTGTCCGCCGGGCATGGTGCCCTGCTGGTTCTGGCCCTGGGTGGTGCCGTTGCCGTTCTGCTGGTTCTGGCCGCCGGGGATTCCGCCGGTGCCGCCGCCCGGGAAGCCGTTGCCCTGCTGGTTCTGGCCCTGCTGGTTCTGGCCCTGCTGGTTCTGACCGCCGCCCGGCATCCCGCCGAAGCCGCCGCCAGGGCCTCCGCCCCGACCGCCCCCGCCCATCATGCTCGCCCCAGCCGGCCCCGCCGTGACGATGGACCCGGTGTGCCCCTCCTGCAGAGTGCTGAGCGTGTACGCCGTAGGCCCGGCCAGCGAGGCCACGATGCCCAGCCCCACCGCCGCGAGCGCGAGCTGCCGCCCCAGCTTGGCCACGAAGATCAGGCCGAGCGCGGCGACCAGGCCACCGATCAGGACCAGCCACTTCAGCCAGGGCAGGTAGTCGGGGGTGCGGTTGAGCAGGACGTAACCCCAGGCGGCGCTCGCCACGACCGCCGCCGCGAGGGTCAGCGACGCCCACATCTCGCGCCGCTTCTCCCACAGGGCGGCCCCGCCCATGCCGATCACGGCCGCCATGTAGGGGGCGAGGGCCACCGTGTAGTACTGGTGGAAGATGCCCGCCATGTAGCTGAAGACCACCATGGTCATCAGCAGCGAGCCGCCCCACACCAGGAACGAACTGCGGGTCAATGACGTCCGCTTGCTCTTCCGCGTCGCCACCAGGCCCGCGACCAGCAGGATCAGCGCGGCGGGCAGCAGCCAGGAGATCTGGCCGCCGATCTCGGAGTTGAACATCCGGTCCCAGCCGGTCTCACCCCACTGGCCCGTGCCGCCCCCGCCACCGCCGCCGACGCTGCCGGTCTCCTCGCCGTTCAGGCGGCCGAGGCCGTTGTAGCCGAAGGTCAGTTCGAGGAAGCTGTTGTTCTGCGAGCCGCCGATGTACGGGCGGGAGGAGGCCGGCCACAGCTCGACGATCGCGACCCACCAGCCGCCGGAGACGACGAGCGCGAGCGTCGCGAGGGCCAGCTGCCCGAAGCGCTTCCTCAGGTTCACCGGCGCGCAGAGCGCGTACACGATCGCCAGCGGCGGCAGGATCAGGAAGGCCTGCAGGGTCTTGGCGAGGAACGCGAAGCCGATCGCGACTCCCGCCCACACCAGCCACTTCGTACGGCCGTCCTCCAGGGCCCGGACCACGAGGTGGCAGGCCACCGCCATCAGCAGCGCCAGCATCGCGTCCGGGTTGTTGAACCGGAACATCAGCGCCGCGACAGGGGTGAGCGCGAGCACCGCGCCCGCGAGCAGACCGGCCCCGGGGCTGAACCGGCGGCGCACGGAGGCGTAGACGACGGCGACCGTACCGACGCCCATCAGGACCTCAGGGGCAAGGATCGCCCACGAGTTGAGGCCGAAGATCCTGACCGACAGCTCCATCGGCCACAGCGAGGCCGGGGGCTTGTCGACGGTGATGGCGTTGCCCGCGTCCAGCGAGCCGAAGAAGAACGCCTTCCAGCTCTGGCTGCCGGCCTGGACGGCCGCGGAGTAGAACGAGTTGGCGTATCCGGAGGCGCTCAGGTTGTACAGGTAGAGCACGGCGGTCACGAGGAGCAGGCCGAGGAACGCGGGGCGCGCCCAGCGGGGGTCCTCGGGCCGGCCCCGCCACAGTCTCCGGGCGAAGGGCTGCTCGGGCTCGCCGGACCCAGGGGCGGCCGGTGGCGCCAGGGGCTCCTGAACTGCCGTATGGGAAAGGGCTGTTGGTGGGTCCCAGCTGGTGTGACCCTGCTGGGTCGTCGTCGGGTCGGTGTGCGTGGTCATCGGGAGTCCCTCGGGTCGGTGTCGGTCGGGCGCACCGGCTGCAGGTGCAGGGTCGCGTCCCCCCGGGTGGTGCGGTCCGCGGCCTCACCGGCGCGGAAGGGGGTGGTGTCGTACGGGGATCGGGGTGCCGTGGTGTAGCGGTGCCGATGGGGCAGCGGCGGGTACTGCGGCTGCGTGGAGTAGGTGGGCGGGGACGGGGCGGGCGACGGCGTGTGCGCGGCGACGACGGTCGACTCGCGCTTGTCCGGGAACACCCACGCCCTGAAGAGCAGGAAGCGCAGGACCGTGGCGGCCAGGTTGGCGGCGATGAGGACCGCCAGTTCGGTGGAGTGCGCGGGTTCGGAGGTCGCCGCGTTCAGGGCGGCGAGGGAGCCGCTGGTCAGCGCGAGGCCGATGCCGAAGACGACCAGTCCCTGCGCCTGGTGCCGGACGGCACCGCTCCGCCCGCGTACCCCGAAGGTCAGCCGCCGGTTGGCCGCGGTGTTCGCGACCGCCGAGACCAGCAGGGCGAGCGCGTTGGCGAGCTGCGAGCCGCCGAACTGCCGGAAGACCGTGTAGAGCAGCAGGTAGAAGAGGGTGGACAGACCGCCGACGACACAGAAGCCGACGAGCTGGCGGGCCAGGCCCTTGGGTACGTCCTGGATCTCGCGGTCGCGCGGATCGTCGCCGAACGGGCGGGTGATCCGGTCCAGCGGCAGCGAACCGGTGGCCAGGGCCTTGCCCACGCGCCACACGCCCTTGAGGTCCTCGGTCGCCGTCCTCACGATGTGGACCGTCGAGTCCGGGTCGTCGACCCAGTCGACGGGGACCTCGTGGATACGGAGGCCCGCGCGCTCGGCGAGCACCAGCATCTCCGTGTCGAAGAACCAGCCGGTGTCCTCCACCAGCGGCAGCAGCACCTGCGCGACATCCCGGCGGATCGCCTTGAAGCCGCACTGGGCGTCGGAGAAGCGGGCCTGGAGGGAGCCGCGCAGGATGAGGTTGTACGCGCGGCTGATGAACTCCCGCTTGGGTCCGCGGACGACGCGGGAGCTACGGGAGAGCCGGGAGCCGATCGCGAGGTCGGAGTGGCCCGAGATCAGCGGGGCCACCAGCGGCAGCAGGGCGTTGAGGTCGGTGGACAGGTCCACGTCCATGTAGGCGAGGACCGGGGCGTCCGAGGCGGACCAGACGGTCCGCAGCGCCCGGCCGCGGCCCTTCTGCTCCAGACGGAAGGCCCTGACCTCCGGGAGCTCCGCCTCCAGCCGCGCGGACACCAGCGGGGTGGTGTCCGTCGACGCGTTGTCCGCGATCGTGATGCGGAACGCGTACGGGAAGGTGCGCTCGAGGTGGTCGTGCAGTCTCAGCACACACGGCTGGAGGTCCTTCTCCTCGTTGTAGACGGGGATCACTACGTCCAGGACAGGCGTACCGGCGTCTGTGGCCGGGAGGTGCTCCCGCGCCGGCAGGGTGCCGGGAGAAGAGTCGGTTCGCATGGAACCGACTCAACTCAAGTCCCCTGTTGCGCCCGTATGGTGGCGCTGTGCTGTGCCTGTGAGTGCGGTTGCCAGTTCGTTTCGGGCGCCGGACGGGGCGTCACCGGGACCGATGCGGGCAGGTGAACCGTGAAGACGGTCCGCCCGGGAACGCTGTCGACGGTCACCGCGCCGTCGTGCGCGGCGGCGACCGCCTGCACGATGGCGAGGCCCAGACCGGTGGACCCGGAGGCGCGGGAGCGCGAGGAGTCGCCGCGCGCGAACCGTTCGAAGACGCGTGGCAGCAGTTCCGCCGGAATGCCCTGACCGTCGTCCTCGACGTCCACGCACAGCCACGGCCCGCGCCGCTCGACGCGCGCGGTGACGGTCGTGCCGGGCGGTGTGTGCGTACGGGCGTTGGCCAGCAGGTTGACCAGCACCTGCTGCAGGCGTGCGGCGTCCGCCGACACCAGGGCCGGTTCGTCGGGCAGGTCGAGGCGCCAGTTGTGGTCGGGGCCGGCCGCGCGCGCGTCGCTGATGGTGTCCACGACGAGCGGTACGAGGTCGGTCTGCTCGAACTGCAGCGGCCGCCCGGCGTCCAGGCGCGCGAGCAGCAGCAGGTCCTCGACGAGGAGGGTCATCCGCCCGGCCTCGGACTCGATCCGGCCCAGCGCGTGCCGGGTGTCGGGCCCGACCTGCTCTCTGCCGCGTCTGGTGAGCTCGGCGTACCCGCGGATGGAGGCCAGGGGAGTACGCAGCTCATGGCTGGCGTCGGCCACGAACTGCCGTACCCGCGTCTCGCTCTGCTGGCGTGCGTGCAGGGCCCCGTGGACGTGGTCCAGCATCCGGTTGAGCGCGGCGCCGACCTGGCCGACCTCGGTGTGCGGGTCGGTCTCGGACTCGGGGACGCGCTCGCTGAGGTTGACCTCGCCGGTGTGCAGGGGGAGTTCGGAGACGCGGGTGGCGGTGGCGGCGACCCTGCGCAGGGGGCGGGTGGCTACGCCGACGAGGACGTAACCGGCGATGCCGGCGGCGACGAGGCCGGCGGCGGTGACGCTGAGTTCCACGAGAATGAGGGTGTTGATGGTGCTGTCGACATCGGTGGTCGGCAACGCCACGTAGTAGGAGCCGTTGCTCCCCGTCCGGTACTCGACGCGGTACTCGCCCAGCCCCGGAAGCGTCACGGTGTGCGGCTTTCCGTCCTTGGAGACGGCGTTCAGCTCGGCCTTCTGTGCGTCGCTGAGCGCGTAGGGCGTGGCGTCCGTGACCCCCGTGTCGTCCGTCGTCCGCTTGCTGTACATGCCCTCGGTGATGGCACCGTTCTGGACCTTCGCGGCGACGGTGCCGATCATCTGCTGCGGCCCGCGGGTGACGAACTCCGAGAGGTCAGGCACCTTGGGCGCCTTCTTCTCCAGATCGTCGGGCCGGGGCGCACCCGGAAGCTCAGGACCCGCGCCCGCCGCGCGCCCCACCACCTCACTGAGCGAGTCGTCCAACTGCTCGTACAGGTGCTCCCGCAGCGCGAATGTCGTCACCGTGCCGATCACCGCACACACCACGGCGATCAACACCACGGACGCGACGACGAGCCGTGTCCGCAGGGTGCGCGGCTGACCCGCTCGTTTCTTCTGCGGACGCGGCCGTCGCCGTCCGCTCATGACACCGCGGGCTTGATCAGGTAACCGGCGCCGCGGCGGGTGTGGATCATCGGCTCCCGCCCCGCGTCTATCTTCCGGCGCAGGTACGAGATGTAGAGCTCGACCACATTGGCCTGCCCGCCGAAGTCGTACGACCACACACGGTCGAGGATCTGCGCCTTGCTGAGCACGCGCCGCGGGTTGCGCATGAGGAAGCGCAGCAGCTCGAACTCGGTGGCGGTGAGGTGGATGTTCTCCCCGCCGCGCGACACCTCGTGGCTGTCCTCGTCGAGCATGAGGTCGCCGACGACGAGGACGGATTCGGAGCGACGGTCGGCGGCACCGGAGCGGCGGATGAGCCCGCGCAGCCGGGCGACGACCTCCTCCAGGCTGAACGGCTTGGTGACGTAGTCGTCGCCACCGGCGGTGAGCCCGGCGATACGGTCCTCGACGGCGTCCTTGGCCGTCAGGAACAGCACCGGCACGTCGGGCAGGTCACGACGGAGCCGTCCCAGCACGGCCAGCCCGTCCATGTCGGGCAGCATCATGTCCAGCACGACGGCGTCGGGCCGGAACTCGCGCGCTGTCTGGACGGCGCCCTGTCCGTCACCCGCGCTCCGGATCTGCCATCCCTCATAGCGCAGGGCCATGGACAGCAGTTCGGTGATCGACAACTCGTCGTCCACCACAAGCACTCGGACGGGGCTCCCGTCCGGCCTCAGCAGTTCGGTGCGCCCCTGGGGCGAGGTCGTGGTCATGCTGGACACCTTGTCGGGGCTCCCTGAGAACACCCTTTCGCGTCTCTGTGATTTTCCTGAGAAACGCACAGGGGGCTCTCAGGAAGCTCCTGGGGTACTTCTGGGTGCTTCTTACCTGTCGCCTTACCTGTCGCCGTCGGCGGCGGGCGCGAAGTGCACCGGAATGTACTGGTCGTACAGCCGGTCGTTGGTGGCGGTGAAGTCCGCGCGGGTGACGATCGCGCACTGCACGGTCACGTCACAGACGACCCCGTCCTTGATCTCGGGCCGGAGATTGTCCAGCGTCGTGCGGAACTTGCCGCCCTCCTTGTAGGGGAAGGTGATCTCGGGTGTGCCCGTGCCGGTGTCGGTGATCCAGCGCGACGATCCGTCCTTGGTCTCCCGGCCGGGCAGACAGGGGCCGGGGAGAGTCTTGTACGTCGCGGGGTCGCCGACGTGGACACCTTCGGGTATCGCGCAGAAGGCGAGGAAGATGCCCTGCGCGCGGTTGTATCCGGCGCCCTTGACCTTGATGGTGCCGCCGGAGGCCGGCAGGAAGGTCTTGTCGGCGGCCAGCCGCAGGTCGAACGTCTGGCCGTCGGCCGTGGTGACCGTGCGGTGCGCGTAGCCGCCGAACTGCGGGTACGCGTCGAACGACGGCGCGGCACTCGCGGTACCGGCCAGCGGGAGTACCGAAGCGAGCCCTGCGGCCGCGGCGACGGCGAGCGCGGGGCGCAGTCGCCTTCCGACGCGGGATGTTGTGGGGGGTTTCATGAGGCGGAGGCCGTCCTCTCGGAGATGCGTTCCCTGTGAACGCCCTTGATCGCCATGCCTAAGACACGACTGATCAGTAGGCAACTCCGGCCGCGATCCTTCACATTTCCCCCACCCACACTCAGAACAGACCGTCCTGCATAGTCATCGTCTTCCTGAACTCCCGTACCGGAACGGTCACTTCACCGCTCCCGGCGTCACCCCCGGCGGGAACCAGCTCCCACCCCGTCATCAACCGCGTGTCCAGCACGACCACTCCGGCCCCCGTCTCCAGATGCAGATCCGGCCCGGCCGCCGCCACCAGCCGCCCGCTCACCGCGCCCCCGGCGACGAGCTCGCTCACTTCCCCGACGGCTTCCGCCAACTCCCCGAGCCCGAACACCCGGACATGATCGACCGGTTGGAAGGGCGCGGGTACGAGCGAGTCCGGCCGACCCCCGAGCGCCACCGCCCGCGCATGCAACTCCGCGATCTCAGCCGCTCGTTCAGCCTCCGACGCAGGCAAGGCACTGCGCACCGCGCGCTTCTCGCCGTACGGAATCCGATCCGGCACACCGAGGGCGGCGCGCAGGAGTTCCTCGGTGCGCCGCGCCGCCATCAGTGGCCCGCTGCCCAGCCAGCTGAAGCAGACGGCGCCCTGTTCAAGCAGGCGCGCGGCGCCCCGTTCTTCGGCGGTGATCCCGACCTTGACCATCCCGGGTCCGAACCAGGCCAGGTAGACGCGGTACGGCCGAGGGTCGTCCGCGATCGTGTCGGCGGCCACCGATTGCGCCCGGTCCAGCCGCGCGCACTCCTCGCACCGCGCCCCCGTACTCCGCCCCCGCACCGCCGCCCGCACCGGGCACGCATGCCCCCGCGCTCCCACGCATGTCCGCACTCCCCCTTCCGCGACCCCGAAGGCCACCCGCTTCCCCCAGGTCAGCGCACTGCGCCGACCCCCGTCCCACGTCAGCACGGGACCGTCCGCCGCCCACCGCAGCCCCGAGCACTTCCATGCCTGTGCCATCGCTCTTGAGATTAGGGGGCGGCACTGACAATGGCGGGTTCGGGCAGGTCAGAGTTGGTCTCACGCGGTTCGGCGTCGCTGGCTTTGCTCGGTTCGGCGTCGCTGGCTTTGTGCGGTTCGGCGTCGCTGGCTTTGCGCGGTTCAGCCCCGCTGGTTCTACGTGGTTCAGCTCCGAGGCGTGGCAGCAGCGGGCGCCGGCTCACCGGCCGCCGTAGGAACGACCTCGCCCGCAGCGGCCGTACGCCGCGCTCCCCGCCCCGCCAGGCGGCACCCGACACACCCGGGGTGCCCTGCGCGGGCCCCCGTGTCCCGCACCCGCATCCCCCACTGCTCCCTGGGCCGGATGCCCGGCGGCTTGCCCCAGCCGGTGAGGTGCAGCGCCCAGGTGACGAGGACGCTCACCGCCACGATCCCGAGCCCGCCGACCACCAGAGGGGCCGACACCATGCACACCCCCAGCCCCAGTACCGCGGTCCCGACGGTCGCGATCCCGAAACCGGTCCAACCTGCGACCGTGTGCCCCTCGTCATACTGGTGTGCGCTCACGTGCCCGCCTCCCTCTCGTACGGGTACCTCACAGCCTAAGAAATTTAACTCATAAATCTCTCACGCACTAAGGGAATCGGGAATCCGGATGCAAGCCAAGCCGCGCCCCGCCGCCACTCCGGCCCAGGCGCTCTCCGCGATGGACTCCCTGGTCGCGGCCCACCTGCTCGGCCAGCAGGAGATGGCCCAGCGGCTGGGCCTGACCGTCACCGACCTCCTCTGCTTCGCCTGCGTCCTCAAGGCCGGCGAGGACCTACTCACGGCCGGCGACCTCGCCGAACACGCCCACGTCACGACGGGTGCGGTGACGGGCATCCTCAACCGGCTGGAACGCGGGGGCTACGTCACCCGCGTCCCCGACCCCAAGGACCGCCGCCGCGTCCGTGTGGCCGCCGTCCCGGCCGCGGTCGCCCGCGTGCACGCCCTCTACGAGCCGTACTACGCGCGCCTGAACGCCGTCTTCGCCGACTACTCCCCCGACGAGATCGCCGTCCTCGCCGACTGGTTCACCCGCACGACCGGCCTGGCCCACGGCTACATCGAGGAACTCCGCGTCGAGGACGCGAAGGACGCCGAGGGCAGCTGATTCGACCCGGCCTGGGCGCGACCCCACCCTGCGTGGTGGAGCCAGCCCTACCACCGGTTCGGTAGGTCACTCCATCGTTCCCGGCGACGGGCGACGGCATCGTTGACGCCAGCTGATCCCGCCTGATCCGCCTGATCCCGACTGATCCTGATCCCGACTGATCCTGATCCTGACTGATCCTGATCCTGATCCTGACTGATCCCGGATGAAGCTCCGCTGAAGCCCCGTTGAAGCCCCTCAGGGTTCAACTGCCTCAGTCGGTCCAGAGGTTCGCGCCCCATCCGGAAGGAAACAGCCATGGAGTCGCCACTCCCGTCCAAGCCGCAGTCGGCTCCGGGTCCCCTCTCCTCCTTCGTCCGCTTCGTGGTCTGCGGCGGCGGTGTCGGCGTCCTCTCCAGCGTCGCCGTACCGCTGGTGGCGACGGCGATGCCCTGGCCGGTGGCGAACGCGCTGATCACAGTCGTCTCCACCCTCCTGTGCACCGAGCTGCACGCCCTGTTCACCTTCGGCACGGGCAGCCGCCCCGGCCTGCGCCGGCATCTGCAGTCCGCCGGCTCGGCCACGGTCGCGTACCTGGTGACGTGCGCCGCGATGTTCCTCCTCCACGCGGTGCAGTCGTCGCCCGGCCCGCTGTGGGAGCAGGCGGTCTACCTCACCGCGTCCGGACTGGCCGGCACAGGCCGCTTCCTGGTGCTGCGTCTGTTCGTCTTCGCGGGCGGCCGGAGCACCAGGACCTCCGCACCGAAGCGGGCGACGAGCGACTGGAACAGTCCGTTTGTGAGGGCTGGGGTGTTTGCCGGATGAGGGCTCAATGGCGAGCTAACGTGCCCATGTCACTGTTCATGTGAGAGTGCACCATGTGCACAAGGGGGGTTTTTACACATGCGGAAGACCTGGAACATACGCAGATCACGCAGAGCACTGACCCGACTGACCATCGCACTGCTCGCCGCGACCGGCCTCGCCCTGTCCGGCTCGGGCACCGCCCAGGCCACCGTCATCACCGAGATCCCGGCACCCACCGCCGACGGCGTCTCGGCGACGGTCAAGTTCTACGGCGCCGTCGTCCCGAAGCACTACAACCCGGACCCGAACGCCCACTTCGGGGACCGCAAGTGCCAGAACACCTACCACGACTACCTGCCGACGCCGGGCTGCGGCGGCTTCCAGGTGGGCGTCGAACTGCACAACGTCCGCACCCAGCCGGGCTACATCGCCGGGCTGCGCAGCACCGACGACTACTTCGACGCGTACGCGGACACCGCGCGCACCTTCGGCTGCCTCAGGCCCGACGGCACCTTCGACCACGGCACCGCCTTCGTCGTCCGCACCGAGCAGCAGCCCCTGAAGCACGTGTACTACACCACGCAGACCTCCTGGGTCCTCTACCAGCAGGCCCAGTACCCCGACACGGACACGGGCCCGTACTTCTACATGAACTTCCCCGCCGTCGAGGTGAACTGCCCCGAGGGCATGACCCCGACCCAGTACGGCCTGAAGGTCAGCAACCTCAAGGTCACCGTCGAGGACGACAACGTCTTCGGCCACACGACGTGGAGCACGCCGGGGCCGTTCTACGGCTAGAAGGGGCGGGTTCTACGACGGCCAGGACACACCGGACCGGTTCTACGACGGCCAGGACGCACCGGACCGTTTCCACGACGGCCAGGACACACCGGACCGTTTCCACGGAGGATTGCGGCGCCCGCATCTCACGGGCGCCGTATCCGCACCTGCTCAGCGATCCGCCGCCAGCAACTCACCGATCCGCTCGTGCAGCGCGCCCGGCACGCGAATGCCCCATCGCTCGGCGGCCTCGGTGCTCATCTCCCGGCTCCAACGCCAACTGCTCCGCGCCGCCGCCTGGAGCTCCTGTGGCAGGGCGGCGGACGTGGTCGCGGTGTACCGCGCCCGATCGGTGGCCGGCAGATCCTGTTCCAGCGCCCGGCTGGGTGTCAGCCAGTGGACGGTGCTGCCCCGCAGCAGCCGGCAGAGCTGAAGCTGCAGGGGCACGACGACGATGTGCAGCACTGCGTGGGCGCGGGCCACTTCGCCGCGGGCCAGGACGTGGGCGAGCATGAGGGTCCAGTTGGCCAGCTCGTGGGTGAGCTGCTGCGCGGTGGTGGCGGGCTCGGGCGGCCGGAACGCGGCCAGGTGCCGGGCGGCCCGGGTCAGGCGGCCGGTGCGGTCCAGCAGGACGGCGCTCTCGGGCCGGGGCAGGTGCACCACCCCTTCCCAGGCGGGGACTTCGTCGATGCCGGGCCCGGCCGCGGTGATGTGGAACTCTCCCCGCATGAGGTCGTCGAAGACGACGGCGAGGATGCCGTGCATGTTGGTGTACGCCAGCTCGAGCGGGGCCAGTCGTTCCAGGAAGGCAGGCCCGTCGAAGTCGTCGACGTGCTTGTCCTGGACGTAGAGGTACGCCTCGATGTCGGAGTGGGCGTCGGCCTCGCCGAGCGTCCAGGAACCGTAGAGCAGGACACCTTCGAGCCGAGGTTCGGACCGGGCGATCTCCCGCAACCGGGCGATGCGGTCGTCCAGCGCGGGGCAGGCAGAGCGAGAGGACATGATGGTGGCTGACTCCTGAGTGAGCACGCGGACGTGCGGCCACGCACGCGCGAACGCCCGGCGCCGGCCGGGCGGGGAACGGTGGACCGTGTCGTACCGGTCTGCTCAGGAAACGCCCATGGGCGGGATTCTACGCGCCAACTCCCTCTGCCCGCCTACCACTTTCTCACCATCTCCTCAACCACCGAACGTCCAGGCTTCTCCCCCTTCCCCAGGCCCGACTCGGCCTCGCGAACGGTTTTCGTCCACACAGGCAACTCCTGCCTCCCGTTCCGCTTCTCACACAGCGACACCCCGCGGGAGGAAAGGACTTGCAGTGCGAACAAGTCATGCTGGACGGCTGGTGCTCGCCCTCACAGCCACAGGGGCGGTGCTGGCGCCCACGTCCCTGGCACAGGCGGCGGAGCCGCTCCGCGTCGACCTGAGGTCGGACGTCAACCGTGACGGGCGGGTCGATGTCACCGGTGACTCCGACACGTCCGGAGAGGACAGCTGGTCCATCGGGCGAGGCGCGCTCGTCCTGCCCAACCTCGACGACGACAGCAGGCGTTGCAAGGCCACGGGTCCCGGCGGCAGACCGCTCCCCGACGCGAAACTGGCCGCCTGCAACGACGCCCAGGACACGAAGGTCAACGGCACCGCCGACGCCGCCGACCTGGCCCGCGTGCGCTCGGTGCCGATGAAGAACGTGCCGTCCGACGCCAAGGGCAGCATCAAGGTCACCACAGGATCCGCGCAGACCCGGGTCTTCCTCAAGCGGTCCGGCACCTGGACGCCGGTCACCGCCGGCACCCGGCTGACGGCCGAGGAGCTGCGCTCCGGCGTGGAGTTCGGCGTCGAGGCCAAGGACGTCATCCGGGACAGCCGGAAGTGGGACGGCCGTACGGTGATCCGGCTGACGGTGAACTCCGCCGCCGGCAGCACGTCCGACTCCCTCACCCTGCGCGTCGCCCCGCTGCTGACCCACCACCACCTCCAGCGGGCACAGCAGCTGATGGTCACCAAGCTGCCCGGCAACGACCCCGGCGCGAAGATGCAGCAGGCCTTCGTCAAGGACCTGGCGAAGGAGGTCCGGCAGGCCGGCATCATCAAGCCGCTGGTCACCCTCACCAAGTACCAGGACGTCTGGGCCCAGGACTTCGTCGAGCCGGCCTACGTCAGCATGACCGGCCCCGGCGGACACCGTCAGGTGATGCGCGTGATGCTGCGCTCCGCCCAGGACCGGGAAGCGGGCCGGGAACTGTACGAGAGGCTGCGCGGCCCGAACACCGGCGTCGTCCAGGCCAAGGGCCCGGACATGAAGGGCTGGGAGACCCTCAACTCCATGGGCAACCTGGAGACCATCCCGCCGTACGCGCTGGGCGGCCGGTCGTTCCCCGCCGGCCGCGTCATCATGGGCGAGCGCAAGGACTCCAAGGTGCGCCCGTCGCAGGAGATACGGACGCTGCTGAAGTCCCAGGGCCTCCAGGACCCGCTGCTGCTGGACACGTCCTGGCTGTACGTCGGACACGTCGACGAGTTCGTGCAGTTCCTGCCGGCCGACACCCCGCGCGGCTGGCGGCTCGGCGTCGCCGACCCCGAGGCCGGACTGAAGCTGCTGCGCGACGCCCAGCGTGAGGGCCACGGCAAGACCAAGATGTTCTCCGTCCCCGCCTCCGCGGGCGCGGTTCCGAAGGAGACCATCGACCAGGCCCTCGCCTCGCGCCACCTGGTCGCCGACAACACCATGGCCGCCCAGCGCATCGCGGCCAACGTGGAGCTCCTCAAGCGGGAGACAGGCATCACCGACGCCGAGATCGTACGGGTCCCTTCCCTTTACACCCGCGGCACCGAGGACGAGCGGAGCGGCACCCGCACCCCGACGCTGAGCCGCCTCGGCGGCACCGTGGCCCCGCAGGCGACCGAGGAGTACGGCCAGCAGAGCTTCCTCGCCCGGGACCGCGACGCCTCCGCCGCGCCGGCCGAGCCGACCGTCGAGACCGCCGCCTACGTCCCCGGCGCCGTCAACGGCATCATGCTCACCCGCGACCGCTACCTCGCCCCGCGGCAGTGGGGCCCCGTCATCGGCGGCCAGGACATCTTCACCAAGGCGGTCACCGCCGCCTACACGCAGGCCGGCCTGAAGGTGTCGTACATCGACGGCTGGTACTACCACCTCGGCATGGGCGAGGTGCACTGCGGCACCAACACCCTGCGCGACGCGTCGGCCGCCTGGTGGAAGCCCTGACAGGGCTGGGTCCTGTCATGTCTTCCACCAGCGTCGACTGACACGCCAGGGGCCCCGGATCTCCCCGGCCCCTGGCCTGTGCGCACCGGGAAGGCGCGAGCGCCGGCGTACGTACTCGCTATTCGACCTCGACCCAGTCGAGGCTGCGTTCCACGGCCTTCTTCCAGCCCGCGTAGCCCTTCTCCCGCTGCTCTTCGCTCCACTGCGGCTCCCACCGCTTCGACTCGTGCCAGTGCAGGCGGAGCTCGTCGGTGCTCTCCCAGAAGCCGGTGGCGAGCCCCGCCGCGTAGGCGGCGCCGAGCGCGGTGGTCTCGGCGACGACCGGGCGGCTGACCGGTACGCCGAGGACGTCGGCCTGGATCTGCATGCACAGGTCGTTGGCGGTGACGCCGCCGTCGACCCGCAGCACGTCGAGTGCCACCCCGGAGTCCTGCTCCATCGCCTCGGCCACGTCGCGGCTCTGGTAGCAGATGGCCTCCAGCGTCGCCCTGGCGAGGTGCGCGTTGGTGTGGAACCTGGCGAGGCCGACGATCGCGCCCCGGGCGTCGGAGCGCCAGTAGGGCGCGAACAGTCCGGAGAAGGCCGGTACGAAGTAGATGCCGCCGCTGTCCTCCACCTGCCGGGCCAGTGTCTCGACCTCGGTGGAGGAGGAGATGATCCGCATCTGGTCGCGCAGCCACTGCACGGCGGACCCGGTGACCGCCATGGACCCCTCCAGCGCGTACACCGCCGGGGCGTCCCCGAACTGGTACGCCAGCGTGGTCAGCAGGCCCGTGCGGGACCGGACGATCTCGGTGCCCGTGTTGAGGACCAGGAAGTTGCCGGTGCCGTAGGTGTTCTTCGCCTCGCCCGGGCGGAAGCAGACCTGGCCGACCGTGGCCGCCTGCTGGTCCCCGAGGACGCCGGTGATGGGTACGGCGGTGCGCAGCGGACGGGTGGTGCGGGTGGTCCCGAACGCCTCCGGGTGCGAGGAGGGGTTGATGGCCGGGAGCATGGCGCGCGGGATGCCGAAGATGTCGAGCAGTTCGTCGTCCCAGTCGAGGGTCTCCAGGTTCATCAGCATGGTGCGGCTGGCGTTGGTGACGTCCGTGGCGTGGATGCCGCCGCTCGGACCGCCGGTGAGGTTCCACAGCACCCAGGCGTCCGTGTTCCCGAAGACGGCCCGGCCGTCCTCGGCGGCCTCCCGGACACCGTCGACGTTCTCCAGGATCCACTTGATCTTGCCGCCGGAGAAGTACGTCGCCGGTGGCAGCCCCGTCTTGCGCCGGATGAGGTCGCCGTGCTCCCGCTCCAGCGCCGCGGCGATGGAGTCGGTGCGCGTGTCCTGCCAGACGATCGCGTTGTAGTACGGCTGACCGGTGCTGGGGTCCCAGATGACCGTGGTCTCCCGCTGGTTGGTGATCCCGATGGCCGCGAGGTCGGCGGCGGACAGGTCGCTCTGGCGGATGGCGTTCTGCATCGTGGAGTTCGAACGTTCCCAGATCTCCACGGGATCGTGTTCGACCCAGCCGGAGCGCGGGAAGATCTGCTCGTGTTCGAGCTGATGGCGTGCGACCTCGTTGCCGTCGTGGTCGAAGATCATGAAGCGGGTGCTGGTGGTGCCTTGGTCCACCGCACCGACGAACTCGGGCATGGTCGTCCCTCTCACTCGTCCGGCGCGGGCACCCGGCCGGGTTCCTGCTCGGCGACCGGCAGATGGGGGCTGATCAACAGGCGGTAGAGCAGCGCCCCGACCAGGCCGCCGAGCAGGGGTCCGGCGATCGGCACCCAGAAGTAGAGGTCGCCGTTCTGATCGCGCCAAGCGCCTCCGTAGCCCGTGAGGAACGCCGCCAGCCGGGGTCCGAGGTCGCGGGCCGGGTTGATCGCGTAGCCGGCGTTGGTTCCCCAGGCCATGCCGATGCCGACGACGATCAGGCCGATGATGAACGGGGCCATGTTCGCGCCCGGCGGTGTGTTCAGCAGGTCGGTGACCGCGAAGATGAGCAGCACCAGCAGCGCCGTGCCGATGATCTGGTCACGGAAGGCCCCGAGCTGGCTGATCGGGAGCGTGCCGTTGCCCGGCAGGGTGGAGAAGACGATCTCCGTCTTGTCGGTGTGGCGCGGGTCGGCCTTCGCCAGCACCTCGGTGTAGTTCCAGCGCACCAGCAGGGCGGCGACGAAGGCGCCGGCCGTCTGGGCCAGCGCGTACGGCAGGACCTTGCTCCACGGGAAGCCCTTGAAGGCCGCGAGCGCGAGGGTGACCGCGGGGTTGATGTGGGCGCCACTGACCCGCGCCGCCACATGGACGCCGAGGACGACGCCGAGGCCCCAGGCCCACGCGATGCTGTCGTGGTCACCCAGGCCACCGTCGGTCAGCGCGCCACCGGCGACGACCTGCGCGACGACACCGCATCCGAACAGGATCAGGATCATGGTGCCGGCGAACTCGGCCGAGAGTTCACCGACGAGACGCGCCCTGGAGGTGGGTTCCGGCATGTTCAGATCGTCCGCGGCGCCGGCGCGAGCGGCATCCACAGACGGGCCGAACGGGTGAGTGCCCTGAGGGAACGGCCGGTCAGGCTTCGGAAGCGTCCTCGCTACGGCCCTCGGAGAACTCCCACCAGGCAAGGGGGAGCCAGTCTCCGTCGACGAACCCGTCGACCGCCGACCCCCGGCCGCTGATCGACACGGGGGTGCCGGGCGGGTAGGTGGTGCCGGACAGCCCGGACACGGGGACGAGCAGGGTCCCGAGGCGTCGCATCACTGTTCGCTCACTCTCGCTTCCGCACAGGTAAATATGTGATGACAATAGCCAACTTGTCCGATGGCATACAGCGGGCGGAGCATGAGATAGAGCACGAAAAACACGAGGGCACGAAAGCAGCACTACCGGGCGGAGGTGCGTAGGCATGAAGGCCGTCGTCTACAAGGGACCGTTCGAAGTAGCGGTCGAACAGGTGGAGACCCCTGGGCTACAGCACCCGAACGACGTGATCGTCCGCGTGACCTCCACCGCGATCTGCGGTTCCGACCTGCACATGTACGAGGGCCGCACCGCGGCCGAGCCGGGCATCGTCTTCGGCCACGAGAACCTCGGAATCATCGAGGAGACCGGGGATGGGGTGTCGTCGCTCAAGCGGGGCGACCGGGTGGTCATGCCCTTCAACGTCGCCTGCGGGTTCTGCAAGAACTGCACGGCCGGTTTCACGGGCTTCTGCGTGACCGTGAACCCCGGGTTCGCGGGCGGTGCGTACGGCTACGTCGCGATGGGTCCGTTCAGCGGAGGCCAGGCCGAGTACGTACGGGTGCCGTACGCCGACTTCAACTGCCTGAAGCTCCCGGAGGGCGATGCCAACGAGAGCGACTTCGTCCTGCTCGCCGACATCTTCCCGACGGGCTACCACGGCAACGAGCTGGCCGACGTCCGTCCCGGCGAGAGCGTCGCGGTGTACGGCGGCGGGCCGGTCGGCCTGATGGCCGCCTACTCCGCCCTGCTGCGCGGCGCCAGGAAGGTGTTCGTCGTCGACCGGGTGGCCGAGCGGTTGCAGAAGGCCGAGGAGATCGGCGCGATCCCGGTCAACTTCGCCGACGGCAGTCCGGTGGAGCAGATCAAGGAGCAGACGGACGGAGAGGGCACCGACAAGGGCATCGACGCGGTGGGCTACCAGGCCCAGGCCCGCGGCGAGGACCGCGAGGAGCCGGCGACCGTTCTGAACTCGCTTGTCGAGACGGTACGGCCGACCGGAGCGCTCGGCATTCCGGGCCTGTACGTTCCGTCCGACCCCGGCGGCCCGGACGAGCAGGCCAAACAGGGCAAACTGCTGGTGGCCGTCGGCAGGCTCTTCGAAAAGGGACTGCGCCTCGGCACCGGCCAGTGCAACGTCAAGCGCTACAACCGGCAGCTGCGCGACATGATCATCGAGGGACGCGCGCGGCCCAGCTTCGTCGTCTCGCACGAGCTGTCACTCGACGAGGCGCCGTCGGCGTACGAGAAGTTCGACAAGCGCGTCGAGGGCTACACCAAGGTCGTACTGCACCCGAACCAGTGACGGACAAGGCCAACCAGTGACGCAAAAGGCCCCGGATCTCTCCGGGGCCTCTCACCTGTGCGCACTCGGCAGGATTCGAACCTGCAACCTTCTGATCCGTAGTCAGATGCTCTATCCGTTAAGCTACGAGTGCTTGTTTTTCCTGCCGATCCCGGTCCTTCTGGCCCGCTCGCGGCGACAGGAAGAACATTACATGACTGCCGCCGCCATGTGAAATCCGTTTGCCGTAGCCCTTGTGACCTGCGGAAATGGCTCTACGGAGGGGTGTGCTGGCAGGTGCGTGAACGACGAAGCCCCGGCCTGTTGGACCGGGGCTTCGTGATCGGGCGCGGAGGCGGAGGGATTTGAACCCTCGATGGGATTGAAGTCCCAAACCGCATTAGCAGTGCGGCGCCATAGACCGGACTAGGCGACGCCTCCAGCACAGCCGCCCGCGCGAGCGCGAGTGGTGCGTGCAGATGATGACACAGTCGAGCGGGGTGTCACCAATCGCCTCCCACGGTACTAGGCGGGCGGGTCGCAGGGCAAAGCAGTTCACCCGCCCCAGGCGCCGGTCGGGCGGCGCGCAACGTCCGCGGGACCCAGGCGTTAGTCAGGGCATGTCGCAGGTCTTCCGGCTCGGCCGGTTCGCAGGATTCGCTCAGTTGATCGTCGCCGTCGGCTCCGTCGTGTCCGTGTCCGCCGCGCCCGCCGCCGCCTCCTCCCTCGCCGCGCCCCCGCCCGTACGGGACGAGGACCGGGCGGCCGGCGATCACCTCACCGTCACCGTGCGGAACGCGGGCCGGGGTGCCGACGGGACGTACGAGGTGGACTGTCACCCCAGTGGGGGGAGTCACCCCGACGTCAGCGGGGCGTGTGGCGCCGTCGACCGGAACACGCGCTGGGGGAAGGACGCCTTCGCCCCCGTGCCGCGGGACACCGTCTGCACCATGCAGTACGGCGGGCCGGCCACCGCGCATGTCACCGGGACGTGGGCCGGGCGGCCCGTCGACACGAGGTTCGACCGCAGCAACGGCTGTGAGATCGGGCGCTGGGATCGGTTCGTGCCGCTGCTGCCCGATCTCAGGGCTCCGGCCCGGGCCCGGTAGGCGAGCGGCCTTCCGGAGTGCATGGGCGCGCCCGGCCCACCGGCACAGCTGTTTCATGGCGGATGCCCCGACTCCGCAAGGGTCCCGCGAGAGTGCCGTAAAGGTCCGGCGAACGTCTCGCGAAGCCGAAGCGGAAGGCTGAGCAGGAACCCTTGCATGTGGTCGCATGTCCGGTCACACGTTCTGCTTCACTTCCTCGTGCGACCTCCCTCTCATCCGGCGTCGCGAGCGCAACCACTGCCCTTAGACTCCCTCGCGTGACACGTCGCGGGCAGGTTGGCAAGATGGCCCGAGCGGTCGGCAAGGTGCGGTAACAGGGAGGAAGCGTCTCGTGAGCAGCAGGCCATCCCGAGGCGCTGCTCGCCTCGCAGCCATACTGGACGCGCTTCCCGATGCGTTGGTGCTGGTCAACGCCAATGGGACCGTCGTCAACGCCAACACCATCGCCCTGGAGGCCTTCGAGGCGCCGGGGACCGCGCTGGTGGGGCGGGGGCTTCTCGATCTGCTGCCGCACTTCGACTCCAGGCTCATCCCCGGGTCCATGCGGCGGCCCGACCACATGGACCCGCGCGGGCGCACCAAGCCGACCCGGATGGTCGCCAGGCGGACCGACGGGAGCGAGTTCCCGGTCGAGGTCACCAGCGCGAATCTGGAGAACGGCCAGCAGGCCTACGACGGCTACGGCTACGGCGGCGACGAGCTGCTGATGCTCGTCGTACGGGACTTGACCGGGACCGTCGACACCGAGGCCGAGCTGGCCCGGTCGCAGCGGCAGACCGAGATGATCCTGCGGGCCGCGTCGGAAGGTGTCGTAGGAACCGACACCGACGGGCGGATCGTGCTCGTCAATCCGGCCGCCGCTCAGATACTGGGTTATCGGGCCAGCGACCTCGGCGGGCGTGAGCTGCACGACCTCATCCTCCACTCGCGTGCCGACGGGACTCCCTTCCCGTACGAGGAGTCGGCGCTCGCCGACACCCTGCGCTCGGGGCGCAAGCACCGGGTGCGCGGGCAGGTGCTGTGGTCGAAGAAGGGCGAGAAGGTTCCGGTCGACCTGACGACCGCGCCCGTCCGCGACGGCGACCAGCTCGTCGGCGCCGTGATGACCTTCGCCGACCGGCGGCCGTACGACGCGCTCGCCGAGGAGAAGACCACCGCCGAGCAGCGGCACGAGGAAGAGCTGGAGCGGCTCTCCGAGGACCACGCCTCCGAGCTCACCGCGCTGCGCCAGAAGCACGTGACCGAACTGGAGGAACTCCAGGAGCGGCACGAGGAGGAACTCGCCGCGGGCGAGGAGCGGTACGCCGCCCTGGGCGAGCGGGAGAAGGACCGCTACGAGGCCCTCGCCGGGCGGCACGAGCAGCTGCTGACACTGCTCGGGCGGTCGCTACGCGGACCCCTCGACGAACTGCGCCGCGAGCTGGCCGCGCTGGCCGCCGACGACGCGGGGCAGTTGTGGCCCGAGGCCAACCAGGTGCTCCATCACCTGTCGGCCGGCTATTCGCGGATCACGACCCTCATCGACAACGTCCTCGGATATCAGCGGCTCGACACCGGCGCCGACGACATCACTCGTACGAAGGTCATGCTCGACGCCGTCGTGGCGGCGGGCGTCGACGGGGCCGTGGAGCTCATCGGGCCCGGGCGCGTGCAGTTCGCCGTGCACGCGCCGCCCATCGAGGCCGAGGTCGACCCCCGCCTCCTCGCCACCGCGCTCGCACACCTCGTCGCGGACGTCGCCGGCGTCGACGCGACCGGCAACTCGCCCGTCTCGGCGGGCGGTTACCTCGACAACACCGTCGTCGTGGCGGCGGCGCAGCGCGGTGAGGGCGTACGCATCGAGGTGCGCGGGCCGTACGCCGGCGGAGACCCGGTGCACGAGCCGATCGTGCGCGGAATCGTGCGCGCCCATGGAGGCGTGCTCCAGACGCACGAGGTGCCGGGGATGAGCGGCAGCGCGTACGTCCTCGAAGTGCCGATCGGTGGCGGGGCGGGGGCCGTCGCGGCTCCGGGCCCGGCCGCTCTGGAGGCCGCACCTCAAGCGGCCCCTCAAGAGGTCGCCCTGCCTGAGCAGGCCACCTCCGGCGGTGGGCGGCGACGGGCCCGGCGGGCCAACACCGACGCCTTCCTGGAGAGCGAGGTGGCGGGGGCCGAGGGTGCGGAGCCGGAGGCCGCTGAG
>NZ_NTGE01000210.1 GCF_002291145.1 Streptomyces sp. SA15
GGTGATCGCGGAGCGGCATCACACGAACATGCTGCGCGCGCTCGAGAAGTGGGGGTTCGAGCCGATCCCGTGCGACCTGCTGCACTACGCGCCGTTCGGCGGATCGTTCCACTGCGCGACGCTCGACAGTCGGCGCCGCGGAACGCTCGAGTCGTATGTCGATTGAGGGCGGCGCCGAGCCACGCAAGCGGTGCGTAACCCTCCGACAGAGGGCCCGACGGTCGTGGCGACGTGCCCCCGGACAGCGGGCGCCGACCGCCGGCGCCGACCGCGTTCGCCCCGCGTCTCGGCGACGAGCAGATCCACGCCGGCGATCAAGCCGTCCGCCTCCGCCGCGCGACGCAGCCGGTGCGCGGCGCTGCCCGCCGCCAGGGCGTCCTCGAGCAGGTCCGACACGGTGTCGCGGTCACCGGAGGCTTCCAGGGCCGGGCGCAGCCGTTCGGCCATGCCGCGCAGCACCGTGGGGGCGGGCGCCGGAAGGCGGGTGACCGGTTCGATGAGGTCGCCCTCCAGACCGGAGCGCGCCGCACGCCAGGTGGCGGCACGCAGCCAGTCGTGCCCGCCGTCGCACACGTCGGCGTCCGGCTCCGCCGACCGTTCACAGGCGTCCCGGACCAGGGCGCGGAACAATCCGGCGATGAGGACCACCGTCTCGGCGCGCGGGCAGGCGTCGCAGATGCGCATCTCGAGGGTCCGCAGATGCGCGGAGGGCCGTACGTCGTAATAGACCATGCCCGCGTCACTGATCACCCCGGAGCGGATCAGCCCGTCGACGGCGGCGTCGTAGTCCGCGGCCCCCGCGAAGCAGCCCACCGGGCCGGCGGTGGGCCAGCGCTGCCACACCATCGTGCGCCAGCTGGCGTATCCGGTGTCCGTGCCGAGCCAGATGGGGGAGCTGGCGGACAGGGCCAACAGGGGCGGCAGCCAGGGCGATATCGCGCACATGGCGCGTACGGCCGTGTCGCGGTCGGGTACGTCGACGTGGATCTGCGCGCTGCAGATCAGCTGTTCGTCGGCGACCCTGCGGTATGTGTCGGCCATGTGCCGGTAGCGGGGATCGGCGGTGAAGTCCTTGCCGGTCACCCGGGCCAGCGGCACGGTCCCGGCCGCCACGGCGGCCAGCCCCAGCGAGGAGGCCGCCGCGTCCAGCCGCCGCCGTGCCCGGGTGAGGTCGGCGTGGAGTGCGTCCAGGGACGCGTGGACCCCGCTGTTCCATTCCACGGCCGACTGCTGCAGTTCGGTCGTGAACTCGGGTCGGCGCATCCGGTCCAGGACCGCTCCCGCGCGTGGGACGAGGAACCCGCGCTCGGCGTCGAGCACGTGGAACTCTTCTTCTACTCCTATGCGGACGGTCACGGTCTCTCCTCAGGCCCCTGCCGGTCTCTGCCTGCTGTGTGGAGTCCAAGTGCCCGGCAACCGCGCACGTAAGCGCCGCCGTGCACGTGTGCCGCTGCCGCGTCACATATGAGCGGCGGAGCTGTGGGGGCGCCCGTTGCCCGCCCGTTTCCGCTGGCCAGGGCGGGGGACTCGCCGTGTGTGGTCGCGTATGGAGCGGAGCAGCGGGTACGCGTTCCCGCGTTGCGCGCCGGCTGGCTGAGGCAGGCGTTCGTCCACTGGCCCTTCCCGCCGGACGATGTGCAGGCGCTGCTGCCCGAGGAACTGGTCGTGGACGAGTACGAGGGCGCGGCGTGGGTGGGTGTGACCCCCTTCGTCATGGCCGACGTGCGCCCTCCCGGCATACCCCGTGCGCTGCCCGGGCTGCCGGCGTTCGCGGAGACCAACCTGCGGACCTTTGTCCGGTACCGCAACGGGCGGGACGGGCTCTGGTTCCTGTCCATCGAGGTGGCCTGCCCGCTGATGCTTGCGGCCAGGGCGGTCGGCGTGCCGTACAACCCGGGCACCTTGCGCGTTTCCGTGAACGGGGATGCCGTCTCGTACACGGGTTCGAGGTGGGGCGGTGGAGCCTCCTACCGCCTGGTCGTCCGCCCCGGCGACCCGATCAGGCCCACCGAGCGGGACGTATGGCTGACCTCGCGCTGGCGGGCGTACACGCGCCGGCTCGGCAGGCTCTGGGTGACGCCGACCGAGCACGAGCCCTGGCCGCTGCGGGACGCCGCCGTCGACGTACTCGAGGAGACGCTGACCACCGCGGCGGGCCTTCCCGCGCCCACGGCTGAGCCGCTGGCGCACTTCTCGGCAGGAGTCCGGCATGTACGACTCGGGGCCTCCAGGCCGTGTGTCCCGACGCCAGGTATGTACGGGGAGTAGGACCGCGAGCCGCACGCGCGGCACACCCGGACGGCGCCCGCGGCTGCGCTTCGACGGCTCGATCGCGGGCATGGGCACGTCCTCGGGGACGCGCCTGGTGCTGGGGCACTGGCAGCGGTCGCCGTTCGGGCCGTTCAGCGACGTGATGATCGAGCGGGCCGACGGGGAACGGCTGTTCGGTGCCCCGGAAACCCACCCTCACGCGGGTCACGACGACGGTGGAGCTGGGCGCGTGACCTCGTTTCCCGCGGGACGGCGCGGGTACCCGGGCCGTCCCTGCCGCGCTCCGCCCCCGGAAAGAGCACCTCGAACGCCAGGAGGGCCGAACGATGAGAGACCGGCTGCTGGTTTCCCTGCCCGGGCGGATGCTCGACGGACAGGGGGATGCTCGTGGTGGCATGTTCAGGCGTGCGGTGTGGCAGGGGCTGATCGCCGGTATGGCCGGGGCGGCGGTGATGACGCTGGGAGAGAAGGCTGAGCAGCGCCTCACCAGCAGGCCGGACTCCCATGTCCCGGCACGGGTCCTCCAGCGCCTGACCGGCATGCGCGAGCGGCCCGGTCGGCAGCCGCAGCCGGTGAACCTGGCCATGCACATCGCCCAGGGCGCGCTGCTGGGCATCCTGCGCTCGGTCATGGCGCACGCCGGGCTCCGTGGCCCGTGGGCTTCGGCCCAGTTCGCCGTCGTGCGGCTGACCAACGACCAGATCCTGGAGAACGCCACCGGTGTGGGCGCCCCACCGCAGACCTGGCCTCGGCCGGAGCTGGCTGTCGACCTGCTGCACAAGGCCGTCTACGCCTTCACCACCGGAGCCGTCGCCGACGCCCTCTCCGGCCGCGACGGCCCCGGCCCCGGCAGGCGACATGCCGCGCTGAGGCCCGGCCGCCGCTCGGACGTCGGCCCACTGCCCCGTACGGACGCCTACGGCCGGTAGTACAGGGGGTAGTGCAGAGGGGGCAGTACAGGGCAGCGTCACGCGCGGCGCAGCGGCAGGGAAGTTCGAAGGTGCCCGGCGCCGGCGGCGGACGACGCCCTCGTACGGCAGGAAGGCAGAGCCCATGAGCGAATCGGTCCGGCCCGACACCGCGCCGGGCACACGCGGCGAGCCCCGCAGGTCGATGGCCGTGTGCGCGCTGATCGGGGCGGCGGTGATGGCCGCGGTCGACGAGATCGTCTTCCACCAGATCCTGAACTGGCACCATTTCTACGACCGTTCCACCACCGGCGCGGGCCTGCTGTCCGACGGGCTGTTGCACAGCGCCGAACTGCTGGCTCTGGTCGCCGGGTTCTTCTTCTACGCCGACCTGCGCCGCCGCGAGGCCCTGGCGCCGGTCCACGCGTGGTCGGGCTTCTTCCTGGGCCTGGGGATCTTCCAGTTGTTCGACGGGATCGTGGACCACAAGCTGCTGCGCCTGCACCAGGTCCGCTACGGCGTGGATGTCACCCCGTACGACTGGGCCTGGAACATCGCCGGCCTGATCCTGCTGCTCACCGGCGTGGCCCTCGCCGTGCACGCGGCCCGCCGCGACCGGGCCGGATCGGCATCGTGACACTCGCGCACGTCCACCCGGGCCCGGACACGGGGCTTGGTCCCCTCGAGTCGGTCACCGCCGTGGCCGCGCTGCTGGTGACCGTCGCTTATCTGTCGGCCGCGGGGCGTCTGCGGCGTCGCGGGGATGCCTGGCCCCGGTGGCGGGACGTGTCCTGCACGGCCGGGGGCGGCGGTACGGCCTGGGCGGCGGTGGGAGTGCTGCCGGGCGGGCCGTTCACGGGCCACATGATCCAGCACCTGGTCGTCGGCATGGCGGCCCCGCTGCTGCTTGCCCTTGCCCGCCCCCTCACCCTCGCCCTGCGAGCCCTCGCACCCGGCCGGGCGCGACGGTTCCTGCCGGCGCTCGCGCACTCCCGTACCGTCGGCTGGTTCGTCTTCCCTCCCCTGGCGGCGCTGCTGGACGTCGGCGGCCTGTGGCTGCTGTACCGCACAGAGCTGTTCGCGGCCATGGAACACCAGCCGCTCCTGCACGGTGCGGTGCACGCGCACCTGGCGGCGGCAGGTCTGCTGTTCGCCTTCGCCGTGTGTCAGCTCGATCCGGTGTGCCGCCGCTGGAGCATCGCCGTACGCGGTGCCACCTTGCTGGCAGCCGGTGCCGCACACGGCCTGCTGGCCAAGACCCTGTACGCCCATCCCCCGCCCGGCACCGGGTTCACCACTGCCGACCTGCGCGGCGGGGCCCAGTGGATGTACTACGGCGGCGACGTGGTGGAAGCGGCCTTGGCCGTGGTGCTGGGGGTGGGCTGGTACACGGCCGGCGGACGTGCCCGGGTCCGGCGTGCGCGCCGAAACCGGTACCCGTCGCGGGACAACCGAACGGCCGGCACGACGGAGTGGATCGGCCGTCCCGACCGCGCCCGGACCCGGAGCTGAGCGCTCGGTCCGGTCGGGGAACGATCGGCGTGGACCGTGTCAGGAGTGGGTGACCTTGATGGCGGAGATGCGGACCTCGCCGTAGTTCTTGTCGGAGCACGGGTCGGAGTTGCCGCAGTTGGCCTGCGTGTAGGCGCCCGCTTTGAAGTAGTTGGTGTCGCCGTCGTGGGAGATGGTGGTCTCCAGCTCGCCGTTGTAGTACACGTCGATCTCGCCGTCCTCCGCCACGAACTTGGCCTCGAACTCGGTGCCCAGCTCGTAGTCGTCGGTGACGAGGTGGTGGCGGCTGTCGTCGCCGTCGGTGATGTAGAGCCTGCTGCCGTCGAGGCGGAAGACCGTGACGTCGTCGTCCCCGCCGTGCACCTGCGCGCCGACCACCTGGGGCTTCTCCTTGGGCAGTGCCGTGAACGCCTCGGTGACCACGAGGGTGTGGGTGCCGTCCGTGGTGGACCACTCGGCCTCGTCCGCGCCGCCGTCGGTCATCTCCCGCAGCTCGGCGCGCGGATAGCTGGAGCCTCCCGTCGTCACACCGTTGACGGCCGCCCGGAACCGGACCGCGTCGCAGGCGGCGTTGGCCCGGAACCAGGGGGAGGCGGAGAAGGTCGCCAGCTCGGGCTGGGTGATCTCGGTGGGATCCTCGTCCTCGCCGGTGGGCAGGGTCAGCTTCCAGTTGGTCAGGTCGAGGACCTCGGACGGATACGCGCACCGGGCGGCCGCCCGCTCGTGCGCGGCCGGAGTGGCGGCCTGGGCGGACAGCGTGAGCACGGCGGTCGAAACGACCGCGGTGACGCCCGCCAGCACGCAGGTGCGGGTGCTTGGCATGGGGGGTTTTCCTCACTGTTGGGGAACTATCGGAGGACTGTCGGGGGGTGTTCGGTTCGGGCCGCGGTGAACCGTAGTCGTCGTTGTCGGGACCGGTCCCGGAATCCTTTGAGCGGTAGGCATGAGTGCGACTGATGAAGTCTCTGGGTAGACACTGCGTACGGTCCGCCGTACGCAGTAGGTTCGATCCGCGCATACGGCCCCTGGGCCGTGCGCGTTCTGGACTCGAACGAGGGGGAGGATCCGTTGCGTTCCGGGGACGAGTTCGCCGGCCGCTATGTCCTCAAAGAGGTCATCGGCGCGGGTCGGAGCGGCGATGTGTGGCTGGCCCACGACACGGTGGTGGGGCAGGACGTCGCCCTGAAACCGGAGCGGATCGATGGCGACCGCGAGACCGCGGTACGGCGGCTGCTGGGCGAGCCGCGTGCCATGGCCAAGTTCCGCGACCACCCCCACGTCGTGACGCTGTACGACGTCGTGACCGTGCCGCAGGACGGGAACGCGGACGCGAACGGGGACAGGGACAGGGACAGGGACGCGAACGGGGACAGAGACGGGGACAAAGACGGGGACAGGGACGGGGACGAGCCGGAGACGTACTGGTTCGTCATGGAGTACGTGCCCGGCGGCGGCCTGGACCGGAAGCCACCGATGTCTCCGCTCCGGGCGGCCCGCGTCGGTGCCCAACTCGCCGACGCCCTCGCCGCCTTGCATGAGGCGGGCATCGTCCACTGCGACCTCAAGCCCGCCAACATCGGCCTCTCCCGACGCGGTACCGGGAAGCTGCTGGACTTCGGCGCCGCCTACCGGGTCGGCGGCACCGAGACCATCACGGCCAACGGCCCGTTCAGCTTCACCCCGGACTACGCCGCCCCCGAGCTGGCCCGGGGCAACGTCCCGCAGCCGGCGTCGGACGTGTTCTGCCTGGCCACCACCCTCCACGCGCTGGTCACCGGCTCCCCGCCGCGCGGTGACGGGGATGCCCCCAGCAGGAAGGGGGAGGACACCGAGCGCCTGAGGTACTGGAAGGCCGAGCAGGGCGTCGTCGAGATCGACGCCCCCGCGGTAGGCCCCCTGGCCCCCGCGCTCACCGCCATGCTGCAACGCGATCCACGCCGACGCCCCGACGCCGCCGAGGTCAGGCGGCTCCTGGAGGCCATCGCCGGACCCGTACCGGCGACAGCCCCCCGGCGCCCGCGAAGGAACCGGCGGCTGCTCGCCGCGGTCCTCGGCGTCAGCGCCGCGCTGGCCTTGGGGCTCGTCGCCCTGCCTGACCGGGCCGACGGCGACGGCGGGAAAGCCACCCGCGAGTCCGGCCGGAGCAGGCTCGCCGAAGACGCCTCGGACGCTTCGGACGCCTCAGACGCTTCGGACGCCTCGGACGCCTCGGACGCCAAGCAGTCGGCTCTGATCGGCGATCCGCACACCGCCGACCTCTGCGCCCTGGCCGACCCCGCCGCTGTCAGCCGGTTCGGCAAGGCCCAAGTGGACCCGGAATACGGGAACTTCGACCGCTGCGACGTACTCGTCCGCCCCGACGACAAGACCCGTATCGACGTGTCGATCCGCTTCCGCCGGGGCTCTCCGCCCGAGACGTCGGAACCCGCTCAGACCATCGGGGAGATCGGCATCCTGGAGGAGGAGCCGGAGAGCGACGAATGCGGGCTGCTCCTGCTGCCGCCCGACGGCAACGTCGACGACACCCTCGTCAGGATCCGCGTCAACGTGGAGGACGGCTCCGTGGCCGGCGGCACCGCGACGCTGTGCACGATCGCCCACGCGGCCGCCCGAAGCGCCGCCGAGGACCTCAACCAGGGCCCGCTCCCCCGCCGTTCCCCGCCCTACCCGGACGCGTCGCTGGCCTGGGTGAACGCCTGCGAGCTGCTCGACGCGAAGGCGCTGTCCGTCATCCCCGGCATCCGGGCCGCCGCGCCGGAGGTCGGTGTCGCGAACTGGGACTGCGAATGGTTCAGCGACGTCGACGATCTGGAGACCGAGGTGAGCTTCTACCGCGATCAGGTGTCCTCGGAGTACGGCGACCCGATCCGGCTCAGCGGCTACGACGCCTACGTCGTCCCCGAACGAAACGGCGAGGACACCTGCACGATCTTCGTGAAGTACCGCGAGTACGGCGACTACAACGCCGAGACGGCCGCCGAGATGCTGCGCCTGTACGTCGGCGGGCAGCGCCCCATGGACGAGCTCTGCGCCATGGCCACCGAGCTCACGGCTTCCGCCGCCGCGGAACTCCCCGCACGCTGAAGCACGGGGGAGACACGCTGACGCACGGGAGAGAGACGGGGCCGAGCCCGTGCCCCGGTGTTCAGCGTGCCGCCGCCCGCTCGATCAGCCCGGCGGCGGTGCGCAGGCCGTCGCGGGCCCGGATGGTTCGGGCGGCGTCGGCCAGGACGGCTCGTGCTCGGGTGTCGGCGAGCAGTTGGGACACGGCGGCGTGCAGCTGTGCGTCGGTGCAGCGGTAGGGGTCGAGCCGGATGCCGAAGCCCAGTTCGGCGACGCGCTGGGCGTTGTCGTACTGGTCCCAGAACAGCGGGAGGAGCACCGTCGGCTTGCCGAAGTGGAAGCACTCGGTGACGGTGTTGTTGCCGCCGTGGGTGATGACGAGGTCGACCTGCGGCAGAATCCGCGTCTGCGGGAGGAACTCCGCGCCCCACATGTTCGGCGGCAGCTCGATCTCGTCGTGCAGCGGCCCTTCGGAGACGATGTAGCGGTGCGGGGTGCGGGCCAGCGAGGCGATGATCCGGCGCATGAGGTCCACGTCGGCGGAGCCGAGCGAGCCGAGGCTGAAATAGATCAGCGCGCTCCCCTCCGCTCCGGCGGAAGGCCCTGCGGAAGGCCCTGCGGAAGGCGCGGCAGAAGGCCCGGCGAGTGCCGTCGGCAGCGTGAACTCCTCGTCGGTCTCCCGTACCGATGAGTCCAGCCGGTGCCAGGTGGGGCCCAGCGGCCGGGCGTCGGTGTAGTCGGCGGTCTCGGGGTAGACGTAGAGGTTCAGGTCGCCCTCGTGGATGAACTCCAGGTCGGGCAGCGGCCGTGCGCCCTGTTCGGCCACCCAGCCGTTGAACTCGGTCCACAGCTCCCGATGGGTACGGTCGTACTCGGCGCGGAACTCCGCCCAGCCGGTGCGGTCACCGGACGGGTAACCGGAGAAGGGCGGAGGGACATGGTCGCCCTTCACCTCCAGCGGGTTGCACGAGACGATCCGCACGAACGGTACGCCCGCCGTGGTGAGAGCGGGGAAGCAGACGACGTTGTCCTCGACGATCACATCCGGCCGGACCCGCTCGATGATCGCCCTGAGCTGCGGCTCGCAGTACCGGGCGCCGGAGACCAGCTCCTGCCAGACGGGCTTCACCCAGGTTTCCAGCTGCTCGATCGTCGGCTTTCTGAACTCGGGGGCGGTGTCGCGGATGAAGTCCTTCCAGAACTGTCCCGCCTCCTGCGGCTGTTCGGGCGGCGGCGCCAGATCGATCAGCTCCTCCTCGAAGCCGAACGCGGTGAGCCGACCCTTCCAGGACGCCTCCGCGGCGAACACCACCCGGTGCCCCCGGCGGCGCAGTACGTCGCCGATGCCGACGCAGTTGTTCGTCGGACCGTACGCGCTCTCCGGCGCGAAGAGGATCGTCAGCGGTCTCACGAAGCTCTCTCCCCCTGGTGCTCGACCGTTCGCGACACCGTCACGGCGCCGCCGTGGCAGGCCCATTCCGCTGACCGCCGCGCACGACCTTCCAGCGGTCCAGGCGCTCGGTCAAGACGTATGTCGGCCGATGAGGCGCCACCGTGGCCGGCGCGGCGTTCACGAGGGAACACAGAGTCAGCCCGAGCGAGCGCGGGGCGATAATCTGACCGCTCATCATTGGGGGGGCTTGTGAGGACTGTGGGGGACTTGTGCGAACGATATCGACCGCTGTGACGGCTGCCCTGACCTGCTTAGTGGTGGGCGCCACGGTGGCCGGCTGCACGAACGGCACCACCGCGGAGGAACCCTCCGCCAAGCAGATGCTCGACGACGCGAACGACACGATGAACGACCTCAAGTCGGTGACCATCGACATGGTCAACTCCGTGCCCGACCGCGGCAGCTTCTCCAGCCGTGTGACGACCGACCTCAAGGCCAACTGCGTGTCCAAGACGACTTGGGCCAAGGGCACCAGCCTCGAACAGATCCGAATCGGCGAGACGGACTACGTCCGCCCGAACCGCGCCTACATCGAGCGGTGGTCGGGCAAGGCCATGTCCGGCACAGGAGACCAGAAACGCTGGATCAAGACGCCCACCAGCAATGCGCAACCGGGAGACGGACTGTCCGACTGCACCCGCCCGTTCGCCTCCTTCGGCAAAGCGAGGAAGGGCGCACCGACCAAGGTCGACGGCACCCCGGCGATTCCGTTGATGGTGACGGACAAGGCGGACAAAGACGGCGGCACCTACACCTTCTACGTCGCCACCAAGGGCAAGCCGTACATCCTCAAGGTCGTCTTCAAGGGCCCCGAATACGTCAGCACCACCACGTTCAGCGCCTTCGACAAGCCCATGGACGTGCGGCCCCCGGCCAAGACCGACGTGCTGGACGCGAGCGCCATCGGCCGCTGAGGCCGGACTCGGGTCAAGGGCCCGGACTCGGGTCAAGGGCCCGGACTAGGGGCAAGGACCCGGACTCGGGTCAAGGGCCCGGACTCGGGTCAGGGAGCAGGACTCGGGTCAGTCGGCCGGATTCAGGACGGTGGGCGCCGGCCCGGCGAGGATGCCGCCGTCCAGGACGAACTCGCTCCCCGTCGAAAAGGTCGCGTCGGCGACGACGAAGAGCACCATCCGGGCCACCTCTTCGGGCTCACCGAACCGGGGAACGGGCTGCCCGGAGACGTACGACTCGTCGAATCCGGCAGTCATCCGCGTGCGAATGGCACCGGGGTGGACGGAGCAGACGCGCACCCGATCGGGAGCCAGCTCCAGCGCGGCGGTCTTCGTCAGCCCGCGCAACCCCCACTTACCGGCCACGTACGCTCCGACGCCGGCATAGGCGGTCAGCCCCGCAAGGGAGGACATGTTCACGATCACCCCGCCACCGGCCCGGCGCAGCGAGGGCGCCACGGCCCGCATGCCCAGCCACGCGCCCAGCAGGTTGACCTCGATGACCCGCCGGAACGACTCGAGACTCTGTTCCTCCATCGACCCCCACTCCATGATCCCCGCGTTGTTCACCAACACCGAGACCGCCCCCAGCTCCCGCTCCGTCTCCCCCACCGCCCGCCGCCAGCCGTCCTCACTACTGACGTCCAGCCGCAGATACCGGCACCGCCCACCGAGCTCAGCCGCCACCTCCGCCCCCTCGGCGTCCCGAATATCGGCGACCACCACGGCGGCACCTTCGCCCGCGAGGAGACGCGCCACCGCGGCGCCGATCCCACCGGCCCCGCCGGTGACGATCGCCACCTGCTCGCTGAGACGTCCCATCGTGCCCTCCTGAGCCCGGAGCATTGAGCCCGGCTGCGTTGCGGTGCCCTGCCGCAAGCATCGGGTGCGGCGGCGCCGGGCGCAGTTCTGGGTGACCCGGCGCCGTTGGCACCGCCATGGCTGCACAGACGATCGCCAGGTCCATCGGGGTCGGATCCGCCGGCGGATCCGCGCCGTGTCGTTTCGCTACCTGGCGAGCCCTGTGCGCAGGCATACGCTGGTGGGCCAGAGCAGAGTGACCACCAGACAGCAGCTAGGCCGAGGTAGCGATGCGTCAAACCAATCTCACTGGGGAGTCAGCCGCATACGTCAGCGCCCGCGAGGAGCTGCGGCAAGCCGAGATCGAGCTGATGCGCCATCGTGAACGCGTCGCCGAGCTGCGTCGCCGGTTGCCGCTGGGCCCTGTCGTCGATGACTACGTGTTCGAGGAGGGCCCTGCTGATCTCCAGGCGGGCGACGCGCCGACGCAGACCGTGCGCCTGGGTGAACTGTTCACTCGACCCGGGCGTGACCTGGTCGTCTACCACTTCATGTATGGCAAGAACCAGACCGAGCCGTGCCCCATGTGCACGATGTGGATCGATGGGTTCAACGGAGTGGCCCACCACATCGCGCAGAACGTCGACCTCGCGATCGTCGCCGCGGCCGACCTGCCCGCGCTCCGTGCGCACGCCCGAAACCGGAAGTGGACGAATCTGCGTCTGCTCAGCGCCGGGTCCAGTACCTTCAAGTACGACCTGGGCAGCGAGGACGCCGAGGGCAACCAGGACTCGACGGTGTCGGTGTTCACCCGCGACGACGACGGGTCGGTACGCCACTTCTACTCGGTGCACCCCCGGATGTCCGACGACATCGACCAGCGAGGCATCGACCTGCTCAGCCCCGTATGGCACATCCTCGACCTCACTCGCCAAGGCCGAGACGACTGGTCCGCGGCACTCAGCTACTAGCGGCGGCGAGCCGACTGGGAAGTAGCAATCGCCCAACCTCCGTCGATCCGCAATTTCGCGGCACTGCCACGCGCGTCTGGATCTTGTGGGCGAGTTCCCCGGCATCAGCGACCACCGCCCATCGCACGGGCACGCTCATGGCAGGTCCTCCCCTCCACGAGGGGGTTCTTGATTGCAACCGCCGCCACACGCTCCGTATCCTGCTGGGCAACGCGTCGACGGAGACGAGTAGCCACGGATCACGCGAGCCGAGAGAGCCGCCGGAAGCTGTGAAGGCGGTCTCGCACCCCGAGGTGAAGACCCTCCCGAGCGCGGGGAGGAACGACCCCGCCTGGTGGTCCAATGCCCCGCCGGCCGGCCCCCGTCACCGGGCCCGAATGAGGCCGCCATCAGGTGGCGGCGAAAGTGCGGTGGCACCGCGAGTTGCCCTTCTCGCCCGCACTCCCAAGGGATCATGACGATGTCCTTCGGAGGACCGAAATGATCCACAGCCGCGTACACGTCTCCGACCTGCGAGAACACGTAGGCCGTACTGTCTCCGTCTGCGGGTGGGTGAACACCCTCCGCCTGCAGCGCAAGATGCAGTTCGTCGTCGTGCGGGACAGCACCGGCATGGTGCAGGTGACCCACAAGCGCGATGAAGGGCCGCTGGAGGCCCAGCTCGAAGCCCTCACATCCGAGTCCGCCGTCCGCATCACCGGCCGCGTCGTCGACGCGGCCCAGGTCAAGCTGGGCGGCCTGGAGATCGTTCCCGAGGCGGTCGAGGTCCTGAACCCGGCCGCCACACCGCTGCCGATCGACGACCACACCGGCCTGGAGCAGAGGCTGGACTGGCGCTTCCTGGACGTGCGCCGCCGCCCCGCCACCCAGCTGATGTTCGCCGTGCAGACCACCCTGGAACAGGGCATGCGCGAGTACGCCTACACGCAGGGCGCCACCGAGATGCACACCCCCAAGCTCATGGGCACCGCCTCGGAGTCCGGCGCGGAGGTCTTCAAGCTGGGCTACTTCGGCCGCAGCGCCTACCTGGCGCAGTCGCCGCAGTTCTTCAAGCAGATGGCGATCGCGGCCGGCGTCGACAAGGTCTTCGAGATCGGGCCGGTCTTCCGCGCCGAGCCGTCGTTCACCTCCCGGCACGCCACCGAGTTCACCGGCGTCGACGTGGAGCTGGCCTGGATCGACGGGGTCGAGGACGTGATGGCGTTCGAGGAGCAGATGCTCGCCCACGCGATCGCCAAGGTCGCCGACGCCCACGGCGAGACGATCGCCGAGCACTACGGCGTCGAGGTCGCCGTGCCCACGACACCCTTTCCCCGCATCACCATGACCGAGGCACACGAGATCCTGCGCAAGGGCGGCTGGGACCCCGCAGGGGTCAAGGAAGACCTGGACCCGGAGGGCGAGCGCGGCATCTCGACCCACATCAAGGAGGCCACAGGGCATGAGTTCGTGTTCATCACGCACTACCCGGTCGGTATCCGGCCCTTCTACCACATGCGTCCTGCCGACGACCCGAGCGTGACCTTGAGCTTCGACCTGCTGTGGAAGGGCCTTGAGGTCACCACCGGCGCGCAGCGCGAGCACCGGTACGACGTGCTGCTGAAGCAGTCCGCTGAGAAGGGCATGAGCGCGGAGCCGATGCAGGACTACCTGAACGCATTCCGGTACGGGTGCCCTCCGCACGGGGGCCTTGGCATGGGCCTCGGGCGGGTGCTGATGGTGATGCTCGGCCTGGACTCGATTCGGGAGGCGACCTTTCTGTTCCGGGGGCCGAACCGGCTTTCTCCGTAACCCGGTCGTGGCTGCGTCCCACGACCCGGGCAAGGGCGGCCTGGTGTCGTGGCACGCAGCCTCAGTAGCGGACATTGCGCAGGTCATGCCCATGCTTCGGCGGGGTTCTTGTCCCAGTAGGCCCGCAGTGCCAACTCCCCGCTCGGAGAAGCGTCCCTGGTGGCACGACCCACTGTGGGAGAGGATGAAGCTCATGGCGAGCGCCGACTCGGTGGCGACCCAGCGGGGTGTCACACCATCTGACATCAACGACGACGCATCAGGCGGCCGTGAGCGACCAAGAGCGTTGCACCAGCAAGTGTGCCAAGTCCCCTGGCAGGCCGCCCGAGCGAACTCCCAAAACGGGTGTTGGCGGGACCGTGCTCGCACGACCGTGTGCGGTCAGCTAGGCACGAGCGGAGGACAGACCGCGGCCAGGGAGCTGCTGGCCCAAGCGCCCCAGCAAGCATGGGAGTTGCCGATCACCGCATAGGTCTTCAAATGGCATCGGCCCTAAGATCAGCAGTATCAACGGGCGACTTGTGCCAGGCGCGGACGGCAGGGCATGCTCAGTGTCCACCATCTCCCTGCTCCCTACACCGAATCCCCTGCTCTGCACTGAGGCGATGATGACCGCGACCGATGACGACAGACTCCCTGCCGAGGCGCGCGCCCGAAAACGCATCGACGAGCAGCTCGCGGCTGCAGGCTGGCAGGTACAGGACGGCAAGGATCTGAACCTGTTCGCCGGCGACGGTATCGCAGTGCGTGAGGTCATCATGTCCGCCGGACACGGGCGGGCAGATTACCTGCTGTACGTCGGCAGGAAGGTGGTCGGCGTCATCGAGGCCAAGCCCATGGGTACCACGCTGTCGGGCGTGGAGTGGCAGTCTTCCATGTACGCCACAGGACTGCCGGAGCGGCACCGGAAGCGGTCCCACCTGCGGGGCGAACGCCTGCCGTTCGTCTTCGAAGCATCCGGCGCCGAGACGCACTTCACCAACGGTTACGACCCCGAGCCGCGCGCCCGGAAGATCTTCGCGTTCCCGCGGCCGGAAACGCTGGCCCGAGTCATCCGGGACGCCGACACCACCCCGGATGCCCCCACATGGAGGGCGAAAGTGCGGGCGATGCCACCGCTGGCCACCGAGAAGTTGCGTCCCGCGCAGATCAATGCGATTCAGGGCGCCGAGGAGTCTCTTGCGGTGCAGCGTGCCGACCGCTCCCTGATCCAGATGGCCACCGGCGCTGGCAAGACCTACACCGCGGTCACGCTGTCGTACCGGCTGCTGAAGTACGCAGGCTTCAAGCGGATCCTATTTCTGGTGGACCGAAACAACCTGGCAGACCAGACGGCCGGCGAGTTCGCCAACTACGCCACCCCTGACGACGGGCGACGCTTCACCGAGATTTACTCGGTGCAGAAGCTCTCAGCAGCGGGCATGCTTGCCAGCTCCGGTGTCGTGATTTCCACAATTCAGCGCGTCTACTCGGTGCTGCGCGGCAAGGAGGTCCCGGGCGGCGACGACCCGCGGCTGGACGACTGGACGCCGGACGAGCCGGTTACCGTCCAATACAGCCCGACCATGCCGCCCGAGTCGTTCGACCTAATTATCGTGGACGAGGCGCACCGCTCGATCTACGGGGTGTGGAAGGGCGTCCTGGAATATTTCGACGCCCATGTCATCGGACTGACGGCCACGCCCGGGAAGCAGACGTTCGCGTTCTTCCGCCAGAATCTGGTGTCGCAGTACACCTATACGGAGTCCGTGGCGGACAGCGTGAACGTCGACTTCGACATCTACCGGATCAAGACCGAGATCAGCGAGAACGGAGCAACGATCGAGGCTGGCACACATGTGCCGAAGGTAGACCGGCGCACCCGCATACAGCGGATCGAGGCCATCGACGAAACGCTGGAGTACCGGAAGTCGCAGCTCGATCGCGCGGTCACCAACCCCAACCAAATCCGGACCGTCCTGGAGACCTTCCGCGACCGGCTGTCCACGGAGATCTTCCCCGGACGCACGGCCGTCCCCAAGACACTGATCTTCTGCAAAGACGACGCCCACGCCGAAGAGGTAGTCACGCAGGTGCGGCAGGTCTTCGGCAAGGGCAACGACTTCGCCGCAAAGATCACCTACCAGGCAAAAGACCCCAAGGGGCATCTGCAATCCTTCCGCACATCCCCGAGCCTGCGCGTCGCCGTGACCGTGGACATGATCGCAACCGGCACCGATGTCAAGCCGTTGGAATGCGTCTTCTTCATGCGAGACGTGCGCTCGGCCCAGTACTTCGAGCAGATGAAAGGCCGCGGCGCGCGGACGATTGCTCCAGCCGACTTCCAGGCGGTGACTCCCGACCCGAAGGCCAAGGAGAAAACCCGGTTCGTCATAGTCGATGCCATCGGCGTCTCCGAGCATAGTTTCGTCGACCCTCCGCTGAACCGCACCAAGAGTGTCTCGCTGCAGCAGCTGCTTCAGAAGGCCGCGAACCTGACCATCACCGAGGACGAGACCGCCACGCTCGCCTCCCGCCTCGCCGCGCTGGAACTGCAGCTCAAGCCTGCTGAGCACACCGAGCTGGAGAGCGTGGCGGATCGGCCGCTCAAGGCGATCGTGAAGCGGCTTGTCGAGGCCTGCGACCCGCAGAACCAGGCCGGGGCCCTCGCCACCGCTGGCCCGGGGGTGAGCCGCGAACAAGTCGTAGACGAGATGATCGAGGCCGCTGTCGAGCCGCTCGCGGCCAACCCAGAGCTGCGCAACCGGATCATGGAGCTGCGCCGTCAGCACGATTTGATAATCGACGACACCAACCCTGACACCCTCCTGGAGGCCTACGGAGTCGTCAACGATGACAAGGCGATGGAGATCGTCTTGGACTGGCGCGCCTATCTGCACGAGCATCGCAGCGAAATCACTGCGCTCCAGATCTTGGAAGAGGCTGGCCGCTCTGGCTATCGCCCTGCGGGCGATGTCTTCGCGCAGATCCAGGAGCTGGCCGACCGCATCGCTCGCCCGCCCCATCGCTGGACGCCTGGTGTGCTGTGGAAGGCGTACGAGCAGGTCGAGAAGGGCCGGGTCCGGCCGAACGCCAAGGCAACAGTGACGGACTTGGTTTCTCTGCTCCGGTTTACCCTGCAAAGTGACGACGAGCTGGTTCCGTACGCCGACAAGGTACGCAAGCGGTATGAGGGCTGGTTGCTGCAGCAGAAACAGGCCGGAGTAGTCTTCACGGACGCGCAGAGGTGGTGGCTGGACAACATGGCCGAGGTGATCGCAGCGTCAGCAGGAATCGATGCCGACGATCTGGACGAATCACCCTTCGTCGAACGCGGTGGCGTCGACGGTGCCTTGCGCGACCTCGGCGACTCCGCCAGCGACCTGTTGGAGACCCTCAACCAGGAGCTCACCGCGTGAATGACCTGCCCGCAGGTTGGCGTTGGCTAACGCCCCATGAAATTGCTGGCGAGGACCGTTCATCGCTCGTGATCGGCCCGTTCGGAAGCAACCTGAAGACGTCGGATTACACGACCGAGGGCGTACCGCTCGTGTTCGTTCGTGACATCCGTAATAGTTCGTTCTCACACCCCCGTGCCTTCGTCAGCGCTGCCAAGGCTGAGGAACTTAGCGCGCATCTCGTGAAACCAAAAGACGTGCTGGTGACGAAAATGGGTGACCCACCCGGCGATAGTGTGGTTTATAGCGGCTCGGGTCTGGCCGTCATTACGGCGGACTGCATCCGCCTGCGTCCCGCGCCTGATTTTCATCCCAGCTACATCGCCTACGCACTTCAGGCGCCTGATGCTCGCCGCCAGGTCGCAGGGATCACCGCTGGTGTCGCTCAGTTGAAAGTGAGCCTAGCTCGCTTCCGTGGCGGCGTTCGTATCCCAGTACCCCCGCTGCCCCAGCAGGAGCGGATCGTCGAGGTGCTGGAGGAGCACCTGTCCCGCCTTGACGCCGGCGTCGCTTACCTCCAAACCGTGCTCCGGCGTGTGGCTACGTATGAGGACGCCATCATCATGCGTGCCCTCGGTAGTACAGAGACCAGTACGGACGGTGTCCAGCAGATCCTCAATGGCAACTTGCCGCAGCTTGCTCCAAGGTGGGAATGGAAGCAACTTGCCGATGTCGCCGATGTTGTCGGCGGAGTCACGAAGGACACGAAGAAGCAGACGGATCCGTCCTACGTCGAGGTTCCTTATTTGAGGGTCGCCAACGTCCAGCGGGCACGTCTGGACTTGGACAACATCGCTGTTCTCCGTGTCCCCCCAGCCAAGGCAAAGACACTCCTCCTACAGCACGGAGACGTTCTCATGAACGAAGGAGGGGACCGCGACAAGCTTGCCCGAGGTTGGGTCTGGGAGGAGCAGATCGAAGGGTGCATCCACCAGAATCACGTATTCCGTGCACGTCCGCGACCTGATATGCGGTCTGAGTGGCTGGCCTGGTGCGCGAACACCTATGGCGCTCGATGGGCGCAGAGGCACGGCAAGCAAAGCGTGAATCTTGCTTCCATCAGCCTCAAGGTGATTAAGACCATGCCGATCCCGGTGCCGCCGTTGTCAGTACAGGATGAACGACTCGCGCAGATTCGCGAGATGCTTGAACGCAGTCGACGCCTTCGTTCTGTTGTCGAGGGGGAACTGAAACGCGCCGAGCGTCTACGAAAATCCCTTTTGAGTGCTGCGTTTTCTGGAAGACTAGTCGGGGACTCAGGCTCGACTAATGCTGAGGTCATGGACCCACTGACAGAGGAGTTGCCCTCCCCTGTTCGCGAAGGGGTGCTGTTCTGATGGCCGGCAAGCAGGTTCGCCTGTTTCTTGTGGACGGGACACCCGGCGGACTCATGACCGCCGAGATCATGAACTGGACCGGGCACGTTCTCAAGGGAAAGCGTGAGAAGCTCGGCGAGATCCGGACCCGCCCGGAAGCCCGGCGCACCGGCGTCTACATACTTCTCGGCGACGACCTGAAGTCTGTCGGAGACCGCATTGCCTACATCGGCCAGTCCGACGACGTCGCCAATCGCCTGATTCAGCACGACGCGAGGAAAGATTTTTGGTCCGAGGTCGTGGTCATCACCTCCAAGGACACGAACCTCACTAGCGCCCATGTACGTTACCTGGAAGCGCGCCTCATCCGGCTGGCTAAGTCCATCGGCCGCATACCCCTGGAGAACGGCAACGAGCCGACCGGGGGCGCTGACCTACCCGAGGCTGATGCGTCGGACATGGAGTACTTCATCGAGCAGCTTCGCGTCCTCCTGCCTGTCCTCGGTATCGACATGTTCCGCGGGCGCGAGACCCGTATCGCTCCTGCCGGATCGGGACCCGCTTCCGCGCCGGCGCCCGTCACCGCCGCACAAGCGACAACATCTCCCGTATTCCGGTTCAAGCGGCCGAAGATCGGCGTGGACGCCCAAGCGCAGCTGATTGATGGCGAGTTCACGGTCCTCGCCGGCTCCGTCGTGTGCGCTGCCATGCCGGACCGGGACGGATTCAGCGAGTCCACCGCTCGCCAGTACAAAGTTAGGCAGGAGCAACACCACAAACTGCTCGAAGACGGCTCCATCGTCATCGGAGCCAACGGGGTCGCCCGCCTCACCCGGGACGTTGTCTTCTCATCCTCGTCCGCCGCAGGTGCAATCGTGCAGGGATCGGCGTCCATCAACGGGCGCGAGGCTTGGGGGACTGAGGACGGCACCAGGTTCGGCGAGTGGGAGAGCCGCGACGTGCAGTAACCCGTCCGCATTAACCGGTCTTGTGGGGCAGATGCCCCGGTGTTCGAAGGAAGAGAATCATGGCGGATGGTCGCCGACTGGTCGACAAGCTATGGTCCTACGCGGGCGTCCTGCGTGACGATGGCGTCGGAGTCATCGAGTACACCGAGCAGCTGACGTACCTGCTGTTCCTGAAGATGGCGCACGAGCGCGCCCATCGGAAGCTCAAACCGGAGAAGATCGTCCCCGACGAATTCTCCTGGCAACGTCTGCTGGATGCCAAGGGTATTGCTCTGGAAGCCGAATACACGCGAATCCTGCTGGGCCTTGGAAGGCAACGCGGAACGCTGGGCACGATCTTCCGCAAAGCCCAGAACCGCATCCAGGACCCGGCCAAGCTGGAGCGCCTGATCCACGACCTGATCGACAAGGAGAACTGGTCGTCCACCGGGACCGACATCAACGGTGACGCCTACGAGTCCCTCCTGGCCAAGGGGGCCAGCGACAAAGGTTCTGGGGCCGGCCAATACTTCACGCCGCGCTCGATCATCTCCGCAATGGTCGACATCGTGCGGCCCACCGTGGCCGACACCGTCGTCGACCCGGCCTGCGGCACCGGCGGCTTCCTACTGACCGCGCACGAGTACGCCTCCAAGAACGCCAGGCACATGACGCCCCCGGAACGCGAGCATCTGCGCGACTCCTTCGTCCACGGCGTAGAGCTAGTGGATGGCACTGCTCGCCTCGCGGCAATGAACCTGATGTTGCACGGCATCGGCAGCCCCACAGGGGACTCACTAGTAGAGGTCAAGGACGCCCTGATCGCCGACCCCGGCAAGCGGTGGTCAGTGGTCCTTGCGAACCCGCCGTTCGGCACTAAGTCGTCGGTCACCATGGTCGGCGTGGACGGCAAGGCCAACCGAGATGATCGGACGATCGAGCGCCAGGACTTCGTCGCTACTACGAGCAACAAGCAGCTCAACTTCCTGCAACACATCATGACGATCTTGGACATCAACGGCCGTGCGGCCGTGGTGCTGCCCGACAACGTGCTGTTCGACGCCGGAGCCGGAGAAGTCCTGCGCCGTCGTCTGCTGAGGGATTTCGAGCTGCACACACTGCTACGCCTACCCACCGGCGTGTTCTACGCCCAGGGTGTCAAGGCGAACGTGCTGTTCTTCGACAAGAAGCCGGCCAGCGAGACGCCGTGGACCAACAAACTGTGGGTCTACGACCTCCGTACCAACCAGCGCTTCACACCCAAGAAGAACCCGCTGACGCGCAAGCACCTGGACGACTTCGTGGCCTGCGCCAACCCGGGACACCCTCACGAGGAACGCGAGGAGACAGAGCTCTTCAAGTCGTTCACGTACGACGAGCTGATCGCCCGCAGCAAGGTCAACCTCGACATCACGTGGCTGCGCGACGAGTCACTCGAGGACCTCGACAACCTGCCAGCTCCGGAGATCATCGCCCGCGAGATCGTCGAAGACCTCACCGCTGCCCTTGAGGAGTTCGCCGCCATCGCCTCTTCCTTGGAAGACACCGAGACGGAGTCCGTCGAGTAAGAGGCCCAGGCAAGCGGCGCTGGCGCCTGCGGTGCGGGGAGGGCTGCAAGCCCGCGGCTACCGGTTCCACGACCGTGGACTACTTACGGACGGGACACGTCGGTTATGGCTACTCGAATCCTCCAGAGGGAGGACGCAGGCCACCAACTGACGTGTCTGCTGTACTGCGTTGGCGCTGTACCCCTCTCGCCCGTGCGTCAGCCCTGGGCCGCGTACTGCACGAACGCGGCCCACTTTGAGGTGGCGAAGGCTAGTTGGGCGCGGGAAGGGGTCTTGGAGTCGCGGACGTGGACCGTGCCGGGCGCGACGGCGACTTCGATGCACGCCCCACCCTCGTTGCCGCTGTAGCTGCTCTTGAACCAGGCGAGGCGCGCGGGTTCCGCCGTACTCATAGCTCTCCCAGCATCTTTTTGATCAAGGCGAAGGACTCTTGCATGGTGAGCGCCTGCGCCCTGAGGCTGCCGTACTGTGCGGCCAGGATACGGACCTCTTCGGGGTCCGTGACCAGTCGGCTGGAGTTCTGTGCCTCGGTGTATCCCAACTGGGGTTTCCCCTTGGGCGTCAGCAGGATGAAGGAACCGCCCATGCCGGCATGTTCGGTACGGTCCATCGGCATCACCTGCAGTTCCACGTTGCGCAGCCCGCCGAGTTGAAGCAGATGCTCCAGCTGTTCCTTGTGGACCTCTCGTCCCCCGAGAGGGCGCCGCAGCACCGACTCTTCGATGACCGCAGTGATCATCGGAGGGGGCCACTGTGTGAGGATCTCCTGCCGTGCCAGCCGAGAGGTGACCCGTTGCTCGATGGTCTCCTCGTCCAGCAGCGGTTTGCGCATCTCGTACAGAGCCCTGATCCGCCGTTCGGTCTGGAGCAACCCAGGGATGTCATGGCAGTTGTAGTCGTTGATCTCGACCGCCTGCCGCTCCAACCGCGCATAGTCCCTGAACCAGGCCGTATGCCGGACCCTCGCCTTCGTCTTGGCCTTCTCCACGTCCTCGATCGTGGCCTTCAACAGGCCGCTGGCGTTCAGGAGTTCATCGGCCGCGTCCAGGAACTCTCGTCGCGGTGTCCGTCTCCCCCGCTCAAGCGACGAGATCAGGTCCTCGCTGTATCCGAGTTGGTCCCCCAACTCCTTCTGCGTGAGACTGGCTCGCTCCCGAAGTACTTTGACCTGCTTGCCAATCGCCCGGTTCAGGTCGCTGGCCTGGTCGCCTTCGTCGTACGTCTCCTGCGGCTCCGTCACCGTCATCCCACACCCGCCCTGCTGTCGTACACGCCCCAACCAGGTCACGGCCGACACCCCGCACAGGACACCGTCCGTACCGGTACGCACACCCTGCGTACCGGATAATTCCCTGGTCAGGGTAGAGCGGGGCGGACACGATCGGTGACAGCAAGTCAGATATCTCCGCCCAGCAGGTTGTTCAGTGAGTGGGGTCGGCCACCCAGCAGCGCGGCGAACGATCGATGATGTCCTGTATCCGGTCCGGTGCCGGGCCAACAGAGCACGCCTGCTGCGAGCGGTGTCTGAACCAGGGCGGGACCTTACCGCTCCGCTTTGACATCGAGCACGGCCTTACCCATGACACGGCGGGCAAGGAGCGCCTCGGCCGCCTCCGGAGCGCGTTCCCAGGAGCCGCGCCAGCCGATCTGAGGATCGAGTGCCTTGTTTTCGAGGAGGTGCACGAGGTAGGCGAGGTCTGAGCCGAAGCCGGGGCCGAAGCCCGGGTCGCCGACCGTGAAGGATTCGAGGCGCTTGCGCCCGCCGTTCAGACGTTCCCGCTCGAAGTCGATGGTGGTCGGCTCGCGCGAGGCCATCCCGATGCTCTCGACGCAGCCCCCGTCCTCCAGGAGGCTGAAGGCCTCAGCCAGTTGCGTGCCACCCACGTTGTCCAGCACCCCGAAGACGGGTGCGGTGACGTTCTGGGGGCCTACGACGATCTCGTCGGCCCCCAGCTCGCGGAGCCCTTCTCCCCGGGCTTGGCTCCCCACGGACGCGATGACATGCGCGCCGGCGTGGGCCGCGAGCTGCACCGCGAAGCGTCCGACACCGCCTGAGGCCCCTGTGATCAGGACGCGCCGGCCCACCACGGAACCGAGTTGCCGCAGCGCCCGCAGGGCGGTGACACCTGCTGCCGGAAGTGCGCTCGCGGAGGCGAGGTCGACGGAGTCGGGAACGACGGCCAGCTCTGCGGTGTCGGCGGCGCGGCGCTCGGCCCAGGCCCCCGACGCCCACCCGAAGGTCACGACGCGTGCGCCGGGCGGTGGCCCGGAGCCATCGGCTGCGGCCTGGATGATGACGCCTGCCGCGTCCAGCCCCAGGATGGTGCCTGGTCGTGTTCGATCAGCTTTGAATGCGAGTTCCGCGAAGTTGAGCGAGACCGCGTGCACCTCGATCAGGACTTGCGAGTCACGGGGCACCGGCTCGGGAACCGTGCTGAGGCGGAGGCCTGCGGGTACCTCAGGTTCGTAGATCAGCGCTCGCATTCTGCTCCTCATGTCCTCGTAAGACTGTTGAACGACGTCAGTGCGGCAGGTCGGCGTGACGTTCGAGGAATGCGGCGACGTCCGCTGGATGCTCCAGCGGCAGTGGGTAGACAACGAGCCGGTCGACGCCGAGGTCGGCGTAACGCCGGGCGGTGTCGGCGTTCACCGGGGAGAGCTGCATGAAGTTGATCTCCAGTCGGCCCAGCCGCTCCGGCCGTTCGACCTCGGTGGCCGCCTTCCGTAGCCCGGCGAGGTGCCCGGCGAGATCATCCGGGCTGTCACCATTGCCGAACCACCCGTGGCCGCGGGCGACCGCCCGCCGGAAAGCGGCCGGGCTGTGACCGCCGATCACGATTCGCGGCCCGTCTTCCCTGACAGGCCGCGGGTGTGCGTCGATGCCGTCGAAGGCCACGTACCGGCCCTGATAGGACGGCGCGGGCTGGGTCCACAGCGCCCTCATCGCGTCCAGGTACTCGTCGGTGCGTCGGCCACGCTCCGAATACGGCACTCCTACCGCGGTCATCTCCGGTTCGAGGTATCCGGCGCCGACCCCCAGAAGCAGTCGGCCACCGCTGAGCACGTCGAGGCTCGCGACCTGCTTGGCGAGCACCAGCGGATTGCGCTGCGGCAGGATGACGATCCCGGTGCCGAGTTCCAGCCGTTCAGTGACGGCTGCGACGTAGGCCAGATGCACCAGCGGGTCGAGAATCGGGTCCGTCGGCTCCATCGGCGCGGCCGGTACCCGAGGGCTGGGCAGCACGACGTGCTCACCGGCCCACCACGACCGGTACCCCAACTCCTCCGCCAGCCGAGCCAGCCGGAACGTCTCCGCAGGACCCAGCACGGCTTTGGCGTTCAGCCCATGTACGCCTAGCTCCACCAGTGCCCCCTCCATCCGCCCCGGTCGGCGAAACCGTAGGCGCCCTGCTCGCGCCCACGTAATCAATCGTGGGATCACGCACGCCATCTGTCCAAGAGCTGCTGTTATAGCCTTTGGCTATGGATGTCCACGTCCGGGACCTGCGCTACTTCGTCGCGGTCGCAGAGGAACTCAGCTTCACCCGAGCCGCGAGCGATCGGCTCTTCGTCTCACAGCCGACGCTGAGCAAACAGATCCGCCAACTGGAGCTCTCCTTTCGGACCGCGCTCTTCGAGCGCGACCGGCGGACGGTCACCCTGACCGCCGCGGGCAGAGCCCTCCTGCCCCATGCCCGGCGTCTGATCGAGCAGTGGGAGAAAGCGCAGCGTGCGGTTGTTGATGCCGCAGCGGCGCAGGACACGACTCTTACGGTCGGTTTCCAGACGAGCATCGGTCGCGGACTCATCCCGGCCGTCACCGCCACGATGGAGAAGTTGCTTCCCGGTTGGCGACTCCAGTTCCGCCAGGTGACCTGGGCCGACCCGACGGTGGGACTTGCCGGCAGCGATGTCGATGTCGCCATCGCCTGGCTGCCCATCCCGACGAGCGGCGATTTCTCTCACAAGGTGATCACCAGCGAAGATCGTTGGGTCGCTCTCCCAACCAATCACCAGCTGGCCGACCGTCCTGTCGTGTGCTTCGAGGATCTCGCCGATGAGCCTTTCATCGCCCTTCCGGCGGCGGCCGGAACGCTCCGCGAGTTCTGGCTCGGCAACGATCACCGTCGGACACCGGCACGGATCGCTGCGACGGCCGAAACCGCCGACGAGACTTTCGAGGCGGTCGCTTCAGGACTCGGGATAGTCCTCCTCTCTGCGGGCAACGCCGAGATCTACAAGCGAGAAAACGTCACCTGCCGACCGGTCACCGGTCTCTCTCCCAGTGAGCTCGCCGTCGTCTGGCGCACAGGAGACCATCGCGAAGCCGTGCGAGTCTTCATCGACGCCTGTTGCCTCTGCACGGCAGCCTGACGAACACCCCAAGGAGGCGCCCCAGCCCGCACCCGCCCGGTACCTGGTCGGGACTTTGCGCGTTCGCCCGAGCGTCAGCCCTGGGCCGCGTACTGCACGAAGGCGGCCCACCTTGTCGTGGCGAAGGCAAGTTGGGCGCGGGAGGGGGCCTTGGAGTCGCGGACGTGGACGGTACCGGGAGCTGCGGCGACCTCGACGCACTCGCCGCCCTCGTTGCCGCTGTAGCTGCTCTTGAACCAGGCGAGTCGGGCGGATTCCGCAGTGCTCATCGTTCCCCCAGCAAGTCCTCGATCAGGGTGAGGGACTCCCGCATGGTGAGCGCCTGTGCCCTGATGCTGCCGTACCGTGCCGCCAGGATACGTACTTCCTCAGGGTCCGTGATCAGTCGGCTGGAGTTCTGCGCCTCGGTGTATCCCATCTGGGCTTTTCCCTTCGGCGTGAGGAGCACGAAGGGGCCACCCATCCCAGCGTGCTCCAGGCGCTCCGTGGGCATCACCTGGAGTTCCACGTTGCGCAGCCGTCCGAGCTTGAGCAGTTGTTCCAGCTGCTCGCTGTGGGTTTCCCTTCCGCCGAGGCAGCGGCGCAGCACCACCTCCTCAATGACGGCGGTGACCATGGGCGGAGGCCAACCGGTCAGGATCTCCTGACGGGCCATTCGCGAGGCCACCCGCTGTTCGATGGTCTCCTCGTCCAACAGGGGCTTGCGCATCTCGTACAGTGCGCGGGTTCGCCGCTCGGTCTGCAACAGGCCAGGGACGTCATGGTTGTTGTAGAAGTTGATCTCGACGGCTTCTCGCTCCAGCCGCGCGTAGTCCCGGAACCAAGCCGGATGCCGAACCCTCGCCTTCGCCTTGGCCTTCTCCACGTCCTCGATCGTGGCCTTCAACAGGCCACCAGCACCCAGCAGTTCATCCGCCGCCGCCAGGAACTCCGGTTGCGGGGTACGTCTCCCCCGCTCAAGCGACGAGATCAGGTCCTCGCTGTACCCGAGCCGCTCCCCCAGCTCCTTCTGTGTGAACTCGGCCCGCTCCCGAAGTACCTTGACCTGTTTGCCAATCGCCCGGTTCAGGTCGCTGGCCTGCTCGCCCTCGTCGTACGTCTCCTGCGGCTCCGTCACCGTCATCCCACACCCGCCCTGCTGTCGTACACGCCCCAACCAAGTCACGGCCGACACCCCGTACGAGATACCGTCCGTGTCGGTGCACGCACCCTCCGTACCGGAAGATTCCCTGGTCAGGGTAGAGCGAGCCGACCACGCTCGGTGACATGAAGTCAGAAATCTCCACCCCGCAATCCGCTCCTGCCGCTCCGCAGTCCACCCGCCGCTTCACCCAACTCCTCAGTGCCACCCCGCGCGGCGCCCGCCTCGCCCGGCTGCTGGCCGTGCAGCAGCTCGCCCAGTGGGGCTGGCCCGAGACCTGCTCGGTCAGTGAGTCCGCGGCCATGGTCGTGGCCGAACTGGCCACCAACGCGGTCACCCATGGGCGGGTGGCGGGCCGAGGATTCCGGCTCTCCCTTGTCGTCGAGGGCCTGGACACGCTCCGTATCGAAGTGACGGATTTGCGAGGTGATCGGCGCCCCCTGCCTCGTACCACCCCGCCCACCGAGGAAGAAGCGGGGCGCGGGCTGCTGATCGTCGGCTCGCTCGCTACGCGGTGGGGTAGCGAGGCGTGGCCGCCGGCCGGGAAGACGGTCTGGGCTGAGATCCCTCTTGCCTATGCCGTTCGCCCCGGCGATCGGGCCAACGTCAGGAACGTCAGGGCGAAGTGATCAAGCGGGCGCGCAGCATTCGGCTGACCTGGTCCGAGCGTTCCAGGAGGGTGGTGCGGACCACGGGGGCGGCGTCCTGGGACATCTGTTGGGCCTTTTCGATGTACGTGGGGTCGATGGCGTGCGGTGGGAAGAGGCGGCCCGTGTACACCATCGCTGGGATCATCCCGCCTTCGTGCAGGTGAGGGATCGAGTCCAGGTAGCGCTGGGCGTAGGGGGTCAGTAGGGCGTCCTGGGCGGGGCGCCAGAAGGCCGCTGCCACTTGGGCTACCGAGCTGACGGGGACCGCGCGGTCCACGGCCAGCTTCTGCCAGACCTCTGCCTTCGTGGCGGGGTCGGGCAGGGCGGCTCGTACGGTGAGGGCGCGGGTCCAGGCGTCGGGGTCCGGGTCGCGTTCGAGCAGCGATGCGGCTTCGGATGCGACGTCGCCGCCCAGTTCCGCCTCGCGGACCAGCGCGCGCCAGTGCAAGTCCACGTCGTCGCCCGCCTGTTCGCGGAGCCAGGTCAGGTCGTCGGCGTTCGTCGCGGTGCGGGCCAGACCGCGCAGTGCGACCTGGCGGCGGCCGGGGTTCGTGGCGAGGCGGCGGCAGGTTGCCGCCACCGCCGCCGTCAGGTCGGCGCGTTCGCCGGGCGGCGCCCAGAGTTCGGCGATGTTCGCGGCGAGGGTCAGATAGGGCTCGATCACGGCGTCGGATGTCTCGGCCGCCAGGACCGCGGTGAGGCACCGTCCGGCTTCCGCCGCCGTGGCCTCGCCGGTCGTGAGCATGTCCCATACGGTGGCGGCGGCCACGCCTCGGGAGATGGCCGTGGGCAGTTGTGCCGCCATATGGAAGAGGGCGTCCCTGGTCGTGGGGTCCGGGCGGGTTGTGGCGAAGGTCAGGTCTTCGTCGTTGATCAGCAGGGCGTCGATGTCCGCCGCGGGCGGGAGGCTGGTGACCGGAGTGCGGGGCTGCGTCACCTCTACCCGCACCAGCGCCCTGCGTTCCAGTGCTTCGCCGTTCCTGCCGTACGCGCCCACCGCCAGCACCTGCGGGCGCGGGGTGCCGGCGGCCACCAGCGTGACCGTCTCGCCGTCACGCTCCAGTGAGAAGCGGTCGGTGCCCGCCGTCGCCAGCCAGGCCGTGCGCCAGGCGTCCAGGTCGCGTTCGCCGGCCTCGGAGAGGGCGTCGATCAGGTCCTGGAGTGTGGTGTTGCCCCATGCGTGGCGGGCGAAGTAGGCGGTCATGCCGGCCCTGAAGCGCTCTTCGCCTACGTACGTCATGAGCTGTTGGAGGACGGAGGCGCCCTTCGGGTACGTGATGTTGTCGAAGATCGACGCGGCCTGGGCGACGTCGTGGATGGGCTGGTGGATGGGGTGGGAGACGGGGCCCTGGTCGGACAGGTACGCCGTGAGCTTGTCGCCCACCAGGTGGCCCGCCCACGCGTCGGTGTACCGGGTGGCGCGCTCGGCCGCCCAGTGGCAGGCGAACTCCGCGAACGCCTCGTTCAGCCAGAGGTCGTCCCACCAGCGCATGGTGACGATGTTGCCGAACCACATGTGCGCCATCTCGTGCAGCAGCACCTTCGCGAGCAGCTCGCTCTCGGCGGGCGTCGGCGTGGCCCGCCGCAGGAACGCGTCGGACCAGGTCACGCAGCCGTAGTTCTCCATCGCCCCGCCGAACTCGGGCACGAACACCTGGTCGTACTTGCGCTGCGGGAACGGCATCGCGAAGGCCTCGCCGAAGAAGGCGAGGCCCTGGCGGGTGAGGGTGAAGATCTCGTCGGCGTCGCGGTCGAGGATCGGAGCGAGGGAGCGGCGGGCGTAGAGGCCGAGGTCATGGCCGTCGGCCTCGCGGCGGATCTCGTGGAAGGGGCCCGCGTTGACGACGGTGTTGTACGTCGAGAGGGGTGGGGTGTCGGGGAAGGTCCAGCGGCGAGCAGAGCCCAGTTCCTCGACGCGTGCCTCGCCGGAGTTGCTCGTGACCGTCCATGCGGGCGGGGCCGTGACGGTGAAGGCGTGCGGGGCCTTGAGGTCGGGCTGGTCGAAGCACGCCCAGACGAACCGGGCCTCGTCCGGTTCGAAGCTCATCCACACGTAGACCTCGCCGTCCGCGGGGTCGATCGCTTTGCGCACGCCCTCGCCCGTGGCCGTGTCTGCCTGGACGCTCTCCACCCGCAGCACGTTGTGCTCGGCCAGGGCGGGGAGGGAGATACGGCCGTCACCGGTGGGGGTGAGGGCGATGCCGTTCAGCGTGGCGCTCCGTACCTGTGCCGCGCAGTCCACGAAGGTCTCCGCGCCCGGCTCGCGGCAGGTGAAGGTCACGGTGGAGACGCATCGGATGTCCGGTCCGTCGGGCAGTGCGGTGAGGTCGATGTCCACGTCGTACCGCTCGACCGTCAACAGCGCGGCCCGGCGCTCGGCTTCTGTACGGGTCAGGCTTCGGATCTCCATGTGTCCTCCCTCGGCAGACAGCGGACGTCAGCGTACGACGGAGATCGCCGGTGATCGCAGGCGTTTTTCGGGCCCCTATGGCCCCCATGAACCCATGGCCCCCCCATGACCCCGCCATGACCCCGCCATGACCCCATGACAGCTATGACCGGCCCAGGGCGGACAGCCCGGCTGCTCGGGCTCCTACCGGACTCTTACTCCCGTCTCAACTCCCCACCCACGCCAGATGGTTAGGTTTGCCTACGCTAAGCCCACCTTGGCCGGAATGTGGCCGTGTCGGGGGCGTCCGTGGCGTGCCCGAGGGGAGTTCTCTGGTGTGGGACAACGCGCTGCCGAGTTTTCTGATCGGGCTGCGTGAGGGGTTGGAAGCCGGACTGATCGTTTCCGTGCTGGTGGCCACTCTCGTGCGGGCCGGTCAGCGGGCGCGGCTGCCGCATGTGTGGACCGGGGTGCTGGCCGCCGTTGGTGTGTCCATGGGGTTCGGGGCGGTGCTGACCTTTACCTCCACCGGGCTTTCCGGGCAGGCTCAGGAGGCGTTCGGTGGTGTGCTCAGTGTTGTCGCCGTCGCCTTTGTGACCGGCATGGTGTTCTGGATGCGTCGGTCGGCTCGGGGTTTCTCCGGGGAGATCAAGGAGAAGGTCACTGACGCCCTGGGGGCCGGGCCGGGTACGGGCGCGGGCTTGCTGGTCGTCATCTCCTTCCTCGCCGTCGGGCGTGAAGGGTTGGAGACCGCCCTGTTTCTTTGGACCACGGGGCAGGCCGCCGGGGAGTCCGCCGGGCCGCTCGTTGGTGCGGGGGCGGGGCTGGTGTTGGCCGGTGGGGTTTGCTGGGGGCTGTATCGGCGTGTGCTTCGGCTGAATCTGACCCGGTTCTTCACCGTCACCGGCGTCGCACTCGTCGTGATCGCGGCCGGGGTGCTCGGTTATGGGATGCGCGATCTGCAGGAGGGGGGCTTGCTGCCGGGGGCGGGTGCGTACGCCTTCGATTGGTCGGGGAGTGTCGATTCCGGGTCCTGGTACGCCACGTTGGTCAGCGGCACGCTCAACCTGACCCCGCAGATGACCTGGCTGCAGGTCACGGCCTACGGCTCCTATCTCGCCGTGGTCTTGGCGCTGTTCGTACGGGGAGTGCGAGGAGTGCGGGAAGTGCGGGGAGTGCCAGGGGTGCGCGGGGTCCGTGCCGCACGCGTGCCTGCTGCGGGCGTCCCGGCTCCGTCCACCCCCGCGCCCGCACCCGGACCCGTACCCGAACCACCCGCCCCGCGACGCCTCCCCCGCTGGGTAGTCCCCACGGCCGCCCTTGCCGTCCCCGTCCTCCTCGCCGGCATCCTCGTGGCCGTCAGCGGCGACAAGCCCCCTGCCACCACCGTCACCGTCTCCCCGGCCGACTGCGGCAAGGGATTCGCCGCCCCGGCGCCCGGACGCCGGTCCTTCCAGGTGCGCAACACCGGGCGGAGCACCGTCGAGGCGTACCTGATCGATCCGGCCACGGCTGCCGTCTACGGCGAGGTCGAGGGCGTCGCGCCCGGTACGACCCGTGCCCTGACCGCCACGATCGGCAGCGGGAGTTACGCCTGGCGTTGCGTGCCGGCCAGTGGCAAGGCCGTCACCTCCGCCGCCGTACGGGTTACGGGTGGCGGTGCGGAGACGGCCGTACTGCCGGTGAGCGAGAAGGATCTCGCCGCACCCCTCGCCTCATACCGTGCCTACGTCCAGAAAGGGTTGACCCGCCTGCTGGCCCAGGTCCGGACCCTGCAGCACGACATCGACGCCGGGCGCCTCGGCCGCGCCCGTGAGGACTGGCTGACCGCGCATGAGGAGTACGCCTCGCTCGGGGCCGCCTATGGCACGTTCGGGGACTTCGACGCGAAGATCAACGGGACTACGGCCGGGCTGCCCGGCGGAGTGGAGGACGCCGGGTTCACCGGATTCCATCGGGTCGAGTATGGGTTGTGGCATGGTGGGTCGGCCTTGTCCCTGCGAGCGCCTGCCCGGCGGCTCAGCTTCGACGTCGCCGGGCTGCGGCGGGACTTTCCGCACCAGGACTTCGATCCGGGCGATCTGCCGCTGCGTACCCACGAAATTCTGGAGGGCACCCTCCAGCAGGAGCTGACCGACGCCACCGACTACGGCAGCGGCACCAACCTGGCCACCGCCGAGGCCAACATCAAAGGCACCCGGGTTCTGCTCGGGCTGTTGCGGCCGCTGATCGAGCGTCGGGATCCGAAGGTGCTTACGGCCGTGGACAGTTGGATGCGGCGTACGGAGCGGGTTGTGCTCTCCGCCCGCCGCAAGGACGGCGGCTGGTCCCCCGTCGGCAGCCTTTCCGCCGCGACCCGCGAGCGGCTCGACGGGGCCATGGGGCAGCTGCTGGAGGAACTCGCCCCGATTCCCGATCTGTTGGAGATCCGCAAGGCCGCCTGAGCCCCGACCACGCCCCATATAAGAGAGGACCCCACCACCGATGACGTCCCAGCAGCCCGGCCCCACCCCGGGGCCCGAGGGCGCCTGCCCCACCGGCCGCGGCCGTCGTACGTTCGTCAAGACCGCCCTCGGTGTCGGCGTTGCCGGGGCGGCCGGGTTCGCCGGGGGCGAGCTCACCGGCAGGGGGACCGCCGCCGCCGCGGAAGGCGACACGGCCGCAGGCAGCCCGGTGCCCTTTCACGGCGTCCACCAGGCCGGCATCACCACCCCGCAGCAGAACGCCGCCGCCTTCGTCTCCTTCGACGTCATCGCCGAGAACCGTGGCGAGCTGGCCGATCTGCTGCGCACCCTCACCACCCGGGCCCGCTTCCTGACCACCGGCGGTGCCCCCGAGGACCTGGGCGTCGGCGCCCCTCCCTCCGACAGCGGCATCCTCGGGCCCGACATACCCGCCGACGGTCTGACCGTCACCGTCGGCCTGGGGGCCTCCCTCTTCGACGACCGCCACGACGGCGACGGCGACGGCCACGGCGACCGCTACGGCCTCGCCGCCGCCAAACCCCGGAACCTCACCCCCATGCGCACCTTCCCCAACGACGATCTCGACGCCGCCGAGTGCCACGGCGACCTGTCCCTCCAGATCTGCGCGGGCCACTCCGACACCGTGCTGCACGCGCTACGCGACATCGCCCGGCACACCCGGGGTGCCATGCAGGTCAAGTGGCGTATCGACGGTTTCCAGAACCCCTCCCGGCCGTCCGGCGCGCAGCGCAACCTCCTCGGCTTCAAGGACGGCATCGCCCATCCCGACACCTCCTCCGCGCGCGAGATGAACAGGCTGGTGTGGGTGACCGGGGCCGACGGCGAGCCGTCCTGGGCGGTCGGTGGGAGCTACCAGGTGATCCGGATCATCCGGATGCGGGTGGAGTTCTGGGACCGGGTCTCGCTCACCGAGCAGGAGCAGATGATCGGCCGGCGCCGTGACACCGGCGCCCCGCTCGACGGTGCCCGGGAGACCGACACGCCCCATTACGCCAAGGACCCGCACGGCGAGGCGATCCCGCTCGACGCTCATATCCGTCTCGCCAACCCGCGTACCGCCAGGACGGATTCCTCGCGCATCTTGCGGCGCGGCTACAACTACGACCGGGGCGTCGACAAGGTCGGCGACCTCGACATGGGGCTGGTGTTCTGCTGCTACCAGCAGGACGTCAAGCGGCAGTTCGAGGCCACGCAGGAACGCCTCATCGACGAGCCCCTGGTCGACTACATCACCCCCACCGGGGGCGGCTACTTCTTCGCTCTGCCCGGCGTGCGCGACCGCTCCGACTGGTTCGGCCGCTCGCTGCTGGGACTGGGCTGACCACCGACGCCGGCCCGCCTCAGCAGCCGCCTCCGGACGCGGTGGTGGCCGGGCCGCCGATCTGGAGGGTCTGGACGGTGGCGGGGGCGCAGCAGCCTCCGCCGGACCGCTCGGCGTTCTCCGAGTTCTCCGGCTCGTCGAACAGGCCGGCGCCGCCGCAGACTCCGGTCTCCGGGAGGGTCAGCTCCACGCGTTCGGCCGCCTCCTGGTCGCCGGCGAGTGCCGCCGTGATGGAGCGGACCTGCTCGTAGCCGGTCATGGCGAGGAACGTGGGTGCGCGGCCGTAGGACTTCATGCCGACGAGGTAGATGCCCTGCTCCGGGTGGGAGAGCTCCTTCACGCCGTGCGGGTAGACCGTGCCGCAGGAGTGGACGTTGGGGTCGATGAGCGGGGCGAGCGCGGTCGGGGCCTGGAGGCGCTCGTCCAGGCCGAGGCGGATCTCGGAGAGGAAGGACAGGTCGGGGCGGAAGCCGGTCAGGACGATGACCTCGTCGACCGGGTCCAGGTGGCGGCCGTCCTCGGCGACGAGGACAAGCCGGTCCCCTTCCTGCTCCACAGCCTGTGTACGGAATCCGGTCACGGCGGAAGCGTGCCCGTCTTCCACGGCCGCCTTGGCGCGCAGGCCCAGAGCGCCACGAGCCGGGAGCTGGTCGGCCTCGCCGCCGCCGTACGTGTCGGCGCCCAGGCCCCGGCGCAGGATCCACACCGCGTGCGTGCCGGCCTCCTCCTTCGCCAGGTCGGCCAGGTACGCGAGGGCCGTGAAGGCGGAGGCGCCGGAGCCGACGACCGCGGTGCGCTTGCCGGCGTAACGGGCGCGTACGGCGGGGTCCTTGAGGTCGGGGACGCGGTAGGAGATGCGGTCGGCGCAGGCCTTCTCGCCCAGGGCGGGCAGGCCGTTGGCGCCCAGCGGGGCCGGGCCGGACCAGGTGCCGGACGCGTCGATGACCGCGCGGGCGGTGATCCGCTCTTCACGGCCCTCCGTCGTCCGAATGTGCACCGTGAACGGCTGCTCCTCGCGGCCGGAGTCGACGATCCGGTCGCGGCCCGCACGCGCGACGCCGGTCACGGTCGTGCCGTAGCGGACCTTGTCGCCCAGGACGTCGGCGAGCGGCTGGAGGTAGTGCTCCGCCCAGTCGCCGCCGGTGGGGTACGTCGTGCCGTCGGGGCGTACCCAGCCGGTCGGGGCGAGCAGCTTCTCGGCGGCAGGGTCGGTGACCTCGGACCAGGGCGAGAACAGGCGGACGTGCGACCAGTCGCGTACGGCCGTGCCGGCGGTCGGGCCCGCTTCGAGGACCAGGGGGTCGAGGCCGCGTTCAACCAGGTGGGCCGCTGCGGCCAGGCCGACGGGGCCGGCTCCGATGATCACGGTCGGGATGGGGGTGCTGTCACTCATCGGGCACTGTCCTCCACGCATCGGCGTCCTGCATCGATGTCCATCGATACAAGACCGACCTTGCCTCGCGCATCGACGGATGTCAATATCGACACATGTCGAATTCGCATGTGGTGGAGGTGGAGCTTCCGGTCGTCGACGCCCCGGCGGCGGCCCCCTGCTGCCCGCCCCTCACCGAGCGTCCCCTCACGATCGAAGAGGCGGAGCGGACCGCGCGGATGTTCAAGGCGCTCGGCGACCCCGTGCGGCTGCGGCTGTTCTCGCTGGTCGCCTCGCACGCGGGCGGTGAGGCGTGCGTGTGCGACATCTCCGACGTCGGCGTGTCCCAGCCGACGGTCTCCCACCATCTGAAGAAGCTCAAGGAGGCCGGGCTACTGACCTCCGAGCGGCGGGGCACCTGGGTGTACTACAAGGTCGAGCCGTCCGTGGTGGCCGCGCTCGGCGGGGTCCTCAGCGGCATCCGCGGCTGAGGACCCCAAAGCCCCATACAGGGCTGTCACATGAAAGGCCCGTTCAGGGCTGTCACATGTCGGTGGCGTCCACCACCGCACCGAGGTCGACGAACTTGAAGCCGGTCGCCGTGCGCGTGCCGCCCTCTCCGTCCGGCACCTCGGGGGTCTCGTGGCCGTCCTGGACGACGAGCAGGCCGCGCGGGAAGCGGGCGCCGAACGAGGCGTTCACCACGGCGGCTCCGTCGCACTCCTCCACGCCGTCGAGCGTGGTCGTCGCGGCGCCGATCCGGAAGCCGCCCTCGTACTCGTTACTCTCGCTCACCTCACGGTCGTACAGCGCGAAGGTGTTGTCGCCCTGACTGGAGGCCATCAAGTAGCCGTCGCCGTCCTGCTCCTGATAGATCGTCAGGCCCTCGACGTCGGCCGACAGCCGCGTGCCGCCGTAGCCGGGGTCGGCGCCCGGCGTGCACTCCTCGGTCGCCTCGTCGTACGTACCCGGGACGCCGTACTCCTTGGTCTTGTCGATGAGCACCGGCTTGGTGGTGAGGTCGGCGCGCAGCCGCCAGATGCCGATGTCCTCCTGGCCGGCGTAGAGCGTGCCGGTGGCCGGGTCGACGACCATGCCCTCGATCTGCGGGAGCTCGCCGGGCTCCAGGCAGGGGGTCCAGGAGGTGCCGTTCGGCAGGCGGAAGGAGGAGGGAAGGTCGAGGGTGCGGACCTTGCGGTAGCCGACCGTGCCGTTCGCGGTGGGGACGAGTTCGAGCAGGGCGAGGCGGGTGCGCTCGCGCTGGCTCGCCAGCGCGTAGGTGCGGCCCGTGGACTTGTCCTTCCAGGTGGCCACGCCGTACGCCGTGTGCTGGTCGTTGATCTCCGTCTGGTCGGCGGAGAAGACGGGGGCGGCGGCCGGGTCCGTGATGTCGGTCAGCGGGCCGCCGGGGCGGGAGGGGTCGATGCGGTAGATCCGCAGGCGGTCGTTGCCGCGGTCGCTCACCACGGCCACGTCGGCGAGGCCGGTCGAGGTGCGCTGGCCGGAGACCAGGTCGACGTTGTTGAAACGGCCCGGGGCGTCGTCCTCGGCCGGTGGCTTCGGGGCGGCCAGCGACTGCACGAGGCGGGCGTCCAGGTCGTAGACGCGCAGGCCGCCCTCCTTGGCGGTGGCTACGACGAGGCTGCCGGCCGGGTCGGCGGGGTTGCGCCAGATCGCCGGGTCGTCGGCGTCGGAGTTGCCGCCGGCCTCGTCGTCGTAGAGGGCGGCGGTCTCGCTGGTGGCGGTCACCGTCGGCAGGTCGGCCGCCCCGGCCGGGGACGCTGCGAGGAGGGTGGCCAGCGCGGTGCCCGAGGCGAGTACTGCGGCTCTGCGCGCGGTGCGGGACGTTCTCACAGGTGCTTCCTTACGTTCGAGGACGCGGGGGGCGGCACGCAGATGGTGCGCGGGAAAGGTTGCCTACAGGAGGACGTGATCTGTACATGCCGCCACGGGAGGTACGACAGTGCGAGGGGGCGTACGACAGTCCGACGGGAGGTACGACAGCGGGGGGCGTGGGAAGGTACGACAGCGGGAGAGGGCGTACGACAGTGCGTCAGTGTCGGACGGAGTACGGAGTGTCGGACGGAGGTCCGAGTGCCCTACGGAGTACCGAGTGTCGTCCGGATCGCGCAGTCAAGCTGCACGCCGCCGCTTTGCGGCGCATGGTGGTGGCATGGATGAGCACCCGCCCGTGATCGTGCTCCCGCCCTCACCGGACGGTGGGCGGGAGGTGACGATCCACGGCGAGCGCGCGGGCACCGCGTACAGCCTGTTCGACGTGATGGAGTACCTGCACCGCGCGGGCCTGCCCGCCGAGGACATGGCCATCGACGACCCCGAGCTGATCGAGTGGCGCGGCGGGGGGCCGTACGACTGGAACGGCAGCACATAGCCCCGAGCGGCCGGAGCACCTCACAGCCGCCCCACGCCCGAATCGCGTACGGGAGCGGGTGTGGCGGGTGGTGCGGCCTGTGGGCGGGGCCAGCATGCCCCTGTACCTGTGGCACATGGTGCTGTGGCACATGGTGCCTGTGCTTGTCGTCGCCGCCGCGTTCTATCTGACCGGACTCGCGCCCGAGCCGCGCTTCGGGTCCGTGGCGTGGTGGGGGCTGCGGTTCCCCGTGCTGCCCGCGCTGGGGATGGCGGCGGGTCTCGCGCTGGTGCTGCTTTCGGGACGGTGGCGGGCGGGAGCGTGTCCGCCCCATCGGCCGGAGGGCCCGCAGCACGCTCTTGAGGAGGCCGCCTGACGGCGCGTCGGCCTGCCCGACCGACGGGAAAGGGGCCGTGTGACAAGATGCTCCGGCCAAGCCCCGCCAGAAAGGGACGATTTCCATGTCCAGGGTCGAGCTGACCACGAACTTCGGCCGCATCGTTCTCGAGCTCAACGACGCCGAGGCCCCCAAGACCGTCGAGAACTTCCTGACGTACGTCCGCAACGGGCACTACGACGGCACGATCTTCCACCGGGTGATCCCTGGCTTCATGGTCCAGGGCGGCGGTTTCACCCCCGACATGGTGCAGAAGCCCACCATGGCGCCGGTGCAGAACGAGGCCGACAACGGCCTGAAGAACAACGCCTACACGGTGGCGATGGCGCGGACCAGCGACCCGCACTCCGCGACCGCGCAGTTCTTCGTCAACGTCTCGGACAACGACTTCCTCAACTTCACGGCCAAGAGCCCCAACGGCTGGGGCTACACCGTCTTCGGCCGGGTCACCGAGGGGCAGGACGTCGTCGACCGGATCACACAGGTGCGGACGGGCAGCAGCCGCGGCCACCAGGACGTTCCCACCCAGCCCGTCATCATCGAGGGCGCGAAGGTCCTCGGCTGACGGACCGACAGGGCTGACGGGACCTGCGGCCGCGGAGTCGTCGTTCGCGCGGTGCGCAGGTCACGCGGTCCGATTGCCGGCTGCGGTCTTCTTCGCCGTTGATTTCCTGGCCGTGGACTGCTTCGCCGTGGACTGCTTCGCCGCTGACTGCTTCGCCGTCGACTTCTTCGCGGCCGTGCTCTTGGCGGTGCTCTTCTTCGCCGTGGTCTTCGATGCGGCAGTCTTGGATTCGGCAGTCTTCGATGAAGCGGTCTTCTTCTCCCCCTGCGCCGACTTCGCCGTCGACTTCTTCGCGGAGGCAGTCGTCTTCTTGGCGGCCGTCTTCTTCGCCGTCGACTTCTTGCCGCCCGCCTGCTTCGGTGTCGCCCGCGACGGCTTGCCCGCCGGAAGGCGTCTGACCTCCGCGGGTTCCTCGGCCGGCTCCTCCCCGCGCGACTCCTTCGCCTCCCGCACGCTCTTCTCCAGCGCGGCCATCAGGTCGAGGACCTTGCCCGCGCGCGCCGGCTCGGGCGTCTCCGGCAGGGCCTCCCCGGCCGCCTTCGCGGCGACGACCTCCTCCACGGCCTCGCGGTACTCGTCGTGCAGTTCGTCGAGGTCGATCTCGCCGAGGGTCTCCATGAGGGTGTCCGCGAGGTCGAGCTCCTTGTCGTTGACCGTGACGTCGGTGTCGGGGGCGACGCCCGAGGGGTCGCGGACCTCGTCCGGCCAGAGCAGTCCGTGCAGGGCGATGGCGTCGCCCACCACCCGCAGCATGCCCAGGCGCTCCTTGCCCCGGAGCGCGAACTTGGCGATGGCGACCTTCTGGCTGCGCTTGAGGGCCTCGCGCAGGAGTGTGTACGGCTTGGCGGCAGCGGCGCCGCCCGCCTCGAGGTAGTACGCGGCGTCCATCTGGAGCGGGTCGATCCGGTCGGCCGGCACGAAGGCCACGATCTCGATCGTCTTGGCCGTCGGGAGCGGCAGGTGGGCCAGGTCCTCGTCCGTGATCGGGATGATCGTGCCGTCGGCGTCCTCGTATCCCTTGCCGATCTCCGCCTGGGAGACCTCCTGGTCGTCCAGCTCGCAGACCTTGCGGTAGCGGATACGGCCGCCGTCCTCCGTATGGATCTGGCGGAAGGAGATCGAGTGGCTCTCCGTGGCGTTCACCAGCTTGATCGGGATGCTGACCAGGCCGAACGAGATGGCGCCGTTCCATATGGATCGCACGTGCAGCACCCTTTCGATCGCTTTGTGATGGATCACCACGAGTTACTACAGTTTCCGGCCAAATATCTGGGATTCTCATCGTATGACGCCGATCACAGAGGTGGAGGGGCGAAGGCTCGCGCTCAGCAATCTGAAGAAGGTGCTGTATCCCGCGACCGGGTTCACCAAGGCCGAGGTGCTGCACTACTACGCGACCACCGCCGAGGTCCTGCTGCCCCATCTGCGTGACCGGCCGGTGTCCTTCCTGCGCTATCCGGACGGGCCCGACGGCCAGGTGTTCTTCACCAAGAACGTCCCGCCCGGTACGCCCGACTGGGTCACCACCGCCGAGGTGCCCCGGTCGGAGGGGCCGGCCCGGATGGTGCTGGTGCAGGATCTGGCGAGCCTGATCTGGGCGGCGAACCTGGTCACCGAGTTCCACACCCACCAGTGGCTGGTCGACGCGCCCGGCGAGGCCGACCGGCTGGTCTTCGACCTCGACCCCGGGCCGCCGGCGACGATCGTCCACTGCTGCGAGGTCGCGCTCTGGCTGCGGGAGCGGCTCGCGGCGGACGGGATCGAGGCGTACGTCAAGACCGCCGGGTCGAAGGGGCTGCACCTGCTGGCAGCCGTACGGGGGGCTTCGTCCGATCAGGTGTCGGAATACGCCAAGGAACTCGCCGTGGAGGCGGAGAAGGCGATGCCCCGGCTGGTCCTGCACCGGATGACGCGGAGCCTCAGGCCCGGAAAGGTGTTCGTCGACTGGAGCCAGAACGCCGCCCGCAAGACGACGGCCACGCCCTACACGCTGCGGGCCCGGGCGCAGCCGCTGGTGTCCGCGCCGGTGACGTGGGTCGAGGTCGAGGACTGCGGGGCGCCCGCGCAGCTGACGTTCCAGGCACCGGACATCGCACCCCGCCTACAGGACCACGGCGATCTGCTGGCCCCGCTGCTCGATCCGGAACGCGCGGGGCGGCTGCCCTGAACACCCCGCAGGCAGCTCACCGCTGCTGAAGGTCACACCCGGCTGCTGAAGGTCACACCCGCGCCCACGTATGCCGGTCCCGCGCCATCGCGTGCAGTGCCTCCACGTCCGCCGGTTTCAGCACGCCGCCCAGCCGGGCCAGGTCCTCGACCTCCGTGTCCGTGATGATCCGGACCTCGCGCGGCGGGGCGGTGAGCGACACGGCGCTGGGGCCGACGAGGGCCAGGACCGGGTGGACCTCGGCCGTCAGGGCGTAGGAGGCACGGTCGGCGTCGGCGCGGACGCGGCGCAGCAGCGGGCGCGGTTCGCGGCGGCCCGGCGTGACCATGGGGTCGGCGACCGTGACCCGCTGCTTGCGCGCGTACAGGGTGTGGACGGCGAAGAGGCCGCCCGGGCCGATCACCAGGTGGTGGATGCGGTCGCCGCCGGGGAGCGGTATCGAGTGCAGGGCGTGCCAGCCCGCGCGGTCCAGCCCGTCCAGGGCCTCTCCGACCGCCTGCTCGGCCGCCAGCGCCCGGCGGCGCGGGTCGGGGCGGAGCCGGTGCGTGGGGCCCGGATCACGGTCCAGGGCGATCAGGAGCGCCTCGCCGGGGCGGTTGGGCGCCAGGTCGTCGTCCGGGTGGAGGGAGAGCCGGGCCAGCTCCGCCGGGTTCGGCACCGGGGGCGGCCCGACCGCCACCGGGCCGGTCAGGAAGGGTCCGAGTGCGTGGAGTACGTCGTCCTTGAGGTCCTCGCTCAGCAGGTTGACCCGGGCCGCCTCACGGTCGTACCAGGCGATGTTCCTGCCGTCCGTGAGGCAGACGTACAGCCGTTCCTGACCGTGCCGCCAAGTCGGTACCACGCGCAGTCCGCTCATGCAGCATCACCCCAGACCATGGGAACAGGCGGGACGCTCCCGGGGCAAGGAGCCGGGTCACCTTTGAGGCCGACTCCCGCCGGGTACCTATGGATGAGTTGGCAGGGCCTTGGGGAGGCGCCGTTGCGGACGCGCAGGAAGCAAGCCGACGTACCCGCTCCGGACAGCCCGTGGAACGAGATCGTGCCCGGGCTGTGGATGGGCGGGCACGAGTTCCGGGGGCGGACCGGGGCGGTGGAGTTCGCCGTCGTGCGCGACGAGTTCGACGTCGTGCAGACCCTGCTGAGGCTGCCGGGGCATGGGCCGGACGCCGACGTGGAGCACCATGTGTGGCCGATTCCCGACGGGCCGCTGGACGGTACGCAGCTCGCGGGGGTGATCCGGCTGGCGCGGGCCGCGTGCGAGGCGCTGGACGGGGGCCGCAGGGTCCTCGTCCGCTGTTACCACGGCTACAACCGCTCGGGCCTGGTCGTCGCGCACGCCCTGATCCAGCAGGGCAGCTCCGCGGACGAGGCGATCCGGCTGGTCCGGGACCGGCGCTCGCCCTGGGCCCTGCACAACGAGCTCTTCGTCGAATACCTGCGGGCCGGACTGCCGACGGCTCGGCTGCTGGAGGAGCTTGCCGAGTAAATCGTTTCTGCCCCTGACAGGCCCCGGAGCCGCTCAGTCCTCCGCCGGTCCGCAAAAAGGACTTCGTGCGGAATAAGGTGTACGGGCCGCCGACCACCCCGTCCCGAGTCGCCCCGCCCCACCCCGCCCCACCCCGCCCCGCCCCGAGCCGCCCAGCCCCGCCCCGAACCGCAGGAGCACCGTGCCCCCCAGACCCGTCCGGACCGCCTCCACCGTCGCCCTGCTGCTGGCGACCCTGGCGGCCCTGACGGCCTGCGGTGACACGGGCGGGCTGCGCGGCGCGGGGCCGACGCCGACCGCGATCAGCCCGGACAAGCTGTGGCCGGGCCTGCCGCCGGTGTCGAGTCCGGCCTTCGAGATCGGCGAGGTGAACACCGAGGTCATCAAGGGGATCGCCGTACCCGGCGACGACATCCGCGAGGTGGACCCGGTCGCGATCGTGCGCAAGGAGGTCACCGCGAGCCCGGGCGACTACGGCTCCGATTCGCCGTACCACGAGACCGGCAGCCGGATGGCCGAGTGCGGCGAGGGCGCGGGGAAGGGCAGGTGCCCGGTCCTCCAGCCGTACTACCGCGACCTGACCGGAGACGGGCGCGACGACCTGACGCTGGGCTTCCGGCAGCTGCCCGGCAAGCTGACGGCCGTACGCGTCTACACCGTCGACAAGCACCGGCTCACGCAGGTCATGGCCTGGGAGGACGCCATGAGCGGGGTCGAGCTGGCCGGGCGGTCGGTGATCATCCGCTCGCCGTCGGAGGTCGCCGGGTACGAGTACCGGCTCCAGTGGACCTGGGACCGGCAGCAGAAAGCGATGCTCCTCACGCACGACGAGATGCTGCGCACCGGCCCGCGCAAGAAGACACCGTCCCCCACACCGACCTCCGCCCCGCCCCCCTCCCCGTCCCCCTCCGCGAGTGGCCGATGAGGCTCGCGCTCCCCCGGTGGTCCGGCACGCTCGCCGTGAAAGCCGCCGTCTTCATCACCGTGATGTGCTGCGCGCTGGCCGCGCTGCTCGGCGTCCTCGTGCACGTCTCGGTGACGAACCAGACGGTCGGCCAGGCACGCGAGCTCGCCCTGACCAAGCTGACGGAGGCGACGGCGGCGTTCGAGGCGGGGGACACGCTGACGTGGGGCGCCGGCGTCGACCCGCCGGGCCTGCCCGAACCGCTGCGCGAACTCGCGGCGGCCGGAGAGCGCGGCACGATGGTCGGCGAGCACCACGGGCGCCCCACGATGTGGGCGGCGGGCCCGGTCGACGGCGGCCGTGCCCTGGCCGTGGAGGTCGACTACTCGCAGGGCGAACGCACCATCGACGGCCTGGACCGGGCCATCGTCTGGTCGTCGGCGCTGGCGATCGGGGCGACCCTGATCGTGGGCGCGTTCGCGGTGACCCGGGTGACCCGGCGGCTGCACACCACCGCGCGGGTGGCCCGGCGGATCAGCGCGGGCGACCTGGACGCACGCGTCGACGACCCCCGTACGAAGCAGCCGACGCGCCCGCAGGACGAGGTGGCCGCGGTCGCCGCCGCGCTGGACTCGATGGCCGCGTCGCTGCAGGGCAAGCTCCTCGCCGAGCAGCGCTTCACCGCGGACGTGGCGCACGAGCTGCGCACCCCGCTGACCGGTCTGCACGCGGCGGCCGAGCTGCTGCCGGCGAGCCGGCCGACCGAGCTGGTCCGGGACCGGGTGGCGGCGCTGCGCACGCTGACCGAGGACCTGCTGGAGATCTCCCGGCTGGACACCGGGCGGGAGCGGCTGGAGCTGGACACCGAGCATCTGGGCGCGCTGGCCGAGCGGGTGGTGCGGGCGTCGGGGACCGACACCGAGGTGGACGTCGTACGGGATGTGGCGGTGGAGACGGACCGGCGGCGGCTGGAGCGGGTGCTCGGCAATCTGGTGGCGAACGCGCACCGGCACGGGCGGGCGCCGGTGGTGCTGACGGTGGACGGGCCGGTGGTGACCGTGCGGGACCACGGGGAGGGCTATCCGGACTACCTCGTGGAGCACGGGCCGCAGCGGTTCCGCACGGAGGGCGGCGCGAGGGGGCATGGGCTCGGGCTGACGATCGCGCTGGGGCAGGCGGAGGTACTGGGCGCGCGGCTGACGTTCCGCAACGCGGCGGACGGCGGAGCCCTGGCCACCCTGACGCTCCCTCAGTCTCCTCCGTCGGGGGGCGAGTTCCCCGATGGCCCAGCGTGACGCGCGGCCTACCCGAAAGTACCCCTAATGTGGCGATTAGTCAGGTTTCGCCTCATGCACGGAGGTACCCCCATGTCCCTGCTCTCCCGCCTCGCCATAGCCGTGGCCGCCGGCGCCCTTGCCTTCGCCACCGCAGCCACCCCCGCCGTCGCGAGCGTCGAGGGGGAGGACGACCCGGTCCTCAGCAGCCAGAAAGACTTGAGTGAGAGCGGCGGCACCGACCAGAGCGGCGGCACCGACCAGAGCGGCGGCATCGAGCAGAGCGGTGGCACCGACAACCAGGGCGACCACCGCAATCCACGCCTCTACAAGGGCCGCGTCACCGCGAGCACGCTGGCGCTGCGCAGCGCGCCGAACCGCGGCTCCCGGATCATCCGGTACGCCCTGCGCGGCGACATCGTCACCATCTTCTGCAAGACCACCGGCCAGTCCATCCAGGGCAACCGCCACTGGTACCTCCTCACGGACGGCACCTGGGCCTGGGGCTCGGCCCGCTACATCGCCAACATCGGTCCCACGCCTCGTTGGTGCTGAAGACCAAGGCGAAGGCGGAAAATACGCACTATTTGGGTAAGTTCCGGACATGACCAAGGCCGGAATCACCATGGTGCGAGCGGGCACCCCCGCTCCCGTCGCACGCCTCCCACGGCGCCGTGGCATCGAACTGGCCCTCATCGTCTTGGCCGTATTCCTCTCCGTGTACGGCTACTGCGATGTCGGCCTGGCCAAGAACGGCACCGTCCCGCCCGGCGCCGCCGGCTACGGCGCCGGGCTCGGCGTGCTCGCGCTCCTCGCGCATCTGGCGGTGCGTTTACGCGCCCCGTACGCCGACCCCCTCCTGCTCCCGATCGGCGTCCTGCTCAACGGCCTGGGCCTGGTCCTGATCTACCGGCTGGACCTGGAGACGCCCGACGACCGGGCGGCCCCCACCCAACTCATGTGGTCCACGCTCGGCGTGGCCCTGTTCATCGTGGTGGTGCTCCTGCTGCGCGACCACCGGGTCCTGCAGCGCTACTCCTACGTCTGTGTCGCCGCCGCCCTGGTCCTGCTCACCCTGCCGATCCTCTTCCCGGCGGTGAACGGCGCCCGCATCTGGATCCGGATCGCCGGGTTCTCCATCCAGCCGGGCGAATTCGCGAAGGTGCTGCTGGCGGTGTTCTTCGCCGCGTACCTGGCGGCCAACCGCAACGCGCTGGCGTACGCGGGCCGCAGGGTCGGGAGGTTCACCAGGATGCAGCTGCCCACCGGCCGCGTCCTCGGCCCGATCGTCGCCGTCTGGCTGGTGAGCGTCGGCGTGCTGATCCTGGAACGCGACCTCGGCACCTCGCTGCTCTTCTTCGGCCTGTTCGTGGTCCTCCTCTACGTCGCCACCGGCCGCACCGGCTGGATCACCGTCGGACTGCTGCTGGCCGCGCTGGGCGCGGTCGCCGTGGGCTGGCTGGAGCCGCATGTGCACGGCAGGGTCGAGGACTGGCTGCACCCGATCGCGTCGATCGAGGCGGGCGAGGGACCGAACCAGCTCGCGCAGTCCCTGTTCGCCTTCGCGGCGGGCGGCATCCTCGGCACCGGCCTCGGCCTCGGCCACTCCATCCTCATCGGCTTCGCCGCCAAGTCGGACTTCATCCTGGCCACGGCGGGCGAGGAGCTGGGCCTGGCGGGCCTGGGCGCGATCTTCCTCCTCTACGCCCTTCTCGTCGAGCGCGGCTACCGTGCGGGCCTCGCCCTGCGCGACCCCTTCGGCCGACTGCTCGCGGTCGGGCTGGCGTCGATCGTGGCGCTTCAGGTGTTCGTGATCGCGGGCGGGGTGACCGGCCTGATCCCGCTGACCGGCATGGCGATGCCGTTCCTGGCGCAGGGCGGCTCGTCGGTCGTCACCAACTGGGCGATCGTGGCGCTGCTGATCCGGGTCAGCGACTCGGCCCGCGGCCAGTACGACGGGCAGGTGGCCCCGTGACCCCCGAGGAGCCGTCTTGACACGCTACATCCGGCACGCCGCCTGCTTCTGCGCCCTGCTGCTCGTGGCCCTCCTGGTCAACGCCGCCCGCATCCAGGTCTTCCAGGCCCGGTCCTACGACGACAACCCGGCCAACCGCCGCACCAGCATCGCCCGCTACGGCCAGCCGCGCGGCGACATCCTGGTCGGCGGCGAGCCGGTCACCGGCTCCCGGGACACCGGCGAGCAGCTCCGCTACGAACGGACGTACGCCGACGGCCCGTTGTACGCGCCCGTCACCGGCTTCGCGTCGCAGGAGTACGGGACGACCCTGCTGGAGCACGCCGAGGACGGCATCCTGTCCGGCACGGACCCGATGCTCTCGCCGCTCCCGCTGTGGAACGACTTCACGCGCTCGCAGAACCCGGGCGGCCACGTCGTGACCACCCTCAACCGGGCCGCGCAGGAGGCGGCGTACGACGGGCTGGGCGACCGCAAGGGCGCGGTGGCGGCGATCGAGCCGTCGACCGGGCGGATCCTGGCGCTGGTGTCGACCCCGTCGTACGACCCGGCGGCGCTGTCCGGGAACGACGCGGCGGTGGGCCGGTCCTGGGCGCGGCTGAACCGCGACGCCGACAAGCCGATGCTCAACCGGGCTGTGCGCAAGACCTATCCGCCGGGCTCGACCTTCAAGGTGGTCACCGCGGCGGCCGCGCTGGACGCGGGGGTGATCAAGAACCTCGACGCGCCGACCGACTCGCCGGACCCCTACCGCCTGCCGGGGACGCGGACGAGGCTGACCAACGAGTCCGACGGCTGCGAGGACCTCTCCCTGCGGGAGGCCTTCAAGTGGTCGTGCAACACGGTGTTCGCGAAGCTGGGGGCGGACGTGGGCGTGGCCGGCATGACGGCCACCGCACAGGCCTTCGGCTTCAACGACACGGCCCTGCGGATCCCCTTCTCGGTGGCGCAGAGCACCTTCGACACGACCGTGGACAGGGCGCAGCTGGCGCTGTCGTCCATCGGCCAGTACAACACGCGGGCCACGCCGCTCCAGATGGCGATGGTCGCGGCGGCGGTCGCGAACGGGGGGCAGGTGCGGCAGCCGTACCTGGTGGAGCGGACGACCCGGGCGAGCGGCGTCACGCTGACGACGGCCGGCTCGCGCCCCGTGCGGCAGGCGATGCAGCCGTCGACGGCCGCCCGGATGAGGAAGCTGATGGAGGAGGTGGTGAGGAAGGGCACCGGCAAGAAGGCCGCCATCCCCGGCGCCACCGTCGGTGGCAAGACCGGCACCGCCCAGCACGGCCTCGGCAACTCCGGCACGCCGTACGCCTGGTTCGTCTCCTGGGCGCGGGGCGACCGCCACATGGAGGCCAAGGTCGCCGTCGCGGTGGTGGTGGAGGACGCGGAGGCGGACCGCGGGGAGATCAGCGGTGGCGGGGACGCGGCGCCGATCGCGCGGGCGGTGATGGAGGCGGTGCTCGGTTCAGCGGGCGGGCGGTGATGGAGGCGGGGCTAGGGGGTGTTTTGAAAGTCCCGTGCGGTGCCCGCGGTGTCCGGTGCGTGCCCTCGGCGTGCCGGACGAAGGCCCTCGTAGCGGAGCTACTTGGGCCTTTGGCCGGTGCGGCGAGGGTGCGTGCCGGGCGCCGCGGGTGCTGTGCGGGACTTTCAAAACACCCCCTAGGTTCATCGGGCGGCGGCCGCGGTTGACACCTCCTGGACCAGCGAGCTCGGCAGGGCCACGTAGGCCGTCACGCCCGAGCCCTCGGTCGGCCGCAGCTCGACGTGTGCGCCGAGGCGGGCGGCGAGGGCGCCGACGACGTGGTGACCGAGGAACCGGGTGGGTGCCTTGAGGAAGGAGGTCCGGCCGGACAGCAGGGCGTTGGCCTCCGCCATGCGCTCGGCGGTCATGCCGATGCCCCGGTCGAGGACGGCGAGGCAGTACTCGCCGCCGTCCCGCCAGCCGTAGACCTCGACGGGCTGCTTCGGCGGGCTGAACATCAGCGCGTTCTCCACCAGCTCCGCGAGCAGGTGGGAGAGTTCGGCGACGCAATGGCCGCGGACGCGGCACGGCTCGACTCCGGCCACGGCGACGCGCCGGTACTGCTCGACCTCGGAGACGGCCGACTGCACGACCTCGTGCACGGCGACCGTTCCCCGCCAGACGCGGGCCGGGGACTCCTCGCCCGCCAGCACGAGCAGGGACTCGGCGTTGCGCCGCATGCGGGTGGCGAGGTGGTCCAGTTCGAAGAGCTCGGAGAGCGCGTCCGGGTCGAGTTCCTGGCTCTCCAGGGTGGTGATCAGTCCGAGCTGGCGGTTGAGGAGCGTCTGGTTGCGGCGGCCGAGGCTCGCCAGGGACTCGGTGCTGTTGCGGCGCAGGACGGCCTGCTCGGCGGCGAGGTCGACGGCGGTGCGCTCGACGTTGCGCAGGGCGGCGGCCAGACGGCTGATCTCCCGTGCGCTTCCGGGAGGCTGGGGCTTGTGTGGTTCCTCGGGGAGAGGGGTGTCGGGGTCGGCCTGCTGAATGTGCCGGACCACGGCGGGCAGCCGGGCGCCGGCCACCGCGTCCGCCTCGTCGGCGAGGGCGCCCAGCGGGCGGGTGATGGAGCGGGCCGAGAACACGGCGAGCGCGGTGGCCACGGCGAGGATGAGCCCGCCGAGGGCGAGGAAGCCGACGAGCTGGCGGGTGGCCGCGTCCCCCGTCTCCTCCGCCCGGGCGCCCACATCGTCGCCGACCTGCTTCTGCACGTCGTGCAGATCGTCGACGAGGGTCGTCATGTCGGCCCACCAGCGGGCGGGGGCGACGGTGAGGGCGGAGCCGTCGGCACCGCGTTCGGCCTGCTGCTCGTAGCCGGTGACGCGGCGGGCGGCGGCGGTCGCGAAGGCGTCGTCGAGGGCGGGCTCCTCGTCGCGGGTGGCGAGTTGGCGGAACTGGTCGATGGCGGCCACGCGGATGGCGCGGATCTCGGTGAAGTCGAGGTACTCGCCGGAGCGGAACCGCCCGGCGGCGAACACGCCGTTGAGGGAGCCTCGTTCGAGGGCGACGGCCTCCGTGGCGCGGGCCAGCGCCTGGAGCGCCTGCACGCCCTGGGCGATACGGCGGTCGCCCTCGGGCGCGCCGGCGGACTCGGCGTCGATCAGGGCGGTGACGGCCTTGGTGTAGGTGTTCAGGGTGGCGGCGCGGCCGGCGGTCCCGGCGTCGACGTCGACCCGGGTCTGCGTGAGCGCGGCGAGAGGCGCCTCGGCGGTGTCGAGGGCGGACACGGCGGCCCGCGGCAGATCACCGCTCTCTTCCGAGAGCGCCGCTCTGAGCGCCTCCCGCGCCTCGTCGGTACGGCCCCGCTGGGCGCGCACGTCGTCCCGGTACTCTTCGGCACCGCCCAGCAGCCCGTTGGTGAGCCCCCGTTCGCGCTGCACCTCCCGGACGAGATCCTGCACGCGCAGCAGGACGCCGACATGCGCCTCGGTCGCGCCGGCGGCGGACCAGTCGGCGGCCCGGTCGGCGGCGCCGATCCCGATCAGGGCGAGCAGCAGGCAGGTCGGGACGGCCAGCACGATGGCCATACGCCCGCGGATGGAGCTCCAGCCGGGCAGGGCGGGCGCCCGCAGGGTGGAGCGGAGGATGGTCGGTACGTTCCCCGTCATGCCCGTCGAGACTACGGGCGGGCCGGTCAGAGGACGGTTTCCCGCCCGTAAGACGGCGGTACACAGGTACTCACGTGCAGGCCGGGCCCACTGTGATCCGGCCGCCGGAACCAGCTCTCCTTGGACATCCGTCATATACCGATAGCCCGGCGGGACCTTCCGACCCTTGGACATACCGTGACCCAGCAGCCCCTGTCAGCCCATGTGATTCTCACTCCGCAGACGCCCCCGGCCGACGCGACGGCGTGGATCGTCGCGGCGATGCTGCCCGCGCCGGAAAATGTGGTGCGGGTCAGCGCGTTCTTCACCGAACGCGGCTTCGAGGTGAACGACCTTCAGGGCATCAGCCTCACACTGACCGGCCCTCGCTCCGCCTACGCGGAGACCTTCGGAGCGGAGTTAAGGGTGTCGGAGAGGGGCGAACTGCCGCTCGGCCGACTCCCGCACGAGATCGCGGAGTGCATCGACGCCGTCGTGTTCCCCGAACCCCCGGACTTCGGACCGACGTCCTCCTGATTCGCACCGGCGCCCTGCCAGTCATGGCCAACAAGTCACGCGGAAGGGATTGACGGCCTTGCTGACAAGCAGTCTCATAAATCCCGGACGATGTGACCCCGGGTAACGAGGTGAATCAGCCATGACGACCCTGACGGAAGCCGACGCGCTCGACGGGCTGCGTGACGCGCTCGGTCTGCTCAAGGACCGGGAGCAGGTGGCAGAGCGGCTGCTCGCCTCTTCCGCCAAGCACTCCTTCGACCCGGACAAGGAGCTGGACTGGGACGCGCCCCTGGAGGAGGGCAAGTGGTTCTGGCCGCCGGAGCTGGTGTCGCTGTACGACACCCCGATGTGGAAGCGGATGAGCGAGGAGCAGCGGATCCTGCTGTCACGGCACGAGGCCGCCGCGCTCGCCTCGCTCGGGATCTGGTTCGAGATCATCCTGATGCAGCTGCTCGTGCGGCACATCTACGACAAGGCGGCGACGAGCGCGCATGTGCGGTACGCGCTCACCGAGATCGAGGACGAGTGCCGGCACTCGAAGATGTTCGCCCGGCTGATCAGGCACGGCGGGACGCCCTGGTACCCGGTGAGCCGGCCGCACCAGGCCCTCGGTCGGCTGTTCAAGACCATCTCCACCACGCCGGGTTCCTTCACGGCCACGCTGCTCGGCGAGGAGGTCCTGGACTGGATGCAGCGGCTGACCTTCCCGGACGAGCGGGTGCAGACGCTGATCCGGGGCGTCACGCGGATCCACGTGGTGGAGGAGGCACGGCATGTGCGGTACGCCCGGGAGGAGCTGCGGCGGCAGATGGTGACGGCGCCGAAGTGGTCGCAGGAGTTCACCCGGGTCACCTCCGGTGAGTTCGCCCGGGTGTTCTCGGTGGCGTTCGTAAATCCCGAGGTCTACACGAACGTGGGACTGGACAAACGGGAGGCCATGGCGCAGGTGAAGGCGAGCGGGCACCGCCGGGAGGTCATGCGGACGGGGGCGAAGCGGCTGACCGACTTCCTGGACGACATCGGGGTGCTGCGGGGCGTGGGGCGGCGGCTGTGGAGGTCGTCTGGCCTGTTGGCCTAGCGTGTGACGTGGGCCGGGGCCGATACGCTGCTGGTCATGACCCCCCAGGCCCCCGCGTACCGCCGCCTGAGCGTCGAGGAACGCCGCAGCCAGCTCCTCGACGCCGCCCTCACCCTCTTCGCACACCGCGTGCCCGAGGACGTGTCGCTCGACGACGTGGCGGAGGCGGCCGGGGTGTCGCGGCCCCTGGTGTACCGCTACTTCCCGGGCGGCAAGCAGCAGCTGTACGAGGCGGCCCTGCGCTCCGCCGCCGAGGAGCTCCAGCAGTGCTTCGACGAGCCCCGCGAGGGCCCGCTCCTCCCCCGGCTCGCCCGCGCCCTGGACCGCTACCTCACCTTCGTCGACCAGCACGACGCCGGTTTCAGCGCGCTGCTGCAAGGGGGCAGCGTCGTGGAGACCTCCCGCACGACGGCCATCGTGGACGGCGTACGGCGGGCCGCCGCCGAGCACATCCTGCGGCATCTGCAGGTCACGGAGCCCGGTCCCCGGCTGCGGATGACCGTCCGTATGTGGATCACGGCGGTCGAGGCGGCCTCCCTCATCTGGCTGGACGAGGACAAGCAGCCGCCCGCCGACGAACTGCGGGACTGGCTCGTCGAGCAGTTCGTGGCGGTCCTGTCGGTGACCGCGCGCCGCGACCCGCAGACCTCGGCGCTGGTCGAGGCGCTCGCGGAGGACGTCTGAAACGACCGGCGGGGAGGATGCCCGGGACAACGGGCACCGGCGGAGGACGCCCGGGACAACCGGCAGGATGCCCGGGACAACCGGCACCGGCGGAGGACGCCCGTGACAACCGGCTCGGCGGCCGATGGCTGACACTGGTGCCGTGAAGAGCGAAGACACCCCCTTCGAGGGCGGCCCCATGGACGGCCGCGTGCTGCCCGTACTGCTGGGCCCCACCGGGCACCCGCCCAAGACGTACCGCATCCCCGTCCCGGACGCCGCCGGCGGCCCGCCCACCGTGCTCGTCTACCGCCGCGTGCCGCGCGGGCACAGCAAGCTGGGCTTCCAGCAGGGGTGGAAGTACGAGTACGACCCCGAGGGCAAGCGTGGGAGCAAGCTCAGGTGGCCCTGGTCCAAGCCGGACGCCGGGCCGGTTGGCAAGCCGGGCGACACCGATGGGTGACCTCGTTGCGCCGAACCGCGTACACCGGGCACGTAAACCCGGCACACGCCTCTAATCCTCATATACGTCTAATCCTCACGATGCGGAACGACGCGGAGGGTCCGCCTACCGCGCACCGGAGGTGATGACGTGTCAGGAAGGCTTCTACGTCTGGTCTGTACGGCGGCGATGGCGGCCGGCACCGCCCTTACGCCCCTGCCCGCGGCGGCCGCCCTCGAGCCCCGCGCACCGGGTCAGCGCCCCGTCTCCGAACTGCTGACGGACCTTCAGCGCCGGTACCGGGAGGCCGAGCGGGCCACCGAGACCTACAACGCCACCGAGGAGCGACTGAAGAAGCAGCGCGCCGAGGTGGCCCGGCTGGACGCCGAACTGGCCCGCACCCGGCTCTCCCTGCACGACAGCCGAGGGGTGGCAGGGCGCCTGGCCCGGCAGCAGTACCAGAACAGCACCGACATCTCCCCCTACGTACGGCTGCTGCTCGCGCGCGACCCGCAGCACGCCCTCGACCAGGGACATGTGATCGGCCAGTTGGCACGGGAGCGAGCCGAGACCGTGGGCAGGCTGACGGTGAGCGAGAAGAAGGCCGGCGAGCTGACGCGCGAGGCCCGCAAGGCCCTGGACAAGCAGCTCGCCCTCGCCGAACGGCAGAAGAAGGACCGGGACGCCGTACAGAAGCGTCTCAAGGACGTCGAGAAACTCCTCGCCTCCCTCACCGCCGAACAGCTCACCGCACTGGCCGAGTTCGAGAAGAACGGCATCGCGAAGGCGCAGGAGAGGTTCATGGCGTCCGGCGCGCTCGGCGACGACCGGAAACCGTCCAAGGAGGGCGACCGCGCGCTGCGGTACGCCGTACAGCAGTTCGGGAAGCCGTACGAATGGGGTGCGGAGGGCCCGAAGTCGTACGACTGCTCAGGCCTGACGTCCGAGGCGTGGGCGAGCGCCGGAAAGCCCATCCCCCGCACCAGCCAGGAGCAGTGGGCACGGCTGCCGAAGATCCCGCTGAACGAGCTGAGACCCGGGGACTTGGTGATCTACTTCCCTGAGGCGACGCACGTGGCGATGTATCTCGGGGACGGGGTGGTGGTGGAGGCCCCGCGCCCCGGCGAGCAGGTCTCGTTCTCCCCGATCGCATCCAACCCGATCCTGGGAGCCGTACGCCCGGATGACCCACCAGAGGCGCGGCCGGCCACACAAGACCCGCAGCCGCCAGCCCCCGCACCCCCCACGGCGACTAGACCCCAGCCACCGAAGCCAGATACGCCTGCGTCTTCTCCGGCTCATAAAAGAAGTTCTCAAAGTCCGCCGGATCATTGAACCCGTTGGCGAACCGATCCGCGACCGGCGGCATCTGCCCCGCCGCCCCCACCAGGTTGAGCACATGCTCCGGCGGCGGAGCCAGCATCGCGTTGGTCCACTTGGTGACGTACTGCGCGGTGTCCCAGTAGCGCTCGAAGGTCGCCGTCATCCACGCCTCGTCGAACTCCTTGTCCCCGTGCTCGAGGATCGACGCGAGATACGAAGCCGCGCACTTGGACGCCGAGTTGGAGCCCTGCCCGGTGATCGGGTCGTTGGCGACGACCACGTCGGCGACGCCGAGGACGAGGCCTCCGCCGGGCAGCCGGCCGATGGGGTTGCGGACGGTCGGAGCGTAACGGCCGCTCAACACCCCGCCCGCGTCGGTCAGTTCCACCTTGTCGGCCCGCGTGTGTTCCCAGGGGACGAACTTCTCCATGAGTTCCAGGGTCAGGGAGAGGTGCTCCGCCGGGTCCTTGACGCCGTTGAAGACGTCGAGCGGGCCGCCGGGTATGCCCTCCCAGAAGAGGATGTCCGCACGGCCGGAGGTGGTCAGGCACGGCATGACGAACAGCTCGCCGACGCCGGGGACCAGGTTGCAGCGGACCGCCTCCAGGTCCGGGTGCTCCGGGCGGGGGCCGAGGCCGTGGACGTACGAGACCGCCAGGGCCCGCTGCGGCTCGCTGTAGGGGGACCTTTCCGGATCCCGGCCGAACATCTGCACCAGCTCGCCCTTGCCCGCCGACACCAGCACCAGGTCGTACGTACGGGAGAAGTAGTCGAGGTCGCCGACCGCCGCGCCGTGGATGACCAGCTGGCCGCCGCGCTGCGCGAACGTCTCCATCCAGCCGGCCATCTTCACCCGCTGGTCGACGGACTGCGCGTACCCGTCCAGCTTGCCCACCCAGTCGATCGCCCGCTGCGTCGGGCCGGGGTCGTGCGAGCCGGGGGCCGCGACCGAGACGCCGAGTCCTTCGATCTTCGGGGCCTGGGACTCCCAGAAGTTCAGTTGGAGGTCGCGCTCGTGCTGGAGTGCCGTGTGGAACATGCACTGCGTCGACATCACCCGGCCGGAGCGGATCTCGTCCGCGGTCCGGTTGGACATCAGGGTGACCTCGTACCCGTGCGACTGGAGTCCGAGGGCGAGCTGGAGCCCGGACTGGCCGGCTCCGACGACGAGTATCTTCCGCATGCGGGTGGTGTCTCCTCGACTGCTGGACGACGACTACTGGACGACGGCTACTGGACGGTTACTCGGGGGTTTCCTCGAGTGCGTGAGCCACGAGCGCCAGCAGGGTTTCGATCACCGAGATCCGGCGCCGCGCGTCCATGATCATGACAGGTATGTGCCGCGGGATCGTGAGCGCCTCCCGCACGTCCTCCGGCTCGAACCGCTCGCTGCCGTCGAAGTGGTTCACCGCGACGACGTACGGCAGCCCGCAGCTCTCGAAGTAGTCCAGCGCCGGGAAGCAGTCCTTCAGGCGCCGGGTGTCGGCCATCACGACCGCGCCGATCGCACCGCGCACCAGGTCGTCCCACATGAACCAGAACCGCTGCTGGCCCGGCGTGCCGAACAGGTAGAGCACCAAGTCGTCGTCGAGCGTGAGGCGGCCGAAGTCCATGGCCACGGTGGTCGTCGACTTGCCGGGCGTGGCGGTGAGGTCGTCGTGCTCCTCGCTCGCCTCGGTCATCAGCGCCTCGGTCTGCAGGGGCGTGATCTCCGAGACGGCGCCGACCAGCGTGGTCTTTCCGACGCCGAACCCGCCCGCCACGACTATCTTCGTGGCGATGGGGGCCCGGGTGGGGTCCGTCTGCCAGGACTTCAGGTTTTCGTCGGGATCGCCGGACCCAACAAGGGGAGCGAAGCCCCGAGGGGCGGGGATGCCACGGGCGGCATCAGAGACGACGGAGTCCACTCAGCACCCTTTCCAGCAGAGCGCGGTCCGGACGGCCCGTGCCGTGACCGGTTCCGGTTCCGTACACACGGATCTTTCCCTGGTCCGCGAGGTCGCTGAGCAGCACGCGGACCACGCCGAGCGGCATCTTCAGCAGCGCGGCGATCTCGGCCACCGTGCGCATACGGCGGCACAGTTCGACGATGGCCCTCATCTCCGGCATGACCCGGGTGGTGAGGGACCCATTCGTCAGTTCCTTGCGGTCCTCGGGGGCTTCGAGGGCCGCGGTGCTCGCTACGAACGTCTCCACCAGCAGGACGTGCCCGAAGCGGGTACGTCCGCCGGTGAGCGAGTAGGGGCGCACGCGGGCGGGTTTGCGGTCCGCGCCGCGCACGGGCAGCTTCTTCGGCGTACTGGTCATCGGGTACTCCCCGTCGACTTGGACTCCAGGTCGTTCTCCAGGGACTGCCGTAGCTCGCTGCGGAGTTCGGGTGTCAGGACGTGTCCGGCGCGGCCCACGAACAGCGCCATGTGGTACGCCACCACGCTCATGTCGCAGTCCGCGGAGCCGTGTACACCGAGCAGCGAGCCGTCGCTGATCGACATCACGAAGAGGCTGCCCTCGTCCATCGCGACCATCGTGTGTTTCACGGGCCCGGACTCCATCAGCTTCGCGGCGCCGATGGTGAGGCTGCCGATGCCGGAGACGATGGTGGCCAGGTCGGCGGAGGAGCCGCGGGGGCCGGTGGGTTTCTCGTCGCGTGTTTCCCGTGCTTCTGCGTTTCGGCCGGGGTCCGAGGAGAGCAGCAGCAGGCCGTCGGAGGAGACGACGGCGACCGACCGGATGCCCGGCACCTCCTCGACGAGATTGGTCAGCAGAAAGTGAAGATTGCGGGCCTCACGGCTCAGTCCGAAGGTTCCGAAGGTACTGGGCGCGGTCAACTGCTTGCCTCCTCGACTGTGCCCCCCGTGGCTTCTTCGGATGCTGCGTTTCCTACTGCGGGCCTGTTCGTCCGGCCGGTCTGTTCGGCGATCTCCACCTCTACGTCGCGGTAGCCGGCCTCCGCCCCCCGGCGGAAGCCGCCGAGGCGGCGGCGGAGAGCTTCGGCGTCCACGGAGCCGCTGCGCTGGCGGGGCAGCGGGGCGGGGGCGGTGATCTTGGGGGTGCGCTTGGGGAGGCCCTTGTCGGTGACAAGTTCTTCCGGGGCGTCCGGGGTGCGTTCGTGTTCCGTCTCGGCTTCGCCTTCGACGGTTTCGTTCCCACCCGCACCACCCGTGCTGCTTTCGTCGTCGGGTGCGGGTGGCCCCTGTGGGGCGTCCTCACCGTCGGCGGCCGCGGGAGTCGGGACCAGGAGTGCCATCGTGGTCTCGGCCGGGATCTCCGGTGCCGGGGCTTTCGGTGCCGGGGTCTCCGGCTCTGGGGCCTGCGGTGCCGGGTCCTCGTCCGGTGTCGTCGCCTCGGACCGGCGTACGGCCTTCTCCGCGAGTGCCACCAGCGGGTCGCCGCTCTCCGAACGGCCGCGCAGGACGTTGGAGTTGACCTCCGCGTCCGCTCCCGGCAGGGAGAAGCTGTGCGTGCCCGCGGTGAGCGGCGAGGACGAGGACGCGGACGATACCGGGACGGCGGCGGACGGTGCGGCCGCCAGCAGTGTCTTCGGCAGGACCACGACGGCGGCGACGCCGCCCTGCTTCTGCTCGCGCAGCTGCACCCGCACGCCGTGCCGGTGGGCGAGGCGGGCCACGACGTACAGGCCGAGGCCGAGGCCCTCTTCACCGTCGTGGTCGTAGGAGTCGTACGGGGTGTCGGGGTCGAAGTCGGCGAGCCGGGAGTTGAGGGCGCTCATCCGGTCGGCGGTCATGCCGATGCCCTCGTCGTGGACGGAGAGCATGACCTCGCCGCTCTCCAGGAGCCAGCCGGAGACCTCGACGGGCAGGTCGGGCGGGGAGAACGAGGTGGCGTTCTCCATGAGTTCGGCGAGGAGGTGGGAGAGGTCGTCCGCGGCGAAGCCGGCCACGTGCGCGTGCGGCGGCAGCGCGGCGATGCGGACACGCTCGTACCGCTCGATCTCGCTGACCGCGGCGCGTACGACGTCGACCAGCGGGACCGGTCCCGCGCTCTGCTGGACATGCTCGGTGCCTGCGAGGACGAGGAGATTCTCACTGTGCCGGCGCATGACCGTGGCGAAGTGGTCCAGCTTGAAGAGCGTGGCGAGCCGGTCCGGGTCCTGCTCGCGCTCCTCCAGGCCCTCGATGACGGCGAGTTGCCGCTCGACGAGACCGAGTGTGCGCAGCGCGAGGTTGACGAAGGTGGCGGAGATGCCGGTGCGCAGCCGTTCCAACTGTGCGGCGGACTCGGCGAGTTCGGTCTTGAGCTGCTCGCGAGCGTCGGCCATCTTCTGCCGCTGGCCGACCAGGTGCTTGCGGTCGGCCTCCAGCGTGGTGACGCGCTCGGCGAGGGCGACGGCGTGCGCGTGCAGGGCGTTGACGGAGCGGACGACCTGGGCGAACTCGTCGTTGCGGCCGGTGAAGGTGACCGGTTCCTGGGCGGTGGGGTCCTCCGCCTCGGCGAGCCGGGCCGAGCCGCGCCGCAGGACGGACAGCGGCCGGGTGAGGGTGCGGGCCATGGCGGTGGCGATGCCGACGGCCAGCAGGATGAGGGCGCCGAGGACGGCGATCCGGATCTCCAGCGCGGTGACGTCGTCGTCGCGCAGCTGGGCGAGGTCCTTGACCTTGCGGTCGTACAGGGCGGCCTCCGCACCGCGCATCGCGTCGATGCGGGCGGAGAGGGCGGCGTCGACCCTGGTGGCGCTGGTGCCGAGTTCGCCGTCGCTCAGGGTCGGCTGGTCGGTGAGGGTGGCGAGGTACTTCTCGGCGGAGTTGACCTCGGGGCCGGTGACGGTCGAGTCGTACGAGGTGACGGCGGCCTTGGGCGCGGAGTCCTGGAAGTCGGCGAGGGCGGCGTCGGAGCGGAGACGGGCCTGCTGGGCGGCGGCGGTCAGGGCGTCGCGCAGCTTGGCGTCGGCGTCCGAGGTGGTCCGCTCGGTCGTCGGCAGGCCGGTGACGGGGTCGATGACGGTCTGGGTCGTCGTCGGCACGCTGAGGGCCGCGAGGAGGAGCCCGCGGGTGGCGGCGGCCTGCTGGACGGCGGAGTCCAGCTCGGCGAGGGCGTACGTGCCGGAGCCCGCGCGGGGCGGCATCTGTTCGGCCAGTCCCTCGGCGAGCCGGTGGAGCTCGGTGATGGTGGTGGAGTAGGCCTGGTGCGCTTCGACAGCGCTGCTCTTGCCGGTGAGCGCCGCTCGCCGTACGGCGTCTATGCCGTCGAGGTCGCCGCGCAGGGAGGCGGGCGCGTCCCCGTCGGCCCGCAGCTCCTCGACCTGCCGGTCGACGCGGACGCTGCGCTGCTCGCTGGGCGCCTTGGACTTGGACCGCCCGGCGGCGATGTAGGAGGTGACCTCGTCCCGCTCGTCGGCGAGCGAGTGGGCGAGCGCGAGGGCGTCCTGGGTCTGCTCGGCGAGGGTCACCAGATCCTGCGCGTCGCTCAGTTCCCCGGAGGCGGTGACGACGGAGGGGACGCCGGCCCCGGCTATGGCGGCGGCCACGACGGCGACGGCGAGAATGAGCCGGGTGCGTACGTGGGTGGGCCGGCCCTTGCCGACAGGTGTGTCGGAGCCGATGCCGGAGTTGGGGGTGCCGGGCGTGGGCTCCACGCCTTTGCCGGAGGCTGCCTGCTTGCCTGTGCGACGAGGCCGCGTCTTCTGCACCGGTGCTCGCATTCCTGACTCGTGAGTACCCATGGGCCCGGGTTACGCTCCGTCACTAGTGCCGACTCTGCGTACACGCAGTTACGGACCCCGACCCTCCCAGTGCCGGTGGGCAGTGGCCGCGCATCACCAGACCCGCCACCCGAAGGAGTGAACATCGGAGGAGAGTTGGCGGGCAAGTTCCTGCGGCGCATCCGACACCCTTGCCGGGCGGGCCGGTTGGACGTCTGCGGCGGGCGGTGGCAGTATTCGCCGCCACGTCTTCCCGGAGCGCATCATTCCACCCCAAAGCAGGCTCCTGACCTGCGAGGGTTCGTCAATTCGGCAACAGATGCCAGCCTTTCGCGCACCTTGTGAAGAGCTCGTGCAGACTGGCCGGATGCGTACGGAGCTTGTTTCGGCCTCTGGTGATCCGGCCCGCCCCAACGAGGACTTCGCGAGTGTCGGACTTCCGGCTTCCGGACTGGGCGGAGCACTCGTGGTCCTGGACGGGGTGACACCACCGAAGGACGCCACGGGCTGTCTGCATTCCGTGCCCTGGTTCACCGCGCGCCTCGGCGGGGCGCTGACCGAACTGACCGTTTCCCGCCGAGATGTGACGCTGCCGGAGATCCTGTCGCAGGCAATTCTCCGAACAGCCGAGTCCCACTCGGCCACTTGTGACCTTTCTCACCCACGTACCCCTCAGGCAACGGTGGTTGTGGCGCGCTGGTCCCCGCAGACGGTGGAGTACCTGGTCCTGTCGGACTCGGCACTGTTGCTGGAGTCACCGACGGGCTCGGTCACCCCCGTGCTGGACGACCGCCTCTCCCGCCTCCCCCGCTCGGCTCTGGCCACGGACGCGCTGGTCGACTCGACGCTCCGCAACAAGGAGGGGGGCTTCTTCACGGCGGCGGCGGATCCGTCGGTTGCGGGGAGAGCGGTGACGGGCACCCTGCCCCGCTCGGAGGTCCGCGCCCTGGTCGCCCTCACGGACGGGGCGACGCGGTGGGTGGAGAAGTTCCGGGAGGGCGGCTGGGGGGACTGCTTCACCTTCGTACGGAAGGAGGGGGCGGGGGCGCTGGTGGAGCGGGTGCGGGGGCTGGAGCGGAGGGACGCGGAGGAGCGGGCGTATCTGGGCCGGAGCAAGACGCACGATGACGCGACGGTGGTGTACGTGGAGCTGCCGCTCAAGCAGTAATTGGCAGATCTGTTCCACCCCCGCCAGAGAAAACCCCAGGTCACGCACCCGCCTCGGTGGAACAGATCTGCCAATTACCTACCCGCCGACGCGGCCTACTTCTCCATCCCTCGGTTCAGCTGGTGCAGCAACCGCGCCAGCTCCGCCACCTCCCGCCGGTCCCAGTGCGCGAGCTGGCTCACGTACCGCGCCCGGCGGGCCTCGCGGACCTTGCCGACCCGGCTGCGGCCCTCCTCGGTGAGGTGGACGAGCCAGGCGCGGCCGTCGGCGGGGTCGGGTTCGCGGGCGATCAGGCCGAGGTGTTCCAGGGCGCGCAGCTGACGGGACATGGTGGCCTTGCCGACGCCGATGTAGGCAGCGAGTTCGGTGGCACGCTGGCGGCCGCACTCGTCCAGGCGTACGAGCAGGCCGTACGCCGCCGACTCCAGGTCCGGATGGACCTCGCGGGCCATCTCGCCCGACGACGCCCGAGCCCGCCGTAGGAAAACCGTCAGCTCGCGCTCCAGCGCGAGGAACTCCCGGTCCGCACCGCTCGGCCCCGCACCGCTCGGCGACACCTCGGCTTCGGCTCGGCGTCCGTCGCCGTTCTCGTCGCCGTTCCCGTCTTCGTGCACGTCAGCCCCTGCCTCGGTCTTCCCGGTCCTGAAAGTTTCCGCCACACGCCGCTGTCGCCGCAGCTCCGCCAGTATTTCGCAGGGCTGGACCAACGGCAGCTCGCGGGCCCGGCCGATACCCCCCGTACGGCGAAGGCCCGGACCTCACTCACGAGAACCCGGGCCTTGCCTTATCCGATGGCGTCCGTCACGCCGCCACCGGAACCTCCGGCGCGGCCCCGTTCGTCGCCGGGGACAGCGCCAGCTCCAGGACCTGGCGGACGTCGGTGACGGCGTGGACGTCCAGCTTGTCCAGCACCTCCGCGGGGACGTCGTCCAGGTCGGGCTCGTTGCGCTTGGGGATGACGACCGTCGTGACGCCCGCCCGGTGCGCGGCGAGCAGCTTCTGCTTCACGCCGCCGATCGGCAGGACCCGCCCGGTCAGCGACACCTCACCTGTCATCGCCACATCCGTCCGCACGAGCCGGCCGCTCAGCAGCGACGCCAGCGCCGTCGTCATCGTGACGCCCGCGCTCGGGCCGTCCTTCGGCACCGCGCCCGCCGGGAAGTGGATGTGCACGCCCCGGTCCTTCAGGTCGGCCACCGGGAGTTCGAGCTCCGCGCCGTGCGAGCGCAGGAAGCTCAGCGCGATCTGCGCCGACTCCTTCATGACGTCGCCCAGCTGGCCCGTCAGGGTCAGACCCGCCGCGCCCGTCTCCGGGTCGGCCAGCGACGCCTCGACGAACAGGACGTCACCGCCCGCTCCGGTGACCGCGAGGCCCGTCGCCACGCCCGGCACCGCCGTGCGCCGCTCGGCCGGATCCTGCGCGGACTCCGGCACGTGGTGCGGCCGGCCGATCAGGTCGCGGAGGTCACCCTCGCCGACCGTGAACGGCAGCTTCCGCTCGCCCAGTTCGTGCTGGGCCGCGACCTTGCGCAGCAGCCGGGCGATGGACCGCTCCAGGTTGCGGACACCCGCCTCACGCGTGTACTCGCCGGCCAGCTTGCGAAGCGCGCCCTCGTCGACGACGACCTCGTCCTTCTCGAGCCCCGCCCGCTCCAGCTGGCGCGGCAGCAGGTGGTCGCGCGCGATGACGATCTTCTCGTCCTCGGTGTAGCCGTCGAGCCGGACCAGCTCCATACGGTCGAGCAGCGCCTCCGGGATGGCCTCCAGGACGTTGGCGGTGGCGAGGAAGACGACGTCCGACAGGTCCAGCTCCACCTCCAGGTAGTGGTCCCGGAAGGTGTGGTTCTGCGCGGGGTCGAGCACCTCCAGCAGGGCCGCCGCCGGGTCGCCGCGGAAGTCCGAGCCCACCTTGTCGATCTCGTCGAGCAGGACCACCGGGTTCATCGACCCGGCCTCCTTGATGGCGCGGACGATACGGCCGGGCAGCGCGCCGACGTACGTACGCCGGTGCCCGCGGATCTCCGCCTCGTCCCGGACGCCGCCCAGCGCCACCCGGACGAACTTCCGGCCCATCGCGTGGGCGACGGACTCGCCGAGCGAGGTCTTGCCGACGCCGGGCGGACCCACGAGGGCCAGTACGGCACCACCGCGCCGGCCGCCCACGACGCCCAGGCCCCGGTCGCTGCGGCGCTTGCGCACCGCCAGGTACTCGGTGATCCGCTCCTTCACGTCCTCCAGGCCGGCGTGCTCGGCGTCGAGGATCTCCTTCGCGCCCCGGATGTCGTACGCGGAAGAACTGTCATCGGTTCGCTCGTTCCACGGCAGTTCGAGCACGGTGTCGAGCCAGGTGCGGATCCACGAGCCCTCGGGCGACTGGTCGCTCGACCGCTCCAGCTTGTCGACCTCCTTGAGAGCGGCCTCGCGGACCTTCTCGGGCAGGTCGGCGGCCTCGACGCGGGCGCGGTAGTCGTCGGACTCCTCGCCCTCCTTCTCGCCGCCCAGCTCGCGCAGCTCCTTGCGTACGGCTTCCAGCTGTCGGCGCAGCAGGAACTCCCGCTGCTGCTTGTCGACGCCCTCCTGGACGTCCTTGGCGATGGTCTCGGCGACATCCTGCTCGGCGAGGTGGTCGCGCAGCTGCTGCGTGGCCAGCTTGAGGCGGGCCACCGGGTCGGCGGTCTCGAGGAGTTCGACCTTCTGGTCCGTGGTCAGGAAGGGCGAGTAGCCCGAGTTGTCGGCGAGGGCGGACACGTCGTCGATGGCCTGCACCCGGTCGACGACCTGCCAGGCGCCGCGCTTGCGCAGCCAGGCCGTGGCCAGCGCCTTGTACTCCTTGACCAGTTCGGTGACGTGCCCCGGCAGCGGGTCGGGCACGCGCTCGTCGAGCCGCGTCCCCTCGACCCACAGCGCCGCACCCGGCCCGGTCGTCCCGGCGCCGATCTTCACCCGCCCCCGGCCGCGGATCAGGGCGCCCGGGTCGCCGTCGGCCAGCCGGCCGACCTGCTCGACGGTGCCGAGCACACCCGTGCCCGCGTACGTCCCGTCGATGCGTGGCACCAGGAGAACCTTCGGCTTTCCGGGTTCCGACCGGGCGGCGGCCTGGGCGGCCTCCACCGCGGCGCGTACGTCGGCGTCATTCAGGTCCAGCGGAACCACCATGCCGGGCAGCACGACCTCGTCGTCGAGCGGCAGCACGGGCAGGGCGAGCGGTGTGAACGCCGTGGACTCAGCAGCCATGATCTCCCCTTCGGCAGTCAAGTTGAGCTATGCCGACTCAATGCACGTGAGCCTCGGATTGTTCCCCGGGCGGCGTTCGCTGTCAGCGATCACCTTGGAGGGCCCCGAATTCGGGCCTGTCATCTGCGCGGATGACCGCTCCGATACGCCGTTGGTGGCCTCTACCCCGGTGGTGGCCTCCGGCCGTATGTCCGAGAACACCCAGCCGGCCCTCGGCCTTCCCCTGCGGCCTGGTGCGGGGCGACGAAGGACCGCGTGAGTGGGACCGGGTGAGTGGGACCGCATGAGTGGGACCGCATGAGTGGGACCGCATGAGTGGGACCGGACAGTCAGTGCCCCGCCGGGCCCTCGAATCAAGCGCCGTCGGGCACGGGGTCCCGTAGCGGCCGAGCCCCGCCCCACCGCCGTACCCACGGCCAGGTCGCGATCCCGATGGCGAACGCCATCAGGTGGCCCCAGTTCGTCATCGGGTCCGTGAACGCGAGCAGGTCCAGGGTCAGCATGCCGCCGAAGGCGGCCAGGAGCGGCCAGCGCAGCCAGGGTGTGAGCAGTGCGGCCAGGGCGCCCACCCCGGCGGCGACGCCGAAGCTGACGCCGTAGTCGAGGCGGTGCAGCGAGCTGTCGGGGAGGTGGCCGACCAGCACCGCGAGCCCCACCGGCACCTCGGTCGCGAGGGTCGCGAGGACGTGGCCGAGCAGGAAGACGCAGGCCGTGCGCGGCCCGCCGATCCGGCGCTCCAGCGCGGTCAGGACGAGCAGGAAGCCGATCGCGAACGGCGAGAGGATCCCGCCCGCGATCCACAGCGCGCTGGCCACCAGCACCAGCACGGGCGTCTGCACGAGGTGCGCCACATCGGTGCTGGACGCCTGGTGCAGGGTGTGCACGAGCGCGGGGTCGGCGTACTCGCTGATCAGTGAGGTGACGGCGAGGACGGCCGCGTACCCGAAGGTGAACGGCGTCCCGGTGGGCGTGGGGAGCAGGCGCCAGGGGCGGAGGGAACCGTTCCTGGCGACCCGTACGGAATCCGGCGCCGGGGCGGACCGAGGGGCTGGGCCCCGCTGGCACGGCATCGCGTCCAGCAGCCCGGGGACGGCGGGCAGGCATGCGTCGTACGGCGGATGGGGCACGGTGGGAGGCGCCGCCCCGTGCGGCACACCGGGCGCGTTCGGCGCCGCCGTCGTGTCGGCCCTCGCAGTCCGTTCCACGGTGAGGCGCTCCTTCCGTCGCAGCCCACCCTTCGCGCCCCGCGCGGCGCTGTCTGTGACCGGCGCCACGGAGGTCCGCATTCACAGCAACTTGTCAGGTTCGAACCGGAGCGGACGGCTGCTGCCAAGTCCCCGCCGCGGCCCGGTAATTCACTCGGGCGTTCCCTCATGGAAGTGCCAGGATGGGCAGATGGCCACCTGGTACGACATTCCCGACGCCCCGCCCGAAGTACTGGACCGTCGCGAAGGCCCGTACGGCGAGGTCGTGCTGCGCCGGCACGGCGCGTTGCTGCAGATCGTCGCAAACGGCTGCTTCCTGATGGACACCTCCGACGGCCGCTCGGAGCGGCGGCTCGTCGACGCGGCGCTCGACGCCCTCGGTGGGCGGGCGCGGCCGAGTGTGCTCATCGGGGGCCTCGGTGTCGGTTTCTCGCTCGCACACGCCGCGGAGAATCCCCGCTGGGGCCGGATCACGGTGGTCGAGCGCGAGGCCGCCATCATCGACTGGCATCTCGACGGGCCCCTGTCGGCGCTCTCCTCGCGGGCGCTGGCCGATCCACGCACCGAAATTGTGAAAAGGGATCTGGTCGCTTTCGTCAATGAGACTTCCGACACATTCGACGCCCTGTGCCTCGACGTCGACAACGGCCCCGACTGGACCGTCACCGAGGGCAACCGCGGTCTCTACTCGCCGGACGGACTGGCAAACTGCGCAAGGGTGTTGAGACCGGGAGGAGTCCTGGCCGTGTGGTCGGCCAAGCCCTCTCCGGAATTCGAGGGAACCTTGTGGAATGCCGGGTTCCAACGGGTGCGTACCGAAGAGATCCCGGTTGCCCGGGGCGTTCCGGACGTCGTACACCTCGCCGTCCGGCCTGGATAGCAAATGCGAGGTGACTCCCCGTACGCTGCATCCCTGACGCCGATCATTCAAGCGTCAATCGCAGTCATGCGCAGACAAGGAATCACCCCACTGGTTCCGGAAAGCACACCTCAGGGGCGGGCGATGGAGCAGACACACACCTCCCACAACGGCACGGCGACGACTCCGGGTGCACAGCGCCGAGTCCTGGTCGTCGAAGACGATCCGACGATCGTGGACGCCATCGCGACCCGCCTGCGCGCCGAGGGATTCCTCGTGCAAACAGCGGGCGACGGTCCGTCCGCCGTGGACACGGCCGAGGCCTGGCAGCCCGATCTGCTGATCCTCGACATCATGCTGCCCGGCTTCGACGGTCTGGAGGTCTGCCGGCGCGTACAGGCCGCCCGGCCGGTGCCGGTGATGATGCTCACCGCGCGCGACGACGAGACCGACATGCTGGTCGGGCTCGGGGTCGGCGCCGACGACTACATGACCAAGCCGTTCTCGATGCGTGAGCTGGCCGCGCGCGTGCACGTACTGCTGCGCCGGGTGGAGCGGGCCGCGCTGGCCGCCGCCACGCCGCGCAGCGGCATCCTGCGCCTGGGCGAGCTGGAGATCGACCACGCGCAGCGCCGGGTACGGGTGCGCTCCGAGGACGTCCACCTGACGCCCACGGAGTTCGACCTGCTCGTGTGCCTGGCGAACACCCCGCGCGCGGTGCTCTCCCGTGAGCAGCTGCTCGCCGAGGTGTGGGACTGGGCGGATGCCTCCGGCACCCGCACGGTCGACAGCCACATCAAGGCGCTCCGGCGGAAGATCGGCGCCGAGCGGATCCGCACGGTGCACGGCGTGGGCTACGCCCTGGAGACGCCGACGCCATGAGCGACGGGCCGGCCGCACGGAGAGGCCCCGGGGACGCCTGGGGCGGCGTACGCCCGTTCTCGATCAAGACCAAACTGGGCGCGCTGGTCGTCATCTCGGTGTTCATCACCACGGGTCTGACGTTGATCGCCGTGCGCACCGAGACCGAGCTGCGTTTCATCACGGTCTTCTCGATGATCGCCACACTGCTGCTCACGCAGTTCGTGGCGCATTCGCTCACCGCGCCGCTGGACGAGATGAACGCGGTGGCCCGCTCGATCTCGCACGGTGACTACACGCGCCGGGTGCGTGAGAACCACCGCGACGAGCTGGGCGACCTGGCCCAGACGATCAATCGTATGGCGGACGACCTGGAGGCCCAGGAACGGCAGCGCAAGGAGCTCGTGGCGAATGTCTCGCACGAGCTGCGCACGCCCATCGCGGGCCTGCGGGCGGTCCTGGAGAACATCGTCGACGGCGTCACGGAGGCCGACCCCGAGACGATGCGTACGGCCCTGAAGCAGACCGAGCGTCTGGGGCGTCTCGTGGAGACGCTGCTCGACCTGTCGCGGCTGGACAACGGGGTCGTACCGCTGCGCAAGCGGCGCTTCGAGGTGTGGCCGTACCTGTCGGGCGTGCTGAAGGAGGCCAACATGGTCGCCTCCTTGCGCGCGGGCATCGCGTCCGGCTCCGGCAGCCACACCCGTACGGACGTCCATCTGCACCTCGACGTGTCCCCGCCGGAGCTGACCGCGCACGCCGACCCGGAGCGGATCCACCAGGTCGTCGCCAACCTGATCGACAACGCGGTCAAGCACAGCCCGCCGCACGGCCGGGTCACGGTCAAGGCGCGGCGTGGCAGCGCCCCGGAGTCGCTGGAGCTGGAGGTTCTCGACGAGGGTCCCGGCATTCCCCGGTCGGAGTGGCGTCGCGTCTTCGAGCGCTTCAACCGGGGCAACGTCAGCCGGCCGCACGGCCCCGGCAGCGACGGCGGCACGGGACTCGGTCTGGCGATCGCCCGCTGGGCGGTGGATCTGCACGGGGGCCGGATCGGAGTGGCCGAATCCGAGCGGGGTTGCCGGATTCTTGTCACCCTCCCGGGACTTCCATCTTTGCCAAGTTGACGTAAAGTTCGAAGCGGAGCCACAAGATCCACGGGCGTCCACGCTGTCGGACACGTGTGATCAGGCACAGGCCCGCGCCGTCGTCGCGCCTGGGCCCGCTCAGCCCATCCCCCCTGATGCGGAACCACGCTTGTTTCCCGCCATTTCCACCCCTGAAACACGCTGTTTGATGTGACTTACGCGACGATCAACGGGCCCGGCCTGACCTTCCCGGTCTTGGAGGCGTAGCCTTGATTCCCGCTGTCCATCACCTTGTGAAGCGGAAGAGGGCGGTTGCCGCCGTGTCGCCACAGTCCCCCAGTAACTCGAGCATCTCGACCGACGCCGACCAAGCGGGCAAGAACCCCGCTGCCGCGTTCGGTCCCAACGAGTGGCTCGTCGACGAGATCTATCAGCAGTACCTCCAGGACCCGAATTCGGTAGACCGCGCCTGGTGGGACTTCTTCGCCGACTACAAGCCGGGTGCGGCCGCCGCCTCGGCTCCGGCGGGTACTGCGGCCGCGGGGGCCGCAGGCACCACCACGGCCCCGTCCGCCGCCGCGCCGCCGGCCCAG
>NZ_NTGE01000160.1 GCF_002291145.1 Streptomyces sp. SA15
GTCTCCCGCGCCGTCACCGTGGCCGGCCCCGGTGGCCTCGGCAAGACCCGGCTCGCGCACGCCGTCAGCCGCCGGGCCGAGCAGCGCGTGGTGTATTGCGTGCCGCTCGCCGGCGTCACCGCGGACGAGGACGTGGCCGCGGAGGTGGCCTCCGCGCTCGGCGCGGGCGAGGGGCGGGCCGGCGCCATGACCGGCCACGCCTCGGCCGACCCGGTGTCCGGCATCCTCGGCGTGCTCGGCTCCGGGCCCGCACTGCTGGTCCTCGACAACTGCGAGCAGGTCATCCGGGGCGCCGCCGACCTCGTACGGGCCTTGGTCTCGTCCTCGAAGGACCTGCGGGTGCTCGCCACCAGCCGGGCCCCGCTCGGCCTCAGCTCGGAGGCGGTGTACGCGCTGCCGGAGCTCGGTCTCGACACCTCGGTCGAGCTGTTCACGCAGCGGGCCCGGGCCGCCCGGCCCGGCGTGGAGCTGCCACCGGAGCCGGTGGCCGGGCTGTGCCGCCACCTCGACGGGCTGCCGCTCGCCGTGGAGCTGGCCGCGGCGCGGGTTCGGGTCCTTTCGGTGCCGGAGATCGCCCGCCGCCTCGGCGACCGGTTCGCGCTGCTGCGCGGCGGGGCGCGGGACGTGCCGGAGCGCCACCGCACGCTGCACGCGGTCGTGGAGTGGAGCTGGAACCTGCTCGCGGAGGACGCCAGGGCGGCGCTGCGCATGCTGTCCGTCTTCCCGGGCGGCTTCTCGGGCGAGGCGGCTGAGCAGGTGCTGGGTGAGGACGCGCTGTCTCTGCTGGAGCAGTTGGCCGATCAGTCGCTGCTCACCGTCGCCGACACCCCGGCCGGCGTGCGGTTCCGGATGCTGGAGACCGTACGGGAGTTCTGCGCGGCCCGGTGCGCTCAGGCGGGCGAGGACGAGGAGGCCGTCGGCCGGTTCCTCGCCTGGGCGCGGGACTTCGGGGTCGCGTACCACGACTGGCTCTTCCGCTCGGAACCGCTGACCGACCTGGAGCGGATCAGGGCCGAGCAGGACAACCTCGTGCTGGCCCTGCGGCACGCCCTGGCCCGCACGGACGGCCCCACCACCGCCGCCCTCACCGCCGTCCTCGCCGCCCTGTGGTCCCTCGGCTCCAACTACCCCCGCCTCACCGCCCTCGCCGCGGACACCGGCCCGCCGCTGTCGCACTACCACCCCGAGCCCGAATACGTCGAAGTCGCCCGCTCCGCCGCGGTGTTGTGCACGACGAGCCTGTTCATGGGCTACGGCCCGGTCGCCATACGCCAGTTCGTCACCCTCCGGCGGCTGCCACCGGCCCCGCCGGACACGCTGCTGCGCGCCATCGCGGTGGTGCTGAGGGCGGTCCCCGAGATGCTGCCGCCCGACTACGAAATGCTGCAGAAGCTCTGCGACAGCGAGCAGCCGCTGCTCGCCGGCACCGCCGAGTGCGTCGCCACCTACGTCTGGGAGTCGGAGCACGACATCAACCGCGCGCTCGCCTCGGCTCGGCGGATCATCGCCGCGCTGGGGCCGGTCGACAGCCCGTTCCTGCAGGTCATGGGCCACTCCCGGCTGAGCGAGCTGTGCTTGCAGACGGAGCGGGGCGAGGAAGCGTATGAACACCTCAAGGCGGCGCTCCAAGCGGTGCTGCGGCTCCGCGACGAGCACGACCTCATCGGCATCCGCTGGGGCCTCGTCCTCGCCTGCCTCCAGCGCGGCGACCCCGACGAGGCCGAGTACTGGCTGCGGCAGGCGGAGGGCGCCAGCGCCACGCAGCAGGACGACTACAGCATGGACATCCTCGGGCGCGCCGAGATCGCACTCGCCCGCGGACTGACGGAGGTCGGGCTCGGCTTGTGGCGCAGCGCCGTGCAGCCGCTGCCCGCAGTCGGCTCGATACACGGCGGCGACCCCTTCTTCGACCGGTGGGTGCTGGAGATCCTGGCGGTGGCGGTGACGGCGCACGCGCACGCCGGCCGTCTCGAGCTCGTCACGGAGCCGGTCGACCGACTGCGGCAGGGGCTGCGGACCCTGCTCTCCGGTCCGTCCGGCTCGCCCATGGAGCTCCCGGTGTTCGGGACGGTGCTGCACGCGCTCGGCATGGCAGGCCTCGCGTCCGGCGACGCCTCCGCCGTACGGATGATCGCGCTGGCCGAACGGCTGCGGGTGCTCCGCTCGTTCCAGCCGACGATGTCGGCGGACCGCGCCCGGAAGGCGGTCGGGGCGGCCGGGAACGCTGCCAGGGCGGCGTACGCCGACGCGGTGTCGGAGTACGCCCCCCTGGGGCGGGACGAGCTGCGGGAGGCAGCCCGCGCTGTCATGGCGGTTACTTCGGGTCGCGGTTGAACAACGCCGTCGACCAGCGGTAGCCGAGCACGGTCAGGCCGACGCACCAGGCGAGCGCGATCCACCAGTTGTTGCCGATCTCGGTGCCGAGCAGCAGGCCGCGCAGGGTTTCGATGGCCGGTGTGAACGGCTGGTACTCGGCGATCGGCTGGAACCAGCCCGGGATCGCGTCGATGGGGACGAAGGCGCTCGAGATGAGCGGGAGGAGGATCAGCGGCGTTGCCATGTTGCTGGCCGCCTCGGGGTTCGGGCTGGCCATGCCCATGCCGACCGCGATCCAGGTGAGTGCCAGGGCGAACAGCGTGATCAGCCCGAACGCCGCCAACCACTCCAGGACTGTGGCGTCCGTGGACCGGAAGCCGATGGCCACGGCGACGGCGCCTACGAGGACCAGGCTGGCGAGTACCTGCAGCACGCTGCCGACGACGTGCCCGATGAGCAGAGAGCCTCGGTAGACCGCCATCGTGCGGAAGCGGGCGATGAGACCCTCGGTCATGTCCATGGAAACGGAGATCGCGGCCCCGATCACGGTGCTGCCGATGGTCATCAGCAGGAGGCCCGGGACCACGTAGGCGATGTAGTCGGAGCGGTCGGCGCCGTCGCCACCGATGCCCGCGCTCATCGCGCCTCCGAAGACGTAGACGAAGAGCAGCAGCAGCATGATCGGCGTGAGCAGCAGGTTCAGGGTCATGGACGGGTAGCGCCGCGCGTGCAGGAGGTTGCGGCGTAGCATCGTGTTCGAGTCGCGGACGGCGAGGGAGAGGGCGCTCATCGGACATTCTCCTTGGACTGGTTGGGGACCTTGTTGCCGCCGGTCAGGGCGAAGAACACGTCGTCGAGGTCGGGGGTGTGCACGGTCAGCTCGTCCGCCTCGATGCCGGCCGTGTCCAGCCAGTCGAGGATGGAGCGCAGCTCGCGCTGGCTGCCGCCGCTGGGGATCTGCAGCGACAGCGCCTCGTCGTCCCTGGTGGCTTCGCGCAGGGCGACGGCGGCGGACTGGTACGCGGACGGGTCGGTGAAGCGGAGCCGGACGTGTCCCCCCGGGATGAGCCGCTTCAGCTCCTCGGCGGTGCCCTGGGCGGCGATCTTGCCGTCGTTGAGCACGGCGATGCGGTCGGCGAGCTCGTCGGCCTCCTCCAGGTACTGGGTGGTGAGGAAGACGGTGACGCCGCCGGAGACCAGCTCGCGGATGATCCCCCACATGTTGTGGCGGCTGCGCGGGTCGAGGCCGGTGGTCGGCTCGTCGAGGAAGATGATCCGCGGATCGCCGACCAGGGTCATGGCGATGTCGAGGCGGCGCTTCATGCCGCCGGAGTAGGTGGAGACGGGCTTCTTGGCGGCCTCGGTGAGGTCGAAGCGCTCCAGCAGCTCGGCGGCGACCTGCCGTCCCTCGCGCTTGGACAGATGGTGGAGGTCCGCCATGAGGAGCATGTTCTCCTCGCCGGTGATCAGGCCGTCGACGGCGGAGAACTGCCCGGTGACGCCGATCGCGGCCCGCACGGCCTGCGGGTCGGTGGCCAGGTCGTGGCCGCCGACGTGCAGCTCGCCGGCGTCGGCGGTGATGAGGGTGGAGAGGATCTTGACGGCGGTGGTCTTGCCGGCGCCGTTCGGGCCGAGCAGGGAGAAGACCGTGCCGGCCGGCACCGCGAGGTCGATGCCGTCGAGGACCGTCTTGTCCCCGTAGGCCTTGCGCAGCCCCTCGGCCGCGATGGCGGGAGAGTGCGATGTCGTTGTCGTCATGCGGCAGAGGTTGCGGCAGGGCGCATTCAGCGCGGCTTCAGGAGGGTTTCAACGCGCTGGAGCCCGGGTTGCCCTAGGAGACGGACCCCCGACCGCCCGGTCGCAGAGCGCGGTCGGGGGCGCGACGAGGTGTGAACGGGGACCTGTGCAACTAGCCTGTTTCCGGCTGAGAAGGTGACAAGAACGTAACCGGCGCCACGAATGGATAACGTCCAGCCGCACCCCGTTTCCCAGGAGTGTCTACGCGCGTTACTCTGCGCCGAACTCAGCACCCACTGCGGGGCTTGGAGAATGGGGAACTTCTGATGCGTCGGATATCCAAACTGACCCGCGTCGCGGTGGGGGTCGCGTCGCTCGCACTCGCCGCGACGGCCTGTGGTGGCACCAGCAGCGAGAGTAGTGACAGTGGTGACAGCGGTGCCAAGGAGGACCTCGGACTCGCCATCGCCTACGACATCGGCGGCAAGGGCGACCAGTCCTTCAACGACGCCGCGTACTCCGGCCTGGAGAAGGCCCAGAAGGAGTTCGGCTACAAGACCGACGACGTCGAGCCCAACGAGGGCGAGACGGACGCCGACAAGGAGCAGCGCCTGGCCTCGCTGGCGCGGCAGGGCTACAACCCCGTCATCGGCATCGGCTTCGCCTACGGCCCGGCGATGAAGAACGTGGCCGCGAAGTACCCGAAGACCACCTTCGGCATCGTCGACTCCGTGGTCGAGGGCGACAACGTCGCGTCCCTCGTCTTCGCCGAGGAGCAGGCCTCCTACCTGGCCGGCGTCGCCGCCGCCAAGGCCACCAAGACGAACACCGTCGGCTTCGTGGGCGGTGTCGACATCCCGCTGATCCACAAGTTCGAGGCCGGCTACAAGCAGGGCGTCCAGGAGACCAGCGGCGGCAAGGTCAAGGTCATCTCGCAGTACCTGACGCAGACCGCCGAGGAGGGCGGCTTCTCCAGCCCGGACAAGGGCAAGGCCGCCGCCGAGGGCCAGATCGAGAAGAAGGCCGACGTCGTCTACCAGGCGGCCGGTCTGTCCGGTCAGGGAGTGATCGAGGCCGCCGCCAAGGCGAAGGTCTGGGCGATCGGCGTCGACTCCGACCAGTACGAGCAGGCGGCCCTGGCGTCGTACAAGAACTACATCCTGACCTCCGCCCTCAAGGACGTCGGCGGCGCGGTGTACGCCCTGGCCAAGTCCGTCGAGGACGACAAGCCGCTGACCGGCGTCCAGACCTTCGACCTGAAGGTGAACGGCGTCGGCCTGGCCGAGAGCAACCCCGAGATGGCGAAGATCGCGGGCCTCTCCGACGCCGTGGCCAAGGCCAAGGCGGGCATCATCGACGGCACGATCAAGGTCAAGACCGAGTAGAGGCGACCGACCTTCGTTCCGCCTGAACGGGCGAGCCGCCTGAACGGGCGAGAAACGATCGGACTCTCACGAAGCGGGGCGGGCGCCAGTAGGGCTCGCCCCGCTTGGCTGTCGCGTCTTGTTCTGTTGCACCTATCGGCAGACCTGATCCGGTTCGGCCATGAAATTTCGGGGGCGGCCACAAACGTTGATCTGATCATGACTCAAGGCCCGGCACCCCGCCCGTTATCCGACGAAGCCCTCTCCAACCTGCTCGGCAAGCAGCAGTTCGGCACTCTCGCCACCGTCAAGCGCAATGGCCGCCCCCACCTGACCACCATGCTCTACAGCTGGGACCCCGAGGCCCGCATCGTGCGGTTCTCGACGACGGCCGACCGCATCAAAGTCAAGCATCTGCGGCGCGACCCGCGTGCGGCGCTGCATGTGCAGGGTGGCGACGTGTGGTCGTTCGCCGTCGCCGAGGGTGAGACCGAGGTTTCCGAAGCCACGACAGTCCCTGGCGACGCGGTCGGGCGGGAACTGCTCGGGATGATCCCGGAGGCTGCGAAGCCGGAGGACGACGATGCGTTCCTGGAGCAGTTGGTCGCCGAACGCCGGGTTGTCATCCGGTTGAAGGTCGACCGGCTGTACGGGACGGCGCTCGACATCAACGGATAGACATACCGGGTCCGTGCTGGTCGTAGCCACTCGTCGAGGGCTGCGACCAGCACGGTGGCCTCGTTGGCGAACGGCGAGCTTGAAGAGCCGCTCGGCGGCGTCGCCGAGTCGCCTCGGCCACGGCCCGATAACAAGGTGGACAGAAGGGGTTTTCAGGCAGGTCTACGCGCGTTAATCTGCGGCGAAGCCAGTGCCGTAGCCGAACCGTCCGGCGCTGGGCGACCCCGGAGAAGTGCGAGTACGACCCCACGCCGCCCGGCACGCCGAGAACACGCACCGGCGGCGCCGCAAGCCGCTACCGCGGCGGGCGCAGGGACACACCCGCACCTCCCCGGACCCGCCAGTACGACAGGAGCACCACACATGCGCCGGATTTCCCGGATCACGGTCGCAGGCGCAGCGACCGCCTCTCTGGCCCTCGTCCTCGCCGCCTGCGGCTCCACCTCGACCTCCGGCTCGTCGGGCGAGAAGGGCAACATGGGTCTCGCCATCGCGTACGACGTCGGCGGCAAGGGCGACCAGTCCTTCAACGACGCGGCGTACGCGGGCCTGGAGCAGGCGAAGAAGGAGTTCGGCTACGACACGGCCGACATCGAGCCCAACGAGGGCGAGACGGACGCCGACAAGACCCAGCGCCTGGTCTCGCTGGCCAAGCAGGGCCACAACCCGGTGATCGGCGTCGGCTACGCGTACGCGCCGGCCGTCAAGGAGGCCGCCGAGAAGTACCCGGACACCACCTTCGGCATCGTCGACGACTCCACGATCAGCGCGAAGAACGTGGCCGACCTGGTCTTCTCCGAGGAGCAGGCCTCCTACCTCGCCGGTGTCGCCGCCGCCAAGAGCACCAAGAGCAACGTCGTCGGCTTCGTCGGCGGTGTGGACATCCCGCTGATCCACAAGTTCCAGGCGGGCTTCGCGCAGGGCGTCAAGGACACCGACCCCAAGGTCCAGGTCCTGTCCCAGTACCTGACCCAGACGGCCGAGGAGGGCGGCTTCTCCAGCCCCGACAAGGGCAAGACGGCCGCCGAGGGCCAGATCGAGAAGAAGGCCGACGTCGTCTACGCGGCCGCCGGTCTGTCCGGTCAGGGCGTGATCGAGGCCGCCGCCGCCAACAAGGTGTGGGCGATCGGCGTCGACTCCGACCAGTACCAGCAGGAAGCCCTCGCGAAGTACAAGGATTCCATCCTGACCTCGGCGATGAAGGACGTCGCCAAGGCGGTGTACAACCTGGCTAAGTCGGTCGAGGACGGCAAACCCGAGACCGGTATCGTCAGGGGCGATCTGAAGACCGGCGAGGTGGGCCTGTCGAACTCCAACCCGAAGTTCGCGGATGACGCCGAGGTCCAGGAAGCCATCAAGACGGCCAAGGAGAAGATCATCAGCGGCGAGATCAAGGTGAAGAGCAGCTGATCCAGCAACACCCTGAGCAGCGTGTAACCGCGGGGTTACGTCCGCTCAACGGGGTACGGGGAGGCTGTCTCCCCGTACCCCGTTGTCACGGGCGTCGGGCCCCTTTCGATGCCGTAGGGGCGCTACGCGCGTAGACGACCCCCGTCCCCAGGAGAGTGCGCCATCAACGCGTCCAGCAGCCCTCCGGCCGGAGCGGCGGTCAACGGTCAAGTGACCGCCGTCGAACTCGCCGGGATCACCAAGCGTTTCCCGGGCGTCGTGGCCAACCACGACATCCACCTCACCGTCCGCAAGGGCACCGTCCACGCCCTCGTCGGCGAGAACGGCGCCGGCAAGTCGACCCTGATGAAGATCCTCTACGGCATGCAGAAGCCGGACGAGGGCACCATCGCGATCGACGGCGAACAGGTCTCCTTCTCCTCGCCGGCCGACGCCATCGCCCGCGGCATCGGCATGGTGCACCAGCACTTCATGCTCGCCGACAACCTGACGGTGCTCGAGAACGTGGTCCTGGGCAGCGAGAAGCTGTACGGCATCGGCGCCCGCGCCCGCCGCAAGATCAAGGAGATCTCCGAGCGCTACGGCCTCGAGGTCCGCCCCGACGTCCTGGTCGAGGAGCTCGGCGTCGCCGCCCGCCAGCGCGTGGAGATCCTCAAGGTCCTCTACCGCGGCGCCCGCACGCTGATCCTGGACGAGCCGACGGCCGTCCTGGTGCCGCAGGAGGTGGACGCGCTCTTCGACAACCTCCGCGAGCTCCGCTCCGAGGGCCTGTCGGTCATCTTCATCTCCCACAAGCTGGGCGAGGTCCTCTCCGTCGCCGACGAGATCACCGTCATCCGCCGCGGTACGACCGTCGGCACGGCCGTGCCCGCCGAGACCACCTCCCGCCAGCTCGCCGAGATGATGGTCGGCAGCGAACTGCCCACCCCCGAGACCGCCGAGTCCACGGTCACCGACCGCCCCGTCATCACCGTCGACAAGCTGCGCCTGGAGGCGGTGGGCGGCAAGGCCCTCCTCGACGACATCAGCTTCACCATCCACGCGGGCGAGGTCCTCGGCATCGCCGGCGTCGAGGGCAACGGCCAGACCGAGCTGGTCGACGCGCTCATCGGCCTCAAGCACGCCGACTCCGGAACGATCACGCTGATCGACGAGGAGATCACCGCCTGGCCCACCCGCAGGCGCCGCGAGCAGGGCATCGGCTACATCCCCGAGGACCGCCACCGCCACGGCCTGCTCCTGGAGGCCCCCCTCTGGGAGAACCGTATCCTCGGCCACGTCACCGAGAAGCCCAACGCCAAGGGCGTCTGGCTCGACCCGAAGGCCGCCCAGGACGACACCCGCCGGATCGTCGAGGCCTACGACGTCCGCACCCCCGGCATCGACGTCACCGCCGCCTCCCTCTCCGGCGGCAACCAGCAGAAGCTGATCGTCGGCCGCGAGATGAGCCACAAGCCGCGCTTCCTCATCGCCGCCCACCCCACCCGCGGTGTGGACGTCGGCGCGCAGGCCGCGATCTGGGACCACATCCGCGAGGCCCGCCGCGAGGGCCTGGCCGTGCTGCTGATCTCCGCCGACCTCGACGAGCTGATCGGCCTGTCCGACACCCTCCGCGTGATCTACAACGGCAGGCTGGTCGCCGACGCCGACCCGGCCACCATCACCCCGGAGGAGCTCGGCTCGGCCATGACCGGCGCCGCCACCGGCCACCTGGAACACGAAGAGACCCCCGAGATCCGTAAGTCTCCCGAGGCTCCGGAAGACGAGGCCCGCTGATGAAGAAGTTCGACAGGGAGCGCGTGCTCCTCGCGGTGGCCGGCCCGGTCATCGCGCTCGCCGTGGCCTTCGCCCTGAGCTCGGTCGTGCTGATCGCCTCGGGCAAGAACCCCGTCGAGCCGTACACGCTGATGTTCGAGCAGGCCTCCTTCTCCGACATCCAGGTCCTGATCATCAACCAGGCCTCGATGTACTACATCGCCGCCCTAGCGGTGGCCATCGGCTTCCGGATGAACCTGTTCAACATCGGCGTCGACGGCCAGTACCAACTCGCCGCCATGATGGCCGCGATCGTCGGCGCCCACGCCAACCTGCCGGCCGCCCTCCAGGTCCCGCTGCTGCTCCTGACCGCCGTCTGCACCGGCGCCTTCTGGTCCGGCATCGCCGGTGTCCTCAAGGTCACCCGCGGCGTCAGCGAGGTGGTCGCGACGATCATGCTCAACGCGATCGCCACCTCCGTCATCGCCTACCTGTGGCTGCCGAACGTCTTCGGCGTCAAGGTCGGCAACAACAACACCACCGGCGAGATGCACTCCTCGGGCTGGATCCCCGGCATCGACATGGGCGCGGCCGGCGAGATCTACGGCCTGGTCATCCTCGCCGTGCTGCTCGGCATCGGCTACTGGGTCGTCCTCAACCGCACCCGCTTCGGCTTCGACCTGCGCGCCTCCGGCGCCTCGGAGTCCGCCGCCGCGGCCAGCGGTGTCGATCCCAAGCGCATGGTGCTCACCGCCATGCTGCTCTCCGGCGCCATCGCCGGTCTCGCGGGCCTGCCGATCCTGCTCGGCGACGCGCACACCTACAACCTCAACTTCCCCACCGGCATCGGCTTCCTCGGCATCGGCATCGCCCTGCTCGGCCGTAACAGCCCGGTCGGCATCGCCTTCGCCGCCCTGCTGTGGGCCTGGCTCGACAAGGCCTCGCCCGAGCTGGACTTCCACGGCTACGACAAGGAGATCGCGGTCATCATGCAGGGCCTGATCGTCCTCTCGGTCGTCGTCTCCTACGAGGCCGTCCGCGAGTGGGGCCTGCGCCGCCAGCAGCGCCGGGTCGGCGCGGAGCTCGCCGCCGGTCACGTCCTCGGCTCCTCCGACTCCACCGACGGCAACAACTCCCAGAAGGAGGTGGCTGGCCGATGACCGCCCCCCTTTCGGCGACTGACGTCAACCAGCCCACGCTGCAGCCCGCGGCGCCGACCGGCCGCCGCCTGTCGCTGCCCGTCCTGCTGCTGGTCATCGCCGGAGCCCTGGCGCTGACCTCGATCGTGCGCATCATCACCGGCGCCGACGGCATCACCAACGTCAGCCAGATGTCCACCGCCCTCCAGCTCGCCGTCCCGATCGGCCTCGCCGGTCTCGGCGGCCTGTGGGCCGAGCGCGCGGGCGTCGTCAACATCGGCCTCGAGGGCATGATGATCCTCGGCACCTGGTTCGGCGCCTGGGCCGGATTCCAGTGGGGCCCGTGGACCGGCGTCCTGGTCGGCATCCTCGGCGGCGCGATCGGCGGCCTGGTGCACGCCGTCGTCACCATCACCTTCAACGTCAACCACATCGTCTCCGGTGTGGCCATCAACATCCTCGCCCTCGGCGCCACCCGCTACCTCGCCCCCCTCGCCTTCGAGGGCCATCAGGGCGGCTCCGCCAAGCAGTCCCCGCCGGTGGAATCGCTCGGCGACTTCACGGTGCCGGGCCTGTCCGACGGGCTGAGGGATCTCAACGCGCACGGCTGGTTCTTCATCTCGGACATCGCGGGCCTGCTCGGCGGCCTGGTCACCAACGTCTCCTGGCTGACCCTCATCGCCGTCGCCCTGATCCCCGCGACCTGGTGGATCCTGTGGCGCACCGCCTTCGGCCTGCGCCTGCGCTCCTGCGGTGAGAACCCCGTCGCCGCCGAGTCCCTCGGCGTCAACGTCTACAAGTACAAGTACCTGGCCGTGATCATCTCCGGCGGACTGGCCGGCCTCGGCGGCGTCTTCCTGTCCATCGTGGCCAACCCGTTCTACCTGGAGGGCCAGGTCAGCGGCCGCGGCTACATCGGCCTCGCCGCGATGATCTTCGGCAACTGGATGCCGGGCGGACTCGCCATCGGCGCCGGCCTGTTCGGCTACACCGACAGCCTCAACCTGCGCGGCGGCTCCACGAACGTCCACGCGCTGCTGCTGCTCGCCGCGCTGCTGCTGATCATCGGCGCGATCTGGCTGGCCATCCGGAAGAAGTACGTCCAGGCCGCGATCACCGTGGCCGTCGGCGCCCTGGTCTTCGCCTGGTACGCGGGCACCAACGAGGTCCCGAACCAGGTCGTCTCCGCCACGCCGTACGTCATCACGCTCGTCGTTCTCGCCCTGTCGGCCCAGCGCCTGCGGATGCCGAGGGCGAACGGCATGCCGTACCGGAAGGGACAGGGCAAGTGACCGACGTCGACTGGGAGGCGCTGCGTACGGCGGCCCGGGACGCCATGTCCCGGGCGTACGCCCCGTACTCGGGCTACCCGGTCGGCGCCGCCGCGCTGGTCGACGACGGTCGCACGGTGACGGGCTGCAATGTGGAGAACGCCTCCTACGGCATCGGCCTGTGCGCCGAATGCGGACTCGTCTCGCAGCTGCAGCTCACCGGCGGCGGCCGGCTGACGCACTTCGTCTGCGTGGAGGGCCAGGGCGAGGTCCTCGTCCCGTGCGGCCGCTGCCGGCAGCTGCTGTACGAGTTCGGCGGGCCGGGCATGCTCCTGGACACCCCGGCGGGCATCCTGCCGCTGTCCCAGATGCTCCCGCAGGCCTTCGGGCCGGAGCATCTCACCAAGTAACTCCCGTGCGGCCCTTCTGAGTTGCTCGCGCCAGATACTCACTCGCGTCGGACACTCAGAGGGGCCGCGCAGTTTCTCAATGCTTTTCGGAGCTTTTCGGAAGGAAGGCCAAGCCATGGCCATGGACGCCATCTCCGTCATCCGCACCAAGAGGGACCGCGGCGAGCTCAGCGACGAGCAGATCGACTGGGTCATCGACGCGTACACCCGCGGGGAGGTCGCCGACGAGCAGATGTCCGCGCTCGCCATGGCGATCCTGCTCAACGGCATGAACCGCCGGGAGATCGCCCGCTGGACGGCCGCGATGATCGCCTCCGGCGAGCGCATGGACTTCTCGGCGCTGTCCCGCCCGACCGCGGACAAGCACTCGACGGGCGGCGTCGGCGACAAGATCACCCTCCCGCTGGCCCCCCTGGTGGCGGCCTGCGGCGCGGCGGTCCCGCAGCTGTCGGGCCGGGGCCTGGGCCACACCGGCGGCACGCTGGACAAGCTGGAGTCGATCCCCGGCTGGCGCGCGCTGCTCTCGAACGAGGAGATGCTGTCGGTCCTGGACGGCACCGGCGCGGTGATCTGCGCGGCGGGCGACGGCCTGGCCCCGGCGGACAAGAAGCTCTACGCACTCCGCGACGTGACCGGCACGGTCGAGGCGATCCCCCTGATCGCTTCCTCGATCATGTCGAAGAAGATCGCGGAGGGCACCGGCTCGCTGGTCCTGGACGTGAAGGTGGGCACGGGCGCCTTCATGAAGACGCTTCAGGACGCCCGCGAACTGGCGTCGACGATGGTCGGCCTGGGCACGGACCACGGAGTGAAGACGGTGGCGCTCCTCACGGACATGTCGACGCCGCTGGGCCTGACGGCGGGAAACGCGCTGGAGGTCAGGGAATCGGTCGAGGTCCTGGCCGGCGGCGGCCCTTCCGATGTGGTGGAGCTGACCCTGGCCCTGGCGCGCGAGATGCTCGACGCGGCCGGCGTGAAGGACGCCGACCCGGCGAAGGCCCTGGCCGACGGCTCGGCGATGGACGTCTGGCGCCGCATGATCGCAGCCCAGGGCGGCGACCCGGACGCGGAGCTGCCGGTGGCGCGTGAGCAGCACATGATCAAGGCACCGTCGTCCGGTGTCCTGACCCGCCTCGACGCCTACGACATCGGCGTCGCCGCCTGGCGCCTGGGCGCCGGACGCGCCCGCAAGGAGGACCCGGTGCAGGCGGGCGCGGGCGTGGAGATGCACGCCAAGCCCGGCGACACGGTGACGGAGGGCCAGCCCCTGCTGACGCTCCACACGGACACGCCGGAGCGCTTCGCGTACGCGTTGGAGGCGGTGGAGGGCTCCTACGACATCGCGGCGGCGGGGACGGACTTCACGGCGTCGCCGGTGGTGTTGGAGCGTATCGCCTGACCTGGAGTTTTCTCCTTCGGGTGAACGGGATCGGTGGACCGGCGCCGGTCCCGTTCGGCGTGTTTGGCTGGCCATATGGGTGTGCCTGACGGCGACTACATCATGGCCGACAACGAGTGGGACGAACTCGTCTGGATCTGGGAGCAGACGGACGCACCCAAGGGCTGCAAGGTGGAGATCATCGAGGGACTCGTCACGGTGACGCCCTTGTCCGCCGGCGCACACCACGCCATTGCCGAGCGCGTGCAGCGGCCCCTCTATGAGGTGATCCCGGAGGAATGGGACGTCTACCAGCGGTTGGGCATGGCTGTGCCATCCCGACTCGGGCTCTACGTGCCGGACCTCGCTGTGATGCCGATGCAGACGCTCCGTGCAGGGAACGGCAATTTCGTCCCCGCAGGTGACGCAGAACTCGTCGTGGAGGTCACGTCCCGGGCCACCGCGAGGAACGACCGTATCCACAAGAGCGCCGGCTACGCCGAGGCCGGTATCTCGCTCTACCTCCTCATCGACAGCCTGGCCCCGGGCGGCCCGACGATCACGCTGTACGGCGAACCGAAGGGCGACGTGTACCGCCTCTTGCACGCGTGCAAGTTCGGAGACCAGATCACCCTGCCGCTGCCCTTCGATCTCGCCCTCGACACCGGCGAGTTCCTCATGGGCTGACGCCCCGTCATCCCAACAACGCCGCCACCCCCACCAACACCGGCACGGACAGCAACGTCGACAGCAGTATGGAGTCCCGCGCCAACCCCTCGCCCACGCGATACCGGCTCGCGTACGTGAACAGGTTCTGTGCGGCCGGCAGCGCCGACGTCACCACCACGTCGAGCAGGGGTGCGCCGTGCAGCCCGAACACTCCCGCCGCCAGTGCCCAGGCCACCGCCGGCTGGCCCACCGTCTTCAACGCGACCGAGAGCAGCACGAGTTGTCTGTCCGGGCCCCGGCCCGGCATCGTGCTGCCGCACAGGGAGATGCCGAAGGCGAGCAGGACCGCCGGGACGGACATGTTGCCGATCAGGGTCAGCGGGTCCATGACGGCGGACGGGACGTGGATGCCTGCTGCCGACACCGCGACCCCGGCCAGTGAGCCCACCGCTATCGGGTTGCGCAGGGGCGTGAGCAGGCGTTGCCACAGGGGCCCCTTCTCGCCCTCGTCCTTGCCCGCCAGGTCCAGGATCGTCAGGGCGACGGGCGTGAGCACGAGGAGCTGGAAGAGCAGCACCGGCGCCACCAGCGAGGCGTCGCCCAGGACGTACACGGCGATCGGGATGCCGAGGTTGCCGGAGTTGACGTAGCTGGAGCAGAGCGCGCCGATGGTCGTCCGGCCCAGGCCCCAGCCTCGTACGGCGCCCACCGCGACGAAGACCCCCGCCGCCGCTGCCGTACTCAGCGCGGTCACCAGCAGGCGGCTGGAGAAGATCAGCGACAGGTCGGTCCCCGCCAGCGTCGTGAACAGCAGGGCCGGTGAGGCGACGTGGAAGGCGAGCCGGGTCAGCACCTCGCGGCCGTGGTCGCCGAGGTGGCCGCGTCGGCCGATCACATAGCCGACGCCGATGACGACGGCGATCACCGCGAAGCCCGTCAGCACCCCCCGCACGGAATCTCCCCCGAGGTGAGGAGTCCGTCGACCGGGCAGGGAGACGCTGATCTGTGGCGCATACACCCAACCCTCCGGGGAAGGTGGGCCGCAGGTCAATGTGATCCCGGTCGGCTCTGCGGGTTCCGAGGAGTTCCGATGAGTTACGCCCGCCCGCGAGGTCTACAGATCGTGGACGCCATGACACCCGCTGTACTCGTGCTGACCGGCCCCGTCCCCAGGGACGAGGTGACCGGGCTGTGCGACGACGTACGGGCGCTGCTGGAAGCCACGGGGGCACGTGGGCCGAGCGTCGTGGTGTGCGATGTCGGAGGGCTCGGGCCGCCGGGGCTCGGTGCCGTCGACCTGCTGGCACGGCTGGAGCTCACGGCCCGGCGGGCCGGGGGCAGGATCCGGCTGCGGGACCCCGACCCCGCCCTACGCGCCCTCCTCGACCTGGTCGGCCTCCCCTTCGAGGTGGAGGGGCAGCCCGAACAGCGGGAACCAGCGCTGGGTGTCGAGGAAGCAGTGGAACCCGGTGATCCGGCCCTCTGAAATCTCCAGCACCTGCACCGCCCACGGGGTGAAGCCGCCCTTCTCCGGGTCCGGCTTGTACTGGGCGAACCCGGGAAGACCATTGACCTGGACGGGCACGAGACGCGAGCCCGCGCACGGGGCGCCGAGCGTCGTCATGAAGCCGGTGATGTCCTGCTGCCCCGTCAGCCACAGGTCGAACGGCGGCATCGTCATGACGGCGTCCTCGTGCAGCAGCGCCGTCAGAGCCGTCATGTCGTAGCCCTCGAACGCCGCCACATAGCGCTCCAGGAGCTTCTGCTGCTCCTCGTCCAGCGGGTCGGAGACGGCCGCGTCGGTGCCGTGCGCGTCCCGCTCGGCGAGCGTCGCCCGGGCCCGCTGCAACGCGCTGTTGACCGAGGCGACCGAGGTGCCGAGCAACTCGGCGACCTCGCTCGCCTTCCAGGCCAGCACCTCACGCAGGATCAGCACGGCACGCTGCTTGGGCGGGAGCTGCTGCAGGGCGGCCATGAAGGCGAGCCGTACGGACTCCTTGGCGACGGCCGCCTCTGCCGGGTCGTCTGTCGTGGGGAGGACTCGTGCGTCGGGCATGGGTTCCAGCCAGGTGTTGTCCGGGCGGGGGGAGAGGGCGGCCTGGGCGAGGGGGGTGGACTCGGTGAGGTCCATGGGCCGGGCGCGTTTGTTGCCGGCCGTCAGCATGTCCAGGCAGACGTTCGTCGCGATGCGGTAGAGCCACGAGCGGAGGCTGGAGCGGCCCTCGAACTTGTCGTAGCTGCGCCAGGCTCGGACCATGGTGTCCTGGACCGCGTCCTCGGCCTCGAAGGAGGAGCCGAGCATGCGGTAGCAGTAGCCGGTCAGTTCTGTTCGGTGTTTCTCGAGCCTGACGTCGAGGTCTGACGTCGTCGCCGTGCCGTTCGTCATCGTCCACCCACCCCTGTGGCCGTTCCCATCCGCGCGCCTCTTTGCGCCCAGCACTTCGGAAGCTACCGCAGCACACTGACAATGGCGCCCGGAGCTGGGAAAGGGGCAGGTGAAAGAGGGGACCCCGATCCCGGCTCGGTGGTCGAGAGGTGCACCACATCCAGCCCGTCCGGCGCTTGAGGACGAGGCCGTCGAGGCCGAAGGGGGTCTGGGGCACAGCCCCAGCGGGGTGCAGAGGCGGAGCCCCGCGAGGGGTGCAGGGGACGCAGTCCCCGCCGGGTTCCAGGGGCGGAGCCCCTGGCGGGGTCGAAGGGGCAGCGCCCCTGGGGACGGGACGGGTAGGGGCGGCGGGGGCGAACCCCTCCCTCAGCGCACCGCCACCGGCACCCGCCCCCGCCGCGCAGCGACCCGCGCCGCCCGCGTCCCGAACACCGTGATCGTCACCACGCCCACAACCGCCAGCAGACCGACCCCCACCGTCCCGGCCCAACCGCCCGCATGAAACGCCACCGCCCCCACCATGCTCCCCGCACTGGAGCCGACGTAGTACGCCGACTGATACAGCGCCGACGCCTGCGCCCGCCCCCGCGTCGCCGTCTTGCTCACCGCCGACGACGCGACAGCGTGCCCCGCGAAGAAGCCCCCGGTGATCAGCACCAGCCCCAGCAGCACCAGCGGCAGCGACCCGGCCAGCGACAGCACCAGCCCCGCAGCCGTCGTACCACCCGCCGCGTACAGCGCACCCCGCCGCCCCAGCCGGCCCACCAGCCGCCCCGCCGTCGACGCCGACACCGTACCGACCAGGTAGACCAGGAAGATCGAGCCGACGACGCCCTGCGGCAGCCCGAAGGGAGCCTCCGACAGCCGGTACCCGATGACCGTGTACACGCCGCCGAACACCGTCATGAACAGCGCCCCGATCGCATACAACCGGCACAGCAGCGGGTCGGACAGATGGTCACGGACCGTACGGGCCAGCACCCGCGGCCGCAGCGACCCCGCCACGAAGTGCTTCGGCGCCGGCAACAACGCCCGGAACGCCACCGCACACGCCACCGCGATCGCGCCGATCACACCGACGGCGACCCGCCAGCCCCACTCCTGCGCGACCCACCCGGTGATGACCCGGCCACTCATCCCGCCGACGCTGTTGCCCGCGACGAACAGCCCGATCGCCGTCACCAGCGCCTTCGGCCGGACCTCCTCCGCGAGATACGCCGTCGCCGAGGCCGGCAGACCGGCCAGCGCCGCCCCCTGAACGGCCCGCAGCACGACCAGCGCGGTCAGCGAGGGAGCGAAGGGGACCAGCAGACCCACGGTCACCGCGACCGCCAGCGAGGCCGTCATCACCGTACGACGGCCGAAGCGTTCCGACAGGGCGCTCATCGGCAGCACGAACAGCGCCAGAGCCCCCGTCGCAGCCGCCACCGTCCAGCTCGCCTCGCTCGCCGCCACCCCGAACTCGCCCGAGATCAACGGCAGGAGCGCCTGCGTGGAGTACAGGAGGGCGAAGGTCGCGACACCGGCGAGGAAGAGGGCGAAGCTCATCCGGCGATAGCCGGGGCCGCCCGGGGCCATACGGGAGTCGACGACAGGGGCAGAGGACGCGGCGCCCACGATGGTGGACGCCTCGGTACTGGCGGGAGACATGCTTCGAAGCTACGTACGCCCCCACTGATCCGTCCAATGCATGGAAACGCCATAATCGTTCCCATGGCGCATCAACACAGGTCACAGGCTCACCTGTCACCGTCCAGTGACACACGAGACATGGCAGAGACGGCGGACACGGCGGACACGGCGGACATGGCGAGGCTGCTCGCCCCCCGCCTCGCCTACTTCGCCGGCGTGGCCCGCACCGAGCACGTCACCCGCGCCGCCCAGGAGATGCAGGTCCCGCAGTCCACCCTCTCCCGCGCCATGGTCCGCCTCGAACAGGACCTGGGCGTCGACCTGTTCGCCCGCCGCGGCCGTACGGTCTCTCTCACCCCCGCGGGCCGCACCTTTCTCGGCTCCGTCGAACGCGCCCTCGCCGAGATCGAGCGTGCCGCCGAAGAGGTCCGCGCCGACGCCGACCCCACCGCCGGCAAGGTCGCCTTCGGTTTCCTGCACACCATGGGCGCCGAAACCGTGCCGGGCCTCATCCAGGCCTTCCGCGCCGACCACCCGCGCGTCCGCTTCAGCCTCGTCCAGAACTACGGCGAGGCGATGATCGAACGCCTGCGAGCGGGCGAACTGGACCTCTGCCTGACCTCCCCGGTCCCCGACGCCCCCGATCTCGTGGCCCTCCGCCTCGACGAACAGAAGCTCCGCCTCGTCGTCCCGGCCGACCACCGCCTCGCGGCCCGCAGACGCATCCGCCTCGCCGAGGCCGCCGACGAAACCTTCGTCACCCTGGAACCCGGCTACGGCCTCCGCCGCATCACGGACGACCTCTGCCAGGAGGCGGGCTTCCGCCCCCGGGTGGCCTTCGAGGGAGAGGAGGCGGAAACCCTGAGGGGCTTGGTGGCAGCGGGCCTCGGGGTGGCGCTTCTACCTCCACCGGCAGTCCCACGCCCGGGAGTAGTGGAACTGACGGTCACGGCGCCGCGAGCGGCACGCGAAATCGGCGTCGCCTGGCTCGACGGCCACCCGGACACACCCCCGGTGGCAGCCTTCAAGAAGTTCCTCCTGTCAAGACGGGGCAACTTGCTGCCGGGTTAGGGGCGCGGGGCTGTGTTGAACATGCGGCTCCGCCGCGTGGGCGCGACGAGCCCCCACAAACCCGCACACCACACCGAACCCAAGGATCAACGGCGAAGGGACCGCCCGAAGCCGGAGGCAAGCGGCATCCGCAACCCCAAAGGAGGCGGAGCCGCAAGCGCATCCCGAACCGGCCGGGCAAACGCCCGCCCGAACAACGCCCCCATCACAAAGTCCTCAGCCAACGCATGCACTTCATCCCGATGCTGATGCAACCCGTGCCCATCGGAGTGCACCTCGAACCGACACACCTCCCGGTTCACCTTCTTCACCCGAGCCGCCAGCCGAAACGACAACTCAGGATCCGTACGCTCGTCATTCGTGCCGTGCACGATCAGCACCCGCCGCCCCACCAACTGCTTCACCGGTTCGGGCGGTGCGGCCACGTCCTCCTCGGGCAGCCAAGGGGCCATCGCGACCACGGAGTTGACGGCCTCGTGCCCGCCCGCGTGCAGCGCCGCGCGGCCGCCCATGTCGACGCCGGCGAGGCAGACGGGGACGTCGCCGTAGCGTCGTACGACCTCCTCCACGGCCCAGGACGCGTCCTGGGCCAGATGGGCCTCGCTGCCGTTCCAGCCGCGATAGCGGTAGTGGACGACATGCGCGGCGAGCCCCTCCTCGCGGCCCGCGCGGGCGAGTCGGCGGCCCAGCGCCCGAACGGACGCCGTCGCCAGCATGGGGGACGGTCTGCGGTGGGAGACCTCGTCGCCGCCGGGGAGCAGCAGAACCACCCCGCTCACCGCCGTCGGCTCCGGGCCGAGCGCCCGCCCCAGCCGGGCCGTGCGAACCGGCGTCGCTTGCTGTGCCATGACAGAACAGTGTCAGAAGAGACGGTGTACGCCACTAGTCGGTGCGGTCACCGTTACGTATCGACGGATTCGTACAGCGCGCGATCTACGCGCGTAGGAGTTAGAGTGCGGAAATGACGAGCCAGACTGCCCCGATGGGAAACGCCCCGAGCTCGGATCAGATCCGCCGGGCGCCCAAGGTTCTGCTGCACGACCACCTCGACGGCGGGTTGCGCCCCGGCACGATCGTCGACCTCGCCCGGGAGACCGGGTACTCCCACCTGCCCGAGACCGACCCCGACAAGTTGGGCGTCTGGTTCCGCGAAGCCGCCGACTCCGGTTCGCTGGAGCGGTACTTGGAGACCTTCTCGCACACCGTCGGCGTCATGCAGACCCGTGACGCCCTCGTCCGGGTCGCCGCCGAGTGCGCCGAGGACCTCGCCGAGGACGGGGTCGTATACGCCGAGGTGCGGTACGCCCCCGAGCAGCACCTCGAAAAGGGCCTGAGCCTGGAAGAGGTCGTCGAGGCCGTCAACGAGGGGTTCCGGGAAGGGGAGCGGCGGGCCAAGGAGAACGGCCACCGCATCCGTGTCGGCGCCCTGCTCACCGCCATGCGGCACGCGGCCCGCGCCCTGGAGATCGCCGAACTCGCCAACCGCTACCGGGATCTAGGGGTGGTCGGCTTCGACATCGCGGGCGCGGAGGCGGGCTACCCGCCCACCCGGCACCTCGACGCCTTCGAGTACCTCAAGCGCGAGAACAACCACTTCACCATCCACGCCGGTGAGGCCTTCGGGCTGCCGTCCATCTGGCAGGCCCTGCAGTGGTGCGGCGCCGACCGGCTCGGCCACGGCGTGCGCATCATCGACGACATCCAGGTCCACGAGGACGGCTCGGTGAAGCTGGGACGACTCGCCTCGTACGTACGGGACAAGCGGATCCCGCTGGAGATGTGCCCCAGCTCCAACCTCCAGACGGGAGCCGCCGACTCGTACGCCGAGCACCCGATCGGCCTCCTGCGCCGACTGCATTTCCGTGCGACCGTGAACACGGACAACAGGCTCATGTCGGGCACCAGTATGAGCCGGGAATTCGAGCACCTTGTCGAGGCATTCGGTTATACGCTCGACGACATGCAATGGTTCTCCGTCAATGCGATGAAATCCGCATTCATTCCTTTCGATGAACGGCTCGCCATGATCAATGACGTCATCAAGCCCGGATATGCCGAGCTGAAGTCCGCGTGGCTGTTCCAGCAGACCGCTTCCACCAGCGGGTCTGTGCGCGTGGAGGGCTGATCGAGGGAAGGCGGGGGCGCGGAATGCGGGCGGGCGTTCACCATCCGTCCGCATTTCGATGTTTGCGGCGGGTGGCTGGGCATGTTTACGGTCGTGGACCGCTCATATCCCCGTAACTCATTTCGAGGACGCATTTCATGAAGCAGTCTGCTGCCAAGACCCTCGGTGTCGCCGCCCTCGGTGCCGCCTTCGCCGCCGCCGGTGCGGGCGCCGCGAACGCCGCGCCGGCCGTGCCGGACGCCACCCAGGCGCTGGACGGCATCACCAAGACGCTCCCGACGGAGAACGTCGGTAAGACGCTGCCCGCGGGGAACCTCGGCAAGGCGCTGCCGACGAAGAACGTCGGTAAGACGCTGCCCGCGGGGAACCTCGGCAAGGCGCTGCCGACGAAGAACGTCGGTAAGACGCTGCCTGCGGGGAACCTCGGCAAGGCGCTGCCGGGTGCCGGTCAGGCGCTGTCCCAGGCGCAGCCGGCGCTCGCCGCGGGCCAGGCCGCCGCGCAGCCGGCCGTCGAGAAGGCGATGGCCGGCGGTCCCACCGCGCCGGTGGCCGGCCTCCTCGGCGGTCTGCCGGTGAAGGGTCTGCCCACGCAGGCCCTGCCGGTGAACGGTGTTCCGCTCGTCTGATCCGCGCCGCCTGAAGTACGCGCCGGTGGGGCGCACCCTCGGACACGGGGTGCGCCCCACCGGCGTACGGCTGTACGGGCGGTCACCAGGCCGTGCGGGCCGCCTTCCCCTCCGAGGGGAACAGGATCCACAGCGCGATGTACAGCAGGAACTGCGGGCCCGGCAGCAGGCAGGAGACCAGGAAGATCACGCGCATGGTCGTCGCGGAAGTGCCGAAGCGCTGCGCCAGCGCGGCACACACTCCGCTGATCATGCGGCCGTTGGTGGGGCGGGCGAGGCGGGACATATTCGGCTCCTTCGATTCGTGTCCTTGTGGGCCGGTTGGCTGCCCATCTGCCTACAACGCTACGGAACCGAAACGGACGTAGCGTCGCTCTATGGGGCGATCCCGACCCTGGGAATCGTCGGGGTCCGACCCTGAGCCGCTTCCTCCTGGCGGACGGAGCCGCGTCGGGCGCGGTCCTTCCTGCGGCGGAGCCAGGCGCGGGCTGCCGGTACGAACGCGACGTGGGCCAGGCCCACGCCCGCCGTGTTCAGCAGGAGTGAGTCGATGTCGACGACCTGTCCGGGCACCGCCGTCTGGAGCAGCTCTATGCCCAGCGAGATGAGGGCGCCGGCGGCTGTCGTCCGCAGGAATGAGGCGAGCGGGGAGACCGCGAGCCTGCCGTGGACCATGGGAAGCAGGACGCCCAGCGGGGCGAGCAGCCCGAGCCCTTCGACGATGCGCCGGACGCCTTGCTGCCAGCCCAGCGCGAGATCGGACCGGATGCCGGCGAGCGGATGCAGGTTGGGCGGCATCACCCAGGGGACGTCCAGCGGACGCAGCGTGAACCAGGCGACGAACGCCAGGTGTGCGACTAGGAGAACACCCCCTGTCACACGGATGCGGATCGCGGCGCTGCCGCCGATGGAGCCTTGACGCTGCACGACCCCCTAGACGCGGCCTCCGGCACGGTCGGTTCCGGGATGCCCAGGAGCACGGCATGAGGCTTGCGCCACACGCTCCTTTTCGGGCCCGTACATCCTCGTAGGTCGTCGTGCGTTCTCGTACGTCAGGCGCCCGCGACCTCGCCCGACGGCGGCTCCGTGCTGCCCGGCCGGGAGCGGACCTCGTCCGTGCACTCGTAGCGGCGCGGCGGCTCGCCGTCCGGCCCGCCGAGGATCACCGAGCCGTCGCCCTCGGCGGCCGCCGAGTCGGAGAACGTGCAGACCAGCTGGGCCAGGGCATAGGAGGTCAGGTCGCCCGGCGCGGTGCTCAGCCGGAGCGCGTCCTCGGGGTCCTGGGGGCGCGGCCCGCTCACCGCCATGCCGCCGCGTACGTCGGTGGTGTACCCGGCCTCCTTCTCCGCGGGCGACGGCGTCGCGGCGAGCTCGTCGAGCAGGCCCTGCGCCACCAGCACCCGCCGCTGGAAGTCCGCCGTACCGTCCGGGACGCGCACGGTCCGGTCGACGGCCACGAGCGACGAGCCGCACAGCAGGAACACCTGCACCGGCAGCCCGCGCGAGGCCTGCGTCGAGACGTCCGGCTCGGTCAGGGAGCAGCGCACCCGGGAGGGCGCGGGACCGAAGTCGGTCGGCACCTCCGTGGCCCGGATGCCGCATCCGGTGAGAAGCCCGGCGAGGACCGGGAGCGCGAGCAGGCGTCGTACGTTCAGTCGCACGTTCATCAGGCGTCCCCCTTGCCCTTGTCGCCTTCCTCGGTCTCCTCCATCAGTGCCGAGGCGTCCCGCGGCAGCCGCAGTGTGAACACCGCGCCGCCCTCGGGGGAGTTGGCGGCGGTTATCTCGCCGCCGTGGATGTGCGCGTTCTCCAGGGCGATGGACAGGCCCAGGCCGCTGCCCTCGGAACGCGGCCGGGAGGCGCTGGCCTTGTAGAACCGGTCGAAGACGTGCGGCAGGACGTCCTCGGGGATGCCGGGCCCGTGGTCCCGTACCCCGATCACGACCTCCTCGTCCGCCTCCCGTACGGAGACGCGCACCGGCGAGCCGCCGTGCTTGAGGGCGTTGCCGATCAGGTTCGCCATGATCACGTCCAGGCGGCGCGGGTCGAGACGGGCGTGGATGCCGCGCTCGGTGTCCAGCTCCACCGCGTCCAGCCAGGCCCGCGCGTCGATGCACGCGGTGATCTGGTCGGCGACGTCGACGTCGTCCAGGACCAGCCGCGCGGTGCCCGCGTCGAAACGGGTGACCTCCATGAGGTTCTCGACGAGGTCGTTGAGCCGTCGGGTCTCACTGACGACGAGCCGTACGGCGGGCTCGATCATGGGATCCATGGACCCGGACTCCGCCTCCAGCTCCTCCTCCAGCACCTCGGTCACGGCGGTGATGGCGGTGAGCGGCGTACGCAGCTCATGGCTCATGTCCGCCACGAACCGACGGGACGCCTCGTCCCGCGCGGCCATGTCGGCGACCCGCTTCTCCAGCGCCTCGGCCGCGTTGTTGAACGTCCGGGACAGGTCGGCGAGTTCGTCGGTGCCGGACACGCGCAGCCGGGTGTCCAGCTTGCCCTCGCCGAGCCGGCGGGCGGCCACACCCAGCCGGTGCACCGGCTTCAGTACGGTCGTCGCGGCGGCCTGCGCGAGCAGCGCGGACCCGATCAGCGCGAGGCCGGTGGCGATGCCGAGCGACCAGGCCAGCGAGTTGAGGTCCTTCGCCTCCGGCTCCAGCGACTTGAGCATGTAGCCGGTCGGCCCCCCGCCGATCACCTTCGTGCCGGCCACCAGGTACGGGGTGCCGTTGTTGACCACCCGCTGCCAGTACAGGTGGTACGCGTACTTGTTGGTCGAGCTGACCGCCTGTTCCTCGTTCACGGCCTCGCGCAGCGACATCGGCACGTCCTGCAGCGAGAACCCGTCCAGGGCACCGGAGTTGCCGTACACCGTCTTGCCGCCGGCGTCCTCGGCGACGAGCAGGACGCTGAAGCGCTGGCTGCTGTTGGCCATCTGTCCGGCGGTGTGCTGCAACTCGTCCTGCGACGGGCTCTGAGGCAGCGCGCCCGCGCGGTTCTGCATCTCCTGCTCGAAGTCGCGCAGCACGGCGTCCTGGGTACGGGTGAGCACGGCCTCGCGGTTGAGCCAGTAGGCGATCCCGGACGCGGCAACGGCGGCGGTCAGCGCCACCAGCCCGAAGACGACGACCAGGCGCAGGCGCAGGCTGGTGAAGCGCAGCCGTGACCAGCTTCCCTTACGAGCCGCGGCCCAGCCGCGGAACCCCCCTTGAGCTTCGGTCACTGAGGACTGTCCAGCCGATAGCCCACGCCACGCACGGTACGGATCAGCGTCGGGGACGACGGCACGTCCTCGACCTTGGCGCGCAGCCGCTGCACACAGGCGTCCACCAGCCGCGAGTCGCCGAGGTAGTCGTGCTCCCACACCAGCCGCAGCAACTGCTGCCGCGACAGCGCCTGCCCCGGCCGCCGGCTCAGCTCCAGCAGCAGCCTGAGCTCGGTCGGCGTGAGCTGGAGATCCTCGCCGTTCTTCGTCACGGTCATGGCCGCGCGGTCGATCACGAGGCTGCCGAACGTGGCCGCGTCGTTCGCCTCCCGCTCGCCGCGCCGCAGCACGGCCCGGATCCGGGCGTCGAGCACCCGCCCCTGGACGGGCTTGACGACGTAGTCGTCGGCGCCGGACTCCAGCCCGACCACGACGTCGATGTCGTCGCTCCGCGCGGTCAGCAGAATGATCGGCAGTTGGTCCGTGCGCCGGATGCGCCGGCACACCTCGAACCCGTCGATGCCGGGCAGCATCACGTCCAGCACGATCAGATCCGGCCGCTGCTCGCGCAACAGCTTCAGACCGTCCTCACCGCTGGCAGCGGTGGCCACGCGGTGACCCTGGCGCGTCAGAGAGAGCTCCAGGGCCGTCCGGATGGCGTCGTCGTCCTCGATCAGCAACAGGGAAGGCACGGGCTCATTCTGGCCCATGGGGGGCCGGGGTTTCGACACCTGTCTTTCTACCGGCCGGTACCTGTATTTTCGCGGGCCGCTAGCGCTCTGTTCTGTGTGGGGGCTGTGCCGAGCCTGGGAGCGACATCCCGAGACGACCCCTGTGACAGGTCTGTGACAGTCGACGGACACGGCCATGAAGTGGCCCGGGCAGGATTTTCGGCACAGGCAAGGAAGCAAGACGCAACAAGCTGCAACAAGCCGAACACCGGTAAGTCCACGACGGGGGGCGCGAGATGAACATGCTGCACGGCAACGGCACCAGCGCAGTGATCACGCGTCTGCACGACGTGAACGCGAACGTGAACCGGAGTTCCGAGAAGTCCGGTGCCGATGGGGGTCCCTCCCGCGCGAGCGTATTCGAGCGTGGGGGAGGGCGGGGGTGCGCTCGCGGCACCGGGCGTCAGCACACCGCGTATGCGCAGCAAGGGCTTCAGCCCTACATGGCGGTGGTTGACGTCCACACGGGGGAAGCTCACGGGGGAGCCGCGTACGGGGAGGCCACGGGGGAGCGTCGTTCGCGGTCGGAGACGGTAGATGCCGAAGCGGCGTTCACCGCCTACGTCCAGGAGCGCCGCGCCTCCCTGTACGCAACCGCCTATCACCTCACCGGCGACCGTTTCGAGGCCGAGGACCTGCTGCAGAGCGCGCTGTTCTCGACGTACAAGGCGTGGGACCGGATCAGTGACAAGGCGGCGGTCGGCGGATACCTCCGCCGCACCATGACCAACCTGCACATCAGCGCGTGGCGCCGCCGCAAGCTGAACGAATACCCGACCGAGGAACTGCCGGAGACGCCCTCCGACACGGACGCGATGCGCGGCACCGAACTGCGCGCGGTCCTGTGGCAGGCGCTGGCCCGGCTGCCCGAACTCCAGCGCACCATGCTGGTCCTGCGCTACTACGAGGGCCGCACGGACCCGGAGATCGCGGAGATCCTCGACATCAGTGTCGGCACGGTGAAGTCCAGCATCTGGCGGTCGCTCCGCCGGCTGCGTGAGGACGAGGTCCTCAGCTTCGGCCGTGACGAGGAAGACGCCTTCGGGGAGCTGGTCGCCTGAGGGTCTGGGGGGGAGTAAGTACGGGGGAGCGGTAACCGGGGGGACCAACGGGGGTCACGGGGGACCAACGGGGGTCGACGGGGGAAGTACCACGGGGGAGCAGCAAGAGAGCGGGACTGGAGGGCCGGGGGGTCCGTCCGGTCCCGCTTTTGCTGTGCGCGCGTGCGTACGTCCGTGAGGTCCCCGTCCGTACGTCCGTCAGGCCGCCGTACGCGCCGTCGCGCATCGTCCCGCTGCCGCGGACGCAAGGCGGCCCATCGCCTCGTCCTGGTCGCAGGCGTACGCCCCCAGCGCCGTCTGACGGGCCACGATGGAGCGCTCGGCGCGCATCAGGCGCCAGCCGCGGCGCAGCAGGAACGGGACCGACTTGCGCCCTTCCTTCAGATCGCGGAGGAAGCGTCGGCGGAAGGTCCTGACCGGGCCGCGGCTCAGGCACAGCGCGTCGGCCAGGACACCCAGCTCCCGGCAGCGCGAGACGATCTCGGCGGCGAAGACGCCCTCCGCGATGAACAGCGGGGTACGGCCCACCTCCACCGACTCCTCGCCGGTACGGGCGCTCAGCGAGATGTCGTAGACGGGAACCTTCGTACGGCCCGTGCGGCACAGGTCCACGATCGCGGTGACCGCCGTGTCCGCCTCCCACGAGTCGGGGTGGTCCCAGTCGATGTCGGAGCTCCCGGCCACCAGCGGCAGCGTCGGGTCGTCGCCCTCCTTGTAGAAGTCGTCGAGCCGCAGCACCGGAAGGCCGGAGCGGGCCGCGAGGAGGGACTTGCCGGAGCCGGAAGGGCCGCAGAGCAGCACGACTCGCGTCGGTATGGGTGGAGGGGAGGTCACGGGACACCAGTGTGAGGCATCGACCGGGCCCCGAACGACCCCGCGGTTCGGCTTTGAAGCGCGCGTCACACCTCTACTACTCTTCGTGCTGACTCGATCACTCTCCGCATGAAAAGGTGGCAGCGATGGCCCGACACGCGTCCCTCCGCACCCCGACCGCCCAGCGTGCGCTGGTCGTCCTCGCGACCGCCGGAATGGCCCTGGGGGCAGGCGCGGCGACGGCCTCCGCCGACGCCAGGACAAGCGCCGGCCCGCAGCACGACCGCCCCGCCTCGCGCGGCGCACTCCACCCGCAGGCCAGTCCCGAGTCGGCCACCGGCCTGGTCGGCCACGTCACGGGCCCGGTCTCGGAGATGCGGCTCAACCCGCTCGCGGGCACGGGCGCCGACCCACTCGACAACTCCGTCAACGCGGAAGTGGGCGACTTCAAACCGGTGTCCACGAAGAAGCTGACCGGGCCGGTCGCGCAGGCGCCGTCGGTCGGCAGGATCCCGGTGGTCGGCCCGGTGACGCGGCTGCCGCAGGGCTGAGGGCCACAGCGGCGGAGAGCCGCGCCTTCCCTGGGTGGAGGGGAGGCGCGGCTCTCTCTTGTTGCCTGGTGGTGGGTCAGGCGGTGCGGCCGAGGTGGGTGACCATGATGCGGATGACGTCGTCGTCGATGATGTACAGCACCCGGTAGTCGCCGACGTGCAGGCGGCGTACATCCTGGGACCCGTAAGGATTGGAGTCGCGCGGGCGGGGCTGGGTGGCCAGGGCGTCGACGGCCTCATAGACGGCGGCCAGTCCAGCCGGGTCGTCCTTGAGGAACCGCGCGGCCGCGTTGGTGGCCCGCGGTTCCCAGATGATCTCGTAGGTCACTTACGCAGCCCCAGCATCCTGCCGACTTCCTCGTGAGGGATGCCCGGGCCAAGCGTCCCGCGCTCTTTCTTCAGCTCGTACTCGGCCACCGCCAAGGCGTCTTCCAGATCCTCTATCACTTGGGGTGAGATGAGGAGGGCGGCGACGTGGCCGTGGTCGGTGAGGGCGATGGTCTCGCGGCCGTGGGCGGCGCGGCGGACCAGGTCGCCGAGCTGGGAGCGGGCGGTGCTGATGGCGATCTCAACCATGTGCACATGGTGGCACGAGATGAATCTAGTGGTCAATTCGTCCGGCGCCGTGAAGAAGCGGCGCCTCTACGCAGAAGGCCGCACTTCCCCCGGACGGAGGGGATAGTGCGGCCCTCTGATGCGGGGCGGTCGTCAGGCCGTCAGTACGACGAGCCCGACGCGCCAAGCGACCCCGTCGGATGCCAGACCGTCTTCGTCTCCAGGAACGCCGTCAGGCGCTCGATCCCCGGCGTCTCCGCGTAATCCACAGGCTGTGGACGGAGGACCCGCTTGAGGTTGTCCGCCGCCGCGATCTCCAGTTCCTTCGCCAGTACGTCGTCGGCGCCGGCCAGGTCGATCGCGTTGACGTCCTGGTGGGACGCGAGGGGCGTCGCGATCTCCGCCGTACGGCCGGAGAGGACGTTGACCACGCCGCCGGGGAGGTCCGAGGTGGCCAGGACCTCGCCGAGGGAGAGGGCAGGGAGAGGGGACTTCTCGGAGGCCACCACGACCGCCGTGTTGCCCGTCGCGATCACCGGGGCGACGACCGAGACCAGGCCCAGGAAGGACGACTCCTGGGGCGCGACGATCGCCACCACGCCCGTCGGCTCCGGAGTGGACAGGTTGAAGAACGGGCCCGCCACCGGGTTGCCGCCGCCGACCACCTGGGCGATCTTGTCGGTCCAGCCCGCGTACCAGACCCAGCGGTCGATGGTCGCGTCCACCTGTGCGGCGGCCTTCGACTTCGACAGGCCCTCCGCGTCCGCGACTTCGCGGATGAACTGCTCGCGGCGGCCCTCCAGCATCTCCGCGACGCGGTAGAGGATCTGGCCGCGGTTGTACGCCGTCGCGCCGGACCATGGCCCGAACGCCTTGCGGGCCGCGACCACCGCGTCCCGGGCGTCCTTGCGGGAGGAGAGCGGTGCGTTGGCCAGCCACTTGCCCTTCCCCGCCGCGTCAGCGGCTGATGTTGCTGTGGTCACCTCGTACACCCGGCCGCTCTCGGAACGCGGGAACTTCCCGCCGACGTACAGCTTGTAGGTCTTGAAGACGCTCAGACGCTGCTGCTCGGTGCTCTTGGACTTATCAGACATCGAGGTACGCCTCCAGGCCGTGGCGGCCGCCCTCGCGGCCGAAGCCCGACTCCTTGTAACCGCCGAACGGCGAGGTCGGGTCGAACTTGTTGAACGTGTTGGACCAGATCACGCCCGCGCGGAGCTTGCCCGCGACGGCGAGGATCCTCGACCCCTTCTCCGTCCAGATGCCCGCCGACAGGCCGTACGGGGTGTTGTTGGCCTTGGCGACCGCCTCGTCCGGGGTGCGGAAGGTGAGGACGGACAGGACCGGGCCGAAGATCTCGTCGCGGGCGATGGTGTGCGCCTGGGTGACGTTCGTGAACAGCGTCGGGGCGAACCAGTAGCCGGAGGAGGGCAGTTCGCAGGCCGGGGACCAGCGCTCGGCGCCCTCCGCCTCGCCCTGCTCGACCAGGGAGGTGATGCGCGAGAGCTGCTCGGCGGAGTTGATCGCGCCGATGTCCGTGTTCTTGTCGAGGGGGTCTCCGAGGCGGAGCGTGGAGAGCCTGCGCTTGAGCGACTCCAGCAACTCGTCCTGGATCGACTCCTGGACCAGGAGGCGGCTGCCGGCGCAGCAGACCTGGCCCTGGTTGAAGAAGATGCCGTTCACGATGCCCTCGACGGCCTGGTCGATGGGGGCGTCGTCGAAGACGATGTTGGCGCCCTTGCCGCCGAGTTCCAGGGTGAGCTTCTTGCGGCTGCCGGCGACCGTGCGGGCGATCTCCTTGCCGACGGCCGTGGAGCCGGTGAAGGCGACCTTGTCGACGTCGGGGTGGGCGACGAGGGCGGCTCCCGTACGGCCGTCACCCGTCACGATGTTCACCACGCCCTTGGGCAGGCCTGCCTGGCGGCAGATGTCCGCGAAGAACAACGCCGACAGGGGGGTGGTCTCCGCCGGCTTCAGGACGACCGTGTTGCCGGTCGCCAGGGCCGGGGCGATCTTCCACGCCAGCATCAGGAGCGGGAAGTTCCAGGGGATGACCTGGCCTGCGACGCCGAGGGGCCGGGGGTTGGCACCGAAGCCGGCGTGGTCCAGCTTGTCGGCCCAGCCCGCGTAGTAGAAGAAGTGGGCGGCGACCAGGGGGAGGTCGGCGTCCCTCGTCTCCTTGATGGGCTTGCCGTTGTCGAGGGTTTCCAGGACGGCCAGTTCGCGGCCGCGTTCCTGGATGATGCGGGCGATGCGGAAGAGGTACTTCGCGCGCTCCGAGCCCGGGAGCGCCGACCACTTCTCGAACGCCTTGCGGGCGGCCTTGACCGCGCGGTCGACGTCCGCCTCTTCGGCCTGGGCGATCTCGGACAGCACTTCTTCCGTGCTCGGGCTGACCGTCTTGAACACCTTGCCGTCGGCCGCCTCCGTGAACTCACCGTCGATGAACAGGCCGTAGGACGGGGCGATGTCGACGATCGCGCGGGACTCGGGTGCGGGCGCGTATTCGAATGCGGATGCCATGGTGATCAGTCCACCGTCACGTAGTCGGGGCCGGAGTAGCGGCCGGTGGCCAGCTTCTGGCGCTGCATCAGCAGATCGTTCAGGAGCGAGGAGGCGCCGAAGCGGAACCAGTGGTTGTCCAGCCAGTCCTCGCCGACGGTCTCGTTGACCAGGACGAGGAACTTGATCGCGTCCTTGCTGGTGCGGATGCCGCCGGCCGGCTTCACGCCGACCTGTACCCCGGTCTGCGCGCGGAAGTCGCGTACGGCTTCCAGCATGAGGAGGGTGTTCGCGGGGGTGGCGTTGACGGCGACCTTGCCGGTGGACGTCTTGATGAAGTCCGCCCCGGCGAGCATGCCGAGCCAGCTGGCGCGGCGGATGTTGTCGTACGTCGACAGCTCGCCCGTCTCGAAGATGACCTTCAGGCGGGCGGAGGTCCCGCAGGCCTCCTTCACGGCGACGATCTCGTCGTACACCTTCATGTACCGGCCCGCGAGGAACGCTCCTCGGTCGATGACCATGTCGATCTCGTCGGCGCCCGCCGCCACCGCCTCGCGGACGTCGGCCAGCTTGACCGCGATCGGGGCGCGGCCCGCCGGGAATGCCGTGGCGACCGAGGCGACCTTCACGGAGGAGCCGGCGACGGCCTCCTTGGCGGCGGCCACCATGTCGGGGTAGACACAGACGGCCGCGGTCGCGGGGGTCGTACGGTCGGTCGGGTCGGGGTGGACCGCCTTGGCGCCGAGCGCCCGGACCTTGCCCGGGGTGTCCGCGCCTTCCAGCGTCGTCAGGTCGACCATCGAGATGGCGAGGTCGATGGCGTACGCCTTCGCGGTCGTCTTGATGGAACGGGTACCGAGCGAGGCGGCGCGTGCCTCCAGGCCGACCGCGTCGACGCCGGGCAGCCCGTGGAGGAAGCGGCGCAGCGTGCTGTCGGACGTGGTGACGTCCGAGAGGGCTGCGGTGGGTGCAGTGGTGGGCATGGTCACCAGACGAGCATATCTACGCGCGTAGCGACTGTACAGCCCGGCGAAGATATCGGTGATCGTCCTGTGGGGCGGCAACGTGTATGGGCTTGGGTGGCACCGCGTCCGAGTGTTGTCGGGGGCTTCGGGCACAATCGGGGCCATGACGACCCCGGATCATGAGTCACCGTCGCCGCAGCCCCCGGTACCCCCTTCCAGCGACCGGATCTACCGGTCGTCCGCGGGTATCGCCGGTGGTGTCCTGCTGCTCGGCATCGCCGGGTGGCTCGGTATCGACGCGATCGTCACGGGGGAGGGGCGGACGCCGTGGCTGGCTCTCGCCGCGCTGATCTTCGTGGTGCCGCTGGTCGCGGCCTTCACGCTGCGGCCCGCCGTGTTCGCGGGGGACGACCGGCTGCGTATCCGTAATCCGTTCCGGGTCATCGTGCTGCCGTGGGGGGAGGTCGAGTCGTTGCGTTCCGGGTATTCGAACGAGGTGGTGGCCAAGTCCGGCAAGAAGTACCAGCTGTGGGCCATCCCCGTTTCGCTGCGGGCACGCAAGAGGGCGGCCCGGCGGGAGGCGCGCAGGAGCGCCGAGGGCGGGAGTGCGAGGGGCGGTGCCGCCGGTGGTGGGCGGGGCGGTGCGTTCGGTGGGATCGGCGGGGGTGCCTTCGGGGGGCGGACGCCGGAGCCGGACGGGCCTGTGCGGGCCGAGGCCGACCGGATCATGGACGAGCTGCGGGGGCTGCTGGAGGCGCGGGGGGAGGCGCAGACGTCCCAGGGCGAGGTGAGTGTGCGGTGGGCTTACGAGGTTGCGGGGCCCGCGGTGACCGGGGCGGTGTTGTTGGCGATTTTGGCGGCGCTGGGGTGACGCGGGCGGGGTGAGTCGGGTGGAGTGGCGCGGGGGAGTGGACGCCGCGGCCACCCCGATGCGTAGGGCTCCGAGTGTCGGGCGCCTCAGATGCCTGCCGCTGCCGACAGGTCCCGCTTGATCGTCGTCAGCAGGTCCGTCGCCTTCGTGCGGGCCGCGGCGAGGTCGGCGTGCGTCGCTACCGGGACGACCACTTCCAGGTAGCACTTCAGCTTGGGTTCCGTGCCGCTGGGACGGACGATGACGCGGGCGCCGTCGAGGGTGTAGCGGAGGCCGTCTGTGGGCGGGAGCGTGTCCGTGCCCTGGGTGAGGTCCTCGGTGCGGGTGATGGGGAGGCCCGCGAGGTCGGTCGGGGGGTGCTCGCGCAGGCGTCGCATCGCGCTGGCGATGAGGGAGAGGTCCTCCACGCGGACCGAGAGCTGGTCGGTGGCGTGCAGGCCGTGTTCCACCGCGATGTCGTCCAGGAGGTCCAGGAGGGTGCGGTTCTGTGACGTGAGGACGGAGGCCAGTTCCGTGATCAGGAGCGCGGCTGTGATGCCGTCCTTGTCCCGTACGCCGTCCGGGTCGACGCAGTAGCCGAGGGCTTCCTCGTAGCCGTAGCGGAGGCCTGCGACGCGGGCGATCCACTTGAAGCCGGTGAGGGTCTCCTCGTAGGGGAGGTTCGCCTTTTCGGCGATGCGGCCGAGGAGGGAGGAGGAGACGATGGATTCGGCGAAGGTGCCGTGGGCTCCGCGGTTCACCAGGTGGGTGGCGAGGAGGGCGCCGACCTCGTCGCCTCGGAGCATGCGCCAGTCCGTGCCGTCTTTCACGGCTACCGCGCAGCGGTCCGCGTCCGGGTCGTTGGCGATGATCAGGTCGGGGTTCGTCTCGCGGGCCTTCGCGAAGGCGAGGTCCATCGCGCCGGGCTCTTCCGGGTTGGGGAAGGCGACGGTGGGGAAGTCCGGGTCGGGATCGGCCTGTTCGGCGACGAGGGCGGGTTCCGGGAAGCCGGCGCGGGCGAAGGCGGCGAGGAGGGTTCCCTTGCCTACGCCGTGCATCGCTGTGTAGACCGTGCGGGCGGTGCGCGGGGAATCGGGGGCGAGGACGGCGTCCGTGCGGGCGAGGTAGGCGTTGAGGACGGTGTCGTCGAGGGTTTCCCAGCCCGTGGTGGGGCGGGGGACGGTGGTGAGGCTGGGGATGGCTGCGATCTCGGCTGCGATCTCGGCGTCCGCCGGGGGGACGATCTGGGAGCCGTCGCCGAGGTAGACCTTGTAGCCGTTGTCGCGGGGTGGGTTGTGGCTGGCGGTGACCTCTACGCCGGCCACCGCGCCGAGGTGCCTGATGGCGAAGGCGAGGACGGGGGGGGGGAGGGGGCGGGGGAGGACGGCTGCGCGGAGTCCGGCGCCGGTCATGACGGCGGCGGTGTCCTGGGCGAAGTCGGCGGACTTGTGGCGGGCGTCGTAGCCGATGACGACGAGGCCGTCGGTGTGGCCGTTCTTCTTGAGGTACGCGGCGAGGCCGGCGGCTGCTCGGATGACCACGGAGCGGTTCATGCGCATCGGGCCGGCGCCCAGTTCGCCGCGGAGACCTGCGGTGCCGAACTGGAGGGTGCCGCTGAAGCGTGCGGTGAGCTCTTGGACGTCCTGGGCTTCGATGAGCTTGGCGAGTTCGTCGCGGGTTTCCGCGTCGGGGTCCTCGGTCAGCCATGCGTTGGCCCGGGCGATGAGATCGTCGTGCACGGTCGGTCAGCCTCTCGTTGTGGAGCGGGTGCGGGTGCCTCCGGCGGTTTGGCCGGGGGCGATGCCTGCGGCGGCCTGTGCGGGGTGCGCGTAGCGCGTTGCGTTGTGGGGTGGGTCGGGGCCGCGCCGGGGGTGTCCGTCCTCGGAACGGCGCGGAATCGGTCACCTACCAGCGTGCCCGTGTTGACGCGCCAACCGCTGCGGGCGGACACCCCCCGACACGTCCCCTTGCCGCCGTACGCGGCTGCGGGCCCGCCCAGCTGCGGGCAGTCGTGCCGCTGGGGCGGCTCCCGACCCACAGAGGGCGGCACCTCGTAGCGCCGCTTACAACCGCCCCAACACCTGCGCCAACAGCGACCCCATCCGCGTCGCGCTGTCGCGCCCCGCCTGGAGGACCTCCTCGTGGTTCAGGGGCTCGCCCGTCATGCCCGCGGCAAGGTTGGTCACCAGGGAGATACCCAGCACCTCGGCACCCGCCTCACGCGCGGCGATCGCCTCCAGGACCGTCGACATGCCCACCAGGTCCGCGCCGATGACGCGGGCCATGCGGATCTCGGCCGGCGTCTCGTAGTGCGGGCCGGGGAACTGGGCGTAGACGCCCTCCTCCAGGGTGGGGTCGACCTCCTTGCACAGGGCGCGCAGGCGCGGGGAGTAGAGGTCGGTGAGGTCGACGAAGTTGGCGCCGATGATCGGGGAGGCCGCCGTCAGGTTGATGTGGTCGCTGATCAGGACCGGCTGGCCGGGGCGCATGCCCTCGCGCAGGCCGCCGCAGCCGTTGGTGAGGATGATCGTCTTGCTGCCGGCGGCGACGGCCGTGCGGACGCCGTGGGCGACCGCGGCGACCCCGCGGCCCTCGTAGTAGTGCGTGCGGCCCAGGAAGACCAGGGCCCGCTTGTCGCCGATGGTGTACGAGCGGATCTTGCCTCCGTGCCCCTCGACCGCGGGGGGCGGGAAGCCGGGCAGCTCGGTGACCTGGAGCTCGGCGTCGGGGACGCCCAGCGCGTCCACGGCCGGTGCCCAGCCGGAGCCCATCACGAGGGCGACGTCGTGGGTCTCGGCGCCCGTCAGTTCGCGCAGGCGAGCGGCGGCGGCGTCAGCGGCGGCGTGGGGGTCGCCCTGGATGTCGTCCGGAAGAAGAGATGCGTTCACGGCACGAGGGTAGCCGGTCGAGGCCTACGCGCGTAGATGAGGGAGCTCACCAGATGGGGATCGTTGTCTCGTCGTTTCCAACGACAAGCGCGGCGACGCCGGTCACTCGTCCGGGATGAGGACGTCCTTGTCGTTGAAGACCTCGACAATGAAGATCAGCAGTCGGCCGCGGCTGACTGTGTACTCAACGAGGACGTTCTGCGTGAGTCGGATCGTACGGTCGTCCCCGGTGGAGCTTATGGGCCGCGACACCGACACGAAGGGGTCGCGGGCCAGCATGGCGATGCCCTTGTCGAACGTGGTGCGCTGCCGGTCGTCGAGCCGGTCGCGGGCCTGAGCGGCCTGGACCGTGTAGTAGACGTCATACGTGGTGGGGGCCATGCGATCTCCCGGCGGTGCGTCGATCGCCCAAGTCTAGGAGCGGGACCGCTGTCAGCAGGGTCGCTTCCGCAGCTCCATCACGTAATCGTGTGGTGCCCCCGCCGACTCGGCGGCATCGGCGATCTCCCCGAGATAACGGGCCGACGGCAGGCCCCCCTCGTAGCCGTTGAGGACGTACGTCCAGGCCTGTTCCTGGCCCTCGAGGGTGTGGACGTGGACCCGCATGCGGCGGTAGATGTCCAGTCCCGCGCCCTCCCAGCGGTCCATGGAGTCCTCGTCCAGGGGCGCGATGTCGTAGAGCGCCACGAAGACCTGGGCCATGGGGTCCTCGACGATCGTGGCCACGGCACCCTCCCAGCCCATGTGCTCGCCGCCGAAGGTCAGCCGCCAGCCGTTGAGCCAGCCTGTCGCACGCAGTGGTGAGTGCGGTGCGCGGCGGGTCATCAGCCGCGCGTCGAGGTTGCCGGCGTACGCGGCGTAGAGCGACATGCGTCGAGGGTACGGCAGGGATCTCGGGTGTCTCAGCAGTCGCGTGTGTATCCGTGCCGGGGCGGGCGGGGCCCCGGGGGAATGGCGTTTGGTGGCGTGCGGGACAATGGAGTACGTGACTCGGATCGTGATCATCGGTGGCGGACCCGGCGGCTATGAAGCGGCGCTGGTGGCCGCGCAGCTCGGCGCGGAGGTGACCGTCGTCGACTGCGACGGTCTGGGCGGGGCGTCGGTGCTGACCGACTGCGTGCCGTCGAAGACCCTTATCGCTACGGCCGAGGTGATGACCACCTTCGATTCGTCGTACGAGGAACTGGGGATCATCGTCGCCGACGACACGCCGCCCATGGAGCAGGCCGCCCGGGTGGTGGGGGTCGATCTCGGGAAGGTGAATCGAAGGGTCAAGCGGCTTGCGCTGGCTCAGTCGCACGACATCACGGCTTCCGTGACGCGGGCCGGGGCTCGTGTGCTGCGGGGGCGCGGGCGGCTGGAGGGCATGCAGGCGCTCGACGGGTCGCGGAAGGTGGTCGTGCGGGCCGCGGACGGGAGTGAGGAGACCCTCGTCGCGGATGCCGTGCTGATCGCCACCGGTGGGCATCCCCGTGAGCTTCCCGACGCGCAGCCCGACGGCGAGCGGATTCTGAACTGGACCCAGGTGTACGACCTGACCGAGCTGCCCGAGGAGCTCATCGTGGTCGGGTCCGGTGTCACCGGTGCCGAGTTCGCCGGGGCCTATCAGGCGCTCGGGTCGAAGGTCACGCTGGTGTCGTCGCGGGATCGCGTGCTGCCGGGGGAGGACCCGGACGCCGCGGCCGTGCTGGAGGACGTCTTCCGGCGGCGCGGCATGAATGTTCTGGCGCGCTCGCGGGCGCAGTCGGCCAAGCGGGCCGGGGACCGGGTCGAGGTCACGCTGGCGGACGGGCGGGTCATCACCGGCTCGCACTGTCTGATGGCCGTCGGCGCCATTCCCAACACCGAGGGCATGGGGCTGGAGGAGGCCGGCGTCCGGCTGCGGGAGTCCGGGCACATCTGGACCGACAAGGTGTCGAGGACCACGGCCCCCGGTGTGTACGCCGCCGGTGACGTGACCGGGATCTTCGCGCTCGCTTCGGTGGCGGCGATGCAGGGACGTATCGCCATGTACCACTTCCTGGGTGACGCGGTGAACCCGCTGAATCTGAAGACCGTGTCGTCGAACGTCTTCACCGATCCGGAGATCGCCACGGTCGGGTACAGCCAGGCCGACGTCGACGGCGGCAAGATCGACGCCCGGGTCGTGAAGCTGCCGCTGCTGCGCAACCCGCGCGCCAAGATGCAGGGCATCCGGGACGGCTTCGTCAAGATCTTCTGCCGGCCGGGCACGGGGATCGTGGTGGGCGGTGTGGTCGTGGCGCCACGCGCCTCGGAACTGATCCATCCCATCTCGATCGCCGTCGACAACAATCTGACAGTCGAACAGATCGCGAACGCGTTCACCGTTTACCCCTCCCTTTCGGGGTCGATCGCGGAGGTGGCGCGGCAGCTGCATACCCGTAAGACCGAGGATGGCGGCTGACGACCGAAAGCGATTCCCCGCTGGTCACGGGGAGTTGTCGAGCATGCGTGCGGCATAGGCGGCTGGGTTAGGCCCTATACCACTTCCCGCCCTCGTGTGCGAACAACTTCTGTTATTCGGCGCAAACTGCTGAAACCAGACGGTCGTTGGGGTTACTGTCAGTTTCGTGTTCGCTGCAGAACGTCGCCAATTGATCCTCGAAATGGTGCGAGCGAACGGGGCCGTGTCGCTCCGTGAGCTCGCCCGCGTCGTCCAGACCTCCGAAGTGACCGTACGGCGGGACGTGCGCGCGCTGGAGGCAGAAGGACTCCTCGACCGCCGGCATGGCGGTGCGGTATTGCCGGGCGGGTTTACGCGGGAGTCCGGCTTTCCGCAGAAATCACATCTCGCGACCGCCGAGAAGACGGCCATCGCCGATCTCGCCGCCAGCTTCGTCGAAGAGGGCGAGGCCATCGTGGTCGGGGCGGGAACCACCACGCAGGAGCTGGCTCGTCGGCTCGCGCGGGTGCCTGGGCTGACCGTCGTCACCAACTCGCTGTTGGTGGCCCAGGCGTTGGCCCATGCCAACCGTGTGGAAGTCGTGATGACCGGCGGTACGCTCCGCGGTTCGAACTACGCCCTCGTCGGGAGTGGTGCCGAGCAGTCCCTTCAGGGGCTCAGGGTCTCCCGGGCCTTCCTCTCCGGGAGCGGGCTGACCGCCGAGCGCGGGCTGTCCACGTCCAACATGCTGTCCGCGTCCGTCGACCGTGCGCTGGTACAGGCGGCCGCCGAGGTCGTCGTCCTCGCCGACCACACCAAGCTGGGCACGGACACCATGTTCCAGACGGTGCCGACCGATCTCATCACCCGTCTGGTGACGGACGACCCGCCCGCCCACGACGACCGCGCCGCCACCGAGCTCCAGGCCCTCGCCGACCAGGGGGTGCAGATCGCCGTGGCCGGGGCGACCGGGAACCCGGGGGGTGACGAGGTCCCGGCGCGCCGGCAACAGCGCCGGGACGTGCCCCTGCCGAGCCCGCGCCGCGGTCAGGTGCCGGGCGCCGCGCCGGGGTTGCGGACGGCCACCGTGCTCGGCGAGCAGGTACCGGGAGCCGAGCGGGCCAGGGTCGCGGACCTGCGGCGGCGTTGAGCTGGGCCGCCGAGGTTCGAGGAGACCGCGGGGCAGTCGATCGGCGCTGGATCGGGCCATCGGCACAGGGGATGGAAACGAGGCGCCCGGCGGACTGAAGCTGTCGTCAGTCCGCCGGGCGCCTCGTGATGCCGTAGAAGCGGTGGTCAGTCCTTGATCTCGCAGATGGCGGCGCCGGAGGTGAGGGAGGCGCCGACCTCGGCGGACAGGCCCTTGATGGTGCCGGACTTGTGCGCGTTCAGCGGCTGTTCCATCTTCATCGCCTCGAGTACGACGACCAGGTCACCCTCCTGGACCTCCTGGCCCTCCTCGACGGCGACCTTGACGATGGTGCCCTGCATCGGGGAGGCGAGGGTGTCGCCGGAGGCGGCGGGGCCGGACTTCTTCGCCGCGCGGCGCTTGGGCTTGGCGCCCGCCGCGAGCCCGGTGCGGGCCAGCGACATGCCGAGCGAGACCGGGAGGGAGACCTCGAGGCGCTTGCCGCCGACCTCGACGACGACCGTCTCGCGGCCCGGCTCCTCGTCCGTGTCCACGTCGGCGGGGGCGGTGAAGGGCTTGATCTCGTTGACGAACTCGGTCTCGATCCAGCGGGTGTGGACCGTGAACGGGCCGTCCTGGCCATGGACTTCCGGAGCGAAGGCCGCGTCCGCGACGACCGCGCGGTGGAACGGGATGGCCGTGGCCATGCCCTCGACCTGGAACTCGGCCAGGGCACGGGCCGCGCGCTGGAGCGCCTGCTGCCGGGTGGCGCCGGAGACGATCAGCTTGGCCAGCAGGGAGTCCCAGGCCGGGCCGATGACCGAGCCGGACTCGACGCCGGCGTCCAGGCGGACGCCGGGGCCGGCCGGCGGGGCGAACGTGGTGACCGTGCCGGGGGCGGGGAGGAAGTTACGGCCGGGGTCCTCGCCGTTGATGCGGAACTCGAAGGAGTGCCCGCGCAGGACCGGGTCGTCGTAGCCGAGCGCTTCGCCGTCGGCGATGCGGAACATCTCGCGGACCAGGTCGATGCCGGTGACCTCCTCGGTGACCGGGTGCTCGACCTGCAGGCGGGTGTTGACCTCCAGGAAGGAGATCGTGCCGTCGGCACCGACGAGGAACTCCACGGTGCCCGCACCGACGTAGCCGGCCTCCTTGAGGATGGCCTTCGACGCCGTGTACAGCTGGGCGTTCTGCTCGGGGGAGAGGAAGGGCGCCGGGGCCTCCTCGACCAGCTTCTGGTGGCGGCGCTGCAGCGAGCAGTCACGGGTCGATACGACGACCACGTTGCCGTGGGTGTCGGCCAGGCACTGCGTCTCCACGTGCCGGGGCTTGTCGAGGTAGCGCTCGACGAAGCACTCGCCCCGCCCGAACGCGGCGACGGCCTCGCGCACGGCGGAGTCGTACAGCTCGGGCACCTCGTCCAGGGTGCGGGCGACCTTCAGACCGCGCCCGCCGCCGCCGAAGGCCGCCTTGATCGCGATGGGCAGGCCGTGCTCCTGGGCGAAGGTGACGACCTCGTCGGCGCCGCTGACCGGGTCGGGTGTGCCGGCGACCAGGGGGGCGCCGGCGCGCTGGGCGATGTGGCGGGCGGCGACCTTGTCGCCGAGGTCGCGGATGGCCTGCGGCGGCGGGCCGATCCAGATCAGGCCCGCGTCCAGGACGGCCTGGGCGAAGTCGGCGTTCTCGGAGAGGAAGCCGTAGCCGGGATGGATGGCGTCCGCGCCGGATTCGCGCGCGGCGCCCAGCACCTTCGCCATGTCCAGGTAGCTGGTCGCCGGGGTGTCACCACCCAGGGCGAACGCCTCATCCGCGGCGCGGACATGCAGAGCGTCCCGGTCCGGGTCGGCGTAGACGGCCACGCTCGCGATCCCGGCGTCCCGGCAGGCCCGGGCAACGCGGACAGCGATTTCGCCACGGTTGGCGATGAGCACCTTGCGCACGATTGAGGCTCCCTCCTTGAAACAAGCCGAGTTTAGGGACTGCCGACACGACACTTCGACCCGTCCCCATTGGTGAGCTTGCCCACACGGAGCGTGATGCGAGGCTTGCTCTACCCGCGAAATCCCTTGTCGCACCTCGGTACGCAGGACTCCTCCGGGAAACCCTAGCCCTCCTGTGTGGTCAAGGTCTCTGTGGTGGCGTGCTGCGGCCCACTCTGTTTCTTTGTGGAGTCCCTACGAATGGCCCAATGATTCTTTGCCCTCCGCCGGACTCTTGTCCTCGGGTTTACCCGTGAGTAGCGTTCACGATGTATCGAACGTACTGCGGGTAACCGCAGTCTTGCTCGGGTGGCTCTGAAAAAGCTCTGGAAGTGGGTGGGGACCGGTGGTGCGCAGACCGGTGGCGTGGGTCGTGGCGGTCGTGCTCTTCGCCGAGGCGCTCGGCATCGCCTTGCTCAACTGGATCCTCGGGACCGTCGTCGACCGGCAGGACATGTCTCTGGCCGGCCTCGACCCGCATGTGATGTCCACGTCGTCGAAGATCGGCGGGATCGTCTTCGGCCTCTACTTCGCCCTGTGCGGCCTGGTCGCGCTCCTGGTCGCCGTGCGCGGCCGCCGCCCCGCCGGTCTCGGCCGCATCCTGCTGATCAGCGCGGCCGTGGTGCACGGGCTGCTGGGAGCGTTCGCGTGGGGGCTGATGGGCTGGCCGCAGTTCCTGTTCATGATGGTCGTGCTCGCCCTGATCGTGCTGCTGCTGATGACGTACGACGGCCAGGGCGGGCCGGAGCCCGCCGACGCCGCGCCGGACGGCACCAAGGGCGACGGCGGCTCGCCGCTCACCCCTCCGCCGGCGCCCACAACTCCGTGATGCCGACGCCCAGTTCCGCCAGCAGTCGACGGACGAGGGGCAGGCTGATGCCGATCACGTTGCCGTGGTCGCCGTCGATGCCCTCGATGAACGGGGCCGAGCGGCCGTCGAGCGTGAACGCCCCGGCGACGTAGAGAGGTTCGCCCGAGGCGACGTACGCGGCGATCTCCTCGTCGGTCGGATCGCCGAAGCGGACGACGGTGGAGGCGGTGGCGGACGCGTACCGGCCGCTGATCGTGTCGTAGACGCAGTGGCCGGTCTGGAGCGTGCCGGCGCGGCCGCGCATGGACTTCCACCGGGCCGTGGCCTCCTCGGCGTCGGCGGGCTTGCCCAGCGCCTCGCCGTCCAGTTCGAGGACCGAGTCGCAGCCGATCACCAGAGCGCCCTTGACCTCGGGCTTGGCCGCCACCACGGACGCCTTCGCCTCGGCCAGGGCGAGGGCCAGGTCGGCGGGGGTCGGCGCGGTGACGGCGTCCTCGTCGACGCCGCTCACGATCACCTCGGGGTCGAGTCCGGCCTGCCGCAGCAGGCCGAGCCGGGCGGGAGACTGGGAGGCGAGGACGAGTCGGCGGCGCGGCTGATCAGTCATACGGTCAGCGTATCGGCGACCTTCATCCGTCGCCGAGCCCGATCATCTGACGCCGATCACGATCATCGCGATCACCATGGCGAGCGCCATGAAAACGCCCAGCCGCCGAAGCATCTCCTGCGTGTCGCGCAGTTCCTTCGGCGGCTCGTCGTCGGGGTCGGACCACAGCATGCTTTCGAGCGTGCGGTGGTTTCGCGCGGGGCGCCTGAGTACGCGTACTCAACTTCCTACCCGGGCCAGTAGGTGCGGCTCCAGGATGCCGGGCCCGGCTGCGGCAGTCGGTGGGCCGCGATGCGGGACGGATCCGACCAGGCGTCCCGGGCGGTGGGCGCGCCGGGCGGCTCGGGTGCCGCCGCGGCGCGGGCGCGGACCACCGCCAGGGCGGCGGCGAGCTCCTCCGGGGTCGGGTTGCCCCTTACGACCTTGATCGTCATGACGGCTCCCAATCAATCGGGGTGGGGCTAATCGGGGTGGGGCTGATCGGGGTGGCTAGAGGGGGATGTTGCCGTGCTTCTTCGGGGGCAGGGATTCCCGTTTGGTTCGCAGTTGACGCAGGCCCCGTACGACATGACGGCGCGTTTCGGACGGCATGATCACCGCGTCGATGTAGCCGCGCTCGGCCGCGACGTACGGGTTGAGGAGGGCGTCCTCGTACTCCTGGATGAGCCGCGCCCGGGTCGCCTCACCGTCTCCGGAGGCCTCCGCCTCGGCGATGGTCCGGCGGTGCAGGATGTTGACCGCGCCCTGGGCGCCCATCACGGCGATCTGGGCGGTGGGCCAGGCCAGGTTGAGGTCGGCGCCCAGGTGCTTGGAGCCCATGACGTCGTAGGCGCCGCCGAAGGCCTTCCGTGTGATCACCGTGATCAGCGGGACCGTCGCTTCCGCGTAGGCGTAGATCAGCTTGGCGCCGCGGCGGATGATGCCGTCGTGCTCCTGGTCGACGCCGGGCAGGAAGCCGGGGACGTCCACGAAGGTGATGACCGGGACGTTGAAGGCGTCGCAGGTGCGTACGAAGCGGGCCGCCTTCTCGCTGGCCTTGATGTCGAGGCAGCCGGCGAACTGCATCGGCTGGTTCGCGACGATGCCGACCGGGTGGCCCTCGACCCGGCCGAACCCGGTGACGATGTTCGGCGCGAACAGCGGCTGCGTCTCGAAGAACTCGGCGTCGTCCAGGATGTGCTCGATCACCGTGTGCATGTCGTACGGCTGGTTCGCGCTGTCCGGGACCAGCACGTCCAGCTCGCGGTCCTCGTCGGTGAGGGCGAGGTCCGCCTCCTCGGGGAAGGCCGGGGCTTCGCTGAGGTTGTTGGACGGCAGGTACGACAGCAGCTGCTTGACGTACTCGATGGCGTCCTTCTCGTCGCCGGCCATGTGGTGTGCCACGCCGGAGGCGGAGTTGTGGGTGCGGGCGCCGCCCAGCTCCTCGAAACCGACGTCCTCGCCGGTGACCGTCTTGATGACGTCCGGGCCGGTGATGAACATGTGCGAGGTCTGGTCGACCATGACGGTGAAGTCGGTGATCGCGGGGGAGTAGACCGCGCCGCCCGCGCAGGGCCCGACGACCAGGCTGATCTGCGGGATCACGCCGGAGGCGTGGGTGTTGCGGCGGAAGATCTCGCCGTAGGCGCCGAGGGAGGCGACGCCCTCCTGGATGCGGGCACCGCCGGAGTCGTTGATGCCGATGACCGGGCAGCCGGTCTTGAGCGCGAAGTCCATCACCTTGACGATCTTCTGGCCGTAGACCTCGCCGAGGGCGCCCCCGAACACGGTGAAGTCCTGGGAGAACACGGCGACGGGGCGGCCGTCGACCGTCCCGTACCCGGTCACGACCCCGTCCCCGTACGGGCGGTTCTGGTCCAGCCCGAAGTTGGTCGACCGGTGCCGCGCGAACTCGTCGAGCTCCACGAAGGAGCCTTCGTCGAGCAACAGTTCGATCCGCTCACGGGCCGTCAGCTTGCCCTTGGCGTGCTGCTTCTCGACGGCGCGTGCGGAGCCGGCGTGCGTCGCCTCCTCGATACGGAGCTGGAGATCCGCCAGCTTGCCCGCGGTCGTGTGAATGTCGATCTTGTGACGCTCTTCCGGCTCGGACATCGGGATGGGGCTCCCTGCCTGCTCAAAAGGGGGGACGGTTACTCATCCGTAGAGTAGTGGGGGGTCCACCAATCGGCAGTGCGGCGTTTACCACACCTAGTCTGGCTTGCATGACGCCGCGAGATGCATCAGACGACAGCCGTTGGTCCAATCTGGACCGTCCGCCGCTCAATGCTGCCGCGTTGCGGCGGGGCCTGGTACGGGACGGCGGGCACGGCGGGCTCTATTGCGATATCGAGGTCGTGCAGCGCACCGGCTCCACGAACTCCGACCTGGTGGCACTGGCCGCCAAGGGCGGTGCGGAGGAGGGGGCCGTCCTCGTCGCCGAGGAGCAGACCGCAGGCAAGGGTCGTCTTGACCGGCAGTGGACGGCACCGGCCCGTTCAGGCCTCTTCTTCTCCGTCCTGCTCAAGCCCACCGAGATCCCGGTGGCCCGCTGGGGCTGGCTGCCGCTGCTGACCGGGGTGGCGGTGGCGACGGGGCTGTCGCGGGCGGCGGGTGTGGATACGGCACTCAAGTGGCCGAACGACCTGCTGGTGACCGTGGGCGGAGAGGAACGCAAGGCCGGGGGGATCCTGGCGGAGCGGGCCGGGGACGACGGGGTCGTCGTCGGGGTCGGCGTCAACGTCACGCTGCGGGCGGAGGAGCTGCCGGTGCCGCAGGCGGGGTCGCTGGCGCTGGCCGGGGCGGCGAACACGGACCGGGACCCGTTGCTGCGGGGGGTGCTGCGGTCGCTGGAGGACTGGTACGCGCGCTGGCGGGCCGCCGGGGGCGACCCGGCGGCGAGTGGCTTGCAGGAGACGTATGCCGCCGGGTGCGCGACCCTCGGGCGGGTGGTGCGGGCCGAGCTGCCCGGGGACCGGTCGGTCGTCGGGGAGGCGGTGGCGATCGACGGTGACGGACGACTCGTGATCGCGACGGAGGAAGGGGTACAGGAGCCGGTGGGAGCGGGGGACATCGTGCACTTGCGCGCGGGATGACCACCGTATCGTCGGACCACTCGCGGAGTGAGCTACCGCACACCTGCCGTAGAGTTGAGGCCGGTCGATACCTGACCGTGACAGATCGGAAGGGCAGCAGGCGTGACCGTCGACGACACGGGCTCCGGCGCGGACGCGGACGGCCGGGAGGAGCCTCCCCCACTCTCGAGTTCGCTCGAGCGGGGGGACCCCCACGCCGCCGACCCCGGCGAGGACCATGGCGAGGACCCTCTCGCCCTGCGCATCGAGCAGCTCATCCTCGGCGCCGAGCGGCGCTACACCCCCTTCCAGGCGGCCCGTAGCGCGGGCGTCTCCGTGGAGCTGGCCACCCGCTTCTGGCGGGCCATGGGCTTCGCCGACATCGGCCAGGCCAAGGCGCTCACCGAAGCCGACGTCCTCGCACTGCGCCGGCTCTCCGGTCTCGTCGAGGCGGGGCTGCTGAGCGAGGCCATGGCCGTGCAGGTGGCGCGGTCCACGGGGCAGACCACCGCCCGCCTGGCCGAATGGCAGATCGACTCCTTCCTGGAGGGGCTGACCGAGCCCCCGGAACCGGGCATGACCCGCACCGAGGTGACGTACCCGATCATCGAGCTGCTCCTGCCCGAGCTGGAGGAGTTCCTCGTCTACGTCTGGCGGCGCCAGCTCGCCGCCTCGGCCGGCCGGGTCGTCCAGACCGCCGACGACGAGGAGATGGTCGACCGGCGCCTCGCCGTCGGCTTCGCCGACCTCGTCGGGTTCACGCGCCTGACCCGCCGTATGGAGGAGGAGGAGCTCGGCGAACTCGTCGAGGCCTTCGAGACCACCGCCGCCGACCTGGTCGCCGCGCGCGGCGGACGGCTCATCAAGACGCTCGGCGACGAGGTGCTGTACGCGGCCGACGACGCGGGCGTGGCCGCCGAGATCGCGCTGCGCCTCATCGAGACCATGGCGAACGACGAGACCATGCCGGAGCTGCGCGTAGGCATCGCGTTCGGCACGGTGACCACTCGAATGGGCGATGTCTTCGGTACGACCGTGAACCTCGCCTCCCGCCTGACGTCGATAGCCCCGCGCGACGCCGTCCTCGTCGACACCGCCTTCGCGGAGGAGCTGATCCGTACCGAGGAGGCGCCCGCCTCGGAGGCGGAGGCGGCCGAGGCCGTGGCCGCCGCCGAGAAGGAGGGCGAGGAGCCGCCGACGTACCGCTTCGGGCTCCAGCCGATGTGGCAGCGGCCGGTGCGTGGGCTGGGCGTGGTCGAACCGTGGCTGTTGACGCGGCGGGACGGCAGGGCGTAGCCGCCGGGCAGCTGCCTTTCGTCGGTTGTCTCGTCAGTTGTGCCGGGTGGTCGGTGGGTCCACGCACACGTTGATGATCGGTACGCACAGGTCGGGCCGGTCGGGGTCGTTCGGCTGGTCCGGTTGTGGGGCCGGGGGTGGCGTGATGCGGCTCGGGGGCGGGGTCGGTGTGGGGCGTGGGGTGGTGGGCTTCGAGGCCGGTGGCCGGGGTGCGGTGGTGGGGCCAGTGGTGTGGTCGGTCGGGTTCGGGGCGACGGGGATGGTTGTGGGGACGGCTGCGGGCACTCCCGGGGCGGCGGTCGCGTAAGGCGTGTGGGCCAGGGACCGGCCCGGGTGCGGTGTCGCGCCCGGCGCGCCCCTCACCGGTGCGGTCGCCGACGGGCTCACCTCGGGGGTGCTTCCCGCGGTGGCGGCGGTGTTGGTGGGGCGGTCCGTGCCGGTGTCCGTGTCCGGGCTGGGTTCGGTCTCCGCGGTGCCGAGGCTATGGACGTTCGGGTCGGGCGTCAGTCGTACGAGGCTCAGTACCCCGGCCGCCACGGCCAGGCCGCCGGCGGCGAGCAGCATCTTGCGGGGGCGGGGTTTGCGGTGACGGCCGCGGGGGCTCCGGACACGGGTTCCGGGGTCGTACGGCTCGGGCTGTGCGGGCGTCCTGGCCTGCGTGGTCGCTCTCTCCGGCCGCTTCTGCGTGTCCGTCGTCATGTCCCTCGACCCCTCCCCGATGCGCTCACGCCCCCTGTACGCCGTGGCGGACGCACGTTATGCGCTCTCGTGGGCGGTGGGATGGGAGTCGGGCGGTATGTCACTCGAACGGGGTCTCGGCGTCGATATGATCGAGGCGAGTGTTGTTAACCCACGTTAACAAGGAGCGTGTCATGGGCGAGGAGCGGTTCGGGGAGTTCGTGCTGGTACGGCGACACGGGGACGGGGGTGCCGGGCACGTCGCGGAGCTGGTCCTCGATCGGCCCAAGGCCATGAACGCCGTCTCCACGGAGATGGCGCGGTCCATCGCGGCGGCCTGTACGGGGCTGGGCGGGGACAGGAGCGTGCGGGTGGTCGTGGTGACCTCCACGCATGAGCGGGCCTTCTGTGTCGGGGCCGACCTGAAGGAGCGCAACTCCTTGAGCGATGCCGAGCTGGTGCGGCAGCGGCCGGTGGCGCGGGGGGCGTACACCGGGGTGCTGGATCTGCCGGTGCCGACGATCGCGGCGGTGCACGGGTTCACGCTGGGGGGTGGGTTCGAGCTGGCGCTCGCTTGTGACCTGATCGTGGCGGATCGTACGGCGGTGGTGGGGTTGCCGGAGGTGTCGGTGGGGGTGATTCCGGGTGGCGGTGGTACGCAGTTGCTGCCGCGGCGGGTGGGGGCGGCTCGGGCGGCCGAGCTGATCTTTACCGCGCGGCGGGTGGAGGCTGTGGAGGCGGGGGAGTTGGGGCTGGTGGATCAGGTGGTGGAGGAGGGGCGGGACCGGGAGGAGGCGTTGGCGCTGGCGGGGCGGATCGCGGGGAACTCGCCGGTTGGGCTGCGGGCGGCCAAGCGGGCGTTGCGGTTGGGGCAGGGGTTGGATCTGCGGGCCGGGTTGGAGGTGGAGGACGCGGCTTGGCGGGCGGTGGCGTTTTCGGGGGATCGGGCGGAGGGGGTGGCGGCGTTCAACGAAAAGCGGACGCCGCGGTGGCCGGGGGAGTAGTAGGGGCGCGCGCTTGGAGGGTGCTCGGCGTGGGCTGGACCGGTTGACTGCGTGCCGCCTTCTGTCCGGTTGCCCGGGGTGGGGGCTGGCGGGGGTGGGTCGCGCAGCCCGGCGCTTGCGGGGTGCCGCCTCTCTTTGGGTCGGGAGCCGCCCTAGGCGGCACGAATGCCCCCGCTGGGAGGGACGAATGCCCGCAGCTGGGCGGCACGAATGCCCGCAGCTGGGCGGGACGGTTGCCCGCAGCTAACGCGGCACGATCGCTTGCGAGGTGGGTCACCTCTTGGCCGACCGAGTCGGGTGGTGGGTGGGCATAGGTCCGGGGGACTGGTGGCGCAGCCCCCAGTGGCGCGGCTGCCCGCAGGCTGACGGCGTCGGTTGCTCCCAGCGCCGGCCGCGTCGGCGTCGCGTGCCGTCGGCGATCACCCCAGCGCCGCATCAAGTGACCGGTTCGCCCCAATCCTCCCTAGCCTGGAGTGATGGGTGAGGACACTCGGCTCGCCGCCGTGGTGGCGTTGGCTCAAGGCATGGCGGCAGCCCGTTGCTCGCGAGAGGCGTGGTGGGCCGCCGCCAACGGGGCGTGCCGTGCGCTCGGGGGGAGTTTCGCCGCGCTGTCCGTGTGGGAGCGGGAGCTCGGACGGCTCAAGGTCCTCGTCAACGTGGGCGAGCGGGCCGAGGGCGAGGAGGAGTTCCCGGACGACGAGGCCTACCCGGTGCACCAGTTCGCCGAGATCACCGAGTTCCTGCACGAGCGGTGGGCCGGCGGCGGCGAGCCCAACGCCTGGGTGGAGACGGCTCAGGGCCCGGCGGCCGGACGCCGTCCCGGTTACGTCCACCAACGCGTCGCCGCCCTCCGCAGGAGAGGCCGCGGCTCCTGCGTAGTCGCCCCGATCGTGCTGCACGGACGCGCCTGGGGGGAGCTGTACGTCGCCCGCCCGGTCGGCGCCCCCGTCTTCGACCGCGCCGACGCCGACTTCGCCACCGTCCTGGCCGCCGTAGTCGCCGCCGGCATCGCCCAGACCGAGCGGCTGGAGGAGGTCCGCCGACTGGCGTTCACCGACGCGCTCACCGGCCTCGCCAACCGCCGCGCCGTCGACGCACGCCTGGACCGGGCCGTCGAGCGGCACCGCAAGGAAGGCGTCGTCGTCAGTCTCGTCGTCTGCGACCTCAACGGACTCAAGCGCGTCAACGACACCCACGGGCACGCCGTAGGCGACCGGCTCCTCGAACGCTTCGGATCCGTCCTCTCCCTCTGCGGCGCCATGCTGCCCGGCGCCCTCGCCGCCCGCCTCGGCGGCGACGAGTTCTGTCTGCTCGCGGTCGGGCCGCCGGCCGACGAGGTCGTCAAGGCGGCCGACGAACTCTGCCGCCGGGCGGCCGAGTTGGAGCTGGGGGAAGGGGTCGCCTGCGGGATCGCGTCCACCGCGGATCCCATCGGCCCGGTGCACTCCGCCCGCCGGCTGTTCCGGCTCGCCGACGCCGCCCAGTACCGGGCCAAGGCCGAAGGGTCCACCCGGCCGGTCGTCGCCGGGCGCGAGGGCCCCGACGATCCCGTCGTACGGATGGCCGACGAACCCTCGGCCGAGCCGACCGCCGAGCGCCGCCGCTTCCGCGGACGTCACTGAAGGGGACGTCACTGAAGGATGACCCATCGCCCCATCGCCCCATCGGTAAGGGGTAAACCCGCCCCCCACTGGTGACATCCTCGAATTCACTGCGTACGCTCCTGAATATGGATATGCACACTGTGGTGGTGGGGACGTCCGGCGTGACCGCGTCCGACGTTCTCGCCGTGGCGCGCGCCGGCGCCCGGGTCGAGCTCTCCGAGGAGGCGGTCGCCGCCCTGACCGCGGCCCGCGAGATCGTGGACGCGCTGGCCGCCAAGCCCGACCCCGTCTACGGCGTGAGCACCGGCTTCGGCGCCCTGGCGACCCGGCACATCAGCCAGGAGCTGCGGGCCCGGTTGCAGCGCAACATCGTCCGCTCGCACGCCGCCGGGATGGGACCGCGGGTCGAGCGTGAGGTGGTCCGCGCGCTGATGTTCCTGCGGCTGAAGACCGTCTGCTCCGGGCACACCGGCGTCCGCCCCGAGGTCGCGCGGACCATGGCCGACGTACTCAACGCCGGCATCACCCCGGTCGTCCACGAGTACGGCTCCCTCGGCTGCTCCGGCGACCTGGCCCCGCTGTCCCACTGCGCCCTGACGCTCATGGGGGAGGGGGACGCCGAGGGACCCGACGGGTCCGTACGGCCGGCCGGTGAACTCCTCGCCGAGCACGGGATCCAGCCCGTCGCACTGCGCGAGAAGGAAGGCCTCGCCCTCCTCAACGGCACCGACGGCATGCTCGGCATGCTGGTCATGGCCCTCGCCGACCTGGAGACGCTGTACAAGTCGGCCGACGTGACGGCGGCCCTGTCGCTGGAGGCTCTCCTCGGCACCGACAAGGTCCTCGCCCCCGAGCTGCACGCCATCCGCCCGCACCCCGGGCAGGGCGCCAGCGCCGCCAACATGCTGGCCGTACTGAAGGGTTCGGGCCTGACCGGGCATCACCAGGACGACGCGCCCCGCGTCCAGGACGCCTACTCCGTGCGCTGCGCCCCGCAGGTCGCGGGAGCAGGACGCGACACCATGGCGCACGCTCGCCTCGTCGCCGAGCGCGAGCTCGCCTCCGCCGTCGACAACCCGGTCGTCCTGCCCGACGGACGCGTCGAGTCCAACGGCAACTTCCACGGCGCCCCGGTCGGCTATGTCCTCGACTTCCTCGCCATCGCCGCCGCCGACCTCGCCTCCATCGCCGAGCGCCGCACCGACCGGCTGCTCGACAAGAACCGCAGTCACGGTCTGCCGCCGTTCCTCGCCGACGACGCCGGCGTGGACTCCGGGCTGATGATCGCCCAGTACACGCAGGCCGCGCTGGTGAGCGAGATGAAGCGGCTCGCCGTACCGGCGTCGGCGGACTCCATCCCGTCCTCCGCCATGCAGGAGGACCACGTGTCCATGGGCTGGTCGGCGGCGCGCAAGCTGCGCACGGCCGTCGACGACCTCACGCGCGTCATCGCCATCGAGCTGTACGCCGCCACGCGCGCCGTCGAGCTGCGTGAGGGGCTGTCTCCGGCGCCGGCGTCCCGGGCCGTCATCGACGCCGTACGGGAGGCGGGGGTGGAGGGCCCGGGACCGGACCGGTTCCTGGCGCCCGACCTCGCCGCCGCGGACGCGTTCGTGCGTGCCGGGCGGCTGGTCGCGGCGGCGGAGACGGTCACCGGGCCGTTGCAGTGAGCAGAACGGGCCTTGCCGGTCTGCCGACCGGCAAGGCCCGTGGGATCACTTGAGCTTGGCCGCCTGCGCGTCGATCACGGCCGCCGGGACGTCGTAGGCCTTGCCGGAGGTGACCAGGGCGAGGTTCACCGTGTAGTACGTGGCGATGGTGCTGCCGTGACGCACCACCTCGGTGTGGAAGATGCCCGTCCCGTCGCCGTCCATCGCGGATTCGGCGGCGAACGCGACGGACTCGTCACCGGCGCCCGAGGCCTTCTCGGGGGCGATCTTGGTGATCTTCGTGTCCGTGCCCTCGGCGCTGAAGCCGAACCCGCCGGAGCAGGCCGTGACCCCGTCGGAGACGGCCTTGAAGGCCTTCTCCGCGCCGTCGCCCTCGTAGGAGGACAGGCCCACGTAGGTCGCGGCGAGGTTGAACGCCTCGCTGAAGTCGCCCTCGGCCAGGTCCTCCAGGGAGGTGGAGGCGGAGTCCGACGGAGCCGCCTGGATGACGCTGTTGCTCGCCTGCGCGTCCGTGTCCCCCGGCGGGAGCGCCGCCATGGAGTGGGCGACGGGCTCGCACTCCGCCTTGTCGACCTTCAGCACGCTCTTGGAAGCGGGCAGGGTGTCGTCACCGGAGGTGACCTTGTAGCCCTCGACCTCGCCCTCGGCGAGCAGCAGCTTCTCCAGCTCCGCCGCGCTGTACGCCTTCGCGGCGGCGGCGGGTGAGGAGGAGGACCCGGAGTTCGCGGAGTCCTTGGAGCCGTCCGACCCGTCGCCGGAACAGCCCGTTATGAGGGCGAGCGACAGAACGCTCACGGCAGCCGTGGCGCTCATGCGCGCGCCCGATGATCTCTTCATGGGCGGACTATGAAGGTTTCCTGAAGATCACGTCAAGCGAGTTCAAAAACCGAGACGTTCCCGGCGAACCGAGTACACGACGAACCCGGCGCCCAGAGTGAGGCAGAGGGTGCCGCCGACGACGTACGGGGTGGTGTCGAAGCTGCCCGTGTCGGCGAGTTGGGTGCCCTCGGCGGTCGTACCGGACGTGCTGGACGTACTCGTGGACGCGGCCCGCGCCTGGGTCGTGACCTGCGACGTCGGGGTCGCAGAGGAATCCGTTCTGGCCGGGTGGTCCGCCGACGCGTTCGCGGAGGGGACGAACCACAGGGCACCCAACAGGGTCCCCGCGGCGGTGGCGGTCAGCAACGGACGGCGAGCGGATGACACGGAATATCGATCCCCTTGTGGCGCTGGCGAATTGGCCGTGTGGGGCGATGTTAGTGAAAGGCGCGGGTCACGGGAAAGTCACGGGAGCGATGGGCCGTACGCTCCGGGCATGAGCACTGCAGAGACATCACGTTTTGTACGACTTCGCGTGGAACTCGTCCTCGAAGTCGACGACGCCGGCGCCGTCACCGGGGCCGCGCTGGGGCGGATCGCGAAGGACGCCGACATGCCGGCCGAGGAGCGGGTACACGCCGAGAGCGCTGTGACGGAAGACACCGCGGAGGCCCTCGCGTATCTCGTGGACCCGTTCGACCTGGTCAGCGGGGTGCCGGGGGTCGAACTCGCGCAGGCCTCCTGGAGCAGCGAGCAGATCGACTACGACCCGGATTCGCCGGACTGGGACCTCGACGAGGATGATGTCGACGAGGACGACGAAGAAGTCGACGAGAGCGACGAAGAGGAAGAGGCGGCCGGCTGAGCCCGCTTGGGGAAATCGTGACCCCGGGCGGAAACCGCCGCCCGGGGTTTCGTCGTCTCAAGGGGCGCACGACCGACACCGGCACCATCCACCACGCGAACGTGGTGTGCCCCACACCTTCGAGGAATGTGGAACGGGATGAACCGGTCGTAGCGTTGAAGTCTTGTTAACGGGGACTCTCGGTTTTACGGGGCTCTCGGTTTTACGGGGCTCTCGGGGTTGGGGATTCGGCAACGATGGAGAAGCGTGTGATGACGGTCGGTAAGCGGCGCAAGGGCCTGACGGTCGCGTCCGCACTGCTCGGCGGTGTGCTCGTGCTCACGGCGTGTTCCGGCGGCGGCGACGACGCCTCCGCGAGCGACGGGGGCAACGACAGCTCACAGTCCAAGGTCGACGAGGCGGCCGCCAAGAAGACCTCCGAGGCCCAGATCAAGATCACGCCCAAGGACGGCTCGGACAACGCCTCCATCAACAACTCCGCCGCCGTCACCGTCAGCAAGGGCACCCTCACGGACGTGACGATGACCACGGTCGACGGCACCGAGGTCAGCGGCGAGATATCCGCGGACAAGCTCAGCTGGAAGCCCAGCGCCCAACTGGAGCGGTCCACCACCTACAAGGTGACGGCGGAGGCGAAGGACGCCGACGGCCGCGTCGCCCACGAGAACGCCTCGTTCACCACGGTCTCCCCGTCCAACAGCTTCATCGGCACCTTCACGCCGGACGACGGCACCACCGTCGGCGTCGGCATGCCCGTGTCGATCAACTTCGACAAGGCGATCACCAACAAGGCGGACGTCCAGAAGGGCATCACCGTCTCCACCACCAGCGGCCAGGAAGTCGTCTGCCACTGGTTCAACGCCAACCGCATGGACTGCCGGCCCGACAAGTACTGGCAGGAGAACTCCACCGTCACGCTGAAGCTGGCGCTCGACGGTGTCGAGGGCGCGGACGGGGTCTACGGCGTCCAGCAGAAGACGGTCACCTTCAAGATCGGCCGCAACCAGGTGACGTACGTCGACGCGAAGACCAAGCAGATGAAGGTCACGCAGGACGGTAAGACGGTCAGGACCATCCCGATCTCCGCCGGCGCGCCCGACAACAAGACGTACGAAGGCCAGATGGTGATCTCCGAGAAGTTCAAGGAGACCCGGATGAACGGCGCGACGGTCGGCTTCACCGACGACGACGGCAAGGGCGAGTACGACATCAAGGACGTGCCCCACGCCATGCGTCTGTCCACCTCCGGCACCTTCGTCCACGGCAACTACTGGGGCGCCAAGTCCATCTTCGGCAGCGTGAACACCAGCCACGGCTGCGTGGGCCTGTCGGACACCAAGGGCGCGAACGACCCGAACACGCCGGGTGCGTGGTTCTACAACAACTCGATCGTCGGTGACGTGGTCGTCGTCCAGAACACCGGCGACAAGACGATCGCGCCGGACAACGGCCTCAACGGCTGGAACATGAGCTGGGATCAGTGGAAGGCGGGGTCCGCCGCCTGACGTCGCTGACGTCCCGCACTTCGGATCGACCCGATGCCGCCCTCAGGGGCGGCATCGGTGTTTCCGGGGTCGCCCACAGCCTTCTCATCCATCTCTTATGTCAGCTTTATCCCTTCATCACGCGCCGTACCTAGCTTTCGGCCATGTTCTTCACCTACTTGAGGCGCGAGCTGCGCCGCCGCAGAAAGGCGGCCCTCGTCGTCGCCTCCGGGCTCGCGCTGGGCATCGCGCTGGTCATCGTGGTCAACTCCGTGTCGTCCGGCATGGGCAAGGCCCAGGACAAGGTCCTCCAGTCGCTGTACGGCCTGGGCACGGACATGACGGTCACCAAGGCGGCCGAGCCCACCGCCGACGGCTCCGAGCCCCCGCGGTTCCAGTTCGACGCGCAGGACGACGGCTCCGGCGAGGAGCAGAGCAGCGATCGCGTCCTGGTGCGGGGCTTCCAGACCCTGTCGACCTCGACCGTCAGCAAGGTCGGCGCGCAGAGCGGGGTCTCGGACGCGGTGGGCGGGCTGAGCCTTCAGGTCGTCAAGGTCAGCGGGGAGTTCACCCCGGGGCAGTTCCAGCAGAACGGGGAGGGTGGGCAGCAGCCGGGCGGTCCTGGCGGAGACGGTAGCGGCCAGCCGCAGGGTGAAGTCCAGGGCGGTGGCGCGAACTTCGATGTCAACAGCTACTCCGTGTACGGCACGGACGTCACCGAGCCGGCTCTCGGGCCGCTGACCTCCTCGAAGATCACCAGCGGCCGTACGTTCACGTCGTCCGAGGCCGATGCCGAGGTTGCCGTCGTCGACTCGGCGTACGCCAAGGAGAAGAATCTGAAGGTCGGCAGCACGGTCACCATCAAGGACACCAAGTTCGAGGTGATCGGCATCGCGACCGCGGACAGTGGTGACGCGGCCGCCAACCTCTACGTCCCGCTGAAGCCGGCGCAGACGCTCAGCGACTCCAAGGACAAGGTCACCACGATCTATGTCCAGGCGACCGACTCCCAGAAGATCGACAGCGTGAAGTCCGAGATCCAGAAGAACATCTCGGGTACGACGGTGACGACCTCCGCGGATCTCGCGGACACGGTGTCCGGGTCCCTGTCCACGGCGTCCTCTCTCGCGACCAGTGTGGGCAAGTGGCTGTCGATCGTGGTGCTGGTGGCGGCGTTTGTGGTGGCCGGGTTGCTGACGTCCTCGGCGGTGTCTCGGCGGGTGCGGGAGTTCGGGACGTTGAAGGCGCTGGGGTGGAAGTCGGGGCGGGTTACTCGGCAGGTGGTCGGTGAGGCCGTCGTCAACGGGCTCGTGGGTGGTGCGCTGGGGATCGCTCTGGGGTTGGCGGGGGCGTATGTCGTTACGGCTGTCAGTCCTACGTTGCAGGCGGAGCTCGGGGGCGGTGCGGGTCCCGGTGGGGGTGGCTTCGGTGGGGGGCGGCAGGTTGCGCCCAGGACGCTCGATGTCGCGCTCACCGCGCCGGTCAGCCTGGCCACGATCGGCCTGGCGGTTGGCCTTGCCGTGGCCGGGGGGCTGATCGCGGGTGCCTTTGGTGGGTGGCGGGCTTCTCGGTTGCGGCCTGCGGATGCGCTGCGGCGCGTCGAGTAGCTGCCCGCAGCTTGTGGCAACCCATCACCCTCACATCTCTCAGGAGTCGCACCCATGTACGAACTCAAAGACGTCACCAAGCGCTACACCCGAGGCAAGGAGACCGTCGACGCCCTCGTCGGTGTCGATCTGACCATCGCCGACGGCGACCGGCTCGTGATCCAGGGCCCCACCGGTGGTGGGAAGTCCACGTTGCTTCAGATGCTCGGTGGGCTGGACCGGCCGACGGCCGGGGAAGTCGTGCTGGATGGCACCGACATGGCCAGGCTGTCCGAGGCCCGGCTCACCAAGGTGCGCAGTGAGAACATCGGCTTCGTCTTCCAGAGCTTCAATCTCATCCCGACGCTCACCGCCCAGGAGAACGTCGAGACCGCCCTCGTACCGCTCGGTGTGAAGCCGAAGGAGCGGCGCGAGCGGGCCGCCGAGGCGCTCGAGTCGGTCGGGCTCGGTGAGCGGCTCGGGCATCTGCCCGGTGAGATGTCCGGCGGGCAGCAGCAGCGCGTCGCCATCGCCCGCGCGCTGGTCAAGCAGCCGAAGGTGCTGCTGGCCGACGAACCCACCGGAAACCTCGACGAGTCGATGCGCGACGAGATCATGGACGTACTCGAACGCATGTGGAAGGAGCTCGGGCTGACGTTCATCATGGTCACCCACGACTCCTCGATCGCGAAGAAGGCGCCTCGGCTGGCGACGATCCGCAAGGGAAGGATCACCGTGAAGGAGAACGCCGCGTCATAGGGGCGAAATCCGGAACTGGCTGGGGATATTCGCTTCCCCGACGATCGTGTAACAGACACTTCCTGTCAGCCCCCTGTCTATTGAGGTGCTTGAACGCCCCCCGGCATACTGCGAGTTCCGGGGGGCGTGCGCACGAGCGTGCGAGTCTGCCCCCGGCCGGGTGAACGGGGAATTCGCCCGGTTCTTCTGCAAGGGGGAAACTTGCGCAGACAAGTGAAAAGAGCATGCGCGGCCACGGTCGCCACCGCGGCCGCCGTGGCCCTGGCGGCGGGCATGACCAGCCCGGCGTCGGCGGAGGGAGAGCGGCAGACCACCGGTGCCGCGAAGACCTCGCTCAAGGCGAAGCACCGCATCACCCTGATCACGGGTGACCGCGTCACCGTCGACTCCAAGGGCCAGGTAGTGGGCCTGGAGCGGGCGAAGGGGCGCCAGCACATACCCGTTCAGATCCGCAAGGTCGACGGCCACACCCTCGTGATCCCGGCCGACGCGGCCCGTCTGGTCAGCACCGGCAAGCTGGACCAGCGGCTCTTCGACGTCACCGAACTCAGCAAGTCCGCGACCCGCAAGTCCCAGGCCAAGGGCCTGAAGGTCATCGTCGGCTACAAGGGAGCCGCCGCCGGCGCCAAGGCCGACGTCCGTGACGCGGGCAAGCTCCGCCAGAGCCTCGAGTCCCTGAACGCCGACGCCGTCCAGACTCCGCACGAGGACGCGCCCGAGCTGTGGGACGCCGTCACCAACGGCGCCAGGACCGCCTCCGGCATCGCGCACGTCTGGCTCGACGGCGTCCGCAAGGCCAGCCTCGACAAGTCCGTGCCGCAGATCGGCGCCCCCAAGGCGTGGGCGGCCGGCTACGACGGCAAGGGCGTCAAGATCGCCGTACTGGACACCGGCGTCGACGCGACCCACCCGGACCTCAAGGACCAGGTGATCGCGGCCAAGAACTTCACTCCGGCCGCCGACGCCACCGACAAGCAGGGCCACGGCACGCACGTCGCGTCCATCGCGGCGGGCACCGGAGCCAAGTCCGGCGGCAAGTACAAGGGCGTGGCGCCCGGCGCCGACGTCCTGAGCGGCAAGGTCCTCGACGACAACGGCTTCGGCGACGACTCCGGCATCCTCGCCGGCATGGAGTGGGCGGCCGAGCAGGGCGCCCAGGTCGTCAACCTCAGCCTCGGCGGCACGGACACCCCCGAGGTGGACCCCCTGGAGGCGGCCGTCAACAAGCTGTCCGCCGAGAAGGGCATCCTCTTCGCGATCGCGGCGGGCAACTCCGGCCCGGAGTCGGTCGGTTCACCGGGCAGCGCGGACGCCGCGCTCACCGTCGGCGCCGTCGACGACAAGGACAAGCTCGCCGACTTCTCCTCGACCGGCCCGCGCCTCGGCGACGGCGCCATCAAGCCCGACGTCACCGCGCCGGGCGTGGACACCACGGCCGCGGCCGCCAAGGGCAGCGCCATCGCGCAGGAGGTCGGCGAGAACCCCGCCGGCTACCTGACCATCTCGGGTACGTCGATGGCGACCCCGCACGTCGCGGGCGCCGCCGCGATCCTCAAGCAGCAGCACCCGGACTGGACGTACGCCGAGCTCAAGGGCGCGCTGACCGGTTCGACCAAGGGCGGCAAGTACAACCCGTTCCAGCAGGGTTCGGGCCGTATCCAGGTCGACAAGGCCATCAAGCAGACCGTGATCGCCGACCCGGTGTCGGTCAGCTTCGGCACGCAGCAGTGGCCGCACACCGACGACAAGCCGGTCACCAAGCAGCTGACGTACCGCAACCTCGGCACGAAGCCCGTCACGCTGAAGCTGACGTCGACCGCCACCAACCCCAAGGGCCAGGCCGCTCCGGCCGGCTTCTTCAAGCTCAGCGCCACCACGGTCACCGTCCCGGCGAACGGCCGGGCCTCCGTGGACATGACCGTCAACACCAAGCTGGGCGGCACGCTCGACGGCGCGTACTCCGCGTACGTGACGGCGACGGGCGGCGGCCAGAGCGTCCGTACGGCCGCGGCCGTGCAGCGCGAGCTGGAGTCGTACGACGTCACCGTCAAGCACATCGGCCGGGACGGGCAGCCGACGGACGTCCACAGCACCGTCCTGTTCGGCTACACGGGCCTGGCCAAGGGCCGGTTCTACGAGGTCCCGGCGGCCGCCTCCGGCACCACGACCATGCGCCTGCCCAAGGGCACCTACCTGCTGGACGCCTGGATCGCGAAGGACTTCCAGAACTTCGAGGGCGGCCTCGACTGGGTGGTCCAGCCGAAGCTGACCGTCACCAAGAACACCTCCGTGACGATCGACGCCCGCAAGACCAAGGCGGCCGACATCAGGGTCCCGGACGCGCAGGCCAAGCCGACGTCCGCAGTGGGCAGCTACTTCTACGAGCCCGCGCTCGTCGGCGTCGCCTTCGGCATCGACTCCTTCGCCAACCTGCGCATGGCCCACCAGGGCGCGGAGGCGACCGGCCTGACGCAGACCTGGAGCGGCCAGTGGACCAAGGGCGCGGCCGCCGAGTACGACGTGGCCACCACCGCCAAGGTCAAGAAGATCCAGGGTGACAAGGTCCGCCACTTCAAGGCGAGCGAACTGAGCACGGTGAAGAACAACCTCGGTGCCCCCGCCTCCGGCAAGACCGGCGCGCTGGTCGCCGTGGGTGTCTTCCCGGACGACGTGGCCTTCGGTAACCCGGTGGAGCAGAAGCTGCCGGGTGCCCGCACGCTGTACCTCTCGACGTCCGACAAGATCCAGTGGACCTTCGACTTCGAGCAGTACGGCGGCAAGGACGCGGACGGCTTCCCGATCGCCGACGCCTTCTACACGCTGGGGAACCCGCAGACCTTCAAGGCGGGCCAGAAGTACACGAAGACCTTCAACACCGCGGTCTTCGGCCCGCACCTGAACGCGGAGTTCGGGCTCTTCCGCGAGGACAACGGCATCTACGGCTACCTGCCGCTGTTCGCGGACTCGGCGGGCCACGCCGGTTCGTCCGACTTCACGTCGGTCGCCACCACGCTGTACCGCAACGGCACGAAGGTCGGCACGCACGACGACCCGCTGTTCGGCGAGAAGCTGTTCAAGGTCCCGTCCGGCGACGCCGAGTACAAGCTGACCACCTCGGTCAAGCGCAGCGTCAAGGTCGCGGCCGCCTCCACCCGGATCGACGCGAGCTGGACCTTCCGCTCGAAGAAGCCGGCGAACGGCGACGCGAAGCTGCCCGCATCCACGGTCCGCTTCAACGCCAAGACCGGCCTGGACAGCCGCGTCGAGGCCGGCAAGACGGTGTCGATCCCGGTCACCGTCGAGGGCGCGGCGAAGGGCTCCAACCTGAAGTCGCTGGCGACCTACGTGTCGTACGACTACGGCCAGACCTGGAAGAAGATCGAGGTCAAGAACGGCAAGATCACCGTGAAGAACCCGGCGAAGGGGAAGGCCATCTCCTTCCACGCCAAGATCGCCGACAAGAAGGGCAACAAGTCGACGATCTCGATCTACAACGCGTACTACGGGAAGTAACCTCCCGCACGCGAGCGGCCTGTCCAGGACCCCGTGTCCTGGGCAGGCCGTTGCTCTTGGGGGGTCGGGGCCGCGTGGCGGCCGCGGGGAGCCGGGCCGCCACCGGCGGGGGCCGCACGCCGCGGGGGCGAGACCGCCTGAACAGTGATTGGCAGATCTGTTCCACCCCCGCGAAGGAAAACCCCAGGTCACGTGGCCGTGCCGGTGGAACAGATCTGCCAATCACTGAGCATCAGGACAGATTGGCGGTGCCGACCGTACCGGAGGAAGGGCGTCCCGTCGGCGTTCGTGATTGCGTGGGGGCATGACGACTCAGACGGTCGAGTACATCCGGTACCGCATCCCCGAAGAGCAGTCGGCGGAGTTTCTGTCCGCCTACACCCGCGCCGCGGCCCAGCTGGCGGCGGCACCGCAGTGCGTCGACTATGAACTGGCCCGCTGCGAGGAGGACTTCGAGCACTTCGTCCTGCGTATCACCTGGACCTCCACCGAGGACCACCTCGAAGGTTTCCGCAAGTCCGAGCTGTTCACGGACTTCCTGGCCGAGATCCGCCCGTACGTCGCCAGCATCCAGGAGATGCGCCACTACAAGCCGACGACCGTGCGCGGAACCGGCTCCGCCGTCCCCACGCTGTACGAGTGGGCGGGCGGCGCGGAGGCCTTCGCCCGCCTCACGTCGGTCTTCTACGACAAGGTCCTCGAGGACGACCTCCTGGCGCCGGTGTTCGCGGGACTGGTCCCCGAGCACGCCCAGCACGTGGCCGTGTGGATGGCCGAGGTGTTCGGCGGCCCGCCCGCCTACTCCGAGACGCAGGGCGGCCACGGGCACATGGTCGCCAAGCACATGGGCCGGGGCATCACCGAGCCCCAGCGCCGCCGCTGGGTGAATCTGATCCAGGACGCGGCGGACGAGGCGGGCCTGCCGACGGACGCCGAGTTCCGTTCGGCCTTCCTCGCCTACGTGGAGTGGGGCACGCGGCTGGCCGTCCACTTCTCCGGCCCGGACGCGAAGCCGCCGGCGGAGCAGCCGGTGCCGAAGTGGACGTGGGGTGCGGCGCCGCCGTATCAGGGCTGATGTGGGCTGCGGGGCTCCGTCGATCACTCAACGGGTCGATCACTCAACGGGCGGTTGGTACACCAGCGGCTTCGGGCTCGTCCGGCACGAGCCCCGCGTCCGGCTTCGCCGCGGCTCCCCGCTCCCGCTCGATCATGCCCAGCGCCACCCCCGCGATGATGATGACGCCGCCCGTCGCCTGGGCCGGCCGGATCGACTCCCCGTTGATCACGACGGCGCCGACGACGCCGAAGACCGGGACCAGGTTGAGGATGTTCACCGCGACGCTCGACGCCATCCTGCGCAGGCCGTAGTTGTAGAGCAGGAAGCCGCCGACCGAGCACGCCACGGCCAGGTAGACCAGCAGCGAGGAGGCGGTCGCGCCCGGCATCCGCCAGTCGTCGGCCTCCAGCAGGGAGGCGAGGAGGAACCCGGCCGCACCCGCCAGAGTCTGGTGGTACGTGACGCTCACGGCGTTCTGACCGGCACTCGCGCGCTTGCCGAGCACGTTGTAACCGGCCCAGGCCAGCCCGCCGAGCAGCAGAAGGATGTCTCCCGTCCACCGTGAACTTCCGCCGACCTGGGCTCCGTTGCGTACGACGAGGAAGGCGCCGACGGTGGCCAGCAGCACGCCCGTGACACGCGGCAGCGGCATCCGGGTGCGGAAGACGACCAGTTCCAGCAGCATCGTCATCAGCGGGTACGTGGCCACGATCAGGGACGCGTCGGAGGCCGTGGACAGGTCGACGCCGACGTTCTCCAGGACGAAGTAGACGGTGATGCCGAGGAATCCGCTCAGGTAGAGCTGCCGCCGCTGCCGTGGGTCCGGCCGGGCCGGGCGATGCCGGTTCAGCCGGACCAGCACGCCCAGGAGTAACGCCGCCAGGGTGAACCTGATGGCGCCGATGGTCAGCGGGCCGACGTCATCCAGCACCTGCTTGGTCACCGCGTACGAACTGCTCCAGAACAGCGCGGCTGCCATGACCGCACACACTGCCCACACCGTTGGCCCTCGCTCACGCATCTGAAGTCGCCCCTCTCCATTACCACTGAACACGCCGCGTCCGAACGAACGTCAGCCAGCTGGGGGGGAGGCTAGCAAGATCATCGAAGATCACGCGTAGAATCCGAATTACCTTCGGAATCCGGTGAGATGAGGTAAGCGTGGACGAACTAGATTCGGCGTTGGTGCGGATGCTCCAGGAGGACGGTCGGCGCACCAACCGGGACATGGCCCAGGCGCTCGGTATCGCCCCGTCCACCTGTCTGGAACGGATCCGGTCGCTGCGCCAGAGCGGCGTCCTGACGGGATTTCACGCGGAGGCCGACCTCGCGGCGATCGGCCGCGGGCTGCAGGCCGTGATCGCCGTACGGGTCCGCCCGCCGACGCGTGCGGTGATCGAGGCCTTCCAGGCCTTCCTGGAGCGGATGCCCGAGGTGATCTCGATCTTCGTCCTCACCGGAAACGACGACTTCCTGGTGCATGTCGCGGTCCGTGACACCGACCATCTGCACGCGGTGGTCCTGGACAAGCTGACGAAGCGCCCGGAACTCGCCGACGTACGGACGTCGGTGGTCTACGGGCACATGCGCAAGAAGGTCATCGGTCCGGCGTGACGCCGGTGCGGACCGCTCAGGGCGCCGATCAAGCCGACGGCGTCGAGGTCCCGGTCCCCGCCCTCGTCGCGTCCGCGCCCCAGCTCGCCAGCAGGCGCAACGCCTCCGCCGACGGCGATCCCGGTTCGGCGTGGTACGTGATCAGGGACTGCTCGCTGTCGTCGGGCAGGCGGAACGACTCGAAGTTCAAGGTCATCTCCCCGACCAGGGGATGCCGGATGCGCTTGACGCCGTAGCCCTTCTCCTTGACGTCATGCGTGGCCCACAGCTGCCGGAACTCCTCGCTCTTGACGGAGAGTTCGCCGACCAGCGCGGACAGGCGCGGGTCGTCGGGGTGGCAGCCGGCGTCCATGCGCAGATAGCTGACCATGTCGGACGCCTTCTGGTCCCACTCCACGAACAGCTCGCGGTACTCCGGCTTCAGGAACACCAGCCGCGCCCAGTTCCGCTCCTGCGGCGGCAGCTCCGACCAGTCGCCGAACACCGCCGCGGCCATCCGGTTCCAGGCGAGGATGTCCGAGCGCCGGCCCGAGACGTACGCCGGGAAGCCGTCCATCACGTCCAGCAGCTGCAGCAGCGCACCCCGCACCTGCTGGGTCCGCACCGTCTGCTTCTTCTTGTGCTGCTTCGGCTTCGCGAGATGCATGAGGTGGGCATGCTCGGCACCGGTCAGCCGGAGCGCGCGGGCGATGGCGTCGAGGACCTCCGCCGACACGTTCCGCCCGTTGCCCTGCTCCAGACGCGTGTAGTACGCCACGGACACCCCGGCCAGCTGCGCCAGCTCCTCCCGGCGCAGCCCCGGCACCCGACGGTGCCGGCCGAAGTCCGGCAGCCCCACGTCCTCCGGCTTCAGCCGGGCCCGCCGGGTGCGCAGGAACTCGCTGAGCTCGGCACGCCGGTCCAGGCCGCCGGCGGGCTCCGGCACGGTTTCGGGCTGCTCGTCCATGCGTCCAGTATTCACGGTCGTACGAACGTTGTACGAACAGCATCCTGACCCCGCCAGTGGTACGCACAGCGGACGTACGCAGAACGGTGGGCTGGGTGTATGCCGGATCGTGCTGCACGCTGATCAGGCGTGCCCGGTCGGAAGGCAGCCGGGCGCGGAACCTCTTTGCTAGGAGAACCCCGGCATGACCACTGTCGCCGCATACGCCGCACCCGCCCCCAAGGCTCCCCTGGAGCGCACCACCATCGAGCGTCGTGCGGTCCGCGAGTTCGATGTGCTGATCGACATCAAGTTCGCCGGCATCTGCCACTCCGACATCCACCAGGCCCGGGAGGGCTGGGGCGAGGCGATCTTCCCGATGGTCCCGGGGCACGAGATCGCGGGCATAGTCTCCGAGGTCGGCCCGGGTGTCACCAAGTTCAAGGTCGGCGACCGCGTGGGCGTCGGCTGCCTGGTCGACTCCTGCCGTGAGTGCGACAACTGCAAGGCGGGCCTGGAGCAGCACTGCACCGGCGGCTCGGTCGGCACGTACAACGCCATCGGCAAGGACGGCGAGCCCACTTACGGTGGCTACTCCACGCACGTCGTCGTCGACGAGAACTTCACCGTCCGCATCCCTGACGGCCTGTCCCTGGACGTCGCCGCGCCGCTGCTGTGCGCGGGCATCACCACGTACTCGCCGCTCAAGCAGTGGGGCGCGGGGCCCGGCAAGAAGGTCGCCGTAGTCGGCCTGGGCGGTCTCGGTCACATGGGCGTCAAGATCGCGCACGCGCTCGGCGCCGAGGTCACGGTCCTCTCGCAGTCCCTTCGCAAGAAGGACGACGGCCTGAAGCTGGGCGCCGACCACTACTACGCGACCAGCGATCCGAAGACGTTCGAGGAGCTGGCCGGCTCCTTCGACCTCATCGTCTCCACGGTGTCGGCCCCGCTGGACTTCGGCGCCTACCTCAGCCTGCTGAAGACGGGCGGCGCCCTGGTCAACGTGGGCGCCCCGGAGGAGCCCATCGCCCTGAACCTGTTCTCCCTCATCGGCGGCAACAAGACCCTCGCCGGTTCGATGATCGGCGGCATCGCCGAGACGCAGGAGATGCTGGACTTCTGCGCGGAGCACGGCATCGGCTCGGAGATCGAGCTGATCGGCGCGTCCGAGATCAACGAGGCGTACGAGCGGGTGATCAGCAGCGATGTGCGGTACCGGTTCGTGATCGACACGGCGACGATCTGACCTTCGGCATGGCGAGGGCCCCGGCGGACCATCGACACTGTTGGCGAATCCGGCCCGTCGAGTTCTACTCGGCGGGCCGGAGGGCTGCCAGGTGGGATGTGCGCGTGCGGGCTCGCGGGACCTCGGTCCACCACGCGTTTAGGCGGTGGAAGTTCATC
>NZ_NTGE01000174.1 GCF_002291145.1 Streptomyces sp. SA15
TCCACCTCGCCATGACCGACCTGATGGCCCGACGCCTCACCAGCGAAGCCACCATCTCCTGGCGCGACCCGACCTCCCGGGACCAAACACTAATTCCGGGATAAAACATCGGGAGAAAACGACCTCTGAGTACAGCCTGCTCACATTCCGAGCGACGGGGCATTGGGTTCACCCCGGCGGTCCTGTCAGGGCCTTGATGGCGGGGCGGAGCAACGCGGCGATGTGATCCGCAGGGGCCTCACGAAGCGCGGCCAGGCCGAGGAGTTGGTGGCCGATGGTCACGCCCAGCAACGCGGTGACAACCAGTGCGGCACGCAGTTCGGGATCCTCGGCAGCGGGCAGGGCGGCACCGACGCTGTCGATCTGCCGGCCGAGAGCGGCACGAACATGATCGGCTGCCGCCTGGTCGGTGAGCATCGACCGCATCATCGCCAGCGTGCCCTCGGGAAGACCACCGAGCTTGAGGCCGAGCGAGGCCAGCAACTGATCGACGAGCTCGTCGGCATCAGTGGCCGTCAGCGGGGCGGGCAACGCCTGCACAGCTTGGCTGAACAGCTCCCGCTTCGAGCCGAAGTACTGCATGACCAGAGCCGGATCGACGCTCGCTGCGGTCGCCACTGCGCGAATGGTGGTGCGCTCGAATCCCTTCTCGGCGAACAGCTCCCGGGCGCTGTCGAGGATGCGTACCTCGGTCGCTCGGCGGCGGTCGGCGCGGGACTGGCGAGGAGTGGACACCAATTCACTCTACAACCGTTGACCGAACTCTCGGCCCGACCCTACCGTGATTGGGTCAACAAGTGTTGAGCGAATGGGATGACCCCCGTGTCACATCTGGAAACACCTGCTGTTCGCACCCCTCACGAGGTGCTGACCTGCTACTACCAAGCCATGCTCGACAAGTCCCCAGACGATCTCGCCGATCTCTACTCCATCGACGCGGTGCACGAATTCCCGTTCGCCTCACCCGACTTCCCCCCATGCTTCGAGGGTCGCGAGGCCGTGCGCGCCGGATACCGGGCGGCCTGGGGCGCCAGCCCCGCCAAGGTGCAGGAGGTCAGGAGGATCGCAGCCCACGAGACCGCCGATCCGGAAGTGATCATCGCCGAGCATGTCGTGGTGGGAACGCTGCCGACCAAAGCCACCACGTTCACCGTCCCCGGTCTCCTGATACTCCACGTCCACAACGGACTGATCACGCGAGTCCGCGACTACATGGACGGCTCAGGAGTCGCCAGCGCCAGGGCGTGACGGCCCGACCAGTGCAGCGGCAGCCCGACCTGGGACCGGACAGCACTCAATCTGTCCGATCCCAGCCCCCGAGATCTGTCTCAACGAACCAAGTCCCCGCGTCTCACCCAATCCAGTCGACGCAGGTCAGCGCAAGGGTGGACGACTAACTTCGTTGAGACAGGACAGTTGTCCTGTCTCGCAGAAGTCGAGGCAGTTTCGTGTCACGTCTCTAACGGTCTGGGTCCACGTCTCAGTTGATCTGGTCTGATTCGTCTGTGGTCGCAGGTGATCTGGTCCGATCCACCATCCAGAGCTGACCCTGGCATATCGGCAAACAGGGTCAGGCTGGCCATTTCGTCACCCGGGGTTCGGCAGGGTCGTCGTTGTCAATCACCACATCGGCAGCCAGTTCAGGTTCGGCCGTCACGCGGTAAAGCCGCTGTCCGGGCAGATAACGCCGTTCGTAACGTTCGCGTACGACGTCGGACCCGCCGAGTGCCTCTACGTCACGGACCAGCGCCCGTCGCAGCGCCTCCTCCGCGCTAACATCGACGAAGATGCTCACATCCCAGCACTCACGCAGTTCCGGCCGGAGCATGAACACCCCGTCGAACAGCAGCACCGCGTCCTCTGGCGCGACCCGCACCGGCTCCTCGACGGCCGCGTCGATCCGGTAGTTGAACACGGCAGTGCGATATCGGCGGTCACCGCCGGGGCCCAGCGGATCCAGGACGGCCCTGCGGACGGCGTCGTAGTCGAACGAATCATGGTAGAAGCCGTCGGGCGACAGGTTCCCACGTCGAAGCCGCACACTCCTGGGCCGGTGGAATCCGTCGATCCCGACTCGGATCGCCGCTCGCCGCCTGGCCAGATTCCGGGCCAGCTCGTCGGCCAAGGTGGTCTTGCCAGCAGCGTCCGGACCATCCACCGCGACGCGGAGCACATGCTCCGGCCTCCTCGACGCGATGAGCTCCACGAGAGCCCCGACCAGTCCGGCCCGCGACAATCGCCCCTCCACTGCACCCACCTCCCGTTGCATGTCATCCCTCGTTAGGGTGACGCCTCCGCTTTCTGGACCTTCGGACGCTCGAAGTTGTTCCACCCTCGCACTACGGCCAGAGTGCCGGGGAGGGCACATGGGCGAGCCTGCGGAGGCGGTATCCACCTGGGAGTACGCGTCGGACGTCCATGTGGGGTTCGTGGATGCCGACGGCGCCCGTCGGCTCGGTCCGCTGACTCGCTACTGGGGCGAGCCCTTCGAACTTGCCTCAGCGGTCCGGAAGTTCACCGCGTTCAAGGGGCAGAAGAACTTCACGGGCGACTACTGGGCGGTGACCTCGCGTTCCCTGGTGGGCTACGAGTCGTGGGTGGAGAGGGACGCGGCGATGGCCCTGGACTTTGAACCCGCCGTCGTAGCTCTGTCCTCGCAGCCCTTCCGTCTGGTTTGGCACGACGGTGGACCGGGATCGTGAGCACACCCCGGACTACTTCGCTCGGCTGGCCGACGGGACCGGAGTGGTCGTCGATGTCCGGCCCCAGAACCTGGTCGACGAGGAGGCCGCCGAAGCCTTCGCGTTCGCCGCGCGGATCTGTGAGTGGGTGGGGTGGCAGTTCAGGCTGGTCGGAGACCTGGGGCAGTCCTTCCGGGCGAATCTGCGCTGGCTGGCCCGCTACCGTCATCCGCGTTGTTGCCGGGCGCCGGTGGCGGACTGGCTGCGGGAGGTGTTCGGCGAACCGCAGATGCTTCTCGCCGGAGCTGAGCGGGTCGGAGACCGGTTGGCGGTGCTGCCGGTGCTCTATCACCTGCTCTGGCAGCACGAACTGACGGCGGATCTGGTCTCGGCCCTGCTGGGTTCTGGGACCGGTGTCTGCCTGGCGGCACGGGGGCAGCCGTGAGTTCCGCGCGTCCGGGGCGGCTACGGCTGGGCGACCGTGTCCGGTTCCAGGAACACACCTACACGGTGGTCGGGCTGACCGGGATGCGGGTCCGTCTGGCCGACGTCCACGGCACCGGCATGCTCGTGGACCAGGTCCATCTCCAAGCCGCCGAGGACTTCGCCGTTCTCGGCCCCGGTGAGCGGGCCGCGTTGGGCTCGTCCGCGCTGCTGGGGCACCTGCCCAAGGAGGTGGCGGACCGCGCACTGTGGTGGCAGCGGCACCTCGTCGAGTTACTGACCGGCCTGCCGCCGGACGCCCCGGCGGGTACCCGTCCCCGGCCCGAGTACGACCCGGCCACCCGCTCGCTGGCGGAACGCGAGCGGGCCAAGGCGGCCGAACTTGGCGCGCTGGGTGAGGAGATCAGTGCGCGGACCGTCAAGCGCAAGCGGCAGCGCTACGAGGCCGGCGGCGTCGAAGCGGTGGTGGACCACCGGCTCGCCCCGCACGCCTCGCTGCTCGGCCAGGCTGACCCGCGCGTCGTGACGGCGATCCGGCAAGTCATCGCCGAGAGCATCGAGGCGTCCACCCGCACAATCGAGTACGTGCGGTGGCGAACCCGGCAGATCCTGGACGCCGAGCATGGCAAGGACCTGGTGGAGATGCCGTCGCGGGCCACGTTCTACCGGCTCTTCGGCAAGCTGTCCCACGGCGTTCATGTGACCGGCTCGGCCCGCACCCGTCGTTCCCTGGCCGATCAGCCCTCCGGCCCGTTCCGTTACGAGCAGGTCGCTGCCCCGGGCGAGTTGATGCAGATCGACTCCACTCCTCTGGACGTGCTGGTCCGGCTCGATGAGGGGGTGCCCGGCCGGGTCGAACTCTGCGGTCTCGTCGACGTCGCCACCCGGACCATCGCCGCCGCGGTGGTACGGCCGACCACCAAGTCGGTGGACGCCTCGCTGCTGCTGGCCAGCGCTTTGACCCCGGAGCCGATGCGGCCGGGATGGGCCCCGGCCCTGGCGATGTCCCGCTCAGTGCTGCCGCACCGCAGGCTGCTAGCGCTGGACGAGCGCCTGGAGCACGCGGCTGCCCGGCCGGTGATCGTCCCCGAGTGTGGTCACGGTTTCAGGCGGCCAGGGCCTCCTACGAGTCGCGTACGGCGCGCTCGTGGTGGTGCTGAGCGGGGATCGCCTCGAACAGGTCCTGGGCGCGGCGGCGGACCAGGCCGGTGCGGAAGTCCGCAGGCAGCGCCGTCAGGGCGTCGACCGTACGGCGGCACGCCTGCTCGGTGTCACCGTCGTGATGGGAACACGCCGCCGCGTCGATGTTCAGCAGGGTGCGCGTCATGGTGCTGGTCGGCGCGGACAGCTCCAGGGCGCGCTCCTGGCTGACGTGGGCGAAGCGGGTGTCCCCGAGCGTGGTGAACGCGTGGCTGAGGTGGACGTGATGCTTCTGCTCGCCGTACGTCACTCACGTGTCCGACCGCTCGCCCTCGGGGAGCCGGTCCATGAGGGCGTCGGCGGCCTCGAGCGCGGCGCGGGCCTGCTCGCTCTGGTGGTTGAGGGCGTAGGCGCGGGCGGCGACCGCGGCCGCCAGCGTCGCCGCGGCGGTCGGCCGGTGCCCGGCGACGTGACGGGCCCGTTCGGCAAGGCCGGCCGCCGCTTTTGGGGCTCCGTAGTTGAGCGGGACCATCGCCTCCCGGGCGAGGACCCAGGCGTGCAGCTGGTCGTCACCGGATTCGGCGGCGGCCCGGGCGGCGGTGGCGAACCAGGCGCGGGACTCCCGTCGGCTGCCCAGGTCGTGTAAGACGATCGCGGTCATCCCGGCCATCTGCCCGGCCGTGCGGCACAGCCGAGCCCGTACCGGGGCGGGTTGCGGGACGGTGAGCAGCGGGCGCAGGGTCGTGAAGTCGGCGACCAGGTCGGCCAGGACGCGGGTGGGCTGCTGGCCGTGGTAGCCGTACCCGTAGCTCTCGGCTGCGGCCTCGAGGTCGGCGAGGTCCTGGGGCGCGTCGGGGGAGAGGCTCTGGTCGACGTCGGTCCGGGCGGCGGTGAGGGCGGCGAGCGCCGGAGCGGTGAGGCCGGCGGCGAGCGCGCCACGAAGCAGGTTGCGGCGCTTCATCGGATCATCTCCATGGTGGGACTCCGTGCTGAGGGCGGCGGTGTCTTCCCAGGGTTGCGCAGCAAGGCCCAGTAGGGCACCGGGAATGCGCAGACCGCCGGCGATTCGCTCGACAGTTGCCAGCGCGGTGACGGAGGCTGCGCCCCGGGCGATTTGGCTGACACGCTCGGCTTTGAGCGCGCACGCTTCGGCGATCCGGTTGAAGGAGATGCCCACGCCGTGGAGCATCGCGAAGACCACGGAGAAGTCCCTGTCCTGCAAGGCCCTCAGGAAGACGGGGTCGGCCAGGAGACGGCGCGGAACCTGGGCGGGTGACGGCGGTAAGTCGTCCACAAGTCCCCCTGAAAGCTCATGGAATGACGATGCGTCAGCCTCGCGACCATACCCACTGTGGGGGCCCCATGACCGGGTTATCGCCAGCCGTTCTCATGGCTGTACTGGCGGGTGTCGCGGCCGTGCCGTCAGGGCCGGCCGACCGATCAGGAGGAGGTCCTCATGCAGAGTCCCGTCCAGCCCCCGCCCGCCACGTCCGGGCCGTCGACCGGCGGTCTGGTCCGTTCCCGTCGGCTGATCGTCGCCGCCCGGGGCCGCAACGCCATCCCCTCGGACGGCGGCGGCACCGGTAAGAGCGACGGCAACGACTGACGAGCGGGGTCCTGACGCGATGACGGATGTGTCCATCGCGGCATGCCTGGGCGGGGACTTCCTCGCCCAGGCACTGCACCGCGATTACCGCCATGTACCCGGCGCGATCGATGTCGCCGGGCTGATGACCTGGGACGACCTCAACCAGATCCTGGCCGCCCACCGGCTGGAGCCGCCGCGCATGCGGCTGTCCCGCGATGGCGAGACGCTGCTGGTGGGCGGGTACACCGCCCCGGTGGCCACGCGCCGGCACACCGTGTGGCACCGCCTCCACCCGGCCGAACTGCACGCCCGCCTCCAGGAGGGCGCCTCCCTCGCCCTGGACAGCGTCGACGAACTGCACCCGCCGATCGCCCGGCTCGCCGAAGCGCTCGAGCGTGAGCTGCGCACACGCGTGCAGGCGAACCTCTACGCTTCGTGGACCAGCACCGAGGGGTTCGGCGTTCATTGGGACGATCACGACACCGTCATCGTCCAGCTGGACGGCGCGAAGCGGTGGCGGATCTACGGAACCACCCGCCCGTTCCCGCTGTACCGGGACATCGAGGACCCGGGCGAGGCGCCCAGCGAGCCCGTGGCCGACCTGGTCCTCAATCCCGGGGACGTGCTGTACGTGCCGCGCGGCGTGTGGCACGCGGTCTCCGCCGACCAGGGCGTGCGCTCCCTGCACGTCACCTGCGGCCTGCAGACCCACACGGCGACGGACCTGATGGCGTGGGTGGCCGAGCAGCTGCTTACGCACGAGGACTGGAGGCGCGACCTGCCGCTGCTCGCCGCGCCGGACGTCCAGGCCGACGCCGTGGACGGAATGCGCAAGCGTCTCGCCGAACTGCTGGACGACCCAACGCTGATCGCCCGCTACCGGGCCGCGATGGACGGACAGGCCGTCGGCCGCATGGTGCCGAGCCTGCCGTACATCGACGGCATCCCGGCCGACTCGCACCTGCGGGTACGGCTGACCACCGCCCGCGCGGTGCTGGAGGTCGGCGAGGACGCGGTGACGCTGTCCGCCGCCGGCACCGTGTACGACTTCGCCCCCGAGGCGGAGGCGGTGCTGCGCCCGCTGGTCGACGGCCGCACCGTGGACCTGGCCGCGCTCGCCGACACGGCCGGCCTCGCCCTGGAGGACGTCGTCGGGCTGGTCCAGGAGCTCGTTGCCGGGCAGGCCGCGACGGTGGGGAGCCTTCTGTGACGGCACAGCTCGCTCTGGGCACCTACCGGTGCCGGGCGATCCCGGAGGCGGCTGCCCGTGCGGCCGCCTCCGGCGCGCAGTGGATCGACACCGCCCCCAACTACGCCACCGGACGCGCGCAGACCTTGCTGGCCCCGGTCCTGGCCGCCCACCCGTCGCTGCGGGTCTCCACGAAGGCCGGCTACTTCACCGCGGCCACCGGTGCCGAAGCCGTGAACGCCGGTGTCCTCACCGAGGACCAGCCCCTGGCTGGGCACAGCCTCGCCCCGGAGTATGTGCGCTGGCAGGTCGGCCGCAACCGCGAGCAGCTCGGGCATGAACGGCTGGACCTGGTCACGCTGCACAACCCCGAGCGTGCCCACCCCGGCGACCGCCCGGCGCTGCACCGCGCGATCCGGGACGCCTTCGCCATCCTGGAAGAAGCCGTGGCGGCTGGGCACATGACCGGGTACGGGATCGCCACGTGGGCGGGCCTGGACGAAGAGGTGTTCGCGGTGGGGCAGCTGCTCGCCCTGGCCGCCGAAGCCGCCGGCGGACAGCACCACCTGGTCGCGGTCCAGCTGCCGGTCAGCCTGGTGATGATGACGCCGATCACGCAGGCCCTTCACGGCCGTGGCCCACTCCCGGCCGCCGCCGACGCGGGCCTGCAGGTGATGGCGTCCGCGCCGCTGCACGGCGGCGAGTTGCCCGGCATGGTCGACCAGGAGCTCGCCGACCTCATCCGGCCGGGCCTGCCCCCCGCACAGGCGTGCGTTCTGGCGGTCGCGTCATGCCCAGGAGTGGCGAGAGCGGTGGCACCGAGGACAGACCTTCCCGGTCTTGGGGCGAGGCCGGCGGGCGTCAGCGCGGCGCTGGGCGGTGTAGGGCCGGTAGTGCCAGCGGCCGTCGGCAAGGAGGGTGCCGTTGCGGCGGACTTCGCGGCTGATCGTCGATGGGCTGCGGCCCAGCTCGGCGGCGATCGCTCGGATGGTGGCCTTCTCCAGTAGCCGGTCGGCTATGTGGACGCGGTCGGCCTCGCGGAGATAGCGCGAGGGATCGCTCGATTCATCGACGGGTGCCGCGTTGAGCGGTGGATATGCCTTGATCCGACCCGAGGCCCCTCGTCCGTTGCGCCATCGTTCGCCGGTACGGGTGCTGATGCCGACGGCCCTGGCAGCCTCGGCAAAGCTCATTCCTTGATCCACAAGTAGGAAGTATGTCTCCCGTTCTTGGACCAACGGCCTGTTGCCCTGGGGCCTCCGGTTCCCACGAAATTCGACGTCCATCGCCACCTCTGAGCTGAGGTGTTGCAACGACCACTAGAACCCAGACCATGAGCCCGACCACGGTTCCGGCCGTGCCGCGCCCATCCCCGACCACGGCTGGTCAGCGGGGCGTGGCCGCGGCGGGAGCTGGCCGGGTCAGGCTTAATGCTCGAGCCCTGCGGAGTCGGACTCTTTGGATCACACCGGTAGGCTTCCTCGTCATGCCCACAACAGCGCGCAGGTCTGTCCTCGGTGCCACCGCTCTCGCCGTCCTTCTTGTCGGCGGCACCGGCTGTTCGGCCGACTCCGGCCAGGCCGACAGCAGTTCCAAAGTGCTGGAGGGGCTGGGCGCCCTGGCTGACGACAGCAGCGCGAACCAGGTGTCCTACCTCGACGCGGCGAAGGCGCGTGAGCTGAGCAAGGGCGATCAGAAGCGGATCGGCTCCATCGGCCA
>NZ_NTGE01000054.1 GCF_002291145.1 Streptomyces sp. SA15
CGAAGAACACCGAGATCCTGTGCCTCGTAGCCAAGGACGAGGCAACCGCCGACCGCGCCGCAGCGAAGCTGCGCTCGGTCGTGGCCGACATGTCACCCACGTTCGACGGTACGAAGGTGACCGTCGACAAAGGCGACCAGCCCGTGGTCCGGGCGGCCGTCCCGGACACCGGCACACAGCGGCCAGGCCGGCTGATGCTCTCCGACATGGAGCTGTGGATGGCTATCACAGGCACGGAGCTTTGACGTTCTAGGAGCCTGATTCCCCCTCCGGGGACGGACGGTCGCCGGCAGGACTGGCATCGCCCCAACTGCGGAGGGAACTCTCCTGCAGGCCGACCTACGCCTCCACCCGCATGTTGGCGAAGCCAGCTGGGGCGGGAGCGTGGGCAGCGGGCGAGGGAATCGGGCGCCCCCTCTGTCACTCGCGCGCGGCAGCGGGCAGACCACGCTGCCTGGGCCCGTTGACGCCGGGGATATGCCGCCGAAGCGTGAAGCGTCCGTGCCGACTGCGCTCGGCACGGACCCGATCCGCACCCTAACCCGGGTGCCGCCTCGCGCTCTGAGCCCGTGCTTGTCAGCGGGCCCGCATAGTGGTTTTGTACGTGGCAGCCAGCAACGTTTGTCGACGGTTTCGGGAGCACTTCGCGATCAAACGGTCCGGGAATATCGATGAGAACTGGCAACGGTCCCAGGGCACTGACCGCTCCTGAACCCGCGCGTTCCGAAGTCATGATCCACCTCGCCATGACCTGACCTGATAGCCCGCCACCTCACCGGCGAAGCCACCATCTCGTGGCGCGACGAGATGCAGTGCTTAAGTGAAGTCTGGGGCGTGATCGTGCGCCCATTGGCGGAAGGTGCGAGCTGGAGTTCCTGTTATCTGGTCGAGTGTGAGGTACGCATCGTCGTTCGGGGCGCTCGTGTCATGGGGTTCATCTGTGATGCCTTCGACGCCGTCGTAGCTTTCGAAGCCAAACAGGAAGTCTGCGTTCGTGGCCGCGAAGCCGCCTTGGGCTCGGTAGAAGCCGCGGGCTTGTTCGGCAGAGACCTCATCGAGCGTGATCTGTTCTCCGATCGCTTCTGCGATCAGTGCAACCTGTTCGCGTTTAGTGAGACTGTCCGGTCCGATGATCGTGTCGATCCGTCCGCGGCGGCGTGGGTCGAGCAGGTTGGCCAGGATGACATCGGCAATGTCGGCCTCATGGATGGGGTGCCCGATCTGATCAGGAAGGGGCTCCACAGCTCGGCGATCCGTCTTGATCGCTGGCCCCCATATGAGGAGTGAGTTTGTCGCGAACTCACCAGGACGCACGATGCTCCAATCCAGCCCCGAGCCCATGACGGCCTGCTCGACGACCGCGTTGTACGTGGTGTCGTAGCCCGCCGTCACTGCGGCGGAGGAGACCACGACCACGTGCTCGATGCCCGCCTGCTTTGCGCGAGAGACGACCGCCGCAACGGTCTCAGGGGCCGCGATCAGGACGAGTTGCGCGGCACCGTCGAATGCGTGCCTCAGCGTGGACGGGTCGTCCAGGTCGCCGAAGACCACGTCCGCACCATCCGGGAGTGCGGCACGTTGCGGGTGCCGCGACATTCCGCGCACCGTGTGACCGGCGTCAAGCAGTCCTGCGACGACCAGGCGGCCGATCGCCCCGGTGCCCCCGGTAACCAAGACGGGAGAGGCGTTCTTTAAATGAGACATAATTTCTCACTATAAGACGTCGACGTATCATGATGCTGAGGCTGACGCCGGTATCGCCCGAGAGGCCGACGAGCTGATCCTCGCCGAGATCGAACGAGGCCAGCGTGAAGGGGCACTCGACTCGACAGTTCCCGCGAGGTGGATAGAGCTGATGATATGGAGCACCGTCTACACGGGCCTGCAAGCCGCCGCCGACGGACTCGTACCACGACACGGCGTGGACGAACTGATACGCCGAACGCTTCGCCGAGCGATAAGCGAGCAGCCCAAGTAGCGGCCCGAACCAACCCAGCGTGACTTGCTCGCATCACCCAACTTCGGAGTCCAGGATGTCCGCTGCGAGGGCGAGCAGACCCGTCTCGTCAGGCGCAGCCTCGTATTCGTTCATGAGCTCGAAGGCCAGGTAGTCCGGGTAGCGCACCCAGAAGTCAAGCTTCTGCAGGCGCACCTGAGTGTGCACCACGCCCACTGTTGAGTGGGCACCGTCTCGCCCTCGGCCAGCGGCTTTGCTGCTGCGTCGATCAGCAGCAGGCGTACGGAATCCTGCCAGCGGCTTGCCCTGCGTACCGCCAAGGACGCGACCCATCGTGCTGGCAGCGGACCCCAGTGAACGACGGCCGCATCACGATCAGGAACCCCGCCGTGGACAGGTCCGTCTCCTTCCGCGCCGACTCACCGACAAGCAGGGCAACAGGTCGTCGGTGTCGGTCTACGACGCGTACTTCGGCAAGTAGTCGACGCGCACCGGACGGTCCGCCGGGGCCATCGCTCCGGCGGACTCTTCGACCGCCCGCAGCCCCGGGACCGGTGATGGGCCCGCTCCTACTCCACCACCGCGACCGTCGTCCCCGCCGTGCCGAACTTCCGCAGCGCGTCACCGTCGGCCTCGCGCATGCGGATGCCGCCCGTCTGCACGCCCGAGGCGGGCGGCGGGGAGGAGCCGTCCACGGCGTTCGCCACGCCGCCGGTGTCTGTGGCGGCCTCGCTCCGCGTCCCGACCGTGTAGTGCCGGGCTCCGGGCTCACCGTGCCCGGCCACACCGGCACGGCTCGGTGGTCATAGTCCCGAGCCGCAAAGGGCGGTTGCGGCACCCCTTCCCCGTCGGGATCAAGGCACCCGGCCTGAGCTGTTGAAACCCCATGAGGCATGCAGCGGTGACCAACTCATCATCCGGCTCCGGGCTTTGGGCATCCCCACCCCAGGACCGCGCCGCCGCCTTGTTCACCCCGGCGGCACTGCGACACCGGGTGTTCCCGCGTCGTCCGCGGGTCGCCGATGGGTCAACTTCCTTGGCGGACACGGGCCTTCTGGTGCTCCCCTGGTGATACGTTCACCCCGTCTGGCAAGCCAGTTCGAATACGAGTGGGGTTCACTATGGGCAGTGTCCGAAGAAATCTCCTGACGATGGCCGGCGTGATCGCGGGCGGCGGCGCAGTGGTCGCGATGGTGGCGACCCCGGCGGCCGCCAGGCTATACAGCGCGGGGAGCAGGGGCCTGGACTCGTTCACGTACTTCGAGAGCAACGGCGAGATCCTCACCTCCGAGGACAACCATGCCGACGGCCACGGCGCCACGGCCCAGTGGCGTTACAGCGGCTCGTCCACCGTCAACTCGTACTACAACCCCAACGGCGCGGGAAACACGAAAACCTGGAACCTCTCCCTGCCCGAGAACAGGATCATCGATATCCGCGCCTGCCTCCAGGACGGCGCCGGAGGCACTCCGTGGGACTGCGGCCCATGGCAGGATGCCTCCACTGGCTGACCGCCTGCCGGTAGGGCGGGTCATCTGCGGGTCATCTGTCGGTCGGCCTGGTCGAGCTCGCGTAATCGGTGGGTGTTCGGCCGTACTGCTTCTTGAAGGCGCGGATGAAGTGGCTGCTGTCGGCGAAGTGCCAGTGGGCGGCGAGTTCCGAGACGCTCAGCCGTCCGGACGGGGCGGTGAGCGCGAGGCGGGCTTCCTCCAGCCGCCGTTGGCGGATGTAGGCGCCCACCGACTCTCCCGTCGCGGCGAACGCCCGCTGCAACGTGCGTACAGAGCCGTTGAGTTGACGCGCCAGCATCGCCGGAGACAGTTCGGGATCGGCGAGATGGCTGTCCGCAAGGTCCTTCGCGGCCTGGGCGAGTGCGGGAGCCAGCTGGGGTTCTGTGTCGTCGAACCGGCGTCTGACCACTGCCTTGGCCAGCTCGATCAGGGTGCTGTGAGCGGCGTGCACACCGGCCGGGCCGAGTTCGTCGATGGTTGAGTGGACCATGTTCGTGTGGGCCACCAGCAGGCGCACCTCGGCTGAGTCCGCCGGCCCGGTGATGATCCGGTTCCCGAGCACGGGGCTGAGCCTTGCGGCGGGCAGAGCGAGGATCTTCGTCGTCGTGTGCGGCGCTGTCTCGAACTGCGAGGGCCGTCTGAAGTGCCGGAGGCGGAACTGCCCGGCCGAAACCGTGTGTTCGCCGCGATCGGGCGGGTCATCCAACGTCCATGTGTCGCGCCGCACCAGGTGCATCACCACCGCATCGTGATCGTCACCCGGCGTGCCCGAGAGGCCCGACGCGCTGCGGACATCGGTGATGGTCACGTCGCGCACCTTGGCGGCGCGGCCCTTGACCCGGAGGTCACCGATCGTGGCCGGACTGAAGCTCGGCAGTTGGAAGACATCGCCGATCTGCGTCTCCCATGCGTTCCGTAAGGCGTCGAACCCGCGCGGCCCGGCGCCCGCGATGGTGGAGTCCAGTAAGAATGCCCCGCGTGACGTCTCGGCCTCCGATACAGCGTTGTTCATCGTCTCCTCCATGCGCCGCTCCAACGCTGTCTCGTGGCGCGGATGTTCCGTCCGGATGCCGCTGTGGTTCAAGGGTGCGACGCGCCGACCTTCCTAAGCTTCGGCGGGTGGAACAAATCCAGGGCGGTTCCGGGCGTGGTTCGCACAAATGCGGACAAGTTTCTTACGCCCCCGCGGCAACGCCGCCGCCCGACCATCGACTGTTCGATCAGTCCGTATCAGGTCGGCTGACCTATCGCATCCCCGGCTGCGGGGAGACGCTCGGCATCGTCGGCGAGTCCGGCTGCGGCAAGTCGACCCTCGGCCGCTGTCTGGTGCGACTCACCGACCTCACGGGCGGCCGGGTCGAGTTCGACGGGCAGGACATCACCGCGCTGTCCGCCCGGCGCCTACGGCGCGTCCGTCCCGGCATGCAGCTGGTCTTCCAGGACCCGCAGGCCTCCCTCAACCCGCGCCGCCGTGCCGGGGACATCGTGGCCGAGCCGCTGCTCGTGCACGGCTACGGGGGCGCGGCCGCGGTCCGGCGGCGGGTCGCCGCGCTGCTCGACGTCGTCGGGCTGGCCTCGGCGCACCTGGACCGGTACCCGCACGAGTTCTCCGGCGGCCAGCGCCAGCGCATCGGCATCGCGAGGGCCCTGGCCACGAACCCCGAGCTGATCGTCGCCGACGAACCGGTGTCCGCCCTCGACGTGTCGATCCAGGCGCAGGTGCTGAACCTGTTCGCCGATCTCCAGGAGGAGTTCGAGCTCACCTACGTGTTCATCGCCCACGACCTCGGCGTGGTCCGCCATGTGTCGGACCGGATCGCCGTCATGTACCTGGGCGAGATCGTCGAACTCGCCGAGACGGAGGAGCTGTACGGCGCCCCCGCCCACCCGTACACCCAGGCGCTGCTGTCCGCGGTACCGGACATCGACGACGGCACCACGACGGCGGGCGGCGGCCCGGGGCCCGGCCCCGGGAACGCATCGTACTCACCGGCGAGGTACCCAACCCGGTGGCCAAGCCGGCCGGCTGCGCGTTCCACACCCGCTGCCCGTACGCGCGTGAGCGCTGCGCGCTGGAACGTCCGCGCCTCGTCCGGACGCCGTCCGGCCGGCACACCGCCTGCCATTACCCGCTCGTCGGCTGACGGCTCCCTGAGGCTCCGGGGGCGCGCCGCTGGGCCGGAGCGGAGAGCCTGCGAGCGCCTGAGTCGCTCGCGTCGTCGTCGGACTCCAGGCGCAGACACTCGATCAGGTAGTCGCCGGTGTCGGGGTCGAGGGTCACCCCGTGGGTCTCGCTGCGGAAGCCGGGGAAGCGGCGGTCGAAGGACTCCAGCGCGCTGAGGTAACGCAGCAGCGGGCCGTCCTTGTCGCCGGCGCTCTCGCCGGGCATCAGCACGGGGATGCCGGGAGGGGTGACGGTGACCATGGCGGCCGCCACCCGGCCGGGCGCCTCGGCCAGCCGCACCCGCTCGGTGCCGCCGCGGACCAGGCGCTGGTAGCACAGTTGGGGCGGGGAGACGGGCTCCGGCAGTTGCTGGAAGGCGGTGTCCAGCAGCTCCACCAGACGGACCGAGCGCAGATGGTCGTGCATCTCCTGGCACAGTTCGCGCAGGGTCCGGCCGGAGTAGCGCCTCGGGTGCTCGGCGACGAGGGCGGGTAGGACGCGGTCGAGCGGGGCGTCACCGTCGTAGAGCGCCTTGAAGTCCATCAGGGCGTCCAGCAGGGTGCCCCACTTGCCCTTGGTGATGCCCATGGAGAACAGCACCAGCGTGGTGTAGCTGTCCGTCTTCTCCACCACGATGCCCCGGGTGCCCAGGTAGGCGGTGAGCACCCGGGCCGGGATGCCCCAGTCGGCCATGTCGCCGGTGGCGGTGATCCCCGGGCAGGTCAGGGTGACCTTGATCGGATCCAGCATGCAGTAGCCGTCGGTCAGCCCGGGGAAGCCGTGCCAGTCCGCTCCCGGTTCGAGGTGCCAGCAGGAGGGCTCGGTGCGCAGCAGGTCGGCCGGGGCCTCGTCGAAGGGCAGGCGTGTGCCGCTTTCCGGGTCGGTCACCGTCTCGGGCTGCCACACCCCGAAGAACCACGGCGGCCGGTCCCCGGCGGCTTCGATGCGCCGCCGGATGCGCACCATCTCCTGGCGGAAGCGGATCGCCTCGGTCACCGCCTCGTCGACCAGCCACCGGCCCTGCGGCCCGTCCATCATCGCGGTGGCCACGTCCAGTGAGGCGATCATCGGATACAGCGGGGACGTGGTGCCGTGCATCATCAGCGCCTCGTTGAACCGGTCGTGCTCGACCGGGGCCCGGGGCGCGGGCCGGACGTGCACCATGGCGCTCTGCGACAGCGCGGCGAGGAGCTTGTGGGTGGACTGGGTCGCGAAGACGGTGGGGCGTTCGGGGCCGGGGAAGGTCTCCGGGCCCACCGACATGCCGTAGCGGCCGGCGTAGAGGGGATGGAAGCGGGCGTAGGCGAACCACGCTTCGTCGAAGTGGAGCCTGGGTGTGCTGGAGGCGAATGCCCGGGCCGCCGCCACGGCGTCGTAACACAGGCCGTCGTAGGTGGAGTTGGTGAAGACGGCGTACTGGGCTGCGGTCGGGAGGGCACCCTGGGCCAGCGGGTTCGTGGCGATCCGGGCTGCTACCGAGTCCGCCTCGGTCTCGGACGGGGGCAGTGGCCCGGCGAGGCCGTAGCCGTTGCGGGTGGGGATCAGGTACACCGGCCGGGCGCCGGAGACGACCAGGCCCTGAAGGACCGACTTGTGGCAGTTGCGGTCCACCAGCGCGATCTCGTCGCGGGTGACGCTGAAGTGGCCGACCAGGCGGTTGCAGGTGGAGTCGCCGTGCAGGACGAAGTAGGTGAGGTCGGAGCCGAAGACCCGGGCGGCGTTGCGCTCGGCCTCGCCGATCGGGCCGGTGTGCTCGAACAGCGACCCGAGCTCTTCGACCGAGATCGACAGGTCGCTGCGCAGCAGCCGCTCCCCGAAGTAGTCGTGGAACGCCCGGCCCGCGGGCGACTTGAGGAAGGCGACGCCGCCGGAGTGGGCAGGGGTGTGCCACGAGTACTCGTGCGCGTCGTCGAAGCGGCGCAGCGCCCGGAAGAACGGTGGCAGGACGGCTTCCCGGTAGCTGCGGGCAGCGGTGGTGATCCGGCCCGCGATGAACGCCGGGGTGTCCTCCAGCGGCCAGACGTAGCCCACCACCGACTCCGACACCCACAGTGGCAGGTTCTGCATGCCCTCGTCGTCCGTCATGACCAGGAAGACGGGCAGGTCCTGGAAGCGGCGGCCGATCCGGCGCAGGACCGCCGCACCGCCCGGCTCACCGTCCGCCCCGGGACCGGGCGGAAGGTCCCAGGCCACCAACGCGGCGGCCAGGCCGGCCTCGGTGCGCAGCACCGCGTCGGCGTCGGCCGCGCTGACCGCCCAGCGGGTCCCGAACCCCGCTAACTCGATCGCCTCACGGATCTTCACCAGCTGCTCGACGCCTGCGCCCTCGTCCTTGGGGTGCTCGCGTACCGCGACCAGAATCCTGCTGTCGGCCATGTCGTCCCCTCCCCGGCGGCGTGTGCCGCCCCCGGCCAGTGTCCGCACGGCACACCGGGGACGACGGACATCACAGCGGTAAACCACCCCGACGACGGAATGCGCATACGCGCCTTGACCCGGGTTGCCGGTCAGCGCTGATGGCCGGGCCGACCGGTCGGTGCGTTGTGCTGCCGTGTCGCGGTCGCCTCAGGCGCCCGGCCGCCTCCTCGATGCCGAGGGCGGCCTGGCCCGACACAGCGGGGCCGCTGGGTCGGGCCAGCTCCGGGATCACGATCCTCCTGGCACCCTGCCAGGTCAGAAGCTGTGTCACATCTCCTTTCCACAGGTCCCGGCGCCATGAGGCATGGTGATACCTCGGTTTGCCGTTCGGGTGGGCGTCGAGTGGGCGGGCAGACGAACGGCAGTGGAGGGATCTTCAGGCGGCTGTTGCGAGGGTGTCCTGGACCGCCTCGGTGCGGCTGTGCTGCCGGGCCAGGCGGCGGGACATGAGGGTGATGAACGCCCACTGGATGTGGGCTTCCGCGTGGGACATCAAGCGTTCGTAGTCCCTCGCGTTGCGCCTCGCTCGCATGGTCCACGAATTACTCCGCTCCACCACCCACCTCTTGGGCAGCACGACAAAGCCTTTGGCGTCCTCGGGGAGGGGAACGACCTTGATGGTGATGCCGAGGGTGTCCTGGGCCCAGGCGGTGAACTCCTCGCCTCCGTAGGCGTTGTCGGCCCAGACCAGGACGATTTCGGGGTGCTCGGCATGGAGCCGCGTGAGCAGGATGCGGGCGGCGGCGCGCTCCTGGACGTCGGCGGGGGTGACGAGCAGGTCGACCAGAAGGCCGTCCTGGTCAACGATTAGATGGCGCTTCCTCCCGTTGATCATCTTGGCTTGATCCCATCCCCTCGTCTTCGATACGGTTTCCGCGCCCTTGACGGACTGGGCATCGATGATCACGCGGACCGGCCAGGGGCAGCGGCTGCCGCGCAGGCGCAGCCGACGGCGGAGCTGGTCGAGGATGCGCTTGAGCACGCCGGCCTTCGCCCAGCGCGCGAAGTACCCGACACGGTGCGCCAGGGGATGCCGAAGTCGGCGGGCAGCGCGCGCCATTTCGCCCCGTTGTCGACGATGTAGCGGATCGAGTCGACCACCCGTCGCCGGGGCCATTTCTCGGGCGCGCCGCCCTTGGGGGTCTGGCATGCGGGCGTCGGGAGAAGGCGTTCGAGCAGGGCCCATTCGAGGTCGCTGGTGTCGGAGGGGTAGTGGTAGCGGGGCAGCAGCATGACGGTGTGGGGCCGCGACCTGGGGAGGGAGCCAACTGCGGGGCGGTCGCGGCCCGTTGCCTGCCTTTCCGGTTCACTCCAGGTTGGACAGCAGCTGGAGGGTGGACTCGATCGCGCCCATCTGGGCCATCACGGTGCGGATGTAGGGGGCGTCGGGGGTCTTCTTCTGGTGCGGCAGGAGGATCCCTGCGATGAAGTTCTCGACACGGTGGTGCACGATGTCGAAAAAGGCCCGTTCGTAGCCGATCCAGACCTCCGGCGCGTCGTCCAGCAGCCGGTATCCCTATTTCCTGTCCCAGGTCACCGGCGGAAGGCCGCGTGCGGCCGCGACTTGGCGCAGGTGCGCGAGCCCGGTGTGGATCTGCGCGCGGGTGCGTTCGGTGGCGGCCATGAGCTGGGTGATGGTCAGTCCGGCTGGGCGTGCCTCTTGCAGGGCGCTGAGGATCGCTTCGGCGTGGACGTGAGCGGGGACGTCCCGCCCCATCGCCTACTCACCCGAGCCCTTCAGCAGCTTCTGGAGCTGCTCGTTCAGGTCGATCTCGCCGCGGGTGACGGCGTTCTCGATCCAGTCTGCCGCAGCGCGTACCCGCGCCAGGCCGCGGGCGATGGTGTCGCGTTCGCCGGCGTCGTACTGCTCGCCGCGTAGGTTCGGCACGATTCGGCCGGCGGTGGTGACGAACTGCGCGCAGGCCGCGACCAGGTCCATGAACTGGGCGCTGTGCTCCATGCGCTGCAGCTGTGGGGCAGCTTCCTCGCGGACGAACTGGACCTGCTGGCGGAACCGGTCGAACTGGGCCTCGTTCACTGCGTGCCGGGCGGTGTCGTCGGCCATGGCCTTCGAGGCGACCGCCGGACGGCGCAGGAAGTCGGTGGTCACCACCGAGGCGACCGCGTCGTCGGTGGCCAGATCATGGATTGCCTCCACCTTCTCCTGCACGCTCTCCGGGGAGTCGACCTTCCAGCCCACCACCCGCTTCGCGTTGTCGTGTGTCCAGCGGGGCTCCCCGCCGCAGGGGTTGGCCGGGGGGTTGTTCACCGCCTCGAACCGCTCGGCGGGATCGGGCGTCACTTCGCACCATCCGACCGCCTCGCGCCGTCGGAAAGGCCGTGCGTCCCGGTGTGGGGAGCGCGTTTTGTCCGCCGGATGCGCGGTTTCACACCCCGCCCGGCTGCGTGCGCCGCTTGTGCCAGGCCCGTTTGCGGCAGGCGGGAGAGCAGTACGTTGCCAAGGCCGGACGTTCGACCCCGACCGTCCAGGCCGTCCCGCACTCCGGGCAACTGGACGCCACTCCGGCCTTCACCGCCTCGGTCCTCGCCCGCGCCCGCCGCATCCGCCGCCAGTGCCGCGACCGGCAGACGGTCGAGCAGAACACCGCCGTCGCCTTCGCCGACGGCATCAGCGGACCCCCGCATCCCCGGCACAACCGCGGCCCGGAGTCCTCGTTCGCGATCACAACCAGCCTCAGCCGGGACCGCCGTCCCTGCCCATGTGGCCACGGTACGACCGACAGTCACCACTCCAAACCGGCGCGAAAGCACAGACGGCATGGCCGTATCGGACAACGCACGGGCACTTCCAGCTGGCGCGCCATCACGCTGTGCCGCGACAACGGGACGACAGGTGCCACCGAATCGAGTGTTGATGAGGCCCAGAGATCCCGATATGGATATCGATCAGAGGAAAGAGCAACGAAAAACGCAGGACGCAGTCGCAAGGCTCAAGGGGAACCGCAGGACTCAGGTCCCAGGTACCCGTCAGGGGCCCCGCAGGGCACCAGCGTGTGCCGTCTCCACGCGTGCTTCCTATCGGTCTTCCTTTCGATATCTGTGTTCACCCAGGTCATGGCGCTGCCTCTAGTTGCCGCTCACGAAGACGGGTGCGCCCCGCGTAATGCCGACTCGAGATTTCTCCTCGCCCTGTCGGACGCCGCTGCCCGGCGTCGCGAGGACAGCTCAACGGCACCAGGAGGGGTCGATGGAACGATCAGAGCAGGTACCTAACCGGCGAGAGCCACACCAACCGGAGCGACCAGCGGAGGAGGGCACGCCCAGTCACAGGCGGGCCGTTTGCGATGGACCACTCCAGATCAGCCTGGGCGTGCTGCGCGGGATCGGAACATGGGTCGGCCAGCGCCTTGCCGAGTGGGTCACCGGACGGTGGTGAACTGCCGCCCGCCCTGGCCCTGCGAGTCGACACCCACATGACGGCTACGCGGTAGGAACAGAAGGCAAGTGCGAGGGCCCGGTGAGTGCCATCACCGGGCCCTCGCACGGTGACTCCGTGTGCGCGGAGAACGGTCTTCGGATTGACATGTAAGGCTCAGACACAGCTTCTCAATCAGCGGCCGTCGGTAGCGTGATCGCCGTGATGGTGGGCACTGAAGAAACCCGGCTGGCCGTCCTGCGCGGCAACAGCGCATCGGGGAAGTCGTCCGTCGCGGCCGGCCTCCGTGAGAGGTTCGGCCGCGGGCTTGCCGTGGTCGGCCAGGACAACCTCCGCCGTATCGTGCTGCGCGAGCGCGACCGGCCCGGCGCGGCGAACATCGGCCTGATCGACCTGACCGCCCGCTACGCCCTGGACGCCGGGTTCCACGTCGTGGTCGAAGGCATCCTCTACGCCGACCGCTACGGCGACATGCTCGCGCAGCTGCGTGCCGACCACCGCGGCCCGACGGCTATTACCTGGACGTGCCGTTCGGCGAAACCCTCGCTCGGCACGCCACCAAGCCGATCGCCGACGACGTCAATGAGACGCAGCTGCGCGACTGGTACCGGGCGCGCGATGTGCTGCCCGGCGGCATCGAGACCGTCATCGGCGCCGACAGCGCCCTGCACGAGACCGTCGACCGCATCATGAACGACACCGGCCTGGTCCACCTGCCCGCCGTGGACCGCTGATCCGGGCACTGTTGCGACAGATGCTGCGCCTACATGCCGTCACAGTCGCGTCGGCCCCGCCTCGACCATGAGGCCGACCACAGGTGCGGCCGCGCCGCGTCCAGTCCCGACCACGGGGTTGGCCGTGCCGCTCTTCTGGGTTCTAGTGGTCGTTGCAACACCTCAGCTCAGAGGTGGCGATGGACGTCGAATTTCGTGGGAACCGGAGGCCCCAGGGCAACAGGCCGTTGGTCCAAGAACGGGAGACATACTTCCTACTTGTGGATCAAGGAATGAGCTTTGCCGAGGCTGCCAGGGCCGTCGGCATCAGCACCCGTACCGGCGAACGATGGCGCAACGGACGAGGGGCCTCGGGTCGGATCAAGGCATATCCACCGCTCAACGCGGCACCCGTCGATGAATCGAGCGATCCCTCGCGCTATCTCCGCGAGGCCGACCGCGTCCACATAGCCGACCGGCTACTGGAGAAGGCCACCATCCGAGCGATCGCCGCCGAGCTGGGCCGCAGCCCATCGACGATCAGCCGCGAAGTCCGCCGCAACGGCACCCTCCTTGCCGACGGCCGCTGGCACTACCGGCCCTACACCGCCCAGCGCCGCGCTGACGCCCGCCGGCCTCGCCCCAAGACCGGGAAGATCGGCCAGAACCCGGAACTGCACGACTTCATCCAGACGCACCTGACCCTGCGCTGGAGCCCTGAGCAGATCTGCCACGCTCTGCGCAGACACTTCACTCATCGCCCGGACATGCACGTGAGCCACGAGACCATCTACCAGGCCCTTTACACCCAAGGCCGCACAGAACTCCGCCGCGAACCGACCCGAACTCTGCGCACCGGACGTGCCAGGCGACGCCCTCGCCGCCTGGCCGACCGCAGGCGCTTCCGTGCAGTTAAGAACAAGGTCATGATCAGTCAACGGCCGCCCGAGGCAGCCGACCGGGCCGTCCCCGGGCACTGGGAAGGCGACCTGATCCTCGGCCGCAACAAGCACTCCGCCATCGCCACCCTGGTCGAGCGCAGCACCCGGTACCTGATGCTTGTCCACCTGCCCGACGGCTACAACTCCGCAGCCGTGCGCGACGCCCTCATCACCACCGTCAACCCCCTGCCACCCCACCTGAAACGGTCTCTGACCTGGGATCAGGGCACCGAGATGGCCGCTCACCGCGGCTTCACCATGGCCACCAACGTCCCGGTCTACTTCTGCGACCCCGGCAGCCCGTGGCAGCGCGGCTCGAACGAAAACACCAACGGCCTGCTGCGGCAGTACTTTCCCAAGGGCACCGACCTGTCCACTCACACTCCTGAGGACCTGCAGGCCGTCGCAACCGAACTCAACAGCCGTCCACGCAAAACGCTCGACTGGGAAACCCCAACCGAGCGACTGCATAAACTGCTCACGGCTTGATCAACTCACCCCGTGTTGCAACGATCCTTCGAATCCACCTCTTACCCCCGACCATGGCTGGTCAGCGCGCTACATCTGCCGAAACGCATGCCCGGTCCAGGGGACTCGCTGGTCGGGCTCGTGGACGGGACGCCACACGGGCGCGGAGGGGCCGTGCTGGAGCAGATCGGCCAGCGGCGCCACGAGGACGGGGACGTCGTATGGGAAGCTGGCCAGCAGCCCGGCCCCCGCGCGCAGGGTGCTGATCCGGTTCTCGACACCGGCCGGGCCGGTGCCGTCCAGGACGAACAAGACGCGGGGGAAGAGCGGGTAGCGCCGCCGCCACTCCTCCAGCGCCGGTTCCTGGAGGGTCGGCCGGCGCCCCGGGGCCACGGACACATAGCGGTAGAGGCGTTCGTACGAGGTCAGCTTGGCGGCGAGGCGTTCGGGGCCCATGGTGGCCCGGTCGACTTCCACGAACGCCCGCAGCATCGATCCGTTGTCGCCGTCGACGGGGCCGCGCCGGTAGTACAGGAGCGCGTCGGGGATGACGGCCTCGCCGCTCCCGATCGGGTGGTGGACCTCGGGGATCCAGTCCAGCGGCTGGCACAGCTCGCCGCGGCGGCGGGCGTCCTGGAGGAAGATGAGCGCGGTCTCGGTCACGGTCAGCGTGTGGCCGGCCTTCAGCCGTACGGCGGTCGGATCGGACACGGTCCTGGAAGGCCGGCGCCCGCGCATCTCGGGCCACTCGGAGGCGAGCTGCACGCCGTACAGAGTGGGGAACGCGCACTCGCACGGGCATTGGCCACGACCGGCATACGCGCGTGAGGTTGCCACGCTGGGCGAGGCCCAGGGGCGCGCTATAGCGTCCCTGGTACCACCGGCCTGAACCCCCCTTGTGCCTGTTTTCGTCAGGCGTTGGGGTTGTCAGTCGCCCTTGGTGATGCTCACCTTTTCCGTGCAGTTGTCGGGAAGGTTGTTGATCCGCTCGCAGACTCGGAACCACTTGATGAAGTTGACTGCGAAGTAGGAATCGTCGGTCACGCATTTACCGTCAGAGCCGCCCGTGTCGGTCCAGGTGCGGGATTCTCCGATCTCATTCGTCAATTTGACGTAAACGCCATGGCCGTCCGCCTCGTTGTCGCAGACGGTGACGACGCCATACCAGGTGGCATCGCCGCTGTACTCAAGCTCACCGCTGTCTTTCCCGTGCGCCTGCCATACGATCAACTGAGCGGCTGCGGCGGGCTGCGCTGCCAGTCCCACAGCGATTGCCCCCGCCGCCGCGCAGGTGGTGAGTGCTTGAAGCCAGCGCCGACGAACCGGTTGCCCGGTGGCACGTGCGCAGTTGATGAGCATGCTCGATTCCTTCCCGTCCACGACCTGTGAGCAAGTCTGGGAACAGTACGGGCGCCGTGAGTCAAGCGGTACCTGTAACCTTCCAGGACCCGGCGGGTGCGGTGGTGTGGTACCGCGAGGCGAAGCTGTCGCGTCGGCCCCTCGATATTGGCCGCCTGGCCCCACCTGCACCCCGGCCGCCCCGAGCTGCGCCTGATCACCTGCGGCGGCACCTTCGACCGGGCGCTGGGCGCCTACACCGCGAACGTGGTGGTCTCCGCCTACCTGACGGGCACCGGCTGACGGCGTACCCCGTCGGCGGGACGTCCCGCCGACGGGGTACGCCGGGGTGGCCGGGGCGCGGATCTCAGGCCGCCGCCCCCATCGCCAGCACCGACGTCTGGCTCCCGAAGGCGAAGGACATGGACACCGCGAGATCGAACGAGGTGTCGCGGGCGCCCTCCGCCACGTGGTCGTGGTCGCACTCCGGGTCGGGCGTCGTCAGATTGATGGTCGGCGCCAGCCGCTGGTGGTGCAGCATCAAAGCGGTGGAGGCCGCGTTGATGATCCCGGCCAGGCCGAAGGTGTGCCCGTAGATCGGCTTGTTGGAGCTGATCGGGGGCAGCGCCCCGAGGCCGCGGCCGGGATACAGCGCGCGCAGGGCCCGGCTCTCGGCGAGGTCGTTGTAGCGGGTCGCGGTCCCGTGGGCGCAGAAGTAGCCCACCTCGTCCGGGCGGCGCCCGGCCTCCTCCAGGGCCTCCACCACCAGACCGGCGGTGACCTTGCCGGTCAGGTCCATGGTGGTGGGGTGGTCGGCCTCGTTCATCGAGGCGTGGGCGAGGACACGGGCGTACACCCGGGCCCCGCGCCGCAGGGCGGTCGACTCCCGCTCCAGGCACAGCACCACGGAGCCCTCGCCGAGGGCGAACCCCTCGCGGTCGGCGCTGTAGGGGCGCACCGCGCGGGACGGGTCCTCGGACTCCGTGGAGAGCACACCGTTGCCCAGCGCCCGGTAGCAGTGCGCCACCTCGGGCAGGATGGGGAACTCGTGGCCGCCGACCAGGACGGCGTCGCTGCTGCCCGCCCGCAGCTCCCGCAGGGCCAGGCCGATCGCCTGGTGGCCGCCGACGCAGGCGTTGCTGACGGTCGTGACGAGGCCCTGCGCCCCGGTGTGGATGGCGGCCAGGCTGGCCGGGGTGCCGGGCAGCCCGCGGAACATGGCGCCCTTGTCGTCGTACGCCGTCGGGTCCTCGCCGCGCAGCACCGGCTGCCACCAGGAGAGCGGGCCGCGCGACGAGGAGAAGATCACGCTGAGCCGCCGGGGATCGACGTCCCCCTGGTCCAGGCCCGCGTCGTCGCGGGCCTGGACGAGCGCGGACATTGCGATCAGGATCTCCCGGCTGTACTTGCGGGCGTGGGAGGGGCCGAGGCCGGGCAGGCGGGCGGTGTGGTCGAAGTCGCGTATCTCGGCCGCCGCGTGCACGGGCAGCCCCTCGGCGGGGCCGTCGAACCGGGTGAGGGCCCCGATCTGGGACCGCCCGCCCGAGACGTGCTGCCAGAATTCCGCGGCCGATCCGGTACCGGGCAGCAGGGTGCCTATCCCGGTGATGACGACGGGGTCGTCGGCAGGTCGGTCAGTCATCGTCGGAAACTCCTTGCCGCGCGGGATCACTGCGTGTCTCCCGCGCCGGACCGGTGGGGGTGGGACGTCCGTAGGTGAGGGCCGCGACGGCGACGGCGACGGCCGCGAGGACGAAGGCGGGCACGGCGGTCGACTCGGGGCCCCAGGTGTTGACGAGGAGGCCGCCGACCGCGCCGCCGATGGCGATGCCCAGGTACAGGGCGGAGCTGTTGAGCGCCACGGTGAAGGGGCCGCTCGCCTCGCTGAGCGAAAGCAGCCGGTGCTGCTGGGGCACGAGGTACATCCACCCCGTGGCGCCCCAGACGAACAGCGCGACGCCCGCCCCGATCAGGGACCCGGACCACAGCGGCAGCAGGGCCAGGTCCACCGCCATGCCGCCGACGGCGAGCAGGAGCACCGCCCGGTTGCCCAGCCGGTCGGTGGCGATCCCGGCGATGGCGTTGCCCGCGACGGCGCCGACGCCGAAGACGAACAGCAGCACCGACAGCGCCCGCCCGCCGTGGGTGGCGTCCTGGAGCACCGGGCCGATGTACGCGTAGACCACGTGCTCGGAGGTGACGGCGAGCAGGGTGACCGACAGGGTGATCAGGACGGCCGGGTTGTGCAGGCCCGAGAGCCGTTCGGCCAGCGGGTGCCTGCCCGCGGGCGCCAGCCTCGGCAGCATCAGGACCCCCAGCAGCGCGACCGCGCCCAGCGCGGCGACCGCCCACAGCGTGGCCCGCCAGCCCGCCAGGCCGCCGATCCAGGTGCCGATCGGCACCCCCAGCGCGGTGGCCATGGTCAGGCCGCCGATGACGATGCCCAGTGCCCGGCCCCTGCGCTCCTCGGGGACCAGGGACGCGGCGGCGGCGGAAGCCTGGGGCGTGTACGAGGCGGCACCGAGCGCGGCGACGAACCGGCCCGCCGCGACCCATCCGTAGGAGTCGCCCAGTGCGGAGATCACGTTGCCGGCGATGAACACCCCCAGCCCGCAGGCCAGTACGGTCCGGCGGGACAGCGAGCCGGTGATCGTGGCGCTGACCGGGGCGAACAGCGCGTACGTCAGGGAGAACACGGTGATCAGCTGACCGGCGGCACCGGGGGAGACACGGAGGTCGTCCGCGATCTCCGGCAGCACACCGGCGATCACGAACGCGTCCGTGCCGATGGCGAAGGCGCCCACCGCGAGCAGCCAGAGCACGGGTGGGGTGGCGTTTTTCACGGGAATCCTTGAAATCTTGTGTTCAGGTTCGGCCGCGGCCCCGGCACGAGCACCGTTCCGGAACTCGGGCCGGGGCGACGGCCGTCGGCCGGTGCGATCAGCGGCTGCGGGGAAGACCGGCCGCCGACCACACGGCGTCGAGCGCCTCGACGAACGCCTGGACGTCCTCGGCCGTGTGACGGGAGGTGGGCGTGACGCGCAGCCGCTCGGTGCCCTCGGGCACGGTCGGCGCGTTCACCGGCTGGACGTAGATGCCGTGGTCGCCCAGGATCAGCGCGCTGACCTCCTTGTTGCGGTGCGGGTCGCCGACGAGCACCGGGACCACGTGGCTGTCCCGCGAGATGACCGGGATGCCCCGCGCGGCCAGTCCCTCCTTCAGCTCCGACGCGCGCGCCCGCAGCAGGTCCCGCTGGGTGGAGTCGTGTCGGACCAGACGCAGCGCGGACAGCGCGCCGGCCACCAGCGGCGCCGGGGCGGACGTGCTGAAGACGAACGGGGCCGCGAAGGTCCGCACGCTGTCGATGACCGAGGCCGGCCCGGCGATGTAACCGCCGGCCCCGCCGAGCCCCTTGCCGAAACCGCCCTGGAAGACCGTGATCCGGTCGCGGACACCCTGCTCCTCCGCGTAGCCGGAGCCCTCCTCGCCGTAGATGCCGACCGAGTGGATCTCGTCCAGGTAGGTCAGGGCGCCGAACTCCTCGGCGATGTCCACGATCTCCCGGATCGGGGAGAAGTCGCCCTCCATGGAGTGCAGGGACTCGAAGGCGACCAGCTTGGGCGCGTCCGGGTCCGTCTCCTCCAGCAGCTTGCGCAGGTGGCCCGTGTCGTTGTGGCGGAAGATCCTCTTCTGCGCGCCGCTGTTGCGGACGCCCTGGATGATCGACGCGTGGTTCAGCTCGTCGGAGAAGATCACCAGCCCGGGTATACGCCGGCCCAGCACCGACAGGGTGGCGTCGTTGGCCGCGAAGCCGGTGCTGAACAGCAGCGCCCGCTCCTTGCGGTAGAGCGAGGCTAGCTCGGCCTCCAGGTCCTCGTGGAAGGTGCTGGTGCCCGAGATGCTGCGCGCGCCACCGGTGCCCAGGCCCACGCCGCGCACCGCGTCGGCGACCGCGTCGATGACCGTCGGGTGGTGGCTCAGCGAGAGGTAGTCGTTGGAGCACCAGACGGTGATCTCGCGCGGACCGTCGGCGGCGTGGAGCAGGGCCCGCGGGGCCGTCTCGGCGCGGCGCTCCAGATTCAGGTACGTCCGGTAGCGCCCCTGCTCCTTGGCCGACGCGACGTCCTGGGCGAGGTGTAACAGAGCCTGCATGGGTGGTGTTTCCCTTTCTGGCATGGGGGGTCAGGCCGCGAGCGGGCCGGTGCGCAGCGCGCCGCGGCGCAGCGCGGGGGAGGGGCGGTAGTGCCCGTCCCGGTGTTCGTCGTCGAGGTTCTCCAGCAGGGCGAGGACCGAGGGCAGCCCGATCCGCTCGCCCCAGGCGACCGGCCCCAGCGGGTAGTTGGTGCCCAGGCGCATGGCGGTGTCGACGTCGGGGGCGCTCGCCAGGCCGTCGGCCACCGCGTCCAGCGCGATGTTGACGAGCATGGCGACGGTGCGGAACACCAGCAGCCCCGGGATGTCGTCCACCGTGCTGACGTCCTTGCCCAGCAGCTGGAACAGGCCCACCGCGGCGTCCCGCGAGGCGTCAGACGCCCCGCCGCTCACCGCCAGGGCGGTACGGGAGGAGGTGGCGAAGTCCAGGCTCAGGTCGAACAGGACGACCGGACGTTCCGTACGCCGGGCGTGCCGGTCGGCCGTACGCCCGTCGGTCAGACGCAGCAGCGTCCCGTCGGGCAGCTCGAACATCCCGTCCAGCGCGCTGCCGGCGGCGGCCGCCACCCGCTCGACGGGGATCCCGGCCGCGACGAGCACGTCCACGAGTCCTCCGGCGGGCCCGGCGTCACCGTGCAGACGCACCAGACGCGGCGGCGGTACGGACACCGGGGCGCGGGTGTCGGGAGTGGGCCGGGCGGCGCCGGGCCCGTGGTCGTAGAACCCTCGGCCCGCCTTGCGCCCGAGGTACCCGGCCTCCACCAGCTTGCGCTGGACGAGGGAGGGGGCGAAGCGCGCGTCGTGGTGGAAGGCGCTCCACACCCCCCGGGTGACCGCTTCGTTGACGTCGTGGCCGATGAGGTCCATCAGCGCGCAGGGGCCCATGGCGAAGCCCCCCGAGCCCGTGAGGACCGCGTCGATGGTGGCCGGTGACGCCGCCCGCTGTTCCCGGGTGCGCAGCGCCTCCCCGTAGAAGGGGCGTGCCACCCGGTTGACGATGAATCCGGGCAGGTCGGCGGAGAGCACCGGGGTCTTTCCCCAGCGTTCCGCGGTCCTGTGCAGGAAACGGGTGGTGCGCTCGGCCGTGGTCGGCGCGGAGACCACTTCGACCAGCGCCATCAGGGGAGCCGGATTGAAGAAGTGCAGTCCCGCGAACCGGGCCGGGTTTTCCAGGCCGGCGGCGAGAGCGGTCACAGATAGGGAAGAAGTGTTGGTGGCGATAACGGCTTCCTCGCCCACATGCTTCTCGATGTCCGCCAGAAGTGCGGACTTGGCCGCCATATCCTCGTGCACGGACTCTATGACGAGGCCGGCCGATGCCGCTTCCGGCAATTCTTCCGAGGTGGTCAGCCGGTCCAGGGCGGCGAGCGCTTCCTCTTTGCCCAGCCGTCCCTTGTCGACCAGCCGGAGGATGCGGCTCTCGATTTCCTCCCGGCCTCGGCGGGAGCTCTCCGCGCGGCGGGTCAGCAGGAGCACCCGGTGGCCGGCGAGGAGCGCGACCTGGGATATCCCGGTTCCCATGGCGCCGGCTCCGACGACGGCCACAAGATCGTCCGGTTGCTTGTACAACTTCACAGGATTCCTCGGGGAATAGGCTTTTATGCTGTGGCGTCCGACCTTCTGTGGCAGCACCTTCAGTCAACGTAATGCACCCGCTCGGCCATGGCCGGGGTGTGCAACATGCCGTTCATGGAAGGTTCATAGGGGGCTGTGAGCAGGGGGTCCATGAGGCATTGTCGATTTCCTTACGCCGGGGTGGGGATCGCCCATCGGTCGGCCGTGGAGGCTGATCGCACAGGAAACTATGCGATGCCTCGGGCGGGGCGCAAGGATGATCTCCGCGAGCAGTGAGAGAAAAGGCAATGCCGAACGGCGTCTTCGGCAGAAAAACCGGTTAGGGGGCCGGTATTTTCCATGGCGTTTTCTTTTCGGTGGAATGGCGGTGGGGCGGCCGTCCGGAGGGGCCTTTCCTTGGGCGGCGCGATCGGCCGGCCGCGAGGCGGCGCGCCGCCGGTGACCGGATTTCCACGGTCCGCGGGGCCCGTCGGGATGCCCGGGAACAGCCCGGAGTGTTCTGCCGCACATCGGGCTCGTGGAGTCACGGGATTCGTGCCCGGCGCGTCGTTCACGTGCCGGGTGCTCCGGCCGGCCTCGTGGCTTTCCGTACGCGTGTGTCAGGACAGATTCGACCGGGCTTGTGTGCGACATCCCGTGAGTTCTCCTGAGCCCCGCAGAGTCACCAACCTCGTGGCCAGGGGGTTCGCCCTCTCAATAGTGACTCTTCGCGCCCTGACGTAACTTCGGGATTCCTGAAGCGTTCTCACTGTGTCTGACCGGTCGACGGTCAGGGTGAAGGTGAGGGGGCTCGGGTTGGCGCTGGCTGTCGTACGGGACCTGCGCGATGTCCGGCCGCCGGCCACGGCGGAGGAGCTGGAGCAGTTCGAGACCGATGTGCTGGCGGGGTTCGTGCTGGCGCGGGCTTCGGCGGGGCTGGCGGACGGCACGATCCGCGGGGACGTCGGGCACCTGGAGCAGATACGGTCCTGGTTCGGCCGGCCGCTGTGGGAGATGGAGCCGCCTGACGCCGACGCGTACTTCGGGAAGGTGCTGCGGGCTTCGCCGAGCGGCACCCGGCTGGGGCGCTCTCAGGCTCTGACTACGTACTTCCTGTTCCTGGAGCTGCGGCACAAGGTCGAGATCCACCGGATGACCGGTCGGGTGATCGAGTGCCCGATCGACGAGATGAACCGGCCGCGCGGCGCGAAGGACGCGGCACTGCGGATTCCGCCGTCCGGGCCGGAGGTCAAAACGCTGTTCGCCGGTTGGGGCGGCGAGCTGGCGACCTGCCGGAAGTTCGCCCCGACCGCCCGGAACTACACCGCCTCCAAGCTGATGTCCCAGGTCGGGCTGCGGGTCAGCGAGGCGTGCAAGCTCGATCTGGCGGACATCAAGTGGGACCTGGGCCGCTTCGGCAAGCTCCACGTCCGCCACGGCAAGGGCGCCCGGGGCTCGGGTCCGCGCGAGCGGATGGTCCCCCTGATCAACGGCGCCGACCGCACGCTCCGATGGTTCATCGAGGACGTCTGGGGCCAGTTCGACGACGACCACACCCGCCCCGGCGCCCCGCTGTTCCCCTCCGAACGCAGATGCTCCGACGGCTCCTCGGGCCGGGTCGGCGACGATGCCCTGCGCGGCGGCCTCAAGGCCGCGGCCACGGCACATCTGCCGGGCTGGGGCGACAAGCTCACCCCGCACGTCCTGCGGCACTTCTGCGCGTCCGAGCTCTACCTCGGTGGACTCGACCTGATCGCGATCCAGGAAGTCCTCGGACATTCCTGGATCGCCACGACCATGCGATACGTCCATGTCCAGCAGACCCGGGTCGAGGACGCCTGGGCAGCCGGGCAGCAGCGGGCCGCGAAGCGGCTGGAAGGACTTCTGCGATGAAGTGGAACCTGCGGCTGACCGCCGCGAACAAGGGGATCTGGAAAGCCTCCGAGCTCCAGCGGAGCCTGGCCGAGCACGGCCTGGTCATCTCGGCCGGGAAGATGTCCGGGCTGTGGTCCGGCCAGCCGGTCTCCCTCAAGCTGGAGGACCTGGACGTCATCTGCGTCGTCCTCGGCTGCGAGATCGGCGACCTCCTCATTCCCGAGCCGGAGAAGGTGCACCGCCCCGGCCAGGAGGAGACGGTCCGGGCCGCTGTCGGCTCGGGGACCGCCGCGCCGAAGGTGATCCCCAAGCGCCGGGACGGCCGGTCGCTGCCGCCGGAGTGAGCTGGTGGCACGCTTCCCGAAGGGCTACGTCAAGCCGACCAGTTCCTGCCCGGGCTGCCTGGCCTGGGGCGACTTCCGCGGACGGCTCTGCCACACCTGCTACATGTTCGGCCGGGGGCACGACGCGGCGGAATGCGCCGGCTGCCGTCGCGTCCAGCCGTTGAAGTGGGACTACTGCCGTTTGTGCTGGTGCCAGGCCCGCCTCGGCGCGAAGACAGTCGACGGCCAGCTGGCGGAAGGGGCAGACGTGCGGGAGAGGCTCGCCGCCGTCCGGCACCAACAGCTGTTCTTCGTCGGGATTGCGGCGGCGGCCGGGGACGGGGCGTCGGACGCGCACTACCGCAGAAGACCGACGCCTCCAGCCCGACGGAAGGGAGGACGGCGTGGCCCCCCGCGCAAACCGCCTCCCGCGCCGGCTTGGCGTCCGGACCTCGGCTGGCGGCAGCCGCCGCTGTTCGAGCAGATCCCCCGGCACTTCGGTCGGCTCGACCCGGCCGACGCCGACCTGGCCAGCCCGTGGCTGGCCTGGGCGAAGTACCTCGCCCACCGGCTCGCCGAGTCCCGCGGATGGGGACGCAACATCCGCTTCGCGGTCAACCGGGGCCTGGCCATCGTCCTCACCGGTCACGTCGAAGGTGACGTCATCTGGCACACGGAGATCTTCTCCCCGCTACGGGCCCTGGACCTGCCCGTCGGCCACATCATCACGGTGCTGGAGGAGATGGGGATCTTCGAGGACGACAGCGAGCCGTCCTTCGAGCACTGGCTCGTCGGACGCCTGGAAGGGCTCGCACCCGGCATCCGTTCGGAAGCCGAGCGCTGGACCCGAGTCCTGCGCGACGGCGGCCCCCGCAGTCTCCCGCGCAGGGAGGGCACGGTCTGGCTCTCCCTCAACCAGGTCCGTCCGGCCCTGTTGGAGTGGTCGAACCGCTACGACCACCTGCGGGAGGTGACTCGCGACGGCGTCCTCGCCCACGTCAAGACGCTGCACGGTCATCAGCGACGTGACCAGCTCGTCGCCCTGCGGTCTCTGTTCACCTGGGCCAAACGGCAGGGGTTGATCTTCCGCAACCCCACCAGCCGGATCAAGGTCGGGCAGAACGAGTACGCCGTGCTGCAACCTCTCCTCCCTGAGCATGTCGAGCGCTCCGTCGCGACTGCGTTGACGCCGGCGGCGCGGCTCGTCCTCGCCCTCGCGGCGGTCCACGCCGCCCGGGTCGCCCAGATCGCCGCCCTCGTGCTCGACGACGTCGATCTCGGCAACCGCCGACTGACCATCGCCGGACGCGCCCGGCCTCTCGACGACCTCACCCTGAAGCTCCTGACGGACTGGCTGGACCACCGGCGACGCCGGTGGCCGAGCACCGCGAACCTCCACCTGCTGATCAACAACCAGACCGCCAACACGACCGGCCGGGCCAGCAACCACTGGATCAGTGCTCCGATGCGAGGACAGGACGCCACCTTGGAGCGGCTTCGCGTTGACCGGCAACTCGACGAAGCCCTGACCCACGGGCCTGACCCACTCCATCTCGCGGAGGTCTTCGGGCTCGACGAGAAGACCGCGATGCGCTACGCGGACTCCGCACGAGCCCTGCTGGAACAGGCCGCCGAGTCGGGGTTCAGCCGAGATACGCGGCAAGGGGGCAATGAGTAGATCCTGATGCGGCTTTACGCGTGGTCAGCACAGTGACGCCGCAGTAAATGCGTACATCTCGCCCTGGAAGCCGGAACGGTCCGCCGCAGGTCGCGACGATCACGGCCAGGGCTCCATCGCAGTAAATCCGGTATTACTGCGGTAGTTGGGAATACGTCTCCGCGACCGCACAACTGTCCGAATGCGGGTCTGCTGTGAGGGCTTGAGGGGAGGAGACTGTCAGTGCGCGACGCCGACCAGGCCTGGCACCAGCATGTTTGCCTGGGTCATGCCCCCAGGTCCTCCGTCACGGGCAGGCACTCGGCGAGCAGGTCGACGACGTCGCGCCAGGCTCGCTGCGCGTGCTGTGGGTGGTAGCCGACGCCGGGGACCGTGGGGTGGTCGACCGGCGGGTGGTGGAAGGCGTGCAAGGCTCCGCCGTAGACCGCGAGGCGCCAGTCGACGCCCGCGGCCTGCATCTCAGCGGTAAACGCGTTCCGTTGCGCGGGCGGCATGATCGGGTCTTCCGACCCGACTCCGGCCCACACCGGGCAGCGAATGCGCGCCGCCTCGCCCGGTCGGCCCGTGGTAGTTGCGTTGACTGTCCCGATCGCGCGCAGGTTGACGCCGCCGCGCCCGAGTTCCAGCCCGACGGCGCCCCCGGTTCCGTAGCCGACGGTGGCGATCCGGTCGGGGTCGGTCCGGGGCTCGGTGCGCAACACGTCGAGCGCCGCATGGCCGATCCCCCGCATCCGCTCGGGATCAGCGAGCAGTGGCATGCAACGGGCCAGCATCTCCTCGGGGTCACCCAAATAGCGCCCGCCATGAAGGTCGAAGGCCAGCGCTACATATCCCAGCCCGGCGAGAGCATCGGCCCGGCGGCGCTCGACGTCGCTGAGCCCCATGCCCTCTGGTCCGAGCAGCACCGCGGGCCGGCGGTCGACACCGGCCGGGAGCGCGAGGTGCCCGATCATCGTCAAACCGTCGGCCGGGTACTCGACCGTACGCGTCGTAATCTTCGTCATGAGACTGGACTGTAGTGATCGTCGAGCCCGGTCCGGCCGGTGTTCTGCCGCTGGCAGAACAGCACGGGTGTCCCTCTGAAATACGGGGCGGGCCCGGCGCTCAGGGCTTCAAGATCATCCCGTTGCCCCTTCTGGCGCGTATCTCGGTCACACCCCGAGTCCGGCCCAGCGGGTTGACCTTTGGGGTGGCTGAGACGCACCGTCTCTCCGCCGAATGGTAGGAGCGTGACCCGGTTGGCTAGGAACCAGGTGTCCTCGACCTTCCGGAACGTGTCCTCGTAGTGGCCCACGTTCGCGGGGAGCGTCGGGGGCACCATGCCGTCGGTATAGCCGTCGACCCGGTAAGTGGCGAAGTAAGAGGTGGCGGTGGCCGCCGACGCAGAATTCACCGTGACCAAGATGTTCGTCGACATGCGCCGTGACAGCCGGTCCTTGGGTCGCGAACCGAAGTAGCTGCGGAGCGCCTCACGCCCCTCCACCCTGCGGTCGCCGTGAGGCCACTCCCACACCCCGTCAGGCGTGAAGAGGTCCGCGACGCTGCCCGGATCTCCCAGGTCAAGGCGGCGCACGAACTCGACGATCAGACGCTCGCAAGCTCGCTCGGCCAAGAGACGTTCGATTGGGTCAAGGGCTTTAGTCGACATCGTCAATTGCTACCAGCCCTGTATGGGGCATCGCGATGGCTTTTTGCTGCCGATCCCCTCGGTTTGTGGACGCGACGCCATCTTCGACGTGACACGACAGTCAGAGCCCGCTCTCGACGGGTCGCTCCAGGAGTTGGCGGGCAGAGTTCGCGTAGCGCATCGCGGTCTTCTCGTCCAGGCCGAAGACCTCGGCGAGGTGGAGCGGGTCAGGGCCATGGGCGAGGGCTTCTTCGAGCTGCCGGTCGACGCGGAGCTGTTCCAGCGTGGCGCCCTGGCCGCGAAGCGGTGCGGTCAGGGAGACCGCGCTGACCGGGCCGGTGCCCAAGGCGGTGAACTTGTTGATCAACAGGTGTGGGTTGGCGGTGTCGGGCCAGCGGCGGCGCCGGTGGTCCAGCCATTCGCGGGCGACGTGCAGCGTCAGTTCGTCCATGGGACGGACCCGGCCGTTGATCACGAGCTTGCGGTTGCCGATGTCGAGGTCGTCGAGTTGGAGGCGCCGGATCGCACCGGATCGCGCGGCGTGCACCGCGGCGAGTGCGAGGACCAGGCGGTCCGCCGGCTTGGCGACCGCGGCAACGGAGTTGTTGACGTGCTCGGGCTCCAGGGGTTGGAGGATGCCGTATTCGTGCTGGCCGACGCGGATGCGGCTGGTCGGATTCTTGAAGATGGTGCCGCTCTTCTTCGCCCGGCCGAACAGCGACCGCAGCACGATGAGCGTGTGCCGTCGCTGGCTGCCGTGGAGGGTATCGAGCTCGGTGAGGACGTCGTCGCGAGTCACCTCGCGCAGGTGGTCGTGCTGGGCTGACCACTCCAGCAGGACGGGGCGGATCCGGTTCAGGTAGTTCCAGACCGTATTCTCGTCCCGGGGCTGGGACCGAGGGCCACCGTCGTGCAGGAGCCGGGCCCAGTGCTCCACGTCGCGGCGGATTCCGGGGGCGATGCCGTCGAGCTTGCGCTCCAGCCACTGTTCGAAAGACGGCGTCCGGTCGTCTTGGAAGACGCCGATGCGGTCGAGTACTTCCACTGTGTGTTCGACGCTGAGCCCGCGGGATCGCAGGGCTGGGAAAATCTCGGAGTGCCGCACGATTTCGCCGTTGACATGGCCGGACAGCACGATGACCAGGGCTCGGCCGACGTCGAGGCGGACATGGCGGGGCCAGCCGTGAGCTTCGCCGAGACTATGTGCGGTATGCCGGGCCCAGGCCAGCCACGGGTTGTCGAGCCGGGCATGTTCCTGGCGATTGAACCGGGTGAAATCTCGGCGGACCTCGAACAGCCGCGGCTGGAGCCAGCCGGGGACCGGCCGGTAGGCGGGGGCCGGGTCGGGGTGGCGCGGGCGCCCCCGGCGTCGCCCCTGCTTGCCTCTGGGAGGGCCGGGCTGACGCGGTCGGTGGAGGTTGGTGAAGAACAGTTGATGATGCTGCACCTTCTCCAAGTAGGGCTCCAGTACGGTGACTTGGCCCTTGGCGTCCTGGCTTGCCTGATGCCAGCACAGACGGCAGTACCCCTTCTTCAACCGCACTGTTCGCCGGCAGCCGCTGCACTCGGCGGGCTTCTCGTTGCGGCGGAAGCTCTCGCATGCGCCGCAGGCGCGGCCGGGCAGCACGCCCCAGCCGAAGCAGGTCGGGCAACTGGCTGGCGGTTTGCACTTGCCCGCTGGCAGAACGTAGGCCATCACGTCGGCGGCAGAGACCGGCCGTCACGGCGACGCGGCACCACCACCGGGGCCGGGCCAGCCGCAACGGCCGCCTGCCGGCCGGTCTCCTCGCCGGGGCGCCGGACCTTCTCCGGCTCGGGGATCAGCAGATCGCTGATCTCGCAGCCGAGGACAACACAGATGACGTCCAGGTCCTCCAGCTTGAGTGAGACGGGCTGGCCGGACCACAGTCCGGACATCTTCCCTGCCGAGATGACCAGGCCGTGCTCGGCCAGGCTCCGCTGGAGTTCGGAGGCTTTCCAGACGCCCTTGTTCGCGGCGGTCAGCCGTAGGTTCCACCTCATCGGACCAGTCCTTCCAGCCGCTTCGCGGCCCGTCCCGTCCCGGCGACCCAGGCATCTTCAACCCGGGTCTGCTGTACGTGGATGTATCGCATGGTCGTGGCGATCCACGAATGCCCCAAAACCTCCTGGATTGCGAGCAAATCGAGCCCGTTTCCGTAGAGTTGAGACGCGCAGAAGTGCCGGAGGACGTGCGGCGTCAGCTTCTCGCCCCACGCTGGCAGATGCGCTTTGGCCGCGTTCTTGAGGCCGTCCCGCAAGGCGTCGTCGCCGACCCGGCGCGAGGAACCGTCGGTGTTCTTGCGCTCGGAGGGAAACAGCGGGGCGCCGGGGCGGGTGTGGTCGTCGTCGAACTGGCCCCAGACGTCCTCGATGAACCAGCGGAGTGTCCGGTCGGCGTCGTTGATCAGCGGCACCATCCGCTCACGCGGACCCGATCCGCGGGCGCCCTTGCCGTGGCGGACGTGGAGTTTGCCGAAGCGGCCCAGGTCCCACTTGATGTCGGCCAGATCCAGCTTGCATGCCTCGCTCACCCGCAGGCCAACCTGGGACATCAGTTTCGAGGCGGTGTAGTTCCTGGCGGTGGGGGCGAACTTGCGGCAGGTTGCCAGTTCGCCGCCCCAGCCGGTGAACAGTGTCCCGACCTCCGGCTCGCTCGGCGGGATCCGCAGCTGGGCATCCTTGGCCCCGCGCGGCCGGTTCATCTCGTCGATCGGGCACTCCACGACCCGGCCGGTCATCCGATGGAGCTCGGCCTTGTGCCGCAGCTCCAGGAACATGAAGTACGTGGTCAGCGCCTGCGACCGGGCCAGCCGGGTGCCGCTGGGCGAGTTCCGCAGTACCTTCCCGAAGTATGCGTCAGCGTCAGCGGGCTCCATGTCCCACAGGGGCCGGCCGAACCAGGACCTGATCTGGTCCAGATGCCCGACATCCCCACGGATCGTGCTGTCCGCCAGGCCCGCCGAGGCCCGTGCAAGGACGAACCCAGACAGCACGTCGGTCTCGAACCGCTCCAGCTCCTCCGTCGACGCGGGTGCCCAGTGCTCACGCAGGTCCCGTACGACTGCCAGCGCCGCCAACCCGAGCCTCCTCGCCTTCGGCCCGACTGCGGATCGGTCGGACGAGGTGAGAACGCCTCAAGAATCCCGAAGTTACGTCACAAGGTCGCCGAGCACCCGAAGGAGGAAGAACCCCCTGGCCACGAGGCCAGGGACTCAACGGGGCTCAGAAGAACTCACGGGATGTCGCACACGTGGGAGCCGATCCATGACTTCGCTCGGTTCGAGTCACATCGGATGCCATCGCCCGGCGACAGCCAGGAGCACAGCCGCGCTCCTTCCCCGGGCATCCCTGCTGCTGATAGACGACTGCCTACCGAACTGGTCGGCGGCATGGACGGCGACGCTGCCTGTCACGGTCAAGCCTGAACCGTTCCCGCTCCCCAGAGCGTCCATACGGGCACCCTGACACCGTGGAGCCGCCGCACCATGAGCACATCCGAACCGCCACCCTGGCCGCACTGCGCACACGGCGCAGACCCTGCTGCCGACCCTGTCGGCTGCCGCGGCATCCACGTTCCCGGCCACACCGCGTGCCTCGCCCACCTGGCCGATACCGACCGCGACGCCTACCTGGCCGGCCTGACCCCCGGCACCGACATCGACCACCGCGGCACCCCCTTCACCGAACCCCTTCTCAACTCCCTCCTCAACGCCCTCCGCGACCCCACCACCCAACGCCCCCACCTCGGCAACGCCGCGTTCGGGGAGGCGACTTTCCAAGGCGACGCCTGGTTCGAGTCGGCGACCTTCCAAGGCGACGCCGGGTTCGGGAAGGCGACCTTCCAGGGTGGCGCCTGGTTCGTGTCGGCGACCTTCCAGGGCGACGCCCGGTTCGACTCGGCGGCTTTCGATCAGCGGGTCAGCCTCGGGCCGCTGGTGTGCGCTGGGCAGATGTCATTGTCCGGGGCGGTGTTCAATGGGCCGGCGAGCCTCTCGTTCGCCGCGCGTCGTCTGGAGTGCCGGCGGACCCGCTGGTTGTCCACGGCCGAGGTGCGGCTGCGCTACACCAGCGTGGACTTTGCCCACGCGGTCTTCGAGTACCCCCTCACCATCGCCGCGGAGGCCGACCCCTTCGTGCTCTCCACCGGGGAGCCGCTGGAGGAACGGGCCTCGACCACGCGCCTGACGCCGCGGTGCGGATAGCTTCGCTGCGCGGGGTGGACGCGGCGCATCTGGTCCTCGCCGACGTCGACCTGTCGGGGTGCCTGTTCACCGGGACGGTGCACCTGGACCAGGTGCGACTTGAGGGCGACTGTTCCTTCGACACGGTCCCGCCCGGCACGCACTGGCAGCGCGGGCGACCGGCACGGTTCACCCCCCGCCGCACCCTCGCCGAGGAGCATCACTGGCGCGCGAACCAGCCGGACGCCGCCCAGGGCTGGAACACGGCGGTGCTCGGCGCCGTGCGCGCCGGGCCAGCGCAGTTGGCACCGGTGTACCGGGCGCTGCGCAAGGCGTTCGAGGACAGCAAGAACGAGCCGGGAGCGGCAGACTTCTACTACGGCGAGATGGAGATGCGCCGCCACGACCGCACCACCACCTCCCGCGCAGAACGCGGACTGCTGCACGCCTACTGGATGCTGTCCGGCTACGGCCTGCGCGCCCTGCGGGCCCTGGGCTGGCTCGCCGCCGCCATGCTGGTCACCCTCGTGCTGCTGATGGGCTTCGGGCTGCCGAAGGACGACCCGAAACAGGAGGCGACCGGCACCGTGCCGCCCGGCGGAGGCAAGGTCACCTTCGAGATCGAAAAAGGCGATCCGCAGAACCCCACCGGGAACCGGTTCACCGGCAAGCGCTTCGAGAAGGCCCTGAACGTCACGCTCAACTCAGTCGTGTTCCGCTCCAGCGGACAGGACCTAACCACCGCCGGCACCTACATCGAGATGACCTCCCGCCTCATGGAACCCGCTCTCCTCGCCCTCGCCGTCCTCGCCGTCCGCGGCCGCATCAAACGCTGACTGCCCCGGCCCGGCATGGCCGAGTCCTGTGAACGGTTCGGCCGAACGTTCCCGGCTACGTGCCTTACTTGCCTGCACCGTCGATCACGCTCTTGAACTGCACAGAACCCCTTCGACCCCTAGATAACGACGACGCCCACCACCAGGCTGTGACCGCGTCAGCATCCTCGAGCGCCGAACCAGCGACGGGTGTGGGTCGTGCTCGATCGTTTCGTGGCTGCCCTGGCTGAGTTTCGTAGCAGGTGCCGCCAACAACCCCTTGGAGAGGTCCGGGCTGGGGTGTGTGTCGACGCTTGTGACCGTTGTCAGGGCTTCGCGGTCCCGCACTGCTTCCGCCCCCGGGTCCTCTGGCTGTGGGGTGTGCAGCCGGATGCGCGTGATGCGCTGGACGGCGCTGCCGTTGGGCTGTGGCCGGTCGGGTCGTGTCCGTCCCAGGGCGGTGTCGAGCGGATCCGCGCCGGTGATTGGCCAAACCGCTTCGTCGGCGCGGGAGCCGCAGCGGGGCCGGAGCAGCTCGGCTGTGTCGCCCACGGCGAGGGTGGCGAGGTCCTCGTCAGAGGGTGGTAGTCCTCACAGCAGCGGGGGGTCGACGGCCAGTGTGACGAGGCCGACTGGACCGTGCAGGTGAAGAACGGGGCCCTCCTCGGTTATCCCGGTGATCACCGCGTGGACGGGCGCGCCGGTGAGGAGGGTGTGGAGCAGTTCACCTGTTGTCGAGTCCCAGATGCGGACACCGCTGGAGCTGCCGGACACCAGCAGTGTTCGGCCATCGGTCAGATGGAGCCCGGTCATGGCCAGGGTTCCATGCGCGGGCCAGGCGACGACTTGTGTGCCGCCGGTCAGGTCCCAGACCTGGATCTCCCTGTCGTTCGCCACCGCGATCTGCAGACCGTCGGACCGCGGCACAGTGCATCCGACTCGATAGGGCGTTCCGGGCTTCCCCCGGACCCATGGGCCGAGGCCATGCCCGGTCACCGCGTCTACGAGTTCTATGGCTCGCCCGTGGGCCACCACGATCCCAGGACCCGTCACAGTATGTGCCGCCGGCACAGGGATCAGCACAGGCCCCCCATCGCGCCCGAAGTCGGCCGGCGCCACGTGGGTGATGGTCTCGCCGCTGTTCGGGTCCAGGGTCGTGGTGGCCAGCTTGCTCCCTCCAGAAGCAGTGACGAAGACCGGCAGCCCGTCGCCAGTGACGGTGACACACGTGCGGGAGGAGAAATAGGGAAGCGACGCAGGGTCGGGTGATGCGACGGATTCACCTGACACCAGGTCCCAGACGGACGCAGAAGTGCCCGCGACCGCGACATGAGCGGCTCCCCGGGGAGAGGGCAGCGCTCCGACGACAGTGACGGGAGCGGTGGGGATCGGGATTTGCTTCAGCAGCCGTCCCGTTGTCGCGTCATGCACGTCGATTCCGTCGCGCGTGCCGACAACGACGCAGTCCCTGGGGCCGTCGGGGCCTGGGTACGCCATCCGTCGCAGTGGCCAGGTGTGAAGGAAGAACCCGTGTGGCGCGGGTGCCGGGTAGGGCGTGTCGGGAAGGTCATCGCCGGGTGGTCGGCCGGTGGGGGCTAGGTCCCAGATACGGATGCCTTGGGGGGCGGCTGAAACGACGCGAGGCCCGGCAGGGCCCGTCAACGCGGTCAGCTCGTTGATGCGTGAGACATCGGCGGCGATGCGTTGCACTTCGTTGAGTTCCATGTCGCGTACGACGATTTCGCTTCCGGTGGCGTAGGCGAAGTCGGTGCCTCCGGGTACCTGTACCAGGGAGTGGCCAGTCTCCCAGACACCTGCCGTCTGCGACGCGGTGAAGGGCTCCCATATCTGAGTAGACACCCCGCGGGTCTGCACGACGAGCAGGTCGTCCTGCCCGGTCCGGCTCAAAGTGGCGAGCCGAACCTCACGGTTACGGGGACCGAACGGTGCGTCGGCCGTCAGTCCGGAGAACGGGTCCCACAACCGGATGCCCGTGCTTCCGGCGAGGGCGACCAGCGCGTGGCCGCTCGCCCGTCGGACGACTGCCGACTGTAGCGGGTCCTCACGCTCATAGGGAGGGACGTCACGAGCTGGTGTGGTCTGCCCGGAGTGGGGACGCCACACCATGCTGCCACTCCGTGTGAGGATGAACAGTTTCCACAGCGAGGGGCCGTCTTCCAGGACGTGCACGTCGCGTGCCGAGACGACCAGTTGCGCCACTAGCTGCCCCGAGACTGGGTCATGGATCTCGATCCGGTGGGGCGTGAGCGTGATGAGGAAGGTGCGGCCGCCGGTCGCACGGATGGTGCGGAGCCTGAATACCGGTCCGTCAGTGGCCAGGTCTGCGGTCGGCCGGCCCGTGCTCGCGTCCCAGACGCGGACTCGTCGGGAGGTATCGGCCACCGCGACGAGCCAGCGCCCGTCGAGAGTGGGAACCGCGCACAGGGCTCGGGTGAGTTTCTGTGCGGGGGCGAGTACGTTCACCTGCGCTGCCCAGCTGCCCCAGCGGAAGGCCAGGGCGCGCTGCTCATGGGCCGCGTCCCGCGTCTCGCCTCGTACGCTCTGGTGGAAGTGGATGCTGTCGCGGCGGGAGCGGCGGGCTGTGCTGTCGTCGAGGTACGGCTCGATCAGCGCGGCCGCTGTGAGTGCGCCTCGCTCGGGATCGCCGGTGGGCAGCGGCAGGGACAGCCGGGCGCGCAGGGTGCCGGAGGTCTCCTGCGCGAGCAGTTCGACGGGAACGTGTCGGTCGGTCAGGAGGTCGCCGGCCTGCGCGTGGTGCAGGTAGTGGCGCCGGATGTAGGGATGTGCCTGGTGCGGACGAGCCCGGCGCACCAATCCCGCGAGGACTCCGGTGACGGTCGCATGGGCACCGGCCAGCTCTGTGGCATTGCCTGTCGTCGGGAGTGGTGGGCGCGGGGGGGGGGGCGTCCGGTGCGCCAAGCAGCCACTCGTGACCGGCCTGGAGCAGGTCAGTGAGCCGCTGGTGGACGGGCCGATAGACGGTGCGCCCGTCTTCGCTCGCGGTGGCGAGGTATCCGGTCAGACGACTGGACCGCAGCGTGCGGACGGCGTGGTCGGCCAGGTCCGCAGTCTCGGGTGCCTCGCCGCCGGGCGCCGTTGGCTCTCGTTCCGGGTCAGCCGGCCTGGCTGGGCCGTGTGGGTTTGCTGCGAGCGCGGCGGTGACCGCGGGCCAGATCTCCCCCCAGGGCAGGCCGAAGCCCTGAGCGAGCGCGGTGGCACGCAGCGCCGCGACCAGCAGGTCGGCCGGGACCCCGGTTGCCGCGGCGACGCCCCTGACGTCTTCGCGCAGCAGGCTGCTGGTGCCGTCGGCGAGCCGGTGCAGCCAGCCCTCCTCGGTGAGGTCCTGTCGGGTTTCGGCCGTCCGCAGCTGGTCGGTGGCTATTTGGGCGTCGAGGAAGGAGGGGGCGACGGCTTTCGCGATCACACGGGCCGTCGCTTCGACGGCTTCGTCGTCGGCGTCCTTGTAGGGGCTGTCCTCGGGGCCGCTCAGCAACGCGACCGCGTATGCGGCGATGTCGGCCTCGCAGTCCGGGCCGTCCGTGCGCAGCGGCTCGGGCACGGCACCTTCGGCCTTGAGGGCGGCGGTCAGGCGTTGCAGCAGGTCGTCTGCCCGCTCGTCGCGGAGGTCGGCGCCGGAGGAGTGGGACGTGACGGGTGAGCTGCGGATACCGAGGAGGAGGCGGACGGCGGTCTCACCGACCGGTGCGGTAAGGCGGGCGAGCGGGAGAATGACGTCATTGACACAGGCGAGCGGATCCTCCGCTTCGTCCAGCGCGTCGATGATGACGGTCACCGGCCGGGAGAGCTCGGCCGCACGCTCGGTCGTTCGTTTGAAAAGGGCCTGCAACGGGGTGCCCTTGGCAGCAGGCGTCCCGCCGAGCGCGGTGAGGAGGTCGTCGACCACGGCACGGGAGGATTTGTTGCGAGCCAGTACGGCCGCGTCCACCGAGCCGGGCTCTGGCCGGAGTTCACCAGGGATACGGGCGATGAGAGCGGCGTACGACGCGTCCTCGGCGAAGGCGGGAGCGGTGAGGGTGACCAGCCGGGCCAGCAGCGCGGACTTGCCCGATCCTGCGGCGCCCGTGACGATGAGCACGCCCTCGCCGTCACGGAGGAAGTCGACCAGGCGCCTCATGGGCTTTGTACGGCCGCTGAAGTACCAGCCCACGTCGTCGCCGCTGACCCGTCCGGAGGCGCGCTCCCGCCAGAACTCCAGATCTCCATGTTCGAGGACCAGTTGGCGCAGGGCAGGGTCGACGGCGGTCCCGGACGGTTTGTAGCGCGGGTTGGGCAGGCATGCGCTCAGCTGGTGCCGACGTGAGTGGGGCATGATCCACTCAGCGTCGATCAGGTCCTTCTCCACCCCGTCGGCCAGCCCGACCTCGTGCAGCAACTGCTCCCACTCAGCGAAGGACAGGTGCGAGGAGGTGTAGCCGGCGGACTCGTCGTTCATCCGTTCCCAGGCGAGCGCGACGCGCCGGGTGAAGGATCCCACCTGCGGCTGATCTTCATGGTCGCCGGCGGTGACCACAGCGATCCCGACGTGCCTTCGACGTTCCTTGGACAAGTCCTGCAGCAGGGTGCTCAGTTCTGCGCGCAGGACCCCGGAGTGGCATGAGTCGACCAGCACCAGAACGTGCTCGGCCTCGCTGTCCAGCACCGCGGTGATGAGCTCGCTGGTGGGAAAGGCGGTCGACAGCAACCGCTCAGGATGTGTCTTCGGCAGGGTCAGGTAGTGGCGGCCGGCCTGACGGCACAGCCCATGGCCGGTGATGTAGACGACGACGGCGTCCTCATATGCGGCTTCCGACAGCTTGGCCTCTCGCAGGAAGTCCCGCAGGTCTCCGACGGTATGCAGCGGATCCTCGACCGGAACCACCTCGAACCGCCGGTCCTCGCCCAGGGCGGGGTCTGCGAGCCAGGTGGTGATCCGAGTGACCTGTTCCGCGATGGCGTCGCGAAAGCCCTCGCGTTCGTCCCGGTAACCATCGACTGCCACGACGACCAGTCGTCTGCGGGCGATCCCGCTCAGGTCGTCACCGGCCTGCGTGTGCAACCGCCACCCCCACCTGCCTCGCACGGCCGATCTACCATATCCCCAACCGCGCCTGAGGCCGATGCGGACACAGGGGCCAGAGTCGGTTGCGCGCACGGGAAGGCCGCATCGGTGGCCCACTGCACAGGGGGAAACGCATGAGTCTGCTGCGCATCGTGGGTGTGCACGGCATCCGTCAGGGTGCCAGCGCGACGACGGAGGAACTCAGTCACGACTGGCGAGCCGCGCTCGTCTCGGCGCCAGCCGTCCCGGGAGCGGGCGTACCGGTGTGGTCAGGACCCGACGGAATCGTCGTCACCGTCCCGTCCTACCGAGATGTCTTCCCGAAGACGGTCACCCGGTTCGTACGGCTGGGTCCGGAAGACGCTGACGGGGTGACGCTGGATGAGGAAGAGGAGGCCTTCGTCCTGGATGCCTTGGCCGCGTACGCACCGGAGGCCGTGGCCGCGGAGGCCTCCCTCGACACGTCGTTCGAAGGAACGCTCGGCCAGGACCGGCTCACGCCTCGCGTCGCGCGGCGGAAACGTGCTGTCGACCAGGTGGCGGGCAAGGGGGTGACTGATCGGCTGCTGTGGTTCGTCCGTGAGGCCCATGCGTACCTCCGCAAGCCGGAAACCGCCAGCGCCGTCCGGGCAACGGTGCGGAAGGCCCTGGTGGAGAGCGAGGCGACGGTGGTCCTCGCCCATTCACTGGGCAGCGTCGTCTTCTACGACATGCTCAGCCGGGGTGAGATCCCGGTGAAAGCCGACGGCCGCCCTGTGGTGACCACCCTCATGACTCTCGGGTCCCCGCTGAGATGGCTGGCGGTCCGCAAGGGCGTGCACACCCCCGGCGAGCCGCTCGGCGTGGCGGCGGGTGTCCGGTGGACGAACCTGTACTCGCCGTTGGACGTGGTGCCACGGGGCAAGGGCCTGGCCGACCTCGCCGACGGAGTGACCGACGTCGTCGCGCACAACGGCGCGCTCAACCCCCACAACGTGGAACGCTACCTGGGCAAGCCCATCATCGCCGAGTGCCTCCTCCAGGCCCGTACTGCCTGACCTGCTCACAGTCGGAGAGACCAGTGGGGCGGCGGAAGTTGCCGTCGCTCTCCGCGCTAGACCGGCTTGGCGAAATAGGCGTCGGGGCCCATCTCGTACGCCTTACAGGTCCCAACAGAAGTGGTTGATCATGTGACTGGCGGCTTGTCCGCTCGTTGGTCTGGTCGTGGGGATGAGACAGTCGCGGCCGTGGATCGTGTGATCATCTCTTGGGGGCCCAAGTGCTGCTGCGTACTGCTGTCTGTGCCGGTCCAGCCGGTGCCATCCGCCGCCGAGGCGGAAGGCCTCCAGCGCATCGCCGGCGATGCCTAGCAGGCGGTAGCGTTCCTCGATGCTGGACCACACTCGCCGCTGGTCGTCGATCGTCTTCGTCGGCCCCGCTGCCCGGACCCGGATCGGTTCGATCAGTGTCTCGAACAACGGGACCAGCACTGCCCACAGCAGCACCGCGTCGGCCGTCGCCGTCCACCAGGCTCACTCCGGCCGAGTTGTCCGCGGCCAACGGCAGTGCGTTCGCGAATAAGCTGGGGCAGGTTCACCGCCCCGGCTTTCAGCGACAGCTTCTGCGGCAGGGACCGGGCACCGCGCCGCTGCTGCTCCTGGACTCCGAACGTCTCAGCGCACCACGCCTTTTCCCCGGCGCTGAGCCCCAACAGCTCGACGCTGTCCGTGGCCTGCGCCCCGGTGCCGCTGACCACCGAGACAGTGGGCTGGCCGTTCAGTGCTGCAGCCAGCAACCGGGCCGCGAGCATGTCGAGCTGAGCGAATCGTTGCTGCTGTCCGGCGGTTGCCTCCAGGGCAAGCGCCTCTTCGGGGGCGCGTCGAGAGCAGGGTGCCACCAGCGCGGCTGGTCACTGGCCACCGGTCAACCTCCGCATGTACTCGACGAACTGCTCAAACGGCATCGGAGTCGAGGTGTTTTGCGCATAGACGGCGTAGCGCTGGGCGATCAGCTGCATTTCCCGCTCCGCCCGCCGGGCCTCCACCCGGTCCAGGTCATGCACGACCCGCTGCTCGACACGCCCCTGCTCGTACAGCACGAACGCGTCGATTCCCCCCTGGGAGCGCACTGTCAGAGTCCCCTTCCCTGATGTCCCTTCGCAGCGAAGGCTGAGTGTTCTCACCGAAGGTTGAGCGCGCGCCATCGCAGCCTGTGCCGAGGCCGGTAGCCCTCGCTGAGGGCGAACACCCGTAGGGGTCCGGGGAGTATCGGAACCGGTTCCGGCTGTAGGACTCAGGCTCTCTCTGGAGGGGGCGGTGCACCACGCGCACGACGCCGAAATCCCGCACCTGCCGGTCAACGCCCGCAATACGATGCGCGGATGGACGAGCTGGCGTCGGCCCGACGGCGCCCCCTGTACCAGCGCGGGCCGCTGCGCCGCGCGCTGCTGGACACCTCCGTGCTGACCACGGACATCATCGCGGCCACCCGGCGGCTGGCCCCGTCGTCGTTCGTCGCCGGGGCGCGGGCGGGGACGGTCCGGTGCCTGATCCCGGTTCACGTGTGGGAGGAGGTCCCGCGGGTGCTGGCCGACCGGCACCGCGAGGGCGGCCGGTTCGACCTGGGGCGGGCGCTGGAGCTGTGGCAGTCCCGGTACGCGCCCGTCCTGTACGTCGTGGACACCGCCGGCCTGCCGATGACCCCGCAGGCTCAGGTTCTTGCCGGGCGGGACGCCTCTGATGTGCCGATGCTGCTGCTGGCCGGGGTGATCGCCCCGGTGGTCATCATCGGGACCGACGCGGACCTGGTCGACAGCGGGCTCGCGGACGCCGACTGGGTCGCCCTGCGCTCGGCCCTGGGGGACGTGGGAGTGACCGAGGGCCGGATGGCCGACCTGGAGCGGCAGGCCAACGTCCTACTGAGATGCGCGAGAGACCCCCACGTGTGGGGACAGGACGTCAGCGAACGCGGTACTTGGCGCGGCAGGTGGGAGAGACCCCCACGCGTGTGGGGAGGACACTCCCCGCGGGTCGAAGCTGTCCAGGCCTTCGGACAGAACTCCACGTGTGTGGGGACGATGAGGAAGCGCATGCGGATGTCCGTCATGATCAGGACAGACCCCCACGTGAGCGGGGAAAACTAGGCGGCATATTCGATCAGACGCCGTCTGCGGGACGGACCCTCACGTCTGTGAGGAAGGTAGGCCATGCTGGGCCACGAAGCGATCCCAGAGGGATAGACCCCTACGGTATGTAGGGAAGACCTTGATCGAGTAGTCGATCCGGTCGTAGCGCAGGAGAGACCCCAAGTGCATGGGAAGGGCGAAGCATAGAGGTTATCCCGTGCCTCGGCCGCGGACAGACCCCTGCGCGTGCAGGGAAGACCCAACCAATGACCGGCCCCAGGGCACGGACCAACCCCCAAGCGCGTGGGGAAGGTTCCCCACATTACACACGGCACGCGCCGCGTTGAGGTCCGGTCCCGCGGATGCCGCGTACAGGTGAACGGCAGCAGACTCGTCCGTGCCTTCGTCCCGGGCCCTTCCGCGGAGCGGACCGTCCTTGTCGAGGTCGGCCCGCACGAGCCAGCGGACTGTCAGTGCCGCCTGAAAGACTTGTGGCGGAAGAGCAGGAGGAAGTCCCATGGCGCGCAGCGACACACTCCGGTCGGAGATCGCCCAGCTGGAGAAGAAGAACGCAGGCCTGCACAACGACCTGGCCAAAGCGCAGAAAACGGCCAACGACGCCGGTGCAGTGGCTCGGAGGAAGCAAGAGCAGGCCACACGCAGCCGCAGCGACTCCAGTCGGCGCATGGTGCTGTCTGGCTCAGAGCGTGAAGCCAAGAAAGCCGCTGATGCACAGAAGAAGATCGCCACCGTTCAGAACAAGATCGCAAACAACACCAAGGCCATCGCGAGCAAACAGGCGTCCCTCAGGGCAGCTTTGAGTACCGAACAGCGTGCTCAGGACCGGCAAAACGACAGCCGGCGCCGGAAAGAGAAGAATCACGCCCGGGAAGTCGCTCGCTTGTCCCAACCAGCCGCCCGGATCAGGTATGTCGCCGTGCAGTCGCCCAAACCGGAGCCGCTGCGTGTTCTGTACCTCACGGCCAACCCGGAAGCCGTGGAGACCACGATTGAGCACCCCGACGGTTCCATTGAGACGAACGGCGTGTGGCTCCGCGTGGACTATGAGGTCCGGCAGGTCAAGGACATGCTCCGCAAGTCGATCTACCGTGACCTGGTGGCCGTCGAACATCTTCCCGCTGCAACCACCATGGACCTCCTCGAAGGTCTGAACAACCACCGCCCCCATGTCGTGCATTTCTCCGGCCACGCCTCGTCCTGGGGGCTGTTGATGGAGAACGACGCAGGCACACAGACTGGCGCGGAAATCGACTTCAGCCTGCTTGCCCGAATGCTCGGCGCCACGGACGAGCCCCCCGTCTCGTAGTGCTCAACGCATGCGAGAGCCTGGACGGAGCTGACGATCTCCTCCAGGCGGTGCCCACAGTCATCGGCATGTCTGATGAGATCAACGATGCCTCAGCAGTGACGTTTGCGGCCCGCTTCTACGCCGGCATCGCTTCCGCGCAATCGGTATCCACCGCGGTCGAACAAGCCAAAGTCGCTATGATCGCCGCCTCCCTTGACGGCGCCGAGCTGCCGGTTCTAAAGACACGGGACGACGTCGACCCAGGCGACCTGATTCTGGTCCGGCCACCGGAATAATCCCTTCCCTCCTGCGGCCCAGGACGATGCGCCGCGACCGTACACCGACAGCGATGAACCCCTGGCACCGTCACCGCCGGACCAGGTCGCGCAACCACTCGACGGAGTGCGCGATCGCGACTCCGTCGAGCAGGCCATCGGGGACAGTCGAGATCCTGCGGACCTCCTTGAGGAGATTCTTCTCCGTCATGGCACCCCCGTGCACGAGCGTGGAAGGGAGTCCGTAGTTCAAACGCCGCGTCCAGCAACTCACTCGGGAACAACGCACCCAGCAAGAACGCGTTGAGGGCGCCCGCTCCAACCCTCGGTTTGCTCACCAGCGCATCGCTGACCTCGAAGCCCAACTCCTCGAAGAGGACCAGCGATGACCCGAGCACACTGGCCACCTGCCGCTGCGGGCGGTCGCCGGGCGTGTGGCCTTCGCCGAGGCCCGGACCGACAGGATCTGGACACCGGAGGCGTCGCCGCGGCCGAAGTGGTGGTCGCGGCCGCGGTGGCCGGCGAAGACGAGGCACGGGAGCTGATCGCCGATCAGACGGCCGCACGTCTATCCGGGGCACGAGGTCGCGGCGTTCCTGCACGAACTCGCGTGCATCGCCGACCCGGCCAGCCGCGCCGTCGCGCGCAGCGGAACAACACGGTGCTCCGGGCCGTGCCGGTGCTAGCCCGCGACGTCACGCTGCACCCGGAAGCCTCCCGCCCGTTCGTCCACAGCGCCGGCTTCGATGGTGCGCGCTGGCGATCGGGCTGCGCATGACGGGCCGAGGCCGGCGGTGGGGCGAGCCGTCGGCCAAGGATCTGCGCGATGGGCATCCGCCTGCGACACGCATTGTGCTCGACCTCGCGGCGGCGGAGGCGGATGCCGGCTTTCACCTGACCCGAGCGCACCCGCCCGTTGCCCCGCGTCCGGAGCCGTTACGGCTGTGCGCGCCAGCTGTCCGTCGTGCGCGGGCGGAGGGGGAGGGCATCATCACGGCTGCGCGTCGTGCTCGCTGTCGTTGGGGTGGGTGTCGCGAGCTTCGGCATCCGGGAGGTTCGGGTCGGGGTGCGCCTGCTGGTGGCCGGCCGGGGCAGCGCTGCCGGCGCACAGGGGTAGCGCGGGCGCGCAAGGGCCTGTGCTGCCCGGGCCGCGCAGGGCGGTGAGGAGCTGCGCGAGCACGGCGGCGGCTGCCTGGCGGCGGGTGGGCTGGGCGGACCACACGGCGGGCAGCGCGACGCCTGCGAACACGAGCAGGCACAAAGCCAGAATGAGAGCTGGGACATAGCCGGTGAGACAGGGCATTTGATGCTCCTCGAAGCGACCTGATGGGTGGTGCTTCGACGGTGCCGGACGGTGGCTCGCCAGAGGCGTCGCGCTGAAAAGTCCTGAAGTAGACGGCGGTTAGTGCAGGTCAGCCCTACGCTTCCAGGGGATCACACTGATTCAGGGTGACGGCGGGGGTGGGTGGGTGACGGCGGGGGAGTTCTCGGGGCCGGCCGCGGTGTTCTGCAGGCTGCTGGGACGTCTGGTGCACGAGCAAGGCATCCAGCAAAGCGATTTGGCGCGCGCTGTGAATCTCAGCCCCGCCACGATCTCCATGCTGCTCAGCGGGAAGCGCCGCACCCCGCCGCCCTGGGACGACGTCGCCCGCATCGTGGAGTACTGCCAAGGCCGCGGCAATACCAGTGTGCCGGGCGGGCTGACCACCGATGCGGACTGGTGGCGCCACCGCCACCACGAGGCGCAGACTCATCACGACCAGGCGCCGCCGCTGCTGCGGCCGCGTGTCGTCAAGGTGCCGGCACCCTGGCGCGCTGAGAGCATTCCCGATGATTTCGTGAGCGCCGTGGACGTCTTCATCGGTGACAGAACCGACGAATTCCGTGGGCTGGCAGAGCAGTTACTGCAGCCCCTGAGCCTGCACGGTGAGGTGGTCGCGGACCTGCGCGGCGTGTTGGAGGGGTTCACCGAACGGGTGAGAGCCAGCCATAGCACCACCCGCACAGCCCTGCTCTGCGCGGCCGACCTGGTCATCCTGGTGACCGCGTTCTGCGATGCCGTAGGAGCGTCCGGCATCCGCTATGACACAGAACTCGCCTACGAGCGGGGCGACCTCGTCACCGACGTGGTCACGGAACTGGAACGGATCACCCTCGGATCGCACCGCGTCAGGCACCCGGCCGCCGTGCGCGCGGAAATCGAGACCACCTACATGTATGCGGCCGACACTGTGCACGACGCCGGTAACGGGCAGGGGCAGCCGCCGGACGAACTCGCCCGGAGCGCCTGGCGCCGCTACGAGGCCCTGCTGGCCGGTGTGACCTGGGAATGCCCTGAGCTGCGCCTGACGTCCGCCACAGAAGATCCGCCCGAGGCCCTGGACACTCCCGAAACCCTGGCGCCCGCATCACCGCCGGGCACAGGCATGGCGGGGCTGTCCCGCCTGTTCAGCGAATTCACCTGCGACGAAGCCACGGTGCCCCTGTCTCATCTGCAGCAACTGCGCTCCCCGCTCGCCCAGTCCGAGGAGTTGGGCCCGCGCATCCCCACCCTGCAAGCCGGCTACATCAACCCCTCCTTCCGCGTGGCCGGCCACTCCGGCTACCAGGCCCTCGTCCGTGACGACTGGTGGCAGGACCAGCCGCTGTGGCAGGACCTGGAGACATTCCTCGCCGCACACCTGCTGACGGAGCACGCCACCCGCGCGCCGCTGCTGATCCTGGGACACCCCGGATCGGGCAAGTCGCTGCTGACCAAGCTGATCACCGCTCGCCTGCCGGAGGCGGAGTTCTTCTGCCACCGCGTCGAACTGCGCCACCTCCCGGCCGACCTGGACGTGCAGGAGCAACTCGAAGAGTCCCTGCGGCGCTCCACCGGCCAGCACGCGCTCTGGCCCGAGGCCACCGAGCAAGCCGCCGGTGTCGTCAGGGTCGTTCTGCTGGACGGATTCGACGAACTGCTGCAAGCCGCAGCCGACCACATGGATCCCGCACGCCACTTCACCTACCTCGAGAACGTCAGCCGGTTCCAACAGCGGGAGGCCGACCACGGACGCCCTGCCGTCGTGATCGTCACCAGCCGCACCGTCGTCGCCGACCATGCCCGGATCCCTCATCTGAGCACCGTCATCCGTCTGGAACCCTTCGACGACGACAGGATCCGCAACTGGCTGGACGTCTGGAACAGCACCAACCGCCGCTACTTCACCACCCACAGCCTGCAACCACTCACCTGGGATGTGGTGAGCCGCCACCGCGACCTGGCCAGCCAGCCGCTGCTGCTGCTGATGCTCGCTCTGTACGACGGAGCCGGCAACGCCCTGCGCCAGCGCGACGGCATCGAACGCCTGACCTTGTATGAGCGGCTGCTCACCGAGTTCGTCCGCCGCCAGGTCACCAAACAGCACAACGCCCTGCCGGCCGACACCGAAGCCGCCCAGGTCGAACACGAACTGAAGCGCCTGGCCGTCATCGCGATCGGCATGTTCAACCGCCACCGCCAGAGCATCACCGCCACCGACGCCGAGAACGACCTGGCCGCCCTGCTGGGGGCCGCCCCGAACGACACCACACCGCTGCTGTTCGGGCGGTTCTTCTTCATCCACGAAGCCCAAGCAGTGCTCACGGGCCACGAACACCATTCCTACGAATTCCTGCACGCGACCTTCGGCGAGTACCTCCTCACCCGCCTCATCGCCGACGAACTGCACCGCCTCCAGGCCTCCACCAGCCCCGGCAGCGACCGGCCCGTCGACGACGGCCGACTGTACGCACTGCTCTGCCACGCCCCCCTGACCGACCGGGCCGAAGTCGTGCGCAACATCAGCGAGCACCTCACCCGCTTCACCGAAACCCAGCGCGCGCACCTGACCACCGTGTTACGGACCCTGTTCCACCAGACTCCAGGCGGCACCGGCCACCGCACCGCGGTGCTTTACCACCCCGCCCCCGTCCACCAAACCCAGCAAGACGCCGTCTACAGCGCCAACCTCCTCATGCTCGCCGTCCTGGCCCACTCCGGCATCCGCGTCTCGACCCTGCTCGGCACCCGCAGCACAGTTGACCAATGGCGCCGCCACACACAGCTGTGGCACTCCCAGCTCAGCGACGGCTCCTGGGACGCCTTCACCCGCACCTTGACGGCCGAGCCCCTCACCGGCCCCACCAACCAGACAACGGATCTGCAGGTGAGCGTGTCCGCCCACCTCCCTCAGCAGGAACTCGTCTGGACCGTCAACCTCCCTGGCCCCGAGGACGCGACGCGAACCTTCCGGCACCCCGAGGGCAGCCCAGCAGACCTGTACCGGCCGGCAACCTTCATGCACGATGTCGGCATACAGCACCTGCTGCACGCCATGGCGCCTCTCCTGCACCAGATACCTGCGGCCGCCGAGACCTACCAGGCGGCCGACGGCAAACACAGCCGGTCCCTGGCACACATGCTCGTGGCCCTGCTGCACCGCCCCGCCGCCGGCATGCGCCCATCTGACATGCCCTACCCCCAACTCCTGCGTATGCTGCAGGATCTGCCCAGGGACGCGCGCCTGATGGCCGCGGACATCCTGGCACGACATCTCCTCCACTCCGCCGCCGACCTGCCCGCTGCTACCGTCATCGACATTCTCGACCAGCTGACCACGCCCCGATTCACCAGCTCCGGCGGCCTGACCGCGAAGACCTGGCTGGTCCTTGCCGATTGCGTCAACAGCCTCGCCTCACGTTCCGACATCCCGCACGATCAACTCGGCAGGATCACAAGCCGTTTCGGGCCCCAAGCACCCGCCCTCGACACCGACGGCGACCCACTGACCAGGCTGTCGCTGCTGCTTGCCGAAGCCCAGAGCACCCTGATGTGGCACACCGCAGGCCGCCGGCCAGGCCAGACTGCTCTCGCCGAGGCCCTCACCCTGCTGGAACAACTTCCGCAGCCCAGGCCGCCGCACGCCATCATCGGCCTGCTCCGGCTGGCCCGCGACCTCGGCGCCGACAACTGGCTGACCAACCACGCCGAGCCCCTCCTCGCGACACTCACCCACGAGGGACTGCAGCAGCTGCGCCCGACCGACGCGGACGGGCTGCAGGAGCATGTGCACGATGAGGCTCTGCGGGCCGAGCTCCGCCGCATCACCAGCCGCTGGAGATAGCAGCAGGCCACAAGGGAGAGTCGGCTGACGCAATCACGAATGGGTGCGGATCCTTTGAAGTGACGGTCGGGATCAAGCGGTGAGGCTGTAGTTCTGCTGGTCGGGGCTGGGGTAGAGGCGTTGATGTTCACGGGCCGCGTGGAAGCGCCAGTAGTCCTCGAAGTCGCCGTTCGTGATCAGTGCGCGGAGTTGGAGGACGGCTTCGGCTCCGTCAAGTCCCCAGCGGGCGCCGGTGATGTCGAGGCGGTCGGCGATCAGGTGGCGGCAGGCGCCTTCGACGGCGCCGGTGGCGATCGGCCAGCCGGCCGCGAGGGCGGTGTCGTAGTGAAGCTGGTCGAGATGACCGGTGAGGTAGCGGGCGCAGGTGGTGACGGCGTCACGGCGGGTGGCGGGAAGCTGTTCGGCCGCGGCTTGGGCAGTCATCTCGATGGCGGCGCGCTCGGCGTGTCCGGCGAGGATCGCGGTGAGTTTGTCCGCGGCCCAGGTCTCGGCCTCGCAACTGCCGACCGGATGGAAGGCGTGCGCGGCCGTCCAGCAGTACTCGGCGACGTGCACGAAGTCGAGCAGAATGTTCAGGCGGATGCCGCGGCGGCGGCTTCGTTCTGGATCAGGTCGAGTTGGTGGCGGGCGCCGTCGACGAGCACGATCCAGTCCCGCAGACCTTGCGGGTCGCGGGCTGCGGCCTGGGCGAAGGCGTCGGCGACGACCTGGTCCGAGGAACGGATCACCGAGGCGGTGCACCATTTGCGCTCCGCTTTCGGGCCTTGCCTGGGTGGCCGGGCTTCGCTGCGGCCGCCGGGCGGGTGCACGATGTCGTGCGGCCGCCGCGGGGCCGCAGCAACGTCGAAGACGCAGGCCACCGTCGCCATGCGTTTGCGGTTGGGTTTCTCGCCCGGGGCCAGACGTCCGCGCCGCCCGGCCGCTGCGCTCCTGGCCGCGGCCCGGCGGGTGGCTTCGCGCAACGCTTCGGGGCGCATCACCACACCCTTGCCGTCAACCTGGATGATCAGCGGCATCTCGCGGGTGCACGGGGTGGGAATCTTCGCCGCGTAGAAGGCGGCGATGTCGATGGCGGAGGCGACCACCAGCTCTTTGAGGCGACGCTTGCCCAGCACCTTCCCGCACCGACGCTCGATCGCAGCGGCGGCCTGGTCGAACGAGCCGCGGACCGCTTCCCGGACTGCGAGCTTGGCCAGTCCGCGTGAGTGCCGGCCGGCGGGCAGCGACAGTTGTGCGTCCGCCGGGTGCACGTTGGCCTCGCCGCGGCCGCGATAGGCGATCCGGGTCACCCTAACCGGCCCGAACACGCAGGTCAGCAGGCGTCGGTGGCCTCGCTCTCGCCAGGTCCGCGGCTGTCCTTCCGGACCGATTACCAGCGGGAGTCCTCCGTCCGCTCGCAGCGTGACTTCCTCCTTCCTGGCTCGCTGATCCAGGTGGTTCTGCATCAATTGCCGCAGTAGTTCGCGTCCCAGCTGTTCGAGCTGTACTTCCAGTTCGTCATGAGACATGTTCGCCGCCGGGCCGTCGGCCAGCGTCGAGATGAGGCGTTCGAAGGCATCACGGGAGGCGGCATACGGATCAGGCTCGGGTAAGGCGTCGTACGGTTTCATCGAGGCTCTTCTTCGGGAGTGATTCGTTTTGGTTGGCACCTACGAATCTACGGAGAAGAGCCCCTTGGTCACTAGGAGTTGCCCCGATCTCGCCCCGGGCCTTGCCGGGCGAGGGTGAACTGTCCCGGCGTGTCCTCGTCCAGCCAGCCGCGCTCCACCAGACGCTTCAGCTTGCCCCGGGTCCCCTCGATCTTCCCGGTCGTCGTCGGCAGACCGATCCGCGGCACGATCTGCTTGGCCTGCACCGGTCCCGGCGCATCAGCGATGATCTCCACGATGTCCCGGTAGACATCCGGCAGCACCGCCATGACCAGACCCTCTCGCCACGGTGGCACCATCATCACCCCGACGCCGTGAGGCACCGACGCCTCGTTCGCTTCCGGAACGTCCCCGACCGCAACGTGCGGTTCGGCCTCCGCGGCTGACAGATCCGCCAGCACCTGCGTGACGGTCTCCCGCGTGATCTCCAGTCGCGACAGATCTTCCCGCGCCTTCTCCAGCCGGATGGCCAACTCCGCAGCCTCAGCCTGGAGTTCCTCCACGCAGCGGCGAGCCGCCGCCTCCCGCGTTCGAAGCTCTTCCGGTAACGACACCATGGCGCCCCACCTCCACACCCAACGGTAGGAGGGCAACGGCATCACCACATAGCAACGGGGCGCCTTCCGCAGCAGCCCGCAAAGTCAGGCCCGTTGCGGAGGGCCTAGCCTGTTGATGACCTCGCGCATCTCTTTCTCGTCGGCCTCGTAAACCGTCTCACCCATGCGCGGATCCCGGGCGTGAAGCGTATGGATCAGCGGTCCATGGGGTGCCCCCAGACGGACCAGGGAGGCCGAAGGGCCGTGGACCGCACGCTCGGTACCCGGCTGGGCGGTCAGGTCGATGCGGCTGACCACCCCTGGGGTGACCCAGACCGTCGCCTGCTCCATACGCGCCAGAATCTGCAGGTGGAAGTGCCCGCACAAGATCAGCTGAACGTCCGTCCCGCGGATCGTCTCGGCCAGCTCTGCAGGGTTCTCAAGGCCCAGCGCCTGCTGGACCTCGACGTCCAGGGCGACCGGCGGATGATGGAACGCCAGGACGGTGCCCGACGGCGCAGGGACGGCCAGCAGTTCCCGTAGCCAGTCGAGCTGACCGCGGTCCAGGCGGCCGTAGCCCTTGCCCGGAACGAGCGTGTCCAGCGTGATCAACCGCCATCCGCTGACGGTGCTGACCGCCGCGCGCTCACCTGCCGCCCCCTCGTACGCAGCCTCGGGCTGTCTGTGGCCACTGCCGAGCACCTCACGGAACGCGCTGCGGTCGTCGTGGTTCCCGGTCGCGTAAAAGACCTCCGCCCCGCGTCGGCCCGCGTAGGCGGACACGAGCTCACCGGCCCGCGTGTACGCCTCACGGGAACCGTCGTCGGCAACATCACCGGTGATGACCACCGCGTCGAGGCAGTCCACGTACTGGAGTTCGTCCAGCAGAAGACGAAGCGCGGCAGTGCCATCGGCCCCATCGGCGTCCGGGGTGCCTGCCGCGTCGAGATGAGTGTCAGAGAGATGCAAGATCCGCATCATCCGAACGTAGCCCTCCTCCACCACGTCGGGCCAGGCCCTACTTCGACCTCAGAGCGTGATCCCTGCCATCACTTCAGAGGATCCGCACCCATCCGAAATCCGGGCGGCGGGATGCTGGGCGCTCCCGGTGGGCGGTAGGGAGCCGTCCGCACCGTAGTGCAGATCCCCGCACTCGCGTCGTGCCGTCACCCTGGGTGTCCACCTGCACGGATAGTGCAGAAGTCTGCACTGACAGGGCAGGGGTCTGCACCATCGGATGGTCGGGTGACGATCTTGCCACCCGACCCCGACCTCACCGCCCTGCGTGCGACTTCTCATTGCGATGTCACGCATACTTCTCACCTAGATGTCATCCCTTATGGCTGGTCAGGAAGTAATTGGGTTGACATCAAGCGAGAAGATTCAGTGACATGAGAATCCCCAGCGCTCCGAAATGAGAAGCCCATAGGGCCAGTCCTTTGATCTGCTGTTTTTGCTTGCCTGGCTGGAGGAGATGTCACGCGCTTGGGGAAGGCGCAACAAGAGGCGAAGCACGGGGGTTCTGCAGGCTTACAGCCCCCACCTACGTGGGGAAGACGAGGAAGAGCTGTTCGCGTCCGTCGACGCTCTGGACAGACCCCCATGCGTGTGGGGAAGACCCGGAGCGCTTTCCCGGCTCTCTGACCGTCACCGACAGACCCCCACGCGGTGGGGAAGACGGCCCTACCTTGCTCTCGCAGGTCTACGGGGCGGACAGACCCCCACGCGGGTGGGGAAGACCCTTGCTCACCTGTGGTTTGGAGATCGGCAAAGCGTTTTTTGTTCACTTTACATGACCTGGCCGTGCGGGTGAGGGCTGCTGCCTGGCCGCGGTCGTCCTTGGGCGCAGCTCTCCCTCGGGGACTGGCTGAGCTGGGAACTTGAACCTCGGGCTGCGGTCTGAGTGGTGTGTCTCCTACGGTGTCGTCACGACCTTGGGGGCGGCGATGGGCTCGTTGTTTGAGGAACTGGACGTGCGGGAGGCGGCGGCCCGCGCCCGTATCGGGGAACTGCGGCAGCAGATCGCGGAGTTGACCGAGTCGCTGGATCGCGAGGAGTCGATGCTCTCCCGGCTGGAGATCACCCGGGAGACGGTCACCGAGATCCTCGGCGAGGCCGGAACGCAGGAGCTGGTTCAGTCGACCGAGCCACCGGCCGGGACGTCTCAGTCCGGGGAGGGCTCGCCGATCGGGGTGCTGACGGTGCCGCCGTGGCGGCCGGGCATGTCTGTGTCGGTGCTGCCGCGCTCCTACCAGGACCTGGTGGAGGCGCTCGCGGACACCGGCCATGCGATGCGGGCAGGGCAGGTGGCTGCCGCGGCCGGGCTGAGCACCGACAAGTCCAAGATCGAAGGGCTGCGCTCGAAGCTGAACCGGCTGGCCGAGCGGGGCTGGCTGGCCCTTGAGGGGCTGGGGCTATTCATCGTGGCGCATCCGGATGCGGAGGGTGCGTCAAGTGCCGTCGGCCGGGCAAGCGCGACGAGGAGTAGGGGTTACGCACCGAACAGCCGCCGTGTGCGTGGGGAGTACGCCCCGGTGACCTGGACCACGGTCGAGCGTTGGGACAGACCCCCACGTCTGTGGGGAGAGCAGCTCGCGCAGGCAGGTGTAAACGGCCAGAGTGGACAGACCCCCCCGTGCATGGGGAGAACCTGAAAGGCGTGCTGCTGGCCTGGGCTTTCGTGGACAGACCCCCACGTACGTAGGGGAAGGCTGCGCATCGCTCAGCTCGCCGCCCTGCTGTACGGCTGACTCCCACGCGTGTGAGGAATGCGGCGACGGACAGCTGTGCCCGGTTGGCGAACGGCAGACCCCCGCATACGTGGGGAAGACAGCGACTACTTCCTCGGCAGCCGCGAGGAGCTGGGAAGACCGCCACCTGCGTGGAGAGGATTCCCTTGGGTGGTCAGGTGCGCCCGGGCCCGGAACGATGAACCCCCACGTGCATGGGGAAGAATGTGGCCTCATCGATCTTCCGGCACTGGAGTCGGATAGACGCCCGCGTGCGCGGGGAGGACCCTTGACGGCCTCTGCGTCCGAAGACCAACCGGTGGTATTTCGATCACTTTACCTGATCTGGTGGCTGATGAGGCTGGCGCCCTGGGAGCGGTTGTTGCTGACGCGGCCGCTGAGACTGTCTGGCCTTGGGGGGCAGCAGGTGCGAGTGCGCCGCCGGTCAGGAGTGAGGCGGGCCGGGACGTTGTTTTCTGCACTTCACGAAAGTCGGCGCTGCCGGTGAGCGGGCGATGCTTCACGGGGCCAGCGGGCCTTGGCTGCCGGACGCCTTGAGCACGGCTGCCAGCAACTTCCTCTCCGCCCACTACTTGGGTGGGAGGTGACCTGTGAGGGTTTTCCAGTCCTGGAGAGCGTCCTCCAGTTCGGAGTCTGCAACTTTGCGGTGCGGGTCCTGGCGGTTGCGCTGCCGTACGACGGCGAGCTTTTTGCGTGCTGCCTCCTGTGCACGGGTGTCGGTCCGGGCTTCTTCCAACTGTTGCTCAGCCTGCGTGAGCTGGCGGGGGATCCGGGCGCGGAAGCTGTTCTCGTCGGCGACGGCGTTCTGGATGGCCACGGTGAAGTCGCGCACCGCTTCCTCATCGAATCGCTGTTGGTCATCCGCTGCGGGAAGAACGTGAGGGTACTTCGCACGGTGCACCCGCCCTGTGACGTCGGTGAGGTAGATCGAGTGGTTCGTCCTGCCCGTGTCGAAACGGGCATCGAGGCCGGCCAGTTCGATCGAGCGCGTTGCCGGTCCGGATGTCACCACTACGACGTGCTGGAACAGGACGAGTTCTCCCAGGTTGCCCAGTCGCTCACCGGCACCGGGATTGCGCAGCCGCGCTATCTGCTGCTCCAGTTGACGCAGTCCTCGCTCGTAGGCGGCCTGCGCCGAGGTGAGTTCGGCCTGCGCGGCGGACTCGGCCTCAGCCGCTTTGCGGGACACCGCACGTGCCTTGCTGCGCGCATTCGCCAAGGTGTTGCGGTCGCTTTCGTACTTCCAGCTGAATGCGAAGGCCCAACCGCCTGGATACCTGTGCCGCCTCCACAGCACCCCCAGACCCAAGCCCACCATTACGACCACAACCAGCTGTGCCGTGTTCACGCTCGCCCCCCTGCGCTATGGGCTCCCTGTCTTATCGCAGCCGAGCCGATAACGGCACCGGATCGGGGACACGCGTCACCAACGCCACATCCCACAGCTCACCTTCGTGACACACGCCCCAGACAGCTCAGCCGCCCCAGCCTGGGCCGGGGCGCGGAATGCCGGGTGCGCCGGCGCGATCGGGGCTCGCCAGCAAGCGTCCGCATGATCCGCCTGTTGCTTTCTGAGTCTCCCGGGCGCGGCGTGCGCGCGATCGGGCGTTGCGATGGACGACAGTGGTCATACGGAGTCATCAAGACGGACGCCGGCGTTCTTGGCGATGACGCACTGGATGAGCGGGAAGGCCCTCATGATCCGGGGTCGTTCGACATCATCGCCATCGGCCATGACATGCCCGCAGCCTGCACGGTGACGGTCCGCCTGGACCACTCCCACGGCGCCAGGGTGACCGCCGCCCTACGGTGGGTCAGAGAAGAGGACCATGCCTATCCCAAGCCCGACCGTGGCCGGGGGAGTGGTGATCGGACATCTGGGATCCCCTGCACTTCCTCGCCCCGGCCCGTGCTCTGCCTCCCACGTGATCCGCCGTCGGGGTTCGCTCCGGCCTGCGTCACCATCCGCCAATCTCAATTCTGCCGGTCATCGCCGACCTGGAGCGGGCGCTTTGAACGCCCGTGACGTCGGGTGCGGTCAAATGTTCGATAGACCCCCCACGGGTGTGGGGAAGACGCCGAGCGGACCTTCGGCAGTATCAACACCCTGGACAGACCCCCACGCACGTGGCGAAGTGACCGTTGGCCCAGGAAAATCTGTTCGACGACGGGAGGCAGACCCCCACGCGCGTGGGGAGGGCACCCCGCTGGTATCCCGTCTATCCCCGCGTGCTGGACAGACCCCCACGTGTGTGGGGAGGGCGACCGCAGCAAGGCTCGGAGCATGTAAGAAAGCGAACGACCCCCACGTGTGGAGGGAAGACGGGGGCTGCACGTGGTCGGCATCCCAGACCTGAGAGAAGCCCCCGTGCGTGGGGAGCATCCCAAGACGATCGTTGTCGACCGGGGAAAGGTCGACAGACCCCCACGAGTGTGGGGAGGGCCGCATATCGTCCAGCCGGCCGCCCTGCTGTACGGCTGATCCCCACGCGTGTGGGGAAAAGTAGGTCCCTGAGCGGCCCGTGATGACCAGCAGGGGCGCACCCTCACAGGATGAGGAAACCGACGAAACCCCGATCGTAGGCTACACCCTGCCCTTCCAGGGACGTGCGCCGGGGGAGATGCTCTGCATGCGGCAGGATAGGCGCAACACTCCTTATTGCAGGGTGGGTTGACGCAGAGCGGAGCGGGAGCGGGCTGGTGGGGGTGCGGGAGGATGCCCGGCGCGGCGGGATCGATCTGACGCCGTGGGGCAAGTTCGACCGCGCGGCGTGGGCGGTGTATCCGCTGCTGTTTCATCTGCTGGATGCCGCGGCGCTCGCGGGCGTGGTCTGGGACCGGTACCTGACCCGCGGTCAGCGTCGGCTGATCGCCGCCGGGCTGGGGCTCACTCTGGCCGAGGCGCGCTGTCTGGTGATGTTCATCGCCGGCCTGCACGATCTCGGCAAGTTGTCGGCGTTCCAGGAACAGGAGGCGTATCCCTGGGCCCGGGTCAGCGACACCCTGCGCGCGGACATCCGTGACTGGCAGCGTATGCCGCACGAACGGGCGTCCATGCACAGTGTGCTGCACCTGCTGGCCGAGGCCGGCTATCCGGCCGACACCTCCGACAGCCCCGGAGTGCTCGTCGCCCAGATCCTGGGCGGCCACCACGGCCGGTTCCTGCAGGTCGACATCGACGGCGCAGCCAAAGCCTCCCGGGTCAACCTCGCCCTGGGCGGACCGACCTGGCAGGATCTACGCCGCCGCTACTTCGCCCTGCTGCGCCACCTGACCGGCGCCACCGCGGTGCCCTCGGACGTCTCGGTGCCGGCTGCCGTGCTGATCACCGGAATCGGCATCATCGCGGATCGGCTGGCCAGCCAGCGCCACTACTGGCTGCCCAAAGCCCAGGCGCCCGCCTTCGGCGCCGGCGAGCACTACGCCCAGGCCGTCCGGGACGCCCCCGCCGTGGTCGAGGAGTCCGGGCTGACCCGCATCACCCTGCCGCAGGTGCCGTTCACCCAGGCACACGGCGGCCTGGAGAGGCCGAACGCCCTGCAGGCCTCGGTGATCGAGCAACTCACTGCCGCGGTGAGGGAGAAGGGGCCCGGCATCCTGGCGGTCACCGACGCCACCGGCGGCGGAAAGAGCGTCACCGCGCTGGAAGCAGCACGGATCTTCAACGCCTCCGGGGACACGGCCGGAATCCTGTGGCTGCTGCCGACCACGGCCACCACCGACGCCGCCTACGACCTCCTCGAGGCCTACGTCGCAGCCCACCATCCCGAGCACGCCCCGGTCTCCCTGGTCCACAGCCACAGCTACGACAACACCGCCTACACCGACCACCGCCTGGCCGCCCACGAACCCTCCACCAGCGACGCCTACTGGCCCGACAGCGACAGCGACGACGGCGACGATGACGAGGGCAGGCCGACTGCGGGGGAGCGGCCCGAAGAACGCGTCACGGTGCCCGACGGCTGGCTGCGCGGCTGGGACAGGGCCCTGCTGGCCCAGTTCACCGTCGCCACCCACGACCAGGCCCTCATGGCCGCCCTGCCAGTCCGCTTCAGCGCCCTGCGCATGCTGGCCCTGTGCGGGCGGACCGTCATCGTCGACGAAGTCCACGCCCTGCCCCCGTACATGCGGCAGACACTGTCCCGGCTGCTGCACTGGCTCGGCGCCCTGGGCTGCCCCGTGGTGCTGCTGTCCGCAACTCTGCCCGGCCACATCAGCGAACAACTCGTCCGCAGCTATCTCGACGGCGCCGGCCACCCGCACCCCGCAACAGCCCACCTGGACTGCCGGCCCCCCTACCCGGGCTGGCTCTACGCCGCCGCCTCGGACGCCTCCCTCACCCGCATCGACCCGGCCGCGGCCGACGCCCACGCCGACCGCCACCACCGCCGCGCCGACCTCCGTCTCCACCCGGTGCGCCACCCCTCCTGCACCGACCCCGAAGACACACCCGCCCGGGAGAGCCGCCTGGAGCGGATCACTCAGGAGATCGCCCCCGTCGCCCGCTCGGGCGGCTGCGCCGCGGTGTACTGCGCCACCATGGCCGACGCCCAGACCACCTACACACATCTGCGTACCGCCCTCGACTGGCCGGACGGCGGCCCTGACGGCCAGCTGCTCCTGCTGCACGCCCGCCTGCCCGGCCACCAACGCGAGGCTCTCATCCGCCGTATCCGCACCGCCCTGGCCTCAGCCGACGAGCGCCCCGGGCGGCTGGTGGTCGTCACCACCAGCCTGCTGGACATGAGCCTCGACATCGACGTCGACGTCATGGTCAGCGACCTGGCGCCCCTGCACACCCTCCTGCAACGCCTGGGCCGCCTGTGGCGCTTCGACCACATCAAGCGGCCCGACTGGCTGTCCGGCGACCGCCCCCGCCTGATCGTCCTGGAGCCCACCGACCATCGCGGCCGCACCCTCTTGCCGCCCGCCTGGCGCCCGTTGGACTCCCCGTTCCTGCCGCTCGCCACCGCCGCCTACCTCGCCCGACGGCCCGAGCAGCCGCTCACCCTGCCCGACGACGTGCAGCAGCTCGTGGAAGCCGTACACGGAGATCCTGGAGGCGCCGCAGACCCGTCGCCCGGAACCGGAGGAGCTGCGGGCGGAGGTGTCCCGGCTGAAGAAGGCGGAGCGCGAACTTCGCAGCGAGCATGCCGCCGAGCTCCGCGAACTGAAGGACACCCTGGCCACCTACGCCAACCAGATCCAGGTCCTGACCTTGCGCAACGTCGAACTGGAGGCATACAACGCCCGCCTCCTCGAATGTCTGCGCCATTCCGGGGTGAACGTCGCGGTCCTGCCGGCCCCGGGGCGTCCTTCGCCCTGACGCCACGTCACACGTCAGTCCGACGTACCGGGCAGACCGCGTTCATGCAAAGCCCCTGACACCTCGACGATCAAGACTTGCAGCTGCCGTGTCCGACCTCCCCTCAATTTTCCAAAGCGCCTTTCGCGGCCGTCACAAAGCTCGCTTGAGGAGGTACAGATCCTCTGACTTGAGCGTCATCTCACACTGCTCACTCGTCCATTTGTCCGTGCGCCCTGCACGGTCTCGCCGTCGTCGACGTCCCTGAGGGCTCTGCTGCTCGCGGCGTTCGGCCACAGCCAGCGCGGGCCGGCCTGCAGGTACATCTCCGCAGCGTCGACCCTAGCCAAGTTGCGGAACCACCCACACAGCCCATCCTGGAAGAAGGCACACGACTCCCGGGGCGAGCACCCTGCAACACATCCGCCCAGCAAAACGAACCCGACCGGGAGGGATCGACGATGCCACCAGTGGCGCAGATTCGCCGGATCATCTTCAACGACGAAGAGATCGGCATGGGCTTTAACAGCGGAACCGGCCAGGCGATCGGATCAGCCTTGG